>CATLAK010000015.1 GCA_949878435.1 uncultured Lachnospiraceae bacterium
CCGTTATTACTGTTCTTCTTGGTCTGGACAGATCTCTCTGTCCCGTTCGTTTCTGAATAATTCTTCTGAATTTTCAGGGTTGCATTGCTGTTCATTTGTCAAGGTCCTAATCGCCTTACGGCAATTTGTTCTGCCGCAAATCTTTCAACGTGCGACTTTCACATAATATCAGATAAGGTAATTATTGTCAACATTATTTTAAAATTTTTTTGATTTTTTTTGCAATCAGAAATCAATTCCAAAATATTCCTTTGTAAATCCTATATTCCTACTCTTTTTACATTACCTCTGTAAAATGGACAATCCCCAATTTTTCAAGAAATATACCAGTATTCCAGAAATTAATGCAGCTTCCGCAAATCCCACCACAAGACCTAAAAGTTTATCCAGCCATTTAATAATGGGTAATTTTGATATCAATTCAAGTGATGTAAAAAGTGTCTGTACCAATCGATATACAAGGCATACCACAAATAGGACAATCACACTCTGAATGGTCCTGCCAATCTCCCGTTCCAGATAGCTTCCTACGGCTCCTAAAATAAGAACCACACAAAACCCTGCAACCGCCATGGCAATCAACGAAATAATTTCCTGAACCATCCCTTTGCGAAAGCCGGCGCCGATTCTCCATATAAAAATAATTGCAATCACTATAAGCGAAACGTAATACATTTGTACCTTCCTGTCATTTCAGCTCTATTGTCTCAATGGAATCAGATGTAACCGTCACAAACTTGTAAACGGAAGAAGTCGGTATGACAAGCGAAGTGCTTTTTTCAAAACCGCCTGCAAACTTATCTACCCCTTTAATATTGCATATCTGACACTCAAGATCATTATAAATGATGATCTGATCCTTATGGAAAACAATATCCGTATATTCTATGTCAAAAAATTGTGAATGTACCCTGCTGCCCGATGCATTATAAACATCCAGCCTGTAGGCAGATTCTCCGCTCTGGTTTATAAAAACAAGCCCTACATAGTTTTCATTATAATAAATACTCTGTACTTCTTCCTCCAATAAATTGGATGCAATGTTCAGCGGCTTTTCCGTTCCTTGAAAAAACACGATCCTGTCGTCTGAAACGGCAAAAGCAGAATCATTATCCATAAACTGCACATAGGGAATGACGGTGTCCAGATAATCATAACCGCTGACATAATTGTCCGTTTCATTTTTGCCCACTTCTCCAAAATTGTAAAACGCCACAGACGATTTCATGTTTCCGCTGTCTACATACAAGTACGAAACAGCCATCAGATGTCCGTTAGGCGACAGGGAAACGCTGACAGGATACCCACTCTTATCCATGGTAGCCTTACCATAGATAATGGGCGTCTCTGTATTTTCATTCCCATTATAAACATAGATTCTGGTTATATTCGCATCGTCCAGCACTGCTGCCACTACACAATTGGCAGAAACACAAAAATCCCTGATGGGAAGGTTGGTATTTACCGTACCCCTTTCGCCATTCTTGTCCATAACGTAAATTGAACGCCCATTATAATCTCCAATCGCCGCCACCTGACCGCAAATCGAAAAAAGCGGCGTCTGCATTTCATAAGTGCGGTTCCAGACGGTATTCCCCATTGGATCGATACAGCTTGCCCCGTCTTTGCTGTACAAAAGAATGTTTCCTCCTAGATTTTTCACCGTTGCCCCCTGCACCACTGTTATCGGATAGGATGCTGCAACCGTGCTGTCCGTGAACACTTTATTTTTCCATTGCACCAAAAGGAAAATCATCAGCACCGCCGCCAGCAGTACAGAAAGAATTACCCTGTAAAATATCGTCAGCTTATGGCTGCGGATTTTTTCTTTATAATCAATGCTTTTCGTGACACTCTGCCGCTTTTCTCTTTCTTTCAAATAATCACGTACATTCGTCATCCGCTCATCTCCAAATCTTTCGTATCAAGGTAACTGCTCTTCTCCCCACGCCACTGCTGCAGCCCTGCCTGCCGCCTCCACAAACCCATACATCTTTTTGTAATCGTTGATTGTGGTGACCGCTATTGACAGTATAATGATACATCCGCCATAAATCAATCTTTTAATGAAATCTATCAGAGAAACCCGGGATGCCGTCCTGAAAAATCTCAAATCATCTTCTCCTGTATGACTTATTTCATTTTTGTTTACCCGTTTCCTATTCTTTTGCTTATAGCAAAAAAGCAGATAATTCTGCATGGACTCATTTTTGTCGTAAAAAATGTAGTATCCTTCTTTCTTACCAGGCAGCTCCTGCTTATTGCCATATATATTGACATAACCGATCAGTTCATACTCTTCAAAGTATTCCTTCCTGACCTGTTCCTCGCCTCTTCCGTTCGCCAACTCGTCCACTACACTGACAGCACCGTATACCAGATAAAAATTCTGATTTTCTCTGTGATAGACATGTCCAAAAAGTGCCGCACGAAGCGGAAGATTGCTTTTCTCTGCTTTCAGTTCATTCAAATATGCATATACATAATCTTCTATGTAAACACGCTCATTGCTATCTACCCTGCCGATCTGCTTCACCATGGTTGGCAGCTGCATTTCCATCCCCCTTTTCTTTATACAAACTTTCATTATGCCTTCAGTTTAGCATAACGAAGCTGCAAATGGGGTTGTAATGCATCGCAGCCGCCACTATGAGCAGAACTGATAAATCGTCGTACTTTGATAGCTCTTATCCGGTCCAAATACCGCTTGAGGAAACGCCGGTTTATTTGCTGTGTCCGGGAAATACTGCGTCTCCAGGCACAAACCGCTTCTCACGTCATAAACAGTTCCCCCCTTGCCAGACTCCTTTCCAATGAAGTTACCTGCATAGAACTGCACGCCGGGCAAGTCTGTATATGCCTTAAGACAGCGCCCAGATACCGGTTCGGTTACAGCAGCAAACTCTCTTATGGTTCCGGCTGCGCCGTCAATTACCCAATTATGGTCATAACCCCCGGCTATTTTCAACTGCTCATCCTCCCCATCGATTTCATCTCCGACTCTCTTTGCCTTTAAGAAGTCAAAAGGAGTCCCCTTCACAGACGCAATCTCTCCCGTAGGGATCAGGTCAGATGTCACCGGTGTATAGGCAGACGCTTTCAGTTCCAATACATGGTCGTAGATCTTCCCCTTGTCATGTCCTGCCAGATTAAAATACGTATGATTCGTCATGTTAATGATCGTATCTTTATCGCTAGAGACTTCGTAATGAATTTTCAACTCATTGTCTTCTGTCAGGCGGTATGTCACCTGAACTTTCTTATTCCCGGGAAATCCCATACTGCCGTCCTGATCTTCAAGAAAGAACCTGATACCTTCTTCCTCTTCTGTGACCTCCCACACCCTTTTGTGATATCCCAAATCCTTATGGCTATGCAGGTTGTTCTGCCTGTCATTCACATCCAGCTGGTACCTTTGTCCATCCAGCGTAAAAGATGCTACGCCCACACGATTTGCGTTGGGACCGATAACCGCTCCAAAAAAGCTTCCATTGTCAAAATATGGCTCCAGGGTATCAAATCCCAAAACCACGTCCGCAAAATCTCCATTTTTGTCCGGCACAAAAAGATTTACCAATATAGCGCCGTAATTTATGACACCGGCTTTCATTCCCTTGGAATTTTCCAGCCAGTATCTATAAATCCCTATCCCCGATTTTGTCTTTCCAAACAGTTCCTTCTTCATATACATACACCCCTTGTATTCTCTATGCCTTCTAAATTTCAATCCTGCCTTCCAGTGCTCTTAAAAGGGTCACCTCATCGATATATTCAAGATCTCCTCCTACCGGCACACCGCTGGCAATCCTGGTCACCTTGATGCCGGTGGGCTTAATCAGCTTACTGATATACATAGCTGTAGTTTCCCCCTCCAGGCTTGAGTTGGTTGCAATGATGACTTCCGACACATTTTCCTTAAGACGCACCACCAATTCTTTCAAGCGAATATCATTGGGGCCAATCCCCAACATGGGTGAAATCGCCCCGTGAAGCACATGATATACCCCCTCGTACTTGCCGGTTTTTTCATATGCTGCCAGATCCCTTGTATTTTCTACCACCATGATCGTACCATGATCCCTCTTGGCATTGGCGCACACCGGGCAGACCTCCTTGTCGGTCAAAGTAAAGCACTCCTTGCAATAACGAACATTTTCCTTTGCTTCAATAATCGTCTTAGCAAGTCTTTCCACCCTGCTCTTTGGCATATTAATCAAGTGAAAAGCCAGCCTTTGCGCTGACTTAGAACCGATTCCCGGCAATCCGGACAATTCATCTATTAATTTATTGATATGCCCGCTATACAGATCCATTAGAACGGAAGTCCTCCTCCCAGGCCAAGTCCTCCGGTCATCTTATTCATGACCTCTGCATTTGCCTCTTCCGCCATGCGAAGCGCTTCATTGGCTGCCGCCATCACCAGATCCTCAAGCATTTCAACATCATCAGGATCAACCACCTCCTGTGACAGCTTCACCTTTGTAATCTCTTTTTTGCCGGTAACGGTAACTTCCACCGCTCCGCCGCCAGCCTTCGCCGTAAACTCTTTCGTCTCAAGCTCTTTCTGGCTCTCCTCCATCTGACGCTGCATTCTCTGCGCCTGTTTCATCAGGTTATTCATGTTGCCGGGCATACCTCCCGGAAATCCTCCGCGTTTTGCCATGATCATCCTCCATTTTTTATTCTATATTGTTGTATTTTACTATCAACCTGCCTGTCCTTGCAAGCGTTCAGACCAAATCTTCCGGCTCTTCCTCAAGTTCTTCCACTTCCATGTGAATTACCTCACTTACGACCTTGGTAAGATCTGGGAAAAGTTCCTCGGGATTCCTTCCCTGTTCTGTGCCTTGCACCGTCACCTTAATTTCTTTTCCTGTAAAGTCCGAAACGATGCGTTCTAATTCCTCCCGCCGTTTCGCTTCCCTGAAATAATCGGAAGGCAGACCGTCTTCCACCACCACCAAAAGGCTCCCGTCTCCCGCAAGGCTGGGGTATGCATTCTTTAGATACGCCTTCATAGGCATGGCAGTCTCATTTACGATTGCGGACCATTTTCCTACCGCCTGTTTGACATCCTCCGGAATTGCTTTTGGAAGTTCCGCCCGGACTGCCGGCTTTGAAACGGCGCCACTATCACTGCTCACCGCCTCTTGCCTAAAAGCCGCTGCAGGAATCCCATTTTCTATCTTTTCCTCCAACTGCCTGATTCTGTCTACCAGTGACTGAGCATCTGTTTCCATCTCAGGTCTGCACAGCTTAATCAACGTCATCTCCACCAAAATTCTTTTCTGGGTGGCATAGCGAATCCGTCCTGACAACTCAGAGAGCACACGGATATAACGCATGATGACATCATTTTCCGCTATTTTGCTTTCCTCCTTAAGGCGCGCCAAATTTTCTGCGGAAACATCGATCACATCTTCAATTCCGTCTGCATTCTTTATTAAAAGAAGGTTTCGTAAATACCATGTAAAATCCAAGATGAATTGCGTCAGTTCCCGTCCCTGCATGGTGATTTCTTCAAGGAGTGAAATCGCCTCTGTGACATTGCCTTTTAAGACGATTCTAAGGAGTCTGCTGAACACTTCCGTGTCCACTGCCCCAAGCACATTAAGCACCTTGTCATAAGTCAGTTCCTGACCAAAGTGGAATGCGATGCATTGGTCCAAAAGGCTTAACGCATCACGCATAGAACCATCCGCTACCTTGGCAATGTAGCGGATGGCTTTATCTTCTACCTGAACTTGTTCCTGTTCCATTAATTCCCTGATACGCTCTGCTATGGTGTCGATTGTGATTCGCTTAAAATCATATCTCTGGCACCTGGACATAATCGTAATCGGTATCTTGTGAACCTCCGTGGTCGCCAAAATAAAAATCACGTAAGAAGGCGGCTCCTCCAGCGTCTTAAGAAGTGCATTGAAGGCACCTATAGACAGCATATGCACTTCATCGATAATATAAACCTTGTACCTGCCTTCTGCCGGTGAATACGCCACCTCATCCACGATTTCACGGATGCTGTCCACCCCATTGTTGGATGCCGCATCAATCTCGATTACATTCATGCTGGCGCCTGCTGCAATCGCCTTGCAGATTGCACACTCTCCGCAGGGACTTCCATCCGTCCTGTTCTCGCAGTTGACCGCCTTGGCAAAAATTTTGGCAATAGTAGTCTTTCCTGTTCCTCTGGTTCCGCAGAACAGATACGCATGGGAAGTGCGCTCTGCCTTGATCTGATTTTTCAAAGTGGTCACAATATGATCCTGTCCCTTTACATCTTCAAAGGTCGCAGGACGGAATTTTCTGTAAAGGGCTGTATACGACATACCTGTTCTTTCCTTCCATAGCACCCGTCAGGTACTGCTTAATCACCAAAGCTGATTCCCATAAGTTTTGCTTCTTTTACAATGGAAGCATCCGGTGAAATCATCTTGAGCTTTCCGGCAACCTCCTCGAGAGGCACCTTTACTACTTCACGGTTCTTGTATCCAACCATAAATCCATATTCACCCTTTAAGATCAGCTCTCCTGCCTCTGCTCCTAAACGGCTCGCAAAAACACGATCATAAGGACAGGGACTTCCGCCCCTCTGGGTATGACCGGGCACGGTCACTCTCACCTCATGTCCTGTCATCTCCTGAATCTGCTGTGCCAATTCATAAGAAACTGACGGGAACTTATAGTTTTTCATCTTTTCTTTATATTCTTTCTTGGATAACTTTGCATCATCCTTGGAAATAGCGCCTTCTGCCACCGCAAGAATGGTAAACTTGCTTCCGTTGTCATTGCGCTGTTTGATCTTATTTACTACTTTCTTAATATCGTAAGGAATCTCTGGAATCAGAATAATATCTGCTCCTCCTGCCATACCTGCATTCAAGGTAAGCCAGCCAACCTTGTGTCCCATGACTTCCACGATAAATACTCTTCCGTGGGATGCCGCTGTGGTGTGGATACAGTCAATTGCATCCGTTGCAATGTTTACCGCACTCTGGAATCCAAAGGTCATATCTGTTCCCCACAAATCGTTATCGATCGTCTTGGGCAGCGTAATGATGTTCAGTCCTTCTTCCCTTAAGAGGTTCGCCGTCTTATGCGTACCGTTTCCTCCTAAGATTACCATACAGTCCAAACGCAGTTTATAATAATTCTGCTTCATTGCATCAATCTTGTCCAGACCATTTTCATCGGGATCCTTGATCGTTTTAAAAGGAGTACGCGAGCTGCCTAAGATAGTACCGCCCTTTGTAAGTATACCGGAAAAATCACGTCCTTCAAGCATCCGGAAATTTCCGTAGATGAGACCTCTATAGCCATCGATAAAACCATAGATTTCAACCTGCTCTTTGCTGTTTACAAGGCATTTTACCACGCCTCTCATTGCCGCATTCAGCGCCTGGCAGTCACCGCCGCTTGTCAACATACCAATTCTCTTCACTTAACCCATCCTCCTTGTCTTAGTATAGACATATTTATAGTTCATGCACTCATTATTATACATAATTTGCGGCTTGTTAACAACCTTTTTACCTTTGGATTTTGGGTGGAGGAGGATATTTTCTAAAAGGACGGTTCAGACGGCAGGGACAGGGTAGCGGGAGGGGATAGTGGGCGGGTACTGTTTAGGGGTTCAAGGCTCCCCTTCAAATCGGATTTCACTAACAGAATGTATCTATGTGTTTCAAAACGGTCGGGTCGGAGCCATGGCGGCATCCGTGCCGCTTGGCTCCTAAAATCGCCATCCATGGCGATTTTGCCCTAGTCTTTTCCACATTCTGTAAGTGAAATTGCCGATTTGGCGCAAAGCCTTGAACCCCTAAACAGTACCCGCCCACTATCCCCTCCCGCTACCCTGTCCCTGCCGTCTGAACCTGGTTTTCTTTCTAAAAATAAAGCTCTGGAACTATTGATTAGTGTTCTGAGGGAATATCGGTTAGTTAGGGGATTGCTGAACAAGCAGCTGTTACCTGTGCCCAATCTACTTTCTGCCCATACGCTAGCTGCCTGGTTGGCGTCATCCCTTAACTAGCCGATATGGTCTGACTATTTAGATTCGCAAATCTGGCTCCCACTGACAGCATTTTTTCTATTTCTGTCTTTACGTCGGTCTTTTTTCCTTCTTTTTTAGTTTCTGCTTTATCAGTCTCTGTCTTTTCCTGTTCAGGCTGCTTTTCTACCTTGTCGCGTTCTTTTAAGAAGGTTTCCGTACTTTGGGCTTCTATCATTGCATGCATCTGGTAGACGCCTTTCCTTATCCGCTCATCTTCTTTTTTTCTCTTTTCTACTTTTGTAAGCTGCTGCGCTCTGAACTCATCCATATTTCCTATCTGCATCGTTATTTCCTCCTGATTCTGCTGTCATTATTCTGCTACGTCAAATATTTACGCAAACGCGTCTGCTTGACTCGTTGCTCGCGGGGATAAATTGCCCTATCTGGAATAATTATCGGAACCACTTTAAGAATAAATTAGAAAACCTGCATCAAATATACAAAATTGGTCATGAAATGATTGACTAAAAATTTTCAAAACAGTATAATAGGAAAAGTCATTAGTTTTATGTTTTGGAGACGTACCGAAGTGGCCGTAACGGGGCTGACTCGAAATCAGTTTATCGGTGTATAGCCGGTACGAGGGTTCGAATCCCTCCGTCTCCGCCAGAAAATTCAATCCGCAAGCGCATTTGCCGCCTGCGGATTTTTAGATCATGCTGATTAAATTATTTTCTA
This sequence comes from uncultured Lachnospiraceae bacterium, assembly GCA_949878435.1. GTDB lineage: Bacteria > Bacillota > Clostridia > Lachnospirales > Lachnospiraceae > Suilimivivens. The sequence goes on from CATLAK010000015.1 coordinate 8,732, forward strand.
AATGCAAAACGCCGCATACAGAGGAACTGTCTTTTTTCCATCTTCAAATCCGAAATTCTTTGTTGAAAGTTTGATTGCATAATCCGGCTTATAGGTTTCCATATAGACCTTCAGACTTTTTGCCTTTGTATTATCTGCTGATTTGACTTCAATCGGAATCAGCCTGCCATTACGCTGAATGACAAAATCAACTTCAGCACCACGTTCAGATTCCCAGTAATAGGTTGTATATCCATTGATCATAAGCTGCACATGCACATAGTTTTCTGTCATGCCGCCTTTAAAATCATTCAATTCCTCATCCATATAAAGAATGTCATCCGCCGCCAGATCTTTTTTGGCACAAAGAAGTCCTAAGTCCGATACATAAATTTTAAATGCATCTATGTTGCGGTAATTTCCCAAAGGTTTCTTAATCTGCTCCACTCTGTATACCTGTGACACGATACCGGACAGGGAAAGCCATTCAATTGCATTTTCAAATTCAGATGCCCGCCCGCCCTTTTTGACCAGTTTATATTGGAAACGGGTATTCTTTTTAGAAAGCTGAACCATAATATTGTCATAAACAATCCTTGTTTTCTTGATTTCATTCAAATGATTATACTTGCTCATATCGTTTAAATAGCTTGTGAGAATCGTGTCCTGTGTGTGGCGGATAAGAATATAATCCTTTGTATCTGCAAATCGCAAAACGCATTCCGGCATACCTCCGACAATAAGGTATTGGCGGAAAAGACGCATAGCCGCATCGTGCATCGCAAAAGGCATCGGCATATCATTTTCAAAACACTTTCTTATTTTAGAAACCAGCGCTTCTTCCCCCATGGCAAGCATAAATTCTTCCAGATCCATCGGATAGAGTGTCTTTATATCCACCTTTCCCACTGGAAAAGAAAACCTCTCCCTGCTTACAGCAACGCCAAGCAGACTACCTGCCACTATAATATGATAATCTGGCGCGCTCTCGCAAAAATATTTCAGAGAAGTCAGCGCCCTCTCACAAAGCTGCACTTCATCAAATACAATCAAAGTCTTTTCCCGAACAATTGTCTGACCTGAAATGTGGGACAAAATTGGTATCAGATATTCCGGGCTGATATCTTCCTCAAAGGTTTTATTAAGCGCAGGATGTGTTTCAAAATTAAAATACGCCACATTTTCATAGTGATTGCGTCCAAATTCCAGAACGGAATAGGTTTTCCCCACCTGCCTTGCCCCTTGCAGAATCAAGGGTTTGCGATGTTCACTTACCTTCCAGCATTCCAGATAATTCATAATTTTTCGATACACAGCCAATCCTCCTTTCAGGAAATGGTGTTTATATTGTAATATGTATTCATGCAAATATCAATGAACTTTTTGTACATATTAACACTAAAATACATGATTATCCGTGGTTATCTAACTTGTATCCTCCCTTGAACTGTCTGGTACTCCCCTCCAATGAATCCCCCAAGCTCCTTTTGAACATAGCCGATCAATGCCTGATTATCCTGCACAAACTCGTCCAAGACGAACACATTATCCATGAACATGCCAAAGCCGTCTCCGCCGCTGTGGAGAATATAATTATTGGCAGCCAGTGTATAAGTCTTCTCCGGATCTATATCCTCATATTGCCCTGTCTGCGTATCTAAAACCTGCACATCCGTCACGCGCCGGCTGCCGGACACCGACGCGAACATCCCGTTTTCATCTAGGCAGACTGTGGATGGAATGCTTGTATCAATTGTCAGCCTCATTCCTGAGACCTGCATAAAGCCGCCTGACTCTCCCACCGGACCGTCTGTATCTTCATATTCTGCCTCCACGCTTGCATATGCCATTTCCAACATATCTAAGATTTCCTGCCCGGAGCATTCCACCACGCATATGGTATTTCCAAAAGGATGCACATTCAAAAAATCGCCGTAAGTGATATCGCCGGCGGGAAGGTCTGCGCGGATTCCACCTCCATTGACCACCGCAAGGTCCGCACCTGTAATGATTCTGTAAGCATCGGCGCAAAAGTCCCCTAAATTGGTCTCCCTGCATCTCACCATCCGATTTCCTTTTTCACTCAAAACAGATAATCCCTCATCGGCATGTGCCGCCACTTCTTCCAGCATCCCTTCGTATTCCGCCTGTATTTCCTCGATCAGCGTTTCCATTTCCTGTCCCGATTCAGAAGAAAGCAAAGAGGTAGTGATGGAATCATCCGAAAGCTCCTCCGTTCCCTTGGTGTCAATCATAAGGCATCCCACATTTGCAAGGCGGCTCCCCGTGGAAGTCAAAAGCACTTCAACCCCCTCTTTATTTTTAACTCGATCTCCCTGTATTACAGAATGAGAATGCCCGTCAAGCATAACGTCGATTCCCGTTGTATGGGCAATTACATCCGTGGAGCGGTAAGGCGCCGCCTTCTCGCTGATTCCCAGATGCGCTGCCGCTATGACATAGTCCGCCCCTTCCGACCTTGCGTCATTTACCGCCGCCTGCACAGCATCATAAAGCTTCGCTCCGTCCTCCCCCTGGCAAAAGCCATACAACAAATCCCCATTTTCATCCATAAAATTTCCAGGAGCTGCAGCCGTAATCGTCTCCGGCGTACAAATTCCCACATAAGCCACCGAGATACCATCATAGTCTATCATCACATAAGGAGGCACAACCGTCTCCCCAGATACTAGATTTATAAAATTGCAGGCTGTATACTGGGCATTGGAAAGGTCTTCCGCAATATGAAGGCTCTGCTCAATTCCATAGTCAAACTCATGATTGCCAAAGGTACAGATGTCATACCCCGCTTCGTTCATAAGCGCTGCCATATATTCCCCCTCTGAAAGCGTTCCCGCCGCATCCCCAGAAATGGCATCCCCGCAATCCACCAAAGTCACATATTTGCTTATCTGCTCCGCCCAGCTCTTCCATTTTTTCAGGTTCAAAAATCCAAATGATTTTTCCCCTGCTTCGATGCTGCAATGAACATCGTTGGTATACAGAATCATAATCTTGTCTGTGCTTCTCTCCCCTGTCTGTGCTCCCTGCACCGCTGCGTCTTGGCGCATCAAGCTGCCTTCCTCTGTAGAAACGTTTTCTTTTGATACAAATTGACCCGCTGCAATCACGCCAAGCAGCATTCCAGCCAAAAGAAGGATCAGCGAAGTCCATAATGGGAGTTTTTTATCTGTTCTTTTTTTCATCTCCATGCATACCTTTCCTGTTCATCAAACCATCGCGACACTGTTCACACCTCAACGCATGCCAGCAACTCAATCATAGTTACAATTCACACCCACGCCAGTTTTAGCAATATTTTTATTTATTGAGGGTGCGAATTGTAACAGGGACTGCCCATTTAAAGTCGCCTGTGGCGAGGGGCAGTCCCTTTGCCCCCATAACGTCATCGGCTCCACGCCAATCAGCGGAGTGATTGGCGTGGGTGTGAAAAGTAACTTAATCATACCATAAGCAGGATATTTCCCCAACCGCTTTCTTTTAGAAAAGCAGGATATGTGTTATACTAAAATCATTCCAGCCATATCTAAAATCACTTGATGCAGGGAGGTTATATATGCTTTACCATTACACTGATTTTGCCGCCTTTGACGGAATCATCCGCTGCGCAGAACTGCGGCTTAATAATATCTTGAATATGAATGACGCCTCTGAAATGAGGCTGTTTATGAACGGCATCTGTACTGCCGTCATAGAAAGGCTAAGCCTTGATAATGAGTATGATAAAATCCGCAAGACAGAAGCCTTCTTCCAAAAAGAACTGGCGGCGGAATTTCATTATTCTTCTTATGCCGCATGCTTTTCCAAATACCGGGACGATGCCGCCCAGTGGGAGCGGTATGGTCACTTTGGTCAGGGCGTGTGTATTGCCGTTCACGAAAGGCTTATGCAGCAGATGGTTTCAGGAATCGCATGCCTTCAAGAAGTGTACTATCAGGCAGATATGCGCGAACACCCTCTTGTGAACGAGTTTTACCAGACAATCAAAAACTCAAAGAAGTTTTCGGACCGCCTGTCTCAGATACAAAATCTGATGAACGATGCCTGGGTACAGTCTGCCGCCTTCAAGCATCCTTCCTTTGCAAGCGAAAGAGAATTCCGCCTAGTCGTTTCTCCCTTTATTTCAAATGAATTTGCCGTAGAACCTAAATATCATGTGACTATGGACAGAATCAAGAAATACTATCCTCTCGACTTAAACCGGATGTGCGGCAAACTGAACATGCACCTGTCCGACCTTGTAGGCGAAATCATTATAGGTCCCACCTCCTCCCAGTCCCTGCCGATTCTGCAGGACTACCTTGCCGACTGCGGACTGAACGTACTGAAAGACCGCATCAGCCTGTCCGAATGTCCTCTGCGCAAACCTACATCATAAAAGTCTTGACGAAAAAGCACCCCGGATACCAATCTTCTGATACCCAGGGTGCTTCTATTTTCATAACCATTCTTAGTTTGCAGGTGTTACCGCTGTAATGTGGGGATTTACGCCCTCATACCAATATAAGAAACCTTCCATATCAATCGTATCGCCAATGTTCAAAGCCTTCACTGCATTGTAAACATCGGTGGTGTTGTCACACAGATAAGATTCTACCGTAAATGTATATGTTGCTCCGTCAAGAGAAACATTGAAGTACAAATCGTCGCCGTCCTGACCGGAACCATCCCAATTGTACAGGAATGCCACATCATTGCCGCTGTCATCCTGTCCTGCTGCTTCTACCGTCATGCCCTTAAAGCATACGAATCTGTTCTGGTAATCGATCAGCTCGTCTGATGCAAGCAGTGCTGTAACATCTTCTGCTGCTGCAACATAATTTCCTTCCTCAATCTCAAAGGTTCCATCGATGATCTCAACCTCGCCAGACCATTCAGATTTGTATCCGGTCACTTTAATCTTTGTTCCGGGAGTCAGCTTCGCATAATCTTCCTCGGAACATGCCACATTGTATACGAAATATGCGCCGTCCTTATCCTGTGTGTAAAGAGTCGCCTGATCTTCCCACCAAGACTGCTTTGCCTGAACATAAGTCTCAACTACGACCTCTGATTCAAGGTCTGCTGCAACATACTCATCATAGGTCATAACACCTTCAGATTTTACATCTGCGGTATCCTCTGCCTGAGCCTCATCAGCTGCTTCCGGCTCCTGTGCAGCGTCTGCCTCACCGGATTCAGCCTCTGCCTGTGCATCGTCGCCGGTCTCAGCCTCGACCTCTGCCTCTACATTTGCAGCGTCACTGGTATTTTCTTCCTTGGATCCGCATCCAATACAGGAAAATACAAGCGTCACGGTTAAAAGTAACGTTAATAATTTTTTCATTTCTCCTCCATTCTGAATCGTCGCGCGAAAAATACTTTCCGTGCCCATTCATATCAATTTACTATGTAGCCTGCATATGCTTCCCGGCTGCAGATGATTCTTACGAACCTTTCCTGTGCCCGCGCCGCATTGCAAACATTGAACTCATTATACACGAATTTCACAGGAAGTCAACCTGCCGCCTAATGTCTTTTCTTCTTCACTGCCCCTAAAATCACATAAAGAAGAATTAACATCCATGCTGCGCCAAGCCCCATAAGAAGCGCTTTCGCAGTGCCCGGAAGTTCCCCTAAATCTGCTTTATTTGAAGTGGCAAGGCTGCCCTTATTCCCTATCTGGTCAAGCCGGTACAAAGAAGCCGTGTCACTGTACAGTTTATCTATATAGGCATCATCGATCTCCTGCCCCCGTCTGGCAGATTTGACCGTGCTCTCAATCAATTGTCCGGATGCATCACGCAAAGATGCCGAGCCCACGAACACAGGTGTGACAAAGGTATGCTCGATATGCTCAAGCAGCATCTTTACCGCTTTGATCTTGATATCATAATATAACGTATTATTCTCGCCGCCTCTTGAAAGATAGTCCTGATATTCCGCCGATTCCTGTGCCTTTGCAGTTACCGGCACATACCCTTCCGTCTCCGAATATGCAATCTGCACCTCATTGGTCAGCAGGTATTGGACGAACAGCCAGGAAGCCATGACCTCCTGCGCATCTTCTTTATTGAAAATGCACACCGAAGGTCCCTGGGAAATCATCTGAGGATGCTCCGTATCAAATTGAGGAATCGGCATAATCTCCGTCTCAAAATCCACGATCTTGTCCTCGCTGATATCACACAGCGGTGCATGGGTCCCCATCCAGGTCGCTCCTGCGGTAGAATCAATGGCAAAAATGCATTGCCCGGCATTTAAGAAATTCGCCGGATAACTTGAAATCTTGAAGGTAGAGAACGCTCCGCTTTCGGCATGCTCTGCTATGGTCAGAAGCTGTTCTTTCGTAGTATCGTTGAACAACAGGATTTCGCCGCTGTCTGTGGAGTAACCGGCGTCCTTTTGTCTCAGCATCTGGATCATCATATTATCTGTAGACTTATAGATAAAGGGAATCATGACTTTCTGTCCGTTGATCAGAAAATTTCCCTCCGCATCCTTTTCCATCGCTGCCTCAGAGACTTCCCATATAAAGTCCCACGTAAGCGCTTCCGGCAGGGCATATCCCAGCGCCTCCACATAGGTTTTGTTGATATAGCACACTTCCGATGAACGCATATAAGGAAGCGCATAATAATGACCGCCGAACTCACACTCCTTTAGATACTTTGGAATAATCTCGTCTACCTTCGGAGCATCGAACAAAACCTCGCTCCCGCCAAGCCCATATTTTTCATTTACAAACAGTTCCTCAAGGGGAACCACCAGATTACTTCCCGTCAGATAAGTCGCAATATGATCTGGATAAGTAATACAGACATTGGGCGTGGTATTTGTTGCAATGTTGGTTATGACATCATTGTAAATCTTGCCATAGTCCGTATAAAGACGCAGATTCACGGTGACATTGGGGTACAGCGATTCAAAATCCGCAATCGCCTTCTCATAAATTGCCGTCTGTGTCTTATTCGTATCATTCTTTGCCCAGAAAGTGATCTCATACTCCCTGGAAAGATCAAATTCTTCCGGAATCTCAAAAGCCGCCATCCCCGTCTGACCATGGCATCCAGTCAGAGTGAACAAACCTCCGATCAAAGCAGCCGGGCACAGAATCCCTGATAGAAAACGCCGCGCACGCTCTTTCCACATTTTATTCATCCCTTTGTTCCTCCTCTTGACACCCCTTCCATGACCTTTTTGCGGAAGATTAAAAATAAAACGATCAGGGGAATCGAAATGACCACCACCGCCGCCATCATCGCCGGAATATTTTCACGTCCAAACCCATTTTCCCTTATCTCCTGAATCCCGTTTGAAACCAGATAATAATTTTCATCATCCGTGATCAGCCGGGGCCATACGTAAGAATTCCAGCACTCGATCACCTTAAGAATTGTAATCGTGATGAGCGTCGGCTTAGAAATCGGTATCATTACCTTAAACAAATACTTTAAATCAGAGGTTCCGTCCACCTTTGCCGCGTAGTACAGACTGTCCGGTATCTGCTCAAAATTTTCTTTTAATAAATACACGTAAAAAACTGACATAACAGAAGGCAGAATCAATCCTTCGAAGGAATTACGCATATCCATGTTGGTAATCGTCACAAAGTTTGTAATGATTACCAACTCATTAGGAATCATCATCAGCGACAGAAAAATCACGAACAGAATATTTTTCCCTTTAAACTCAAGCCTTGCAAAGGCAAATGCCGCAAGGGTGATCACCGCCAGCATGACAGCGGTCGTCACTACCGCAAACAGCAAAGTATTCGCCAGATACTTGCCAAGAGGCACCGTAGTAAATGCATCTGCATAATTCTGCAGCGTAGGCGATAATGTAAAGAACTTCGGAATATACTCCGAATTGTAAGCGCTATAACTCTTTACCGAAGTCAGGACCATCCAGTAAAAAGGAAATAGTACAATAACTGCCCAAAAGCCAAGAAGCACATAGGTAATGGTTCCAACTACTTTTTTCCGCGTCCGAGCCGCTTTTTCAATTTTATCAAAATCTGTTTTATTCCCCATGCCAGCCCCCTCAATAATGAACGTTCTTTTTGCTGATCAGTAAGTTGATACATGTGATCGTGAGCACAATTGCAAACAAAATAATTGCCGCAGCCGCAGCATAGGAGGGATATCCTCCGCTGTCTCCATAAAGCATATCGTACACATAGCCCACAATCGTATTCATTTCCGCCGCATTCAGATTCGTGCCAAACAGCGCCACCACATCGCTGTACGCCTTAAACGCACCAATAAATCCTGTAATGACCAGATAAAAAATCATGGGGGAGATCATGGGCAGGGTAATCCTTATAAAAGTCCTCGCCTTAGATGTGCCGTCCACCTTTGCCGCATTATAATACTCCTGGTTGACAGAAGCCAGCGCACTTGTGAGTATCAAAATCTTAAACGGCATGACCACCCATATGGTATAAAAACAAAGCACGAACATCTTCGCCCAATAGGGTCCCTCGATGAAATCCACGCTTGCCCCTCCGAACCAATTGATGATCAGATTGATGAATCCATCAGAGTATGCCGTCTTTTTGAACAAAATCATGAACACCAGCCCTACCGCCAGCGTATTCGTCACATAGGGCAGAAAATAGACCGTCTGAAACAAATTCCGCAAGGGTTTAATGGAATTGAGACCCACCGAAATAAGCAGGGCGATTCCCGTAGATAAAGGTACCGTAATGATGACCAATAAGAACGTATTATTTACCGCCTGCAAAAAGTACGGATCGTGCAGGACATAAGAATAATTATAAGATCCAACCCCAAAATAGGTCTGGGACGCTGAATTATACCCCTCCTCAAAGGAATAGATAAAGACGTCGATAAGGGGGTATACCATAAAGATTCCAAGAAAAAGAAGCGCCGGCAAAAGATACAGCCAGCCCTTTGCGCTGCTGTTTTTCAATATTTTTTTCATCATTCCCGCGCTCCTTAAAATTTTATTCTTTCTTCCGTTTTTTTATCAAAAAGAAGTACCTTGCGGGGCAGGAGCGCAAATCTGACCATCCCCTGCTGCATGTTCACGTTATTTTCTGTGCCGATAATTGCACGGATCGTGGGATTAAGCGAAGCCTTATTTTCTGCCACTACGCTGATATCACGTCCCATCACTTCTACCCGGCTTAGTTTACAGCGCATAGGACCATTTTCCTGCAAAAGAAAGCCTTCCGGTCTGATTCCCACATAAACTTCCCTTTCGGAAATCCCCTTCACATCCAGCACCTCATCCTCACCTATGTACAGCCTTCCATCCCTGATCTGCCCGTCAAAGACATTGATAGGCGGCGTCCCCAAAAACTTTGCAACAAACAGGTTCGCTGGATCGTCATACACATCCTGGGGCTTGCCGATCTGATGCACCACACCGTCCTTCATCACCACGATTCTGTCCGATATACTCATCGCCTCCTCCTGGTCATGGGTCACAAAAATAGTAGTGATCTTCGTTTCCCTCTGGATCCTGCGAATTTCTTCCCTCGTCTGAAGCCGTAACCGGGCATCCAGATTGGAGAGCGGTTCATCTAACAAAAGCACCCGGGGCATCTTCACCAGCGCACGCGCAATCGCCACACGCTGCTGCTGCCCTCCCGAAAGCTGACCGGGTTTGCGGTCCATCAACTCATCGATCTGCACCAGCTTTGCCGCCTCATGCGCCTTTTCCAGCATTTCCTCTTTAGAGAGCTTGTCCTTTCCCTTCAGATTCTGCAACGGAAACAAGATATTCTGTTTCACCGTCAAATGAGGATAAAGCGCATAATTCTGGAACACCAGCCCGATCCCCCTGTTTTCCGGCGGCAGATCCGTCACATCATCCTCTCCAAAAAAAATCCTCCCGCTGGTAGGTTTCTGCAGACCACTGATCAAATGCAGCGTGGTACTCTTGCCGCATCCCGAAGGACCTAAGAGACCAATCAATTCTCCATCCGGAATCTTAAAAGTAAAATCACTGACAGCAATTACATCCCCGCGGTTCTTTTTGTCACGGCTTGGAAATTTTTTTGTCAGATTCTGTAAAACAACTTCCATATCAACACCCACACCTTTCCCTTAACTGCGCACGCACAGACCTCATTCTTTTTCACATTATACTGAAAAAAATAATATCTGTCCAGATTTTACCGTTTACTTGCGAGGAAGACCGGGAAAGGGGAGCATGGCAGTCCGGCTCATATGGACGGTACGCACGGAGGGGACAGGGCAAGGCGGGCAGGGGAAACAGGGGGCGGCAGGGCGCATACCATCGTTTCAAGTCTCGTCTGTAAATCGGATTTCATTAACAGAATGTATGTAGGTGTTTCAAGGCGGTCGGGTCGGAGCCAGGGCGGCATCCGTGCCGATTGGCTCCTGAAATCGCCATCCATGGCGATTTCCCCCTAGGGGCTCCACATTCTGTAAGTGAAATTGCCGATTTTTCGCCAGAGTCTTGAAACGATGGTATGCGCCCTGCCGCCCCCTGTTTCCCCTGCCCGCCTTGCCCTGTCCCCTCCGTGCGTACCGTCCATATGAGCCGGACTGCCATGCTCCCCTTTCCCTCCTTCAACTACGGCTTGCCATTTGCGGTTGCCTATTTTATAATGAATTAATGAAATGGAAATGAGGGATTATTATGCTTTTGAAAAAGAAGGATTTGCCTGAATTTGATTATTTGGAAGATTGGCCTGTGCATTATTATGAGATTAAAAATAGTGTTAAGCGAAAAGAATATTTGGAAAAGGCGATTGGGATGAATCTGGATCCGGCGCATGACGGGTATCGGATGAGATTGTTGGAGAAGCGGTTTTTTAGTGAAAATAAGAAGGGCACCGCAGACTCTTTTATGCTTGCTTGGATCATGATCAAGGCAGCTGCGGCTTCTCAGGATTCTTTTATGGTCAAAAGGCAGGTACGGGAACTGGAGAATAATTTAAGGAATTTGTGTTTGTTTGACTTTACCTGTGAAAATGAAGATGAACAGCAGGTCCTTGAGGAAGAGTGGAATGATTTTGCAAGGTGCTATCTTGCTTCCTGTGTGGAGAGTAAAAGCTATTGCTCTACTCTGTTTAACATGGTGCCGCTGCAGGATGGCGCCATTGCCAGAAAGATCGTGGCAGAGATCAATCTGGTTACTCTCACTTATCCCGCAGCATTTGGAATGGAAGCATGCATGGCGCCGCTTCGGCAGATTATCATCCAAACCTTCTGCCGTATGATTGAAAACGGAAGTTCCTATTGGGATTTATAAACACTGTCTTATTTCAGATATTGGTATACATCCTCCGATAGGATTTTCTGATAGGGCAGGCGGATATATTTTCCGCCTTCTAAGTTTAAATCTGCTGTATCCTGATTTGTGGCAAGGGCATAAGCAAGATCGAGCATTCCCCTTGCCTGTCCTTCTTTATCGTTATAAACGGTTCCTGCCATTTCTCCGATTTTTACCGACTCAAGTCCCACATCGGTTCCATCGATTCCTACCACGACGGGCCAGTCCTCCTGCGGGATTTCTGCCGCCTTTAACGCATCGATGGCGCCCAGCGCCATATCGTCATTGTTTGCAAGAATCAATTCGATCTGTTTTCCATATTCATTCAATATCTGCGCCGTTTTTGTCTGTGCCTGTGCACGGTTCCAATTGGCAATGGCATAACCCAGCTTCTCTACCTCAATTCCGTTGTCTGTGATTGTACTGACAGAATATTCTGTCCGCACAATAGAGTCCTGATGTCCGGCTTCTCCTTCCAATATCACATATTGAAAAATGCCGTCGCCGTTTTTGTCCACAGATGGATTTTCTTTAAATGCTTCGGCGGCAATCTCCCCTTCCATAATGCCCGATTCAAGCGCCTTTGCCCCCACATAGTAAAGCTGATCCCAGCGCTCTAAATCCTCCGCCACCAGTTCCCTGTTGAAAAACACCACCGGCACATTTTCATTTTCCGCCATATCAATGATGGTGGTCGGCTCCGTCCTGTCCACCAGATTGACGCAGATCACATCGCACCCATCCTCCAGCATTTCCTCCACTTGTGCATTCTGTGTGGACTGTGAAGCCGAAGCATTGTACACATCGATGTTAATCGCAATGCCTGTCTCCGCTGTTTTTTCCCTTGCATACACTTTAAAGGATTCCATCAGCTGAGACACAAAGGTATCATATTGATCATACACCGTCACCCCTATTCTGATGCTTTCTACTTCATCGTCTTTCCCTTTTCCGCCGCATCCCGTACTTAACATCATGAATGCATACAACATACAGATTCCTATGATGATTTTCCTTTTCCCCATACCACATTCCTCTCTCCTGCAGCCGTGTAGCTTTTCCAACTTTACTTTGAGGGTATTTTACTGAACAATTGGGAACAAAATTTTTTGATTTTCTTCGTCATATAGATTCGTCTGATCAACCACCAGATAATCAACCTCCACACTTTCAGCTCTTGACAACCGGTATTTCAGTTGTCTTGCCACTTCTTCCATGCTCAGATATCCCATATTGAATTCATTTGGTACTACAAGTGATTTTATCCATCCTTTGTCCAGATAGTATACTGCCTTTTCTGAACACCCAACGCCATATAAGAGACAGCTTCCCTTTCCTTCCTCCCCTTTACCGATAAGATAATCCACTGCCAGTTCTGTTTCATCATTTCCAAGTGCTATGATTATATCCACATGATTTTCCTGATCACTTGCAGAAAGTTCCCTTGCCATGTCCTCATTGCTCCCCTCCAGCAACCACATAATTTCTGTGCTCCCCTGCGCAAGCACCTGCCTAATACCGTCAAGGCGCTGCTGCATGGCAATCTGCTTTTGATTTCCGCACAAAATACCAATTTTTTTCTGTCCGTCTGAAGTTTCAATTTCCTTCATGATTTCTCTGCCAAGTGCTGTTCCGATTCCCATGTTGTCCGGTCCCGTAACAGGGTATACCCCCTGAGGCTCAACATCGCTCTCAATCAGCATCACCGCTGTCTGTGCTGCCGATTCCCCAAGTGCTTCCATTCCCACATCATCTGATACCATCTGTATGATAAGACCTTCCGTACCGCCGCGCAGTTCACGAAAGATAAGTTCCATTTCTTCTTCTACACTATCAAATTCCCCGGAAAACACATAATTTAAGTTAATGTTATGATCCTGCGCCGCCTGTTCAAGTCCCTGCCGCATGGCGATCCAACGGTCGTTGTTGCTGTCTTCCACGATTACCGAAATAGTATACGGCGCCTCCTCCTTGCCGGCATCTAACATCTCATAGACAGCTCCTCCTATTACAATCACAAGAATCAGCATCAGCAGACCAAAGTATATTTTATTTCTATTCATCCGCCTCTTCCTCCCTTAGCTGCGTCTCCCTGCTGCCTTCAAGCTGTTCTATTGCCTCCGCACTGTATAAAATACCGGGCAGATGAATCCGCACCATGGTCCCTTCGTCAGGACAGCTTTCAATCTCAAGTCCGTACGGACTGCCAAAACGGAGCCTTATCCTGTTATGCACATTAATGAGCCCCACCCCGGAGCCATGCTTGCGGACACGGTTATTTTCCGTCAAAAGCTGCTCCACCATTTCCCCAGGCATGCCTAACCCATTATCACAGACTTCAATATAAATATCTTCTCCTCTCCGATACCCCTTGACCACAATCTCGCCGTCACCGTCCATACATTCCACACCATAATAAATCGCATTTTCCAAAAGCGGCTGTATGATCAGCTTTACCGTACAGTAGGAAAGAATTTCTTCTTCTATTCTGAAATCCACGGTAAAAATATTTTTATAACGGATCTTCTGAATATTCATGTAGTTTCTTGCATGCTTGATCTCATCCTCAATACGGATAATCGTCCTTCCCCGGCTTAAACTGATTCTGAACAGGCTTGCCAGCTGCGTGATCATAAAGACAGCGTCCTCATAGCGTTCTCCCTCGATCATCCACACAATGGAATCTAACGTATTATATAAAAAATGAGGGTTTATCTGCGACTGGAGCGCATCCAGTTCACTTTTCCGCTTCTCCTCCTGCTCTACCACAATATCCTTCATCAGCTGCTGGAGCTGCTCCACGGTAGCGCGAAGCGTCTTCCCAAGGTGCTCCACCTCCATCGTGCCGCCCACATAAATATCAGGATTGAGATTGCCTGCTTCCCATTCCTTAACCGATCCGTTCAGCTTCTGCAGCGGCTTTACGATGCTTGCCGAAACCAACTGATTTAAAATAATCGTTGCCAAGATCAGCAGCGCCACCAGCATGATTACAAACATACGCGTCCCATAAAGCCCCATGTTAAAAGAACTCATAGGAATCACGCTGACGATCTTCCAGCCCGTATAACTGACCGTTTTTACCGTAATCAGCCTTCTTTCCCCATTAAAATTCTCCTGATGGCTTCCATCCGGGTAATCTGCTGCCGCTAAATTATTTTCTTCAAAAAGGCTTGTATAAATAAGCTTTTGCTTAGGGTGATAAATAATTTCCCCATTGCTGTCCATCAAATATACATATTCTGACGAATTATCTGTATTTGCTTTCTGCAGTAACTGCTCGATGCTGCTGTAATTCATATCCACCAGCAGCATGCCAAGAGTTGAATTTCCATGATCTGTCAGTTCCACTGCCCTGCTTAGGGAAACCACCCAATAATACCGATAACTCGTGTTGTCGAACAGATTCTGCACATGGGGGGTAGAAAAATGTATATTTTCCATCTGTCCCATGGCATCAATAAACCACTTTTGATTTGTGATGTCAGGGTTTTCCTTTTCTGTGGCTACCGGAGCTGCTGCCACCAGTCTTCCATCATTGGTGTAGCACGCTATACTGATCAGATTATCCTTGTTCGCCTCATAAAGAAGATTCATTTCTGCATCCAAGGTGTCCACTGCCAAATCCGTATTCTTAATGACGCTATAATACATTGCATCTGAGATGCGCCGCATTCCTCTCAAATATGTTTCGAGTTTAATAGAGGTCTGGTTTAAAAGCTGCTCTGCGCTCTCCACCATCATTCCCTGCATCTGTTTTACGAACCGGCTGTACAATGTTACACTCAAAAGTCCCATGGTACATACAGAAATAACCGTAAAAGAAATTACAATCGTCATCTGAATCGAACGCATCTTCGCATGCATCTTCATATATGAAATTAGCTTAAGATAAAGTTCTTTCATTTTTTTCATTTTTGCTCTAATTTGTCCGCTTTGTATTTTGACGGCGACATGCCAAACTGCTTCTTGAACGCATAACTAAAATAATTCGGGTCAGAGTAACCGACTTCCTCAGCAATGATATAAGTCTTTTCCCCTTTTTCCATCAAAAGTTCCAGTGCTCTGTCCATGCGGTAATCGGTGAGATAATTAATAAAAGTCTTACCCGTCTCCTTTTTAAATACCGTAGAAAAATAGGCTGCGCTGACGCTCAAATAACTGCATATCGTTTCAATGCTCAAATCCTGATCCCCATAATGCTCCTTTACATATTCCATCGCCTTGGTCACAAAAGATTTAGTCGTATCCTGGCGCTCATGGAGAACCTGCCTGTGCATCTTCATACAATTTTCTTCAAGCCACTCCCGCAGTGCCTGTGTGGATTCCAGCTGAAGTGCCTGATTGTAAATATCACTGTCCTGCCCGAAAATAGCCTCTGCATTGATTTGATTGTTCCCTATAAACCTGAAGATTTCCGTAACGAGCTCCATCAGCAGCAGGCGATACCTCTGCAGCGACATTTTCGATACAGCCAGCCGTGCAGCAAACTCGCCAATCGCCTCTTTAAGCGCCTTTTCCTCTCCCATCTTTATCTCTTTGAAAATCTTTTGGATAAATGCCTCTTCCCAGGGTATGTCTACGTTCTCCTGGGGATCTATCTCCGCAATATTAATCGCTCTCGTATTTCCATACAGGACACGATAAGAAACTGCATTCTTTGCGCCCTGATAAGACCCTGGCAGCTGACTCAAATGATTGCATAGTTGACCAATCCCGGCAGTTACTCTTGCATTACAGATTCTCTTTGCCATGCGGCAGAGCTTGTCCATCGTATCCGTAAAACTGGCAGCCGAATCTTCATCCTGCAGCTGTGTAATGACAAGAATATCTCCCAGATACATGAATAACTTACTGTCCCATGTATTAAGGAGCTGCTCTTCCGCCAGCTTCTTTACTGCTATCGCCTTGAGAAAAGGATCGATCTGTACATCCTCCCCGTCAGCTGCCGTTGTGCTGATATGAAGAATCGTCACCACATAATAAGGACCCTGGAGATTGATCTGATAATCAACTGCATACTTTTCAATCTGGCTCTCGGAAATCCTTCCGTCCATCAGTGAAACGAAAAAATTCTCCTGAAGCATGGGAAGGCTCTCCAGATAATATTCCCGCAATTTGTCGATATTCCTCTTCTCATCCAGTTCCTTATCCAGATTCGTCTTGATTCTCTCAAATATTTCCCGCAGTTCATTTGAATTGATTGGCTTTAAAATGTATTCTTCCGCCTCCACCTTAATGGCTTCCCGTGCATAATCAAACTCGTCAAATCCCGAAAAAATAATAATCTTGGTCTTTGGATAAAGTTCTTTTAACTTTCTGCAAAAGGTCAGCCCATCCATATAGGGCATTTTGATATCCGTCATTACCACGTCTACCTGAAGCTCCTCCGCCATTTCCAAAGCTTCTACCCCGTTTCTTGCATAACCCGCAATGCGAAATCCCATGCTTTCCCAATCCAGCTTTTTCATTATTACCCGGAAAACATCTTCCTCATCATCCACCAACAATACTGAATACAGGTTCATCTATTCCTTCTGCCCCTTCCCAATCTTTGCTGCCTCATCCGCCGTACTTATCATTCATCCGCTTCCACAGCACGCCCATAATCATTGTACAGATTATAATTTCTGCCACTGCCGCATAAATATTCACAAAAATCAAAACTGCCATCAAAAGCGTTGCCACGCCAAAAAATAAGATCAGTTTTCCCCCCGTTTTTGCAAATTCCTTTTCATTTTTAAGCGGTCCTTTGTTTTTCCCTTTAATGCCGCTTGCGTCCTGAACCACCAATAACCGTATTCCATAAAACATACAGACAACGAACAAAAGCAGCGGAATCCCTGCCTGATTTAAAATATACTCCAGCGTCATAAATCCTCCTAGCAATTTAGTAAAATAGCGGTTGGCGTCTATCCTCCAACCGCTATTTATTATAGCTTATTTATTATTTCTTTGCTACATACTTTCTGATATCAAGCGAGATAGCGATAAAGATTACAACGCCGATTGCTATGTACTGTGCATTTGGATTCATTCCCAAATACTGAAGTGCCGTCTTGAGCAATTCAAATACCGCAACACCGATAAGCGCCGAAGATACCTTACCACGTCCGCCGGTAACAGATACACCGCCGATGGTACATGCCGCAATCGCTTCCATCTCATAGCCAAGTCCAAGTGCAACGGATGCACCGCCGCCCTTTGCACCGAGCATGAAACCTGCCAGACCATACATAGCAGCTGCCTTCATGTAAATCAGGATCAGGGTCAGCTTTACGGGAACACCGGCAACCTCAGCTGCCTGTGCGTTTCCGCCGATGGCATACATATATTTTCCATGACGTGTCATATTAAAGATGAACCATGTAATAACTGCAACTAAAACTGCAATCCAAATCAGATAGTTGATTCCAAGGAACTTACCGCCAGCCACATTGGTGTACTCCTTCACATATCCGCCAAGAGGTGTGGCATTGGTGTAGATCATGTTGATACCATACACAATTTCCATCATCGCCAGCGTTGCAATGAATGGCGGGACACTTAAATATGCAATGAAGAATCCTGTTACCAGACCAAATGCTGCACAGATCAGCATAACAATAATCGCTACCAAAAATACATTCAGGGGTTTCATATTCGGGAAGAACTTTCCTGAATAATCCATACGCTGCAGGAGCGTGCCGGCGATACATCCGCCAAAACCAATCATACGTCCGGCTGACAAGTCACATCCTGCGGTGATAACGCAGCCTGCAATACCAAGCGCGATAACCAGACGGAAGCTCATATTCATGAAGATGTTCATAAAGTTGTTGGTCGTAAAGAAGTTCTTTGAAGTAAATCCTGTATAAATAACAAGGATGAACATAACAATGATTACGCCGTTGTTAATGATAAAATCTTTTATTTTTTGTTGTTTTGTCTTAACCATTTTTTCTCCTCCCTAATCAGAATTGTGTTGCAAAGCTCATGACTTTTGCCTGTGTCATATCTTCCGGTTTTTGAATCTCACCTGTAAGCTTACCGTTACACATGACATAAACTCTGTCTGCCATACCAAGAAGCTCCGACATTTCTGAAGAAATCATAATGATTGCTTTTCCCTGTTTTGCCAGTTCATTCATGATTTCATAAATTTCATGTTTTGCACCTACGTCGATACCGCGGGTAGGTTCATCCATAATAAGTACGTCCGGATCATTTGCAAGCCATCTGGAAACGATAACCTTCTGCTGGTTACCTCCCGAAAGATTTGCAATATGTTCTTTCATGCTGGGCGTCTTGATTCTCAACTTTTTAATATTTTCATCAACAATGCCGTTGATGCGCTTATGATTTAACACGAATCCTGCTTTGAGGTATTTATTGTAGATGGATATACCCACATTATCTTTAATGGAAAGACATCCAAAAATACCATTTCCACGGCGGTCTTCTGTAATCAGCCCTATGCCGGCATTCATTGCATCAATGGGATGTTTGATCTTAATCTTTTTCCCATGCATATAAATCTCACCGGAAGCCACACCGCGGATACCGAAGATACCTTCCATAAGCTCCGTTCTCTGTGCGCCTACCAGACCTCCAAATCCAAGAATCTCGCCCTTTCTGAGTTTAAAGCTTACATCCTGGAAGGATTTCGTATGAATGGAAGAAAGATTCTTTACTTCCATGATTACATCACCCGGTGAATTTACCTTATCGGGGTATACATTGGTCAGTTCACGCCCGATCATCTTGGCAATAATCTGATCGGTGGTCATATCTGCTGCCGGCCAGGTCCCTACGTAAGTTCCGTCACGCATGATGGTAATGTCATCCGCGATACGTTTGATTTCATCCATTTTATGTGAAATATAAACCATGGTTACGCCCTTTTCGCGCAAATCATTCATAATGCGGAAAAGAACCTCAACTTCATTGTCTGAAAGAGAAGAAGTCGGCTCGTCGAAGATTACTACCTTCGCCTGCTGGGAAACTGCTTTTGCAATTTCCACCGACTGCATCTGCCCGATAGATAATGTTCCAAGCTGTGCCTTGGGATCAAAATCCATCTTAACTTCCTTCAGCCATTTCTCTGTTTCCTGATACATGGTTTTATGATCGATCCATTTTATAGGTCCAATACTTTTTGTTGGAAATCTTCCGAGATAAAGATTTTCTGCCACACTTCTTGCCGGTACCGGCTGCAATTCCTGGTGTACCATTGCAATTCCATGTTTCATTGCTTCATCCGGATTGTTAACTTCAATTTTTTCACCATCCAGGTAAATTTCACCTGCGTCCATTTTGTAAATGCCGAAAAGACATTTCATCAGAGTTGATTTCCCCGCACCATTCTCTCCCATCAATGCATGGACTGTTCCCGGACGAAGCGATAACTGTACGTTGTCAAGTGCCTTTACACCGGGGAACGATTTGCAGATCCCCTTCAGCTCCAGTTTATACTCAGCCATTTTGCTCCTCCTTTTGTTTCATTTTACTATCATTCCCATAAGATCAACGATCTCACAAAATCAACGACCCCACAAGGTCAACGATCTTGGCTTTAAGATTGCTGTTTTGATTAAAAAGGGCGGGTGCTGTAGGTAGCACCCGCACCTTATTTTTGTTAACATTTAGATATCCCGTGAAATACGGTATCCATTGTCTTATTCATCTGACTGATGATTATTTAACCATGTCAAGAATTTCCTGTGCGTTAGCCTGTGTTGCTTTTACGTAATCACAGCCAATATAATATTCATTTGCTTCACCTTTAAGGAAGCGGATTGCTGCGTCTGCTGCGCTGTGGGACTGTGAGAAGTGATCGTTAAATACGGTACCTGTCATTGTTCCAGCAATAACATCTTCCAAAGCTTCGGATAATGCATCAACGCCTACAAGGTAAATGTCTGTTCCAACGGTACGTCCAGCTGCTTCGATTGCCTGCAGTGCGCCCAGTGCCATTGCATCATTGTTACAGAAAACAACTTCGATGTCATTTCCGTACTGTCCAAGTGCATTAGCAACGATTGACTGTGCCTGAT
This sequence comes from uncultured Lachnospiraceae bacterium, assembly GCA_949878435.1. Taxonomy (GTDB): domain Bacteria; phylum Bacillota; class Clostridia; order Lachnospirales; family Lachnospiraceae; genus Suilimivivens. The sequence goes on from CATLAK010000015.1 coordinate 29,017, forward strand.
CCTGCTGCCAGTTACCAACCTGATCAGAGAGACATTCTACTTCCCATCCTGCGTCTGTAAGAGCCTTTACAGAGAACTCTGTACGATACTGAGCGTCAACGTTTTCGGGATCGCCTTCAACCATGATGTACTGAACTTTGCCGTCGCCGTTAAAGTCAACTGCTTCCAGTCCAAGGTCAACGATCATTTCACCCTGCATGGTTCCTGACTGACGAGCATCACATCCAACGTATGTTACGTTCCAGCCATTGTCTGCCCATCTCTGCTCTTCAGAAGCATCCGGCTCACGGTTGATGTATACAAGAGGAATACCTGCTTCAACAACCTTATCTGTAATGGTCTCTGCGGAAGAAGAGTTAACCGGGTTGATGATGAGTACGTCTACCTGATCTGCGATAAAGTTATCAATCTGTCCTGACTGTGTAGCCTGGTCGTTCTGTCCGTCAGCGATTGTGATGTTTTCTTTTGCAAATCCCTGTTCAATCAGATAATTCTCAAGTTCTGTACGGAACAGTGTCATGAAGTTATCAGAGAACTGGTAAATGCAGACACCAACCTTTTTATCTGCGAGATCTCCGCCTGCTGCGTCTGCTGCGTCTGCTGCTGCATCAGCTGCGTCTGCTGCCTCTTCTGCCGGCGCTGCATCCTCTGTTGCTGTATCCTCTGCCGGTGCTGCATCTTCTGTTGCTGCACTGTCAGTATTTGCGGTTGTCTCGGATGAACCGCCGCCGCATCCTGTAAGCAGGGTTGCAAACATAGCTGTTGCAAGAATTACACCAATAATTTTCTTTTTCATTTTGAAAATCCTCCCTTGTTATTTGGTATCTTTCTTTGTTACATAAAGCATTATATCAATCCGTTTTTTTTTGGAACATATAAAATTCTTCTCTCTTTCTTAAAAATCCTTCTTTCTTGTTGTGCAAAGCGTATAATTTTCGATTATTTTCGATATGGCTTTTATATTATTTGTATATTTTTTCCTTGTTTTTCCGTATATGCTAAAATTGTACAAGAATTTTTGCATAAAATCCTGTTTTTACAGTGAAGGCAGCGCCTGCATGATTACATTAGGAAATATTTTTCTTCTTATATTAAGCATTGACGAAGAGAAATCTATCCTTTACAATAGTCTGACACGCACTTGTCACACTACCTATTATTCATATGAAATTTGACCTTTCAGAGGAGTCACACTTATGTGGAAGAATTTTAAAAGAAAGTATATCGGAGACAAAGATTTCTATAAATACATATTGATTCTTGCAGTTCCTATGATCATCCAGAACGCCATCACAAGCTTTGTGAGCTTCCTGGACAATATCATGGTTGGACAAATCGGTACGGAGCAGATGTCAGGGGTTGCCATCGTCAACCAGCTGATGTTTGTTTTTAATATCTGTATTTTTGGCGGCGTATCCGGCGCTGGGATTTTTGGCACCCAGTTTTTTGGAAAGGGAGATCACGAAGGGCACAAACATGCTTTCCGTTTCAAACTCTATGCCTGTGCATTTATCACGGGTATTGCCCTTTTGCTTTTCGGTTTTCTTGACACACAGTTAATTTCCTTATACTTAAACGACACTGGCAGCGTAGGCGATATCCATCTTGCCCTTCAATACGGCAAAGAATATCTGGCTATCATGATGATTGGTCTTATCCCTTTTTCTCTGGGACAGGCATACACCAGCACCATCCGTGAAACCGGGCAGACTTTTGTCCCCATGCTGGCAGGCATTGCGGCGGTGGTCACCAATCTGATCCTAGATTACATATTGATTTTCGGCGTCTTCGGCTCTCCCGCTCTGGGCGTCCAGGGCGCTGCAATAGCAACCGTGATTGCGCGTTTCGTGGAATGTTTCATTGTGGTATTCTGGACTCATTCTCATAAGGAAAAGAATCGCTATATCATCGGCGCTTACCGCAGTCCAAAAATTCCTTGGACAATCTTGAAGGGGATTTTTATTAAGGGAAGTCCTCTGATGTTCAATGAAATGTTCTGGGCAGCCGGCATGGCTGTCATTTCTCAGTGCTATGCTGTCCGCGGACTGGAAGTGGTTGCCGCACAGAATATTTCCTCCACCATCAGCAACCTGTTCAATATCATCTACATTCAGTTGGGCGGCTGTATTTCCATCGTGGTCGGTCAGCAGCTTGGTGCCGGCAGGATAGAGGAAGCCAAAGATACGGACAACAAGATGATCTTCTTCAGTGTTTTCTGCTGTTCCTGCGTGGCGGCAGTCATGGTTTTGATGGGCAGATTTTTCCCTTCTATCTATAACACGGAAGAAAGCATCAAGGAACTTGCAAAATCCTTTATCGTAATCTCCGCTCTTGTAATGCCGCTGTGCGCTTACTGCCACTGCGCCTATTTCACCCTGCGCTCCGGCGGCAAGACCATCGTCACCTTCCTGTTCGACAGCGTTTATACATGGGTGCTCGTGATTCCTTTTGCCTATAGCCTGGCGAACTTTACGGCGCTTCCTATCACCTTCATCTTTTTCCTCGTACAGTTCACGGAACTGATCAAGGTGATTATCGGATACTTCATGGTAAGAAGCGGGGTCTGGCTGCAGAATATCGTGACCGACCAAGCATAAACAAGGCTTACGCCTCTACTGCTCTCGCTAGTGCCATTGCAACAAACGTATTTAAACTGACATTCTTTTCATCGGCTTTGATTGTTGCCATGCGGTGCAGTTCTGGCGTAACCCGCACATTAAAAGAACCTTTAAATGATTTTTCCGGCTGTATACCCTTTTGCTTACAAAAAGATAAGTATTCATCTACCGCGTGATGAAAATCTTCCTTAAGCTCTGCAATGCTCTGTCCTTCATAGGAAAACATTCCCTTTAGCCCCAAAACTTTGCCATATAGGCAATCACCTTCACTGGAATACTCTACTGTCCCTATATAACTTTTATAATTCATATAATGGCTCATAGCAGACCCTCGCTTTCCAAAGTTTCCTTTATGTACCTTAATATATTTTTCCTGTCTTATCTTCCAAATATCCAAAACATTGTAAAGTTTTTAAAATGTTGAAAAAAATATTTGTTCTAGGATTATAATAAAATGATGCTTTTATATCAATGATTTTCATATTTTTTTAAGAATTTAATTCTTTATTTTATAAAGTTCAAAGTAGCAGGAGACAAAAAGGTCTTTCTGCCATTTTGCCTCCTGCTATCTTATATGATGCTCCTATCTTGTATGATGCTTTTACCTTATATTTTGCATTAAGGGATCTGTATCAGCTCCCCTGCCATCTCCAGCAGTACCTCTGCCGGCGCGGCTTTATATAAGCTGATTAGTTCATATCTGACGCCATCCTTCTCCCACACTGCGCTTGATACCTGGTTTCCGGAACTTTCATCGGTACCATCAGAAATATCCCCTTCACTGCGCTCCCGGGCTACAAGTTCTTCCGCTGTCACTTCATATTCCACTGTCACCCATTCACAGGCATCAACATAATAGTTCACCTCAACTCCGTTTATGTTGACCGTCTGTGCAGGTGTCCGCCCCTCCTCCTCATGGTATGCGGCATTCTCTGTTTTCAGGAAAAGTATATCTTCGCCCGCTTTCTCATAGTTGATACTGATACCCTTATTTTCTGAAACAACATTGTTACCGCTGTCTAAACCTGTATAATTGTCTATATACATTTCCGAAAATGTATATCCATTAGAAAATGTTTCGACCGCGTCTACCTCAAATCCAGCCATTTCTTCAAGCTTAAAAAGCTGATCAAAATCAGTGACAGCACTTAGCCCCGAACCTGCTATGATGGTGACGATTTTGCCTGATGCTGCCACGCTCACCGTCCCTACCAGAAGGCAGCATGCCGCCGCAAGAATTACCGTCTTTTTGATACCGAAACGCTTCACTTTCTTTTCCTCCATTTCTCTTTTCAAATTCTGATTCAAACGTTCATCAGGAATGATAGGAGAAAGGGTCTGCCGCAAAATCTGATCTGTTTTTTCATCATTCATATCCTGCAACCTCCATTTTTTCCTTGATTATTGCTCTTGCCTTATGCAGCCTGCTCTTTACGGTTCCCTCCGGCACTTTCAACACCTTTGCAATTTCCTTGACAGAAAGCTCGGAGGAATAAAACAAACAGATGGGAAGGCGGTATTTTTCATCCAGACGGGAAACGCATTCCATTACATATGCCTTCTCCTCCTTCAGAAGCATCCCCTCCTCCGGGTTCTCTCCGAACCCGGTCTTTTCCAACAGGTCGGCATGCTGCTCATCCAGAAAGCTTTCCATGCCCGCGATCCTCTGCCGCCAGGCATACTTCCTGCGCCTGTTTTTCCATAGCCTGACTGCAATCGACAACAGATAGCTTTTGGGATTCTGCTGCCTGTCTATCTTATCCTTCAGCTCCAGCGCCTTCATGAAAGTGTCCTGGTATAAGTCGTCTCCGTCCTGTCTGTTTCCCGTAACCTGCCTGCAAAATCCATAAATATCTTTCCCGTAGATATCTATACATTCTTCCAGCTGTATCAGTGTCATTACATAAAGCTCCTTTTGCCTGCCGGCATAATTCTTTGACGTCAAAGGTTTATCACCCTTCAACAATACATTGTAATAACCAAGGAGGAGGTTCATTCTTTTTCTAAAGAAACGGAAATTTTTACCCTGGGCATTTTCCTGTCCCTTTTACGGACAGGCAATTCTTTGGGAAGTACATGCTTATATCTCCCCACGCTCATCACAATCCCCGCCAGAATATAGGAAACAATCACGTTTGATCCGCCTGCGGAGATAAACGGTATATCTATTGAAATATATGGAAGAACCCCGATATTTTCCAAAAAATACAGAAGGAGCAGCGTTGAGAATACCATCCCGCAGCCACAGGAGATCATCATCCCAAGCTCATTCTTCTGCCCCAGAGAAATACGGAAAATCAAAAACAGTATCCATCCGAAAAGCACTGCCAAACCAATTACCGCCGCATATCCGAAGACGGACGCCACAAATGCCAGCACATAGCTTTGATTAAAGCCGGGCACTGTTGTCACGAACTCCGAAAAATCTGCCCCATACCCCATTCCAATCCATCTGCTGCCGCGCAGGATTTCCATTACCCTGCAGCGGACATAATTTGCCCCCTGGGGATCCAGCCCCAAAAGCAGCCTGGTCTTCCTGATTCGGTCAGCGGTAAGCGCAAAAAGGTACACCAGACCGCCAAGAATAATGCCCATCCAGAACACCGCCAAAAAACATTTCCGTCTCCTTATTTGAAACCATCCCCTCAAAACCGCCGTTGAAAAAAGAAAAAGCAACATCAAAAACAGCATTACGAAAGAACTTAAACTGTCCATCATGCAGATGACAGGCAGGACCATCAGCGCCATCCACAAAAGGCTCTTTACAATTCCCCACCTATGCTCTCCCCGGTACTTATACAAAATCGCCCCATACACCGGCACGCATAAATAAATCCACGGAATCAGCCCCATGGTCAGTCCGCCAATCGAGATCCACCTGACAGCCCCATTGATTTCCCTTCCCAAAAGGAAATAGGACAGCAGCATAACACCCAAAAGCCCTAACGCCGTTCCCACACTATGCTCCGCCAAAAAGCTATAATCAACCATACACACCAGAACCATCGCAAAAAATCCAATCCCCGTATAGACTGCCTGACGTATCACATATTCTGGTCCCAGCTCCGGAGAGCTGCCTCCGAATGCTGCATGGATCAAAATACTGACGATACCGATTACTGCCATAAGTGCCATCATTCCCCATGGAATCTGGGGACGGTGGACTCTGTCCATGGATACCCCTGCTTCCACCGGGTCTCCCATATCCCTTACCGCCGCTTCCATTGCTTTGTCTTCTTCCATCCCCTGTTCCCTGTAAGAATAAATCTGATCCTCTATGTGCTTTTCCACTTCATCCGCCACCATGCCGCGCGCCTTCACACAGCGGATCTGTTCCGTCAAGATGCGGATATATTCCTCTTTGCCCATATCCACACCCCCTACATTTCAAGCGCGAGCACCTGAGTCACCGCTTTTGCATACTCCTGCCATTCTTCTTTCTTTCTGCCAAGCACCTTCCTGCCATCTTTGGTGATACTGTAGTATTTCCTCACCTTGCCCAAAACCTCTTCCTCATATGAAGTGAGCAGGTTCTTTTCCTCCAGCGAATGGAGCAGCGGGTACATGGTTCCTGCTTTAAGTTCAAACACATTCTGGGAACGCTGCCGCAGCGTATCGATCATCTCATAACCGTACATATCCTTCTCCGAAAGCAGCTTTAAAAGCAGCATCGCCATACTTCCGGAAACTAACGTCTTATCAATTGCCATATGATTTTCTCCTTCTATATAGTCATTCTATATATTGAACACCTATAGTATATATAGATAACCTATATATGTCAATCTAAAAACTAATTATTTTTACCTTCCAAGTAGCAGTTCGACCTGCTTTTTCATTTAAATAATTCTTTGCTATCTCAAAATCAGAACGTTTAATCTCTCTCCCAGCCCACGATGTTAATCCCATATTGTCTTTTTCCGCATCCGCTCGTTGATAGATTACTTCTGCCGCCAAGATTTTTAAGGCGCTCGTCATCCAGTGCAAATCCTTTTTTCATATATTCTTTCAAAATGGAAGTCGCCCATATTCTGAATTGCGTTCCTCTAAGGGATTTTGCCCGATAACCAACTGAAATAATAACATCCAAATTATAGAAATCCGCCTGATAGGTCTTACCGTCAGAAGCAGTATAGGCAAATTTTGCCCAAACTGCTTCTTTTACTAATTCTCCCTCTTTAAAAATATTTCTTACATGCTTTCCTATCACACTTTTATCCCGCTGAAATAATTCAGCCATCTGATCAATAGATAGCCAAACCGTATCATGATCAAATGTTACTTCTATATTTTGTAACTCCATCTTCTGTGGTATACATAATTATATTTGATTGTGGCATAATATTCTCCTATGTATGATAATGTTTCTAAATATTACAAATTTTAAATCAACTTTCTTGTAACATAAGCTCTATCATCCCCGGGATGGGCATCTTTATTGGATGTAGATGATTCTCGGGCTCATCAATTAACGCTACAAAAGATTCTGATGTATCTGCAAACATATAAAGCTGCCAAGTAATATCAATTATCGAAGATATTCCGCCCGAGACAGCATCTAATGGAAAGTCCCCCGTTTTTGTGCATAGCATAATTTCCGGAGCGTTTACCGATATGTTCTCAAACCCTGATTTCGGCGGTAAAACTATTCTTAGTATATTAACATACCCTTCAAACAATTTACGTGCAGTTTCATTCGGGACAACTAATTGGTTTCCGTATCCAAAAATAGCCAAAGATGCTAAGGCTTCCTTGATTAATGATGTTGCTGATGCTTCATCTGTGTTACGGTATTTATCAAACACAAAGGTCTTGTTAAATTCATTGTATTTGTCGTATATTTGCTGTCGTGTTGAATCCAGCCCGAAAGGGCAGCGCGGCAGGAGGAATCTTCCCAGGCAGGAAGCGCAGCGGCGGACAGTATATATAACGGTTTCCAGTCTCTGGCAAAAAAATCGGAAATTTCACTTACAGAATGTTAAATACCTAGGGTAAAATTGCCATGGATGGCAATTTTAGGAGTCATGCGGCACGGATGCCGCCGGGCTCCGACCCGACTGCCCTGAAACACCTATACACATTCTGTTAGTGAAATCCGATTTTGAAGACGAGACTGGAAACCGTTATATATACCGTCCGCCGCACTTCCTGCCTGGGAAGATTCCTCCTGCCGCGCCGCCCTTTCGGGTACATTTTCTAAAATTTACGCGTGGACTCCCTCTCCGTCACCGACGGCAGCGTGCAGTAAAATTGAACCTGCAGATTCGGCTTTTTCATCTTATTTAAAATCAGTTTTCCCGCCTGCATTCCCATGTCGTACACATCGATGTTGATTACCGTCAGTTTGGGCTTTAAGATCTGGGAAAAAGGGTAGTCGTCAAAGGTCACGACCCCCATATCCTCCGGTATCCTTAAGCTATGCTCTTTTAATGCATTTACGCACCCGTAGGCGATATAATTGTTCGCACAGATGATGGCATCCGGCAGGTTCTGGTTCTGAAGAATCTGCTCCGTCATCTGAAATCCGCTGTCACAGTCGGAATCTCCATATTGAAGATGACAATGAGGAACAATCACATCATACTCCTTCAGCACCGATAAGACTCCTTCCAGGCGGTGGGCGGATATTTTATCTTCATCCGTCCCTCCCACAAAGGCAAGGGACTGGTAGCCGCACTGCAGAAGATAATTCGCCGCCATCTCGCCTGCAAGCTTATTGTCGATATCCAGCCAGCAAAAGTGACTGGAAAAATTGGGCATCCCAAGGACAATGTGGGGAATCTCCTTGTACCGTATCATCTCGTCCAGTTTTTTGGAGATGACCGAGGCATGGATCACTACGCCGTCCACCATTTTGCTGTCGAACACTTCCTTGACAAAATCCGGCGCTTCTTCCTTTGAGATGTTCTTAACGCCCAACAGATATCCTTTTCTTCCCAGCGTGCATTCTAAACCGGAAAGGATCTCGAACATGTGTGGATTGGAAAAACCTGCATTCTCACCCAAGGTGGTGAGGAACAGCACCTGTCTCGTACTTTGTCTTGCAAAATTCCTCGCCCTCAGGTTGGGGTGATAGTTCAGTTCCTCCATTGCCTTGCGGACCTGATCGATCGTCTTTTGGGAAATCGAATAAGAACCGTTCATCACCTTGGACACCGTCGCCGTGGAAGTGCCTGCCAGCTTTGCAACATCTTTGATCGTAGCCGCCACTTTATTCTCTCCTTTAAATCCTTGCAATCACAAATCCCATCGCTTCTAATACCGCACCGGAAAATCCCTCCTGCCAGAGCACAGCCGCGTCGGCAAACATATCTGGCAGCCTGCTCCTATGGCGGTTTCCGTTAATTGCTATTACAATTTTATCAGAAGGAAGCTCCCTTGCATATATATAAAGCCGGTCTCCTTTTTTTGCCTGTAGGGTTTCGTACCTTCCTCTTCTAAGTGCCTCATGTTCTATACGCATAGCAATTGCTATCTTATAGATAGCAAAAAAGGTATTCTTTTCCTCTTTCCACGGCATCGGCGCTCTGTATTCTTCCTCCAGCTCTCCGCTGATTCCCCGCTCATCCCCGTAAAAGACCGAAGGCACCCCTGGAAAAGTCATCTGAAAAATAATTGCAAGCTTATACCGCTCCTCATCATTTCCGCACAAGGATAAAAACCTGCTTACATCGTGGCTGTCCAAAAGGTTTAGCTGTGCATAAACGCTCTGCTCCCTGTAGCGCATTCTCATGTTGGTGACTCTGCCGTCAAATTCAAATGCATCGATGCTTTCCTCTGCAAAGAAACGCCGGCAATGCTTTCTGAAATCATAATTCATGGTGGAATCGAATTTCTTTCCATCCAGCCAGTGGCGTGCGGTTTCCCACACCTCACCAATCAAAAAGGCATCGGGATTTACTTCCTTCGCCGCCTTGTAAAAACAATTCCAAAATTCGTCGTTAACCTCGCTTGCCACATCCAGCCGCCAGCCATCAATCTGAAATTCTTTCAGCCAGTGTCTGCACACCCGACAGAAATACTCGATTACCTCTGGATTTTGACCGTTTAATTTAGGCATCATCCGCTCATATCCAAAACATTCATAATCGGGATAGGTTTTTGCATCTTCCGGGCGGATTACCGGAAAAGCCAGACGGTAGAACCAATCCTTATAAGGCGAATCCTCCCCTTTTTCCACTACGTCATGGAAGGCAAAAAATCTCCAGCCGCAATGATTGAACACCCCGTCCACAATGACCTTCAAGCCATTTTCATGGTAAACCTGCACCATCTTCCTAAACTCTTCATCCGTCCCAAAGCACGGATCGATGTGGAAATAATCGATCAGATCATACTTATGATATTCTCCTGCGGCAAAAATCGGGTTGATGTAAATTGCATTAAATCCCAAGCCCTTGATATAATCCACATTTTCTGTGATTCCTTTGATAGTACCGCCCAGTTTTCCCCGGAACAGTTCTCCGTTCTTTTCCTTTTCCACAGATTTTAAGGAGATATATTCTTTTCCTGTTGCAAAGCTGTCAGGAAAAATGTTATAAATAATGGCATCTTTCGCCCACACCGGAGGCTTTACAAGATCGGCTCTATGGTTAAAGGGAAACTGATAATATTCCGACCTGTCGTCCACACAGCCCTCCATGAAACAGTCCCCGTAATAGAATACCTTTTCATCTTCCGCAATCAATTCAAAATAATAATTGATTCGTTTATAAGGATGTTCCAAGGTAACCTCGTAGTAATCAAAATAGGCATCCGACGCCGCTACCGCCATTTCCTGCTTTGTAAAGATCACAGGCGTCTGCCGGCATGCCCTGTCACCAAAATATAAAAAGCAATGCTTTAAATCGTCTCTTCCGCAGCGAATCCGGAAAGTTACATGTTCCTCATCCACTCCATAGGCATACTCCGACATGGGAATATGCAGTACCGCACTTCTATTCATTCTCTTTCCCCCTTATACTGCCATTTTTCTGTCTTATCCCTTGACGCCCCCGGATGTAAGCCCCGATGCCATGTTCTTCTGCAGGGCAAAGAAGATAATCAGAATCGGCAGCGATACCGCCAAGGATGCCGCGGCAAAAACCGGCCAGCTCCCGCTTGTCTCACTTGCCTGCAGAGAATACAGTCCTGCGGCAAGGGTATAGGTGTTTTCTCCTGTCATAAAATTAATTGCAAAAATATATTCATTCCAAACATAAATCAATACCATCATTGCCGTCACCGCAATGGTCGGCTTTGCCAGGGGCAGCACGATCTTCGTTACAATCTGGACGGGACTTGCCCCGTCTATCATGGAAGCCTCCTCGATTTCAACGGGGATTGTGTCAAAATACCCTTTCATATTCCACAAAGCAAACACCGCCATAGTCCCTGTATACACAATAATAAGACCGGCTCTGGTGTTGATCAGTCCCATAGGGCTGAGCAGCTTGTAAAGCGCCGTCATGGAAAGCAGGGAGGGAAACGCATACAAAAGAATCAGCATCTGCAAAATCCCGCTTCTCCCCGGGAATCTCTTTCTGGAAAAGATGTATGCGGCAGGAATGCCTGTGCACAGCGAGATTGCCACAGTGACTACTGCAAGCACCAAGCTGTTCTTAAACCACAGAAGCACCGGTTCCTCCACAAATACCTTCCGGTAATTTTCCAGCGTGAGCCTTCTGGGAATGAAGGAAAAGTCGGAACTAAGCAGGCTGTTCTGTTCATTCAACGATACCGAAAACGCATACAAAATAGGAACCAGCGTTGCAAAGCATACCACAAGCAAAATGCAGTTAATCAGCAAAAGCTTTATCCTTTCTTTTCTTTTTTTATGCTTCATCAGGCTTCCTCCTTCGGCTTTATATTGATTACATAAGAGAACAGTATCAAGATCACAAAAATCACCATAGAAACCGCAGAGCTGTAGCCGTAATTGTTTGTGATAAATGCATTTTCATAAGCATAGGTCAAAATCGTGTGGATATGCGCGCCCGTCTTAGCGCCTGCCTGCTGCGTCAGCAGATAAATCACATCAAACTGTTTAAAGGTGGTAAAAATGGTGATGACCACCGAAGGCGCAATAATCGGACGGATAGAGGGGATGGTGATATAAACGGTCCGTTCCATCCATCCCGCTCCGTCTAACAGGGCGCTTTCATAGAAGCTCTGGTCCACACTCTGGAGTGCACCGTCAATAATCGTAATCATAAAGGGAAGTGCCAGCCACAGGTTGACGACTGTGCAGCACGCAAACGCCAATCCGTCGCTTGCCAGCCATTTTACAGGCGCAAGACCAAGCTTTTCCAACCACTGATTCAACAATCCGAACTGAGAATTGAACATCCCTGTCTTCCACAACAAAATAGACACATATCCGGGCATCGCCCAGGGAAAAATCAAAAGTGTCCGATAAAAGTTTCGCCCCTTAAGCCCCTTTGTGTTCAAAAGGCTTGCTAAAAGATAAGCAATCACAAGCTGTAATACCATATTTACCACTGTCCATAGGATTGTCAAAAGAAGTGCCGGAATAAAGCCGCTGTCAAATACCAAAAGCGCTTCTTTATAATTTGAAAACCCAATCAAATCATAATCAAACCAATGATAGACGTTCATGTTTGTCAACGAAATATAACCCGTATAAAAAATAGGAAATATCACAATCAGACAAATTAGCACAAGCGAGGGCATCGACCACAGATAGGAAGACAATATCTTGTTTTTTCTTTTTTTCTTTGACTGCTCCATACAAACTCCTTCCTGTCAAAAAACCTCTGCTCACTGCATTTTGCGAATCAGGTCCTCCGCGCTTTGCTGCGCTGCCTCACAGCTTGCCTTTACATCCTGTCCGCTCATATTGATGTTGACCAGCATATCCGCCGCCACCGTCCACATAATATCCATTTCTGGGCAATTGGGCATGGGAATGGTGTTTTCCGCCGTCTGCCTCATCGCCATGACCACATCGTCCGATGTCACTTCCTCCCTCTCATAGCAGGCTTCCACCGCCGGCGCGCAGCCGCTGACCTTTGCAAGAGCGATTCCCACCTCAGGCTGCATCAGCCCGCTTAAGACCTTCACCACTGCTTCCCGCTTATTTTCAGCGGCATACTTCAAGACCTGTACACCCTGAACCCCCATATAAGGCGAAATCGGAAGCCCGGTTTCATCAATTACAGGCATGGGTGCAATCCCAAGATCCATTCCTGCTGTTCTCGACGCGGACACCATCCAGGGTCCTCCAATGGTAGCGTGGGCTTTTCCTTCCTGGAACAACGTGTTTACCGTAGCATATTCGCTTTCCCCCGGCATCAGTTCCACAAATTTTTTGTGATAGGTAAGAGCTGCGATGGTTTCCGGATTTTCAAGCCCTACTTCCCCTTCCCCGTTCATGATATATCCGCCAAACCCATGAATCCATCCAGCGCTGTAGTAGGCAGTGCTGTGCTGTTCCACAAATCCATAATGCCCTCCACGGGTTTTTTCTGACATATAAGCATATAATTCCTCTGTCGTCGCCGGGACACGCTCATCCGGCATATACAGGCGGTTATACATAAAGAGCAGCGTCTCAAAATAAATGGGAAGCTGATAGATTTCGCCTTTATATGTAGCTGCATCCAGCGTCATTCCCACATAGGCATTTTCCAGTTCCTCTTTGGGAATCAGTTCTGTGATTGGTGTCAGTATCCCCATCTCCGCATACACGCCGATTTTGTCATGGGCAAAAAAGTACATATCGGGCGCCGCTTTGGGATCATTTCCCACCATCTTGAGGGCTTCCGTGAGATTGCTCTTATGTTCCAGCTGTACGTCAACATCCGGTACCGACTCCTGCAGCTGCGCAAGCAGTGCTTCCGCCACTGCCTCCTCCTTATCGTGCCAGATCACAATGGTGTTTTTTTCCTCCTCCGTCAATCCCTGCCCGCCTGCACCGCAGCCGCACAACAATCCCATCAGCATTGCAATTGACAAAAATGATGCTATTATCTTTTTCATTTTCTACCTCCTGTTGACGTACCTGCCATCTTCTATTTCTTTTTCTTTCTTGCAAAGAAAATTGCCAGTGCCGCTATTATAATACAGATTACAACAATTACTGCAATAACACCAATATTTGTTCCGCTCTTTTCTTCCTCTTTAGTCTGTACGGGTGTTTCTGCCTGATCAGCCTCTTCTGCCGCCGGGCTGTCTGCTTCCTCCGCCTCTTTTGTCTCTTCTCCCGCCTCCTGTACTTCGACTGCTTCGTAAGAAACCTCATATTCCTCCGGTCCTGAAACGGTAATCCACACATCCTTTCCGGTCTCCACAGAAATATCCGTCGTCTGCACATTTCCTTCATTTGCATTCACAATAATAGAATTAATCCAGCCCGGCACCTGCAGCGATAACCATCCCTCTTCGCCCTGTGCAAAAGCCTCTCCCGGCCACGAAGTAAATACATTGGTCCCATCGGGCGCGGACCATGCCCATAAGCAAGGTGTATCCCAGTCTCCAGGTACTGTCACATTGACATGGATATCCGGCGCCTCAACAGCATTAGGATCATTATAGGTAAAATCAAAGCTTCCATCTTCCTCTATCGTAATCCATACTTCCGCCGGATCCGTAGCAATAGATTCTGTCTCCTGTCCCTCGCCGCTTCCACTAATTGAAAAAGAACCGGCATCCACAGGCACATTTCCTGTATACCATCCATCGTCCCCTATTTTAAGTGCCTTACTCAAATCCCCATCTGTACTGTAGGTAAAAGCTGGTGTCTCCCAGCTCTCCGGAGCACTCACATGAATCTTGAACTTTTCCACATAAGCGGGAATCTCCCCATCGGTAAGCGCATCCTGGGAAAGTTCTGCATTTTCCATATCCGCTATGGTAATCCAGACATTCCCCTCTTCTTTGATTAATTCACCCGTCTGAATCCCTTCCCCTGCACTGACAATCATGTGATCTGCCCACGAGGGAATCCAAATATAATACCAGCCCTCATTGTCAGGATCTGCTTCCATTTCTCCGCCGGGCCATGAGGCAAATGCATTATTTCCTTCTTCATCCCACGCCCACAGAAACGGATCGCTCCAGTCCCCGGGCGGGTTGACATAAACCGCACTCCTCTCCTCCTGTGCCTTTACCTGCATCGGCATAAAGGCCAAAAACATCATCGTAAATGCCAATAGAACTGTCGCTGCTTTTTTAAACCGCTTCATCATAACATATCCTCCTTTTTTGTTTCCTGTTTACAAGGAAAGTTTAACACTATGATTTTCTTTCAACAATTTGATTTTGAGTAACCGTTTACCCAGTTTTTTGCACTATTTCGCCAAGTTTATAGAGGTTATTTTTGTGCAAAAAGAATATATTTTTGCTTGTTTCTTCCATGTATCAAAAACTTTGTGAAAAATACACAAATTATTTTCTCTCATTTTCCCAGTCTTATTTTGAAATAAAAAAAGGACTGCTGCACATCATTGCAATAGCCCTTAAGGTATTTCTTATATTATTTTAATTCACTCTTCTTCCCGTTCCCGCTCCATCTCTTCCCTGACTCTTTTCAGATCTCTCTCCATCTTATTCCTCATCCGAAGTTCCCTGAAAAAGGCGACCAGCATCTTTGAGCACTCTTCTTCCAGCACACCCCTTGTAATCTTCACCTGATGATTAAATTCCGGCATGTCCAGTATATTCAGAATAGAGCCTGCACACCCCGCCTTGGGGTTCATCGTTCCAATGACGACTTCATCAATCCTTGCCTGCACAATCGCCCCTGCGCACATCTGACACGGTTCAAGGGTCACATACATGGTGCATCCCTCCAGCCGCCAGTCCCCCAGCGCTCTGCTTGCCCGGTGAATTGCCGTAAGCTCTGCATGGGCAAGCGTACTCTTGTCCGTGTTTCTGCGATTATATCCCTTGCCAATGATCTCTCCCCCATGCACGATCACACAGCCAATGGGAACTTCCCCACAATCCTGCGCTTTTCTCGCCAGTTTCAGGGCTTCTCGCATGTAGTCTTCCTGTTGTTTCATAAGTACCTCCATCCGAACATGTCCTAAACACCTCTTAAGGACACTTCTCCTGTCATTCCCGGCACCTGCCGAAGCAAAGCCGCCATTTGTTCCATTTCTTCTTTGGAATATCCATGAAAGGGGCGTACACCGCTCTTTCCCCTGCCCTCTTTCATCAGGCATAGGATATTTTCATTATCTTGGTATTGCTGTAGGTAGTAGCAAGGACATCCCTTGATCCAATCTGCAATCTGGATAAGATCTTCCCTGGTATGGAACTCCTTTACCACCGTTGTCCTGAACTCATACAAAACAGAAGATTTTTTCAAAAGACTGACAGAACGCTTGATCTTATCTATCTCAAAGCCTATCTCGCCTTTTCCCCTGTCCATGCCAATGGTCAATGCATACTTATCCGGACAATTTTTAAGATCCATCGCCACATAATCCACCAGTTTATCGTCCATCAACATTGCCAGCACATCGGGCGCGTATCCGTTCGTATCCAGCTTCACCTTGTACCCTGCCTCTTTGATCCTGACAATAAATTCCCGAAGATCAGCATGAAGCGTAGGTTCACCGCCTGTTATGCACACCCCTTTAAGGATTCCCTTTCTTTTTTCCAAAAAAGCAACAATTTCCTCCTCTGCGTATGCTCCCTGCGCCAAGGGATCGAGCACCAGGGTGCCATTGTGGCAAAAAGGACATCGAAAATTACATCCTCCCACAAAGACTGTAGCCGCGACACATCCCGGATAGTCTAAAAGCGTAGTCTTATTTAATCCGGCAATCAGCAAATGAATTCCTCCCCTTTTTAGTTGACAAACAGGACAAAAAACCATATACTACAAGATGATATTGTTTTTACGACCGTGCAGCTTCATTTTCAGGGAAGCTGTCATGGCTGCCCTGTATAAGTGGCGTTTGACGATTGGGTCTTGCGCAATGGAAATCTGCGAACCGTGTCAGGTTGGGAACAAAGCAGCACTAAGCGGAATCTTCCATGTGCCGCAAGGGTGCCTGGTCCTAGTTAACTGTACAGGTAACGCGTGGCGGCTTCCCTGAGAATAAAGAACACGGTTTTTTATTATCCATCGTTTATCTATCTATTATACCCTTCTTAGAATCATACTGCAAGTATATCACCATAACTATAGTTCGACTTTTCGCATATAATATCCAAATTTTCCTACTTCCACAGGACCTCCGCATTCAAATCCTTCAAATCCAAACATAATGGCAACCATTTTCTCCCTCTCAAAATAAGTGCCGGGAACTCCCAAATAGAAGCAAGTCCCGTCCCCCTCCCCAATTTCCTTATCCGGTCCTAAAATCATGTGCCTGTAATTATAAAATCCATGAAGAAGAAAGCTGTTATTTACCAGCCTCTGATAGGGTGCGCGCAAAATAATAAAATCCTTTGGCTCCACAGACAAAAACACTCTGTCATCTCCGAAAGGATGCATGGTCTTATAACATCTTTGCAGCTGCTCCCACTTATCTTCCGATGCAGCTTCAGGCAGCATTTCCCCGATGCAGCTGACCTGCCTGCCCTGTGCCTGTTCTTCCTCCATATCTTCATCTGCCCTGCTCCTTATCATTTCCTCCTTCGGCGCTTCATCCGCCTTTGGTTCGCCTGCCACACATAATTCAGACTCCCTTGATGGTGCCAGCAGGTCGTCCGTCTCTTTCCAATACCCTGCCACCCACCGCCTCCTGTCTAAGCGGATCACAATTCCGCACAAATCGTCTTCTGCAAATTCCTCCTCCCCGAACCGTGCATAATTTTCATAGACAAAAAAGCGTTTTCCAGCATCTGCGCGTCCATTCTGCACCGGAATTGTTCCCCAGTTAATCTCCCTGCTCCTTCCCATAACACAGAGTGCATAAGTTCCGTCCCCCAGATCCATGCTGCACTTCATATGTATGTCCAATAAGTACGCATCCCTTTCCCGCGACACCTTCATGAAGCCGGCAGATGTCTTTTTGACTCCTTCCTCATAAAGCGACAGATAAATTATTTTCTTTTCATATAAAATCAACCTTATCCCTCCCAACAGTTTTCTACTATTGTATTCGGGGATAAGGTTGTTCATGTCTGCAATCTTAAGTTTTGCCCTTCAGCGCTTTTCAGATTCTAAATACTTCATATAATTATATACCATCATAGCAATCTTAAACGTGAGCGCATCGTCAAAGGTTCGCACGTCAAGACCTGTACTTTTCTGAAGTTTTTCCACCCTGTATACCAAGGTATTCCGATGTACGAACAGCTGCCTTGATGTCTCTGACACATTCAGATTATTTTCAAAAAATTTATTGATGGTGGAAATAATTTCTTCATCAAAAGTCCCGGGGTCATTTTCCCCAAATATCTCATCAATAAAAATTTTGCAAAGGTTCGCCGGAAGCTGATAAATCAGCCGCCCTATGCCAAGACTTCCATAAGAATTTACCTTCTTTTCCACATAAAAGATTTTTCCCACTTCAAGCGCCATCATGGCTTCCTTGTAAGACTTGGACACATCCTTAAGTTCCTGCACTACAGTTCCATACGCCACCCTGACATTCATCATCGCTTCCGTACTCATCATATCCACGATTGTCTGGGCAATCTGTTCTAAATACCCGCTTCCGTCTCTTGGTCCCAAGGCTTTGATCAAAACTACATTATTTTCATCCACCGCAGTGACAAAATCTCCCGACTGCATAGAAAATAACCCGCGCAGCAATTCCGCCGCCGCATTATCCTTTTCCATCTTAGTCTCAATAATATACACCACCCTGGGAACCGCCGCCTCAATATGGAGCTTTTTGGCACGATTATACACATCCACCAAGAGAAGATTGTCCATCAAAAGATTCTGGAAAAAGTTATTGCGGTCAAGACGCTCTTTATACGCCATAATGAGCTGCTGAATCTGGCTCACTGCTATTCGCCCGATAATATGCGCCTGATCACTGTTTCCTCTCGAAGCCAGAATATAGGTAAGCTCCCCCTCATCCATGATCTTAAGCAGATGATCCCTCCCAATCGTCTGACTGCCGGCAGGCGAATCAACAAATCCTCTGATCAGCTCTCCCGATATCACATCCCCCTCAAAAGTCGATGCAACTTCCGTCCCATCCAGATCATATACCGCCAAATTGACCTTCGTGAGAGAGCTCAGCTCCTCAATGCAGTTTTCTATTACCTGTGCTGTAATCATCCTTTCACGCCCCTTCCCAATCTAAATACAGTATACCAAACCCTGCCATCCCATTGCAACAAGTTAATTGGTTTGTTCTTGCCGAGGGAGGAGAGCCCGACTAGGCGACAGGCAGGTTCCCGGTGTGGATGCGGCATTGCTTATGTTTGCCAGACTCGTCGCCAAATCGGATTTCACTAACAGAATTGGAATAGATATTTCAATGCGTACGGGTCAGAGCCCGTGCGGCATCCGTGCCGCATGACTCTTAATCCGGCATCCATGCCGGATTCCCCTGGTATTCACCAATTCTGTAAGTGAAATTACCGATTTCTTGCCAGAGTCTGGCAAACATAAGCAATGCCGCGTCCACACCGGGAACCTGCCCGTCGCCTGGTCGGGCTCTCCTTTCCTTCCGGTAAGGATCAACCAATGGCAGAAAGATAGGAAGCGGAGCCGATAGGGCGGCTATACGGTATGGGCGGGGCTGGCTTGGCGGGATGGCATCGTTACAGGCTTAGGGGGCAGCACATAGTATCGTTTCAAGTCTTTGTGAAAAATCAGTAATTTCACTTACAGAATGTTAGATTCCCAGGGGGAAATCGCCATGGACGGCGATTTCAGGAGTCGCGCGGCACGGATGCCGCTGACTCCGACCCGTACGCATTGAAACACCTAAATACATTCTGTTAGTGAAATCTGATTTTGAAGGGAGACTTGAAACGATACTATGTGCTGCCCCCTAAGCCTGTAACGATGCCATCCCGCCAAGCCAGCCCCGCCCATACCGTATAGCCGCCCTATCGGCTCCGCTTCTTATCTTTCTGCCATGTAGCGGGTTGCCAGAAAAAAAGGGATGCCGAAGCATCCCTTTGTGGATATTGTAATTAGTTTGTGATTGTCTGTTCTGTTTCTTTGTCAAATACGTGAATCTTTTCAACATCAAATGCAAATTTAACAGAATCGCCAGGTCTTGCCGTTGTGCGGGAGTCAACTCTTGCTGTGAGCGGGAACTCAGCCAAATCAAAGTATAAGTAAACTTCTGCACCAAGCAGTTCGTAAACCTTAATAGTGGATTCAAATGAGCATTTAGCTGTCTGAAGGAACATCTCTGAATCATATACATCTTCAGGACGGATACCAAAGGTAACTGTCTTTCCAGCATAGCCGCCGTCGATCAGCTTTTTGGATTTTGCAGCGGGAAGAGGAATACTGCTTCCAGCAACCTTAAGACTTGCTACGTCGCCGTTTACTTCTACGACAGCGTCAAGGAAGTTCATCTGAGGAGATCCCATGAATCCGGCTACGAACAAGTTAGCGGGCTTCTCATACAGATTCTGAGGTGTATCTACCTGCTGAACAACACCGTCCTTCATAACTACGATTCTGTCGCCCAGTGTCATAGCCTCTGTCTGGTCATGTGTTACGTAGATGATGGTGGTTCCTAATCTCTGATGTAATTTGGCAATCTCGATACGCATCTGCACACGGAGTTTTGCGTCCAAGTTGGAAAGAGGCTCATCCATAAGGAATACCTTAGGATTACGAACGATAGCACGACCCATAGCAACACGCTGTCTCTGACCACCGGATAAAGCCTTGGGCTTACGGTCAAGAAGTGCTGTCAAGTCAAGGATCTTAGCTGCTTCTTTTACCATCTTATCGATTTCATCTTTCGGAACTTTTCTTAACTTAAGACCGAAAGCCATGTTGTCGTATACTGACATATGAGGATACAGAGCGTAGTTCTGGAATACCATTGCGATATCTCTGTCCTTAGGTTCCACATCGTTGACTACCCTGTCACCGATTCTCAGTTCGCCGGAAGAAATGTCTTCCAGACCTGCGACCATACGAAGTGTAGTAGACTTACCACATCCTGAAGGTCCTACAAAGATGATGAACTCCTGATCCTTGATCTCAAGGTTGAAGTCTTTAACAGCTTCAAATCCATTCGGATATACCTTGCAGATATTTTTTAAAGATAAACTTGCCATTTTAACTGCCTCCTTAGAATATTTGATTCGTAATCAAGTCTGAAATCAGTATACATGAGTTTGCCGCTTCTGCCTATGCCACTATTACACAAAGATTTTCCTCTTCCATAGACACTTTGTACAATTATTCCTCCCTGTCCCTGTCGTCGTAAAACGCAAGCTGGTTCTTTCCTCTTTTCTTTGCCTTATACAGCGCCTGGTCAGCAGCCTTATACAAAGATTCAAAATCACTGCCATGGGCGGGAAAAACAGCGGCGCCGATGCTCGCCGTGGCGGAATATTTAACGTACTCGCCGACTTGGAAGTCTTCAAAAAAATGTATCAGTTTCTTGGACTCCCGTATGGTATTGGCATCCTCCTTCAGATCTTTTAGGAAAATCGTAAATTCATCGCCTCCGGTACGCCCTATGATATCCGTGACTCTGAAATTGACGCCGATCCGCTTGCCCAGCGTGCGGAGCACTTCATCTCCAAAAGCGTGCCCCAAAGTATCATTGATCTTTTTAAAATTATCAATATCCAGAACAAACATCATCGCAAGGGAATTAGGGTAATCCCTTATGTATTCTTTAATTTTCCGCTCTGTTGCCAGCTTATTATTGAGACCTGTAAGAAGATCCGTATCTGCTTTTTCCTGCAGCGTCTTACTCTTTTCGGCATTCCGTTTCTTACCAATAAGATTGCCGATTACATAAATCAGGAAGAATACAACCACAACTCCAAGGAGCTGGATCATCATAAGCAATACATTCCCCCACATTCTATTTTGATTAGAGTCCACATATTCCTGATCGACTCCCACCACCAGATTCCAGTCATTGATACCAATGGGGGTAAAGACGAGCGTTTTCTCTTCGCCGTTTGCGGAGAGCTTCACACTGTCTGTGCTGCCGTTTTGCATTGCAACCTTTGCCTGCATGCCAGCATTTTGAAATTTCCGGTCAATTCCCTTCCATATATTTCCGTCCTTTAAAAAGCTGCTGCCTGATTCCCCTTGAGAAAGGATATTCCCGTCTTTATCCACCAGAACGGCAAACGTCGTATTCCCATACCGCTCGTCTACCCTGATCAGGCTTTTTATCCGTTTTACAGAATAAAATAAAAGCAAATTACCCTTATCCTCCGGCACCGGAACAATCATCTGTATTGCAGGTATGCCCAGCACATCATCGTCTGGCAGATATTTATACACAACATTTGGGAACGTTTCCAAGTCTTCATCGTATATTCTTCCCTCGAAATTTGCATATTCGCCGTCCTGCTCTATAAATGCTTCCTTTCCATTGACATAAACCACCTCATAGACCTGAGTCTTGTCTACAAGCGCTTCTAAAAGCAGCATAGTGGTATCAGTTCTTCTCGGCGGCTGCTGTCCAATCACCTGCGCCGCAGTCTCACCTGCATCACGAATCCCCTGAAGTTCATTCATCACTTCCAAGGCATACTTCTGGGCAGTCTCCTCCAACTCCTTTTCAACGATATCGACTGCATCTTTACGAATATCAACAGAAAACTTTAACAGCATAATTGCAATTACAATTATTGCGCATACTAGCGGTATCAGCCATTGTAAAATTATTCTGCCTCGTTCCTCTTTCATTTTACGCTCTCCGTACTATCCGTTTCCTCTATGGGCTCCGATGACCACTCACCGTCGCCTGTATCTTCTTCCGGCTCAAACCGTTTAAAAGTCTTATTATAAAGAAGGGCACCTACAAAAGCCGGTCCTGATATTCCCAGCAAAAACACAATCGGAAAAGCCCGGAAAAAGAAAATCAGTGTAACAGCCGGCACTGCCCAGCATAGGATCATCAGAATCGTCTTAGGAAGACTGAGTATTCCCATAAACAGAGAATTTTTGAAGGTTTGCTTAATGGAATTGTCGAACTTCGCCAACACAGGAAATACATGTATGGTGGCAAATACCATAATAAATGCCACTATCGCCAAGGCAATCCGAAACCACGAAGGGAATGCCACAGTGGAATAACTCATTATAAAAGCGTCTCCTGCAAGTATGCCTGCGATCAAAAGAAGAATCAGCCAGATTAGCGTAGCCTGTTTAAAATTTTGTTTGAAGGATTTGAAAAAAGCTCTGGTTATATATCCTTCCTCATTTCTGACCATCTTTAGTACTACATAATTCAAAGCCGTCATAGATGCGCCAATTGTAATGATAGGAATACAGCAAATCATTGTCAATATGTTCAGATAAACCAAGTCAGCAAATTTATTTAAAAAACTGAACAAGGGACTCTCCAAGTCAAATAATTTTCCCATAATCACTCATCCTCTTCTGCTGCTTACGGCATTAGCGCTCTCTTAGCTTCTCTGAAACCTGACTGTACTGCTGATTCAGCTTTTTATATGTACTCATAGTTTCCTCTGCCCTTACTCTTACATATTCCATAATTTCATTATAACAGTCAAAGAATATTTTGGAAATTGCTTTATTATATTTTCCAGCCGCCGTCTCTTTTCTGATCAGTTCCAGTATTTCTTCATCCTTAAATGCAGGTCTGTATGCCTTGCTTCCCATAAGTGCATTGACCGCATCAGCAAATTGCACAATCTGCTGGCTCCTGTTCATCTGGACTTCCTTAAGCCCTCTGGGATAGCCGCTTCCGTCACACCGTTCATGATGTGCCGCAACAATCTCCACGACCTCATCCGCCATACGGTTCTTTAAAACTCTTTCTGCCAGATGGACATGCATCTTAACCTTTTCATATTCCTCTGACGTAAGACTCCTGGGGGCACCTGTAATCAGATTGGGGACGGCAAGCATGCCAATGTCATGAAGCAGCGCTCCATAATAAAGCTGCTCCTTTTCCAGAACACTTAAGCCCGCCTTCTCTCCGATTACCTCCGAGATGCACATGCAGACCACAGAACCCACCACCGCTGCCTCTCTTCTGAATCCCTGGCAATATGTAAGCATTTCCATGAATTTCTTTTTATCTTCATTGGTGAAGATCATATATCCAATGATATCGTCCAGTTCTTCCTTGTATGCGCCGCTTTTCACCTTTCGCAGTACATCATACTTTTGTACGGTTTCTTCAAACAACTCCAGCGCTTCGGCACTGATTACCGTTCCCGCCTGCTTCTGAAACATTTTAACATCAAATTTATCTCCCAGCGCCAGTGAAAAGATATCCACCTTTTCAGCAAGACTTAGCGCCGCGGCGATATCCTTATACTCATAGTTCATGGCTTCCAGCTGGGAGTAGTCTGTATGATGATGGAGAATAATCGTAGCAAGTTCGCTCAACGGCGAAAGATGCTTAAAAACCAGATATCCATATGCGACATGCGCCATCGTCTCTTTACATTCATAACGAATCATTTCTTTTGGATTTTCTGTCTTGTACGCACCGATGTCATGAAGGGACGCCAGAAATACAAAGTCGGCTAATTCAAATTTCTCATAACCTCCTTTGCACTCCAACATCTTATATAAATAATACGCCACCCTAGATCCGTGATCCATTACCCTGCGGTCAATCAGCTTGAGAGTATCCCGCATCAACAGAAAAATACCCTTACTGTGAATATATTCCATACGCCTCACCTGCATTCATGATATGATTTTTGTTTCTGTGACATATAAAATTTACTGTTCTGCCTTTGTTTCCGAAAAGATATATTCCATCGGCGTATATCTAATCCCATCCTGCTGTCTTTCCGGACCAAGATCCTTAAAACCAATCCGATGATAAAAAGCCACCCCGTAAGGCGACGCATTAACTGTAATACGCGGTTTGCTTAGTTCCTTTTTCACGTAATCCGCCATATTCTTCATTAACGCTCTTCCAATTCCATGTCTGTGATAATTTTTATCCACAAACAAAAGGGATATGTGCATTTCATTGCGCAGGGTAATCATCCCCACAATCCTGCCTTGATCGTATGCAGCCATCATCTGGTACCTGCCCATTACAAACAGACGCTTGAGCCCCGAATCTGTAATAAAATCCTCAAAGCTTCTGACTCCTTCCATTGTATAGTCATCCGCTTCAAAGTCTAAAAAGGTCTTCCACGCAAGCCCCATGGCTTCTTCCCAGTCGTCCTGGTCCGCAAAGCGCACTTCATAAGGTATTTCCTGCTCCATTGCTTTATCCCTTTCTGCACCATTATTATCACTATAACAGATAATACATGATTTTACAATCAAAGGAATTTTCAGAATTTATCTGTCCTGCCTTCAACTGTATTATAACGCAAATCCAGATTATTTTCCAGTACTATGGTACCATTTCTTTTCCAACCTGATTGACCAGCGGAAGTCCGTTTTCCAGCGCGTATGCATTCTCCAAAGTGGTGAGTGCAATGGCATGCATCGCCTCCTTGGTAAAAAATCCCATATGGGATGTTACAAGCACATTAGGGAAAGTCATAAGACGCGCCAGATTATCATCCGTTATAATTTCATTGGAACGATCTTCATAGAAGACACCTTCCTCTTCCTCGTAAACGTCCAGCCCTACTCCGCCGAATTTGCCTTCCAGCATGGCATCGATCAGTGCCTGCGTATCGATCAGGCTTCCTCTCGACGTATTCACCAGGTAAACGCCATCCTTCATCATGGCAATGCTTTCTTTATTGATCATATGCCTGGTATCAGAAGTCAGCGGACAGTGCAGGGAAATAATATCAGAACTCTTGAACAATTCTTCCAAAGATACATACTCTGCATCGAGTCCCTCCACAGGATATGGATCGTAGCAGATAACATGTGCCTGAAAGCCTCCAAAAATCCTGATCATCGCCTGACCGATCTTACCTGTGCCAATCACGCCCACCGTCTTTTCATTAATGTCCATTCCCATTAGCCCGTTTAGGCTCATATTAAATTCTCTGGTTCTATTATAAGCCTTATGGGTCAATCTGTTCACCGTAAGCAGCAGCGCCATGGCAAATTCTGCCACCGCTTCAGGCGAGTAGCTTGGAACTCTTAAGATAATAATCTTGTCCTCAGCTGCCTTCACGTCCACATTATTGAACCCTGCGCTCCGAAGCAGTATTGCCTTTACGTTCATTTCATAAAGGGCATCTATCATTTCTGCATTCACATAATCGTTGACGAAGATACAGATTGCATCATATCCCTTCGCCATAAAAATCGTTTCCTTATTGCATGCCGCTTCAATAAAATGAATATCAAACCCATATTCCTTTCCCATGGGCTCAAACCAGATCTTATCGTATGGTTTCGTACCGTAAAATGCTATTTTCATAGATCATCCTCCATAATTTATGCAGATTCCTTTTACATTCTGCCATTCTTTGCAGACTACATTTATTATTTACAGGGACAATGTGATTTTATTCTTTCAATTGTCTATGAAAATAAATTACTGAAAAAATCCTTTATCGAATTTTTCAGATTATCCCAGAAACTGTTCATCGCATTGGAAGCGGCATTTTTCACTGCATCCGCCAACAGTTCGTCTATATGATCTGCAAAATCTGCACCGTACTGCTGATACAAATGCTCTGCCTTGTCCATCACATACTCGGCAGAAAAACCTATGTCCTCTAATTTTTCCATAGTATCTACCAGCTTACCGGCATCTTCCTTGCTGATCTCCACACCAAACTTGGCTTTTCCCTCCTCAATCGCATTCAAAAGACCCTCTTCTGAATCCAAGTTTCCTTCCTTTATTTTCTCTTTCAAAAAGGAAAAGACCTCTTCCGCTGTCTCTTTATCCACATTCTCAAACACAGCTGAAAGCTCCTGCTTCACCTGACTTAGTATATCTGCCGCCTCCTGATCCGACGTCCCTGTTTCCGCCGCGCGGACAGGCATCGGCAAAATCAAAAACAACATCATAAGCATAAGCAGCAAGGCTGAAATTCTCTTTTTCATTCTAGCACATATTCCTCTCAATCAGCACTGATATTCTTTGACTCTTTCCATAATCCACGGATAAATATCCTTATATACTTCCTGCCGGTCCTTTTCATTCAAAAGTTCGTGCCGGTCTCCTGCGTATAATTTTAAAGATACACGTTCCATACCCGCCTTTTGAAAATCCTCATAAGCTTTTCTAACACCCTCGCCGTAATTGCCCACTGGATCCATATCTCCTGCAATAAAATACACCGGAAGATTCTTGGGCATTGCCTTTAGATTCTCTTCCTTATTCAGCCGATCCAGCAGAGTGAACAAAGTCCTAAAACCATTTACGGTAAAAGTAAAACCGCACAGCTCATCTTTTACGTAAGCGTCCACAACACTTTCCTCGGTGCACAGCCAGTCCACCGATGTTTTTGCATCCGGTATCTTCTTATTATAAGACCCAAATGCCAGCTTATCGATCATCTTTGCCACATGCTTCTGTCCCAGGAAAATGCCCTGCAGCGCCGCAATCGCCTTTGATACCTTTACCAGCGCTTTTGGCTGGGAACCCGTTCCGCATACGATGGCGCCCTGTATTCCCGTTCCATATCGGAACAAATAATTTCTAAGAATAAAGGACCCCATGCTGTGCCCCAGAATAATATAAGGTATTCCGGGATACTCCTCCTGCGTCATCTTCTTTAATCGATGGACATCACGCACCACCACCGTGGCGGGATCCTGCTCACAAAAATATCCATAAGTGCCGTCTTTTGCCACACTCTTCCCATGACCTAAGTGATCATCCCCTGTCACCAGTATCCCCTTCTCCCCAAGATACTGCGCCAGTTCCTCATAGCGCTCGATGTATTCCGCCATACCGTGAATAATCTGGACGATGCAGACCACCCTTTGTTCCGGCACCCATCTGACCGCATGAATCTTTGATTTCCCGTCTCTGGAATCAAAGGTAAACTCTTCTTTCTTTACCATTGTAACCTCCCCTTTTGCCTAGCAGATTTCTGCGCCTGCCGGCATATCCTTTTCTGGTGTAAGAAGCGCTAAATTCCCCTCAGCATCCTCCGCACAAAGTAACATTCCCTCCGAAAGCACCCCTGCTAACTTGGCAGGCTTTAAGTTGACCAATACCATTACCTTTTTACCCACCATCTCTTCTGCACTGTAATGCTGTTTGATGCCGGAAACAATCTGTTTGATCTGACTTCCGATCCGCACCTTTGAGCAGAGCAGCTTCTTTGATTTAGGCACCTCCTCACAGGCAATGATTTCGCCTACCTGGAACTGCATTTTGTCAAAAAGATCATATGTGATCTCTTCCTTCGGCTCAAGATCGATTCCGTCTATAGCCTCTGTTGTATCCTCCGCGCCTTTATCTTCCTCCATCTCCTTGGCTGCCTTTCTTTCTGCAAACATAGCCTCCGCCTTTTCAATGACCTCCTTCGCATCCAGACGCGCAAACAAGATTTCAGGTTTCTGCGTCACCTGGTTTCCAGAAGGATAAAGTCCAAAGCGGTCAAGTTCCTCAAATCCCCGCAGCTGCGCGTTTAACTGCCCGGCAATCTTCTGTGCCGTGGACGGCATAAAGGGTTCCAGTAAAGATGCCCCGATCATGATACTTTCAATCAGATTATAAAGCACGGTAGACAGACGGTCTTTCTTCGCCTCATCCTTGGCAAGCACCCAAGGCTCCGTCTCATCAATATATTTATTACAGCGTTTAAACAAAGCAAAAATTTCCGTGAGGGCGTCCGCCACACGCAGCTCTTCCATCTTTGCCTCCACTTTTCCGTAAGCGCTTGTGGCAACTGCCTTGAGGTCTTCATCCACCGCTTCCGCGCATCCCTTATCTGCCGCAGCACCGCCAAAGTATTTATTGCTCATGGAAATGGTCCTGTTCACCAGATTTCCAAGGGTGTTTGCCAGATCGGAATTGATCCTTTCCACCAAGAGCTCCCAAGAAATTGTTCCGTCATTTTCAAAAGGCATTTCATGCAGCACAAAGTAACGCACCGCATCTACCCCAAAGAAATCCACAAGGTCATCTGCATAGAGCACATTTCCTTTGGACTTGCTCATCTTGCCGTCTCCCTGCAAAAGCCACGGGTGACCAAATATCTGCTTCGGCAGCGGCTCACCCAGTGCCATCAGAAAGATGGGCCAATAAATGGTGTGGAAGCGGATAATGTCCTTCCCGATCAGATGCAGGTCAGCCGGCCAGAACTTGTGATACTGCTGCGTGCTCTCCCCGTCACAATCATATCCGATTCCCGTAATATAGTTGGTCAGCGCGTCAAGCCACACATAAACCACATGTCTGTCATCAAAATCCACCGGGATGCCCCATTTAAAGGAGGTTCTGGAAACACACAGATCCTGAAGCCCCGGAAGAAGGAAATTGTTCATCATTTCATTCTTGCGGGATACGGGCTGGATGAATTCCGGATGCGTATTGATATGCTCGATCAGTTTATCTGCATATTTGCTCATCTTGAAGAAGTACGCCTCCTCTTTCGCCGGCTTCACTTCTCTTCCGCAGTCAGGGCATTTACCATCCACCAACTGAGATTCTGTCCAGAAAGATTCACAGGGCGTACAATACATGCCTTCATAGGAGCCCTTGTAAATATCCCCCTGATCGTAAAATTTCTTAAAGATTTTCTGTACCTGTTTCTCGTGGTAATCATCTGTGGTGCGGATAAAATGGTCATAGGATGTCTCCATCAGCTTACACAGGCTTTTAATCGTGCCTGCCATCTCATCCACAAGCTCTTTGGGCGTGATTCCCGCTTCCTGCGCTTTTAATTCAATCTTCTGCCCGTGTTCATCCGTGCCTGTCTGGAAAAAGACCTCATAACCGTCCTTTCTTTTAAACCTGGCAATACTGTCAGCCAGCACGATTTCATAGCTGTTGCCGATATGGGGCTTGCCCGACGTATAAGCAATAGCTGTTGTAATATAATACTTTCCTTTACTCATGCTCTGTTTCCTCCTAAAATAAAAGCCATCTTCTATCTAACGACAGAAGACAGCCTGTTTGTCGTGGTTCACTTCTCTTCGTTCCCGCTTTAGCTATCATACAACATACACTCAGACTATCATAAACCCTTTGTGTTGTCAATTGCTATCGCGAAACGTGCGTGCTTACAAACACACGCGTGTTCATAAACACGCAGCCCCAGATGGTGGAAGCATCCGGGGCTGCGCATTTATATGTATTAAACTAAAGGGATTAGGAGAAAGCTTTTTATTCTACATCCTGCAGTGCTGCAAAGTCTTCTTCTCCGGTGCGGACTTTAACGACTTTGTCTACATTATAAACAAAAATCTTGCCGTCGCCGATGTGACCGGTATAAAGTGCTTTCTTTGCCGCTTCAATCACTGCTTCAACAGGAATCTTGCTGACGACTACTTCAACCTTTACTTTAGGAAGTAAGGTTGCATCCACTTCAACGCCTCTGTACATCTCTCCGGCGCCCTTCTGGATACCGCAGCCCATAACCTGTGTCACCGTCATACCGGTCACGCCAAGGTCATTCATCGCTTTCTTTAACTTGTCATATCTGGACAGTTTTGCAATCACAGCAACCTTATAAATGCCGGTAGATGCTGCGGCAGGCGCCACCACCTTCACTGCTGCATCCCTCTGCACATCGGATGCTTCCGCATAGTCGTCTGTACCAAGGTCTGTATTCTCATTTACTTCCATCGTCATAGTATTAGCAATATCCATAATGCTGAATCCTGCATAAGCAGAGGGCAGACCATGTTCGCAGGAGTCAAGACCTACGATTTCTTCTTCCTGTGTGACCCGCAGACCCACAATCGCTTTGATAATAAGGAATGCTATGGTGATCGTTACTGCCGTCCATGCCGCTACAGCCGCAAAGCCGACCAGCTGGATGCCAAGCAGCTTTAATCCGCCGCCATAAAAAAGACCTACAAGACTGTCGTTTCCAGGTGCAGCGGTAGTTGCAAAAAGTCCTACAGCAATGGTGCCCCAGATACCGTTTAAACAATGTACGGCAACTGCACCCACAGGATCGTCAATGTGAAGCTTGTAATCAAGGAACCATACGCCAAATACCACCAGAAGTCCGGCAACCGCGCCGATTGCAATTGCTCCTGCGGCGTCCGTCACATCACAAGGCGCCGTGATGGCTACCAGACCTGCCAAGGATGCATTCAGACACATAGAAACATCCGGTTTTCCATATTTGACCCATGTAAAGACCATACATACCACCGTTGCAATAGCCGGCGCAATCGTAGTGGTAACGAATACGGAACCAAGCTGTTCTAAACTGGTACATGCTGCACCGTTAAATCCATACCAGCCAAGCCACAAGATAAACACACCCAGACATCCAATAGGAAGATTATGACCAGGAAATGCGTTTACCTTTGTAACCTTTCCTTCTTTATCTTTTACAAATTTTCCAATACGGGGACCTAACAGCTTTGCCCCAATCAGCGCTGATATACCGCCTACCATGTGAATTGCGCAGGAACCTGCAAAATCATGGAATCCTGCCTGTGCAAGCCAGCCGCCGCCCCAGATCCAATGGGCTTCGATAGGATAGATCAAAGCAGAGATGACACCTGAGTAGACACAATAGGATAAAAATTTCGTTCTCTCTGCCATTGCCCCTGATACAATTGTCGCAGTGGTCGCACAAAATACTAAGTTAAACACAAAATTTGACCAGTCAAAGTTTGCATAGTTGGTAAAAATATCAAATCCCGGCTTTCCAATCAATCCGACCATATCCTCACCAAACAAAAGTCCAAATCCAATCAGGATAAAAACTACTGTACCAATGCAGAAATCCATCAAGTTCTTCATCAGGATATTCCCTGCATTTTTTGCTCTGGTGAAGCCGGTCTCTACCATTGCAAAACCAGCCTGCATCCAGAACACCAGCGCGGCTCCAATTAGGAACCAGACGCCGAACACCTCGCCGCTTACGGCACTCATCATTTCTTCTGTCATAATCTTTCCTCCTCACATTAAAAAAAGCGGATGCAAAGGGGGATTTTCCTATAAGCCCCTTTGCTCCGCGTTTTTTAATAAATAAATTTAAAAAGGCACTGCATGTTTCTGCAGCGCCTTCGCTTTATGTATTGCATGATAGCACCCTGTTTATTTTCTGTCAACCTCTTTTTTGTTTTTTATTTTGTACACAGATTTCTCGTAAAAAGCTTGTAATCACAGTCTGAGACGATTACGTTATCCTGAAATTCAAACCCCAGCCTATCAAGAAGTCCCAAGGATGCCGCATTCTTTTCGCTTACCAGCGCCTGCACTTTATCAAAGGCAAGTTCCTCCTTTGCATATGCAAGAATCGCCGCGCAAACCTCGAAGGCATAGCCCATGTTCTGATGAGCTGTGTCTATAACAAATCCAAGTTCAGGAAGGTCATAGCCTTCCCTGACACTCAACCCTGCCCGCCCTATCACCTCTCCAGTATCTTTAAGCTGTACTGTCCAGAGACCGTAGCCATAAAATCCATATATCTGATCGATATACGCTTTCATGTAGGCTTCTTCCTCTTCTCTTTTCTGGTAAAGATTCTCCATATAATAAGTGATGGAAGGATCGCTGTAGATTCTATAAAAATCCTTCACGTCCTCCACCGTGCTCTCCCGTACTTTCAGCCTGTCCGTCTCTAAGATATTCCACGGCAGCCCCGCAAGCCTCTTAAACGCCTCTTCATAAGAACGGTATTCCAAAAGAAACAAATCTTCCACTCCGTATCTCACCGCCGGGAATGCTTTATCCCGGTTCTTCTCGTGATAGAGGATAACCACATACCACCCTTCTTTTAATAATGTTTCCGCCGTTTCCGGCTCATCGGTTATGACCAGCGTCTCTTCCCTTTCATATTGATCCATTCTTTTTAATGTAACGTGCACCTGGTGTTCATTCACTTTATCACAAATCTCATCTAAACGATCTGCGACAATTTCGCAATAATATTCGGACAGCAGGAGAAGAATGCATTTTAGCATTGTAAAGTCCCCTCACTTCATATAAAATATGTACTGTATCTATTATAATACGCGTTTATCTAAATGAAAAGAAAGGAAACAATTAATTATGAGTCAAAATTATCCTATTGTAACATTTACCATGGAAAACGGCGATGTCATAAAGGCAGAATTATACCCCGACATTGCTCCCATTTCTGTCAATAACTTCATCAGCCTGATCAACCAGAATTTCTATGACGGTCTGATCTTCCACCGCGTCATCCGCGGATTTATGATCCAGGGCGGCGACCCGGAAGGCACCGGCTGCGGCGGTCCCGGCTATAGCATCAAGGGCGAATTTTCTGCAAACGGTGTGGAAAACAACTTAAAGCACACAGAAGGCGTTTTATCCATGGCAAGAAGCATGGCGCCCGATTCCGCAGGCTCCCAATTCTTCATCATGCATAAGAATGCTCCCCATTTAGACGGCAGCTACGCCGCATTTGGGAAGGTGATTGAAGGGATGGATGTGGTAAATAAAATAGCCGAAACAGCTACCGATTATTCTGACCGTCCCTTAGAAGAACAAAAACTCAAAAGCGTTACCGTAGACACCTTCGGCGTCACTTATCCTGAACCGGAAAAATTATAGTTATCAATTTCTTCCGTTCACATTCTGTTCATATTTAATTTAAAAAAACTTAATTGGCATAACATTCTTTAGACATTTCTGTATCCTATACTAATACCATAAGATACAGAAAAGCACAGACCACTTACAAGAAGCCTCAAAGTAATTGATTTATTAATAACTTTTTCATAATAAATGCCAAGTAAACAAACGTTTACTTGGCATCCTCCCTTTTATAGTAACATTTCAGCCTGCAAGTACAGGAGAGCAGTTTGGAGAGCGGATGGCTTGGCGCAGATGGCGGCACACCTTATCTTTTCCA
Organism: uncultured Lachnospiraceae bacterium; assembly: GCA_949878435.1. Classification (GTDB taxonomy): domain Bacteria; phylum Bacillota; class Clostridia; order Lachnospirales; family Lachnospiraceae; genus Suilimivivens. The sequence goes on from CATLAK010000015.1 coordinate 62,592, forward strand.
GTCTTTGCGAAAAATTGGCAATTTCACTTACAGAATGTGAGCGAACCTAGGGCAAAATCGCCATGGATGGCGATTTTAGGAGCCAAACGGCATGGATGCCGTCTTGGCTCCGACCCGACCGTCTTGAAACACTTAAACACATTCTGTTAGTGAAATCCGATTTTGAGAGGAGACTGGAAAAGATAAGGTGTGCCGCCATCTGCGCCAAACCATCCGCTCTCCAAACTGCTCTCCTGTACTTGCAGGCTGAAATGTTACCTTTTATGGCAGTATTTTTCACGTTTCCACTTGCATTTTTCCATCTTTTCCTGTATAGTAGTACACGAATCAACGAGGATTTACGAAAGTAAATTCTCGTTTTTTGTGAGGTTCATCTATCTATACTTATGAAAGAGGAGACTTTTTATGGAAAATGTAATGAACATGATTGCAAAAGTGAATGGTGCCATAAACGGTGTGGTATGGGGAATCCCCATGCTGATTCTGATTATCGGAACAGGCATCTACCTGACGGTGGGCATGAATTTTTTCCAGATTACCCATATCGGGCACTGGATGAATGAAACCTTTCTTGCCATCTTCAAGAAAAAGCATGTCACTGCCCACACGGACAAAAGCGAAAACTCTATCTCGCAGTTCCAGGCATTGTCAACTGCGCTTGCCGCTACCATCGGTGTCGGAAACATTGCCGGAGTTGCCGGCGCCATCATAACCGGCGGCGCCGGAGCGGTCTTCTGGATGTGGCTTTCCGCGCTGTTCGGCATGATGACCAACTACTCGGAAAATGTGCTGGGAATCTATTACCGGCGCAAGAACTCTAAGGATGAATGGTCCGGCGGCGCTATGTATTATCTTCAGGACGGATTGAAAGGGAAAAAGATCATCGGCATCTTCGCCAAGCCCCTTGCCATTCTCTTTGCCCTCTTCTGCGTATTTGCCTCCTTCGGGATCGGCAACATGACGCAGGTGCATGAAATTGCCAGTTCCTTAAAGGATACTTTCAGTATCCCTCCTATCGCAACCGGTATTATCATTGCGGTAGTGGCTGCCCTTGTCATTTTAGGCGGCATCAAGACCATCGGCAGTGTAACCGAGAAGATTGTGCCTTTCATGGCATGCGCATACATACTGGGAACCATCATCGTACTCATTATGAATATCACATCAGTTCCCGCCGTGTTCAGTGCAATCTTTGCCAACGCTTTCGGACTCCGCCCTATCGCCGGCGCTACCGTGGGCATGATGATCAAGCAGGCAATGACCATGGGCTTTAAGCGCGGTGTCTTCTCTAATGAAGCAGGACTTGGTTCCTCCGTTATGGTGCATTCCGCATCAAATGTAAAGGAGCCCATCGTCCAGGGTATGTGGGGAATCTTTGAAGTGTTCTTTGATACCATTGTTGTCTGCACACTGACCGCCTTTACCATCTTAAGTTCCGGTCTGATCGACTTAGAGACAGGCGCTGTACTTACTGCATCCACCGGTGCTTCTCTTGTAAGCGAAGCGTTGTCAGAAGGTCTTGGAACCCTCGCCGGCGGATTCGTGGCAATTGCCATCTGCCTGTTCGCATTTTCCACCGTTTTAGGCTGGTCTTTCTACGGAACAAAGTCTTGCGAATACTTATTTGGCACCAAGGCTACCATCGTATATAAGGTCATTTTCGTTGCCTGTATTATCTTTGGCGCAACGATGAGTTTTGATCTTGCATGGGCGATTGCAGATACCTTAAACGCACTTATGGCAATCCCTAACCTGATCGGCGTCCTTGTCCTTTCCGGCACGGTATTTGCTATCACGAAAAACTATCTTGCCCGCAAGGTGACCAAGACAGACCCACAGGCAAAACCCATGCTCTCCTTCGACCCTGACATTCAGGAAATGCAGGAGCAGGGGCTTGCTGAGGAAGAAAGTTAGTATAAAAAAGGTTCCGAAGGACCAAGTCCTATGGAACCTTTTTCTTAATCTTAGTTCATCCACGAAAAATCATTTTTATTTTCTGTACTTCCTCCGTCAAAACTGCTTCCGCCAGGGCTACCCCCGTCCGGTGTGCCATCGGAAGTAAACTCTAACGGCTTCTGCAGCGGCTTTTCTTTCATCTTCTGGATTGCCATAATGATTATGAACACGGATATCCCGAAATTAAAGATGAAAAAGAATGGAATCTTAATGGGCAGGAAAGACACTGCCGCCTTTATAAGCAACGGAAGCGTTCTGCTGTAAATACCAATCAAGTATAACTGTCCGAAGGTGAGCTGGTAATTCATGCAGGATGCCGCTATCATCCCCATCAATGCCACAAAGATTACGCCAAGGAAGAAAAGCGCCGTCATACAAAGAAAAGCCAAAAGCATGACCACAGCAATTGCCACATAAATATATGGCACCAATCCCATCAAATCGCTTTTCGTCAATTCCATATCTAAATCTGAATAATAAGCTTCAATCACCTCACCATCCGACTTCAGAATCATCTTCTCAGAATCCATCAGCCAGACACTGCTATACCCGTACAGGGAACTCTCAATATCACGGGCATTTAGAAAAACCTCATCTGAATTGGCAGCAACCGCAATATAGATACCCCCATATTCATAAACAAATTCATCTTCTGCCCATAACCTTCCGTCAGACAGCTCAAATTCCGGTATCAGCTCATCCATTTGACCGGCAATGCCCTTCGTCCCGTGAAACTGTGCGAAAGGGATTCCCACGGTTATCAAAAAGTAAATAAGCATCAGCAGCAGACCAAAGCCAAATACTTTACCCTTTTTATTATTTAAAAATTCCTTGTAACTTTTGTAGCTGTAAATAGATAACACCATTTCCTTAAAAACATTCATAATCTTACACCAACCCCGTCAGCATGAGCGCTATTGCAAATATGGCAATCACTGCCACTACCAATATTGCCAAATCCAGCAAAACTCTGACCACCACATTCATCTTCCTGTTAGAGGAAATAGATACAGTCAGCATAATTCCAATAACTGCAAATGCGGCTCCCAATGCGCCGTTTAAAAAGTTCAGGCAGTGAAGAACCACAAATATGTATGCCCACCCCGGCGTTTTGATCGGAACATACTCCTCGCCGGTATCGCAATTCTTATTATCGATCACCAGAACAGATGTATTCATATTTCTTAAATCCAAAAATGCCGTTTTGGAGCCAAGAGGGAACTCATACTCTTCATGGATTAACCCGGTTTTCTTTCTATACTTCTTTAATTTGATGTCTTCCCCATTTACCAGCAGTTTTCTTCCCTTGAGCTCTAAGTTATACATTTGCTCGTCAATCTTTACATTCCACAATTTACCCATTGTTCTCTCTCCTCATAATAATTTTAATTTTTTATAAAGGCTGTCCATATTACATGGGCAGCCTTTTGTTTCAAGTATTTCTTCCAAGTTTGTAATTAAGCCTTACCAATAGAACCGAAGATTTCCATCTTTTCTTTTACAGTAGCCTTGATTGCTTCAAAACCGGGAGCAAGAAGCTTACGAGGATCGAATCCCTTGCCTTCTAAATCCTTGCCTGCTTCGATGTACTTACGTGTTGCTGCCGCAAAAGATAACTGGCATTCTGTGTTTACATTGATCTTTGCAACGCCTAAGGAAATTGCCTTCTGAATCATTTCTGTAGGGATGCCTGTACCTCCGTGAAGAACAAGAGGCATATCTCCTGTCAGCTTCTGGATTGCATCCAGCGTTTCAAAGGATAATCCCTGCCAGTTTGCAGGATATTTGCCGTGAATGTTTCCGATACCAGCAGCCAGGAAATCGATTCCTAAATCTGCGATAGCCTTACACTCATTGGGGTCTGCGCATTCGCCCATGCCGATTACACCGTCTTCTTCTCCGCCGATAGAACCAACTTCTGCTTCGATGGAAATTCCCTTTGCATGTGCTGCTGCAACCAATTCTTTGGTCTTTGCTACGTTCTCATCGATAGGATAGTGGGAACCATCGAACATAACTGATGAGAAACCAGCCTCGATACATTTGTAGCAGTGATCATAGCTTCCGTGGTCAAGGTGAAGGGCTACGGGAACGGTAATATTCTGATCTTTAATCAGACCGTTTACCATGCCGACTACAACATCATATCCGCCCATGTATTTGCCTGCGCCCTCAGATACGCCGAGGATAACCGGGGAATTGTTCTCCTGTGCTGTCAACAAGATGGCTTTTGTCCATTCAAGGTTGTTGATGTTGAACTGACCAACTGCATAGTGACCTGCTTTTGCTTTTTGAAGCATTTCTGTTGCTGATACTAACATTTTATTTACCTCCGTTAAATTTATAACATTCCTAATCGTTTCCTATTATACCCTATTCCTCAAAAAAATGGAATAATAATTGAAAAGATTTGCTAATTTTTAGTCGGGAATTTTGATGTCAAGCGCCTGCATTTTGTTGTAGATTTCTACCTGGGTGTGTTTCCCTCCAAATTCCCCATCCAGGGTCCATGCAACTTCTTCCTCAGAAGTAATCTTAACTGCCTTCGTTTTAAAGCAATACATGCAGTCGGTGTTGACGCTGCGATTGATCAGCGCTGCCATGATCAGGTTTAGCTCAATTGGGTTGGCAGGTTTTTTAATCAGCGTAACTTCAAACGCCCCATCGTCCAGCTGCACATACTTACCGGTAATGCGCTTAAAGCCGCCTACCGAAGTCGAGTTGGTAATCATACCGAACAGAAATTCTCCTTCCACGGAAAGTTCTTCGCTTTCTATCTTCATCTTATAAGCCTTGATGGCGGAAAGGCGCCGCATTCCTTCCAGAATGTATGCCATATGACCTAACAGATTCTTAATATCCTGAGGTGTCTCGTAAGATACATCTGTAAAAACTCCAAAAGCCGCTATATAGACAAAAAAATCATCATTGAAGGCTCCCACATCGCAGCTGAAAGTTTTTCCATCCACAATTGCCTGGGCTGCGTTTATCATACTTTTAGGGATGCGGAGGCTGTGGGCAAAATCATTGGTACTTCCCGCCGGTATATACCCAATAGGAATTTTACTTTCGCACTGCATCATTCCGGTTACTACTTCATCCAGCGTGCCATCGCCTCCGCTGCAAGCGATCATGTCATAATCCCCCTGCTTTTGTTCTTTCACCGCCGCCAGCCCATCTCCTTTTGCCTGGGTCGGATGTACCGTCACCTCATACCCCGCCTTTGCAAAAATATCAATGATATCTGACAGTTTGCTCCTGATTCTTGCTTTGCCGGCTTTGGGATTATAGATAAAAAGCATCCTTTTTTTCTCCATCGCCATTCTCCCTTCAATACGTTTATGAAATCCATTCTTATCCTAAAAAAGAGCAAAGCCTGCGCTTTGCTCTTATGTCCGTTTACTTCTTTTCACCGCTTAAGTAGTCTTCCATATCCTTCATTGCTGCCTGTTCATCGTTTCCGTTCGTAATTACCGTTATGTCTTCCCCGTTGTCTAATGCAAGGCTCATCATGCCCATAATGCTCTTTGCATTCACCTTTTTGCCGTCCGTTTCAATGTAAACAGAACTTTCGTGCTGGCTTGCCACCTGTACGAGCATTGCCACAGGTCTTGCCTCAAGCCCGCCGTTTAACTGGATCTTAATAGACTTTTGAATCATAATATTGCTCCTCCCTTATCCCTTAATCTTCTCAGCTATCTCGCTGAGCTTTCGTAATCTATGATTCACACCGGACTTGCCTACCGGTGGATTAAGGTATCCTCCTAATTCCTGAAGAGAACTTTCTGGATGTTCAAGTCTCGCTTCTGCCATCTGCCTCAAATTATCCGGCAGGTTTGACAAACCGTAATTTTTCTGTAAAAGTAAAATGTCCTCTATCTGTTTTCCGGCTGCATTCACCGTCTTCGTAATATTTGCCGCCTCACAATTTACCTGTCTGTTGACCGAATTTCTGACTTCCTTCTCAATTCTGAGGTTTTCAAGCAGCATCAACGACAAATGCGCACCCATGACATTTAAAAGATCAACAATTCCTGCGCCTTCCTTTAAATATACGACATGGTATTTTTTCCGCCTGACTATTTTTGCATCAATATCAAAACTGCCTATCGCCTGCTGAATCTGCAGCGCATGTGCTTCATTTTCACATACAAATTCCAGATGATACCCTTTCTTCGGGTCGCTCATGGAACCAATGCATAAAAAAGCGCCTCGCAGAAAAGCTCTTCTGCAACAGCTGTTTTTTATAAGAAGCGGGCTGACCTCATCCGAAAGTGGATGCATGTGTCCGCCCTCATCGCAGACCTTAACGGCTTGTAAAACTTTAACCACATCAACATTTATAATAAAGGTTTTCTTCAATAATGTAAAGTACTTTCTGAAAGCAAATAGATTTTCTGACGAAATTCTAATTTCGTCCAGTCCTTCTCCCTCCGCTTTGATTTTACATCCAAAGTGGATAATCGCCGCCAATTCTGCCAGCTGGCAATGCCTCGGACCCGGTATGACTTTTTCCAGTTCTTCCTTTACTTCCGATGAAAATGACATAGTTCTACCCTTTACTTCTTACACGCCTTGTCCCACGTCCCGATGCGCGATCTTCACCCCGCAGCCGCCGCTGTTCTTCATGCGTTCATACAGTCTGTTTGCCAGTGTAACGCTTCTGTGTTTTCCGCCTGTACACCCGATTCCGATTACCAGCTGGTACTTTCCTTCTTTGACATAATTGGGAATCAGAAATGCAATCATATCTGACAGCTTGTCGATAAAAGTGTGTGCCTCCGGAAACCCCATCACATAATCCTGAACCTCCTGGTCGTTGCCTGTCTTATACTTTAATTCGTCAATATAAAAAGGATTAGGCAGAAACCTCACGTCGAAAACCAGATCCGCATCCGCCGGGATACCGTGTTTAAAGCCAAACGACAAAATCGTCACCATAAGGCTGTTGTATTCTTCGTTCTGCACAAAAATCCGATCCAGTTCTTCCTTTAGCTCCCTTGTCAGCAGATTGGAGGTGTCGATTACATAATCCGATTTAATTCTGATATCGTTCAATATGGCTCTCTCTTTTTTGATACCATCCTCAATCCGCCCTCCCTGAGAGAGGGGATGCATTCTCCTGGTCTCTTTGTAACGCTTTAAAAGCGTGCGGTCCCCTGCTTCCATGAACAGAATCTCAAAAACGTAACCGTTTTCCTTTAGCTTCTCTAATATCTTCTGGACATCTGCAAACGCCTGATCCGCACGCACATCAAGTCCTAAGGCGACCTTGCTCACTTCGCCTCCGGGTGTGGCAATCAACTCCACAAATTTTTCTATCAAAGGAACCGGAAGATTGTCTACACAATAAAATCCGGCATCTTCCAACATCCTAAGCGCTGTACTTTTGCCGCCGCCGCTCATACCTGTCACTACTACAAACCGCATGCCGCGCCTCCTTAAAAATCGCCCAGAAAAATTACTTCCGTTTCCAGGGCAACTCCAAATTTCTCCTTCACTTTCTCCTGCACTTCCCAAATGACCTCCGCCACATCTGCTGCCGTCGCGTTGCCGGTATTAACAACAAATCCGCAATGTTTTTCAGAGACCTTGGCTCCGCCTATGGAGTAGCCCCGAAGTCCTGCGTCCATAATCAGCTTACCTGCAAAGTATCCTTCCGGTCTTTTGAAGGTGCTGCCGGCACTGGCAAACTCAAGAGGCTGTTTCTCCCGCCGTTTCTTGGAAAGTTCTTCCATATATAGTAAAATTTCCGCCTTATTTCCCGGCTGTAACTGCATCAGAACCTCAAGCACCACAAAAGGTCTCCGCTTAATGATACTGGTGCGGTATCCAAATTCCATATCATCCCCGTTAAGGATAAGAATCTCTCCCTGGTCACTGAGCACCGTCACTTCTTTTACCACCTGCTTCATCTCACCGCCATAAGCGCCGGCATTCATGACCACGCCCCCGCCTATGGTTCCCGGAATCCCGGAGGCAAACTCTAAGCCGGTAAGTCCGTTTTCCTGCGCGAATCTTGCAACCTGAGACAAAAGCGCTCCGGCGCCTGCCCGTATGCAGCCGCCTTCCGCCTTAATGTCATTCATCCTGTTTCCAATCTGTAAAATTACCCCTTCGTATCCCTTATCCCCTACCAGCAGATTGCTTCCGTTCCCAAGGATAAAATAAGGGACCTCCACTTCCTTAAGGTATGGAATAATTTTTACGAGCTGCCTGCCCTCACTGATCCGTACCAGGCACTGCGCTTCTCCCCCCACGCGAAAAGTCGTATGCTTATACATCGGTTCATTTAGCAGAATATCTTCTTCCGGCACATGAACACGGATAAACTCATAAATAGCTGAACTGTTTTTTTCCACCTCTTCACCTGCTGTCCTAATTTTTACTTGATATCTGATACCATGGTATCAGATATCAGCTTTGCAGCGCCATAGATACCCGCATCGTTTCCAAGCGTTGCAAGGGCAAATTTCACATCTTTGTTGGCGTGGAAAACATTCCTTTCATAGGAAGGCTTGATGTAGTCAAACAGCACTTCTCCCGCTTTCGACACACCGCCGCCGATTACAATTGTCTCGGGATTGATTACGCTGGCAATCACAGCAAGACCGTCTCCTAAATATTTTCCAAACTCCTCTGCCACTTCCATGGCAAGTTCATCTTTCATTTTAACCCCATTGAACACCGTCTTTGCGGAGACGTCGCCGTTGCGAAGAATACTGCCTTTATCGCTTTCCTTCAGTTTCTTAAGCGCCAGCCGCTTGATTCCTGTTGCAGAGGCGTATTGTTCAAGGCACCCTTTATTGCCGCATCCACAACTCTGCTCCTCGCTGTCCTGTACATGGATGTGCCCGATCTCGCCGCCGGCTCCGCCGGCTCCCGTAAGTACCTTTCCTCCAATAATGATGCCGCCGCCTACACCTGTGCCGAGGGTCACTACAATCAGATCGCTGCTTCCCTGACCGCCGCCCTTCCACATTTCGCCTAAGGCAGCCACATTGGCATCATTCCCTGCCATTACAGGTATATGCAAAAGATTCTCCAATGTTTCCTTGATGCTGAAGGTTCCCCATCCCAAATTTACCGCTCTGTGAACAACGCCGTCACCGTCAATGGGACCCGGCGCGCCTACGCCTATTCCTGCGATATCTCCTGCCGCAAGCTGCTTTTCTGCCATTTTCCCTTTAATGCTTTCTGCAACATCGGGAAGAATCTTGCTTCCGTCCTCTTCTTTCCTTGTGGGAATCTCCCATTTTTCAAGAAGACTTCCTTCTCCATCAAAGAATCCCATCTTTACAGTCGTTCCGCCAATGTCCACTCCAAAAATATACTTGCTCATAAAAAAACCCTCTCTCTATCTTTATTATTTTTCTTACGTTTTATTCTTTCTCCATTTAAAATCAAAGATTTTAATTATAAAAACTTAATCGTCATCCTCATCTTCATCGCGTTTCCGTGTAAGAGATGCCTGTACTCTCCTATATAATTCCTGTGCTGCATTGTAACCCATCTTCTTCTGGCGGTGATTGATTGCCGCCGATTCACAGATAATGGCAAGGTTCCGTCCGGGACGAATCGGAATGTTGTGGCAGACTACCTTATTTCCAAGATATTCTGTATACTCCTCCTCAAGACCAAGCCTGTCGTATTCTTTTTCTTTATCCCAATCCTCAAGCCGGATGACCAAGTCTATGTTCTGGGTGTCCTTGACACTGGATACACCGAACAAAGTCTTCACATCCACGATACCGATACCCCGCAGTTCAATAAAATGCTTCGTGATGTCCGGTGCTGAACCTACCAGCGTATCATCGCTCACCTTCCGTATCTCAACGGCGTCGTCTGTCACCAGACGATGTCCTCTCTTAATCAGCTCCAGCGCTGCCTCTGACTTACCGATACCGCTTTCACCTGTAATCAAGACACCCTCGCCAAAAACATCCACCAGCACGCCGTGAACTGAAATACACGGTGCAAGCTTGACATTCAGCCATCTGATGATTTCCGCCATAAATGCAGAAGTGGCTTTCTTGGTCATCAAAATAGGCACCTTATTTTCAATTGCCGTCTCCATGAACAATTCGTCCGGCTTTAACTCCCTGCAGAAAACGATCGCCGGTATCTCACAGGAAAGAAGCCTGTTATAAACATCCCTCTTCCTCGCTTCCGGCAGCCCCTCCATATAAGTATATTCCACAAAACCGATCACCTGCAGTCTGGTCGCCTCAAAATGCTCAAAGTATCCTGCCATCTGGAGCGCCGGTCTGTTGATATCCGGCTGCGTGATCTTAATTTTGGAAATATCCAGCTCGGGAGTCAGATTTTCTAACTTCATCTTTTCAATAATCTGTTCCAGCTTTACGTTTGCCATACCCTCATTTTCCCTCCGTTATTTACTTTTGCTTCAAATCTGATAACAATATCTGTCGATACCAACATATCTGTCGATATTGTAACATAAACCCCCTACAATCACAATCTCAAATGCTTGTGCTCTTTTGCCTTGCGCATCTTCCGGCAGCCGGAAAAAGGCGTCTACGGCAGGGTGGAATCGTCATCGTGAAAGAACTGATAAATTCCTTTTGCCACATTTTCCGGAATTTCATCCACTCCTGCAAGCGCAGAAATATCTGCATTTTTTATTTCCTCGATGGATTTGAAACGGCGCATAAGCGCTTTTCTTCGAGACGGTCCAACGCCGGGTATTTCATCCAGCACCGATTTGACCTGTGCCTTTGACCGCAGAGATCTGTGGTATTCAATGGCAAATCTGTGTGCTTCATCCTGAATCCGGGTAATCAGCTTAAACCCTTCGCTGCTGCGCTCGATGTTTATCTCTTCATTGTTAAAATACAAACCTCTGGTATTATGATTATCATCCTTTACCATGCCGCAGACCGGGATATTTAAGTGCAGTTCATGAAGCACCTGGATTGCGATATTGACCTGTCCTTTCCCTCCGTCCATGAGAAGCAGATCCGGAAATTTGGTGAAGCTTCCAAATTCCTTTTCAAGTTCCTTTTCCTCAAAAGCCTTCTGTTCTTCCATTCCATGAAGAAATCTTCTGGTCAGGACTTCCTTCATACAGGCATAGTCATCCGGTCCGGACACCGTTTTGATTCGGAATTTTCTGTAATCACTGCGTTTGGGTTTTCCCTTTTCGTAAACCACCATAGAGCCCACATTGGCAAAGCCGCTGATATTAGAGATGTCATATGCTTCCATGCGGCTCACCTTAGACAGTCCCAAAAGATTTGCAATCTCCTTCACCGCACCGATGGTTCTTCCCTCTTCCCTCCGGATTCGTTCTTTATCCTGGCTTAAAACCAATGCCGCATTTTTAGCAGCCAGTTCCACCAGTTTTTCTTTGGTGCCTATCTTAGGCACTTTGATATAGACTCTGCCGCCTCTCCTTCTGGTAAGCCACTGCTCAATCACTTCCACATCTTCAATTTCTTCCTGAATCATCAATTCTCTGGGAATAAAGGGCGTCCCCGCATAAAACTGTTTCACAAAGTCCAGCAGGATCTGCTTCGTGGGCGTATCTGACACATGTGTCATGTAAAAATGTTCCCTTCCAATCAGCTTTCCATCCCTGACAAAGAAGACCTGCACCACCGCATCTTTTCCTTCCACCGCCAAGGCAATTATGTCTTTGTCCTCCCCGTCGCTGTCCGTAATCTTTTGCTTAGTTGCAATCTGCTTTACGCTGTTATATAAATCCCTGTATCTGACGGCTTCCTCAAATTCCAGCTTCTCTGCCGCCTCCTGCATCTTCTGTTCCAATTCCTTCAAAGTATCCTGGTAACTTCCATTCAGAAAATCCAGCGCTTTCCGAATCTGTTCCTGATATTGCTCCTTCGATATGTTTCCCTGACAGGGCGCCATGCACTGCTTGATATGATAGTTGAGGCATGCCCTGTCATTGCCGCATTCCTTAGGCAGGCTTTTATTGCAGGTCCGCAGCTGATACAGTTTGTTGATCAAATCGATGGTGTCCTTTACCGCAGCAGCACTGGTATAAGGTCCAAAATACCTGGATTTATCCTTTTTCATCTGACGTGAAAACAAGACCCTCGGATATGCCTCTCCCATAGTGACCTTAATATACGGATACGTCTTATCATCCTTAAGCAGCGTGTTATACTTAGGACTATGCTCCTTGATCAGATTGTTTTCCAATACCAACGCTTCCAGTTCCGAGTCCGTGACAATATATTCAAAACGGCTGATCAGGGTCACCATCTTGTCAATCTGAGGTCCCCTTCCGATATTCTTGCGGAAATAGGAGCGGACGCGGTTATGCAGATTGACTGCCTTGCCCACATAAATAATATTATCCTTATCATCATGCATAATATAAACGCCCGGGCAATTAGGCAGTTTTTTTAGTTCTTCCTGTATATCAAATATTTGTTCCATTCTTCAACCTCATTCATAGCAAATGAGCATCATTATGAATATTCCTAATGATGCCCATCTTTTTGCTTCCGTCATCCGGCAGCCCATTTCAAATCATTCACTTTAGAAAAAGTCAGAGGGCACATTTGAAAACCTTCCAGTCGCATGCTCCTGCGCATTTCCTTCATTTGCCGGCTTTTCTGCGCCCGCGCTTTCTTCCTGATGATCCGTATCGGAAGGCTTCTCTCTATCTTCCTCCTGTACTGCAGGACATTTTTCTTCTGGTTTTTTTTCAATTTCTTTCTCTTCGTCCTTTTCCTCAGGTTCCGGTAAGCCTTTTTCCTTGCGGTAAATCTTCATAAATTCCTTGCCGCTGATGGTTTCCTTTTCAATCAGATGTGCTGCCAGCTTATCCATCAGTTCACGGTTGCCGGAGAGAAGTTCCTTGGCTTCTTCATAGCACTGCTTCAGCGTTTCCATGACTTCCGTGTCCACATCCGCCGCTGTGCGGTCGCTGCAGGTCAATCTTGCGCCGCCGCCTAAATACTCGTTTTCCACCGTGGCAAGTCCCATCAGTCCAAACCGTCTGCTCATGCCAAAGCGCGTGATCATATTGGTGACGATATTGGTTGCCTGCTCGATGTCATTTGCTGCCCCCGTGGTCACATTGCCAAACACAATCTCTTCCGCCGCACGCCCGCCAAGCAGGCTTACCAGACGGTCATGCAGTTCTGCTTCCGTCTGGAGATACTTTTCCTCCTCCGGCACATGCATGACATAGCCAAGCGCTCCCATGGTTCTGGGAACAATGGTAATCTTCTGCACCGGCTCTGAATTCTTCTGCAGAGCACTGATCAGCGCATGCCCCACCTCATGGTAAGAGACGATCTTCCTCTCCTCTTTGCTCATGATGCGGTCTTTCTTTTCCTTGCCGACCAGAACCTGCTCCACTGCGTCAAACAAATCTTTCTGGCTCACATACTCTCTGCCGTGCTGAACGGCATTGATAGCAGCTTCATTGATCATATTTGCCAAATCTGCGCCTACAGCGCCGCTGGTGGCAAGAGCAATGGCATCTAAATCCACACTTTCATCCAAATGTACATCCTTCGCATGTACCTTTAGAATTTCCACTCTTCCCTTTAGGTCAGGTTTATCTACAATGATTCTTCTGTCAAAACGTCCGGGACGCAGAAGGGCTTTATCCAGAATCTCCGGACGGTTAGTAGCGCCCAGCACCAGAATACCCTTGGACGTATCAAAACCATCCATCTCAGAAAGCAGCTGGTTCAAAGTCTGCTCCCTCTCCTCGTTGCCTCCGCCGTATTTGCTGTCGCGGCTCCGCCCGATGGCATCTATTTCATCGATAAAAATGATACAAGGCGCATTTTTGGTAGCTTCTTTAAAAAGATCTCTTACACGGGAAGCGCCCACACCGACATATAACTCAATAAAATCCGAACCGGAAAGGGAGAAGAAAGGCACTTTTGCCTCACCTGCCACCGCCTTGGCAAGCAAGGTCTTTCCTGTTCCGGGAGGTCCCACCAAAAGAGCTCCTTTGGGAAGTTTGGCGCCAATTTTAGCGTATTTGCCTGGATTGTGCAAAAAGTCTACCACTTCCTGCAAAGACTCCTTCGCCTCGTCTTCACCCGCCACATCCTTAAAGGTGATGCCGGTTTCCCTCTGCACATAGACCTTGGCGTTGCTCTTCCCAACGCCCATAGGTCCGCCGCCCTTTGACATCTTACGGAACAAAAAGCTTAAAAGCACCCACATGAGCAGGAAGGGGAATACATAGGACAGCAGGAAGCTGATTACTGTGCTGGTTCCGTCCGCCACCTGTCCCTTTACCTCCACGTCATACTTTAAAAGACGATCGGTCAGCGTATCGTCATCCTCTATCTTGCCGGTGTAGTAACTCATCATGGAGTTCATGCCGTACAGATACAGCATTGGAGACTGTTCTTCCATCTCAACCTTGGGCTTGATGTAGACCCTGTCCGTTCCAATCACGACAGATTCTACTTTTTCTTCCTCCAGCATCTGGATGAACTCATTGTATGAGATTTCTTTCTCTGAATCTCCTGTTATAATCTTGACGAACGTGCTGACTAACAGAAGCGACAAAAGCGCTGCAATCACAAACATAATGATGCTTTGCCTTCTCGGGTCCCTGCCGGAACCTCCTGATCCATTGCCTCCATTGTTGTTATTAGACGGACCGCCGCTGCTTCCGTGACCACCGTCATACTGATTCAAATTGTTATCGCTCATTTAATTATTTACTCTTTCCTTTTATTGTTGGTTCACTGGTCAGATCCACGCCCAGCTTTTTGAAGGTCTTAATATCTACCTCCGAGAGCATCACAGAGGTGTGCACCTGACACCCCTTCAGCTTCGGAAGCTGCTCTAACGCCTTCCTTGCATTTTTATCATTTAAAGCAGAGATAGAAAGCGCGATCAAAACCTCGTCGGTATGAAGTCTTGGGTTCTTTCCTCCCAGATATTTCGTCTTTAATTCCTGAATGGGCTCGATTGCCTCAGGTGAGATCAAATGCGTATCATGATCCACACCCCCCAGGTACTTTAGCGCATTCAATAACAGCGCTGCCGATGCCCCCAAAAGGTCTGTAGTCTTAGATGTAATAATGCTTCCGTCGGAAAGCTCTACCGCCGCGGTGGGAACACCCAGTTCCTCGGCGCGCGCATTGGCTGCGACCGTCACCTTTCTGTCATCCGTGGTAATCTTCGCCTGTTTCATCACAAGCTCTATCTTGTAGACATCGTTTTCTTTAGCTTTTCCTTTGATGACATCGTTCATCGCCGTATAATAGCGGCGAATAATTTCCATATAAGATGCTTCACAGCACACTTCATCATCCACGATACAGTTCCCCGCCATATTCACGCCCATATCCGTGGGCGATTTATAGGGGTTCTCACCATAGATTCCCTCAAAAATTGCATTCAACACAGGAAAGATTTCTATATCACGGTTATAGTTAACGGTCGTTTCACCGTAAGCCTCCAGATGAAAGGGATCGATCATGTTAATATCATTTAAATCTGCCGTAGCCGCCTCATAAGCAAGATTGACAGGATGCTTCAAGGGAATGTTCCAGATAGGGAAGGTCTCATATTTGGCATATCCCGCTTTGATGCCTCTCTTATTGTCATGGTAAAGCTGGGAGAGGCAGGTCGCCATCTTCCCGCTCCCCGGTCCCGGCGCCGTGACGACCACAAGCGGTCTGGTCGTCTCAATATATTCATTTCTTCCATAACCCTCGTCACTGACAATCAACGGTATGTTAGACGGGTACCCTTCTATCGCATAGTGAAGGTACACTCTCACTCCCTTTTTCTCCAGCCTTTCCTTAAAATCGGAAGCCCTCGTCTGACCGGCGTAATGGGTCAGTACCACACTTCCCACATAAAGACCGCGGCTTTCAAACTCCTTCATCAGTCTCTGCACATCTTCATCATAAGTAATCCCTAAATCGCCGCGTATCTTATTCTTTTCGATGTCGGCAGCATTTATTACAATTACAATCTCCGCCCTGTCCGAAAGCTTCATCAGCATGCGCAGTTTGCTGTCAGGCTCAAATCCGGGGAGGACTCTGGATGCATGATAATCATCAAATAACTTACCTCCAAATTCAAGATATAATTTATCTCCAAATTTATTGATGCGCTCTTCGATATGCTCCGACTGCAGCTTTAAGTACTTTTCGTTGTCAAATCCCATTCTCATAAGTTTAGACCGTTCTCTTTCCTAAGTTAAAACTCCTTATTTTATCAAAATTTCAAATATCGTTTTTAATTGTAGCACAACCCCATCAATTATTCCATAAAAAAGAAATGAACTAATATCAATTTTTTATTAAAAGCCCTTATATTCTCATTGACATACAAAACTGCCGGTGCTAAAATTCCTATATCAAACAAACAGGCAAAGGTGCTATGAGTAAGGCTCATAGTGCCCTTTTTTATGTGCAGCCCCATGCAGAGGAAGTATGCCGCTAAAGCGGCGCATGGGGCGCGCGGCGAGCAGGGGGAAAAACTTCCCTACTCGATTTTAAGCTTTGGAATGGAGGAAATTATGGCGGTAAAATATGTTTTTGTAACCGGCGGTGTGGTTTCCGGCTTAGGCAAAGGAATCACAGCCGCTTCTCTGGGAAGATTATTAAAAGCGCGGGGGTATAAGGTCACTATGCAAAAGTTCGATCCTTATATCAATATCGACCCCGGCACCATGAATCCGATTCAGCACGGCGAGGTATTTGTCACGGACGATGGAACGGAAACGGATTTGGATCTTGGTCATTACGAACGGTTTATTGACGAAAACTTAGACAAAAATTCTAATGTAACTACCGGAAAGATTTATTGGTCGGTTCTGCAGAAAGAACGGCGGGGCGATTACGGCGGCGGCACCGTGCAGGTCATTCCCCACATCACCAATGAGATCAAAAGCCGTTTTTACCGCAACTTCACAGATGAGGACACCCGGATTGCCATCATTGAGGTGGGCGGCACCGTGGGAGACATCGAGAGCCAGCCTTTTCTTGAATCCATCCGCCAGTTCCAGCATGAGGTAGGTCATGAAAATGCCATTTTAATTCACGTCACCCTGATTCCTTATCTGAAAGCCTCCCAAGAAATGAAGACTAAGCCCACACAGGCAAGCGTAAAGGAACTGCAGGGCATGGGCATCCGCCCTGATATCATCGTCTGCCGCAGCGAACATCCTCTGAATCAAGGCATCAAAGATAAAATCGCTCTTTTCTGCAACGTACCTAACGACCATGTGTTACAGAACCTGGACGTGGAATATCTGTATGAAGCGCCCCTTGCCATGGAGCAAGAACGCCTTGCCCAAGTTGCCTGCGAATGCCTGCACCTAGCATGTCCCGAACCAGACCTTGCCGATTGGAAGGCGATGGTGGAAGCCCTCCGCACTCCTACAGGGGAAGTCACGATTGCAATCGTGGGAAAATATGTACAGCTTCATGATGCTTATATCAGCGTTGTGGAAGCGCTCAAGCACGGCGGCATTTCAAACCGCGTTACCGTTAACATCAAGTGGATCGATTCTGAGACCGTGACGGAAGAAACTGTAGAAACACTTTTAGGCGATGTGGACGGCATCCTTGTCCCTGGCGGCTTTGGTTCCCGGGGCATCGAAGGGAAAATCTGCGCCATTACATACGCACGGACCCACCAAGTCCCATTCCTTGGACTGTGCCTTGGCATGCAGTTGTCTATTGTAGAATTTGCCCGCAGCGTAATTGGCTTTAACGATGCCCACAGCATTGAACTAGATCCCGGAACCACCCATCCCGTCATTGCTCTCATGCCGGATCAAAACGGCGTAGAAGATATCGGAGGAACCTTGAGGCTCGGTTCTTATCCCTGCATCCTGGACAAATCATCAAAGGCTTATGAATTATATGGTGAAGAAACCATCTATGAGCGGCATAGACACCGCTATGAGGTGAATAACGATTATCGGACTGTGCTTACAGAACATGGCATGAAATTGTCAGGCATTTCCCCGGATGGACGTATCGTGGAAATGTGCGAATTGCCAGATCATCCTTTCTTCTTAGCGACACAGGGACACCCGGAACTGAAGTCCAGACCAAACAGACCCCATCCCTTGTTTAAGGGGTTTGTCGATGCTGCCTGCAGAAAAAATAGGAAGCGCTGATTAAGTCAGCGCTTCCTTAGATGAATATTGCCATGTAAAGCGGCATAGTGATTTTGGTGCCGCTGACCCCCATGTTGCCTGCAACCAGCTTGTAGGCATAAGGAGGGGCATATTCTGTAATAAAAGTATTCAGAGAAACTGTCGCTCCCCTTTTTGACTTCACTTCAATTGGAACAACTGCACCGTTTTGTACAAAAAGGAACTCTATCTCCTGCGTGTTCTTGTCATTCTTAAAATAATTAAGCGTCATCCCCCTCTTCATCAGCATATCAAATACCAAGTTTTCATATATGCCGCCTTTTGCCGGTCCAACCAGTGTATCTTTCAGCAGGGCGGTCTGGGTTTCATATCCGTAAAGTGAAGTCAGCAGACCGATATCCGTTACATATACTTTAAACTGCTCCGGCTTTTCATAGGCGACAAGCGGGAATTGCGGTGTGGATACATTGACACACAGCTTAATCATGCCGGCATCCACCAGCCAATTTAAACAATTTTCATATCTGCGGGCATTTCCTTCACGGCTTACCACCTTGTACTGGAATTTTGTATATTCTTTTGCAAGCTGCCTGGGGATAGAAAGATAACAGTCACTGATTTTCTGCCGGGTCGTCGCAGATGCATAATGCTTAATATCTTCCCGGTAACTTTCCATGATTTTCTTTTGTGTTGCATATACTTCTTGATAGTTATTTGTTTTTAAAAATGTATTAACGACCTCAGGCATACCACCGACTACCAGATATTCACGAAGCAGGGACATGAACTGCTGATGGATTCCGTCATCCACTTTTTCTTTCCGTTCAAAATATTCATGCAGAGCCGTAATGGCATCCGGCGCTTTCCCAACTGCCCAAAGGAACTCCTCAAAGTCGAGAGAATACATCTCTAATGTGCGTTCGTAACCCACCGGAATAGATGCCATCTCCTTGTAATGAAGTCCCAGCAGGGAACCAGAAGCAATCACATCATACCGATCATCAATTGCAAGAAATTTTAACGCCGTACGCGCATTTGGGCAATCCTGTATTTCATCCAGAAAAATCAAGGTGTCACCCTCTATGAAGCTGACATTCCTCACGTATAGAGATATCTTCTTATAGATTTCTACCGCTTCCAGAGAACCGTCAAAAATTTTCTTATGCTCAGGGTTCTGATAAAAATTTAAGTAAATATAACTTGCATAATGCTTTTTCCCAAAATCCTCAATAATAAAAGTCTTGCCAATCTGTCTTGCCCCTCGCACCAAAAGGCATTCCCTGCTTTTCTTGGCTTTCCAATCCAAAAGATTTCTGTATATTTTTCGTTGGAGCATGCGTAACACCTGCCAGTCATTTTTTCTTTATTATAAATGATAAAATTTTTAGGTGTCAATATTTTATGCATGTTTTTTGACAAATGCATGAGGTAAATATGCACTTTTTTTGTAGGATGCCATCAAAAATGTGTGTGTAATAAACAATAGGTGCCGCACTGTTCATTCCATGCGGCACCTATTATCTGCAATCAATTTACCATTTAAAATATGCCTCTTGCATCATCTGTGATCTCACCATTATCTCTTCTGATTCTGATTGTCCCTCCTCCACCATCAAGTACCGCCGTCTTAGGTTTATAAGTCAAAACCCATATATAATTCTGCTCTAAATAAACTGCATTCACCTCATAATCAAGGTCTTGACATTTCCTTTCATGCCAACCGCTCTCTTCGTCATACTCCTCTGCTATCCTTTTGGCGGTCTCTTCATCCGGTACGCTGTCCCTGGTTCGGTCAGGCTCCTCCCATTTCCCCTCGTTTAGCTTTGCCGACCATACCCAATAATCGATATCCCATTCATACTTTTTATTTTGAAACATCCTCATGTTTTTCTGCTCTGAATATGTAATTGAGGAAAGAATCTCCAATGCCTCACTCTGCCTTGACCGCAGATCCTCTTCCGTGTCATCCTCTGACCTCTCGATATATATCTGTCCGATAACATAAATGTCTTCCAGCTTTTTGCCAAAAGTAATATAATTCTCCTTCTCGCCTCTTCTATCGTGAACGTAGTCGTTGTAATATAAATACCCCTCTTGCTCTCTCATATCTACTTTAACTTCTTTATCCACCGTATATTCAAAATAAGTCAGCCTCACCAGAAAATCTTCATGAAATTTTTCAAAAATGCTGCCATCGTCTTCTACCGGCACAATTAGGATACCATCTAAATTTTTCTTCGATTCTAAACAAAAAACCAAGCTCATTTCCTTTCGATAAGTAAGATGCCACTTTCCCCTGTCGTATTGCAGGGCAATATTCCCACCCTCATAGGTAGGTCTCTTATACCACCATGCCAGTAAAATAATCGAGACTAACAGAGCTGCCCCCAGTACTATTTTTGTTTTCTTTTTCAATAAAGTTCCCTCTTATGCATTTCCTCTATGAAGTTTTGAATGCTTCCTGCCCTTATAGCCAGTTTAATCCAGCTTTGCATCGTTGCTATATCCTTTTGATTAAAAATCTCCTCTTTCAAGCTGTCCGGAACTTCACCGTAGTCCTCCAGAAAACCAATAATGCTTTCTGCCTTTCCTTCCATTTTTGCATCATATACTAAATCATCAAGCGCTTTTAACATACTCTTTTCCTCACTTTCTCCCTTTTCAATCGTGTCCACTTCCTGACGTTTTTCTCTTATTAATCTCTTTAAAGTTCTGGAATTTGTAAGTTGACCAAGCATGAACCAACTTTCGCTGTTCATTTTCCAATTTTCTTGGTTTTTTTCTATATAGCTCATAAATTCTTCCTTACAATTTCGTCTTTTAAATAGCTCCAGCAGAGGTCTTAGTTCTGTCTTAAAATATTCAAAATGCTCAAATGTAGATAGATCCAAAAAATGCAGCGGATACTCTGGAACGAACTTTCTAAATTCCTCCACCGACTTTCCTTCATTTGTAAAATCAATCATATCATGAAGACTTTTAGGTCCCTGCCATTCCTTTTCACCCCAATAAACGATTAGTGTCATGACAGGATATAGGCGAGGCGGTCTTCCTTCCGTACTTTATATAGCCTCTCTCCTGCGTCATGATATATCGTCGTACAACTGTCTTCTGCATTCTCTTTCTGTTGAAGTGCTTTATCCGCGTTTTCGTTTTCTTTCATGATTGACTGAATCTGATGGCTATACTCAAGCGCTTCCTGAAGCATGATACGTACCGGCATGCTATAATCCACCGTTTTTTGATTTTCCACTGCAAATACGGCAAAACACTTCCCATCACGGCTCTGCTTCATCACTAAATCCCTGTTTCGCTCAAGAATTTCCTTCTCATCTGCCTTATGCAGAAACGGGCTTATCTCTTGGAGCTGCCCCGCCTTCACCATCTCCTTTCCCTTAAATACACCGCCGTTCCAGAGGTCGGCATAACGCTCTGCGTCCTTCAAATAGGACTTAAGCCCAATATCTTCCTTTCCCATAGTACCTCCTTCACAGGAGATATACACAATGCTTCTGGCGTAGGAATACACCAGCCCGAAATCTCCTGCTTTATTCATTTTTGATTTGGAATAAAAGCATGATTTCGTTTGACGCCTATAGGCTTGTTTTGATTGCTATTGATTTAGCGTTTAGATATGTTGCAGAATATTGAAATTTATGCTTTGGAAAAAGTATAGCATGAGATGGGGTGGTTGTCATGCAAAATATTTTTTAGCGAAAAAGGAAGTGGCAAAATGCACAATACAATATCTTTGGTTATATTGTGACGAATAGATAAAAAAGTACATTATGTAGTTAAAGAATATAGATAGCATACTTAAAATATTTTCAAATTTTATATCTAAACTATTTCAAAATTTTCCATAAATGAAGGATAATACCAGATTATCTCATGTTGATTAGATAATT
>CATLAK010000016.1 GCA_949878435.1 uncultured Lachnospiraceae bacterium
ATTCGTGACGAATCTGTTTAAGATTTACAAGCGGATACTTTACGCTCTTTTATATCTGTTCCAATATAGGAACGGATACAAACGTTGGAGTATACAGATATTCACTTAATCAGCAGACACTACATAGAAATAATATCATATGATAAGTTAATAGTTGATTCCGAAAAGAGAAATAGGGTGCTATTTGAAAAGTTGGGTGTTTGAAAGATTTATTTGTATTTCAAATTAATTTTGAGTAGGTATATTATATGGAACTTGAAATCAGCATTGAAGATTTATTAAATAAACGTCGTGTAGAATCTGACAGAATTGGATGGAATCCTGATGACATTTATCATAGTGTATGCGCCTTTGCCAACGATTTTGACAATGTGGGTGGCGGATACATTCTTATTGGCGTGGAGGAAAAGAACGGTGTAGCGGTTCGTCCGGTAAAAGGGATAGACGAACTGGAGATTGATAAGATTCAAAAAGAGATTCTTGGTTATAATAACAGCATTATCCCAGCATATTTTCCCAAAGTTATCATAGAAGAAGTAGATAAAAAGATGGTCATGGTGCTATGGATAACAACAGGAATCCAGAGACCCTATAAAGTACCGGAACATGTGACTACAAAGAAAGAGAAAAAACACTATTACTATATCCGTTATGCTTCCAATTCTGTACATGCAAATCCGGAGCAGGAGCGCGAACTGATCAATATGACCAATTATGCTCCGCTGGATACCAGACCTAATTTTGACGCCACAGAGAATGACATTTCGGTTGCGTTGTTGATAGACCATCTCAATGAAACAAAGAGCAAACTGGCAAAACAGGTAACAGAACGTGGAGTGATGGCTGTTTTAAATGATATGCAGTTATTGGTTGGACCACCGGAACAGCAGTATATTTCTAATGCGGCATTAATGATGTTTTGCGAACACTTGGATAAATTTTTCCCTTATACGCAGGTAGAAATTGTGCGTTTTCCAGATGGAAGCATCAAAAATCCTAACAACTTCAAAGAATTTCCGGTCATTAAAGGTTCAGTGCCGATGATGATTAAACGCACCATGCAGACATTGCAGGATCTGGTAATTGAAGAAATGGTTACAAAAGTGAATTACCAAATGGAAGCGATACGCAGATTTAATTATCCGTATCAGGCATTGGAAGAAGCAGTTGTGAATGCATTTTATCATAGGGATTATCTTTCTTATCAGTCAATTATGATTGAGATTGAGCCTGAGTTGATTCGGATCATCAGCTTTCCCGGCATAGACCGTTCTATTCCGCAGAGAGTGATCGAAGAAGGTGAACGGTTTTCATCCAGATACTATCGCAATAAACGGTTGGGTGAATTTTTGAGAGAACTGGATTTATCTGAAGGAAAATCAACAGGCATTCCTACTATTCAGGAAGAACTGCGGAATAATGCTTCACCCAAAGCAAGATTCTTTACAGATGATGACAGACGGGCTGTGACGGTAGAAATTCCGATTCATCCGGATTTTTTGAAGAAAGATGAACCTCAAAATGAGCCCCAAAGTGAACCCCAAAATGAGCCCCAAAATAAAATTGATGAAAAGATTATTGAACTGGTAAAAGAAAATAATCACATAAGCCGAAAAGAAATGGCGGAGAAGCTGGGGTGTTCTATGAGTACAATAAAGAGAGCACTTGCAAATTTAAGAGAAGAAGAGAGGCTTATATATGAAGGCTCAAGCAGGAAAGGGCATTGGATTATTAAATAATCTTTCAGCATAAGTTGTCTAAATTTTCTTATATGATTTTAATTTGTTGAAGAGGATTTGAAAACGAAAAAACATAATACCTACAAAGATACGTAAAATTTGTGTAAATACGTATCTTTATGCCTAACAATTTTATCCCATATTCTGTATGCTATATATAAGTTTTACGATTGGAATTTATAATCTGAGACTTACTAAGGGTAGAACTACCCCGCACCAGAACAATGGGAAAGGAAACCAACGGTGTGGATTTAGAACTGGAAAGACTGGCAGACCTGTTAGCCTATCTAATTGAAAACTACGGAAACACAGAATCATTGAGAGAGAGAATTACAATAAACCGAAATCACCGGATAGTAAACGACCCGGCGTCCGAAGGAGAAGTTTAAGGCGACAGAAGATGCGTTGAGGCATTTTAATATGGTGAACGAGCTATGAACAGAATGGGAGTTTTTGCAGATATGAATATACCTGACAATATCAAAAAACTGATAGAAGGAAAGCCTTATACATCTGATGATATTGGAATGTCCGGGTCAAAAATAATGGTCTTTGATGACAGTGTGTTAAAGATAGTGAATTGCCAGGGGGAAAATGAAGATGGTGTAATTCAGATGATGCGTTGGCTTGATGGAAAGATATCGGTTCCCAAAGTTATCGCTTACGAAAAGGATGACGAATACCAATACCTGCTCATGAGTAAGATGCCCGGGAAAATGTCTTGTGATAAATATTACCTGGAGCATCCAAAAGAATTGCTTGCCCTGCTTGCAGAAGCGTTAAAAATGTTTTGGAATGTGGATATTTCTGATTGCCCGCGAAACAGAGATATTGATACTGAATTGAAAGAAGCAAAATACCGTGTTGATAATAATCTGGTGGATTTGGATAATGTGGAACCCACAACATTCGGTGAGGGCGGTTTTGAGAATCCGAGGGCACTGCTTAAGTGGTTAGAAAGTAACAGACCGAATTACGAACCGGTGTTGTCGCATGGCGATTTCTGCCTGCCGAACATTTTCATAGAGGATGGCAAGATAAGCGGTTTTATTGATCTGGGGGATACAGGTATCGGTGATAAATGGAGAGATATTGCTTTGTGTTACCGGAGCCTAAAGCATAACTTTGATGGAACCTTTGGTGGGAAAGTCTATGCGGATTTTAACCCGGATATGTTGTTTGAAGCTCTTGGCATAGAAGCAGACTGGGAGAAACTAAAGTTTTATATATTGTTGGACGAGTTATTTTGAATGGTTTGCCGTGCTTTGGAGAGATAGGAAGCTGGCGCAAGATTCGGCTTAGGGGGAAGAAAGACAATGTATATGGCAAAAGATTTATATCAGAATACCAAAGAAAATGAAAAGATAGATTCCAAAGAAAGAAGACAGCAGAGCAAAAAAAGAGTAAGCCACATCATCGGTATAGCCGCACTTAGCCTGTTGCTTTCCGCCTGCGGTGTATCATCAGGAAGAGCGGAAGGGCGGCAAAGCGACGAAACAAAGGAAGAACCGCAAGAGTGGCAGGAGGAGCATGACAGCTGCGAGATGCAGGAACTTAGCAGATATCTGTATGAACATATTTCCCCAAGCCCCTATGCCAGTGCAGAAATTGCGATAAAGGATTACGAGGGGGAAATGTTGGAAACAGAGTGGGATGAGCCGTCAGCGTTTCGATTTGCGGGAGAAGCGGATGTGACGTGGCGGTTTTACAATTCTCTTGCAGAAATGGAGACAGCGTTAAACGAGGCAGCCATGCAGGAAATTGATGGGAACGAGCTTTGTTTTCTGTACTATACCTTTCCCATGACGGAGAATGACTATGCTCTCGATTTATACAACATTCTGAAAAAGAAATTCGATACGAAAGAGCATCCTTTGACAGCGTGGAGTGCAGATAGCGGGAAGATGTTTTACTTTATGCAGGAAACGCTAGAGGATGTGGACGGCTATGAGCTTTCCTGTCTGGACAGGCGGAGTTCGAAAGTCAATCTTTATGTGAAGGATCGGACGGCGTACGGGCTTACTTTGATAAACGCGCCATTGGAAGGTGATGATGAAACATTGGGATATGTGTTCTATGATGTTTTTCAGCATTACGGCGTTTTGTGGAGCGGCTGGGGGTTGGACGAGGAAAGACTATACTGGATCGACCATGATGAGCGGCTGACCGAGCTGGAGAACCCGAAGAGAAGCTTTCTGGAAGTCCGTGGAATTGATGAGAATTGGGAATCCGCTGGGGACAAAGGGATTATGCGGTATTTTGGTCTGCTTGCGGAAGCTGATTATGAGTTGCCGCTTACGGAGGACGGCAGGATGCTTTCCCTCCACTTTTCACTTGCTCAGGATGGCGAGGAAGAAGAAGCTTCTTTTTCCGATTATATGTATGATTTAAGAAAAGAATCCATTATTTCCGCTGATAGATCTCTGGCGGAAAGCGAAGATGAGATTTTTGAGGATGAAACTTCTGCGGAGAAAGAAGATACGGAACTTCGCTACTATCTCTTGAATGGTTTTTGCATGGATGAGTCCTACGATATGACAGTGACGGATATGGAGACCGGCGAAGTGCTGCAGGAGGGCAGGGTATCCTTGAGCATTGAGCTGCCGGATACAATCACTTATCCGGACTTAAATGGCGACGGCTACGCGGATATGCGGATTGGCGCGCCGGTTCATGGGAGCGGCGCAAAAGCGGAGGAGGAAGATTATACACCGCCCTCTTATCTGCTCTGGGATCCGCAGACGGAGCAGTTTGTGCCCAAAACCGAAAAAGAGGTGGAAAATAGCAGACAGGCGGTGGCAAACGGTTTAACGGAGGGAGAACAGGAGGAAAAGAGCGAGCGGGAAAGGAGAGATCCTTTTGCGCCAGTTCATGAACTGCAGGAGTGGGCTGAGTCGGAGGAGTATATCAAACTCACAGGCGAGAATATGCAGGAATACAAAGTGCAGGAAGGAGACAGCCTCTGGCGTATCAGTGAACGTTTTTACGGGAGCGGATATAAGTGGACGGCAATCGTAAGGAGCGGGGATGCGCCCAAGAATCCGAATAATTTACTGGTAGGGGAGACAGTATTTATGCCGGAAGTTTTTTATATCCACAAAGACCCGTATTCCAGGGGAGGTCTGTGCTCTGAGGGGAGTTTCCAAATTGAACAGCCGGCTGGGTTTGCTTATTACTTTTTGAATGGCGATGTGACTTATATGCCTTGGGAGGAAGAGAACCAGATTCACAGCCTGCCAGTAACGAATCCTGTGGGGATAAATCCATTCCATGAACCGGAGGCTTGGGAAGCGTTTCAGGCGGAGGTGATACGGTGCAGCGAAGAACTTTGTCCGGGAAGAGTGTCGAACCTTACCTTTGAAAAAAGTCATATGGAGGATGGATGCGACCTGTATGGGTACTCCTTTGAATATGATACGGGGGAAGAAATTCTGGAATATGTGGATTTCTTTAAGTTTGGCAAAGACAATATGGCGGAAGTAATCGGCGTGCGTAAGCAGGAGCCGAACACTGTGCTGGTGAATACCGTCCGCTATATAGCGGCAAGTTTCACCGATTACGGCGGCAAGCCGGGTATGGGATGGGGCGATGGCGTGATTCCTAATGTAGGTGCGGATAAATGGGAGTATCCTTATCTTCATAATTTGTTTGAAGCGGCGAGGGAGCAGTTTGGGGCAGTTACCTATGCGAAGGAATTTGACACCTAATTTCTATCCGAAAATATAAAATTATGATACAATTTCAGTAAAAGGTCATGGAGCGTGCGGCATTAAATGATAACGGCAGATAATCTAAAGAAGGTTTTAGAAGAACTACATTACGTAAAAAGCAAAAAGAAAGAAATTTATGTGAAAGAGTTTCCGAATTTTGACTGTATAATCAAGGTGGATTTTGGGAATAAGAAAATTACTTATCCAGAGAACAAAGGAATGGTCATTCACAGGAAAACCACATGCAATTTTTCTGAGAATGAAAATTTTGTTGTACTGGAGTGTATCACCAGCCTGTTGGACAAAGGGTATAAGCCGGAGCATATCGAACTGGAAAAGCCTATGCCTGGAGGGCATGATGATACAGGCGGATATTGTGATGTTCTTGTGAAGGATAATCAGAAGAAAACGTTTTTGCTCATTGAGTGTAAGAAAGAAGATGAGTTTGATAAATATTGGAAAAAGACTATGGCTGACGGCGGTCAGTTGTTTCGATATTTCAATTCCTATCGGCAGGCGCAGGCTCTGTGCATGTACACGTCAGATCTTTCAGATGATGGAAAAATAAAACGCTCGACCAATATCATATCGATGCTTGACAATGAGGATTACTTATTGACGGATGCAGCCTTAAAAAGCTTTAAGCAGGTGCAGGCAGACAATGGCGATAAGGAAGATTATTTTAGAGTCTGGAAAGAAACTTATGGGCAGGATTTTGCCACAAGAGGCATATTTGAAGAAGATATAAATGCATATACAATCGGTAAGTTGAAATATGGAGTTGGCGATTTAGATGAGGTGGACAATGATGCGATTCAAAAAAAGTACCATGAATTTGCTACCATATTAAGACAGCATAATGTGGGAAGCCACGAAAATGCATTTGATAAGTTAGTAAATCTTTTTTTGGCAAAAATCGTGGACGAGACCCTTAATCCGAAGGAATTGCAGTTTCGTTGGAAGGGGGCTGCGTATGACGATTATTACAGCCTGCAGGACCGGCTCCAGAAGTTATATAAAGAAGGAATGGAGAAATTTTTGGGGGAAGAGGTTACTTATATCGACCAGAAAGAAATAAGCGACGCGTTTTACCTGTTTAAAGAAGACCCTGATGCCACTAGAAATAAAGTGCTTGAATATTTCAGACAGCTTAAGTTCTATACGAACAGCGACTTTGCATTCTTGGACGTACATAATGAGGATCTTTTTTACCAAAATGCGGTGATACTGAAAAAGATTGTAAAGATGTTGGAAGATATAAAACTGAAAACAAGAGAGCAGAATCAGTTTCTTGGAGATTTGTTTGAGGGTTTTTTGGATGATGGAGTAAAGCAGAGCGAGGGGCAATTTTTTACGCCGCTGCCAATCGTTAAGTTTTTGGTGTCTTCCCTTCCACTGGAGCAGATTATCAGAGACCATGAGGAAGTGCCGCTGGCGATTGATTATGCCTGCGGAGCTGGGCATTTTTTGACCGAATATGCTTCCTGCATCAAAAGGTATGTTGAGAAATATAAGGCTATTCCTGTGTCGGAATATTATAAGGGAATCTACGGGATAGAAAAGGAGTACCGCCTCTCAAAAGTTTCAAAGGTATCTGCATTTATGTATGGACAGGATGACATTCAGATTATATATGGGGACGCGCTGGCAGAAAATGCAAAAGTTGCAGATCAGAAGTTTTCTGTGCTGATATCAAATCCTCCCTATAGCGTAAAGGGATTTTTAGAAACGCTGACGGATGAGGAGCGAAGCCAGTATACGCTTATGAATGCTGTCTCGGATATTTCTAAAAACAACAGTATAGAAACTTTTTTTGTTGAGAGGGCAAAGCAGCTGCTTTTGGGAGGAGGAGTTGCTGCAATCGTATTGCCAAGCAGCGTTCTTTCTAATGGGAACATATATACATCCTGCCGGGAAATACTGCTGAAGTATTTTGATTTGATTGCGATTGCGGAACTTGGAAGCGGTACTTTTGGTAAGACAGGGACAAATACGGCAACCTTTTTTTTGAGGAGGAAAGGCGCTAATCCTGACTTGGCGGAGCATTTTGAAAACAGGGTAAATGCATGGTTTGACGGTGACACCACGAAGGATGTTGTCTTTGAGGATGGGGACAATATTGAACAGTATTGCGGACATTGCGGAATAGACGCGGCGGAGTACCGTCAATGGATAAACGGCGGGAAATTTCCCCAAGCTGAAATCTTTTTTGCTTATGTAAAGAAAGCCAAAACTTCTGTGCGGTACAAGAACATACAAAAAAAGAAGGTGACAAAGAAATATTCGGAAGAAGATAAAGCAAATGAATTAGAAACATATCTGCAAGGCTTTATAAAAGGAATTGAAAAGGAAAAATTGTATTATTACCTGCTTGCCCGGCATCAATCATGTCAGGTAGTTATTCTGAAAAGTCCGTCCGATCATAAGGAGGACAAAAACAGAAAGTTGATGAAGGAATTTCTGGGATATGAATGGAGCGGTGCGAAGGGCAGCGAAGGAATTAAATATCTGGGCGTGAGTGTGTCAAAAGAGAATGAGGATGACGTCATTGTAAATAATAAGGGAATTAAAAGCATTAAGACTCCGTTATTTGATCCCAATGATTATGACAATGACCGGAAATTGAATACCATTATCAGAAACAACTTTGAAAATGGTTATGCGGACATTCCGAATGAACTGAAAGCCTATGCGGATACCTATGATTTAGTCGATATGCTGGATTTTTCCAGAGTGGATTTTGATAAGGCGATACGGACAAGCGGAATCAGCAAAGAGAAGTTTATGTTAAAGAGTAAATACAGTGTGAAAACCTTAGACAAGCTGGCAGCAATTTCAAGAGGAGCATCGCCCCGTCCCATCGAAGTTTATCTGACAGAAGACAAGAAGGGCATTCCCTGGATTAAGATTGGGGATGCAGCCGCTGGAGAGAAATATATTACCAAAACGGCGCAAAGAATTACCAAAGAGGGTGCGCAAAAGTCAAAGAGTGTCTTTCCAGGGGATTTTATTCTTTCCAACTCCATGAGTGTGGGAAGACCGTATATTTTAAAAATAAAAGGATGCATACATGACGGATGGCTTCTTTTATCTCATATATCTGATGATGTGAATAAAGAATATTTATATTATGTATTGTCATCAGAGGTGATTCAAAGTCAATTAAGAGATCATGCGCGTGGAGGCGTGGTGAAAAATCTGAATATAGCAAGAGTTTCGACGATTCAGATTCCAGTTCCGCCTATGAATGTTCAGGATCAAATTGTATCGGAATGCAGAAAAGTGGAGGGAGAGTCCCGCAGAGCATTTACACACAATAAAAAAATAAAGCAACAGATGGAAGAACAGATGAAAAATCTTTCGGCAGAGCGGAAAGCGCTGTCAGAAATTGCCCCCTATATAACCGTAAGAATCGGATTTGATGAAATCAACATATCCTCTTATGTAACCACCGACAATATGCTTCCTGATTTTGAGGGCTGCAAGGAGTTTGAAGGAAGTACAAGTGCGGATAAGGTGATTGAATATAGAGAGGGCGATATTTTGGTTTCCAATATCCGCCCCTACTTGAGAAAAATTTGGATAGCCGATAAAAGCGGCGGTTGTTCGCCAGACGTGTTGGTGTTTCGAGTGAAGGATAAGGAGAAAGTACTTCCGGAATTTGTTTACTATTCCATGAGAAGAGATGCCTTTTTTGACTGGGCGATGTCCGATGTTAAGGGCATGAAAATGCCTCGGGGAAAGAAGGAGACGATTTCAGCATATCAGATTGCCATCCCTTCTATTGAAGAGCAAACGGATATAGTAAAAAAGATGCGTAAGCTGAAAAAACAAATGGAGAAAAATAATGAAATAATAAAAGATTGCGAAGAAAAGAGGGAGGAAATCGTACAAGGCAATATCAAATAGCAAAGAAAATGAGGGGTTTTTAATGCCGTAGTCTTAAATGATAGGAGGATATTAGATATTAAAAGAAGAAAAGGGGAAGACATGGACAAACAATATTCAGAATCAGTGCTCAGGGATCTTATAGCATGTAATTTACATTTAATTGAGACCGCATGCAGCTGATAGATAAAGAGCATTATCTGCCTAACAAGATGGGAACAAGGGGCTTTATCGATATTCTTGCAAAAGACAAAGCCGGGCATCTGGTGATCGTTGAAGTTAAGAAGAGCGATGCGGCATCCAGGGAAGCGATACACGAGGTCTTCAAGTATCTGGAAGGAGTAAAAGTCAATAAAGGATTAAAAAACGAAGAAATACGTCTGCTGATTATTTCTACGGATTGGCGGGAACTCATAGTGCCGTTTTCTTCTTTCTGCCAAAGCAGTGATGTAAATATTCAGGGGTACAGCATTGAAATAAAAGAGGGTTCATCTATTTCGTCCATAAGAAAAGTGGAGCCAATTCTATGCAATTCAGAGAGATTGTTTTGCGAACATCATATGCTGCGCGCCTATACATCGGCAGAAAGACTGCAGCATGGCATAAAAGAGCATGTAAAGGCATTTAAGGTTAAGGGAATTGACGATTATGTTCTGCTTATTCTCGAAGCGCCACAGGGACACAGGGAAAGAGAACTGCAGGCAATGGCAGCAGAACTGTTGCAGATGGGAATAGCGAAAGAGAATCGAGATGATATGCTTCGCAGGATGGCAGCGCAATATCCCAGCTATGATTTCATTATTTACTCTGCCACGCAATTACAGACGGAACAAAAGTATTGGGAGATTATCAAAACAGATTCGGATAACTACGAGGAAGTTTTGGAAATCATAGATGACTATACCGGGGAAAACAGAATCAATACTCTCCATGATTATGCAATTGATAATGTGGCGCCAATACCGTCATGCGATACTGCTCAAATAGGAAATGCGGCAAAATTAGAGGATTATATTCATAATCAAGGCTGGACAGTACAGAAAATAATAAGAGGCAGCATACTTGATAATGAGTTTTTGGATGATAGGATGATTCTGGATGAGCTGATGGGAGCACAGGGTCGGACAAGGCAAAAATATTTTAAAACATTTGATTCCCAGAATCGGGCAGGCATTGTAAGTATGAAAAAGGAGATAGCGTATTGCCTTCAGGATAATAAGCAGTGGCAAGTACCGATTAGGGATATTGTGGATAGGCTGTTAATTGAAACGCAGGAGAAACGGTTCAGAGGAAAGATTTATATTTATAATCCGATGCATATCATTTACAGTATTTATCTGATGATAAAGGATAACAATATCATGAACCGGATTCCGTATTTTCATATTGAAGTGAAATATGAGGAAAGTACGGCTTTTTATTTCGGCAGCCTGGCGCCTTTCAAAAAGGGGATACCTTTAGATGATGTTTTGGAAAAACATTTTGAATATGATTTGTATGATCTGGCATTGTCACTGACATGGGGCGGCTATCTGCAGAGGGATTTAGAGATTGTAAAAGATCTTGGATTAAAATATTGTGTATATAAAGTAGATATTGCAGGAAATAAAAGTAAATTTTATGAGTACATAGATTATGAGTTTACGCCCTGCGATGAAGTAGTGCCGTTTGAGGGGATGTTGTCCTACTTGCGGACAGAAACTGCCGTAGTAGATGATATTGTAAATTTATTTGATGATAGATTGCCACAAAAAGGTTACACATTTATATAGCACAGGGCAAGCAGTTTGTGCTATAGTGATAGCTGAGGTGAACGCTGTGAGGAGAGCAGGAAAACATATTGTCAGTTTCATATTGGCGTTGTCGATGCTGTTTTCCGGGATGTGCTTTGAAAATGTAAAAGCAGATTCCTCCTTAGTGTACCCATCTATGCAGGAGCAAAAGGCGGATGTTATTTTACATAGCGCTGATATTTCCAGCGAGGAAGCATGCACAACAGAGATGCTGGGCATTCGCGGCATTTCCAGTATCAGGCAGTATGTAGGCAGGCGTGTACAGTCAAGAAAAGATGCAAAAGCAGTTCTGGAATTTTCATATGAAAATTCCCAGCTGCATTTATATTCTGGTTTCTATGCGGCAGCAGGCAGCATTGCGTTTCCTAAACTTTGCTCCGGCGCCGTGGTCTTAAATTATATCCACAATAAGGACGGTAAAAAAAGAATATAGTATGATTCCGATTTGAAATGCAGTCCGGCGGGGCGGCATAGTGACCTATGGAAGCATAGGTCTGTTTTGCTACGAAAAAATATCTTAACGGAGGAAATATTATGTCTTTTTTTAATGTTATCGTGCTTATTTTTGGTTTGCTTGGCGCAGTGGTGGGGATTGGCTCCACACTGGCAATTGTGGTATCTTTGTTTGGGACGATTGGATATAAGATTCACAGAAAAATTAAATATGGAATTTCTATGTTCTATTAAAATAAGCTTAAAAACATCATATTCTACGATGCGTGGGTGTTAATTTACCCTGTTTGCAGGCATAATGAAACCAGAAAGGAGGAAATCCATGGATCAAGTTAAAATAGGCAGATTCATAGCCCAGGAAAGAAAGCAGAAAAAATACACACAAAGACAGCTGGCGGAAATTTTAGGGATCAGCGACAAGACAATTTCAAAGTGGGAATGCGGTAATGGATTTCCCGAGGTTTCATTATTGCTTCCGCTTTGTGAGGAACTTGACATCAATGTCAATGAACTGCTTTCCGGGGAACGATTGTCGGAGACAGATTATAAGAAGAAAGCGGAGGAGAATATGGTGGATTTTATTCATGAAAAGGAAGAGAACAAGAAAAAAATATGGCTGTCGTCACTAACCGGTATCATAGCAACAGTTTCATTTATCACTTTGATTTTAGTAGTGGTAATGTATACAGAGGTAATAAGCCTGCCGGTGAAAATAATATTGGCGGCAATTGCGTGCTCGATTTTTGCAGTCGGATTATATGTGGCAATGCAGGGTGAACGGACGATTGGGTATTTCAAATGTAAAAACTGTGGAGAGACATTTGTTCCAAGCTTTTTCGACTATAGCATGGGGATGCATGTGTTTGCAGTAAGAAGGCTGAAATGCCCGTGCTGCGGAAGAAAAAGCTGGTGTAAAAAGGTTTTGTCTAAGGAATAAGTTCAGTTAAGGGGCGGGGCATCTGTGCAGACAGGACACACGTCTACTAGCCCGGCCATCGCCCGCAGCACTATAATTGTTTGCAAGACTCGTCTGCAAATCGGATTTCACTAACAGAATGGAGGAAAGCCTTTCAAACCGGACGCGGACAGAGCCTGGCGGCATCCGTGCCGCATGGCTCTTAATCCGGCATCCATGCCGGATTCCGCTGGTATCGACCCATTCTGTAAGTGAAATTGCCGATTTTCCGCCAGAGCCTAGCAAACAATTATAGTGCTGCGGGCGACGGCCGAGCTGGTAGACGTGTGTCCTGTCTGCACAGATGCCCCGCCCCTCAACTGAATGACATTGACAAAGAAGGCGGAGAAACTTTATAAAATAATCTAAAATTCAAGTCAAAATATCCCACAAAATCCACCAAATATCCCACGATGTAGAATACCTCCCAACAGGAATGTTACTATAGTACCATCCCATAAATAACGATAATGGTAAATCGCAAAGCTTACAAAAAATTTAAGGGATTCCTGGGAGGATAATGGTTATGAGGATAGGAAAAAACGAAAAAAAGAGAAAGGGCATACGCCGCGTTCTGGCAGGTGCAATGTGCTTTTGTATGTTGATGGGGACATGCCCCGAATTAGGAGGAGTTTTAACCGTTAAAGCGGAGGAGGAACAGGAGCAGGAGGAATACATAATCACTGCATTTAAAGAGCTGGATGATGAGGTAAAAAAGCAGGAGGTCTTTTTGGGAACGCCCCTTGAGGAACTTGTGCTCCCAGAAATGCTGACAGTTGAATATATGGTTCCGGAAAAGGAGGAGGAAAAAGCTTCACCAAGCTTTACGCCGTCTCCTTCTGCGTCATTGGAACCATCGATATCGCCAACACCCGGGCAGTCATCAGAGTCCTCAGCATCGCCAACGCCTGGACAGACAGTAGAGCCCTCGGTGGCGCCAACGCCTGGACAGGTACCGGAGCCCTCGTTATTGCCGACACCTGGGCAGACAGCAGAGCCTACTTTGTCACCTGCACAGTCGCCGGAGATAGGTGTGCCTGCGGAGGGAACACCTTCCATAGAGCCAGGTGAGGCAACACCGTCGCCAAATGTAACGGATCCGGACGTGACGGATCCAGATGTATCTGAATCAGATACATCTGAAGGAGAGACACCTTCATCAAAGCCGGAAAAAGAGCCGGAGGAGGAAGGAACGGAACAGGCACCGGAGTCAGAAGTGCCGAAGGAAGCGCCTGCTGGTGAGCCAGAGGAAGACCATGCAGAAAAAGAATCCGAGGGCGGAGATATTTCTGCAAAGGCGGAAGTGGCAGGATTTTTTAAGTCGGTTGCAAAAGGATTTAGGGAAATGTGGGAGCCGATGACGGTTCTTGCAGCGGAAATCCCGGAGGAAATCGTTGAGGAAGAATTTACTGAAGGAGAGGAAACTTTTCTTCAGATAGAAGTGATGTGGGAGAGCACGCCTGTTTATGATGCAGAAATCCCTGGGGATTATCTGTTTACGCCTGTCCTTCCGGAAGAGTATGTGCTTGCAGAAGATGTCAATCTGCCGGAAATAACGGTGTCGGTCATGGATCTTAAGGAGGGAGGGGAAATTGAACTTCTCATGCGCCCTTCTGATGAGGATGACTCTTCTGACATGGTGTATTATTTGAAGAAAAGCTATGAAAGCTATTTTTGGGAAGTGTGGACCGGGGAAGAATGGTATGAGCTCGGCTTGGAGGAACCGGAACTTACCGTCAGCAAGGAGGAGTGGTATAGCTATCAATATAGATGTATCGTGCAGAAAGAAGGGGTTCGCTATATTGCCCGGGCAGAGGATGATTGGCAGACGGAAGGCTTTGGCATGATGCTGGCAGCTGGAAATGTGGACGGTCAAAGCGATTACCTTCAGTATACTTTGGGTAGAACATACAATATAGAGGGAATCGACGCGGGAACCATTATCCGAACAACCTATGCGGATGCAGGATACAGCACGGTATCCAGTGTAGGCGGCGCAAGCCAGAAGACATGGAACGATACAGGTGAAAATGCAATGGGAAATTCTCTTTACGGCAAAGTAGAGATTTCTCTGGTGCATAACGGCAGGTATGCAATGGTGAAATATACCGTTGAAAACAGAGGTTCAGAAGAACAGAGTTTTCAGATTGGTTCTCATGCGGATGTCATGATTGCAGACAACGATTATGCGCCTGTGGTGGGCAGTCCTAATGGGCTTACCATGAGCGGGAAGCCTAAAAATAAATATTCTTTTAATTTGATAGCGCCTACCGTAGATACTTTGTGGTATGGACATTTTTCAGATCGGCGGAGAAATGTATTTACGAATTTGGAGAATCGAAGCGAGGCTTATTCTAAGGACAGCGGTATGGCATGGTCCTGGCGGGATACGGTAGCGCCGGATGCAAAATGGACGCGTTATGTATTGGTTGGGGTTGGCGAGCTGCCGCCAATGCCGAATGCTCCTTCGCTGACGAACCGGGATCCGGTATTGATAGCCGGGGAGGACACCATTTTTACCGGAAAGGCGGATCCCGGCGATAAGGTCTGCATTTCCGTAGGCGGCGAGGAATTTAGCGGAACTGCTGACAACAAAGGAAACTTTACCGTAACGGTAACGACGCCGGCGGACATGCCGGATGGCTCTACGAAGATAGATTACTACGCGGTGTCGCCGGAAGGCGGTATTTCAGAAGTGAAGCAGATTGATGCCGTGGTAAAGGCATTGCCCAAGATAGTTCTGACGACTGCGCCTGTAACCGTCATGGAGGACAGCCAGTTAGATGATGAATGGTACCTTGGCATGGTAACATCTTCTGTGGGAACCGTAAGCTATGATAAAACGGTAATCAAGACGAATCTTCCTGGAATTTATATTGTTCCTTACAAAGCGCATGTGGATGGGCATCCAGATGTAACTGCAAACCTCAGGGTTACGGTCCTGCCTCTTCCTTTGGAAATTATCAATGTGACAGCTGCCAGGGTAAGCAACAAAGACAGCTTTACACTCAGTGCCGTTTTAAGGTATCCAGGGGGAGAAACGATTGCGGAAACCGGTTTTGTCTGGGGCGTTATGCAAAATCCGACAATAGAATTGAATAATGGAAAGAGAAGCACTTCTTCCGCGGTAAAGGCAAAGGGCGGCACCATATCCGTCACAGCGGATTCTATTGTGGACGGCGCAAATTATTATGCGAGGGCATATGTGCGCACCAGCGCGGGGAATGTCTATTACAGTGCGCAGAAGGATTTTTCCATCAACGGCAAACAATTTGGAACATTTTCTATAAAAAATAACGGCGATAATACCTTTACCGTCACCCGGTCAGGCGGAACGGACGGAAGGCAGGAGGTTTATTATCGGACAGTCAATGGTTCGGCGGTGGGCGGCGTGCACTTTACCCATAAAGCGGGCACCGTAATTTTTGAGCAGGGTGTAAGCAGCATGACGATTACCATATCAGAAAAGGGCGTTGCCCAGCAGTACGGAGGTACCGCTGCCACCAAATACAGCAATGCCGACCGCACCTATCAGGTGGAGATTTACCGGGTGGAAGGCGGAGGAAGGCTTAGCGGCGGTACAGGGAGCGATTCTCGGACCATCGCCACACGGACTATGTCCAAGGACGCAAATTATGCGGTGGACAGGAATGTTTATGGGACTTATAACGTGTTAAACACCGATTTTTGGGGAAAAGTGACAGACAGTGGTTTTGATAAGAATCCCACCCATACCTTTTCTATGGCGCCTGCATATGGGAGCGATAATCTGAATGCTTATGTGAGCGCTACTTCATACGCCCAGGCATTGTATTTGTTGATGGATGTGTGGGAAGAGGATGACGGATATCAGTACATAAGGTTTTACCCCGGTGATGGAACGGAATCCAAATGGAAGTTTGAGATAAAGCCAGATGGAAAGGGATCAGGCAAGCGGACAGATTCTCATATCCCATGCAGCGGAAGTACTGGAAATACTAATGATGTACAGAATTTTGAAAATCAAATTGTCAGCGCAAGTATGCCTTTTGTCAGCGGAGAAGATTATTTGCAGGTTCCGCTTTCTATCAAGACCTTAAATATAGGTTTTGACGCCAGCGGCTCTCTTGATGATGACTGGCGCTATGAGAATGTCAGAATATGCAGAAAGCCTCTGGACAATCAGGAGCCTAAGCTCATAGGTGTTGCAGATATGGCTTCCGGTACCTATAAGCCGGGCGATACCGTTACAATTGCCCTGATCTTTAATGAAATTGTGGACAAGACGAATAGCGGAACGGGGCTTAACAGCGTACAGGCATCCACTACATGGGGCAATTTCAAATATGCCGGAGGAGCGGACACCAATGTGCTGTATTTTACAGGGACAGTACCGGAAAATGCCACCGGGACTTTAGCTGTAAACAGCATCACCAATGCGGCAAATATCAAGGACATGTGCAACATTAACGGAACAGGGACGAGCGGCAGCGGGAGCACGGCGGTTAGTGTGGATACGAAAAAGCCCTCTGTTGCCATCTCCAATACTTCATTGGCAAGCGGAACAGCAAAAGCAGCCATTACAGGAACCAATGTAGATAAGCTTGAATATGCCTGGGCGCAGAGTGATGTAATGCCTGTAAGCGGATGGCTGACGGCTTCTAATGGTCAGCAGGTTACCACCAGGCAGACTTCCGGAGTATGGTATCTGCATGTGCGGGGAACTTATCATACCACAGGCGCCATGGCTCATACGAGCACATCCTTCAACTTTGGCAGCGGCGGCGCGGGAGTCTTGCCGGACCTTACACTTTCGGCGGATAACAGCAGCTGGGCGCAGAGCAGGGCGATCAGTTTGACACGTACGCCTCAAAATGCAGCCGTGGCAGTGAAGACACCGTCCGGCGTGACCACAACACTAGCATCCGGCGCAGCGAGCTATACAGCGACAGAAAACGGCAATTATACGTTCACATTGACTTCGGGCGGAGAAACGGTAGTGAAGAGTATTTTTGTCAGCAAAGTCGACAGAATAAGACCCGATGTTATATTGAGCGGTCCCCAGTCGAAAACGCAGAATGAAAATGTGATGTTGAATATCATTCCTTCCGATGAAGGCGGCGCCGGGATAAAGACGGTGACAGGTACATGGACGGTGACACGGGGAGGCGTATCTCAAAGCAGCGTCAATGCAGTTTTGACGAGACAAAGCGACGGTACCTATACGGCAAAGACACCTGGGCAGAATGGGTATGATTACACATATATACTTAATGTAGTGGTGACGGACAATGCCGGAAATACTACGACAAAGCGTTCTGATACCTACACGGTGCTGCTGAAAGCGCCTACCATTACGGTGCAAAAATTATCTAGCAGTGAGAAGGGGGACGTTTATTCTTATACAGTCAATGCCAACGGGAATACGATAAGAGAGATACAGCTGCCGGACGGTACGGTGGTAAATGCATTGAGCGGCAGATTTACGCTTACGTCTCCCGGAACTTACTATGTAACCGTAAGCGATGAAGCTGGTCATCTGGTGAGAAGCAGCGCTATGACGGTAGCGGAAAATGTGGACGGCGACGCGCCGGAAGTACGTTTGTTCCAGGCAGTGGAGAACTGGACGAATCAAACGGTGGAAATAAATATAAGTATTTATGAAGTGGGCGGCATCGCCTCCGCTGTGTGGGTAAATGAAGCCGGCGAGTCAGGCAATGTGGCATATCAGAGGGAAACGTCTTCCGCTTATGAAGGAAGTTTTCCGGTGAACAAGAACGGCAAAATTACCGTAACGGTAACTGATACAAAGGGCAATGTGGGGACAGCGTCCATAACGGTATCGAATATCGATAAGACCGAGCCCTTGGCAGAAATGAATCTTGAAGGGGCACCCAATGCTGCTACAGGATGGTATTTGACCAGCATTCCGGTGACCATCTCCTTTAGGGATGATACAAACCAGGAAGAGGGCGGCAGTCCCAGCGGTATTAAGTCGGTACAGTATGGCTGGACCGGGAGCAAAGATATCGTTCCGTCAACGCTCAAAGAATTGACGCAAAACGAGGTTGCTGCAGGCAGCAAGCGTATCACTGTAACGGAAAACGGCATTGGATATATTTACTGTAAAGTGGTGGATAACGCAGGAAATGAAAGGGAAGTATTTTCTCAGGAGATCAAGAAGGATGCTACCGTGCGGAGCCTTACGATTACAGGA
Source organism: uncultured Lachnospiraceae bacterium (assembly GCA_949878435.1). Classification (GTDB taxonomy): domain Bacteria; phylum Bacillota; class Clostridia; order Lachnospirales; family Lachnospiraceae; genus Suilimivivens. The sequence goes on from CATLAK010000016.1 coordinate 18,735, forward strand.
CCGGAGCAGGGCGTTCCTGCGCAGGATGGATTGACCTTGCATGTCAAGTCTGCATCCTTTGGTCCCTCCGGCGGTTATATTACCGTGAGGAAGAGTACAGAATCATCAGAAACCACACTTTTAGACAATCCTGGGAGCGGAAGTCTGGAGACAGATTATAAGATTACAAGTGACGGGGTATATTATATCAGCTGCTATACCTATGCAAATGATCAGCCTGCCGTTTATACCAAATATATCCGTAAGGTGACGTTTAACAGCCAGGGCGGAAGCAGTGTGGATTCCCAGTTTGTATGGACCAGATTGGGAAGCGATTCCACAAGCACGCAGGTCCAGTGCAAAGTTGCAAGACCCGCAGATCCGGTTTTGACCGGTCATACCTTTAGGGGATGGTATACAGATAAAGAATGCACGGAGGCTTTTGATTTTAATAAACAGGTGAAAGCGAACACCACGCTTTACGCGAAATGGACGGCAGACACTTATCAAATATCTTATCATCTGGATGGATATACGCCGGAGGCAGAATATCGAAGCTATACCTATGGAAAGGGTTTGACGCTGCCGGAGCTTACAAGGGATGGCTATGTCTTTGACGGATGGTATAAGGACAGTGGATATAGCGGAGATAAGCAGACAGCGATCGGCAAGACACAGACAGGAAATCAGGTATTTTATGCCCGCTGGAAAGATGTAGGTGCGCCATCCATTGAAGCTGTTTTGTCTGACGGTGCAGATGAAAGCAGCTGGTACCGGGCGGAAAATAAACCGACGATAGAATTGCAATATTCTGACAATGAAGGGGTTTCCCAGCTTCTGGTCTCAGTGGACGGAAAGGACTTTGAGGTCCTGCATGGGCTTACTACGGGAAGCGCCACGCAAAATGTGACGAAAGGGTCTTACAGCACTCTTTTGGAGGGAGAACATACCTATACCTTTAAGGCAATGGATGAAGCAGGAAACGGGAGCACCAGCAGCACCCTTACGGTTAAGCTGGACACCATAAAGCCGGTAGTAGGAGTAATTACCTATGATGAAAAGGCGGTCCATTTCCTTGACTGGATTATTGGAAAGGAAAGTCTGGTCATTTCGATTCCGGTAACAGAAGAGGGAAGTGGAACAAAGGAAATTACCTGTCAAGTCACGCCGAAAGGCGGGCAGCCGGAAAATAGAACCGTGCAGCTTAGCGGATCTGCGCCCGCGCAGAAAGCGGAACTTATTTTTGACGCCGACTGGCAGGGAACCATAACGAATATTACATGTGTGGATGCAGCAGATAATCAGGCAGACAGCAAGAGCGTTGGAAGTGAAAACGGCGGTATCATTGTAGAAAATAAAGCGCCGCAGATCCGTATCTGTGAAGCAGATATGACAGACCCTCTCCATCCGCAGGCGGGAGATGTATTGTCCGATGATTACTATGAGGAAGGGGATATGCCAATCCTTTATGCGGAAGTGACAGATGATGCTTTTTTGGGCGTAACAGCGGGCATCAAAAAAATCAATTATGCAATAAACGGCGTGCCCTGTGCCGTGCAGGGAGAATTCGACAAAGCATTACAGGGAGAGTATAGCTTTACCATATCCCTGCAGGGACATGCAGGAGTTGTAGGGGTAACTGTGACCGCAGAAGATCATGCAGGAAATATTGGACGGGAAACCGTGATGGTAAAGGTGAAAGGACAGGAGAGAAAGCCGGAGGCAGTCATCGATTATCCAAAGGACAAGCTCACCAATCTGGTGCCTGGATGGACTTATGAAGTGAAGGTCAAGGATGGCGGGACAAAGATCTGTGTGGCGGATGAAGCGGGAGAGATTGCATTTGAAGATGAGTGGATGGGTCATACGATTCTGCTGGTCAAAAAGGGAGACGGTCAGCATACCCAGGACAGCGATGCCCAGGAACTTGCCATACAGTCCCGCCCGGATGCCTTAAATCCTAATACCGATATCAAGGTGACGCCCGAGGTAGTAAAGGGCGCCGAGGATGCTGAAATCAAGATCACGATTGCCGTAGACCATGGCGATATGGAATACAGCACAGACGGAGGGATAACCTGGACGCCTGTGCCGGAGGATAATATTATTTCCGATTTAGGACCCGGTGATGTGCTCATCAGAGACAAGGCAGCAGAAGATAAGCCTCACGGTGAGGAGACCTGCGTAACGATTTCCAGCAGCGATGTAACGATTACGGCAGTTTTTGACTTAAATGATAAAGGCGTGGCAGACAGACCTGTGCCCCAGACAGGCAGGCAATATTCCGATTTATTGACGAAGCCTTTAGATCCTGTCAGAGACGGTTATGTGTTTGAAGGCTGGTATACGGAGGCAGCATGTCAGAATCAGTGGAATTTTGAGACAGATGTGGTAGGAAAGATAATCGACAAGGGCGATTATAAGGTAGATGAAAGCAGCAGGAATGTCACCGTCACTCTTTATGCAAAATGGCGGGATATAAAACCGCCTGTACTCAGTGCAGCATTAGCAGACCAAAAGGATCCCGACAAGTGGCATCAGGAATTGTCGATGGTTTTGACATATTATGATAACGTGGGTGTGTCGGAACTTTATGTAAAAGTGGATGACGAAGAGGAAACGCAGATAACGGGACTTACGACGGGAGATGCAACTACCGCCGAGACAACGGGAAGATATGAACTGACATTAGAGGGAAGCCATGTCTACCTCTTTAAGGCAAAGGATGCGGCAGGCAATGTGACCTATACAAAAGCAATTACCGGAAAAGTCGATAAGACAAAGCCGGCGCTTGGGGAACTGTCCTACAACGAAGGGTATACCAATATCTGGAATTGGATCATACAAAAAGAAAGCCTGATTATTTCGATTCCGATTACGGAAACGGGAAGCGGTGTGAAACAGGTGGATTATATTCTGACGCCGGAGGGCAAGACTGCCCAGACAAAGCAGGCAAAACTGATTACAGGACCGGGTGGAAACGGTGTGACGGCACAAATCGCAGTGGATGCGGATTTTAAGGGTAAAATCACAGATATTGTGGCAATGGATTATGCGGGAAATGTTTCCGACTCAAAAGACGTCAATGCAGGAGGCAACGGCGTTTTGGTGGAGACGAATAAGCCGGTGATCACAATTTTAGCAGACTGTTATCCTACAGATAAGACGGCGGCAACCCAGCTCCAGGGTGTAGCGCTTTCTGATGCGTATTATGAAACGGCGCCGAACCTGATTGTAAAGGTGCAGGATGACAACGGCTCCTTATCTTCAGGGCTGAAATCCGTTTCATGGAAAGTGAATAACGGAGGCGAACAGCAGGAAGAAGGGCAATTCGATGCCGCAATGAAAACAGAATATCAATTTACCATGGGCAACCTGGGCGGTCGTACAGGCGCGGTATCGGTAACCATATATGCCAAGGATCAGGCGGGGAATACAATAGAAAATATGGTGATCATCCGAATCAAAGGGCAGGAGGAAACGCCCGAGATTACCGTGGATTATCTTGATAACAAGCTGATCGGACTGATACCCGGAGACACTTATATGATCAACGATGGAGCTGCCGGATTAACGCCTTATGAAGCGGATTCGGAAGGAAAGCTCATCCTTCAGGATACTTGGGCTGGAAAAGAACTTCTGATTATCAAGAAGGGAGACGGCGTCAATACGTCAGACAGTGAGGCACAGATCCTTCAGATTGCCGCCCGTCCCAAGGCGCCGGATCTTGCGCCTGACGGAAAAAAGGATGAAACCATTAAAGGAAAGAAGGACGGATCCCTGACACTTGCCACTGACGGGACGGAATACAGCACAGATGGAGGCAGGACATGGAATAAGACAGAAGATAACCAAATCAGAAATCTTTCAGCCGGAGAAGTCAGAATCCGTGTTGCAGCTTCTGAAACCAGTCCTTGGGGAGAGGAATGCATTATAACCATAGCAGGGGGAAAATCAATTTTTGTCGCTTTTGCTTCAAGGGGAGGCAGTGCGGTTCCTTCTGTAACAGGAAAGGCATATCATGATACAGTTGCAAGACCGGCAGATCCTGTGAAGGACGGCTATGTATTCGGCGGCTGGTATAAAGAAACGGATTATCAAAATAAATGGAAGTTTGAAACAGAGCAGGGAGCAGATAAACTGGAGGATGACACCGTTCTTTATGCAAAATGGATATCCAAAGAGACGGCGCCTCGTCCGGGAATTGACACGAACAAAGAAGTGCTGACGAATCTTACACCGGGCGCATCCTATCTGATACAGGGGAAACTTGTGACTGCCACTTCAGAGGGTACGATTCCGATTCTGAGTGAATATTTCGGAAAGGAAATCGAAGTGATAAAAGCCGGCGACGGAAGCAGCTCTGCAGACAGCGATCCTTATGCATTTTTGATTCCACAGCGTCCTTCGGCGCCTGCAGACATCATTTCAGTAGATGAAAGTGGGAAAGGTGCAAAAGACGGAAAGCTGACAGGTGTTGATGGTGCAATGGAATACCGGAAAGCTGGAAACGAGGAATGGATTCGTATTGACACAGATACATTGACGGGGTTAGAGCCGGGTGATTATGAAGTGCGTTATGCGCCGGCAGATGGTTCCTTTGCCTCTCCAAGTGTGATTAAGACGATTAAGGCGTACAGTGAGGAAGAAAAGCCGGAAGTTCCGGAGCCGCCTAAGGAAGAAAATAAGCCTGACAGCGGAGAACGCCCCGGAAATCAGGGCAGTACAAGTACCGGCGGGGGTGATTCTTCAGAATCCGACGCTTTGCCTGTTGCAAGTATAAAGCCGCAGACGGACAAGGAATCCGATATGCCGGAGGTTTTGCCGGGCAATCGCCTGACAGAAGACGACAGAAAAGAAGAAAGCAGAACCGGAACCGACAGAAGAGCGGATGTAGAGGATGCAAAGGAAATTGACGCAAAATCAGAAACCAGTCTTACAAAAGAGGACAGTATGGAATACAGCGGGGATGACCAGGCAGCAGGAGAAGCAAGTCAGGTGATTCCTTATGAGGAGGCGGCAGGAAAACCGGTTACCGAATCGATTCAGGTGGCTTATGGAGAGGGAACCATCCATATCATGGTGGAATCCTTAGATGAAAATAAGCAAACCACAGGAAATGTGATTACAGGCGTCATTTTGACCAGTTTTGAGAATGTGCTGGATGCTGCGCTCACAGAAGAGGAGAAGCAAAGAGCAGATGCAGGTGAGGATGTGATTGTGCGCCTGGTGGTAACAAAACTGGAAACACAGGTTCCCGAGAAGGACAGAAAAGAAATGGAAAATGCAATCAATCTTCTTGGCAGGGAATATGATGGCATCATGATGGGCGCTTACATCGATATTTCTGTGGAGAAAAAGATAGGTGCGAGCGAATGGCTAAGGTTGAAGGAGTTGAATGAAGAGCTTGAGATTGCTCTTGATATTCCTAAAGAGATCTTAAACGAACAAGCCGTTTACTGGGTAATGAGAAACCATGAAGGAATCTGTGAACTTTTAGAAGACCTTGACAAGGAAAATGAGACGATTACGATTCGCACGAAATTGTTCTCTACGTATGCCATTCTTTATACTTTAGAGGAGCAAAGTGAGGCAGCCGGATATATGTGGTATTGGCTGATCCTGCTGATTTTGCTGGCATGCGCAGCCGGGGGAATCTTCTTTATCATTTTGAAACGCCAAAAGGATGAGGAGGAGGACGGGGATCTTAAGAAGTCATAAGCCCTCGTTCCTTTCCGCCAGCCCCGCATGAATTTGTGCAAATGTATAATCAAGCCATGCCTGCTCAATCTGAGCATATTCCCGGACGCGGACCGGAAGGGATATGTCTCCGGTGAGCAGGCATATTTTATTTTCAAATTTCATAACGTGATCCATGTTTACAAGGATGCCCTTATTGATGAGCAGAAAACGGCTATCAGAGATTAGCGGCTTGATAAATTCGGAAAAAGAAGAATAAGGGGAAAGAGTGGTCCCGTAGCTGTCGGTGATGTCGGTATTGTGCCCGTTTGCCACCACACAGACAATATCGGAATATAAAAGCCGGATGGTCTGCCGGCTGCAGCTGAACTTAAAGACCCGGGAGGTCTGGGGAAGAAACTGCAGTGCATCGTTTAAAACATGAAAAACGCGTTCTTCAGTCGCAGGCTTCTGGATATATTCAAAGGCATGGCAGGAAAATGCTTCATGTAAAAACTCATTGCTGGAGGTAAGAAAAATAATTATACAGCTTTGATCTGTTTCGCGGATGCTTAATGCTGTTTCGATGCCGTTTTTATCTGCCATAAAAATATCCATAAAGATAATAGAATATTTATATTTTTCAAAATTTTCAAGAAAAGAGCTGCCGCTATTGAAGCAGTCGATGGATAAAGGCAGCTTATTCTGCTTTTCAAAACTGCGGAGCAGATCTACTAGATGCCGGGTATCTGTTTCGTTATCTTCAACTAAAGCAATGTTCATAGTTCTCCTCATCTTTGCGCATATCAAGTTTGCGGATGCAGCGCAGACATCGTATCTGTTGTTTTTGGCATAAAGCGTCTGGCGAAGCCTGTAAGCAGTCAATTGGCTCGCTGCTTGCGGGAATAAAATAAATATAGCATAAAGAATTGGGATTCTCTAGCTTTAGGAAATGATGTTCGTGCTGTTTAATGTCACTTGGTGCTGTTTTCATTGTTTGCAATAAACCGCATTGTTATAATTAATAAATATGTTCTTTTTTAAGGCGAATTGTGGGGAGGAAATAATGCATCAGAGAAATGAACGTTTAATTAACGCGAAAATCAATCAATACCTTGTTCCAGGAATCATGATGGCGTTGTCGCTGCAGCTGGGAAATATCTTAGATACGATCATGGTGGGTAATTTCCTGGGGACCGATGCCATGACGGCGGTTGCTTTAAGCATTCCGGTGGAGACGATCATTCAGATGCCGGGCTATTGTCTGGGAACAGGAGGCGCGCTTGCGGCGGGAGTAATGCTGGGAAGAAGAGAGCGGGAAAAAGCGTCCGGGGTATTTACCCTTACCTTTTTTACCGTATTGATTTCCAGCGTTCTATTCAGCGTGCTTGCCTTTTTCGTGACAGACCCCCTGGCGCAGATGCTGGCGGCAAAGGCGGGTGTGGCAGAGCTTACGGGAGATTATATCTTTGTAAGTATGCTTGGCGCCCCCTTTATTGGAATCGGTCTTCTGATGGTCAGCTATCTGGGGGCTGAAAATCATCCCGAATTGTCTTCTGCTTATCTGATTATATCGAATGTTATCAATTTGTTTCTTGATTTTATCTTTTTAAAATATACGCCGCTTGGAACCAAGGGGGCGGCTTTATCCACTATCTTGGGATATGCAGTGGGAATGGTGGTATTTCTCAAATATATCCATTCGCCAAAAAGGATGATCGGCTTTGTGAAGGCGCCGCCTTTTGCCCTGATGAAGGAGGCGGTGGTCATGGGTGCTCCGGTTTTTGTGTTTATGGCGATGAGCTTTGTAAAGGCGCTGGGGCTTAATACGATCATCGTAAGCCTGACGGGGCAGGATGGGATGGCAATCTATACGGTCTGCGACAATATCCTGATGATCGTGGAGATGCTCTCCGGCGGCATTATCGGCATCATTCCCAATATGGCGGGCATCTTGTACGGCGAAAAAGATTATTACGGTATCCGGGTGCTGTGCAAAAGAACCCTTCAGTACAGTTTTATCGTAGTCTTTGCCGCGGTGGTCTTTATCATGATTTTTACGGTTCAGGTGACGAAGCTGTTTGGAATCACTGAGCCTGTGCTGCAGGGAGAGATGGTGGCGGCGCTGCGGATCTACATTTTTTCCCTGCCTTTTTATCTCTGGAATAAATTTTTGATCAGTTACTATGAATCCATCGAGGAGACGGCGCAGGCAAGTGTGATTACCTTTTTGCAGAACTGCCTTTACATTCTCCCGGCGGCGCTTTTGGGTATCCTGCTGGGGCAGGCGCTTGGGGGAACCGGCGTGAACGGGCTTGCCCTTGCCTTTATCTGCGCGGAGGTTCTGACTGCGGTATCTGCATATGTTTACCGGAAGATGAAATATAAAAAGTCTGACTTTTATATTCTTCCGGCGGAGAATGACGGCGTGAATTTGGACTTTTCCGTCGCCGCAAGCCTTGACGAGGCGGTGAAGGTTCCCAAAGAGATCATGGCGTTCTGCGAGGAGAACGGGGTCCTGCCTAATACGGCAAATTTAGCGGCAATGGCATCCGAGGAAATGACGGTCAACATCATCAAGTACGGCGGAAAGAGCGCCCAGTGGATTGATGTCAACTTATCCATCGAAGAGGAGGAAATGCGGCTCCGAATAAGGGATAACGGGAAACCTTTTAACCCTGCGGAGTATGCCTTTGACGGAGACGGGTATGAGATACACGGCATCGAACTTGTAAAGCGTATTTCGTCAAAAATAGATTATATGCGGACAATGGATATGAACAATACAGTAATTGCGTTTGCAAGACAGGAGGAAAAGAATGGAAGCAAAGAAGTATGATGAAACAAGTTTTGAGTTTGAGTACCGCCCTGTGACGGAGCTGTTTGAGGAACAGGTCAGGATGCATCCGGAAAAGATGGCGGTAGCTGCCAGCGGCGAATGCCTTTCCTATGAGGAATTAAACCGCAGGGCAAACAAGGTGGCGCACAGTCTGATTGCCCTTGGAGTGAAGGCGGAGTCCATCGTGGGCGTGCTGCTCGACCGGAAGAGCCATGTCTATGCGGCGCGGCAGGGAATCTTAAAATCCGGCGGTGCCTTTACTTCCATGGCGCCTGATTATCCTGACGACAGGATCCGGTATATCCTGGAGGATTCAGGGGCAGAGATTTTGATTACCACAGAAGAAATCAAAGCGCAGCATGAAGATTTGTGGGGCAGCCTTTCATGCAGGGTGCTGCTGATAGAAGATTTATTGAAGAGTGAAAAAGAGGATAATCCAAATCTTGCAATCGGAGAACATGATCTGTGCTACTGCATTTACACCTCCGGTTCTACAGGCAAGCCCAAAGGGGTTATGATCGAGCATGGAAACCTTGCTAATTTTGTAAACCCAAATGAGAAGAATTACGAGACCATTGGCATTACCCAGCGGGCGCATGTGTGCCTGGCGCTGGCGGCGATTACCTTTGATGTGTCTATTATGGAGGAATTTATTCCCCTTACCAGCGGTCTTAGCGTGGTGCTGGCAAATGAGGAGGAGATTTTAAATCCCCTCCTGCTTTCGGAGTTGATCTGTAAGTATGGCGTGGACTGTATGATTACAACCCCTTCCTTTTTATCAGGGCTTTTAGATCTGCCGCAGATGATGGAGGCACTGAAGCAGATTGCGGTATATGACCTGGGTGCAGAGGCATTTCCGGGAGGCTTATATAATAAAATCGTGGCAGTAAGACCGGACGCTTACATCATGAACGGGTACGGACCCACAGAGACGACGATCAGCTGTACCATGAAGGTTATTTTCGGCAGCGAAAATATTACCATTGGAATCCCCAATGCCAATGTGCAGGTTCATATCATCAATGAGAAGAATGAAGAAGTGCCTGACGGTGAAGTGGGCGAGATGCTGATCTGCGGCAAAGGCGTGGGACGCGGTTACATCAATCTGCCGGAGAAGACGAAGGAAACCTTTATTGATTTTGGTGGGCAGAGAGCTTATAAATCGGGAGATCTTGCCAGATGGAACGGGAAAGGGGAAATCGAATTCCACGGAAGGTCCGATAACCAGATAAAGCTTCGGGGACTGCGCATCGAGCTGGGCGAAATCGAGGAAGTGATCAATCAATTTCCCGGCGTGAAGACCAGCGTGGTGATTCCTGTGGATGACGCTTATCTTTGTGGATATTTTACCGCAGACCGGGAAATCGATGTGGATGAGCTGCTTAAATATGCTTCCGGCTATCTGACTTATTATATGGTTCCCGATGTGCTGATCCAGTTAGAGGAAATGCCCCTTACATCCAACATGAAGATCGATAAGAAAGCGCTTCCCAAGCCGGTATTTGAGCAGAAGGAAATAGAGATGCCGAAGACCCAGATGCAGCAGCGGATTCACGAGATTGTTTCCTCTGTTACGGGAAAAAGCAATTTCGGCATCAACACCAACCTTTACAGGGCAGGTCTGACCTCTTTAGGCGCTATGAAGCTAAATCTCCTGCTGGCGGAGGAGTTTGACATTGCGGCAAAGACCAGCGATATTCATGAGAACAATACCATTGTGCTGTTGGAGCAGTTCATTAAAAATGCGCCCCGCAAGTCGGTTCATGAGGAGAGGGAAAGCTATCCTCTGACCGGTTCCCAGAAGGGCATCTTTGTGGAATGCAGCAAGAATCCAGGCAGCACCATTTATAATATCCCCTTCCTGTTTGCCTTAGATGAAAAGATCGATGTGGAAAGGCTGAGAGAGGCAGTGGGGAAGGTGGTTTCTGCCCACAGCTATCTTTTGACCAGGATAGGCATGGATAAAAGCGGGGAGCTTTATCAAAAGCCTGGGAAAGAGGACTTCCTGCCGGAGTGCATCCGGATGACGGATGCAGAATTTGCACAGAAAAAGGCGGAGCTGGTAAAGCCCTTTGAGATACAGGAGGAAAGATTATTCCGCATGGAGATTTATGTGACGGAATCAAAGAAGTATCTATTTGTAGACTTCCACCATATCGTTGCGGACGGAAATTCCTATGATATTTTCTTTGAGGACCTGAATGAGGTTTATCAGGGAAAAGAGATTGGAGCAGAAACTTACACAGGGTTCGATGCTGCCCTTGATGAAGAACAGGAAATAGAGAGCAGCAGATACAAAAAGGCAGCCCTTTATTATGATGGAATCTTCGCAGGGCTTGAGACGGAGTCTCTTCCCATTGCAGATAAGAAAGAACCGATTCCCACGAAAGGCATGACATCCAGAAAGATGACGGTTCCAAAGGAAAAGATTTTGGCTTACTGTGAGAAGATGCAGGTGACGCCAAACACCCTCTTTACCGGACTGTTCGGTGTAGTCATGGCGCGATATGCAAATGCCCAGGATGCGCTTTTTGCCACCATCTATAACGGCAGGAATGATTCCAGACTGGAGAACACCATCTGTATGCTGGTGAAGACCCTGCCGGTTTACTGCAGCTTTGACCCCAAAATGCCGGTGAATGCCTATATGATGGCGGTGCAGAAGCAGCTGATGGATTCCATGGCAAATGACATTTTTCCCTTCTCCGATATCGCGGCGAAGTACGGCATCACCTCCGATTTGATTTTTGCTTACCAAGCGGAGCTTACGGATGATTATCCGCTGGGAGACACCATTGCGGTGGGAGAAGATTTGTCGCTGGATATGCCCAAGGAACCTTTGCTTGTACAGGTGAGGGACTACGAGGGAAGCTATGTCCTGACTGCAGAGTATCGGGCGGATATGTATGAGACTGTCAGCATCGACGGTATTTTGGAAGCCTATGATGCTGCCATGGATTCCATGTTAAAGAGCAGGTATATCTCCGAGATCTCTATTCTATCTGATGACCAGAGGAAGATTCTGGATCAATTTAATGAGGTGGAAGTTCCATTTGACAGGAGCAAGACCGTGGTGGATCTGTTTAGGGAGGCGGCTTTCACCTACCCGGACCATACGGCAGTGGTTTACCGTGACAAACGGATTTCTTACAAGGAACTGGACGAGATAACAGACCGTGTGGGCGGGTATCTGGCAGGAAAAGGATTAGGGGCAGAAGATCCGGTTGCGATCTTGATTTCCAGAAGAGAATACATGGCTGTGGCATCTTTGGGCGTTTTAAAGGCAGGGTGCGCTTACCAGCCCTTAGACCCCACTTATCCTAAAGACAGGCTGAAATTCATGCTGGAGGATTCAGGCGCCCGTTTCCTGATTGCAGATGCGTCCATGCTGGAGCTGGTGCCGGATTTCGGAGGAGAGATTCTTCTGACAGAAAAGATCGGAGAATTGCCGAAAGCGAATGGGGAGCTGTCGAAAGCAAAGCCGGAAGATATGTTCGTGCTGCTGTATACCTCCGGTTCTACCGGGGTTCCCAAAGGATGTATGCTGGAGTATGGTAATATCACTGCCTACTGCAGATGGTATCACCGTTATTATCAGCTGAATCAGGACTGCCGTGTGGCAGCGTACGCGTCTTTTGGGTTTGACGCCAGCATGATGGATATTTTCTGTACCCTCACGGCGGGGGCGCAGCTCCATATCATTGAGGAGGATATCCGTCTGGATTTCACGGAGCTGAACCGGTACTTTGAAGAAAACGGCATTACCAACAGCTTTATGACCACCCAGGTGGGACGGCAGTTTGCCATGAGCATGGAAAACAAGTCTTTGAAGCATCTGTCCGTGGGAGGAGAAAAGCTGGTGCCCTTAGAGCCCCCCAAAGATTATAAATTCTACAATATTTACGGACCTACAGAGTGTACGGTAGCGGTTACTGCTTTATGGGTGGATAAGTTTTACGATAATATTCCTATTGGAAAGCCCATGGATAATCTGAAACTATACATTGCCGACCAGCAGGGGCACAGGCTTCCTGTGGGCGCCTGCGGAGAGCTTCTGATTTCCGGTCTGCAGGTGGCAAGAGGATATTTGAATCGTCCGGAAAAGACAAAGGAGGTATTTATTGCCAATCCGTATACACAGGAGGCGGATTATCGGCGTATGTACCGTACAGGGGATATTGTCCGCTTCCTGCCCGACGGCATGATTCAGTTCGTGGGACGGAAGGATGCGCAGGTGAAGATCAGGGGCTTCCGTATCGAGCTTACCGAAGTAGAAGAGATCATCCGCAGATTCCCCGGCATCAAGGATGCCACCGTGGCAGCCTTTGATGAAACGGGGGGCGGCAAGTATATTGCAGCGTATGTGGTGTCGGATGAGACGGTGGACATAGAGGCGCTGAACGGATTTATATTGGAGACCAAACCGCCTTACATGGTTCCGGCAGTTACCATGCAGATTGATGAGATTCCCTTAAATCAGAATCAGAAGGTCAACAAGCGTGCGCTTCCTGAGCCGGTATTTGAGCAGAAGGAGATCGAGCTGCCGAAGACCCAGATGCAGCAGCGGATCTTTGAGATTGTTTCCTCCGTTACGGGAAACAGCAATTTCGGCATCAACACTGACCTCTACAAGGCAGGTCTGACTTCCCTGGTTGCCATGAAGCTGAATCTTTTGCTTGCGGAGGAGTTTGGGATTACGGCAAAGAGCAGCGATATCCATGAGAACAATACCGTTGCATTGTTGGAGCAGTTCATTAAAAAGGCGCCCCGCAATGTAGTTCATGAGGAGAGGGAAAGTTATCCTCTGACCGGTTCTCAGAAGGGTATCTTTGTGGAATGCAGCAAGAATCCCGACAGTACCATTTATAATATCCCCTTCCTGTTTACGCTGGATGCAAAGATCGATGTGGAAAAGCTGAAAGAAGCAGTGGGGAAGGTAGTCTGTGCCCACACCTATCTTTCCACAAGGATTGGCGTAGACGAAAGCGGGGAGCTTTATCAAAAGCCCGGGAAAGAAGATTTCCTGCCGGAGTGCATCCGGATGACGGATGCGGAGTTTGCGCAGAAGAAGGCGGAGCTGGTAAGGCCCTTTAAGATACAGGAGGAAAGGTTATTCCGCATGGAGATTTATGAGACGGAATCAAAGAATTACCTGTTTATAGATCTCCATCATATCATTGCGGACGGAAGTTCCTGTGATATTTTCTTTAAAGATTTGAATGATGCCTATCAGGGAAAAGGGGTTAAGGCGGAAACCTATACAGGATTTGATGCCGCCCTTGACGAAGAGCAGGAAATAGAAAACGGCAGATACAAGAAAGCCGCCCTTTACTATGATGGAATCTTTGCAGGGCTTGAGACGGAGTCTCTTCCCATTGCAGATAAGAAGGAACCAGTTCCCGCAAAAGGCATGACCTCCAGAAAGATGACGGTTCCCAAGGAAAAGATTCTTGCCTGCTGCGAGAAGATGCAGGTGACACCCAATACCCTGTTTACCGGGCTCTTCGGCGTGGTGATGGCGCGGTATGCGAACGCCCAGGATGCGCTTTTTGCCACCATCTATAACGGCAGGAATGATTCCAGGCTGGAGAAGACCATCTGTATGCTGGTAAAGACTTTGCCGGTTTACTGCAGTTTTGACAAAAACATGGCGGTGAATGACTACATGATGTCGGTGCAGAAACAGCTGATGGATTCCATGGCAAATGACATCTTCCCCTTCTCCGATATCGCGGCGAAGTACGGCATCACCTCCGATCTGATCTTTGCTTATCAGGCGGAGCTTTCAGACGATTATCCTTTAGGAGATACCATAGCCGTTGGCGAAGACCTGTCGCTGGATATGCCCAAGGAACCCCTTCTGATACAGGTGATGGATTATGAGGGAAGCTATGTCCTGACCGCAGAGTATCGGGCAGATCTATATGAGGCTGTCAGCATCAACGGCATTTTGGAAGCCTATGATGCAGCCATGGATTCCATGATAAAGAGCAGGTATGTTTCCGAGATTTCCATTCTCTCTGATGACCAGAAGAAGGTTCTGGATCGGTTCAATGAGACAGAAGTTCCTTTTGACAGGAGCAAAACGGTAGTTGACATGTTTAGGGAGGCAGCTTTCGCTTATCCGGATCACACGGCAGTGGTCTACCGCGATGTGCGGATTTCTTATAAAGAGCTGGATGAGCTTACAGACCGCATCGGCGGGTATCTGGCAGGAAAAGGATTAGGGGCAGAAGATCCGGTTGCGATTCTGATTCCCAGATGCGAATACATGGCTGTGGCATCTTTAGGCGTTTTAAAGGCGGGGTGCGCTTATCAGCCGTTAGACCCCACTTATCCCAAAGAGAGGCTGCAATTTATGCTGGAAGATTCAGGCGCCCGTCTTCTGATTGCGGATGCGTCTATGCTGGAACTGGTACCGGATTTTAAGGGAGAAATTCTGCTGACCAAAAAGATAAAGGAACTGCCCAAGACGGATATCCGGCTTCCCAAGGCAAAGCCGGAAGATATGTTCGTGCTGCTGTACACCTCCGGTTCTACCGGAGTTCCCAAGGGGTGTATGCTGGAGTACGGCAACATCACTGCCTACTGCAGGTGGTATCACCGCTATTATCAGCTGAACCAGGACTGCCGCATGGCGGCGTATGCGTCCTTTGGGTTTGATGCCAGCATGATGGATATTTTCTGCACTCTCACGGCGGGGGCGCAGCTCCATATCATCGGGGAGGATATCCGTCTGGATTTCATGGAATTGAACCGCTATTTTGAAGAAAACGGCATTACCAACAGCTTTATGACCACCCAGGTGGGACGGCAGTTCGCCATGAGCATGGAGAACAAATCACTGAAACATTTGTCTGTAGGCGGGGAAAAGCTGGTGCCTTTAGAGCCGCCCAAGGATTATAAATTCTACAATATTTACGGACCTACAGAATGTACGGTAGCGGTCACTACCTTATGGGTGGATAAGTTTTACGATAATATTCCCATTGGGAAATCGCTGGATAATCTGAAATTATATATTGTGGACCAGCAGGGGCACAGGCTTCCTGTGGGTGCCTGCGGAGAACTGTTGATTTCCGGTCTGCAAGTGTCGAGGGGCTATTTGAACCGTCCGGAAAAGACGGAGGAAGTATTCATCACCAATCCTTATACACAGGAAGCGGATTATCAGCGTATGTACCGCACAGGAGATATCGTCCGTTTCCTGCCTGACGGCATGATTCAGTTCGTGGGGCGGAAGGATGCCCAAGTAAAGATCAGAGGTTTCCGTATCGAGCTTACGGAAGTGGAAGAAATCATCCGCAGATTTCCCGGCATCAAGGACGCCACCGTGGCAGCCTTTGATGAAAAGGGAGGCGGCAAATATATCGCGGCATACGTGGTGTCAGATCAGCCGGTGGATACAGAGGCGCTTGGCAGGTTCATATTGGAGACCAAGCCGCCTTACATGGTTCCGGCAGTTACCATGCAGATCGATGCGATTCCTTTAAATCAGAACCAGAAGGTCAACAAGCGTGCCCTTCCTAAGCCGGAAAAGAAACAGGAGGAATTGGTTGCACCTGAGACGGAAATCCAGAAACGCATTTTTGAATGTGTGGCGGAGGCAGTAGGACACAGGGAATTTGGCATTACCACGGATATTTATTTTGCAGGGCTTACTTCCATCAGCGCCATCCGGTTAAATGTGCTGCTCGCCAAAGAATTTGATATTGTAATCAAGACGGCGGATTTAAAGAAGAATGCCACTATCCTGCAGTTAGAGAAATTTGTTTTGGGAAGCACGGCGGCAGGAAAGCATGAAGTGCAGGAGGTTTATCCCCTGACCAATACGCAGATGGGGGTATTCATCGACTGTACCGCCAACATGGGCACCACGGTTTACAATATCCCGTATCTGTTAAAATTAGGCGATAAGGTGGATATTGACCGGTTGAAGAGTGCCGCAGAGCAGGTAATCGATGCACATCCCTACTTAAAGGTACAGCTGTTCATGGATGAAGATGGGGAAATCAGGCAGAGAAGAAACGACACCCTGCCGTCTAAGGTGGAAATCATAAACGGCATGGACCAGACCAAGCTGGTGCGCCCTTATGGTTTGTTTGGTGAACCATTGTGCCGGTTTGAGATTTACAGGACGATGGAGGGCAATTACCTGTTCATGGATCTTCATCACCTGATTGCCGATGGAACATCCTTAGAGATCCTTATTGAACAGATCAACCTTGCCTACAGCGGAGAAAAGATTCATGCGGAAGTCTATACCAGCTATGATGCCGCGCTGGATCATGAGGCGGCGGTAAACTCGGAAGCCTACAAAGCGGCAGAGGCGTTCTACCTTGCAGAATTCGGGGAATGCGGCGGCGATACCAGCTTTTATCCTGATAAAAAGGATGAAAAGCCGGCAGTGGGCAATACAAGGTTTATAGATAAGGACTTGAACCCGGAACAGGTGAAGACGGTCTGTGAAAAGTATGGAATCACCGAGAATGTATTTTTCATCGGAGCTTTCGGCATGCTGCTTGGCAAGTATCATTTCAAGGATGAGGCAGTCTTTACTACCATCTACCATGGGCGCAATGACTCCCGCTTAGCAGAGACCGTGGGCATGCTGGTGAAGACCCTTCCGGTGCGGTGCCGGATGAAGGAGGACTTAGGAAGCTATTTCGGTACCCTGCAAGATCAGCTGATGAATGCCATGGATTATGATATTTATCCGTTCTCGGAGATCAGCAGACGCTGCCATATTCAGCCGGACGCCATGCTGGTCTATCAGGGAGACAACTTTGTCTTTGACACCATCGGGGAGGAGAAGGCGGAGGAGATCCCCCTTGCCTTAAATGCGGCGAAGGAGCCCGTGTCCCTTTCCATCAGCTTAGAAGAAGGCAGGTTCGTCTACGATCTGGAATACAGGAAAGACCTTTTTGAACCTGAGTCCATAGACTTTATATTGGAAAACTTCTCCAAAGTGACGCGGGGGCTTGCAAAGGAAAAGAACGCAGGACAGATTCAGCTGTTATTTGAAGAAGAAAAAGAAATGGTGAACGACCCGGCATATACCGGAAAGACCTTTGTGGATTTGTTTAAACGGGCAGCAGCTCTATACCCTGACAGGGGAGCAGTGCGGGATGAAAACGGAACGATCACCTATGAGGAGCTGGACCGACTGTCTGATTATGTGGCAGCTAAGCTAACGGAAAACGGGTTCGGACCTGAAAAAGTGGCGGGAATCCTTTCGGGAAGGACAAGAGAATTTGTAATTGGATACGTGGGCGTCATGAAAGCGGGCGGCGCTTATGTGCCCTTAGACCCGGAATATCCGCAGGAACGGCTGGAATATATGCTCAGCGATTCCGGCGCGGATAACCTTCTTGCCGTGAGGGAATATGCCGGCCTGATGGATTTTTATAAAGGAAATGTGCTGTGGCTGGACGATATGGTGAAGGAAGGAGAAAATTATCGGCTGACTGCAGAACTTACACCCCCGAGCCCTGAAAATCTTGCCTATATGATCTATACTTCCGGTTCTACCGGAAAGCCGAAGGGCGTTATGATTGAACAGAGAAATCTGGTGAACCTGATTATGTATATGGTTTCTGCCCTTAAGATGATCCCTGAGGATATCTGCTCTGAGTTTGCAAGCTTCTGCTTCGATGCGTCCGTCCACGACCTGTTTGCCCCTCTTGCGGTGGGAGCGCTTTTGTACATCTTCCCGGAATCCATACGGAAGGATGCGCTTAAGGTGGCGGAGACCATTAAGAAGGAAAAGATTACTATGGTCACTTTCCCCACCCAGATGGGAGAACTTGTGGCGGAAGTGCTGACAGAGCCCTGCGCCCTGCGTTACATGACCCTTGGAGGTGAGAAATTCAAGCGCTATTATAATCGGAGTTATACCATGATCAACGGTTATGGTCCTACCGAAAATACGGTTTCTTCCACGGAGTTTGTGGTGGATAAGGACTATAAGAATATTCCTATAGGCAGATCCCAGATGAATGTGCGCAGCTACATTCTGGATGAAAAGCAGAACCGCCTGCCGGTAGGAGCGCCCGGCGAACTGTGCCATGCGGGGCGGCAGATTGCAAGGGGATACCATAACCTGCCGGAAAAGACAGCCGCATCCTTTGTGGAGAATCCCTTTAAGACCTGCGCGGATGATGCCAGAATGTATCACACCGGCGACATGGTGCGCATGAAGGGCGACGGAAATATCGAGTATATCGGAAGAATCGATTCCCAGGTAAAGATCCGGGGATACAGAGTGGAGTTAAGCGAGATCGAGGGCGCTGTCCTGTCTTATGAAGGAATACGGGAAGCGGCGGTTAATGTCGTTGAAAAGAGCGGAAACAAGTATATTGTGGCGTACTATACAGGGGCATCTCCGGATGTCCAGATTTGGCAGGAATTTTTAAAACCTCTGCTGCCGGAATATATGCTGCCTGCATTCTACATGCATCTTGACAGCATGCCGGTTACGCCGGGAGGAAAGATTGATAAGCGGGCTCTTCCTGCGCCTGATATGGGGACGGAAAGAGAAGGATACGAACCGCCGGTAAATGCCGCTCAGGCACAGCTTTGCGAGATATTTGAAAAAGCGCTGGGCATGGATAGAGTTGGAATAGACGATAATTTCTTTGAACTTGGAGGAACCTCCCTGACCGCATCCAAGATTGCGGTGCTCTGTCTGGCGAAAAAGATACCTTTGGTGTACGCAGACATTTTCAAATATCCTACGGTAAGGCAGCTTTCCGCGTGGGTGAATCAGGACTCCGTGGAAGAAACCGAAGAAAAAGACGAAATCTCTTCTTATCCCTATGAGAAGATCAACCGCATTCTCTTCCCTAACAGGGCAAAGAATGCCGATCTGGTAAAGAAAGAAGAGCTGGGAGATATCCTTTTGACCGGCGCTACAGGGTTCCTTGGCATCCATGTGCTGAAGGCGTTCCTTGATTCTGGTCAGGGAAATGTATATGCGCTGGTGCGCAAAGGTAAGTACCCGTCCTGTGAAAAGCGGCTGATGAACATGCTGATGTACTATTTTGACGATCCTCACACAGAGCTTTTCGGAAAGAGAATCTTCTGTATAGATGGCGACATCACAGATCAGAAATCGTTGGAAGGGTTGAAAGAATATCCGTTTAGGACACTGATCAACTGTGCGGCGTGTGTAAAGCACTTTTCGTCGGACGATACCCTTCAAAGAATCAATGTGGATGGAGTGAGAAATTTAATTGCCTTGTGCAGCGAGCTGGACAGGAGATTGATTCAGATATCCACGGTATCCGTGGCAGGAGAAGGAATGGGCGATAAGCCCGGCATGGACAGAGATCTTTGCGAGCATGAGCTTTACATAGGACAGCGGATCACAAACGAGTATATCCGCACCAAATTCCTGGCAGAGCGTTATCTGTTAGAAGCAGTCCAGAACGGACTGGATGCAAAAATCATCCGTGTGGGCAACCTGATGAGCCGTAATTCGGACGGAGAGTTCCAGATTAATTTCGTCACCAATGGATTTTTACGGGGCGTGCGCGGGTATGTGGCGGTGGGAATGTTCCCCATAAGCGGCATGAACGAAAGCGCAGAATTTTCGCCCATCGATTCTACGGCGGAAGCTATCTTGAAGCTGGCGGGAACAGATAAGAATTTCACCGTTTATCACGCATGCAACAGTCACCATATTTTTATGGGCGATTTGATTTATGCAATGCGCAATCATGGATTTGAGATTCAGATTGTAAGCGATGAGACATTCCAGCAGGCGGTCAACGATTATGCGGCGTCCCACGAGGACAGCGAAGCGGTTTCGGGGCTGATTGCCTACGCTTCCAGGGATGAGGATCAGGTCTATACGGTGGGCTATAAAAATCAGTTTACCACCGAGGTCTTATACCGCCTTGACTATAAATGGCCGATCACAGACGACAAATATCTGGAAAATGCCATCGATGCTCTTGACAAACTGGGATTTTTCGAGTAAAGATTCGAGTAAGAGAATGGCGCAATGAAACGCGCTTGCCGGAAAACAGATGGGGGCGGGATATGGTACACGTATATGCAGCGGATATTGCAAATCTGCCGGACCCGAAAGGGGAGCCGCACATACTTGATACATTGACAGATGAGCGGATAGACAGAATCCAAAAATACTTAAAAGCGGAAGACCGCAAAAGGAGCCTTGGGGCGGGGCTTATGCTTAACAAAGTCCTGCCCCTTCACGGGGCTTTGCCCGGGAAGGTCTGCGTGGGTGCGGATGGGAAGCCTAGGGCGGAGGGGGTCTTTTTCAACCTATCCCATTCGGGAAATCTGGTCATCTGTGCGGCGGCGGAAACGGAAGTGGGATGTGATGTGGAAAAGATTGTGAGAGCGCCCGAAGGGGTGGCGGAGCGGTTCTTTCATAAGGACGAGGCGGCATATATCAAAGAAGGCACGGGACAGGAGCGGGATGAGCGGTTCTTTCGGATCTGGACGATGAAAGAGAGTTATATCAAGATGACCGGAGAGGGGATGCGCCTATCCTTCGACAGATTTATATTTTTGATAGGGCAGGAAGGAGTGAAAGTGTGCCGGGATGGAAGAATCCTTTCCTGCCGCATTATGGAATATGATATTCCCGGATACAAGGTTTCTGTGTGCGCCGGGGAGGAAAATTTTGCGGAATCCGTAGAATATTTTGACCTGGGCGCATAATGCAGTTAGAATAAAAGTAGAGAGAAAAACAGGAGGCTTTAGAAAAATGACAATTACAAAAAACGTAGAAAAGGAAGTGCTCACACTTGCGCTGGAGGGAAGGCTTGACACGAATACGGCGCCGGAACTTGAAAACAAAATTGCGGAGGAGCTGACGGCTGACATACAGACTTTGATTCTGGATTTAAAAGAACTGGAATATATTTCATCCGCCGGTCTGCGTGTTCTTCTGTCAGCACAGAAAAAGATGAACAAGCAGGGCAGCATGGTCGTTAAAAATGCAAATGAAATGATCATGGATGTATTTCAAGTGACTGGGTTTGTGGATATTCTGACCATTGAGTAGACAATGAGACGAAAAGAAGAAGATTATTTCAGTTCAAAAATGTTCCTTGGGCAGTTCTTTCCAGCTTTGATCTCAGCGGCGGCGCTTGCCCTTGGGGATATGGCGGATGCTATCGTGATCGGCAACCGCATGGGCGTGACGGGACTGGCGGCAATCAGCCTGACGCTTCCGGTTTTTATGGTCATCAATCTGATCATGCATGGACTTGGCGCAGGCGGTGCGGTCCGGTTTTCGAGACAGCTTGCACAGGGGCAGGAGAAGGAAGCGCGCAGGGGATTTCAGGGAATCATGACGGCAGCTTTCCTTTTGGGCGTAATCCTCGCCTTACTTGGGAATCTGCTTATGGAACAACTCCTGGCAATTTTAGGGGCAGGCTCCTCTGAAGCGGAAGTTTATGCGGCGTGCCGCAGTTATGTGAAATTGATCGTCACGTTTATTCCTTTGTTCTTTGTCACTTATATTTTGAATTATTACCTGCGCAATGATGACAAAGAAAAACTTGCCAGTTTTGGTTTTACGGCAGGGAATCTTACGGACATTGCGCTTAATATCGTGTTCGTCCTTTTTCTTCACCAGGGAGTCGTGGGGGCGGCGTGGGCAACCATTATCGGTCTTATGGTCTCGCTGTGCATCTATCTTGCAGGAATGGTGAAAAAGAAGGGCGTGCTGTGTCTTTTTCCATGGAAACCGGATTTTCATGGAAGCTTAAAATGTTATCAAACGGGATTTTCCACTTCTTCCCAATATCTGCTTACGATGCTCTTTCTGCTGCTGGCAAACCGCACCTTGATGAAAATGGGCGGGAGTCTGATGGTGGGCGTGTTTGATATGATACAGAATGTGTCCTATTTTATTCTCTATTTATATGAAGGAACCGGGAAGGCAATGCAGCCGTTGGTGAGTACTTATTATGGGGAGAGGAACCGGAAAGAGTGCAGGAGAGTCTTGTACAAGAGCCTGCGCTTTGGGACGGCGGCAGGAATCATGGTGGGGCTTTTATTGTTTATCTTTGCAGGGCAGGTCTGCGGCATT
The DNA here is from genome assembly GCA_949878435.1 of uncultured Lachnospiraceae bacterium. Lineage (GTDB taxonomy): Bacteria > Bacillota > Clostridia > Lachnospirales > Lachnospiraceae > Suilimivivens. The sequence goes on from CATLAK010000016.1 coordinate 41,303, forward strand.
TTCGGTATTCATGACGAATCAAGTCTTAAAGTTGCCGTTTATGCACTGCAGGTCTATGTAAGCGGTACCCTTGCCGCAGGAATCAGTATTCTTCTGGAAACCTATTATCAATCTGCAGGCAGGGAAAAAAGTGCTTTTGTGCTTGTCCTTCTCAGGGGCACATTGGTTCTTTTGCCTTTGCTCTTTTTATTTTCCAAAATGGGAACTTATGGCTTCTGGTGGCTGTTTCCGGCGACGGAGGTATTGTCATTGATTTTGCTGTATCTCTGGCAGCGGCTGTGCCGTGAAAGGGAGACGGTTTTTGATGAAGAAAAGATTTACTACAGGATCATCAGAAACAGCAGCGAGGATTTGACGCCGCTGCTTTCAGAGATTGGTATCTTCTGTGAAAAATGGGGAAGTACGGCGCAGCAACAATATTTCATGAATATGGCGGTGGAAGAACTGTGCGTGGCGATTATGAAACATGGGTTTAAGGACGAGCGCGGGTATATTCAGGTGACGTTGCTTTTAAAGGAAGATGGACTGTTTGAGCTCCATATCCGTGATAATGCCGTTTCTTTCAATCCTTTTGCGCAAGAGGAGAAGGAGACGGAAGATCCCTTCGACTTCGACGTCCTTGGAATCAACGTCATTAAAAAGAAAGGAAAAGAATTTTATTACCGGCGGTATCAGGGATTTAATACGCTGGTGGTAAAAATTTAAAGGTATCCATATGAAGAAGGTCCGATGTTCCCTAAGCAGGAAAGTAGCCATGATGATTCTGCTGTTTGCTTTTTTGCTGGCAGCGGCAGCCGCTTTTGTGAGTTATTATATTTTTTCAAATACGGTAGATAATTATTATAGTCAGGTGACCATGAGTGTGGCAAAAACAGCGGCGGCTGTGGTGGACAAGGATCTGACGGCGTATTATACAGAAGCTTTTAAGGAAATCTATCTTGCAGATCCGGCGCCGGAATGGGAGAGCGAGGAAGAGCATGCCGCTTATTTAGCGGAGTATGACGCTTTAAAGGGAGAAGATTATCAGCGGCTTTTTGACACATTAAATAGGGTCAAGGAGGCAAATTCCGTATTATCGCTCTATATTGTCTATATGGACCAGCAGTCAAAGACCTGCGTTTATATTGTGGATGCAGATACATCAAAATGGGCGTGCCCTGCCGGCACATGGGATATCGTGTACGAGCAGAATTATGAGGCGCTGGCGCACCCGGAAGGCGGATTCCCTGCCTATATCACGGACACCGATGCGTTTGGCTGGCTCTGTTCCGCCGGTGCGCCGATTTTTGATGAGGGGGGAAATGTGATTGCCCATGCCATGGTAGATATTTCCATGGAAGCGGTGATGAAGGAGAGATATGCCTATCTTTTAAAACTGGTGGTACTGCTGGCTGTGCTCACCGTAATCCTGACCCTTTTTGTCATCTACTGGATGAACAGGGCGGTGGTGAGACCCATCGACATGCTTACTTTTTCGGCATCCCAGTACGTGCAGAAAAAAGCGGAAGGATCAAAGGAAGGAGAAATCCTTGTATTTGACAAACTTAAGATACGGACGGGGGATGAAATAGAGAATCTTTTCGATGCGTTTCACCAGATGGAAGAGGATATCAATCAATACATTGAAGATATCACTTTTGTGACGGCGGAAAAAGAACGCATCGGCGCAGAACTGAACGTTGCCACCCAGATTCAGGCGGATATGCTGCCCCGGATCTTTCCGCCCTTCCCTGACAGAAAAGAATTCGATATCTTTGCCTCTATGCACCCGGCGAAGGAAGTGGGGGGAGACTTCTATGATTTCTTTCTGGTAGACGAGGACCATCTGGCACTGGTGATCGCTGACGTGTCCGGTAAGGGCGTTCCTGCGGCACTGTTCATGGTTATAACAAAGACGCTGATCAAGAACCAGATGATGATGGGAACCTCGCCTAAGGCTGCTTTGGAGGCGGTCAACAATCAGCTGTGTGAAAACAATGAGGCGGAAATGTTCGTTACCGTGTGGCTGGGCGTATATGAAATTTCCACAGGCAAAGTGAGGGCGGCGAATGCCGGGCACGAATATCCTGCAATCAGGCGAAAGGGAGGCAGCTTTGAATTATTTAAGGAGCCTCATGGATTCGTACTGGCAGGGATGGAAAATGCCCGTTACAGGGAATATGAATTTGAACTGCATGCCGGGGATACACTATTTGTCTATACAGACGGCGTGCCGGAGGCGACGGATGCGGTTCAGACCTTGTTTGGCACAGGGCGTATGATGGAGGCGTTAAACAAAGCGCCGGATGCAAATCCTAAGAATCTGATCGAAGGGGTCAAGAACGACATCGACCGGTTTGTAGGAGAAGCAATGCAGTTTGACGATATCACCATGCTGGCGGTGCAGGTTTTGGATCAAGAATGAAAGGCGCTGGAAAATATGAAAGAATTGAAATTACGGGCAGAGGCAAAGGAGCTTGAAAAGGTGCAGGCGTTTGTCCGCGGAGAGATGGAAGCTGCAAATTGCCCTCTTAAGGCGGTATCCCAAGTGGAAATCGCGGTGGAGGAAATTTATGTCAATATTGCTCATTATGCTTATCCTTCCAGTGATGGAGAGGTGACAATCCGCTGTGCGGTCAGCAGGGAAGAGGGGAAGGTCCTCATTCAGTTTCTGGATAAAGGGATCCCTTTTGATCCTCTTGCAAAGGAAGACGCAGACACATCGCTGCCTGCGAGGGAGCGTCCCATAGGGGGGTTAGGCATCCTGATGGTAAAGAAGATGATGGATGAAGTGACTTATCGCTGCGAAGACGGAAAAAATATACTTTCTATGGTCAAGAATTTGTGACGCTTCGGAATGGAGGAAAAGATGAAAAAGAGGATTGTGTATATTGGGATTGATCTTTTTTATCCGGCGCTTCTGGAATTGTCCAGGTTGTGTGAGGTGGGGCAGATTGTAACATGCAGTACCGATAATGTGACGGAGTTCAACGTAAAAGTCTGTAGTTTTGCGTCGGAGCATAAGATCCCTTTAAAGATTGGGAAGATAAAAGAGAAGGATTTGGATGATTGGAAAAAAGCAGGGTTTGACCTGGCTGTCTGCGGGGGATATTATCACCGCATTCCGGTAAGGAGCGGGGAGGAGTTTCCCATGGTCAATATCCATCCGTCCCTTCTGCCAAAGGGGCGGGGGGCATGGCCTATGCCCATAGCCATTTTAAAAGGCGAGACCAAAAGCGGCATCACCGTACATAAAGTTGCAAAGGGATTTGACGAAGGAGATATTTTACTGCAAAAGGAGGTTCCGGTATACGGAACAGACAATCTGGAAACACTTACTTTGCGGCTGCATCAGACGCTGCCGGAACTCATGGAACGTCTGGTACGGGATTTTGACCGGCTCTGGAATAAGGCGAAGGTGCAGGGGGAGGGAGAATACCTGAAGATGCCAGAAGAAAAGGACTATACAATCACTGACAGGATGAATTGTAAGGAAGCGGATCTGATTCTGCGCGCCTTTTGGGGATATGAATGTATTTATACAAATGGGCATGAAAAAGTTGAATTGATTTGTGGACAGATTCGCCGGGAAGGAACCTCCGGCATTTTTACTTTTCCGCTTAAAGACGGCGAAATTATAGCAGACAAGGTAAGAAAATTATGATACAGTTAAAGGAACCTGAGCTTACCATGAAACGCCAGGTGGACAAAATAAGAAAAGAATACGGGCACAAGGCGGCATCCCATGCATTTGCCTCTCTTTATATCTGGAAGAAGGAAATGGGGCTGCAAATTCATATGGATGAGCAGGCTTTCACGGTAAAATTCGGACTGCGGGGAGAACATGCCTGGTTTTTTCCGTGCGGAGAGACGAAGGCAGTTAAGCGTTTGGTAAAAGAGGTTCTTGCAGAAGATGAGGAAGCTGTGTTCTACTATATGAGGGAGCAGGACCGGGATCTCTTAGAGCAGGATTTCCCGGGGCAATTTTCAATCCGGGAATGTGAGAATGACACGGAATATCTGTATGACAGACGGCAGCAGCAGGAGCTTAAAGGAAAGAAATTTTCTGGTCAGCGGAATCATATCAACCGCATAAAGATCGATTACAGGCTGGACGCAAAGAAGCTGGATGCATATGTTTTGCGGGATGTATTGGAGGTGAACCGGTTTTGGGAAAGGCGTTCTAAAGAAGAAGCCGGACTTAAGGATGAACAGGCGGGACATCTTCTGCTTACCAATAGCGGACAATTGGATGTAACAGGTGTTCTGGTGAGGGTGGATGATGAACCTTTTGCCATCGCGGCAGGATATCCTTTGAGCGAAGATACGTTTGACCTTGCACTGGTAAAGCAGGTAAAGTGTCTGACAGGTTTATCTGTTTACACCAGAAATCAGCTGATCCAGTTATTGCCGCAGCAGTATAGGTGGCTCAATGCAGAAGAGGATTTAGGGGTGGAGGGGCTGCGTACCATGAAAAGGCAGATGCGTCCCGCAGATTATGTAAAGATGTATCAGGGATTTTTGAATAAAAATTAGGAAAGAAGGCAGGGAAATGGAAGAAACATTCTTAAGAGAAATTAAGGAACAAGCACGAGGGGCAGCCTGTGAATTGATTGGCAAGGCACATCTGGAGAAGGGAGATATCCTGGTGGTGGGGTGTTCTTCCAGCGAGGTGACGGGAGAGAGGATAGGGACTTCTTCCAGCTTAGAGACGGCGGAAGCGGTATTTGAGGGTATCTATGATGCCGTCAGGGAAAACGGTCTTTATCTTGCCGCGCAGTGCTGCGAACATTTAAACAGGGCGGTCATCATTGAAAAGGAGCTTGCCAAAAGAGAGCGGCTGCCTATCGTCAATGTGGTTCCTCAGCCCAAGGCAGGAGGATCTTTCGGGACTATGGCTTACAAGCGGTTTTCCCATCCTGCGGCAGTGGAGCATATCAGGGCGCAGGCGGGAATGGATATCGGCGATACGCTGATCGGCATGCACCTTGCGGAAGTGGCGGTTCCGGTCCGATTATCTGTCAAGGAGATTGGACAGGCGCATCTGGTTTGTGCCAGGACAAGAGGGAAATTTATTGGCGGCGAGAGAGCCGTTTATGATCAGGAAATGTTGTAGAGACAGAAACCTGGGAGAAAAAGGAGGGGACCATGGAAAACGAAAGTCAAAGCTATGGACAGGGAGATGGCGGGGAGAACCTGTATGGATATACGGGAAACCCCTTTGAGCAGATGGATTACGGTCTATGTAAGAGGTGCAGGCGCAGAACCATAGACAGGAGTGAGAATCCTGCTTCAGAATTATGTAAGGAGTGCAGGGAAGAACTGATTAAATTAAAGATACCGCCAGTGTTCTATTTATTTGCGGCGATTACCCTTTTCCTCATGGTGTTCACGATTCTGCCTTCTATGCGAGGATTTGTAAATGTCTTTTCCTACAAAAACGCGGAGGAGACCTCGGAGGAAGGGTTCGTAATAACAATCATGGATAATCTGGTCTCCATTCTGGATGAAAATCCTGACAATATAGATGTGGCGATAGAACTTACAGACGTGGCGATGCGGTACAGTTATTATGAATATGCCGCCTACGCCATAGAAAACTTTTTAGTAGGACAAGAAGTGCCTGATAAGGCATATTACCGGATCAACGGATACATAGATGAACTCAATACCTATTATGACACCCTTGAGTTAAGCGACAGTATCTGGCAGGAGCTGGCTGACGAATGGGAAGATGAGGAGGATGTCTCCGTCATACTGAGTGCTTATCGGGAAAAGCTTTCGGCGTACTTAGGGGATGAGGACTATGACCAGGCATTGCTTTATTATTATCTGGGGAGTACCACAGAGGACGCAGAGAGCAGTATCGCATATCTGGAGGAATGTGTGGCGATTAATCCCTGTTATTATGAAGCCCAGGCGCAGATTGCCGTTTACCGCCGCAGGCAGGGAGATCTTGATAAGGCAAGGGAAATCTTAGAGGCGGTCTATGCCACGAATAAAGAGGACTATTCCATCCTGCGGGCTTACGCCACGCTGGAACTTGCCCAGGGAAACGTAAAGGACAGCATGGATTATGCACGGAGGGCTTACGAGGCATACCCGGAGGGTAATTTCGTGGTGGATACCTACGCGGTCGCACTGGCGGCGAACGACAGGTTAGAGGAAGCGTGGGAGCTGGTGGAAGAATATGAAGACGAAGGATATGAATTTGACGACGACCTTTATGACTTCCTTGACGGAAAGATAACGCTGGAAGACTATTATATAGGGGAATAGGAGGCGATAAAGATGATTATACCGGGGATATTAATATCGATTGTAACTTTTCCGGGGGTTGCCGTGCATGAGCTGGCACACCAGATCTGCTGCAGGATCTGCAGGATACCGGTCTATGAGGTGAAATACTTTCAGGTGAGCAATCCCTGCGGTTACGTCCTGCATGAAGCCACTTCCAACCCATGGAAAAATCTGCTTACAAGTTTAGGTCCGTTCTTTTTTAATACCATCCTTGGCATGCTGATCACGCTGCCTGCCTATGCCAATGTATTTGACTACAACTATGTTGGCGGCACGCTGGGTCCTTATGTCACTGTAAGCAGCTGGCTGCTCTATTGGCTGGGCGTATCGATTCTGATGCATGCCTTTCCCAGCACAGGGGATGCCCAGGCGCTGGTGGCGAGCGTGCTTAAAAATAAAGAAGTCGGGGTGTTTGCGAAAATCGTGACGGCGCCCTTTATCGGTCTGATTTATTTAGGGGCAATCGGCTCTATGGTCTGGCTGGATTTGCTTTATGGTGTGGGAATGTCGGTGGTGCTTCCCAAGCTGCTTGGTGCGCTGTTATTTTAAGGAGAGGGACTTCATGCTGAAGCTGATTTTGGTGGATGACGAGTGGATCATATTGAAGGGATTAGAGACAACCTATGATTGGGGAAGCATGGGGTGTGAGGTCGCGGGCACTGCGACCAGTGCAGAGGCGGCTTTGGAATTGATTAAAGAAAAGCAGCCGGATGTGGTGATCACAGATATCCAGATGCAGGAGATGAGTGGATTGGCGCTTCTTGAGAAAGGGAAACAAATCAAGGAAGATCTCCAATTCATTATTATGAGCGCTTACAGGGATTTTGAATATGCGCGCATTGCCTGTGAAAGGGGAGCGTTCTCCTATCTGCTCAAGCCCATAGAGGAAGAAAAGCTGGAGCAGGTGATGGGGGAACTTCAAAAGAAGATAAGCAAAGAAACGGCGCTGCAAAAGGAACATGAGAACTGGCGCCAGCTTTTGCTGGAGGAAAATATAGGATTGTCCGGCATCCTTTTGCAGAAGAAGAATCGGCAGTTGAAACATATAGCCTCTCCAGCAGAATTTTAAATAGCTATGTAGAGGAGGGTTTTTCTAAAATTGAATCAGAAACAGAGAGCTTTGTTTTTGATTCTGTCATTCAGCGTTCGCTGGAGCCCACACCGCTTACCTATCTGGAAGAGAGCCGGATGTCTAATGTGTGGAACCGTATCAGCAGTAAGTATGTGAAAAATGGCGTGTATCTGGACAATAAGGGACATGCTTACATAAAAGGAAATCGCGGGCTTACCTTTTCATGGGATGCTTATGAGGCGAGCAAGCTGTTTTTAGCAACGCAGGAAAGCTATGGAAAATTGCAGTGGGTCTGGACGGAGGATACGATTTTCGGAACGGGAGAGACTGGTATTTTTTTGATCAGGAATGTGAGAAATGTGGACCGACCGGAACTTTCGGGTGTTCTGATTCTTCAGATGAATTCTTATTTGATGGAGGAGGCTATGAAGAAGGCAGATGCTTCCGAGCAGTTGTTTTATTATATCTTTGATGGAGAAGGGCAGCTTTGTTATGAAAAAGGCTGGGAAAAGGGAGACGAAGAAAAACAGCAGGAGCAGATCAAACGGATTGCAGAGGTATTGGATTTTTCTAAAAAATCAGAAATTGAGGTAAATCCGGTGCAGGGCGGAATTTTATTTTCCTGCTATGAACCTGGGTTTGGACTTACAGTGGTTACGGAGGTTCCTGACAATGTGATTTACGAGATGACCAGGCTGGTAAATCTGACGTTACTTCTGATAGCTGCCGTGATGTTTCTGATAGCCGCCGCTGCCAGTTTGGGAATGGCATATCATTTTACGAAGCCTATTTCAGAGATCAGCCAGACCATGGAGCATTTTGATGGAAGCAGCTTTGATGACAAAATTAAGATCAATACGAGGACGGAGCTTGATACGATAGGAAGCTCCTACAACAGCATGCTTTCCCGCATGGAACAGCTTGTGCTGAAGGTGAAGGAAAAGGAGAGGGAGGTCTGGTCGTTGGAGCTGGATTCTCTCTATTATCAATTAAATCCTCACTTCCTCTATAATACACTTGATAATATTTATATGATGGCACGTATTGCAAAGCAGAAGGAAATCATGAATATGATCCATGCTTTGTCCAGGCTTTTGAAGATCAGCTTAAATAAGGGTGATGGAATGCTTACGGTGGAGGAAGAATTGGAGCATGTGGCGTCTTATCTGGAGATTCAGAAAATGCGTTTTGGGGATAAGTTCCGTTATCAGGTGAAATGTGAGGAGGACGTGAAGAACTATCAGACCATGAAACTTTTGTTACAGCCGATTGTGGAAAACAGCGTAAAGTACGGATTTGCAGGCATGCAGTCAGAAGGCGTTATTTTCATCAGCGCAGGGCTGCAGGAGGGAAGAATCTGCTTTTCCGTTTACAATAATGGGAAATCAATTGAGAAGGAAAAGCAGCATCAGTTAAATCATCTTAAGCAGATGGCGCCGGATGGATTGAAGGAAAGTCTGGTTACGGAAAAAGGAGGATTCGGCATCTATAATATTGTGACCAGAATGCGGATGAAGTATGGAGAGGCGTTTGATATCGTGTATTCCGTGCCGGAGGGCGGGGGAACCTTATGCACGCTCTATCTGCCTCTCATATCCCCGAAAAAAGCTGTTTGACGAATAGGAAAAGAGAAATATCAAAAAATAAACTTTTGTAAATATCAAAAAGTATATTTACAGGAGTTTATTTTTTTATATTCTGCATTTTATTTTTGCTACAGGTAAAAAGAACAAAACTGTTATACTCTACCTATCAAGCGGAACAATAGGTAAACAACATAAAGGAGGATAAGAGATGAAGTTAAAAAACTGACAGCGCTTGTATTGGCGATGTCCATGATCGTTACTTTGAGTGCATGTGGAAGCGGGGCGCCGGCAGCGGAGGGCGGCACGGAGACAACACAGGAGAATGGAGGAACAGAGGATTCCGGCAATTCTGATGTGGGAGAAGGAGGAGAAATCACTTTTACTTATCTGGAATTAGGGGATCAGGGAACAGGTCTGGAGGATTTTTATAGAGAGGTAGTGGATGATTTCAATAATAACAATAAAGGAACTTATGCGGTAGATGTGGAGTGGATGCAGGGAAGTTCCCCCGACTATAATAATAAGCTCAGAATGCTTAACGCAGCAGACCAGCTTCCCACAATTTTTGATGCAGGTGGAGAGATTTCTTTATATAACACCTTGAAAAATAATGGGCGTCTGGTAGATGTAAAGCCTTATATCGATGCAGACCCTGAGTGGAAGGCGCGTCTGGAGGATGATTGCACAGAGCAGTTTATAGAAGACGATGGAGCAATTTATATGGTGCCTGAGGCAGCCATGTGTCCGGTTGGAATTTTCTGGAATAAGGATTTGTTTGCAAAGGCAGGAATCGAGAGTTTTCCCGAAACATGGGATGAATTCTGGGAAGCGTGCGATACCCTGCAGGCAGCCGGGATCACGCCGTTAGCCCTGCAGACGGCAGGCTCTGCATGGACTAGTATGATTATTGCAACCAGTTATATGTCTTCCAGTCAGGAAGGAATTGACTTTATGAATCTTAGCTTCCCGGAAACATATGATACGCCAGAATTTCGTGAAATGATGGAGGTTTATGTAAAGTTGTTCCAGTATTGTAACCCTGATGCCATCGGAGGCGACTATTCACTGGCACAAAATCATTTTACCAATGAAGAAGCAGCCATGATGATCAATGGCGCATGGATGATGGAGACGCTGCGCGACACAAATTATTCTCCGGAAGGGTTTGAGCAGCATGTGGGATTTACCACGCTGCCCGGTAAGACCGTGGTATATTCCTGGAACCAGGTAGGACGCGTAATCAGTGCCAGCGCTACAGAAGAGGAAATCGAGGCAGCGGTAGAATATATGAAGACTTTAAGCACGCAGGAGCATGTAATCCGCTATTTTGAGCTTACCGGAGGCTATTCCAGCAAGGTTGAACTTCCGGAGGAAACTTATAATAACTTAATGCCCACGATGAAGGAATACGCAGATATGTTCAAGGATATCGATCATGTAATTCCCAACTATCAGACACAATGGAACTCGATTATCTTAAACGAAGTATTTACCACAGATCTGCCTGCGCTGGTACAGGGCTCTATTGATATGGACCAGTTCATTCAGATTATGGACGATGCAGTAAAACAGTACGAAGAATAAAGGTTACGGGGATTGTGCTTTTAGGGTACAACCCCCGTTCTAATCAGAAAGCTATGCTTTAGGCATGTGGAACGGAGGCAGATTTGAGAAAGAATAGTACAAGTACAAAAATATGGATTATTTTATTTCTGATTCCGACGGCAGCCGTATTCTGCCTGCTGTTTGCAGTACCGCTTTTTACGACAGTCGTTTCCAGTTTTACGAAATGGAACGGAATGGAACCAATGAAGTTTGTGGGGCTGGATAACTATATTAAGATTTTTCAGTCCAAGGATTTTCTGACAGCGCTGAAAAACACCCTGATATGGGCAGCGGCAGCCGCCTTTATACATGTACCCTTTGGCGTCATCGTCTCTTTGGTGCTCTTTAGAAAGAGAAAAGGATGGAAATTCGTCCGCTCTTCCTTTATGATTCCCAACATGATCTCAAAGACAGCGCTTGCCTTAATGTTTACCTTTATATTCAAGCCCGATGTGGGAATCTTAAATTCTTTCCTGCGGGGAATCGGTCTGGAAAAATGGACTCACAACTGGCTGCAGGAAGAAGCTACAGCGCTTTTTTCTATCACGAATATTTGGCTTTGGTATGCGGCGCTGATTACGCTGATTACCTTTTCAGAACTTACCATGATTTCCTCAGGGCTGGCGGAATCCGCTAAGATTGACGGGGCAACGGATCTGCAGATCGATCTGCTCATTTATTTGCCGCTGCTAAAGAGAATCATTGGAACGGGGGTAGTGATTGCGGTAGTAGGGGTGTTCAAAGAGTTTGAGACTATCTTTATCACCACCAACGGAGGACCGGGCAATGCTACCATGAATCTGGCAATGATGATGTATAACAGAATCATGAATTCAAGTCAGTATGGGTATGCAAATGCGCTGGGCGTACTCTTGCTGCTACTGTCAATCGGCGTTCTGGTGATCTGTAATAAACTGTTTGCAATGGATAAAGAAGATTAGGAGGCGTATATGAAAAAGAAGCATAAGGCAGGAAAAACCGTCTTTGAATATGCAGTCATGCTGATTGTTGTGTTTGTCGCTCTGCTGCCGGTCGTCTGGGTGCTTGTTTCCTCGTTTAAGACCAACAAGGAAATTCTTTCCTCATCCTTTTCTCTTCCCACCAGTCTGTATCTGGGAGGGTATAAGGAGGCATTAAGCAAAGTAAATATACCTGCGCGGTTTTTAAATTCACTCATTGTGACGTCTGTCAGCACTGTAATCGGAGTGACGATTTATGCGATGGCGGCGTATGTGCTTGCGAGAAAGAATTTTATTGGAAAAGGGATTATTTTTACCATATTCATCTCTTCTATGCTGATTCCCGGCAATGCACTTTTACAGCCCATCTTTTTGATGATGGTCCGCATGGGACTGTATGATACCAAGGCAGGGCTGATTCTGGTGTACATAGGATTTGGGATGCCCATTTCACTGTTTCTGTTAAGAAGCACCTTCCTTGGATGTCCGAAGGAGTTAGAAGAGGCAGCCGCGATCGAGGGAGCAGGTTTTTTGAGAACCTTCTGGTCGGTCATGTTGCCCCTTGCGAAACCGGCATTGAGCAGCTCGGCAATTCTGATGTTTTTGGGAAATTGGAATGAACTGGTCTTTGCATTGCTTCTGACATCAAGCGAAAAGAACCGCACACTGCCGCTTACCATGAAGTTTTTTACCACTACCTTTGGATTCGATTATTCGGCAATGCTTGCAGCCTTAGTACTCTGCATGTTGCCCACGATTATCGTGTATTTATTCTTACAGAGACAGATTATGGAAAGTATGATTGCCGGTGCGGTGAAAGGTTAAAAGGAGGAGACTATGGCATTATTTCAAATATCCTATCCGTCAAAAGTTCTCAGAAGAGAAGCCCTTTTAAGTGTCTGCCTTCCTAATGTACGTTTTAAGGACGCCGCAAAGGAAGTTTATGATTGGAAGAAAAAGTTTGCGGTCTTATATCTTTTACACGGCGCAGGCGGCAATCATTTGGACTGGATCCGTTATTCCTGCGTGGAGAGGCTGGCAGATGAATATCAGGTGGCGGTCGTGATGCCCGCTGCGGACTTGGGATTTTACACAGACATGAAGTATGGAAGCCCTTATTTTACGTATGTGGCGGAAGAACTGCCGCGATATATGGAAAAGGTATTTCCTATTTCCGACGATCCGAGGGAACGTTTTGCGGCAGGTCTTTCCATGGGAGGCTATGGGGCGATGAAGCTTGGACTGACTTATCCTGAGCGTTTTGCCGCTGTGGCAAGCATGTCAGGAGTTCTGGATGTGAAAGGGCTTATGAGAGAAGAGGAACTGGCAAGAGAGATAGAATTAGATCAGGTGCTTGGGTGGTGCTATGGCAATCTTGCCGGGGCTAAGACACAGGAAAATGACTTGTGTTCGCTGTTAGAGCGCGCAGCAGAGCGCCGGGCGAAACTTCCCAGGCTCTTTCAGTGTGTGGGGACGGAAGACTTTCTGTATGAGATTAATCAGACGTTTCTAAATAAGGCAAAAGAACTGAAAATAGATCTGGTATATGAAGAAGAACCCGGCATTCATGAATGGGATTATTGGGAAAAAAAGCTGCCCCGTGTTTTTGAATGGATGTTTTCGGAAAGAAAGGGATAGTAAGAATGAGTGGGGGATGGAAGGATTATTACCAGTGCCGCATGATAGAAGACAGAACCTGGCTAATCAGAGATCTGTACGGTGATTGCAGTTATCTTTTAGAAGGAGAAAAATATGCGCTGCTGATTGATACAGGCATTGGTCTTCCGGGATTTGAGGAAGCGGTAAGGCAGTTGACGGATAAGCCGGTCAGGGTTTTATTGACCCATGGACATCTGGACCATATTGGCGGATGCGGATACTGGCAGGAAGTCATGATTCATGAAAAGGAGATTTCCACTTTTGGCAGGCATCAAAATGCCGGTTACAGGCAGATTATACGAGGGCTTACCAAGGAAGTGGGATTAAAGTTAAAAGAGGAAGCAATCCGGAATTGCATTCACATCAAAATCCCCCGGGAGATAAATTTCATAAAAGAAAAAGACCATGGGCAGGCAATCGATCTGGGCGGACGCAGGCTCATCATAATGGAGACACCCGGGCACACAGGGGGAAGTGTTTGCCTGTGGGAGCCGGACAGGAAGGCACTCTACAGCGGAGATACCATCTGTGAAAACCGGGTCATGCTTTCTTTCCCGGAATCCTGCAGCCCGGCGTGTTATGGCAGGAGTCTGAAAAAGCTGGCATCTATTCAGGACAAAATACAAAAAATATATGCAGGTCACAATAAGGTTCCGCTTCCTCCTGCATGGATAGGGCACTTTATGGACTGCGCGGCAGCGCTTGCCGGGAATCGGCAGATGGGGAGCATCGAAGAGACACCCCGTCTTCCATATCCAGTTTTCTTTCAAAACTGGAAGGAAGACCGCTTTTGTATCAACTGTGTAACCGGACCGGATGAATATACCTGCATGGTGAACAACAATTATTATACCAACGCCTGTGCCAGGTACAACCTTGAATGGATCGGGCGGTTTACAGATAAATTTCAAAAAGAAGATGGGTGGAAATCTTTTGCAGATCAGATGGGATTAACGATCCGTGAGCTGGAAGAGATGGATGGGGCAGCGAAAGGAATGTTCCTGCCATATGATGAAAAGCTGGGAATCAACCCGCAGGATGATTCCTTCTTATCAAAACCTGTCTGGGATATCAAGGGGACACCTAAAGATAAATTCCCTCTTCTGCTGCATTATCATCCCCTTCACCTGTACCGCTATCAAGTGTGCAAACAGGCAGATACAATCCTGTCCTATTTTCTGTTTCCAGATTATCAGGATGAAGAAACGATGAAAAAATCTTTTTCCTACTATGAAGAAATTACGACCCATGATTCTTCTCTGTCCACCTGTGTATTCAGCATCATGGCATCCAGGCTGGGGATGAAGGAAAAGGCATACCGCTATTTGGGGGATTCCGCCAAGCTGGACCTTTTAAATACCCATAAAAATACAAAGGACGGAATCCACGCCGCCAACATGGGCGGGTGCTATATGGCTATCGTGTTCGGATTTGCAATGATTAAGATAAAGGAAAACACCATCTCCCTTTCCCCTTGGCTGCCGGATGCATGGCACGCTTACCGTTTCCGGTTCCGATATCAGGGAAGACTCGTGGAAGTACAGGTAAACAGGGATGAAAGCAGGATTCATCTGCTAAAAGGAGAACCTGTGGAGACAGAATTTTATGGCGCAAAAAAACGTCTGGAAGAAAAACAAGGACTGAAATGGAATGGCAGGGAGGTTTGCTTTCTATGATTCATGAAAAAATAAAAATTTCCACCCTAAAAGAGACAAAGGCATATATGAAGACCTATCTGCTTGAAAATTATGAGGAGATCGATCCAAACAGAAGAAGACCGCTGGTGCTGATTTGTCCGGGGGGAGGATATGAGTTTACAACAGACAGAGAGGCGGAGGCGGTTGCCATGCAGTATCTGGCAAAAGGATATCACGCCTGTGTGCTGAGGTACAGCGTAAAGCCGGCGGAATTTCCCAAAGCGCTTGGCGAACTGGCATGGTGTGTTGCCTACTTAAAAGAGCACGCAGTAAAATATGGTATTTGCGCAGAAAAGATTATCCTGGCAGGGTTTTCGGCAGGAGGACATCTGGCAGCCAGCCTTGGCGTATTTTGGGATAAAGAATGGCTTGCAAAAGAAACAGGACTTTCCAAAGAGCAGATGCGGCCGGGGGGATTAATCTTGTCCTATCTCGTAATCACCTCCGGGCAATATGCGCACAGAGGAAGCTTTGACCAGCTTATGGGAACTTCCACGAGTAAGGAATTACAGCAATTGCTGAGCCTGGAAGAACAGGTAAGCAAAAATGTACCGCCTGCCTTTATCTGGCACACCCTCACCGATGAAGCAGTCCCCGTGGAAAACATGTTCCTGTTTGTAAGAAGCCTGCAAAAAGCCGGCGTCTTAGTGGAAGCACACCTATTCCCAAAGGGTCAGCACGGACTTGCCCTTGCCAATGAGGAGACAATGATTAAGAACTTAGGATTCGGCGTTGAAAAGCACTGCCAGAAATGGATGGATCTTTCTATAGACTGGATTCAAAATATCATGGAGGAAAGCTGATGAGAGGAATTATCTTTGATTTAGACGGAGTCATCATATCTACCGACAAACTTCATTATAAGGCATGGAAAAAAATAGCAGACAAATTAAACATAGCATTCGACGAGACAATCAACAACCGCCTCCGCGGAGTCAGCAGAATGGACAGCTTAGAAATCATCCTGGAAGGCTATCAGGGACCAGCCCTTAGCAAGATGGAGAAGGAAAAACTTGCAGACGAAAAAAACACCTTCTATGTAGAACTTTTAGGAACCCTTCATCCTAATCAGATGGATCCTCAAGTGCCAGATACATTGCAGTATCTCCGGAAAAAAGGACTAAAACTGGCAATTGGTTCCTCCAGCAAAAACACCAAATATATATTACATCAATTAGAAATAGAAAATTTATTTGACGCAGTATCAGACGGAACCAACATTTCAAAATCAAAACCTGATCCGGAGGTGTTTATTAAAGCAGCCACATTTCTAAACCTTCCTCCAGAAGAATGCATTGTGGTGGAGGACGCTGTTGCAGGACTCGCTGCTTTAAAGGCTTTAAAGGTAATTTTTTTAAAATTCTTGAAAAAGGCGGGCTCTTTTGTTACACTAGGAACTGGGAAATATTGTGAAATATATTTTAGCTAAAAGGAGCGAATATTTATGAACAAAGTGACGTTTGATTATTCAAAAGCAGCTTCCTTTATAGGGGATCATGAAGTGGAATCTATGAAGAAGCTGGCTATGGATGCGAAGGATCTGCTGGTTTCTAAGACCGGGGCAGGAAATGATTTTCTTGGGTGGATCGATCTTCCTGTAGATTATGATAAGGAGGAGTTCGACAGGATTAAGAAGGCAGCGGCAAAGATTCAGAGTGATTCGGAAGTTCTGCTGGTAATCGGTATCGGCGGGTCTTATCTGGGTGCAAGGGCAGCTATTGAATTTTTGAGACACAGTTTTTACAATACGGTAAGTAAAGAGATTAGAAAGACGCCTGAGATTTATTTTGTAGGAAATTCCATCAGTTCCACTTATATCAGGCATTTGATGGATGTGATTGGGGACAGGGACTTTTCTATTAATATGATCAGTAAGTCAGGAACGACTACGGAGCCTGCGATTGCATTCCGTGTATTTAAGGAAATGATGGAAAAGAAGTATGGCAAGGAAGAGGCGGCAAAGAGAATTTATGCCACCACCGATAAGGCAAGGGGGTCTCTTAAGAGTCTTGCCACAGAGGAAGGGTATGAGAGCTTTGTAGTGCCGGATGATGTGGGAGGACGTTTCTCCGTTCTCACAGCGGTTGGTCTGCTTCCCATCGCAGTAAGCGGCGCTGACATTGACAAGCTTATGGAGGGCGCACAGGCTGGACGCAAGGCAGCATTGGAAAATGCTTTTGAGGATAACGATGCAGTGAAGTATGCAGCGCTCCGCAACATCCTTCTCAGAAAAGGAAAAGGAATTGAGATCCTTGCAAATTATGAACCCAGCGTTCATTATGTTTCCGAGTGGTGGAAGCAGCTTTACGGAGAGAGCGAAGGCAAAGATCAGAAGGGTATTTTCCCTGCAAGCGTGGATCTTACCACAGACCTTCACTCTATGGGTCAGTTCATTCAGGACGGTTCCAGAAATCTGTTTGAAACGGTCATCAATATTGAGACAAGCAGGGAAGAGATTATTTTGCAGGAAGAGCCGGTGGATCTTGACGGATTGAATTATCTGGCAGGCAAGAGCGTTGATTTTGTAAACAAGAGCGCTATGAATGGTACCATTCTTGCCCATACAGACGGTCAGGTGCCCAACTTTATGGTTACCGTTCCCGAAGTAAATGAGTTTTATTTAGGACAGTTATTCTACTTCTTTGAGTTTGCCTGCGGTGTCAGCGGATATCTGCTGGGGGTAAATCCTTTCAATCAGCCCGGTGTGGAAAGCTACAAGAAGAACATGTTCGCACTTCTCGGAAAGCCGGGATATGAGGCGCAGAGAGAGGAACTGCTTAAGAGATTATAATTAAATGATTGTATGAGGAATCAGTGACCAATACCCGGAGGAGCCATCTTCCGGGTATTGCTGTATAAACAGGACTGCGCATAGGCAATATGCCGCGGGGATGCTCGTTGAAAAAGGAAGGAAAGACGCATGAATAGGATTTTGATTATAGACGATGATAAAGAGTTGTGTGCGCTGATTAAGCAAAGTATTTTGGTGGAAAATATGGAAGCCGATGCCTGTTATTCGGGAAAAGAGGGTTTGATGAAATTACGGGAAAAGGACTACCAGACCGTTTTGCTGGACGTCATGATGCCTGACATGGATGGGTTTGAGACTTTGGAGAAAATCAGGGCAGAAAGCAGGGTTCCCGTTTTGATGCTTACATCCAGAGGCGACAGCATATCTAAGATACGAGGGTTGCGCGCGGGGGCGGATGATTATCTGGCAAAACCATTTTTGATGGATGAGCTGATTGCCCGTGTAGCCTCTCTAGTAAGGCGGTATACGCGCTTTAATTCCAAGGAAGGGGAAGCAAAGACCTTGGTTTTCGATGGGCTTTCCATTGACTTAGACGCTCGTTGTGTCACTACGGGAAACGGAATCTTTGAACTGCCCAAAAAGGAATTTGACCTGCTTTTGTTCTGCGCTGAAAACCAAGGAAAGATTCTCACCAAGCAGCGGATTTATGAGGAGGTATGGGGGGAAGAATACTGTTTTGACGACAGCAATATTATGGCAGTAATCAGCCGATTGCGGAAAAAGCTGGAGAAAAATCCTGGAAATCCCAAGTATATCCAGACGGTAAAAGGAATTGGTTATCGTTTTAATAAGGAGGTATGACCATTGTATATGGAACTTGTCGTTATCCTGTCCATAGTGATGGCAGCAGTTTCCGTTGCCGCCGCTTTTATCATAATTGGGCGTGTGAAAAAGCAGATCATGAAAATGGAGGAAGTGCTCAGAGATGTAAAGGAGGGAAATGGAAACAGGCGTATTCTGGCAGCATCCCGGGAATTAACGGCGCCTCTTGCCTACCAAATCAACGAAATTATTGTATCCTATGAGGATAGGATTGTATCTCTCCGGCAGGAGGAGGAGACCAATAAGCAGTTGATGACAAGCCTTTCCCATGACGTGAGGACACCGCTTACCACGCTGATCGGCTATCTTGACGCGGTGCACAGAGGAGTGGTTACGGGAAAAGAACGTGAGGAATATATGGAGACTGCACGCCGGAAAGCCCATGATCTGAAGGCATACATTGATGTGCTCTTTGACTGGTTCAAGCTCAATTCAAATGAGTTTAATTTAAAGATGAATGTTGTTGAAGCGGCAGAACTGACCAGAAACATTTTGATCGACTGGATACCCATTTTTGAAGACAATCAAATGGAGTATATCATTGATATTCCGCAACAGCCTTTTTTCGTCAAGGTGGACGTGGATGGTTATATGCGGGTTTTTAATAATCTCATATCAAATGTGATTTCCCATGCCCACGCAGATAAGATTGAGATTACATTGGCAAAACAAGACAGGAAGGTAAAGATTCTTTTATTGGACAATGGGACAGGCATTGAAAAGGAAGATTTGAAGCATATTTTTGAGCGGCTTTACAAATGCGATAAGAGCAGAAGCGAAAAAGGCAGCGGTCTGGGATTGTCCATTGTATACCAGCTGGTTAAGAAAATGAATGGTGAAGTGACGGCGGAAAGCGAGCCGGGAAAAGGGACTGTTTTTATACTTATGTTTCCTTTGGCAGACTGAAATTTAAAATTGCAAGGTTCATGCAAGGTTGAGGCAAGGTTTATGTAAGATTGGCATGATAGAATAAAGCATGTAAAGCCGTCAAAGAAATGGAAGGCGGCAAAGCAAGGAGGTTTGAATATGCCGGAATATATCATTGAAACAAAAAATCTTACAAAAAAATACGGCACACAAAAAAGCGTTGCAAGCTTAAATATCCATGTGCAGAAAGGAAGAATTTATGGTCTGCTTGGAAGAAACGGAGCGGGAAAGACCACCACTATGAAAATGCTTCTTGGATTGACCGCGCCTACGTCCGGTGAGATTAAGATCTGGGGGAAGTCTCTGCATGGAAATGAAAAAAAGACCCTGTCCAGGATAGGAAGTCTGATTGAGTCTCCCGGTTTTTATCCTAATTTGACGGGTACGGAGAATCTGCGCATCTTTGCAACGCTGCGGGGGGTGCCGAATAATCACGCCATTGAAGATGCGCTGAATCTGGTGGGTCTTCCTTACAAGGATAAGAAGCTGTTTTCCCAGTATTCTCTTGGCATGAAGCAGCGGCTGGCGATCGCGCTTGCGGTCATGCACGATCCGGAGCTTTTAATTTTAGACGAGCCTATCAATGGACTTGATCCAATCGGAATTGCGGAGGTGCGCTCCTTTATCCGGCAGTTATGTGATGAACGGGGAAAGACCATCCTGATTTCCAGTCATATTCTTTCGGAGATTTCTCTTTTGGCAGACGATATCGGTATTATCGATCACGGAGCACTTCTGGATGAGGAAAGCCTTGCCCGATTGGAACAAAAAAGCAATAAGCACATTCACTTTACCCTTTCCAATACGGCGCAGGCGGCAAGAATCTTAGAGCTTCAGTTTAAGGAGAACCAGTTTTCCATATTGGACGACCATAATCTGCAGGTCCATAACCTTGCCATACCGGTGAGCGGGATGATTACGGCTTTTGTGGAAAACGGGCTGGAAGTATCGGAGGCACATACCTGCGAAGAAAGTCTGGAGGACTATTTCAAGCGGATTACGGGAGGTGAGGGAATTGCTTAGACTGATTATCTGTGAATTTTGGAAATTAAAACGAAGAAGATTATTTCAGGCGGCGTTTCTAACAACCTTTATCATACCCCTGCTCTATACTCTTATTTTATCGGATGCAAATCTTGACAATATGATGTCGGTTGTAAGGGAAGAAAATGGCTTTTTGATTCTGATGCCTTTGTCCGTTGTGTTAGCTGCCAATCTTTTTTTTGAAGAACATGACCATGATACATTAAAAAATCTGATGTGTATTCCGGTTTCAAAGAACAGGCTTGCTTTGGCTAAATTTGCGGTGATTTTTCTCTTCGATGTGGGTTACATGTTCGTCGGTTATGGAACTGCGATTTTACTTTCGGTTTTGACAGGTGTTCCGCTTGGCGGTTTAGTGCTGCAGCTTTTTCTTACCCTTGGAACCGGTGCTCTGCTCTTTGCGGCAGCAATGCCATGTATCTTTTTGGTGGTGTGGTGCAATAAGTCTTATATTATTTCTGTCATTATTGCATTTGCGTATACGGTGTTTAATTATATCCTGCGTATCAACGATAGCTTTATGATGGTCCCTTTGGGGCTCAATGTTGCCACCTTTCTTCCGGTTCCTGTTATCTTTCGATGGCTGTATCAGTTTCATTCACTGGAAGACGCCGGGGAAATCATGCGTGAGTTTTATCATCGGTTCAGTCCTTATTTTGTTTCAACTCCGGCAGTCTTTGGGATACTGTTTGGGGAAGGGGTGGTCTTTATGGTGCTCATGATGAAGGTCTACCGAAAACAAAGTGTATAAGGAGGTGAAGAAGGATGTTGCGTATAATTAAAACGGAGTTTATGAAAATAAAAAGGTACCATATTCTGCTGATTGGCTTGATCGGCATGCTGTGTTCGCCGCTGCTCCAGCTTTTTTCGCAAATGGTGGTGAATGAGGAATATAAAACACCGAATTTTGATTTTGCCGCGCTGGCGGAGATGACCGTCTGGGGAAGTGCGCAGGTCTTTATGCCGGCGCTGTTTACCTTGATCGGGGGTTATCTAATCAGCAGGGAATATTCGGACGATACCTTGAAAAATATTCTGACCGTTCCTGTCTCTTTTCGCAAGTTCCTGGCAGGAAAGCTGGTCGCAATCGGGCTGCTGGCGATGCTCTTCGGTGTATACTGCTTTGGTGTGACGACAGCGGTGGGAATCGCAGCGGGGCTGCCTGATATCAAGGTTTCTGTTCTGGCAATTGCCCTGCTGCAGATGACGGGGCTTGCTTTCTGGGTTTATATTGTGGTTGTGCCGATTATCGTTATCTGCAGCAAAAGACCGGGTACGTTCATGGGCGGTTCCATTATGGCATTTCTTGCAGGATATGCTATTTTATTTTTCAAGCAAGGGCTGCTTCGGCAGATTTATCCCTTTTCCGCAGCACTGACAATGATTGGATTTGATACCTCTTCCTATTCCGGGACGTCGGATAAGGGCAGCGTTTTGCTGGCGGCTGTGTCATTGGGGAGTATGCTTCTCATTGCAGTGGTGCTGGTTTGCATCTCCAAAGCGCCGGAGGATGCGCATAAAAAGAAGAAAGCAAAGGGCAGGGGCGGGTCTTCGCGCCGTGGGCAGCAGCAAAGATAAAGGAGCGTGAAGTTTCCACCTGAAAAATGCAATGAAAGAATTATTTTCCACATTAAAAATGTAGTAATATAATAATTTTCCGCATTAAAAGTGTTTAAAATAAAAAGAAAATGGGGTATAATAGCATAAAGTACATTTTACGGGGGAGTAATATGGAACGTCTGATTATGGATCAGTTGAAAGCATGGAAAAACAGAAAGCATAGAAAGCCCTTAATTATTCGAGGCGCACGGCAGGTGGGGAAAACCTGGCTGATGAAGGAGTTCGGAAGAAGAGAGTTTGAAAATGTGGTGTACATTAGTTTTGACAATAACGAGCATATGAAAAATACTTTCCAACTTGATTTTGATATCAAGAGAATTATTTCTGCGCTGAAGATTGAGCACGGAAGTGATTTTAGGGCAGAAAATACGCTTTTGATTTTTGATGAGATTCAAGAGGTTCCTAAAGCGCTGACTTCGCTGAAGTATTTTTGCGAGAATGCGCCTGAGTATGCAATTGTTGCAGCAGGTTCTCTTTTGGGAGTCGCCTTGCACTCAGGGACCTCTTTCCCGGTAGGAAAAGTAGAGTTCCTTCAATTATATCCATTGAATTTTCAAGAGTTTTTGATGGCGGCAGGACAGGAGGGACTGGCGGAATTATTAGATACGAAAGAGTATGGATTGATAAATTCCTTTGCAGGGAAGTATATTGATTTGCTGAAAAAGTACTATTATGTGGGCGGAATGCCGGAGGCAGTACAGACATATATAGAAACGGATGACCTGCAGGAGGTAAGACGGATTCAAAAAGGATTACTGTCTTATTACGAAAACGATTTTTCTAAACATGTACCGAAGGAGACGATCCCACGCATTCAAATGGTATGGAATTCTATTCCGGCTCAGTTGGCAAAAGAGAACCGCAAATTCATATACGGCTTGCTGCGTGAAGGTGCCAGGGCAAGAGAATTTGAACTGGCGATACAGTGGCTTTTGGATTGTGGGCTCGTTCACAAAAGCCTTCGGGTAAAGAAGCCGGGAATGCCGCTTATTGCATATGTGGAAATGAGTTCTTTTAAAATGTTCATGCTGGATGTAGGGTTGTTGGCGGCGAAGGGTGATTTAGAGCCTGCCGTTTTGCTGGAAGGAGCTGCGATATTTGAAGAATTTAAAGGTTCCTTGACGGAGCAATTTGTTGCACAGGAACTGGTAACTGCAGGATATGAACTATATTATTATTCCACAGAAAATTCTTCTGGAGAGATTGATTTCATGATTCAGCATGATTCTGACTGTATACCTATTGAGGTAAAGGCGGAAGAAAATTTGAAAGCAAAAAGTCTGAAAGCTTTTTGCGGAAAGTACCATCCCCGCAAGGCGGTGCGATCATCTATGTCAAATTACAGAGAACAGGACTGGATGATAAATGTGCCTTTGTATGCAATAGCCCAGTATTTTAAAAATACATGAAAAGAGAGACGTATGTGCAATATACATGTAATCCCGAGTTTGGACTCGGGATTTTTTTGAAGAGGAATTGTTTTTATTAAAGATTTGGATGTTAAAAATGGCAGGGATGTTGTTGACTCATAGGTGCATAAGTGTTATTCTTACGTTGGTATTACAATAAATAGTACAAAAGGAGTGGATAATATGAAGTTTACAGAGTTATCAGATTCTGAATTAGAGGTTATGGAAGTGTTATGGGAAAAGGGAGAGCCCATGTCGTTTGGGGAGTTACTGGATTATTTTAATGTCCATACAAAAAAGGAATGGAAGAAACAGACGCTGAATACCTTTTTATTCCGAATGCAGCAAAAGAATTTATTGCAGATTACAATGGACGGAAGATATAAACAATACATTCCGGCGCTGACTAGAGAGGAATACCTGTTGGCGGAATCGAAAGCTTTTCTAAATAAAAATTATCAAGGATCAATTGTAAAAATGTTTGCAGCTTTTAATGGCGGCGAAGCATTAGGAAAAGAGGAAATTGACCAACTGAAGCAATTATTGGAGGAATGGGAAAAGGGATGAGATTATACGTATATATGGTCTTAGGTGGAAGCATCTGTACACTCTTGTATATTTTTTTTAATAGTATATTGCCGTGTGAGCTTTCTTTAAAATGGAAGAATATATTTTTAAGAATCAATGTCATTTTATATTTGTTTCCTTTCCCATGGATAGCAGCAGAGGTAAAAGGGGCTTTGAAAGAGTTATTGGGAATGGCAGGTGTTGTTTTTCCCAAAATCAGCAGGGAGTATAGCGTGCACTCTGATTGCATGTGGGAAAGTATGATTGTTAGAAATAACAATAAGGAGATTTTGTATATTACGGGATATCAAAAATGGTTCCCTGCTATTTTGACTGGGTGTGTTGCGTTTGGTGTATTGCTGGTGGGATGGATGATGGTTTGTCAGATAACAGGGCGTATCTATAAAAAGAACATGATAAATCTTGATGTGGGCAAATACTTAAAAGGTAGCGGAGATAAAAAAATAAGGGTACGAATAGGCATTTCTCCCAATGTTGATTCACCGGTCACAATAGGAATGGTGAAACCCGTTATTTTATTACCTATGGATAACGAGAAGTATTCTGCTTCGGAAATAGGAATAATACGTCATGAATTGCACCATATAACCAATATTGATGGTTTATTCCGGTTTTTAACCTTTATAATTATTGCGATGGAGTGGTACAATCCTCTGGCATATTATTTATTCAAAGAAAATATAGCTGTAAGTGAAATGTTCTGTGATGAGGCAGCTGTTAAGAGTATGAATAAAGAAGAAAAGGCTGATTATATGCGGTGTATCATTGCAGCGGCTGAACAGCCCCATAATGCAAAAAAAGTAATAATGACTCTGGGAGCAACAAAAGGATTATCAAAGGAAAGGATGATGAGAATTATGGGAAAGAATAGGAAGAAGGTATGGAAAAGAGGGCTTGCTATAGGGATTATGACATTCTGTTTTGTATTCAGCAGTATTCCGGCGCTGGCTTATAAAGAACCAATGGAGATAGAAATTATGGATGCAGGTACGATAGATAAATGGAAGGGGACATATATTTTTAGAAATGGTTCAGAAACAAGAATCAGTTATTTTGAATCGGTTGAATTTAGTCAAAACGGTTATACATTCATTAATGAAGCAGGGGAAGTTTTTTTTGACGAAACGATTGAATTAAATAGCGAAAATCAGGCACGGGTAATATGTGCACATAGTTACGAATCGGGGGATGCCTCTACGCATGATGTGAATAGCGATGGAAGCTGTACGGTTATAGTATACAGTGCTCAGAGATGTTCTAAATGTGGACATTTAAAGATTGGTTCAAGGATATCAACCATTACATACGATGTTTGTCCTCATAAATAGTTTTTTATAAGCGTTGACATTGGTGACATCATATAATATACTAAATGTATTACATGATGTAGTGCAATGAGAAACACGAAAGTTGAAAGGAGAATTTTATGATTAGAAAACAAAGTGGAAAAATTAGGAACTTTACAAAAAAATTTGCACTGATTTCCGCATGTGCACTAAGTGTTTTCATTTTCAATGGTCAAGAAGCAAATGCGCAGGAAACTAATGTGGAAGAAAAAATTAATCCGGAAACAGTCGTTAAAGACGAAGGAACAGTTGAGTTTCTTGATGAAAATGGAAATGTAATGGCAATTTATACGCCCTATTCCGAAACAAACCCGGCTCCAAGCATACAGCCTAGATACTCAGGCTCGGTTGACTGGACTGTAGGCTGGGGATGGTATAGTGGATCAAGCCGGTTTGAATTGAATAGCAACAATAAAATTGATCTCAACATTTCAATTTCACCAAGTGCATCAAGTAATATTGGATTGTATGATGTGAATAACCATACGTATGGCTGGCCGTCGGATGGCGGAAGTTCAACAGGATGGTATGGAACAATACAGCCTGGTTATACAGGAAATTTTTCGATTGCAATAGCCAACAACACTGAAAAGACAGTTCATTATGACGGAACCTTTACAGTGAGATAATTACATATTAATGGGAGGAGTTAATGAAAAAAGGAATAGCGATAATACTGGCAGCAGGGTTGTTATTATGCGCTGCTGTAATAATCCAAAATAGTAAAGATAAAGCAAACTTACCTGACAGCAGTTCAGAAGAACAGAATTATCCAGAAGAAAAAATTGAAATGCGCGCAACACCCGGAGAAATGATAATTGAGCATGAGTACATTGAATAGGATGTTTTGTGGGTGTGAGAACTAAAATAAAGTGTGTAAGCTATCCGTAATAGGCTTACACACTTTTTCGCTTTAAAAAATGTATTAAAAATACATATTTTCGTCGTAAATTTTGTATTGACATGATATGCTATATGGGTATTAGCCAATGGAGGTGCGCTTATGTATAGAATGGAAATAGAAAAGCCCTATAAGTGGAAAGAAAGCAAACGCCGTAAGCCGCTGATAATCGAGGGGGCAAGGCAGGTTGGGAAGACTTACCGTGAAAAATTCAATCCAGAAATTTCTATTCACACCTCGACGGCAGATTATAGAGAAGAGAGCTGGCTCATCGATCTTCCGCTATATGCTGTGGAAGGGATTTATAAGTGTGTATAATTTGACTTTTTTTCTTCTTTTGAAGTACAATGTAAAAAATAATACAAATGTATATTTTGGAAGAACTGGACGAGGAGGTAGGTGGTCTTAAAAAAGCGGGTACCGTTTATCATCAAGAGGTGATGTATTGGGCCGGTTATCTCTATCGTTACTGGCATTATTACACCAACGAAAGCAGCCGGGAAATCTATCAGACGGCACCGGCCAAAACAATGAACGAATGCTGGCTGGGGTTCCATACGCTCAGCGTTGAGATGGCGATTGATGATTTAAAGGAAATCTACAGGCAGCAAAAGGATATACATTAAAGCGGCGGGGGCTGTCCGGCAAGTGGAATGGTCATATTGCACAAAAAAACAAGTTAGCATTACCTAACGAGTTGGTCAGTATGATGAAACTGCGATAAGTTGCAAATATTGCATTGACAAAGAACTCTCGCCGTCCTATTATAATATGTGGTTAGTAAATGCTAACTCATATTGAACGTATGGGGTTAGTGAAAGCTAATACATATTCCAAAGAAGGTGAAACGCAAAACGTTTCGGAATGGAGGAATGCGTGATGCCGCTTACATTGGCAGAAGTCGGAGAGGAAAACATCATCAGGAAGATCGGGGGAAAACAGGAAGTAAAGACACATCTGGAGAACCTTGGTTTTGTCGTGGGAGGAGCAGTTACGATTGTCAGCGCCATTGGAGGTAATGTCATCGTGAACGTGAAGGATTCCCGCATTGCCGTCAGCAAAGAAATGGCGCAGAAGATTATGGTATGAGGAGGACAAAGAGAATGAAAACATTGAAAGAATCAAAAGTAGGCGATACTGTTCGGGTCGTGAAGCTGCATGGCGAGGGAGCGGTCAAACGCCGGATCATGGACATGGGGCTGACGAAGGGCGTGGATGTACAGATCCGCAAGGTGGCGCCTCTGGGTGATCCAATTGAGGTGACTGTCCGGGGCTATGAGCTTTCCATCAGGAAGGCGGATGCGGAAATGATTGAGGTCGAAAGCGCATAAAGAGTTTCTAAGGTATTTGTGTGACTGCAGGGGAGAAATCTCCTTTTATTTCAAATCAATAGTTAGCTTAGACTAATCAAAAGAAAGTGAGGAAAACTATGAATATGCGAATTGCCCTTGCGGGTAACCCGAACTGCGGAAAGACAACGCTGTTCAATGCTTTGACCGGCTCCAATCAGTTTGTCGGCAACTGGCCGGGCGTTACGGTAGAAAAGAAGGAAGGAAAGCTGAAAAAGCATGACGGTGTGACCATCACCGACCTTCCCGGCATTTATTCCCTTTCCCCCTATACACTGGAGGAAGTGGTGGCAAGAAATTATCTGATCAGTGAGCGTCCCGATGCAATTTTGAATATCATTGACGGTACAAATCTTGAGAGAAATCTGTATTTGACCACCCAGCTCACGGAGCTTGGTATTCCTGTTGTTGTTGCCATCAACATGATGGATGTGGTGGAAAAGAACGGCGACAAGATTAACACCGACGAATTGTCCAAGGCTCTAGGATGCAAGGTAATTGAGATTTCCGCTCTAAAAGGGAATGGAATCATGGAAGCTGCGGAGGCAGCAATCGACGCGGCAAAGAACGAAAAGACCGTTCCCATGCACACCTTTTCGGGAACAGTGGAGCACGCCCTTGCCCATATCGAGGAGGCAGCGGTACACGGGCTGCCAGAGGAACAGCAGCGGTGGTATGCCATCAAGCTGTTTGAGCGGGATGACAAGGTTTTAGAACAGTTAAAGCTCGGAGAGTCTGTTCTTTCCCATATTGAAGCGGACATCAAGGCAGCGGAGGAAGAGATGGACGACGATGCGGAATCCATCATTACCAACGAACGGTACATTTATATCGGAAGCATCATGAAAGGATGTTTAAAGAAAAAATCCGCAGGCAGGCTGACCAGTTCTGACAAGATTGACAGGATTGTCACAAACCGTTTTCTGGGGCTTCCAATCTTTGCAGCAATCATGTTCCTGGTGTATTATATATCTATGGTAACGGTAGGAACGGCTGCCACGGACTGGGCAAATGATGGGCTGTTTGGGGATGGCTATCATCTGTTTGGCATCGGCTCTGCCGCTTACGGGGAGGCTTCCGAGGAATACGGAGAGGCGGCGCTCATTGTGGATGGCTATGATGCTTATATGGAAGAAAACGGCGCAGCTCCCACAGGCGACTTCCCTTATGAGGCAGCAGATGACGAAACGCTGGAGGTGACGGTGGAAACGGCGTCCCTTGTAGATTACGAGAACGCGCTTGCGGTGATGGAGCAGTATGGAGATGAGCCTGACCCGGCGGCTTACGGGGTGTGGGTTCCCGGTATTCCGGTTCTGGTAGGGAACGCGCTTGAGGCAGCGGGTGCAGCAGACTGGCTGGCAGGACTGATTAATGACGGTATTGTAGCCGGTGTGGGCGCAGTCTTAGGCTTTGTACCGCAGATGCTTGTTCTGTTCCTGCTTCTTGCCTTCCTGGAGGCATGCGGTTATATGGCGCGTATTGCATTCGTGCTTGACCGCATCTTTCGTAAGTTTGGATTGTCCGGCAAGTCCTTTATCCCGATGCTCATCGGTACCGGCTGCGGCATTCCAGGAATTATGGCATCAAGGACGATTGAAAATGAGCGTGACCGACGTATGACGATCATGACCACGACTTTTATTCCATGCGGTGCAAAGGTGCCATTTATTTCCATGGTTGCGGGAGCGATTTTCGGCGGCTCTGCGTGGGTGGCAACCAGCGCATATTTCGTAGGCATGGCAGCGATTATTATTTCCGGTATCATGTTAAAGAAGACCAAAATGTTCTCCGGCGATCCGGCTCCTTTCGTCATGGAACTTCCGGCTTATCATATGCCCACAGTGGGCAATGTGCTGCGTTCTATGTGGGAACGGGGATGGTCCTTCATTAAAAAGGCAGGCACGATTATCCTGCTTTCCACGATTGTTATCTGGTTTACGACTTATTTTGGATTTACTTCAGAAGGCTTTCGGATGCTTGCCGAGGAGGAGATGGACCAGTCGCTCCTTGCGGCAGTCGGCAGTGCAATTGCATGGCTCTTCATACCTCTTGGCTGGGGGAATTGGCAGTCGGCAGTGGCTTCCATCACCGGTCTTGTGGCGAAGGAAAATATTGTCGGCACGATGGGAATCCTATATCCCGGCGGATGGTCTGAGATTGGTGCGAACTTTAGTCAGATAGCGGGATACTCCTTTCTTGTGTTCAATCTTCTGTGCGCGCCCTGCTTTGCGGCAATCGGCGCTATCAAGCGGGAGATGAACAATACGAAATGGACGTGGTTCGCCATTGGCTATCAGTGCGGGTTAGCTTATGCGGTGGCGCTGATGGTTTACCAGATCGGTTCGGCATTTACAGGAAGCCTGAATGTTGTCGGTCTGCTTGCAGCCCTCGTTATTCTCGGCGGTATAATCTATATGCTTTTCAGACCGTATAAAGAAGCGACAAAGCTGACGAGAAATGTGAAGGTAAAAATGGCAAGATAAGAAATATATGGCAGCCCGAACCAAACGGGCTGCCATGCAATATAGGAATTATGAGGATAGGAGGGAATTCAATGCTTACATGGATTATGGAGAATATGGCGACAATCATAATCAGTGTAATTCTAATGATTGTGGTTGCAGCTATCATCGCAAGTATGGTGCGAAATAAAAGAAAAGGGAAATCCTCATGCGGCTGCGGGTGTGCAGGCTGCGCCATGAATGGCACCTGCCATCAGGGAAAGCCGGAAAACATGGGAAAATAGGAAAAGGACAAAGGCAGTCGGCAAAAAAACTGCCCCTATTCAATCACGCCCTAAAATAGTCAGAATACATTTCTTCATTGCTTCATAGCTTTCAGGAGTGATGTCATGTTCCATCTTGCATGCGTCCCTTGAGGCAACCGCGGGGTCAACACCGAGATGGACCAGCCAGTCTGTCAGCAGGGTATGGCGTTCATAGACGCTCTCCGCAATTCTTCTTCCTTCGTCTGTCAGACGGAGATATCCTTCTTCCGAAACGGTAATATATTCACGGTTTCTTAAGTTCTTCATGGCAATGCTCACGCTGGGCTTTGAATAACTCAATTCCGTCGCCACATCGATGGAGCGCACCACAGAAAGGCGTTTGCTCAGGATCAGTATTGTTTCAAGGTAATCTTCCAAAGATTCCTCAGATTTGTGTTGGATGTAACTCATGATATTAATGTGCTCCTTTCAAGGGCAAAGCCGCCGTAAGATTATCCTAACACTTTAGGAAAAGGGGTGCAAGTATTGGAGAAATTATTTCACTCCGACAAAATGTGTTTTTGCACATTTTGTCGGAGTGAATATTGGTTTATATTGCATCTTTCATTTTTCTGACATATTCCCCAACCGGTCCGGCGGCATCCTTTCCATATTGTGCCACCAGTTTTATGATAGCTGAGCCCACGATGGCGCCGTCCGAGATTCCCGCCATTTTCGCTGCCTGTGCAGGGGTGGAGATGCCGAACCCTACGGCACAGGGAACAGAAGTGTTTTCACGTACCAGCTTAACAAGGGAGGGAATATCGGTTTTTATTTCACTGCGGACGCCGGTGACGCCCAGGCTGGAAACAATGTAGATAAAGCCTCGGGCTTTTTTGGCAATCATTGCCACGCGGTTTTCGGAGGTAGGTGCAATCAGGGAGATAAGATCCACATCATATTTTTCACAGATAGCATCAAATTCCCCTTTTTCCTCAAAAGGCAGATCGGGAAGGATAAGCCCGTCGATGCCGATTTCCCGGCAAGTGCGGATGAACTTTTCTGCATCATAAGAAAATACCACGTTAGCGTAAGTCATGAACACCATGGGAAGGCGTATGGGATGAACGGCATCTGTGCGCAGCTCCCGCACCATGTCAAAAATCTTATCGGTGGTCACTCCCTGCTTCAATGCCCGCAGGTTTGCGTTTTGAATGACGGGACCTTCAGCGGTAGGGTCGGAAAAAGGAATGCCCAGTTCGATCAGGTCGGCTCCGTTTGCAGCCATGCTGCATATGATTTCTTTGGTGGTGGCAAGATCCGGATCACCGCAGGTGATAAATGGAATAAAGGCTTTGCCGTTGGCAAAAGCGTCAGCAATTTTACTCATGGATATCCTCCCCTCTGTAACGCGCGATGGCAGCGCAGTCTTTGTCGCCGCGCCCCGAAATGGTGATGACGATGATTTTATCTTTGTCATAGGCGGGTGCGATTTTCATGGCGTGGGCAACGGCATGGGCACTTTCAATGGCAGGAATAATCCCCTCTGTGCGGGAAAGGTATTCAAAGGCGTTTACCGCCTCTTCATCTGTGACAGGCACATAGCTGGCTCTGCCTGTGTCGTGTAGCCATGCATGCTCCGGTCCGATGCCGGGATAATCAAGACCCGCGGAGATGGAATAGACAGGGGCAATCTGCCCATATTTGTCTTGGCAGAAGTAGGATTTCATTCCGTGGAAGATACCAAGGCGCCCGGTGTTGATGGTGGCGGCTGTCTCAAAGGTGTCGATTCCCCGTCCTG
Organism: uncultured Lachnospiraceae bacterium; assembly: GCA_949878435.1. GTDB lineage: Bacteria > Bacillota > Clostridia > Lachnospirales > Lachnospiraceae > Suilimivivens. Next base: position 73,486 of record CATLAK010000016.1, read on the forward strand.
CAGCTTCGCATCCAATCAGCGCAACTTCCTTATCTTCGATAAAATGATAAAAGGTTCCCATGGCATTGCTTCCGCCGCCTACACATGCCATGACGATATCGGGAAGACGCCCTTCCTTTTCCAGGATCTGCTGTTTGATCTCCCGGGAAATGACTGCCTGAAAGTCTCTCACAATGGTAGGGAAAGGGTGAGGTCCCATGACCGATCCCAGGCAGTAATGGGTGTCGTCGATCCGGCTGGTCCATTCCCGCATAGCCTCGGAGACGGCATCTTTTAAGGTGGCAGTTCCGGTGGTCACGGGAATGACCGAGGCGCCTAAAAGCTGCATCCGGTAAACATTGAGCGCCTGCCGCTTAGTGTCCTCCTCGCCCATGAAGACCACGCATTCCATGCCAAGGAGCGCGGCGGCAGTGGCAGTGGCAACACCGTGCTGTCCCGCGCCGGTTTCGGCGATCAGACGGGTCTTTCCCATTTTTTTGGCTAAAAGTGCCTGACCCAGCACATTGTTGATCTTGTGGGAGCCGGTGTGGTTTAAATCTTCTCTTTTCAAATAAATCTTAGCGCCGCCTAAATCTTTTGTCATTTTTTCTGCATAATACAGACGGCTGGGACGATTGGCATATTCATCAAAAAGATCGGTGAGCTCTTTGTTGAATGCAGGGTCGTCCTTATAATGATTGTATGCTTCTTCCAGTTCGATGACGGCATTCATGAGTGTCTCGGGAATGTATTGTCCGCCGTGGACTCCGAAGCGTCCTTTAGAATCTGACATGTTGTTCCTCCTTGTATTTTGTCTGCAGAAAGCCTGAAAGGGCTGTCTGGCTATAAGAATGTAATGTAATATTTTTATGGCATGCTGCGCACGGCGTGGATAAAGGCTTTCATTTTCGTGTAGTCTTTGCATCCGTCTGTTTCCACGCCGGAGCTGGCGTCCACGCCGTAGGGGTGGGTCTTTAATATGGCATCCTTCACATTTCCGGGGTTCAGCCCGCCTGCCAGGAAAAAGGGCCTGTCGATGCCGTGTATCAAGGACCAGTCGAAAGACTCTCCGGTTCCCATACCGTTGTCTAAAAGCAGATAGTCGCAGGGGTATGCAAGGGCTGTTTCCAAGTCTTCTTCGGTTTTGATGATAAAAGCTTTGATGACAGGTTTTCGGCACAGAAGCTGCAGTTTCTGTGCATAAGAGGCATCTTCCTGTCCGTGCAGCTGGGCGCACTGTATGGTTCCGCTTTGCAAAAGAGCAGCCACATGTTCTATGGGTTCGTTTACAAAAACGCCTGCACATTGGATGGAGGGATGCAGAAGGCTCCGCAATCGAGCTGCCTTTTCGGGAGAGACATAGCGGGCTCTTCCCTTCAAAAAAACAAATCCAATATAGTCCGGCTTCAGATCATTTGCGTAGGAAATGTCTTCCTCTGATTTTAGTCCGCAGATTTTGATTTTCGTCATGATGCGTCTTCTTTTCCTTTCAATTCGTCCAGCATGGCTTTTTTGTTGGGCGAGCGCATGAGGGTTTCGCCAACCAGTACGGCATCCACTCCGGCTTTTTCAAGGGAAGATACATCTTCCCGGCTGCGGATACCGCTTTCCGCAACAAACAGAATAGATTTAGGGACCAGATCCCGCAGGCGGGCGCTGTTCGTTACATCTACTGAAAAATTCTTAAGGTTCCGGTTGTTTACGCCGATGATGCGGGCGCCTGCTTCTATGGCGGAAGCAATCTCTGCTTCATCATGGGCTTCTACCAGGGCGGAAAGCCCAAGCTGGTCACAGATTTCCAGATAGGATTTCAAAGTCTCCGTGGGGAGCAGGGAGCAGATCAGGAGTACTGCGCCTGCCCCTAGCAGTTTTGCCTCGTAGATCATGTATTCATCCACAGTGAAATCCTTGCGGATACAGGGGATAGAGACGGCTTTAGCAATTTCCTTCAAATATTCATTTCTGCCCAGGAACCATTTAGGCTCTGTCAGTACGGAGATGCAGGAGGCGCCTGCCGCTTCATACTCCTTTGCGATGGTGAGGTAAGGAAAGTCTTCCGCAATGATTCCCTTGGAGGGAGAAGCTTTTTTACACTCACAGATAAAGCTGATTCCTTCGCCGGATAATGCTTTTTCAAAAGGAAATCCGGTCTCGCAATCCATGGAAAGGGCAAGTCTTTCTATTTCTTCAAGCGGACGGAGCGCGCTTGCCTGTGCCACCCGCTTTTTGGCGTAATCGGCTATGGTTTCTAATAAGGATGCCATTTTACATTAAACCTTTCTGCAATATTTAAGATGAAGAGTAAATTTAGGATCGGCTTTCCGCTGCAAACGTATCCAGCACGGAAAGAGCGCTGCCGTTATCGATCAGTTCAGCGGCAAGGGTGATGCCGTCTTTAAAGGATGCTGCCTTGCCGCCGATGTAGAGGGCAGCTCCGGCGTTTAAGAGCACGGCATTGCGCTTAGGTCCCTTTTCCCCTTTTAAAATAGAGCGGGTAATCTCTGCGTTTTGGGCAGGAGTACCGCCGACCAGCTCTTCCTTTTTGCAGGAAGAAAGACCGAAGTCTTCGGGGGAGATGGTATAGGTCCGGTATTCGCCTTCGTGGAATTCACAAACCTTCGTGGGGGCGCTGGCGGATATTTCATCCATTTTATCGGTTCCGTAGACCACCATTCCATGTTTGACGCCCAGGCTGGTAAGGACTCTGGCAAGAGGCTCCACCAGGGATTCGTCATAGACGCCCAGGAGCTGTCTGGCGGGGGAGGCGGGATTGGTCAGGGGTCCTAAAATGTTGAAGACAGTCCGGATACCCAGCTCCTTCCTGATAGAACCCACGTACTTCATGGAAGTGTGGTACTTTTGAGCAAAAAAGAAACAGATTCCGGCTTTTTCAAGGAGCTGTGTGCATTTTTCCGGGGACTGGTCAATGTTGACACCCAAGGCTTCCAGACAGTCAGCAGTGCCGCATTGGGAGGAAGCAGCGCGGTTCCCGTGTTTGGCGATTTTCACGCCGCCGGCAGCCGCTACCAGGGCGGAGGTGGTTGAAATATTAAAGCTTTGGGCGCCGTCGCCGCCGGTTCCCACGATTTCCATGACCTCCATGCCGGGAAAAACCTTTGTGGCGTGGTCCCGCATGGCGGCAGCACAGCCTGCAATCTCATCAGTGGTTTCCGCCTTGGTGCTTTTGGTGGATAGAGCCGCCAGAAAAGCCGCGTTTTGTGTAGGGGAGGTTTCGCCGCTCATGATTTCATTGATGACAGCGTAAGCCTCGTCATAGGTTAAGTCCTGTTTGTCTACGATTTTTACAATTGCTTCTTTGATCATTTCTGTTGTCTTCCTTTCTGCTATTTATGATATAGGGTTTTGCTGCAGCGTCTGTGCAAGAAAATTACTTACAATGTTTTTTCCGTCCGGCGTGAGGATGGATTCCGGGTGGAACTGCAATCCGTAGATAGGGTAATCCTTGTGCTTTACCGCCATCACTTCGCCGTCCTGCGTCCGGGCGGTTACGGACAGGCACTGGGGGAGGGTGTCTTCAAGCAGCGCCAGGGAATGGTATCGGGCAACCGGAATAAACTCGGGAAGATGCTGGAAAATCGGACAGCTTCTATCGAGCTTTGCCTGGGATTGTTTTCCGTGCATCAGTTCCTTCGCGTAAGATACGGTTCCTCCGAAAGCGGCGCAGATAGCTTGATGTCCCAGGCATACGCCTAAAATTGGAAATTCACTTCCGGCTTCTTTTACCACATCCATACATACGCCCGCGTCCTCCGGTCTTCCGGGACCGGGAGAAAGGATAATGGCATCGGGGGCTGATGCTTTTATTTCCTTTACAGAAAGAGCGTCATTGCGGATGACCTTTATATCCGGCGTTAGTGAGCCCACCAGCTGAAACAGATTGTAGGAAAAGCTGTCATAATTATCGATTAATAAAATCATGGGTCTATCTCCTTCGCAGTTTTTAGTGCATTTACAACCGCAGCCGCTTTGTTTAGGCATTCCTGATATTCCTTTTCGGGGACAGAGTCTGCTACGATGCCGGCACCGCTTCTTACAAATACTTTGCCGTTCTTTTTGTAGGCGATTCTGATGGCAATGCAGGTATCCAGATTGCCTGTAAAGTCCAGATATCCGATGGCGCCTCCGTAGATGCCGCGTTTATTGTTTTCCAGGTCATTGATTAACTGACAGGCTTTGATCTTCGGCGCCCCCGAAAGGGTTCCAGCGGGGAGGATGGCATCTATGGCGGAAAGGGCGTCCTTATCTTCCCGTATTTCTCCCCGGACGGTGGAGCCGATGTGCATGACGTGGGAATATTTTTCGACGCAGAGGTATTTTTCCACTTCCACGGTTCCGAATTTACTGATTTTTCCAATGTCATTCCTGCCTAAGTCCACCAGCATATTATGCTCCGCCAGTTCTTTCGGGTCGGCAAGGAGCTCCTCTTCCAGCGCCTGATCCTCTTCCGGCGTCTTTCCCCTTGGTCTCGTTCCCGCCAGAGGGAAGGTGTGGAGGACACCGTTTTCCAGTTTGACCAAGGTCTCGGGGGAAGCGCCCGCTACCTCCATGTCGCTGCTGGAAAAATAGAACATGTAAGGGGAGGGGTTTAAGGTGCGCAGCACCCGGTAGGTATTTAAAAGGCTTCCCTCGAATCCTGCTTCCAGGCGATTGGAAAGGACGATCTGAAATATATCGCCTTCCTTAATGTGGTGCTTGGCTTTTTCCACCATGGCGCAATAGTCTTCCTTTTGAAATAAGGGTTGGAGATCGGTAGTGCATCTGCCGGGCGCTTCCTGTATGGGGACGCCCTGCTTTATCAGATCGGAAAGCTGATTTAGTTCCAGCACCGCCCGGTTGTATTCCGTGTCCACGCGGGCAAGGTCAATATTTACAATTAAAATGATTTTTTGCCTGAAGTTGTCAAAGGCAATCACTTTGTCAAAGAGCATTAAGTCTACATCCCGGAACCCTTCTGTATCGGCGGCATCCAGTTTTAGCGAAGGTTCCGCGTATTTCAGGTAATCATAAGAAAAGTATCCCACCAGACCGCCTGTAAAAGGGGGAAGGTAAGAAAAATGAGGACTTTTGTGTTCTTCGATTACCTGTTTGATATAGTTTCCTGGGTCTGAGGTTTCAAAGGAGAGCGCGCCGACTTTCATCTGCCCGTTCTGACAGGTGATCTCAAGGCTTGGATCATATCCTAAAAAGGTGTAGCGCCCCCACTTTTCATGATCGGAAATGGACTCCAGCAGATAGCAATGGCTGGAAACATTTTTCAGGATTTTCAAGACTTCAATGGGAGTCCTTATGTCGGACAGGATTTCCATGCTGACAGGAGCCGACTTATATTTATTTTCTTGTTGAAGCTCTTTTAAGGTTTTAAGTTCTGGTTGAATCATATTGCTCCTTTCTTTTGGCGAAAATAAAAACGCCCTCGACAGAAATTGCTTCTGCCAAGGACGAATAAAAACTATCCGCGGTGCCACCTTGATTTACAGCCTGCGCTGTACGCTTAACAGGATACCAACATATCCCTGACAACTGACGTATGCCTCACGTTGCAGAATACTAGACGGATTATATCCATTTTTCACTGCACCCTCTGCGGTCCATTTGATGATTTGTTTTCCGCCCGTTCTCAGCAATCCGGGCTCTCTGTGGGAGCATCGTCACCGTTATCTCCGCATCAACGGTTTAGATTTTAAATTTTCTTTATCATAGCGCAGTGTTAAAGGATTGTCAACCCCTGTGTTGACAGATCAGTAAAATATATTTATAATTATTCTATATAGAAATGTTCTAATAAGAATTAAGGAGATTAATTTGGAATCAAAAGGCGGATTTTACATTACACAGATAAAGCAGCTCCAGGATAGAATTTTTGAAAGGCTGCTGCTTGAAAATGGTATCGAGATTAGCAGCGGGCAGGGGAGGATTTTGTTTATCCTGTGGAAAACGGATCATCTATCTGTCAGTGAGATAAGCGAGAGGACTTCTCTTGCCAAGAATACGGTATCGATTGTAATTGACGGAATGGTTCATAAAGGGATTGTGGAAAGAGAGATCAATCCGCAGAACCGCCGTCAAACCATCATATCGCTTACAGATTATGCAAAATCACTGCGAGAAGAATATGAGGCGGTATCGGAGCAAATGAATGCATTATTCTATCAAGGGTTCTCTGAGGAGGAACAGATACAGTTTGAACGGTATCTTGCCCGCATACTGGAAACATTGACGAGGAATTTATAAAAGCTATTACAAGAAGGAGGAGTTTCGATGAAAACAAGAGAGCAGATGACAGATTTTATTGAAAAGCAGAAGGTGGCTTTTATCGCATCCGTAGATGAAGACGGCTTTCCTAATGTGAAGGCAATGTTTGCGCCCCGCAAAAGGGAGGGGAATTGCTTTTATTTTACGACAAATACATCTTCTATGCGCGCACAGCAGTTTATGAAAAACCCAAAAGCAAGCATTTACTTTTACAACAAAGGACGCTTCAAATATGAGGGCATCATGCTGACCGGCACGATGGAAGTGCTGCAGGATGAGGAAATAAAGAAAGAAATATGGCAAATCGGTGACACCATGTTTTACAAGAAAGGTGTTACCGACCCCGATTATTGTGTGCTGAAATTTACGGCAGCGAGGGGAAGGTACTACTGTGATTTGAAAACAGAAAATTTTTCCGTGGAAGATTTGCTATAAAATGATTTTTTTCTTGCACGTTTGGGTTTTTATGTTAAAATAAGAATGATGTTGGGGTCGAAACCATAAATAAATTTGCCCCTATTCCTATAGTACCTTGAAAAATTCATATTTTGTAGTATATCGCCGAACTTTTGAGCATATATGCCGGGTATTCCCTGCCTTGTTT
>CATLAK010000017.1 GCA_949878435.1 uncultured Lachnospiraceae bacterium
ATAAAACAAGGCAGGGAATACCCGGCATATATGCTCAAAAGTTCGGCGATATACTACAAAATATGAATTTTTCAAGGTACTATAGGAATAGGGGCAAATTTATTTATGGTTTCGACCCCAACATCATTAGATTAAACTATTTATAACACATTAATCAGTAACGCAATGTGCCTGTTCTTAAATATAAATGTTTCATTTTATTTTGAATTAGCAATATTGTTTTATCGGATTAAGGAAATAACCTATCTCGCAATGAGATAGGTTACTTTTTTATATAAGAAAGCACATCTTCAAATTTCATACTGCCGCCAAATAAATCTAACGCGCTGCCGATGGTGACATCTATTCTCCCTTTTCCAAGCTCCTTCAGTTTTCGAAGATCCTCAAAATCATGAACACCTCCCGCATAAGTGGTGGGAATATGGCATGCGCTCCCCAGCATAGCTGCCAGCTCCTCTTCAATTCCCTGTGCCTTTCCTTCCACATCCACCGCGTGAACTAAAAATTCGCCGCAGCTTTCGGAAAGTTCCTGTATGGTGTCTTCATCCAACTTTACTTCTGTATACTTCTGCCACCTGTCGGTAACAATGAAATAAGCGCCCTCTCTCTTGCGGCAGCTTAAATCAAGCACAAGATGTTCCCTGCCCGCTGCCAAAATCATTTCCTTTAACCTGTCCTTGCGGAACTGTCCGTCCTTAAAAACATAAGAAGTAACGATTACGTGGGATGCTCCCGCCTTTAAAAAAGCTTCCGCATTGAAAGGATCGATGCCTCCTCCCACCTGAAGCCCTCCCCGGTACGTGTTAAGCGCCTCTATTGCCTGCGCTCTTGTTTTTCCGTAGTATTCGCTGGAAGAAGGATTTAGCAAAATGACATGTCCGCCCTCCAATTTCTTTTCCTTATAAAGCTGTGCAAAAAATGCGGCGTCCTGCTTTGCCACAAAATTTTCTGATGCCGCATCGCCCTGATCCGTAAGGCTTCCGCCCACAATCTGCTTTACTGCGCCATTATGGATATCTATACATGGTCTGAACTTCATGGTTTTACCTCTGTATCTCATTTTTGATAGAATTGCATTTATTTTTTCAAGTATACCATATTTCTTCTTTTTCCAGAAAATTTCTTTCAAATTTCTTCAAGTATATTTTCATTTTCACTGCGCATAATATCATAAGAACTGACCATCATGCAGTTCTTATAGATATAGAAGGGAAACTTCAGAATGGAGGGAATTATGAAAAAAATGAGAAAACTGATTTCGGTATCTCTTGTACTCGCAATGCTCTGCATCTTTACAGCCTGCGGAACCGACAAAAAAAATAATGCGGACGACATGGCAGGAAATACCACCAACAATGCCGCCACAGAAAATAACACAGCCGGAGATGACACCATCACCGGCTCCACCGCAGGCAGCAACACTGCAACAGATAACGCAGGCGGCAATCTCACAGGAGACAATGCCACTAACGGTGCCGACAACAATAGCGTTACCAACGGCAATGACACAGGCACTGGCACAAATGGAACGACCAATGGAGACCAGACAAATCAGGACGGCGATTCTATTCTTGATGATGCCGGTAATGCTGTAGGCGATGTTGTGGATGATATATCTGACGGCGTCTCCGATATCACAAATGACCTGGTAGGCAATGATGACAATCAGACCACCAACGACAACGGAAACGGCAGCACAAACGCCAATACGGACAACAACACAACTACCACGACTGCTAAAAAATAGCACTAACTTTAAAAGGAGGATCGGTCTTTAGGACTGTCCTCCTTTTAAAAATGTCATATCTTATTTTTCAACAATTGTTCCGTCCCTATATGCCTGAAGGAGCTGTTCTAACTGTTTGATGCTCTCTTTCAGTTCCGTTCCAATGTCGGTATCTGCAACTCTGATGCGGACCGGCGCCGTTTCTACGATGGTGGAATCAGAAAAGATATCCGATTCGTGCAATATCGCCGCCTCCATGGATTCAAATGGTTCATGGGCAACAAGACGCATGCCGTGGGAATTTGCCACCAGCGTGTACCCTGCGATTCCTGTCTTGCTCTGATATGCCTTGGAAAAACCGCCATCGATGATGAGCAGTTTGCCGTCACATTTAATGGGCGTCTCCCCCTTTTTCAGTTCCACGGGCACATGTCCGTTGATGATATGGGACTTTTGGGTATCCAGTCCAAATTCTTTTAAAATGCGGTTTAAAATTTCCTCATCATCCGTCATGGAATAATAGCTGTTCTTTGTCTCCTTGTGGGCTTCCTTATCATCGATAAAGTAACGCTCAAAGGTAGTCATCTTATCTTTTCCAAAGACCGGTGAATTAGGACCCGCCCAAGTATACCAGATATAATCCTGCGCCTTGCGCATCCCCACTGGATCGTTCTTGGCATAATACCCTTTTCTGGCATAATTATCCAGCACATCGTACAACGCTCTTCCTCTGTACTTCCTCCCATCTACGCTTACCGACTTGAAATTTCCCTCTTCATCAAGGGGAACGCAGCCGTGGTAAAGCAGATTGGAATTATGAATCTTGTAAAGACCGCCGTTAGAATAGAGGAAGCGCACATGGCGCTGCAGCTTCTCACATTTTAAAAATGCCTGCTGCAGTCTCGCCATCACCTGTTCCTCGTCCGGCGTCAAATTGTACGGGTCTTTTGGATCTACCGTGGGAAATTCTGTATCCTTCATGGGATATTCTTTTCCGTAGGCGGTCACCGTCTTTTTATCATAATCAATCTTATCAAGCAAAAGTCTGTCATCCATCTCAAACTTGGCATGCTTTTTGATGATCTGTCCCTCAAGTTTGAACTGCATAATGGCGATTGCCTTATGAATCTTCATGTCCAGGCTTAAATCCTTGGTATTATAATCGGTATTGTATTTGATTGCAAAGGCGTCACAGTTTACATCCTGATAAGTATCCAGCGCAAAGGTAGCAAGGGGAATCAGATTGATTCCGTAACCGTCCTCTAACGTATCAAGGCTTCCATATCTGACTGCAATTCTGATTACCGTGGCAATGCAGGCAAGATGCCCGCAGGCAGCTCCCATCCACACAATATCATGATTTCCCCACTGGATATCCACCGAATGATAGTTCATCAGCGTATCCATAATCACATGGGGTCCAGGTCCTCTGTCATAAATATCCCCCACAATATGGAGATGATCGATTACCAGCCGCTGAATCAGATTACTTAATGCCACAATAAACTCCGGCGCTCTTCCAATCCTTATGATGGTATGGATGATTTCATTGTAATAGCCTTCTTTATCTGAAATATCTGACTTTTCCGTAATCAATTCTTCTATTATATAAGAAAAATCTTTTGGCAGTGCCTTGCGCACTTTTGAGCGGGTATATTTGGATGCGACCCGCTTGGTGATCTGCACCAGTCTGTGCAGCGTGATCTTATACCAATCCTCAATATTTTCTTCTTCGCGGGCTATAATGTCAAGCTTTTCCTGGGGATAATAAATCAAGGTTGCCAATGATTTCTTATCCCTGCTGCTCAATGTATTGCCAAACTCCTCATCAATCTGGCGGCGCACGGCACCGGATCCGTTTTTCAGGACATGGTTGAACTGCTCGTACTCCCCATGAATATCCGTCATAAAATGCTCCGTGCCTTTAGGCAGATTCAAGATTGCCTGAAGATTGATGATCTCTGTTGATGCCGCGGCAATATTGGGATACTGATTTGCCAGGCTTTTTAAATACTTTAGTTCCATCTGTTGAAGCTCATTTATCACAATACTTCCCCTTCCGCCGTATAAAATCTGTAAATCTACTTCCTATCAGCCGATTACATGGCTCATATCATAAAGCCCCGCTGACCTGCCCTTTAAGAATTTGGCTGCCTGAATCGCTCCCTTGCCGAAAACGGCTTTGGAATATGCGGTATGGGAAAAGGTAATCACTTCATCTGCCCCCGCAAAGATCACATCATGATCTCCCACGATCGTACCGCCTCTTACGGCTGAAAATCCAATTTCCTTCTTGGGGCGCTTCTGCCTTCTTCCGCTTCTGTCATATGCATACTCATATTCATTGCCCAGTACTTCATTAATGGAATCGCCAAGCGCCAGAGCTGTGCCGCTGGGTGCGTCTACCTTCAATTTATGATGCTTTTCCACGATCTCGATATCAAATCCTGCCGGCTCTAAGACAGCCGTCGCCTCCTTAAGGAGCTTAAGCAGCATATTGATTCCAAGAGACATATTGGCTGACTTTAAGATTGCCACCTTCTTTGAAGCCTCCTCCACCTTTGCAAGCTGCTCCGGGCTAAGACCGGTGGTGCAAAGGACACAGGGAATCTGCTCCTTCACACAGTAATCCAAAAGACCGTCCACAGCAGGCGCCGCGCTGAAATCAATGATCACGTCTGCTTTAACGGTACACTCACTGATATCCTTGAACACAGGAAAGGGATTTTTCCCTTCGTCAAAAGCATCCACGCCGGCTGCCAGGGTGATTTCTTCATCGCCTGCGATCAGTCCGACAATGGTCTGCCCCATCTTGCCATTACATCCATGCATGATTACACTTGTCATAAAACGCCTCCTATTTATCAGGTTTAACTAAATTTCATTTATAAAATTCCGTAATCCTTCATTGCCTTTTCCAGTTTAACTACATTTTCTTCTTCCATCTCTGTAAGAGGCGGACGCAGAGTCCCTGCTTCCTTTCCCATCAGGTTAAGCGCTTTCTTTACAGGAATGGGATTTACCTCGCAAAACAACGCATTGCAAAGGGGAATCGCACGCAGCTGCTCCTTGCAGCTTCCCTCAACATCGCCCTCAAAGAACTTTGCGCAGATATCGTGGGTCTGCTTAGGCGCCACGTTGGACAATACCGATATAACGCCTTTTCCCCCCAGCGCAAGGAGCGGTACTATCTGGTCGTCATTACCGGAATATAAATCTACTTTTCCCTTGGCAAGCGCCATCAGTTTGACCACCTGAGCGATATTTCCGCTGGCTTCCTTTACCCCCACGATATTGTCAACATCCGTACACAGCCTCACTACCGTCTCAGGTGCAATATTGCAGCCTGTACGGCTGGGCACATTGTAGAGGATACAGGGAATCTTCACTGCATCTGCAATTGTCTTGTAATGCTTGTAGAGCCCGTTCTGGGTCGCCTTATTATAATAGGGAGAAACCAAAAGCAGCCCGTCTGCGCCGTACTTTTCTGCCTCCGTAGAAAGATATACCGCAGTTTCCGTACAATTTGAGCCTGTTCCGGCTACCACGGGAATCCGCCCTGCAACTTTCTCCACACAATATTTAATCACATCAAGATGCTCCTCATGGGTCAGCGTAGATGACTCCCCCGTCGTCCCGCATACAATGATCGCGTCTGTCCCGCCTGAAATCTGATCCTCGATCATCTGTGCAAACTTTTCATAATTTACCGTTCCATCCGCCTTAAAAGGTGTGACGATTGCAACACCTGCGCCTGTAAAAATTGCCATATCTTCTCCTCCTTTAAAAAAATCGGTGCACTTGTATGCGCACCGACTACTCTAGATACCTCTTCATCGGATAGCGCCCCATCAGTAACTGATGACAGTCATACAGTTATTCACTGCATGCCCAAGAATCTGATTCCAGTGTATTCAAACTCTTTCGGCGTATTTTCCTTTCATTTTTCTTCCACTGTGCCTGTCACATCCAAAAAATTACTCATAAAACACGCAACCTCTACCTCTAAATCCTGTGAAATTACCATGCCGCAGAATCTCTTTCCTAACGGTCTTATAATATAAAAACATCATAGCACCATGTGCAATTGCTGTCAACGCACAGATGCTATGATTTTATGCTTATCATTTTGCAAAAGATGCTACTGTCCATACTTGATCGTCTCAATCCTTGAAACCTCATCTGCCAGCATGCAGATCTCATCATTCAAAGAAATCCCCGTCAAAATGACATCCGTTTCCTCATCCCTCACCTGCAGCAGATTTTTAAGTTCCTCTGCCGTGATAATGTTATTGTCAATCAATCCTAAGATTTCATCAAGTATCAGCAGATCGCACTCTCCTGTTGCAAGGACCTTCTTTGCAAAATTGATTCCGTTCTTGATGTTGATCACTTCTTCCGTCTTCTTTTCTTCAGAAAGTTCAAAAAAATTTACATCTGATTTTTCAAAACGGAAAACTTTGATTTCCGGTTCAAGCCTGCGTATAAACTCTGTGTCTGCAAGCCCCTTCCCCTTCAAAAACTGGATAATCACCACGCTTTTTCCCAAAGCGGCAGTAATCACTGCCCTGCCTAATGCTGCCGGCGACTTTCCATGTCCATCTCCACTGTATATATGTACCGATCCCTGTCTCATAAATACACCTCATATGAATATTTGACTGAAGTTATTGCAATCATATCATAGCAGTGTATAAAAATCAACATTTATCCGTTTCAGCTGCATTCACAGGATAATTTCCAGCCTTTTGACCTTGCCGTCTACTCTTCGACCAGCTCCAGCTTGCTCACGGAAACCTCATATGCGATCCTCTTTTCGGCATCCTCGTCAGACAGCCTCTTCATATATTCACGGCTCTGTATCCTGCCCCATATCTCACATCTGGTTCCCACTGAAAAGTTACTTGCAAATCTTGCGTTCCTTCCCCAGCAGATACAGGGGATATAATCACTCTTTCCGTATGGTCTGTTCACGGCAAGCAGTAGATCAGCAATCTCCCTCCCAAGAGGCGTCTTCCGGTAAATCGGCTCTTTGCAAATGTAACCGTCCAAGTAGATTTGATTGGTCTTAGAACTCTCCGGCGTTTCTTCCACAAACTCGATTTCCCTTGCAAATACGGAAAGCACCAGCCTGTTCTTGCGCTCCTCATGGCGGTTATAAGAGCGGAACTGCCCCTGGACCATGATATTCAGCCCCTTATAATCCTCCTCCACATCAATCAGGCGCTCAGATACCATCAATGGAATTATATCACTGGAATCACTTAACCTTGGTACGTTGACATCTACCATATAAAAGCCTTCCCCGAAAATTTCATGGCTGAATACAAAATCACTTACGACTTCCCCCATGATTACCACCTGGTTGTTTTCAATTACCTTATCTGTCATTTTAGTTCTCCCTTCTTACTCCTTAAGAATTTTTTCCTGTCACGTATTACTATTTATATGAAAAAAATTTGAAATCAGAACTGTCATTTATCGCGAAGTTCGACATAAGGAGAGGGGGAGGAGGGATTCAGGGATGGGGAAGTTTGATGGGAGCAGAACAGGGCGGGGATGGGCAGGCGGATGCAGCATGGGACAGAGGAGGGCTACGGGCAGGCGGCGGTGTATAATATCGTTTCAAGTCTCCTCTTAAAATTGGATTTCACTAACAGAATGTATATATGCACTTCAAGGCGGTCGGGTCGGATCCAGGCGGCATCCGTGCCGCTTGGCTCCTAAAATCGCCATCCATGGCGATTTTACCCTGGATTTTCCAACATTCTGTAAGTGAAATTGCCAATTTTTCGCAAAGACTTGAAACGATATTATACACCGCCGCCTGCCCGTAGCCCTCCTCTGTCCCATGCTGCATCCGCCTGCCCATCCCCGCCCTGTTCTGCTCCCATCAAACTTCCCCATCCCTGAATCCTTCCAGCCCTCCACTCTTTTGCCAGCCTTCCGTCCAATATCTTCGTATGTATAGTCTGACATAGTATGATATAGTGTAAGTCATAGTAATATAATGCAATTTGATATAAATTTACAAGGCTTAGCTAAATTCTGGATGTGAAAAATGTAACGGCTTGTAGGAAATCCGGCGAAGCCGGAGGCGGCAAAAGGGGCAGTGGGCAGGGCGGATTCCTATGTTTGCTTTGTTAAGGGGGCGCTGATACAGCAGCAGTGTCCAGGGGACAGGATCAGACGGCAGGCAGGGGACGGCATATGGTATCGTTTCAAGTCTCTGCGAAAAATCGGCAATTTCACTTACAGAATGTGGAATCACCTAGGGTAAAATCGCCATGGATGGCGATTTTAGGAGCCAAACGGCATGGATGCCGTCTTGGCTCCGACCCGACCGTCTTGAAATATCTATATACATTCTGTTAGTGAAATCCGATTTTGAGAAAAGACTTGAAACGATACCATATGCCGTCCCCTGCCTGCCGCCTGATCCTGTCCCCTGGACACTGCTGCTGTATCAGCGCCCCCTTAACAAAGCGACATAGGAATCCGCCCTGCCCACTGTCACTTTTGCCGCCTCTAACTTCTATATTTAATGTTTACAAGCTTTAAAGGTGGTGCTATACTAAAACAGTTTGAAATGTAATGAGGATACTATTTGAGTTGAAGCAGTTTACTGCGATGATATGGAGGTAAGCGCGCAGGAAGCAGCGCAGAAATGAGGAGAAATATGAATCAAAAACGAGAAGATGTAAGAAATATAGCCATCATTGCCCATGTTGACCACGGAAAAACGACCCTGGTGGACGAGCTTCTTAAGCAAAGCGGCGTTTTCCGCGAAAATCAGGCAGTTGCAGAGCGTGTCATGGATTCCAATGATATTGAACGGGAAAGAGGAATCACGATTCTTTCCAAGAACACAGCCGTAACCTATAAAGATACCAAGATCAACATCATCGACACCCCCGGACATGCAGATTTCGGCGGCGAGGTGGAACGGGTCTTAAAAATGGTAAACGGCGTCATCCTGGTCGTAGATGCTTTCGAGGGCGCCATGCCCCAGACCAAGTTTGTATTAAGGAAGGCACTTGAATTAAAGCTTCCTGTCATTGTGTGTGTAAATAAGATCGACCGGCCGGAAGCCCGTCCCGATGAAGTCGTGGATGAAGTGCTGGAACTCTTCCTTGAACTGGATGCAGACGAAGCGCAGCTTGATTGCCCCTTTGTATTTGCTTCCGCCAAGACAGGTACCGCCAGCCTTGATGCAAATGAGCCCGGCACCAATATGATTCCGTTGTTTGAAACGATTCTTGACTATATCCCCGCACCTACGGGTGATCCGGATGCAGGCACGCAGGTGCTGATCAGTACCATTGACTACAATGAGTATGTAGGAAGAATCGGTGTGGGCAAGGTGGATAACGGCTCCATCAAAGTCAATCAAGAGGTCGTCATCGTCAACCACCATGATCCTGATACGTCAAGAAAAGTAAAAGTCAGCAAACTTTATGAGTTTGACGGTTTAAATAAGGTAGAAGTCACACAGGCGGGAATCGGTTCCATCGTGGCGATTTCCGGCATCTCCGACATCCATATCGGCGATACCCTCTGCTCTCCTGAAAACCCTTCCCCAATTCCTTTTCAGAAGATTTCAGAACCTACCATTGCCATGCATTTCATCGTCAACGACTCTCCGCTTGCCGGGCAGGAAGGCAAGTATGTGACAAGCCGCCACTTAAGAGACCGGCTGTTCCGTGAACTTAATACAGATGTTTCCCTCCGTGTGGAAGAGACGGATACCACCGAAGCCTTTAAGGTATCAGGCAGAGGCGAACTGCATCTGTCTGTACTGATTGAAAATATGCGCAGGGAAGGCTACGAATTTGCCGTGAGCAAAGCGGAAGTTCTCTACAAGACCGATGAAAACGGGAAAAAACTTGAGCCAATGGAACTTTGCTATATCGATGTGCCTGAAGAATTTTCCGGCTCCGTCATTGAAAAGTTAAGCCAGCGAAAGGGCGAACTGCAGAATATGGGCGCTGCATCCGGCGGGTATACGCGCCTTACCTTTTCCATTCCTTCCAGAGGATTAATTGGTTACCGGGGCGAGTTTATGACCGATACCAAAGGAAACGGCATCATGAACAGCATTTTTGACGGTTACGGTCCCTATAAGGGTGATATTCAGTACCGCAAACAAGGGTCTTTGATTGCATTTGAAGCCGGAGAGGCAATCACCTACGGTTTATACAACGCACAGGAGCGCGGAACCCTCTTCATCGGTCCCGGTGAAAAAGTCTATTCCGGCATGATTGTAGGACAGAACGGAAAGGGAGAAGATATCGAATTGAATGTGTGCAAAAAGAAACAGCTCACCAATACCCGCTCTTCCAGCGCCGACGAAGCCCTCCGCCTGACGCCTCCCAAAATTTTAAGTTTGGAACAGGCGCTTGAATTTATTGATACAGACGAGCTTTTGGAAGTCACGCCTAAGTCACTTAGAATCCGCAAAAAGATTCTCGATCCAACCATGAGAAAACGCGCTGCAATGCGTTCAGCTTCCCTTTCACAAAGCAACTAATAAATTAAATTAAAATTTAACTCCGGTCAGCTTGTTGACCGGAGTTTTTTACTAAGACTAAGACAGGAATGCGCTTAAAATACACGCTTTCCATTAAATATGCAAAAGATGCGTGGCAATCTGGAAATAAACCAAGAGCGATAGCACATCCACGATTGTCGTGATGAAGGGGCTTGCCATGACCGCAGGGTCAAACCCGATTTTCTTTGCCAGCATAGGGAGCATACATCCCACAGCCTTTGCAATCATAATGGCAGCGACTAAGGTCAGGCATACCACAAGCGCAACCATAATATCTACCCGATCCAGCAAAAGCAGCTTACAAAAATTGGCTGCCGCCAAGGTAACACCGCAAAGTACTGCCACCCGTATTTCTTTCCATAACACTCGTAATGCATCGCTGAACTCTATTTCATTGAGGGACAATCCGCGGATGATGGTAACGCTTGCCTGCCCGCCGGCATTTCCTCCCGTATCCATCAGCATAGGAATATACGCGATCAGAACACCGTATGCCATCAGGGCATCCTCAAAGGTGGTCAGGACACTCCCCGTCAAGGTTGCTGAAATCATCAGCAAAAGCAGCCAGGGCATGCGCTTTTTCCAAGTATCAATAACGCTCGTTTTCATATATGGTTTGTCCGATGGCACGATAGCTGCCATCTTTTCCATATCTTCCGTCGCCTCTTCCTGAAGAATATCCACGATATCGTCTACCGTGATGATTCCCACCAGACGATTTTCATTGTCCACCACGGGCATGGCTGTGAAGTCATATTTCTGGAACTGTCTTGCAACCTCTTCCTGGTCCATCAGGGTATTAATATAAATGACGTTCTCGTGCATGATATCCCCGATTACGGCATCGCCGGGGCTGATCAGCAGATACCTTAGCGCCACCGTTCCCACCAGGGTCCTTTTGGCATCCAGCACGTAACAGATATTGATGGTCTCGCTGTCCACCCCCACCTTTCTGATGCGGGCAACAGCATCCTCCACCGTCATGTTTTCTTTTAAGTCTACATATTCCACCGTCATGATACTTCCGGCAGAATCTTCCGGGTACCGGAGCAGATGGTTGATATCCCGCCTTGTCTCGGGATTTGCATTGGCAAGCAGCTTCTTTACCACATTGGCGGGCATCTCCTCTAAAAGATCCGTCGCATCGTCCGCCATCAGATTATTGATGATTCCTGCCGCATCCTTCTCCGAAAGGCTGGTAATGATAAACTGCTGGCTCTCCACCTCCAGATACGAAAACACATCCGCCGCCATATTTTTGGGCAGAATGCGGAAAATCTTCAGCAGTTCCTCCTCATCTAGCTCCTCCATGATCACGGCAATATCCGCCGTATTCATTTCTGCCATCTTCTGACGGAGCCGGGTATACTGCTTGGTTTCCAATAGTTCCTTAACTACATCAAAATCCTTAATTTCTTCCATAGCATTTCTCCTTGATATGTGATTTTTATGCTCCGTTCATGAGGAGGAATATCGGTACTGCTTCCTGCTGTACTCTTCTTCATAAAAACCACCACCTTTCTCGAAAATGCTTTCAAATTTCTACCATCTTTTACTTTATCCCAAGGACTTCTCTTTGTCAACATATGAAACGCATGTTATTTTATTGTTTGCAGCGATCCCGCCCTTGCTGACTCAACTGTTACGATTGTTTATCCATATTATAGCCTGTGCCTGTTATGCTGATTTTTGCCCTTGCGGCAGTCGCTTCCGTCAGCGCCTTGGATACTTCTGCCCTCTCTTCTTCTGGTATGCAAATGTCAAATTCTACTTTGTCTGTATATCTGGACTGTGCAATATCGATTCCCCTGCTTCCCAGTAAATATTGGACCTTTCCTACATCTGTGTAATCTATTTCAATGGTTATTTCTGTTTTATAGCGCATGATGCCGATTCCGGCATTCTCCATTGCTTCCTTGGCTGCCTGTGTGTAGGCTCTCACCAGCCCTCCGGTTCCCAGAAGCGTCCCGCCGAAATACCGGGTCACCACAGCCACCACATTGGTCACTTCAGCGCCGAGCAATACTTCTAGAATCGGTTTCCCTGCCGTTCCGCTGGGTTCTCCGTCGTCGCTGCATCTGGTCAGTTCTTTATTCTTACCTATTATAAATGCAGTGCAATGGTGTCTGGCATCATAATAATTTTTCCTGACAGACTCTATAAAGGAAACAGCCTCTTCCTCCGACGATGCCGGCGCTATGCGGGCAATGAAACGTGATTTCTTTTCCTCATATATCCCATTCCCTTCTTGATATACCACTTTATATGGCATAAACTCCTTCTTATGCTCCTCCACGCTCTGCGCTCCTCCTATCGGTCATGATTTACCTTTTCTATGACTTGAAGTTTATCATAGTTGGGAATAAAATTATAGTTGAATGTGAATAATTCTTAATAAAGCATAAAAAAACTTTATTTCACTCCCACATTTTGGTATACTCTAAGTATTGCAAATTTATATTAGATTTCAATCTATACGGAGGAATATAAATGAATTACAGCAAAAGAGGGATTCGCGCCAAGCAAAAATCCCTGCATACAAAATCGACAAAGATAGGGAAAAAAATATTTTTAGCAGTTTTAAATCTTTCCCTGCTCTGCATTCTGGCAGTAGGCATCATTACCGTCAGCATGGGCTTCGGTGTATTCAAGGGCATCATCGACTCCGCCCCCAGCATTGAAAATGTACAAGTCACTCCCACAGGTTTTACTACCTTTGTGTATGACCTGGAGGGGAAACAGATTGCCAAGCTGATATCCCAAAATTCAAACAGGATTCCTGTCACTCAGGATATGATTCCCGAAGACCTTGCCCACGCCTTTGTCGCCATAGAGGACGAGCGTTTCTATGAGCACAACGGCATCGATATCAAAGGTATTTTCAGAGCTGCCTATGTAGGCATTACCAATGGATTCCATTTTTCAGAAGGGGCAAGTACCATTACACAGCAGCTTCTAAAGAACAACGTTTTTACCGACTGGACCAGCGAAAAAGGATTTGCCGACAGTATGAAGCGGAAAATCCAGGAGCAGTATCTTGCCATTGAGCTGACTAAAACCATGTCCAAAGACGATGTTCTGCTCAACTATATGAACACCATCAACTTAGGGCAGAATACCTTAGGCGTCGAGGCTGCTTCCCGCCGTTATTTTAATAAATCGGTAAATAGGCTGACACTCTCTGAGTGTGCCGTCATTGCTGCCATTACGCAGAACCCTTCAAGATATAATCCAATCTCCCATCCTGAGGACAATGCCGAAAGACGCACAAAGGTGCTTAATCACATGCTGGAGCAGGGTTATATCACGCAAGCAGAATATGATACCGCTTTGGCAGATGATGTTTACTCCCGTATTCAGATCGTCAACGAAGAAGTGGAGGATTCCATGGTTAATACATATTTTGTTGACGCATTAACCGATGATATTATGAACGATCTGCTGGCTGCCGGATATAACGAAACACAGGCGTTCACCCTGCTTTACAGCGGCGGTTTGGAGATTTATTCTACGCAGGATCCCCATATTCAGGCCATCTGTGATGAAGTTTTTTCCAATGAAGAAAATTATCCTGCCAATACCAGATGGTATTTAAACTACGCCCTGACCGTTAAGAAATCAAACGGAGAGTTTGAGAACCACAGTACAGAAATGTTCCGTGCCTATTATAAAGAGCAGAATCCTTCCTTTAACCTGATTTACGATTCACAGGAAGATGCTTATGCACAGATTGAAGATTATAAGAGCGTTGTTGTCGGATCTGGCGATGAAGTGTTCAGCGAAAGCGTCACTTTGACGCCCCAGCCACAGGTATCCATCACTGTGGAGGACCAGCACACCGGATACGTTGTTGCCATGGTAGGCGGCAGAGGTCCCAAGGAAGGAAGCAAAACGTTAAACCGAGCTACCGATACCAAGCGTCAGCCCGGTTCAACCTTTAAGATTGTTGCCGCTTATGCACCTGCTCTTGACAGCGCAGGACTGACCCTCGCCACCGTCTTAAACGATGCGCCCTTTAATTATGCCAATGGCAGACCTGTCAGCAACTGGTGGGGCAGCGAATACAGAGGCTTGAACTGTCTGCGCCAAGGCATCATTGACTCTATGAATATCCTTGCCGTCAAAACATTGACCATCATCACGCCACAGCTTGGATTTGATTATGTAAAGAACTTTGGTTTTACTACCGTTGTCGACCGTAAGGAAGTAGTTGTAAATGGCAAGACGGAGGTGTTTTCCGATATTCAGCAGTCACTGGCTTTAGGCGGACTGACAGATGGCGTCACAAACGAAGAATTAAATGCCGCTTATGCTACCATTGCTAACGGAGGAACTTACATTAAACCAAAACTATATACAAAAGTCATCGATCACGACGGCAATGTCATTCTGGACAACACGGCGCCAGATTCCAAGCAGGTCATTAAGGAAACGACTGCATGGCTGCTTACAGATGCCATGATGGATGTGGTAACACAGGGTACCGGCGGTTCCGTCAATTTCGGCAATATGTCCATTGCAGGCAAAACAGGTACGACTTCCGATTACAATGATATCTGGTTTTCCGGCTATACGCCCTACTATACAGCTACCACCTGGGCAGGGTATGACAACAATACCAAGCTGCGCAAGGGCGACGAAAGAAATGTTGCCAAGAAGCTCTGGCGTGCCGTCATGTCCAAAATACATGAGGATCTCCCCAGTGAGTCCTTCCCCATGCCCAGCGGTATCGTTCAGGCAACCGTATGCGCCCGCTCCGGCAAACTCCCTATTGCAGGGCTGTGCGACGGAACACTGCGGACAGAATACTTTGCAGAAGGGACTGTACCTACCGAGAGCTGCGATGTCCACTATCAAGGGCTGATTTGCCAGTACACCAATCTGCCTTCCTGTGAGCAATGTCCATTCGGCGTTCCGGGCGTATTGGAACTGACCCCGGTTGAACACCCTCTTTTGCAGCAAGGTTCTTCTGTGATGCAGCAGGTGACAAATGAAGACGGAAGCGTATCAACCGTTGCCGTTCCTCAGAATCAGACCGGTTTCTGCCCTCACAACGCTGAATTTATGACCCAGCCGGGTATAGAAGCGATTATAGAACAGCAGCGCGCTGAAATTGCAGCAGCCCAGGCTCTGTTACAACAGCAGGCTGCGGAAGCCGCAGCAGCTGCGGCCGGACAGCAGCCCCCTGCTTCACCTCCGGACGATGGCAATGGAGTTCCGGCTCAATAAAAATAGCCGGCTTATCGTAACAAAAAAGACGGTGTACATGAAACAAGGTGTGCACCGTCTTTTTGCTAAACGAAACTATGTTCCTTCTGACTGCGGAAGGTAATTTCGCCCGTCTCATCATTCATTTCCTCTACAATGGCAAGCGACTCTACCCGGATTCCTTTGTTTCTCAACGTCTTCCCGCCTTCCTGAAATCCCTTTTCAATGGCGATTCCCACGCCCTCCACCGTTGCTTTAGCGCTTTCCACCAAGTCAATCAGCCCCGCCACGGCACATCCGTTTGCAAGGAAATCATCAATAATCAGTACATGGTCTCCCGCTTTCAGATATTTTTTCGATACAATCACATCATACACCCGTTTATGGGTAAAAGACTCTATTCTGGTCACATACTGCTCCCCATCCAGGTTGATGCTCTGGGACTTCTTTGCAAATACCACAGGCACATGAAAATACTGGGCTGCAATACAGGCAATCCCGATTCCCGATGCCTCGATCGTCAAAATCTTGTTGATTTTCCCGCTTGGAAAAAGACGCCTAAATTCCTTTCCCATCTCATTAAATAACTCCACATCCATCTGATGATTCAAAAAACCATCCACCTTCAGTACATTACCCGGCTTCACAGCCCCATCCCTGCGAATCCTTTCCTCCAAAAGCTGCATCACGCGCTCCTCCTATGTCTGTATATAAAGTATAATACTACCCTTCTTCTACCTGTATCAACTTCTTTTTGCTCCACTTTCCGGACACATAACGGATAAATGAAATCAGATAATTGGATGCCCATCCCATGGGAACCGCAAACCATACGCCCTGAACACCTATAATCGGTGCCAGCGTAAACGCCGCCGTCACACGTATTCCTAAATTAATGAGATTGGCAAGGGTAAAGACCACCACGTCCCCTGCCCCTCTCAGCACACCGTCCGTAATCGCCTTAAGCCCAAGAAATACAAAGAAAAAAGCAATAAAGGACAAATATGTATTTCCGGTTTTAAACGCCGACTGATCGCTTCCCGCTTCCAGAAACGCGCGTATAATGCTCTCATGGAAAAGGGAAAGTACGATGCAAATCACCACTGCAAATGCAGCTACCATCCTTACGGCTGCAAGATACCCTTTTTTCACCCGCTCAGGCGCTCCTGCCCCCAGATTCTGCGCAGTAAAAGTAGATACAGCATTTCCTGAAGCGATCATGGGCACAATACAGATGGACTCTATCCTCATCCCCGCCGTATATCCTGCCAGAACGGAGGAACCAAACCCATTGACCACAGATTGTACCAACAGCATCCCAATCGACACGATTGATTGCTGCAGCATAGAAGGAATTGCAACCTTGATCATGCTGCCCAGCATATGCATATCATACAGCGGCTGCCTGCGTCTCTTTTCTCCCGTATCCTCCTTGCTGCCTCCGTGAGAACTCTGTTTCCCGTTCTCTCCTTCCCCGCTTTCATATTGCCGCAAAGTGCGCATCAAAAGACAAAAAGAAATGACTGCTGAAAGTCCCTGGGCAAATACCGTCGCCGCTGCTGCACCGGCAATTCCAAATCCCCAGCCGCCAACTAAAACCAAATCCAGCACGATATTTAAAAGTGAGGAAAATATCAGCAAATACAAGGGCGTTCTGGAATTTCCAAGTGCATTGAAAATCGAAGATAAAATATTATACATGAACAGAAACGGAAGCCCCACAAAGTAAATATTCAGATACAATATGGCATCTTCCATGATATTTCCCGGCGTATTTAAAGCTGTCAATATGATTCTGCTAAAAATCAGCCCAAATCCCCCCAAAAGCATGCTTACCGCTAAAAAGGTGATAAGCGCTGTGGAAACCGAAGTCTTCATTTTTTTGTAAAGAGCCGCCCCCAGATATTGGGAAGTGATTACGGACGCCCCGATTCCGCCGCCAATGGCTATCATAATAAAAACCGTCGTCAACGAGTAGGATGCGCCCACCGCCGCAAGCGCATCCTCCCCCACGAACTGCCCTACGATAATGGAATCCACCGTGGAATAAAACTGTTGGAAAAGATTCCCCAAAATCATGGGAAGTGCAAAAAAGAATAATGACTTACCGGGACTGTCGGTAAGCATATTGTATTTCATATTGTATTTTTTCATAACCTTTGACCTGCCGTTTTTACTTGATATATAATAGGTTTCCTAATATTGTCCCCAGAAAGTGAGTATGTATGAACTGATCATACTCTTTCCAGTTTACATAGTATTTCACACCCCAGGAAGAAATGCTCATATAAATATCATCATGCTCCTTAAAAAGCCCTGTCACCACAACGTAGTGAGCAGAAACCGTGCATGCTTTGTTATATCCATTTTGCTCTTTTTTATAAAAAGTAATCCCATCTTTCTTATCCTTATTAAAAATCATGAGTGGAATGCATAAAATAACCGGAATATCTTTCTCAAGCATTTCCTCCATCCTGTCATATATTCTTCTGCCGCTAAATCCCCATTTAGCACGCAGCTTAAAGCCTTCTGTCCTTGCCATGCGGTTGAATCTGCCCTGCAGCCGAAAGCCGCTTAATCCGTTCCCTGTCCTTGCAGGCAGACCGCCCAGAAAAGCATACCTGTCATTAAAATAATCTTTATATTCCTCCTCTGTCAGGATGCGGTTTACATAACAATCACTCCCTTTGAAACGATACCGACTGTTCCGCCCCGCCATATATAGAAGCAAATCGCCGAAAGCTACAATCCCGCATCCCATACGCCTCTTGCGCACCTCTTCCGGATTTTCAGACATATCCGAAAAAAAGCCTTGATCGCCGCCGTATGTAATGATTCCGCTTTTGTGCCGCTTTACTCTGATGTACGCTCCCTTCAGTTCTGCCATAGACACCTCATTTACAAATCTTGTATAGATATGTTCTTCATTATAACAGTTATGAATCAGAATTTCCAGCGTTACCGCAAAGCTGAGATTCCCCGGCTCAAATTCTCTTATTATTTCATTGACAAAGCAATTTATGCTGTGGTACAATACAGTTCGGTGATGCAGAGTAATGCATTGCAGGCTGCTGTGGCTCAGTCGGTAGAGCGTCGCATTGGTAGTGCGGAGGTCACGGGTCCGATTCCCGTCAGCAGCTCTAAAGTGAAAATCTTTTATTTCTGCCAAACACTAAAAGCAGGTCGGAAATAAAGGATTTTTTTAATTTCAATAATCAAAAATTTAAGGAGGTCAGATTCTACATGGCTTTAAATAATCTCGATTCATACTGTATAGGAAATGTACTTCGTATTATTGATGAGCGTACAATTATTGTCAGCGCAGGAAAATCAACTCTTTCTGTAGGCACCAAAATCCAAGTTTATGAGATTGTCGATACAGTCAAAGACCTGGAAGGCAATGATATAGACGTATTTATCTATGTGAAGGATACTCTTGAGGCAGTTCAAACTGAAAAGAATTATTCCATTTGTAAAAAAATAGAATACCGGGAAACAGGTTTTAAGTTTGCCTTATCGCCCTTACTGGAGCAAAAGCAAATGGAATATGTTCCGCTGAACATTGACAAGCAGGACATCATGCCGCTCTGCCCTAAGGATCGCTTAATCCGGGTCGGCAATCCCATAAAATTTGCTTGACATACAATTTTCCCAATGATAAGATGGTTGCATAATAGAAATGGTTGCCGCCTAAGGCGACTGGAGATTACCCTCTTATCATTATCATGATAAGGGGGTTTTTAACTTATATGATTGACAGTATTCCATTTGATAAGCCATTTAAAACATATGATGAGCAAATCTTAATTTTAAAATCCCGAAACATTGTAATCGATAACCCGGACTTTGCAAAGCGGATTTTAAGCAGCCTTTCTTATTACACAATTATTAACGGTTACAAGAATACCTTTTTATCTGTCCCTCAAAGTGAAAACTTCTCCGACGGGACTACCTTTGAAGATCTATATACGCTGCATATCATTGATACAAACCTAAACAGTATCATTTTAAAATATATTTTGTTCACAGAACGTTACCTAAAAACCAGATTGTCCTATCTGGTTTCGGAAAAATATGGCGTTTACACCGATACAAACGATATGACCAATACAAACCCATCCGATTATTTATGCCGTGACTATTACGGCGGTGCAGGACGCAATAATATCTTAAAAAGAGTGAAAGAAGTTCTCACTTCTCCTAATCTTAATCAAAGCGTTGCACATTATGCAAATGATAAAAATCATATTCCCCCATGGATTCTCGTAACCGCTATGCCCTTAGGACTGACTATAAAATGGTACACTATCTTAAAACCTATTGATAAACAGACTATTTGTGAACAATTCATAGGCAGTGATGGTTTATCTATAGAAGAGAAAAAAGAGTTTATATTAAAATCATTTAATTTGCTGCGAGAATTTCGTAATAACATAGCACATGGAAACAGAACCTTTAGCGTTGGCAATCTTCCTGTACTGCCCAAAAGCGCTTTACTATCACTTGCATATGAGAATATAAGCGTTGCTGAGTACAATGCTGGTCATGGGAAAAACGATACCTATGCAATTATTCTAATTTGTTTTATACTGCTTAACGATCGTTACCTGTTAACGAACTTTTTAAGGGATTTGGAATATACCTTAATGCCATACCAAAATAGCATTGTTAATCAAAAAAGTATTTTTGAGATTTTTCGACTGCCAAATGATATTTTTGACAGGCTGAACAGAATGATTGTCAAACGATTTTCTTAACAAATAATACTGATAATGATGGAGTAAACCCTCCGGAATGGGGATTAAAATGAAGGTTACCGACATCCATGCAAAAAAGAATAAAGCCCTTATCCTGCTCCTTCTATGCATTCTGCTCCTTGTATCTGCCTTTGCCGGCATTTTATTTGGGAGCGTCTTTCTCCATCCCAGTGAGATTCTCCATGCGCTCACTGCTAAGTGCACGGATTCCACTGCTTATACGTTAATCACAGCGGTGCGCATCCCCCGCGTCCTAGGCGGATGTTTTGCAGGCATAGGGCTTGCCTGTGCCGGTGTCATCTTGCAGGGCGTGATGAACAATTCCCTGGCGAGCCCCAACACCATCGGCGTCAATTCCGGTTCCGGGTTTGGGGTGATGCTTGCCATGATGCTGTTCCCGGCTCATCCTGATCTGCTGCCGCCTTTTGCGTTCTGCGGCGCTTTAGTGACCTGCCTTTTTGTCTTTGCCCTTGCTTATCTGGCGGACAGTTCCCGAACCACCATCGTGCTTGCAGGAATCACCATTTCCAGCTTTTTCAATGCGGGAATCAATACCCTGAAATTGCTGGATACGGAAATTTCCATCAATCTGACTTCCTTCATGATCGGCTCCTTATCCGGTCTTGCTTTAAGAAAACTTTTACTTCCATGCACCTGCATTCTGGCAGCCTTTTGCCTGTCCCTCCTTTTTGCACGCTCTTTAAATCTATTAGGGCTTGGAGACGATATCGCACGTTCTCTGGGACTTAGAGTTTCCTTTACAAGATTTCTGCTTTTGGTCCTTGCCAGCGTCATGGCGGGCTGCGTGGTCAGCTATGCCGGTCTTTTAAGCTTTGTGGGATTGATCGTTCCCCATATCTGCAGGCAGCTTTTCGGAAACGATGCCCGCTTTCTCCTGCCCTGCTCTGCGCTTTTGGGCGGAAGCTTCGTTCTTTTGTGCGATCTTGCAGGACGGGTACTATTTGCCCCTTTTGAGCTTCCTGCCGGAATTTTGATGGCTTTTATCGGGGGACCGTTTTTCTTATACCTTCTATTGAAAAAGAAAGGAGGACGCCGAATCAATGCTTGAATACCGCAATGTATCTGTCTCCTGTCAGCGCACGCCGATCCTTGAAGATATCTCCTTATCCTTTCCTGGGGGAAAGATTACCACTATCATCGGGCCTAACGGCTGTGGGAAGACCACCCTGCTGCAGTGCCTCAACGGCGTATCCCGGGTCACCTCCGGCAATATCTTTTTAAACGGTGAGGATTTCCTTAAATTCTCCCCCAAGGAGCGCGCCAAAAAGCTTTCCTTCCTGCCCCAGGTGCGGACGGTCATCCCCACCCTGCCCGTAAGAACCCTAGTGGAACACGGACGCTTTCCCTATCTTGGTTTTACCCGGAAAAAATCAAAAGAGGATATTGACCTGGTGGCGAAGGCTATGGACTTTACCCAGGTGACCCCCTATGCAGATCAATATGCCGACACCCTCTCGGGCGGCACCAGACAGCGGGTCTTCTTTGCCATGACGCTTGCACAGAACTGTGATATAATCGTGCTCGATGAACCTACCACTTATCTGGATATGCCTGCGCAGAGAGATTTCCTGCATCTTCTAAGTGAACTCCGCAAACAACAGAAAACCATCATCCTGACGCTCCATGACCTGAACCATGCCCTGCAGATCTCCGATCATCTGGTGGTAATGAAAGACAGAAAAATAGCCGCCTGCGCCACTCCTGCGGAATGTCTCAGGCAGCATCTGATTGAAGAAGTATTTCATATGAACTGGAAGCGCTTTGAAGATGCGGACGGAATTTACTACTTTTTTGAGTAAATCACACCAAGTGCTATATAGGAGCATGCCGCCGCTTATCACCTGCACAGCTCCAGCCCGGCACATGCACCGATTACGATCACCGCAGGCGTTTCCATCTTTGCTTCTTTAACCTTTTGCGCGATATCTGCAAGTGTTCCACGCACCGTCATCTGACTTCCATCAAAATTTCCGTGCACCACGGCTGCCGGCGTGTCTGGATTTTTACCATATCTGATCAGTTCCCGTGCAATCTCTTCAAGGCGTGTAAATGCCATCAAAAAGACCAGTGTTCCCTGCAATGAGGCATATGTTTTCATATCGTCAAGGAAACTGTCTCCATGATCCGAAGCATGTCCTGTGATGACATGAAATTCTCTGCTTAATCCCCGGTGGGTCACCGGAATCCCTGCTTCTTCCGGAAGGGCAATCGCAGAAGTTACCCCAGGAATTACCTCTACCCTGATCCCCTCCGCCTTGAGTGCAAGAATTTCTTCACCGCCCCGTCCGAAGACAAAGGGATCGCCCCCCTTTAGCCTTACCACTTGCCTGCCCTGCTTCGCCTTTTTTGCCAGCAGCGCATTGATCTCTTCCTGGGGCATGCTGTGCTTCCCGCTGCGCTTTCCCACATAGATCCGCTCACAGCTCTCCGCCGCATGGGCAATCAGCCTTTCGTCCAACAGATCATCATACACCAGCACCTGTGCACGGCGCAGGGCATTCAGCCCTCTTACCGTTATCAGGTCAAATGGTCCGCACCCCGCACCTACCAGCGTGACACTTCCCTCCGGCTCTTCTTTCTCCAAAAGGCACTTTTCTTCCTCCTTGGTAAGAGGGCTTCCCTTTTCCATGCAAAGATTCGCCGCCTCCTTAAGGAATGTACTCCTCCTGCCTAAATCCGGTATCTGTTCCTTTGCATATTCCCGAAGTTCTCCCAGATAATCCAGTATTTCTTCCATCTGAACAGGAAGCGCCATTGCCGCCTTACTTCTGAGCGCTGACGCCACTTGCGGACTTGCCCCCTTTGTTGAAATGCCAATGGTCAGTTTCCCTTCTTTCACTATGGAGGGAAATACAAATCCGCATGCCTGCCTGTCATCCACGACGTTCACCAAAAGATTTCTTTCCCGGCAAAGCGCTGCCGCGCGGGCATTCACCTCCTGATCATCTGACGCGGCAATCACGAACATGACACCCTCAAGGTCTGCTTCCTTAAATCTCCGCTGCTTACAGACGATTGCGGGATTATCCAATAATTCCGGCAAAATAACGGGCGCTATGACGGTAAGAGCAGGGGCAAAGGGCAGCAATTTCCCCACTTTCCAGGCTGCCACAGCGCCGCCTCCAATCACCAGCCCCTTCTTGCCCTCGATATCCATGAAAAAAGGAAAATATCCCATCTGAAACCTCCTTCCACTTTACTGCGCCGGATAGAGAATATCCGCCAATCCCTCGTACGCTTGTCCCCATTTTGCATTCGGTTTTAAGTTATAAAGGCGTTTATCCAATAAATGATAATTTCCTTCTTTTACAGCGCGCAAAGAAGCCCACGCCGGATTGGACAATAACATTTCCTCCACGTTCTGCATTGCCGCCTCCTGATTGTTTCCCTGAAACGTCACAAAAATATAATCCGGATCTGCTGCAATGATTGCTTCCATGCTGAGATCCTCCAAAAGTGACTTGTCACTGTCCGCAATGTTGACACATCCTAAATCCGAAAGCATTTCCCCGCACACATTTCCTTCGCTCCCCTTTGCCTTCACGCTGGAGGAAGAGGCGCGCAAAAACAATACCTTCGGCGCGCTGCCGTCTATCCGCTCCCTTGTCCTTTCAATCTGTTCCTGCACTTTCAGACCATTTTCCTCGTATAAGTCCCTTCTCCCGGTAATCTGGGTGCAGATATCCAGCATATGGAGATATTCCTCAAAACTTGATACCGCAAAGTAAGCTGCCGGTATTCCCGCCTGCTTTAAGATTTCTTCCATCTCAAGGTCTGCATCCGTATTGGCGCTGGCAAGCACGAAATCCGGCTGGGATGCAATCAGTTTTTCAATATCGGGTTCCTGAATGCTGCCCAGATTCACCACGTCCTCTCCTAAAGGCAGGTTCAGGCTTTCCCACGAATCATTGGCGGCGGCAGCCACCGTCCCGCCCGAGAGCAGCCATATATCCGTAAAACTCCCGATCAGTGCCGCCACACGCTCAGGTTCCCCAACCGTCACCTCCCGTCCCAAATCATCGGTAAAAGAGAATGTATCTTCTTGCTGCATTTCTTCCACCTGCTCCATCGTCTGGGCGCTTCCGCATCCGCTTATGAAGAACAGCAGTGTCAAAAATACTGCTGTCCCAATCTTTCCTGCTCTCCTCATTGCTCCTTTGCCTCCCAAATCAGCAGCAGCGTGCCGCTTTTTACTGCCACTCTGCTTTCCTTTCCTATAAATTCATTACTCACACCCACAGGATAGCCTTTGCTTAAGACGGCATTGTTCAATGCATATTTCAGTCCCTCTTCAAAAACGCCTTCTGCCTTTTCTCCAAGGCAGAATACAGAGAGATACCCTTTTTCCTCCGCTCCAAAGCAAATTTCCTCATTGCAGATGACACGATACCAGGAGCGCTCTCCCACTAAAATTCCCTTTGCCCCTTTTTCAGCAAGATCGGTAAGAAGCTGGATATTGGCGATGGTATGGGAAATCCTTCCCCCCGTGCCGCCATAGATTGCAAATTCGCGGTATCCGCGTCTTAATCCTTCCTTCACTGCCCATCCGGTATCCGTATCATCCTTTTCAGGTGTCAGCCGGATCACACCCGGATGATCCGGTACATAGGAAAGGGAATCAAAATCCCCCGCCACAAGATCCATTCGGATTTCTCTTTTGACACAGGCATGATATCCTCCGTCACAGGCAATCACCAAATCGTCTTCTGCAGGATGAACGGAACCTTCTCCAAACGCACCGGCTCCCACAATATAGCACCTTCCCATAATCATGCTCCTATCATAGATGTCTTGAAACTTTCTATTTCACTGCTGATATTCCTGCAGATCAACGCCCGCATAACGCTGCTCTCCAAGTGCAATTCCTGATTTGCCCCGAACTGATACAGGGCAAAGCAAATGATTTTAGATAAAATCATCATCATCAGATACTCCCTGTCCTCCTGTGCAAGTCCTGTAACGTCCTCCATCTCTTTGTCCACGAGCATGCGCACCAGATCCATGAACACGATTTCATCTTCTCTCTTTTTCCTGACCATTTCCCGCAGCTTAGCACTGATTGCCGAATGATCCATTAAAACATGCAGGGCGCGGAAAAAACAGTTGGTATTTGCAAAGTGTTCCTCCATATCCATCAAAATAAAGTCCACCTTTGCGCACAGATCTTTTTCATGTTCAAAGCGCCTGCACAGGCTTTGACATACATTCTTCATCGCATAAAAGAGCGCCCCGGCAATCATCTCCTCTTTATTGGAAAAATATTCGTAAGCAGTACCCTTTCCAATCCCTGCTTTGGCGGTTATCTCCGCAACCGTCAGATTATTCAGATCTGCCCCTTCCGTAAACAGTTCGATGACCGCCTCATATACAGCCGTCTTCTTAGGTGATAATCCGGTACCGTCCATGGCTTACTCCTCCCCCATTTCTTCTGTTTTCTGCTGTACCTTCTTTTTTAAAAGTCCCTTCCATCCGCCGTCCCGCTTTTCTTTCTCCTTTTTCTCTTTTGAGAAAATATCATAAATGCAGGGAATCACCACCAGCGTAAGCAAAGTACCGTAGGTGAGCCCTCCAATGGTGACCACCGCCATGGGTTTTGCCAGCTCTGACCCCATATCTTTGCTAAAGACCATGGTACACAACGCCAGAATCGTGGTCAGCGCCGTCATCAGAACGGGACGAAGCCTGGTCCTTCCCGCTGTGAGAATCGCCTCCCGTTTTTCCATGCCCTCCCCGCGCAGCTGATTCATGTAGTCTACCAGCACAATACCATTATTGACGATAATACCGGAAAGCATTACAAATCCGATCAACGCAATTACACTGAGTTCGCTTCCGCTGACAATAAGCCCCATGAAACCTCCGGTAAAGGCAAGGGGAATGGTGAACATAATGATAAACGGCGACAGCAGGGACTGGAACTGGGCAACCATGATCAGATACATAAAGATCAGCGCCAGTATCAGCATCAAATACAACTGTTCCATGGCGTCCGTGATGGTTTCATTTTCACCGCTCATCACCAGCGAATAACCCGCAGGCATATTGTAATGCGCCAGTTTCCGCTCCAATGCATCCGATACCAGCCCCACATTATAACCTTCTGCAATCTCGGCAGACACGGCAATATATCTGTTCTGGTCAATTCTGTTCACTGATTTAGGGGAAATTGTATCCTGGAAAAGCGCAATATCCGACAACGGCACCTTTTCTTTGGTACCGTCCTGCCTTGTACAATCCAGTTCGATTTCCCTTGCCAGCATCCGGGTCAGCTCCATATCGCCGGCATGCTTCACATAAATACTATATTCTGCTTCCTGTGCCTCCAGCGTGGTTGCACTTGAGGCTTCCTCCAATTTTGCATAAACCTGCTGGAACACCTCCGCCACCGTCAAGCCATACTCGATTGCCTTATCTCTGTCAACGATGATGCGCATCTCTCCTGTGGAATCCCCCAAGCCGTCAGACACATTGGCAGTGCCCTCCACGCCCTCGACGATTCTTGCCACATCGGAAGCAATCTCCTGCAGCTTATCTATATCACGCCCTCTCACTTCCACGGTAATACCGCTTCCTCCCATGGCGCTCATGTCCATAGAAGAGGTGTCGATGACGATTTCCGCTTCCTTCTCTTTACACAGATCGGTCATTTCTTCCATGATCTCATCTGCAATCACATCATTGGATTTCTTTTTATCCCGGCTTAAAGTGACATAAATCATAGTCTCATTGGTCGCCGCATTTCCGCCGCCTGTGAGCATGGACAGGGAGGATGTGCTTGCCATTGCACCCACATCAGAAATCTCTTCCCGCGCCATCAGACGTTTCACCACCTCATCCGTCACCTGTGCCGTCTCCTCAAGGGGGGTATCCTTCGGCAGGGTAACGGTGATGGTAAACTGGGTGCTGTCCATATCCGGCATGAAGGCGGTTCCCTTTGCATAAGATGCCACAGCGCTTATCACCAGGAACACGATTACAAGGATGAGCACCACCGGCTTAAACCGAAGCGCCAGCTTTAGCAGTTTCTCATACACCTTCATCAGGCCTGTAAAAAACTTCCCGTCTGTTTGTTCCTTTGTCTTTACCAGTACCTTGGAGGACATTGCCGGCACCACCGTAAGCGCTATGACAAGACTTGCCAGCAGGGAGTAGGCAATGGTCAGCCCCATGTCCACGAACAGCTGTCTGGTAATGCCTTCCGTAAATACAATAGGCAAAAATACGCATACCGTAGTCAGCGTGGATGCCATGATTGCCCCTGCAACTTCCCCGGCGCCTTCTATCGCCGCTTCCTTCGCCGAATATCCCATATTGCGCATCCGGTAGATATTTTCGATGACCACGATGGAATTATCCACCAGCATACCGATTCCCAGCGCAAGCCCCGACAAGGATATGACATTCAGTGTCACATTGCTGAAATACATGCAGACGATTGCCGTAACCAGGCTGATCGGAATAGAGCAGGCAATAACAGCCGTGGGTCTTAAATCCTTTAGGAACAAAATCAAAATCAAGATTGCCAGCACAGCGCCGAACAGGATATTGTTGATAATGGAATCCATGACAAGATCGATGTAAATTCCCTGATCCATCAGGGTAATGAGCATCAGATTGTCATTCTCCTCCATTAATTTTTCAAACTTGTCAAGAATCTTGTCCGACACGTCCCCGGTGGAATAGCCTGTCTGCTTCTGGATCGTCACCATGATTCCCGGAGCCCCGTTTACATTGGCATAGATATCCCCTGAATTGTCTGTCATGAACACATCTGCCACATCTTCCAAAGTGATGATATCCACACCCTCCATTTCAAGATTTAAGAGGGGCATTTTTTTCAGTTCTTCTACATCCTCAGGCTTATCTCCCACACGGATCAGGAAAGAAATTCCCTCTTCCGTCACATAACCTGCCGGCATGGAAAAGTTCTGTGCCTGCAACAGCGCCTCCACCGTGTCCACCGTCAGGATGCTGTTCATGTCTGCCTTATTATAGGCATCCTCCCTGCCTTCTTCTAACTGTTCCTCCCCATCCTTAATCTGCTCTAAGGCATCTGCCAGCTGCTTGGCGGTATCGTTTAACTGCTTTTCTCCGTCCCTGATCTGTTCCCAGCCGGAATCAATCTGCTCCTGCCCGCTTTCTAACTGCTTCTCCCCTGACTCCAACTGCTTTTCGCTTGCCTCAAGCTGTGTCTTTGCAAGATTCATCTGCAGTTCTCCCAGGCTGATGGTGGTCTGGGCATTGGCAATCTCCGTCGCCGCCTGCATGTTGCCGATATATAACTGGCTCAGCGCACTGTCAAGCAGAGCAATGTTGTTGTCCAGCTCGGAAATCTTTCCTTCCATCTCTGCTATAGACTTTTTGTAGGTATCTATAAGCTGCTGTATCGCCGCGGACTGGCTTCCCATCTGTTCCTCAATCCGGTCCCATACCTCCTTTTGTCCTTCCAGCATCGTCTTCTTATTGCTGATCAAGGCTTTGACCTCTCCCACCATGGTCGTATCGGTGGGCGTAAAATCCGGGGCAAGGAAGGTCTCTGTCTTTACTCTTACCTCCTCGTCCAGATCCACATATAATTTACTGTCATCTTCCCCCGCCAAAAGCCCCTCTAATTCCTCTGCAGCGCTGATTCCCTGCTCAATCTCTTCCTTGGACGGCATTCCCTCCGGCAGAAGGGAATCTAAGATTCCTCCTGTGCCGTCCAGATTCTTTTCCGCCTCTTCCAGCATGGTCTTCATCTGGGCAATCTCTAAGGTGAGATGTACCTTGGCTGCCTCCGCCTCCGCCTTGGCGGTTAAAAGTTTGGTCTCCGCCGCTGCAAGTTCCTTTGCCGCCTCATCCTTTTTATTGGAAAGCTCACTCTTGCCTTCTTCCAGCTTCAGCCTGTTTTCTTCGATTTCCGCCTTGCCGTCGGCTATTTCCTGCCTTCCGTCTTCCAGTTCCTTTCGGGTGTCATCCAGTTCCTTTTGACTGTCTGTCAAAGTCTGCCGGGAATCCGCAAGTTCCTTCCGGGCATCATTGATCTCTGCCTGTCCGTCATAAACCTCCTGCCGGTTTTCTTCCAGTTCTTCCCGGGCTTCCTCTATTTCCTCATCAATGGAGCCGAACACCTGCTCATTGATCTTATCAATCTTTTCCTGCCGGATGACGACGCTCACGCTTTCCTCCAAAAGCCCGGTGGCGCTTGCAGAAGCAACGCCTTCAATACTTTCCAGTTCCGGAATAATCGTATTTTGCGTCATCGCCGTTATCTGGGCGGCATCCATATCATTGGCGCCCACTGCTGCAATCATGACAGGCAGCATGTCCGGATTCAGCTTCATAATAATGGGGTTCCCCACAGAATCGTCCCAGAAGCTCTTAATCTGGTCCAGATTCTCCCGGATCTCCAGAGATACCGCATTCATATCCGTAGACTGCGCAAACTCAAGGACGACCATAGAATAATTTTCACTGGATATGGATTGAATGCTCTCAATGTTGCTCACCGTTGCCATAGACGATTCCACCGGCTTCGTAACCACCATCTCCACCGTCTCCGGACTTGCCCCCGGATAAGTGGTCATCACGATTACATAAGGCAGGCTGATATTGGGCAGCAAGTCGGTGGTCATCCTGGTAAACGCCACCACCCCCAGGACAATCGCCAGCACCACTGCCACCAGCACCGTATATGGTTTTTTAACACTGAATTTTGATAACATATGTATCCGCTCCTTATCCAAATTTATGCTCGAACAAAAGTGCGCTTCACACACCCTCGTGTCCAAGCGCACACTCCATTCTTTTCATGACACCGCAATTCCCGTCCGACCAGTCAGTCAGATTTGGCATTAACATGTTTTAGTATATTGTTAAACCACGCGCCTGTCAATATTCACTCCCTATTTTTTATGCTTATTTAAGATTTTGGATTCATATATTTATTGAATTACCTCATAGCGCAATCTAAGATAGGAGTTCTCCAAAACTACGCACTCTTGCAATTTCAACACGCCTAATTTTGATAATTCGCTTTCTGACAATAAAGATTTTCCATCAATTAAGGTAGATGTATCTTTACCGCCAATTAATACAGGCGCTACGACAATATCAACGTAATCGATCAGCTTTTCACGAAGAAAAAGACCGTTTAATGTACCGCCGGTTTGTATCGTTATTCTCTCGCAGCTATATTCTGATTTAAGCTTTGTAAGAACATCTTTCAATGACAGTTCATTTTGGTAGATGATCTGGAGATTATCTTCTTTCATTTCAAATGCCGGATGGTTTTTGTTGGATGTAACCAACACAAATTGTTTCGATAAAGCGCAAAAATAGCGTACGCCATGTTCCTTTAAATGATTATTATCAATTATAACAAAGGAGACAGGCGTTTTCTTTGGCATGTTCGCTGTGTTAATGCCGAGTTTGGCTTGCACTCTTCCTGAATTAAGCGACCATAAATCTGTTGTCTGTTCTATTTCATAATATTGATGTAGTCCTTCTTTAACTCCTGCTATTTTAGGGAAATCCTTGTCCACGTCTAAATGGTCTGATGCGCCAGTGCTGATTTTACCGTCAACAGACATCAGCATAAATAGTGTTGTAATAGGTCTGTCCATTTTATTCCTCCAATTTTCCGCCTGTTTATCGTAAGATCGCTTTCTTTAATTTCGTCTTGATTCTCTGGAGGGCATTGTCTGTAGATTTATCGTCTCTCCCTAAAACCTTTGCAATTTGATTGTATTTCATTCCGGTAAGGTATAAATCCAAGACCTGGTTTTCAAAAGGACTGAGCTCCTTTTCTATTATTTTTTCCAAGAGTTCCACATTTTCTCTGTCAATCAGGAGGTCTTCCGGATTTTGCTCTGATTGTGACAACATACTGTCGATCAGTTCCCGTTCTTCTCCGCCTTCTGATCCTCCATTTTCGGAGGCATTGGCATAGAGAGATATGTACGTGTTGAGCGGGGTGTGTTTTTGCCTTCCCGCCGCCTGCACAGCTGTGTACATCTGTCTCGATACACACAAATCAGCAAAAGTGAAGAAACTGGCATCCCGTCCTGTATCGTAATCGCGTATTGCTTTAAAGAGTCCGATCATCCCCTCTTGAATCAGATCCTCTCTGTCAGCGCCTAAAATATACATGGATTTTGCTTTGCTGCGCACAAGGTTCTTATACTTATCCATGATATAATCCGTGATGGCGGATTCGCCGTCACGCAGGCGTACAATCAGTTCCTCGTCGCTGTATTTTTCATAGTCTTTGTTTCCAAATCCCGTCTGTTCCAAAATATCATCCTTCCTGTCCTTCCAAGTCCTCTTCGCCATACATTTTGATAAGTTCTGCGGCTATATGCTCTGCTAAAACGGAATAGCCGTCCGGATTGCAGTGCACGCCATCGGGCATATAATTGTAAATGACTGCCGCGTCATGGGTATCGAGCATATTAGAATTGTAAAGATCGATTACCGGAATATCATACTCTGTCGCAAGCTGGATGATTACATCCACAAGTGCTGACTGCGGCAACAGATAATCTTTCTCTTTCTTAAGCATATCATGGAGCACATTGGGAAGGGGCGTCACAAATACAATTTCCGCATTTGGATAATTTTCTTTAAGTCCTCTCATAAGTTCGTCCAGATCTCCAATAAAGGTCCCTGCCTTCCGCTCTTCCATCGAGCCGATATCTTTTTCGCTCATGCAGAAACCGTCGTTGGTGCCTCCCATGACAAGAATCAGATCTGTATCTGCCGGAATTTCTTTGTATCTGTCCACAAAGGCATTTGCCCAATATCTGCCGATGGAAGAACCGCCGATTCCCAGATTCGTCACATTCTCCGCCTGTAATAGCTCTTTTAATCTGGTTGGATAAGCGTATTGCTGATAATTTTCCTTATCACTTAAATTTGCGGCTTCTGTGATGCTGTCACCCAAGCAGGCGATAGAGACATCCGAAAAATCAGCCCGGCTTGAAGCTATGGCTTCCAGATCCTTCTTATTCTGCATCTGGGTTTCCATGTAGGAACCGCGGATTTTCTGTCTTTCAGCAAGGGTATTGCCGGAAATTTCTCCCACAAAATTTCCTGAAATGTCGTACCCATCCATGTGATTCTGGGAAACGCTGCTGTTCCCAGTGACGTCTGCGCCTTCCGGCAATGCGTTTCCTGTGACATCTGCATCCGCAGGCAATATATTCCCTGTCACATCTATACCTGCAGGCAGTCCATTTCCTGTCACATCTGTATCCACAGGCTGCTCATTTCCTGTCACATCTGTATCCTCCGGCAGCTCATTCCCTGTTATATCTATGCCCTCAGGCAATTCGTTCCCTATCATATCTATGCCCTCAGGCAGTTCGCTTCCTGGCATATCTATGTCCTCAGGCAGTTCGCTTCCTGGCATATCTATGTCCTCAGGCAGTTCGCTTCCTGGCGCGCCCGCATTCTCGCCGGGAGCCTCTGAAATATCTGTTTCTTCCGCAGACATTTCCTGAGACTGCGTGTAATCCTCTTCTGCAAAAACGCCCCAGCCCTCACCGGATCCTTCCATTCCAAAAAATTCACTATTCTCTGCGATAAATGCCGTAAGCGCTTCCTGATCCTGAGAAATCTGGCTGATCGTCACCTGCATATCCGAAACATCCGCATACGCCTGCTCATACCGCACCAGCCGCTCGCTTTCCCATTTCCACGCCTCGTATGCCTGCATCCCTTTGTCGATTCCCACTGCCGCAAGCATGATGCCTGCCATTGCAATCATCACCAGCAAAATCTTATTTATCTTTTCCATATAATCTTCTTATTGCTCCCTGCCATTTCTACAGCAATCTCTGACGGACGATCTCATAGGCAAGCACCCCTGCTGCCACAGATGCATTCAAAGAGTCTATGTCGCCTTTCATTGGAATCGCAGCTGTCAGATCGCATTTTTCCTTTACCAGCCGTCCCACGCCTTCCCCTTCAGAGCCTATCACAAGACCAATCGGTCCCTTTAAATTAAGGTCATACATTCTGGTGCCGTCCATATCCGCACACACGAACCAAAGTCCTCTTTCCTTCAATTCTTCAATGGTCTTGGCAAGGTTCGTCACCTTCACCACGGGCGTATAATTGAGCGCACCCGCCGAAGTTCTCGCCACAACCGCCGTAAGCCCTGCCGCCCGGTTCTTTGGAATGATTACCCCGTGCGCCCCTGCTAAGTTCGCCGTCCTGATGATAGCGCCCAGGTTATGGGGATCTTCTATATTGTCCAGAAAAATAAAAAAGGGGGGCTCGTCCTTTTGCTGTGCCAGTCTGAACAAATCTTCCATCTCCGCATATTCATAAGCTGCCGCACAGGCAATTACGCCCTGATGCTTCCCGGTTTCGGACATCTGGTCAAGGCGCTCTTTTGCCGCATACTTTATCAGTACGTCTTTCTTCCTCGCTTCCCGTTTGATGGTGAGGATGGGACCGTCCTGACAGCCATCCTGTATGTAAATCTTATCAATGGGTCTTCCTGAACGAAGTGCCTCGATAACAGCATTTCTTCCCTCTATCATTGATTCATTGATTCTCTGCCTTGCTTCCTCCAATTTACTGCCTCCTTCTGTTCCTCCATATTTATATCCATATCTTTTCTTTGTATTCGCCGTTTTCTACTTACTTTCATCTGACTTGTCCATATTGATGTTATGTAAACCAATCTGGATGAGCTGGAGCGCCCGTTCCATCTGGTCGGTGAGGTAAAGATATCCCATCAGCGCTTCTAACCCTGTCGCCCTCTTGTATTCTCCCATAGTCGCATTTTTTGCCATCGTGTACGGCTTTGCATTTTTGCCTCTTTTATAGACAGCAAGTTCTTCCGGCAAAAGTTCTTCCATAATCGCTTCTGTTAAAAGTGCCTGCGCAGGCGCCTTTACAAACTGAATGGTCTTATTGTGCAGCTTGTTGGCGGAAGTATTGCCTTCAAGGACCACTGCTGTGCGGAAAATCAAGTCATACACTGCATCGCCGATATACGCAAGCGTAAGAGGTGAATATGTCCTGATATCCACCTCTTTTAAAGCAAAGCTTTTTTTAATTAATGTCAACAGACTTATGCTCTCTTCCATTTGACTCCTTCACGGGTATCTTCCAGAATGATTCCCTTATCAAGCAACTCGTTTCTGATTTCGTCAGCGCGCTTAAAGTTCTTCTCCTTGCGTGCCGCCTGACGCTCATTGATCAGAGCTTCAATATCACTGTCCAGCATTTCCTGCTTTTTCTCTACGATAAGTCCGCAGATGTCGGAAAACATCACAATTTCTTCCTTTAATCTCTGCAAAAACTGGCGGCTGCACGGCTGCTTGGTATTGGTATTTGCAAACTTCACCAATTCAAAAATAGCCGCGATTGCATCTGCCGTATTGAAATCATCATCCATGGCTTTATCAAATTCAGCGATATAACCTTCTGCTTCCTGTGCCAGCTTTTCCTCGTCTTCACTCATTGTATCAGATGCTGCATTTTCAAGCAAATAGTTTAAGTTGGTGACACTGGTCACGATTCTCTCGTAACCGTTTTGTGCCGCCTCCATCAGCTCTGCGCTGAAATTCAAGGGACTCCTGTAATGGGCTGACAGCATGAAGAAGCGCAGCACCTGCAGGTCATATTTTTCGCTGATATCTCTTACCGTAAAGAAATTGCCGGCGGATTTTGACATCTTTCTGTTGTCGATATTTAAAAAGGCATTGTGCATCCAGTATTTTGCAAAGGGCTTGCCGTTTGCCGCCTCCGACTGGGCGATTTCGTTTTCGTGGTGGGGGAAGATCAGGTCCTCGCCGCCTGCATGAATATCAATTTCCTCTCCTAAATACTTCCTGCTCATCACCGAACATTCGATATGCCACCCGGGACGGCCGTTGCACCAAGGGGATTCCCAATAAGGCTCTCCGTCTTTTTTGGGCTTCCAGAGGACAAAGTCAAGGGGGTCTTCCTTCTGATCTTCTCCTGTAACTAAGAGAGAACGGTTTCCGCCCTGCAGGTCGTCGATATTCTTGTGGGACAGCTTTCCGTAGCCTTTAAAGCTTCTGGTCCTGTAGTAGACCGTTCCGTCCTGTGCCACATATGCATGCCCTTTTTCAATCAACGTGCCGATCATATCCAGCATGCCGCAGATTTCTTCCGTCGCCTTGGGATGGGTGGTGGCGGGTTTGACGTTCATCGCCTGCATATCCTTTTTGCACTCTGCAATATAGCGCTCCGAGATGACCGACGCGTCAACGCCTTCCTCGATTGCCTTCTTGATGATCTTGTCATCCACGTCCGTAAAGTTTGATACAAAGTTCACTTCATATCCTTTGTGCTCCATATATCTTCTGACGGTGTCAAACACAATCATGGGGCGGGCATTCCCGATATGAATCAGATTGTACACGGTGGGACCGCATACATACATCTTTACCTTGCCTTCCTCTAAAGGCTCGAACTCTTCTTTCCGTTTGGACAGTGTGTTGTAAATTTTCATAATTTCCTCCATTCCAAAGCGTTTTACGCTCTTAAAACAAGTCTTTTCCTCCGACTTTGTATCTATTTTCTTCGCTAATCCTCATAATGCCCTTTACATGCGATAATCCACAGATTACCGTTTTCATCAATATTATATACTAACCTGTTTTCCTTATCTATTCG
The DNA here is from genome assembly GCA_949878435.1 of uncultured Lachnospiraceae bacterium. GTDB lineage: Bacteria > Bacillota > Clostridia > Lachnospirales > Lachnospiraceae > Suilimivivens. The sequence goes on from CATLAK010000017.1 coordinate 35,903, forward strand.
TCTGCTCCACGCCTTTCGGTGTTTCAAAGGTTCAGGTTTTCCTATCCCACCTGATAATCCATTTCTTTCAATATCTTTCACTAAATCATTAATTTTTTTCAATGTCTTTTTATCTTGCATTTGCCAATATAAGTAATCATCCCATGCTCGATCGGACCATAGCTTATTCATCATCTTCTACCTCTATAAGTTCATGCTTCTGCCCTCTCCCTGAAGAAAGCTGGGCAATTCCACGGTCAATCATAGCAAGGTATTCTGCGTTCTGTGCTGCCTTCATTATCTGATTGTATTTTTCCAAGCTCAAAATAACAACATTTTTCTCATCCTTGCGTGTGACAATCACTGTTTCATTGTTATCTGTTGCTTCATCACAATATGTTTTTAAATTATTCCTAATGGTAGAGTAGTTCACTGCCAACATAATATCGCCTTCCTTTCTGTACAAATAATTGTTCAATTTATTGTACAATTATTGTATGTTAATATTATGCGCTTGTCAATAGATTCTATGAATTGCAAAATTAACAATTCTTAGAATTTATGATTCGTCTTTCCTGATTACACTTTTGTTATCCTGCCTTGCAATCTCGCGCATTTTCCTCTCCAAATCAATAATCCTGTTGGTCAGTTCCGCGTTGGCATGGTGCAGGCTGCCTAAATCTTCCTTGATTGGGTCCGGCAGATTCACCTGATCAAGTTCCTCCTGGGGAAGCAGCTGGTTATTGCGCTTTACAACTCTGCCCGGGACACCGACTACCGTGGAATTAGGGGGCACCTCCTCCAATACCACACTCCCCGCTCCTATCTTAGAGTTATCTCCAATTTTAAATGATCCTAAAACTTTCGCGCCGGCACTGATCATCACATTATTTCCAATGGTGGGATGGCGCTTGCCCTGCTCTTTCCCTGTCCCTCCAAGGGTCACGCCCTGATAAAGGGTCACGTTATCTCCGATGATGGTCGTCTCGCCAATGATTACACCATTTCCATGATCGATAAAAAATCCTTTGCCAATCTGCGCACCGGGATGAATCTCAATCCCCGTCTTTCTCACGCCCCTCTGGGAAACCCACCTTGCCAGAAAATAATGCTTTTTCAGATACAGCTTATGGGCTAACCGATAATGCAGCATGACCTTAAAACTTGGGTAAAGAAAAACCTCCATAGAGGAATGGATTGCCGGATCACGCTGGCGGATAACGGCAATCTCTTCTTTTATTTTACTTACAAATCCCACAAAATCTCTCCTTTATCTGATTTCAAACCACCCTTAGCTCGTTGCTCGCAGAAGTGAAATACCCCGCAGCAAGCTGCGGAGTATTTCACCCTCGCGGCAGTCGCCAAGGTCATGCAAGCATGACTTTGGCTCGTTGCTCGCGGGAATAAAAAAGATAACTTCTCCCTATTTGTTTAGAGACGAAGTTATCCGTGGTTCCACTCTACTTAGAGGCATGCTGCCTCCGCTTATTGCACGTAACGTGTGAATACGTGTCATGCTACTTCATTCGCAGGACCTGCTCCCGGATGCACTTCTATGATCCTCATTCCAGGAATGCTTCCAGCCGCCGGCATTCCCTCTCTGCGCAAATGGCATCAAAATCTGATGCTGGACCATATACTCTTTCCGTTCCTTGCATTTATCTTATATTCTACTGATGACTTGAAAACAGAAAATCTTTTTACATTATCAGCATATTCAAAAGGGATGGTTTTGTCAACTGGATTTTGAAATTAATTATATTGTTTCATAGTAAGTTTGATAATGCCATATTTCCACTGATTATTTATAACATTGGATATCCATACATAATCACCGCATATACCGTCTACATAATCAAAAACAGGCTCCAGGCGCTGTTTCCCATCAATTCCCACTAATCCATATTTTTTATCCTTCATGGAAGAATCTGTATAAGTATATGCCGGAATTGCATCATGCGCATCATCATATACAAGTGAACTTAAGAAAAATTCAGATTCATGCCCATTAAACAACCAGTTTCCCTCTTCATCAATCACACCATAAAAGTCATCTGATACAAATGCCATTCCGTTATGAAATTCTCCTACCCACGGCATGCGCCCTTCCACAGCCATATAAGGATAAAAGTCTATCACTACTTCGCCTTTTGGGTTAATATATGCCCATGCATCCATATAGCCTTCTAAATATTTGTTCTGTTTAACTGCTGCCTTACCTTCGCTAAAACTGCCTGCATCGTCATATATTAAGGGAATTATCGTCTGACCGCTCTGATTGATAAATCCCCATTTTCCATTCTTCATTACTGCTGCTGCATTCTCTGAAAAGTCCTTAACTTGAGAATACTCGCATTCCGCAATTATATTTCCTGCTTTATCAATGAATCCCCACTTATCTCCTTTTCTGACTGCTGCACATCCTTCCTTAAAGTCTCTGACTTCATCGTATATGCATGTGACTGCATCTTTTCCCTTAGAATTTATAAATCCCCATTTATCCTTTAGTTTCACAGCTGCCATCCCTTCATAAAACAAATGCACTTCCTCAAACTTACAGGCTATTATCACCCTTCCCTCTTCATTGATGTATCCCCATTTCCCATTTATTTTCACTGGTCCCTTAGATTCCCGAAAACATTTTACTTCTTGAAACACGGCATCTGTAATTTTTTCACCATTCAGATTTATATAGAAGCATTTTCCATCATTTTGAACGCACGCAATGCCTTCGCTGTATTTTCCTATTGCATCATACTCCTGTGTAAAAACAAACTCTTTTTCTGAATCTATAATGCCGTATTTTCCATTACTTTTTTTCACAGCTATAAGATCCTCATTTAGGAAAAAACAGTCTTCATATTCTTCAGGTTTCACAATCCATTCCCAATCATATTCCCAGTTCTCATCATTTAAATCATTTTTAACTCCATTCCCGCAAAATACAAATGCCAATACTATTAACATTACTGCTGTATTCAATTTCACAATCAATATTTTTCCTTTCCCCTTTTATCACAAATGCAATCATCTTGCTTCATCTAATATAAATATCTCTGCTTCTTGTGTTCTTCTATCCTTGTAATCGTACTTAATATTTGCGCCTTTACTTTCAATAAATAATTTGATAATAACCTTATCCTCGTAATGCCCATTTTCTTTTATGATATAGTCTTTTAGTATTTTTCTTGCTTCTGCTCTCACTTCATATTCACCACCTTTATCCTTCCATGAATTATATGCATCATCAGTAAAAACAAAGGCTCCATTTGAATAAAAATAACTAAATAATGCGTCATATTGATTCTGATTAATGTCCAATGGTTTTTCACTATTTCCGTAACCCACGCCATTTATAAACCCTTCCACTGCTTGAGTAATACCCTTTTTATCTGCTGCTAAATCAATACTTTCTTTTACCTCTTGCTCCGTCAAATCTCTTTTTACTTGAATATTCCCATAATCATCAACCTCAAAATATCTTGCAAACGATTCAGGATCACTGTCTTTCGTAAAATCATAACCATATCCAGCTGTAAATGACCCGTCACTATTTATCCTTGGAGTTATAAAAGGTCTTCCTTCTAATTTCATAATCAATAAACGCGTAGAATCCTGAAGCGCAACTTTTCTATTAATTTGCACATCAAATTCTTGTCCCGAACTAACCGGATAGATTAATCCTCCATGCCTGCAAAACAATACTGATGTCATATTAATTCCGGGCAGCAATCCTTTTTCGTCATCAATAAAATTAAAATACGGTACCTTTGATGGGAAGTTTTCCCACGCATCATTCAAATCCATTAATGCTCTATAAGTTCCTCTGGATTCACACAAATGATCAGAAAGCAATCTTGCTTTCTCCTCTTTACTATATGGTGGATTTTCACAATTACAACAAAATGGAACAATGTTCTTATTGATTTTACAATCTGCCCTCCCTTCTCACTCCACTTTCTATTCAAAGTCACTACAGACAATTGGACGGCATTTCATAAAAAATCTTTTTACTTGAAAATGTTACAAATCCTTCAGATAAAAAGCATCGCAAGTATAATGCCCGGTATCCACTACTTGATCCTTAATACGGTAAAAGCCATGTTTCTCATAAAATTTCTGCGCTGCAATCATATTTCCAAAGGTCTCAAGATAGCATTGGCGATAATATTTCTCTGCATAGGCAAGCGCTGTCTGCAAGAGCTGATGGGCAGTTCCTGTTCCCCGGGCTTCGGGCAGGCAGTACATTTTTTGAAGTTCGCATACTCCCGGTGTCTCTTCAAAAGAACCTATGCCTACGCCTCCTACAAGCTTTCCATCGGCATCCTCTGCCACCCAATAACGATTGCCCTCTGTGCTGTAAACCTGTGAGAACCTGCCTAGATATGGGTCTGTCCACGCACAGCCCTCATGGTCTGCGCCAAATTCTATCAAGCAGTATCTTATAATTTTTTCTACTGCCTGATTGTCTCTTTCTTCTATTTCTCTTATGTGGTATTTCATCGACATCTATTTTTCTCCAATTATAATCACATGGTTACTTGCACCGAGAATCGACTGTTCGCGGCACACGCTGTAATGGCAGTTGCACCAGATTTCAAATTTCCTTCCATCTGCCGCTCTACCTTTTAACAATCCACCGCCCATTTCTATTTGAGCCTTCTCGTTCAAGCATGCCTTGTTCCTGTAATTCCTTTATCGCATTTTGTATCTGCTTCCTGCTTAAATCCAATGCATCCATAAGCATGGTCTGCGTCATTATAGGTTTTTTCTCTAAAAGCTCTAATATTTTCTGCCTTTTTTCGGCTCCTTTTTTCGGCTCCTTTTCGGCTCCTTTTTGGCTCTTCTTTCAAAAACGCCTCCTGCACAAACAATCTTGATATATGATTTTGATTTATTTACAGCTCTTCCGCCTTATATACAGCATAGCCTTCATAATAATAACTGTTGTCAATACCTTTCATGTAAATTTCTCTATCATCAACCTTGTCCGTCAATGCATGTTTTAAAATATACTTTATTTCAATATCTTTTATCGGGCTTCTTTCCATCGCCATCAGGTAATCATCTTTATCGACTAAACTCCAATCAATTACCAAATTCAACTCTTTTTTCAACATGAAATCAAGCCATATTCTTGTGCTGCGGCCATTGCCTTCACGAAACGGGTGTGCAACATTCATTTCCACATACTTTTCTATAATCTCATCAAAAGTTGATTGCGGCATCTTTTCAATATTTTCTATCGCCGCCTGTAAATACATAGCTGATGCAAATCTGAAATTGCCTTTTACAATATTGACATCTCTGACTTTTCCAGCAAAATCATATATCTGTTCAAACAGATACTTGTGAATTGCAGCCAGCATGTGAAAGGTTCCTGCCTCATAAGTATTTAAATAATCACTTTCAAATAATTCAACCGCTTTTTTCTTGCTTACTTTTTCTTCCATTCTTGCTAATTCGGCAGAATCATTGATTCCAAGTTTATTTTTTAGGGTCATAAAATTTTCCTTTCAGCTACGATATACAATCAATGCAGAGATAACGCTGCGGCATCAAGCAACTTTATTTTCATAAAAACAATTATATCATCTGCCTTTTTTATTGGCAATCGGGGCTTTTAAATCGAGACTTTTAGGACTTTTAGCTTTTCGGAATATCCAAACAAAACGTTTATTCAAAATATCAAGCCGTCTAAGCTGCACTCTGATATAATGGTCTTACGATATCGAAGGGGGGATATATGATGCAGAATCTTGAACTTTTAATGCTGGCGCTGAAATATATAGAAGTTCATCTATGCGGCGAGCTCAAAACCGAAGACATCGCCGCCTACTGCTTCTGCTCAAAATCCACCCTTGAAAAATTATTCCGCGGTGTGCACGACATTTCCATACATGAGTACATTGTCCGCAGGAGGATGATGCTGGCGGCAAAGCAGTTATCCAGCCAGCCGCAAAAATCCATTCTGGACATTGCGCTGGAATATGGCTACAGCACCCACGAATCCTTTGCACGTGCATTTGAACAAATCTGGAACTGTAAACCTTCTGAATTTCGCACGGCGAAATATACAGAACTATTTCCGAGGTTAAATGTACCTCCACTAGAAGGAGACCTTTATATTATGCAGAGAAGACATGTAGATATCAGCGAGTTATATGATTTATTCATGGAAAGAAAAGAATGCGTTTTTGTCCTTTGCGACATCAGGGATCTGATATCCATCAATGCGATATCCCGAAAAGCAGGCGATTTGGCGATTTTAGAGCAGATGCGCCGCATGACGGCAGCATCCGGTGAAGAAGATATCGTATTCCGCATCGGCGGAGACGAATTCTGCATTCTGACTGCCAGCACCGATACAGCATACGCACAGCAGATCGCGGAAAATCTCCGTGAGATGAACGGACAGACTTTTTCCTATGAAGCGCAGGAAATACCGTTGACGCTTCATGTAACAACCGCAAACCTAAAAGAATGCCGGCGGTACGAAGAGGTATTCGCCGGACTTCACAACGCAATCAAAGAATGTAAAGTGTAACAGCGCAATCTTATTTTATCATCTTATTCCGGATTCCCAACACATGGAATCCGGAATATATTGGTTTGTAATTCTTTCTATTCCAGCTATACGGAAACGGAAAATGCTGCCTCCTCCGTCCGGCTCACCTCTCCCGTTTTCGTATACGTCACCGGTTCCTTTTCCCCATCAACCTTTATTTCAAGAATATTGCCGCTGCTTAAATCCGTATTTTCCTCAAGCAGCATCTTTCCTTCTTCGCTCACTTCCACCGTATCCGCTTTCCGGCGCTCCTTTACTTTTTCTTCAAATTCTTCCTTTTCTTCCCGGCGTTCATTGATTGCCTTTTCGCACTCCGCCTTTACTTTTTCTCTTGCAGTTTCTGCCTCTTCCTTCATGCCTTCATCCGCCTGCGCCTTATAATCGTCCGCCTGATCTGAGAAATCACAGACATAGCCCATCGCCCTTTCCATGGCTGCCGTATCGCCTTTATACCTTGCTTCCTTATAGACCCTCATAGGGGTATTCAATAAATCCATATTGGTCCTTGCTCCCACAAGACCTTCCATTGTCTTCGTATGCATCCTGTAACCTCCTTGTCAGTTCTCTAAAGTTAAATTTTCATATACCTGTTTCTACATCTTTCTTCGGTGCCCTAGATAGCTTCCCTTAGCTTCCTGTTTCAAACAGTTCTTTTGCCGTCATGTCCGGCTCCTCTATGGGCAGCAAAAGGGCAATTGTAAAAACACCATCCTCAGATTCTACGTTCATCACACCATGGTATCTTTGCACTACATCACTGACATTTAGTAAACCAATGCCGTGCTCTTTCGCATTTCCCTTATCGCTATATCCTGCTTTATACTGCTCCGTCTTGTCTGCACTGTTCCTGACCTCTATCAAAAAGAACCTTTTTACCTTCTTTGCCTGAACATGAATAAAGCAATCTGCATCACCAAGCTTCCAATGGACCGTCATTCTGTCACACGCCTCCATGGCATTATCCAGTATATTCCCAAACAGCACACATAAATCAAATTCATTGATGCCGCATTCTCCCGGTATGTTTACCTCACAATCCCACCGGATCTTTTTCTCTTCCGCCTCTTTGCGTTTCCGGTACAAAAGCGCATCCACCGCACTGCTGCCTGTCATTTCTTCGTCGTCCTCAAGACCGCCGCCCTCGCACATACGGCTTAAATAGCTGCGCATTTTTTCCCATTCCCTGTTTTCCAGTAAGCCTGACAACGCGATCAGATGGTTTTTCAAATCGTGCCTTAACCGTTCCTGCCGGCTATACTGCTCCTCCAGCATCTTGTAAGCCATAACCTGCGCATGGTATTGACTGCTTTTTTCCTGTTCTAAGTAAATCCTGTCCATTCCAAATAGGTAAACCCCTGCCGCAAACATGGACAGCGCCGTCAGAACGCAATTTCCTGTATAACTGAAAATCTGGTCATAATATAGATTGAAATTTCCTCCGCTCCTTAACAGAATCCCATGACCGGCTCCCCACTTGGCAAGATCAAACACTGCCAGAATTACAATCAGCGGGACGGCTGCTATCAGATACCATCTGCCTTTCTTGCCAGAAAAGATGGAAGAAAAATGCTTTGACATCCAGCAAATTCCCCCTATGGCTACAAGAAAACTGAGACAGGCAATCAAGCAACCGGCTCCGTCTCCTACAACAGGTTCGGGAATCTTTTTTACTGTATGCATGAACAATAGCACCACGCCACACAAAAACGACTCGCAAAACGTCTCCAGCAATATGCCGAACAAAAGCAGCAGGGAAGATACAAATATTTTTTTCTCCTGCTCCCCTTGAAACAGTACACAGACAAGTACAATAAAGAAAATCTGTTTAGCAAGCGTCAAAATCATATATGGGACAAGACGGCATTCACCTATAGCCCCCATCAGCAGCCAGCTGCTCAAAAGAAATCCCCAAAACAGCATCTCATTCCTTTTTGCTATTTTCAGATACTTCTTGCAAAATTTACCTGTTGCCCATATGGTTCCAAGATAACAGGGCAGCAGACCCAAAATCCATTTAAACTCCCAAATCCGTTCCATCACAATGCTCCGCTCTTTTTCATATATTTTAGTATTTCCTGGCAAAATTCCTCATACCTTCTTTTGGCAATCATGATCCTCTCCCCGTTTTCCAAAATAATCTCCTGCCTGCTATAGCCCTCCACATATTTCAGATTGACCAGATAACTTTTATGGCATCGGAAGAATCCTTTTTCCCGCAAACGATTCTCTAAAATTCCAATCTGTTCATAATAGGCAAAAATGCCTTCCGCAGCATGCAGTTCCACCACTCTTCCCTTGATTTCAAAGTAATAAATTTCATCCAAATATAATTTTCTTTTCTGCCTTTCCTTGCTGACAATCATAAATTCCTGTGAGCTGTTCTCCATCTTGCGCACCGCCCTTTCCAGAACCCTTTCAAGCTTCCCCTCGTCAATTGGCTTAAGCAGATAATAGAACGCCTCCACATCATAGGCATCAAACACATACTCCCTGCTGGAAGACACAAAAATAAGGATCTTATCAAATGCTCTCTTCCTGAACATCTGCGCGGTTTTCATTCCGTCCAGACCGCACATGATGATATCGAGAAAAATGATATCAAAATTTTCCACTGACTGTAGCAGCTCCTGCCCGCTGCTAAACTGCCGAATGATACACGGAACTTTCTTATCATCCAGAATTTCTTTGATTTTTCTTTCTAAATTACAACACGCTATGACCTCGTCATCGCACACTGCTATGGATAACATAAAAAGCACCTTCCTTTCAGGAATATAATATATATCGGCACAAACGTAATCCGAGTTTTATTCATGTCTCGAACGGACATTTCAATGTGACAAGCGTAAAAAGCGTCCATTGTTTATTTGTTGAGATTTGTGCAGTATAATTATTCTTACGAGAATCATTTCAAGGAAAAGGAAAACAGAGCAAAATGGCTTATAAGATATTGATTATTGATGATGACACCGAACTTCTAAAAATGCTGAAAAGCTATTTTGAACTAAAAAAGTATGAAGTCATTACGGCAGAGAACGGCGCAGAGGGATTAAGTAAGATGAAACTGCAGCCGGATCTTATATTATTGGATATAAATATGCCTAGAATCGACGGGATTGAGATATGCCGAAGGATACGGGATAAGGTAGACTGCCCCATTTTATTTTTGACAGCGCGGGTAGATGAACAGGATATTGTGAACGGACTTTCTTCGGGCGGAGACGATTACATTTTGAAACCCTTTAGCCTAAAGGAACTGGATGCAAGAATCACCGCCCACCTGAAGCGGGAGGTACGGCGCAAGAATAAAGCAGAATGCTGTTTTCAAGGAGAATTGGCGATTGATTATCATGCAAAGACTGTACAGATTCATGAAAATTATCTGGAACTGACGAAATTGGAATATGCAATTATTGAGTTTTTGTCCATGAATCCGGGCATGGTCTTTGATAAGGACAGAATTTATGAGAAGGTCTGTGGGTTTGATGCAGAAGGCGACAGCAGGGTGATTACAGAACTGATCCGGAGAAGCCGGAAAAAGTTTCAGCAATATACTGAAACAGAATATGTTGAAACCGTATGGGGAATGGGGTACCGATGGATAAAATAAGAAATCTTTCCTTGAGAAAAACAATACTTTTGTATATGACAATCGCATTATTTGGCAGTTTTTTTCTCTCAGCGGTCATCGGAAGAATTGCCTCACGTGCACAGATGCATATCTGGTGGAATTATGTGGATGAAGAGGCATACTTCAAAGCCGTGGAACGTGAAAGTCCTAATTATGTGGCGGATATTCCAAGGCCACTCTCTTATGAAATGACACAGTCAGACCTTTTGGGGTCAGAGCTTTGTGATTTTTTACAGACCTACACCGTGCTAATCTTGTCTATGGTCGGAAGCTGCGCTGCAGTTTTCCTTTTTTACCATAACAAGCTAAAAAAGCCGATTGAAGAACTGACGCGAGCATCAAAAAAGATTTCTGAGAATCATCTGGATTTTAGCATTGCCTATGAGAATAAGGACGAGATGGGCATGCTTTGCAAAAGGTTCGAACAGATGCGGGCGCAGCTTGCCAAAAACAATCAAATATTATGGAGAACCCTTGAGGAGGAAAAGATGATGCGGGCGGCTATTGCGCACGATATCCGCTCTCCTCTGTCCGTTTTAAAAGGATATCAGGAAATGCTGCTGGAATATCTGCCAAATGCAACGATCGATATGAAACAGGCGGTGGAAATGCTGACAGAAAGCAGGCATCAGATTGAACGTATGGATGCTTTTGTGGAGACCATGCGGAAATTAAACAGCTTAGAAAACAGGAAGCTTAATGGCACAGCGATTTCCTCTAAAGAATTAGAGACAGATATCCGGGCAGAACTTGCCATTTTAGAAAAAGAATACGGGAAACAATGTGTGTTGCAGGCACCGGAATCAAAAGAAGCATTCTTTGGAGATAAGGAAATCATCTTTGAAGTAACAGAAAATCTGCTGTCAAATGCCCTCCGCTACGGGAAACAGCAAATCGTAATTATGATAGAGACAAGCTATCATGAATTGAAAATCAGCGTCAAGGATGACGGCGACGGTTTTCGGGAAGATGCAGAAAAAATTACGGAACCGTTCTATAGTCAGAATGTAAAAGACAGCTTGAAACATGCCGGAATGGGCATGTATATCAGCAGGCTGTATTGTGAAAAGCATGGGGGAAATTTAACTTTGGGAAATGATGAACATGGTGGGGCTGTGGTGACGGCAATATTCCGGCGGATTTCATAGGAAATCCGCCGTTTGTTGTCTTTTTGTTGTGATTATGCTTTTACAATGGACTCATCAATCATAAGGAGGCAAAATCGTGTGGTCTATTTTAAAAAGAGAAGTTAAAAATTATATGAAAACACCTTTGTTCTGGCTTGGCATCGCAGTTGGTGTTTTGATGATATTTCAAAATGTAAGCCCTTACCTGAATATCCATTATCTCGCAGAAGGCGAATCTATTGTAAATGATTATCCGGAAACGGTTCATTATGGGGATGTTTATGAGGGATATGTGCCCACAGAAAAAGCGCTCAGGCTGGAAATGTGGGAAGAACGGATACTGGAAATCCTGGTCTCCGAATTTGAGATGGACAAAATGGCAGCACAGTCTGTCATCGATGAAATGAAAGAAATGGATATCATGGATGCCTGCAGGCATCTGGAAAAATATGGATTATACCGGGCATATTTTGATTATTTTGAAACCGGATATCGCAAAGGAACCCGTGAAGAAATCAATTCTTATATTGCAGGGAAATTGGAAAACAGGACATTTTCCTACTATTTTTCAAGAAAATTTGCCGACTTTGCAGGACTGTTTATGGGATTTTTCGCTGCCGTTTTTTTATCTGTACTATTTATGCAGGATACAAGAAAAGATACCTATGAGCTTCTTCACACAAAGCCTGTCAGCGCAGCAAAATATTTATCAGGAAAAGTGGGCGGCGGTTTTGCGGTCTGCCTGATTGCACTGGCAGTCTTAAATCTGATTTTCTTTGGTTTATGCTTTATATCAGCTAAAAGCAGTGGATTTGAAGTACATTTGACGGACTTTCTATGGGCATCCTGTCTTTATGTACTGCCCAACATGCTGATGATTGTATGTGTCTATAGTCTGATCTCACTGTTATTTAAGAGTCCCCTGCCCGCAGTGCCGCTCTTGTTTCTCTATATCGTATATTCAAATATGGGAAGCAGAAACGCAGACGGTATTTATGGATATTATGGCAGACCGCTGGCGATTATGGTGCGGTTTCCAGGCGTCTTTTTCGATACCGCCCCTCCGCCAATGATATTGCTGAATCAAAGTTTTCTCATCTTAGCTGCCGCCTGCATCCTCTTCCTCTCGATGCAGATTTGGAAAAGGAGGCGGGTATATTGAAGCATGAAATAAAAATCGCCCTGACCTTTCAAAAACAACTCTATACACTATTTTTTATCGTAATCCTGAGCCTTGTCAGAGGGGTGACTTACTCTTATGAAATAGGAATTGCCTTAGAAGCACCATTGGCGATACTTGCCGTTTCCTTCTGTGCCGATACCTATACCCAGGAGCTTGCCAGCAGGCGGTCAGAAATACAGCGGCTATACCCGATGAAAAAGAGAATCTACTCTATTTACAAAAGGCTTGTGATATCGGAACTGTTTTTGCTGTCTGCCGCTGCCTTTGGATATGGATTATTTTTTTTCTTTCAAAACCCAGGAACTGCTGGAATAAATCAAACTGACGCCGGAAGCGAAATGTGCCAATTCCTCCTATATTTTGCCGCTGCCGCTGTCACCCTTGCCTTCTGGGGGCTTCTGTCAAATCTGCTCTCCTGCCTGTTTCGGAGTATGTGGATAGGAATAGGCGTCTGCCTGATCTTGTGGCTGATTACAAATTCCAGCTTTGCCAACAGATGTTTCGGCGCTTTTAACCTATTTTCCTACTCCTTCAGAGCAGTGGAAAATAGCAGCGATTTTAGCTGGATATACGGAAAAATAGTTTGTATTTGTATGGGAATCACGGCAGTGGCAGTATTGCCTAAAATCATTGAGAAAAGAGGTTAAGAATATGGGTATTAAAATAGAAGATTTAACAGTAACCTTCAAAAATAAGGTGACAGCAATCCATCATGCCAGTCTGGAAATTCCAAAAGGAATCTATGGGCTGTTAGGCGAAAACGGCGCTGGAAAAACCACATTGATGCGGGTGCTTACAACTGTGCTGTCACCAAGCAGCGGAACAGTAACCTTAGATGGAATCCCTTACCGCAAAGAGAATTATGAAAAAATACAGAAAAAAATAGGATATCTGCCCCAGGAAATCGACCTGTATCCCAGCCTGACCATGCAGGAATGCCTGGAATATATGGGAGACTTATCCGGTATTCCCAAACAGACCTACAAAGAACGCATCAACTACTACCTTGAAAAAACAAGCCTGTCAGAGCATCGCAAAAAGAAGATGAAACAACTATCCGGCGGCATGAAACGCAGAGTCGGACTTATCCAGGCACTTTTAAATGAGCCGCAATTTTTAATCGTGGACGAACCGACAACCGGATTAGACCCGGAAGAACGCATCCGCATCAGAAATCTGCTGGTCGATTTTTCGGAAGGACGTACCGTCTTGTTCTCCACCCATGTAGTGGAAGACCTGGCAGCGACCTGCAGTCAGCTTGCCGTCATGAAAAAGGGGAAATTTCTTTATTCCGGAACCCTAAAAGAACTGTTGACACAGGCACAAGGTCACATCTGGACCTGCAAAGCAAAAGATGAACAAACAGCAAGAGAACTGGAAAAACAATATCCTATTTCCTCTAAACAGTATGTAGGAGACGAATTACAAATAAAATTAATCAGCGAAACACCGCCCCCAATTGAATCCAGTTCCTGCACCGCAACCCTTGAGGACGCCTACATCTATATCACGAACAAAGAATCCTAGCCCATGATAGGGAACAACTGGATATTCGAGGCAAGCCGAAACCCGTTGAGCGGCGGCTTGCCACTCTGAAAAGGCGTTCAATATATTTTACCTATTCTATGGATAATTCTAAGTATGATAAAATATATTTTGCGGTCTCCTCTGACACTCGATAATGTGTTATAAATTCTCCCCGAACACTATATTCACCTGGAATTATTTCCTTAATATAATAATTACCATCGCTTTTATAAAGTATCTGGGTATACATTTCTTTTAACTCTTTTTTACCATCCCTTGATAACATAAATTTAACAATTTGGCATTCAACTTCTATGGGATTTGGTGCATTATCTACATATTCCCACTGATTCAGAGCCAGCCCATTTAGATACTGCGCTATTTCAGAAATATCGTCTATTTCATTCAGCAACGTGTTTTTGTCTGCTCCGTAAAACTGTATCTTCTGCTCTTTAGAAGTTTTGAGCAGTTCCTCTTCCGTAAATGATGTTTCTCCTTCATAATATCGGACATTTTCTATATCATCTGTTTTTTCAATATCACTATTTGGCACATAAAAGTCAAGTCCCCACCCATCCAGTATTTCCTTCGCTGTCATATGCTTATTTAGCTCTAAGTCTTCTGGCGCATTAAGAAACCGTCCCGCCTTTTCTGGTATTCTGGCTATTGTTTCTACTTCTTGATCAAAATCTCGTATCATATATTCACCTTTACTGGAAATATATAATTCTAAGGTACTCATATGAACTAACTGTGTTTCATCCTGTAAAAATATAGGTTCATCAATTACCTCATATGATACATAACTATATGCCAAGTCTCTATCTTCAGGCAGCTGTTCCATATAATTCCAAGATTCAATATCCAGTTGTTTTACGAACCTTTCTATTTCTTTATTATTGTCAACTATACCAATCATCTCATCAGAAGCTGTAATAATTTCAATAAATTGTTTTTTTTCTTCAACGTTACTAAGATACTCTTTTTGGCTACAGCCATATATTCCTATGGCACTAAACGCAAACAATAACATAGGTAATAATTTTTTCATATCCAGTCTCCTTAAACATTTTAATAGGACTGCTTTATTCTAACGGCAAAACCGTCTGCACTGCTGCGGCGGCTGTCAGTAGATTTTGCGGTGGTTCTACCCCCACGCCCCTACTGATTCTTAGGACACCCGCCGCATTCCCCGCACCCCCTTGCGGTCACATCCTCGCTGCTAAGGTTAATCGGACTGGTAAGCAGGCAGATTGCCTGTGAGGAAATCCCCTCTCCCGTCCCTGTAAATCCAAGCCCTTCTTCTGTAGTTGCCTTCACATTGACCTGTTCTATGGTAATGCCAAGGGCATCCGCGATGTTCTTCCGCATCGTATCAATGTGCGGGCGCATCTTCGGCGCCTGCGCTATGATGGTGGCATCTATATTCTCTATCAAAAAAAGATTCTCTTCCAACAGTTTTCCAACATGTTCCAATAGTTTCATAGAGGAAATCCCTTTATAAGCAAGATCCGTATCGGGGAAATGCTTCCCGATATCCCCAAGGGCTGCCGCACCTAAAAGGGCATCCATGATTGCGTGAAGAAGCACATCCGCGTCTGAGTGCCCCAGGAGCCCCTTTTCATAAGGGATCTCGACGCCGCCCATGATCAGCTTTCTTCCCTCTACAAGTTTATGCACATCATATCCCATTCCTATTCTCATTGTTCCCTCCAAGTTAACTCCAGTTTTTCCTTAGCGCTGTCTTCTAACCCAATATCCGCAGATACATCCCATATCTTCTTTAACTTATCTTGCAAATCGATCCTATTCCCCTTGACAATCGCCGTAATATCTATATCCGATTCTTCATCAAAATCCTCTCTGGCATAAGAACCATACAAATAAATTGCAACAATATCATCTCCATACACAGAGTAATAATATTGTGATATTTGCTGTGTTATGCGATTAAGCTGGGTTTTTGTGCACATAATAACTCCCTTAATTTTAAATCATTTCCGTGCTCCTACATATTGTATTATATAGTAGTTTATCCAGATTTTCAATATTTTTGCAAACATATATTCCTTGTGTTTCAAACATTATTTTACGGTTCATTGGTAATACTATTCATAGAACCAATGCTCTCCATCCAGCCTTTCTTTCTGAAAACTGCCAATGAAATCCCAAACCGCACGCATTCCTCCAAAGATAAAATAAAATACACAAAGGGAATTGGAAATTTTAATACAAGCGCTGCCAAAAGACCTAATGGCACCCCAAACAGCCACGTCCCCACAAAATCTATCACCATCACATATCTGGTCTTGCCGCCGCTTCGCAAAATGCCGCCGCCTAAAATCATGTTCTGAACCTTTACCGGCGATATAAGAGCAAAAGCAATCAGAATCTGGCTTGCAAGGCTGCGCACCGCTTCTTCCACCTGATAAACCTGAACATAAATCCTTCCGGCTGCCGCCAGCAGAAGAGAGAGAAAAACAGAACCTGCCAGCCCGCACCACATCAGCTTTTTAGAATCCTGATATGCCTTTTCATAGGCTTTGCCGCCCAGTGACTTTCCGATCAAGATAGCGGCTGCCTGGGAAAGACCGCTTAACGCGCCAATCGTCAGCACCTGAATGGGAATCGTAAGGGTCATGGCGGCACATGCATCTGTTCCCATGTTTCCGTAAATCGCAGTATAAACGTTTTCTCCAAGACTCCAGAAAAATTCACATGCCAATATGGGGAGCAGGATCCCCAGATACTGGTT
Source organism: uncultured Lachnospiraceae bacterium (assembly GCA_949878435.1). Taxonomy (GTDB): domain Bacteria; phylum Bacillota; class Clostridia; order Lachnospirales; family Lachnospiraceae; genus Suilimivivens. Next base: position 52,673 of record CATLAK010000017.1, read on the forward strand.
CCTTCCGCTTCTATTCAAAAAGATACCTGAAACAGAGCACTCTTTTCCGTAACGTTGCAGCGAAACCGCCCCCGATTGAGCATTCTGCCTTTTAAATATAAGAAAAAATAAGACAACGCAAAAGGCGCATCCTGCTATCTGGGAAAGCACCGTTGCGATTGCCGCTCCTTTTACTTCCAGCCTGGGCAGTCCCAGTTTCCCAAAAATCAGCAGGTAATTCAGCCCTGTATTGACCACGGCTGAAAATACACTGGCATAAAGCGGCAGCGACGCCGCCTCCATGCACCTGAGCAGGGTTGCAAACAATGTGGTAACTGCCATTGGAAGATAGGAAAATGCAATAATCTGCAGATATCCCGCCGCAATATCCCGCGTCAGCACATCCTTCGTGTAGATTCCCATTATATACTTCGGGAAAAAGATGCATATCCCTGTAAAAACTACCGCAAGACCGACTGCAAGAAGCATGTTCAAATAAAAGCTTCTGCTCACTTCCCTGCTGTCCCTTTTTCCCATATACTGCGCAATCATAATGCCTGCCACCGCCGCAATGGCGGATACCAGCACAGAATAAATGGAGGAAAACTTTCCTCCCAATCCAATTCCCGCAATGCTGTAGCTGCCAAGCTGTCCTGTCATCACCTGATCGATCACGCTGAAGGAAGACTGCAATAAAGACTGCAGCGTCACAGGCAGCGCGATTTTAAGCACCAATTTATAAAATGATTGTTCCTGTTCTATCTTTGTTTCCATTTTTGCTTTCACCTCCAGCCCTCATTGTATTTCACATAAGCGCTGTTTACAATAGGTTAAACGCGTAACCTATCACAAAAATGAATACTTAAAATTGTGCAATCTGCCTAGTGCTATTTCGTTCCACCAATGTCACTGGCAAGGTAATCGTTTGCCCCTCCCCTTTTCCTTCCTTTAACTCCTGCAAAAGCAAAACAGCTAATTCCGCCCTCCTTTTTCCATCCTGTTTCACCGCAGTAAGGGTTGGGTAAACCCTTTCGCATAGAGGACTGTCGTCAAATCCTGCAACCGAAATATCCTCCGGCACCTTGATATTGCGTTCCTGCAAAAATTGAATCAAATCAATAGCATAATAGTCGGACACTGCAAAAACCGCCGTTACATTTTTAATCTTTTCCAGATTATCCTGATAAAATCTCCTGCGCCCATGCTTCGTCATAGGAACCATCAGAAAGTCATCTCCGATTCCTTCGGACTGCTTTCTTTTCATCCGTTCCACCGCATCTGCTCCCATCTCCTCCATTGCAGCATGGAAGCCCTGATACCGCTCTAAATCCATGCAGGTTGCATTATCTGAAATACACAGCACTTTCCGATGCCCCTTCTTCCTAAAATAAGTTCCAATTTGGAAACCACCGTCGAAATTATCAATGGCAAGGTTACAGATGCGCCCCGGTTCCTTAAAATAACCGTCATACACCACAAAGGGAATACGCATAGAATCCCGCAGCTTTTTATAGTCATTCTCACAGAACCCAATGACCACCAAGCCTTCCATATTCCACATCGAGGCAAATTTAGAAATCTCGCTCCATCTGCTTGTCACCTTTACCATCATGAAATATCCTGCCTTTTCAATCTCAGCGGACAGATTATTTAAAGAGGAAGCGATAAAAGCGTCTTCCAATGCATGGGATTCGTACTTTTCATGGTCATTTACCACCACGCCGATGATTCTGGAATCATTCTGCGCCAGCAGGATTCCCGCCATGCTGGGGATATACTGCTTTTTCTCAAGCAGTTCCTGCACCCTATGTACGGTTTCGTCGGAAATCTTTTTGGTCTTTCCGTGAATGACATTGGAGACGGTGGCTGTGCTTACGCCTAACTCCTCTGCTATGTCTATGATCCTTGTCCTTTTGTTCTCCACTTATGTCCTCCTTCGTAAACATTTTGTGAGGTGAACTCAAAAATCCTGTTCTTGAAAAAATGCTATAAAGTTGCCTGTCTGACATCTTTACAGCATTTGACTTAATTTAATTTTCTATTTTCCATATTATTAACACCTGTCAGCATTCGGATGTCTTCATACTGCCAATCAAAACATTCATCAAAATATGCCTGTTCTTTCCGTTTCTTTTCCCTGAACCGTTGGGACCAGCAAAGATAACTATTTCAGGTTTTTTGGGTAACACGCTCACTATACCGCTCCTTTCTCATTCTTTTTCCCACCTCTACCTTGGAGCCATCACTATTCTGCTGATATATGCTCTGTGTCTCTCTATCATATATAAATACTGGAACGTCCATTGCTTTTTTCTTCTCCAATTCAATCCTTACTGCCTCATTCACACGCTTAACCACCAATGCATCGGAAATATAATCTTCTCGCTTCATATCCTTAATGCTCCTCCTTTCTTATATCACAGCATAAAAGTATTATGCATATAGAATCTTATTCAATTCGTAAAACAGAATATCGTTTCTATCAAAACTATAGCACACTACATAAAATATGACAATCTCCATTTCTGTTGCCTGTATTTTCAGATTTTCACCTAAAACTACGTCTATATTTTCCGTCCAACCAAAACACATTCCTGCAGCGGCTTCCCCTCCACCAGTTCCAGCTTAACAATCTCAAACCCATGTCCACGCACATATTCTGCAAATGTATCTTTTGTCCATTTGTGATACGTTTTAAATCCAGCTCTTTCCATCAGCCAAATCACCCATTTGGTATATCCCTTCTCATACATAAAGGTAGGCGCAAACAGGATTCCGTCCTTTTTCAGAACCCGCTTTATTTCCTGCATGGCAAGGTCGGGGGCAGGCATGATATGCAGCGCATTTGCAATGACGACTATGTCAAAAGACTCCTCTTCATAAGTAAGGTTCGTTGCATCCTGCACACTGAACTCAACACCTGCGCCGTCTTCTACCAGACTGCGCTTGCGGGCTTGTTCTACCATGTTTTCCGAATAATCAGTTGCCTCCCAAAAAGCCGCTTTTTGCGCCATGCGAAAGGTAATCTGACCTGTCCCGCATGCCAGCTCCAGCACTTTCTTATCAGTATTGATGTACGGGGAAAGGCTTTCACATATTGCATCATATGCGGCATCATCCCTGGTCATATTATAGATTTTGGCAACTCTCTGCCAAAACTTCTTGTTTGTATTATCCTTTTTCATTTTTCCTTTATTCCCTCCATAAATGTATGTATCATAACTATTTTATATATGAACATTTAATCATATGTTTTAATGTTTGTCAATAAAAAAGACGAACAGGTTTATCCTATCCGCCCCAAAATTGTACTGATTTTATTTCCCCAGGCAGCAGGTTAAGTGACTCCTGCAACAGTATTTGCCTGAAAATCCTCTGCGTCATTTATCAATTTCATTCTGCATCAGCATTTCAATATATTTCACATCGTCCTGGCTGATATACCCCACTTTATGGTAGGAAAGTGCAAAATCCCCCTGCATCAGGGCATATCCTTTATAAATATATTCTCCAAACCCGCAGTAGACTGCCGCCGTGTCGGTCAAAATCTCATTTTCCCACGTATCACGCATGCGGATGCCCTCATAATACAAGTGCAGGTGAATCGACTCGTGGGCAAGCACCGCGATTACCGCATCCAGCGTGTAGCGCGGGCGCAGTTCCAGTTTGATTGTGGTAAATGCCAGATCCGTGGAGATTTCTCCTGCCCGGTCCGGCATATAATCGCTTTCCACCACCAGTTTGATGAAGCTGCCGTCGATGCCCAGATGCGCACAAATGCTACATAATAATTCCTTCAACTTCGCTTCATTGCTTAAATCTTCCTGCAATGCCGAAAGAATCTCCTTCGGTGCAACATATGGTTCATATTTTTTCTTCTCCCTCCTTCTAAGAAGGCTCACGCATTCCTGCAAAAGTTCCTTCGGAACAGCTTTAAAAGCACTTTTGGGAACCGGCGATTTATGCAGGATAAATCGTCTGATCAAAAAGAAAAAAAGCCCTATAAAAGATAAAAGTTCAAATATTGTATTAATATTGATATGGTACAAAAATGACCGTAAATAATCCATGTTTACGCCTAACCCTTTTCCTGTTCATCAATTCTTGCTTTAAGCTCTTCCAGATACATCCATCTGTCCATCTTTTCCTCAAGCTGCTTTCTGGTCAGCTCCTTTTCCTTTGTAAGTTCATTTAGCTTCACGAAATCGGTTGCGGCTTCGGTCATCTGCTGCTCCAGATTTTCAATTTTCACTTCCAGCGCCGCAATCTCATCTTCAATCACTTCATATTCTCTTTTCTCTTTAAAAGAAAATTTCAATCTGGTATCAGGCTGCTTCCAACTGTTCTTTTTGGCTTGTGCCTGATTAAGATTTGTGCCCGATGCCGGATTGTTCTTCTGTTCTTTTTGCTGCACCCGTATCTGCCAGTCTGTATAGCCGCCTTCATACTGCGCAATCTTTCCCCCACCTTCAAAAGCAAATATCCTTTTTACAATGCGGTCCAGAAAATAGCGGTCATGAGAAACGGCGATCACAATTCCCTGAAAGCTGTCCAGATAGTCTTCTAACACGGTAAGTGTAGCAATATCTAAGTCATTGGTGGGCTCATCCAGAATTAAGACATTCGGCGCCCTCATCAAGACTTTAAGAAGATTTAGCCTGCGCCTCTCACCGCCTGAAAGTTTCCCCAGCAGTCCATACTGTTCTTTCCCTTCAAATAGAAACCGCTCCAGCATCCGTGAGGCTGAAATACTGCCTTCATCGGTCTTTATATACTCTGCCACATCCTTAATATAATCGATTACACGCTGATCAGCAGGCATTTCTGCTTCCCCGATTTCCTGCGCGTAATAGCCGATTTTAACGGTCTGCCCAATGACAATCTGCCCTGCATCCGGCTTCACCATGCCGCTTATCATCTTCATTAAGGTAGTCTTTCCGCAGCCATTAGGACCAATGAACCCAATCCTGTCTTCCTTTAAGAAAATATAAGAAAAATACTCTATCAAAACTTTGTCGCCATAACGCTTGCTGATCTGTGAAAGTTCTACCGTGGTCTTTCCAAGCCGGGAAGCTGCCGACCCCATTTCTACTCTTGCGTCTTGTCTTGGACCTGCCGCGCTTTTCAACTCCTCAAAACGTTCCAGGCGCGCCTTCTGCTTGGTAGTTCTCGCCCTCGCTCCCCGCTTTACCCATTCCAGCTCTTTTCTAAGAATAGATTGACGTTTTCTCTCGCTTGCTATAGCAGATTCCTCTCTGCCTGCCTTCAGTTCCAGATAGCCGGAATAGCCCGCCTGATAAGAATAAATTTTCCCTTTATCAATTTCAATGATACGGTTTGACACACTGTCCAAAAAATAGCGGTCATGGGTTACCATGACCACCGCTTTGGTGCGCTTTTTTAACTGCTCTTCCAGGTAATCAGCCATTTCATTATCCAGATGGTTGGTGGGCTCATCCAAAATCAGAATATCCGATGGGGCAAGGAGCGCGGCAGCCAATGCTAAACGCTTTCGCTGCCCGCCGGACAATGTTTTGCAAGAAGCTTTAAAGTCCGTCACGCCCAATTTTGTCAACATAGTTTTTGCCTGAGTTTCTTTTTCTTCTGCGGACTGCCCCTGCTGGGTACTCTCCCCGCATTTTTTCAGCACTGCCCCAAGCACCGTATCATCTTCTGCAAATGCCGGATGCTGGGGAAGATAACTGCATACCACGTGATTCGCCACAGTGATGGTCCCCTCATCCGGTTCCTCCAGACCCGCCATCATCTTAAGCAGGGTGGACTTTCCCGTCCCATTGATGCCGATCACGCCCACCTTTTCCCCCTCCTGCAGGTAAAAAGAGGTTCCGTCGAACAGGAAACGCCCGCCGTATGATTTGTTTATATTTTCCATCGATAAAATATTCATAGTTTCTTTTGATTCCAGTCTTTATTCTGCAGGCTTTTCGTATTGATCGATTATTTCCTGCAATTTTGATACTTCTGTCGCTACATTGCTCAGCAAATCAAAAATGCTGGTGGTTCCTGCCACCGTTTTGTCTGCCAGCTGCTGCGTATTTTCTGCGTTTGCAAGCAGTTCCTCGCTGAAAGCGCTCAAACTCTCCACACTTGCGCTAATCTGCGCATTGCTTTCAACAATTTTATCCATATCCTTACTCTGCTTCTCCATGCTTTGACCAACGCCGTCAATATCGCTTTGAATCGTATCAAAGGCTGTTTTTACCTTTTCCACAAGATCCGTCTGCTTTTCGTTGGTCTTAATGAGACCTTCCACACTGCTCTCTGCTTTATCCGCCTGATTCTGCAGTTCCGCAAAAATACTTGAAATACTGTCTGTAGCGGATTTGGTCTGTTCCGCCAGCTGCCTGATCTCATCTGCTACCACCGCAAATCCTTTGCCTGCTTCCCCTGCGTGGGCTGCTTCAATGCTGGCGTTGAGTGCAAGCAGTGTGGTCTTATTGGTTATTCCCTCGATCAATCCCAGAATCTCTTTTGCCTTGCCGGTCCGTTCCATCAAGCCTGCCATTGTATCGCTCACTTCATTGCCCGCATCCCGGCTATGCGCTGAAGTCCTGCCAAGCTCCGTCATATCCTGACTGCCTTCCTCCACCGCTTTTCTAGTGCCCACAAACTTATCCTGCACCTCTTCCACAGACTGCTTTGCCTCTCTGGTCAGCAGACCAATATTCTCTGTCATATGCAGCTGATTCTGGATAGTCTCTGCCAGTTCATTGGTTCCTGCAACAATACCCACTACTGCGGTTTTACTGCTCTTGCCCTGCTCCGATATATTTTCAGATTCCATGCTGATTTCCACCACACTCTCCTCCAGCTGCTCTGCTGCATGGATCATGCTGCTTATAATCTGCGCGCCCTTTTCCTTTTCCCTCTCAATCGCCTGAATCTTCTGGCGGGATATCGTATCCAGCGTTCTCGATACCAGATAGGAATACCCGACCACCATCAAAATAGCAGCTATTTCAATCTCAAAATTAACGATATCATCCTTTGTAGCACCCTTGGCAATATTCGTAACGATGAAGACAATGTTGATGAGCAACGTCAAAATCCCCGTTCCCATCGCCAGCTTCTTATCCTGATATACGGAGAAAATAACCAGCATGGGGATGATATATACAAAGGAAAGAACGCTCACGGAAGTCCATAACACAAACGCATACAAAATGCTATACCCTACCGCTGCAATCACCTTAACGATCTGTGATTCCTTATCCTTTCGGTATAGCAGTATGGAAAGAGCCAACGGTATAAATAGAAACAGCGAAAATATTGCTACATAACCGGGTGTCCTGTTTCCTTTTACCAATTCCACCAGATAAGCCAGGAACAATACTGCTACTGTGATTCCATATCCTAAAAGCATTCTTCCATTCATAAATTCCAGTTCTGAAACCGCCTTCTTATGTTCGTTCATCCCTTATACCCTATCCTTTCTAATCCCTGTCCTGTCATTTTCTTTTGCAGAATAATCGAGATTTTGCCTGTTCTTTATTATACCAGACAAAAAATATCCTTTCAATGACATTAAAGACAAACGCTTACATAAATTCATCAAAACAGCGCATACTGTCACTGAAAGGAAGGTGCATCATGGAAAAAGAAAAAAAAATCAATACCTACCCCGGCGGTCAGCAGCCTGCCAATCGATATGACGACGGCAACATTCCCAGCGAGGATCTCCCTTCTGACGTCATTCCGGATGAAGTGCCCCGCAAGGACGGTCCTGGGGGAGAAAACAAAAACAACTAACCCTAAACGTTTAAAACAGGCTGACGCGGCAAGAAGAAATCTGACGCACCAGCCTGTTCCTATTATGCAAAAATTTCATTCCGGATTACGTATCCACTCATCGTCCACCGTAAGGCATTTCACCTGGGGATAATCTTTCTGCCCAAAAAGAGAGCCTCGGGGCGGCTTTTCCGTATCATCATCTTCTCTTCCATAAAGACAAAAAGCATATAAATCCGGAAGGTCGTTTAAAAAATCAAAGTTTTCCATATCGGCATTTTCTATTGCCAGATACTTTAGTTTCTTGCATTTTGACAGCGCTTCCCTTAACAGTTCCTGTGAAGCGCCGCCTGCAGACGATTCGCTTTCTCCTGTGAAGGTCGATCCTCCGTCCTTTTCATAACCCATTTCATTCAAATGTGAAAACATACTGATGCGCAGCGTCAGGGATTCCAATTGTGTAAGTTCGTTAAGCCATCCCACCTCTTCAAGGGGCTGCGCTGAAACAATGGTTAGTTCCTTAAGGGATGTACATTCCGCAAGCGCCGCATAATCGTCTGCGCCCCCGATTTCTAATGTGAGGCTTTCCAGATTTGGCAACATTGCAATATCCTTGAATGTAGTAATCGGATATTGGGCACAGGAAGCATTTTTCGGTGAAACTCCATTGATAGATACCGTATCTCTTCCCGGAATAGGGCTCTCCATCATCTCAATCTCTGTAATCCATGCCAAATCGCTGGTGCGAAGCGGTCTTTTTGAAAATGCCCTGAACTCCTTGTTCGACATATCATTATGGTAGGCAACCGCCATCCGGAGCAATTCCTCCCACTCGTCAGATGCAAATGTAACCTCTTCCTCCTCTCCATCATAGACAGGCTCTTCCTTCTGTGCATACATTTGGGCCATGATGGCAAAAGGATTGTGCAGATCCTCATACGCCCAATTTTCAGCGCCCAGATATTGCCTGTATTTCAATTGCGCCCAACTCTTTTCTTCCCCTGTCTCCGTAAACGAAGCCGCCATATAACGGACGATTTCATGTATCGCAAAATGAGAAACAATCTCCCCGCCCGATTCGGACAAAGGGCTGTAGCCGATAAATTCAGCCAGATATTTCTTTCCCGGCACATAAGCTGCAGCGCACAGAATTTTTTCTTCCCCGTTATCGCAGATGAAACTGTAACAGATAAGTTCCCTGCCGTCTTCTCTTATATACCGCTCAAACACCGGCATCGAAAAGCTGATTCCTGACGCCTTTTTGGCGCCTGCCGCTATATTTGCCTGCATTTCCTCCCAATCTTTCATAACCCCTTCAGGAAACATCCGGTTTTCCGTGATATGGACCAGAACCTCCCCATCCGGCTCCTGCGGACAATATATGGATTGCAGACATGCGTCCACATCGGTGGTGGCAACGACCCAGTCTGACGGCATATCGTAGGAACATGCGGGAGAAGAAATTCCTCCCCTGCTGCCTGCCTGCCGCTCCAGATAGCAGGTCTTTTGATCCTCTGCATTTTCTTTCTGCGTTGTCTGCGCCGGAAGAGAAAGTATAATATAATCTTCCAGTTCGCCGTCAGGCGCTCCGCTAAAAATGGGATAGCGCTGAGACTGGTCAGTGACCCTGATCTGTTCCTGCAGAGAAGGTATCTTATTCTTCCCTCTGCCTGCCACAGTCAGAGTTTTGGATGCCAGCAAAGCGGTCATAAGCATAACCGTCAAAATCCCTCTGTAGACAACGCTTCTTTGTATCTGTCTGCCCTCTTTTTCCTTTTTCCAATTCCGCATATGTATCTTCCTCCCCTTCAAAAGATTCCGCTTACCTTTTTACTCTACCACCTGCCTGCATCAAAAGGGCATCATTTTTGTATCATTTCTGCATCATTTTACAGTTCATGATAATAAGGGCAGATATCTTCATAATGTCCGTCCTTCATGCGAAATCCTTTCGGGATCGTCCCCAGCTGGATGAAGCCAAGCCGTTCATACAGGTGCCGCGCATGCAGATTGGATGAAACCACCGCATTGAACTGCAGCACGCCAAATCCATGTTCCTTTCCCTGCATCAGACAGTCCATCACTAATTTTTCACCGATATGCTGCCCCCGTGCATCCCTAGAGACCGCATAGCTTGCATTACAGATATGACCGCACCTGCCTACATTATTCGGGTGGAGAATATATAACCCGCAAACGGCAGCCGAAGATGCTTCGACTGCCACGCCGCAGTAAGTCTGAGATGCAAAAAATTCCTCTCCCGTCTCGATTGTCAGACATTCTTCCTGAGGGAAGGCAATCCCCTCCTCCACTACCTCATTCCAGATACGGATCATTTCCTTTAAGTCTTTTTCTGTGTACTTTCTTACTACTATATTCATTGCTTCCTGCTCCCTTTAAGCCATCATTGATGTATAGGCATAACTATTTTTATACATATACTCTGGTGCGCAATCAATATCGCCATCCAGCCATGTTACGACACCATGCTCTATACTCGGATTTCTGAATATATTTTCATTTTTTAAAGGTTCAAACACTTCACCTTCTAAAATAGTTGCATCAAATAATCTTGTTTCACCATTTGAAAATGTAAGAAGCATAATCCTGTCTTTCAGCGGTTTCACTGCTATTACCCTAAATACATTCATTACCTCTTCACCATATACAATACCATTTAATATATACATCTGCTTCCTCCATATCTTCTAAATTTATTTCATTACATTATACCTCTTTCTATTTTAATGGTTCAAAAATCTGCTTATCTCTGGCACATTATCGTCCTCTTTCCTTTTTTATAATTAGTATACCATATACTTTAATCTAACGCTATTTACCCCGTAGATTCTTGTAAAATATATTTACTATTAACCATTTCCGTAGTAATATATGATTCTGGTTTGTATGGTGAAAATGCAAACCGGAACAAACACTATGAAGGAGCCATCATGACTGCAATTCTCACAGAAGATTTGATTTTTGAAATTCTCTCGGTAGTAGAAGAAATACCAGAAGGAAATGTTGCCTCCTACGGGCAGATTGCTCGGTTAATCGGAAGAGATAAAAATGCAAGGCTTGTAGGTAAAGTATTGAGCATATCGGAATATTACGGCACGTACCCCTGCCACCGCGTCGTGAATCACTCCGGGAGACTGGCGCCTCATTTCCACAGGCAAAAAGAATTACTACTTGGGGAAAATATTCCCTTTAAAGACGATACTAATATCAGAATAAAATAATACTTGGGAGGTTCTACGAATGATACCTGCTATCCGCAAACAAAAGATTCTGAATTTACTGCAATCGGGAGAGATTCTATACACCGACTACCTGTTAGATACCTTAGGCGTCTCTCTCTCCACCCTGCGCAGAGATTTAAAAGAGTTGGAAAAAGAAAAAAAAATATCCCATCTACACGGCGGCGGCGTGCAGATCGTGAAGGACAATATCGAACTTAAGATTTCTGCTAAATTGAATCTGAATAAAGAAGCAAAAGAGACAATCGCCAAAAAGGCTGCCTCCTTTGTGAACAACAAAGATGTAATTTTTTTAGACCCTTCCAGTACCACCCTTCCCATGATTCCGTTTCTGAAGGGAATGGACATCACGGTCGTGACCAACGGTCTTTACCATATCAACCAGTTGTGTGCAGAGGGAATCCCCTGCATCATGCTGGGGGGAAATATTAAAACATCCACCAGTTCCTGCATCGGGCATATGACGGAATCCGCCCTAAAAGAGATTTATTTTAACAAAGCTTTCTTGGGCGCTAATGGATTCAGCATTAAGGCGGGTATTACGAATCATGACGGGAATGAAAAGCAGATTAAGAGAATTGCTATGGAACATGCGCAGCAGGCTTATTTTCTTCTTGATTCGAGTAAGTATGGGGTCGTTACCATGACCAAGGTTGCTTCGTTGGATGAGGTTTCTATTATTACGGAGAGGGATATACCGGAGTTGAAGGAATATGCGGAATTGATTTTGGGTTGATTGTTGGGAGAGGGGGACGGAGAGGGGATGCTGGGGGAAATGGCGGACGGCAACGCCGGGACACACCCCTGCACCGTGACACTATATCATTATGGCGGTCCTATGAAATTTGATAAGAATGGCTAAACAGCCCTTGTTAGGAATTGGCGACGGACGCAAACGGCGTATTGACCCATCCATGGGTCAAGTTACGCCTTCGGCGGACTTCCTGTCCGCCGATTGCTGGGTGTTCAAAGGGCTGTTAAGTCATTCTAATCATATTTCATAAGGCTCCGCCATAATGATATAGTGTCACGGTGCAGGGGTGTGTCCCGGCGTTGCCGTCCGCCATTTCCCCCAGCATCCCCTCTCCTTAAACTCTATTCCAGCATTTCAAATCGAAATTCCGCTGGGTTCATGTCGTATAACGTAATTTGGAGAATTTGCATTTTGTCATCGGTTTTGCAATAGTGGAAAACACCACTGTCCGCATCTGAGTAGACGCAGTTGGTGATGAAGATTTCGTTTGCAATTAGGATTTCTACGCAGCTTACGTCTACCAGGATATCCATCTTTAGGTTCTGGTTCCAGAAATTGGGTTGTATTGGGATGGGGCGGCAGCTTTCTTCGTGGTTTACGGTGTGGTTTTCTACTGTAATGCAGTTTTTGTTCTTTTCAAAGCGGATGGTCAGACCGCCGTTTCCTGATTTGTCTGTCAGGAAACGCATTTCAAAGTAAGTGCCCTGCATCCTTCCCAACGCCAAGTCAGCTTTCATCCAAAAGCTGGTCTTTCCCTCTGCAAAGGAAAAGGCTCTGTCAGGTTCCAAGGGAATATTAGGCAGCTGGGTTTCGTTTTTTCTCAGTTTCTTGAGGGAGTTTATGAATTCTCCTTTTATCTTTCCCTGCTCTAAGGAGAAGGTCCTGGGGGTCGTCATGGTGCCGATCCAGCCTTCGGTTTTGGTTTTGTGTTCATTGTCCCATTTGTTCATCCAGGCGTTCACCATCATGGGACCGTCGTGGGATGGGAAGAACTGTGCGGCGTAGTAGTCGCATCCGTAATCCACTTCTTCTTTTGTCTCCTGATAAAAGGTGCCGGCAATTTCTCTGCCAAGGAAGTAGAGGGACTTCTGTCTTATGCCGTCTATATGTTCCGGAGATGTAAGGAGTATCGTCTTTTCTTCGGTCTGGAAAAGGGAGGGGCATTCCCACATGGAGCCCTGTCCTTCTTTTGCCTTTGTATATATGCCGCTGTAGGACCAGTCTGTAAGGTTGTCCGATTCGTACCGGTAGATGCAGGGAATTTCTTCCTGCTTTCCTCCCAGCAGCATCTGCCAGCGGTGATCTTTTTGATAGACCCAAGGGTCACGGAAATCTGCCTCCTCAATAGTGGACGGCAATACTACTGGGTTTTTCTTTTCTTTGGTAAAAGAAATGCCGTCGTCGCTGCAGGCAGCGCACTGCACCTCCCTGGGACGACGGTAATAGTTTCTTCCTGTGTAGAGCAGATAGAGCCTGTCCTCATGCACCACGGCGCACCCGGAAGCGCATCCGTCCCTGTCATGGACCGTATCCGGTGCGATTGCTGTGGGAAGCAGGCGGTAGGAGGTAAAGTCTTTTGTCACGGCATGTCCCCAGCATTTGGGTCGCACGCCTTCTATATCATAGGGATAATAATTAAAAAAGAGATGATATTCCCCCTGATACCAGACCGGCGCGTGGGGGTCGTTCATCCAGCCTGCAGGCGAGGAAAAATGAAATTTAGGGCGCATCTTCCTCGCAAAGAATGCCTCCTGCAAGTTCTGTACATATCTGTCGATTTCCTTCCGCATATTTCTTCTTCCTCCTATAATCTTCCACTTTATCCACTTTGCATAATCATCCAAGCTTTTCTGCCGCTTCTTTCATGAGCGCAGGAATCTTAAGATGCTGGGGGCACACTCCCTCACACTTTCCACAAGCAATACAGTCCGATGCCTTTCCCGAATGACTCACCAGTCCATGGTAGAACATCTGCGGGCGGTTATCACCCGGATACATGCGCAGGGTATTCAATGCGCGGAATACGTCAGGAATCTGAATGCCCTTGGGACATCCCTCACAGCAATACCGGCAGCTTGTGCAGGGAATCACCGGCATATCCAGCATCTTTTTCACAACCTCTCCGATCACTTCCTTTTCCTTTTCGTCCAAAGGTTCAAACGCTGTAAAGGTATGCAGATTGTCTTTCATCTGTTCCTCATTTGACATGCCGCTTAAGATTGTCGCCACACCTGCAAGGGAACCTGCAAACCGCATAGCCCACGATGCCGCAGATGCCTCCGGGCGCACCTTTTTGAACATCTCTTCAAACTCCGGCGTAAGCTCTGCCAGCGTCCCGCCTTTTACCGGTTCCATTACAATAATCGGAAGTCTCCGTCTGCGCAATATCTCATAAAGTTTTCCCGAATGAACCAACGGGTTTTTCCAGTCTGCATAATTAAGCTGGATCTGGACAAACTCCACTTCCGGGTGCCGGTCCAGAACTTCCTCAAGCAGCTTTGGACTGCCATGAAAAGAAAATCCGAAATGCCGTATCTTACCTTCTTTCTTTTTTTCTGCTGCCCATTGAAAACAATCAAACTTTTCGTAGGTTTTATAATGCTCTCCATCTTCCAGACTGTGCAGCAGATAAAAGTCAAAGAAATCTGTTCCGGTCCTTTCCAGCTGTTCCGCAAAAAGCCGATCTCGATCCTGTGCATTTCTTATTTCCCATGCCGGAAGTTTGGTAGCAAGATAAAACAAATCCCGGGGATAGCGCTGCACCAGCGCCTCCTTAACTGCCACCTCCGACCTTCCGCCATGATACCCATATGCTGTGTCGAAATAGTGAAATCCTTCTTTCTCCATATAAAGATCTACCATGTGACAGACTTGCTCCATGTCAATCTGCCCGTCCTTCTCAGGAAGTCTCATCAATCCAAATCCCAGCTTCGGCATTTTTGTTACGTCAATACACATCTTCTCCATCCTTCTTTCCTCCTGTTATAAATATCGTCCTGTAACGCTGCTATGGTTTGCAGCAATGTCTTCCGGCGTTCCTGCAGCAATGATCCGCCCGCCCTCTTCTCCTCCGCCCGGTCCCATATCTATGATATAGTCGGCGTTGTGAATCACATCCAAATCATGTTCGATTACAATCACAGTCGCGCCGTTTTCAATCAACGTCTGGAACACGCCAAGAAGCGTCCTAACATCCAAAGGATGCAGCCCTATAGTGGGCTCATCAAACACAAAAACAGAATCTGACTGGGCTCTTCCCATTTCACTTGCCAGTTTCAGACGCTGCGCCTCCCCTCCTGAAAGACCGGGCGTTTCCTCTCCAAGCGTCAAATAGCCCAGCCCCAGACTCTTTAATACCTGGAGACGCTGATATACACTTTTCCAATCCCGGCAGCATTCCAATGCGGTAGAAACATCCATCCCCATAAGTTCCGGCAGAGAAAAGATTTTTCCTGCCTTATTGAATGTTTTTACTCTGTATGCATCCCTTGCATATCGGGAACCGTGGCACTCCGGGCACGGGATATCCACATCCGGCAAAAACTGCACGTCAAGGCTGATCACTCCCGTTCCGTCACATACGGGACAGCGGAGTTTTCCTGTGTTATAAGAAAAATCACCTGCTTTATAGCCAAGCTTTTTGCCATCCGGCGTCCTTGCATAAACCTTCCTGAGCTCATCGTGTACATTGGCATAAGTTGCCACTGTAGAACGGATGTTGATGCCAATGGGTGTGGCGTCCATCAGCTTCACCCGTTCAATGCCGTCCGTTGAAATCAGACGCACATGCCCTGGCATGCGTTTTCCCTCTGTTACCGCTTCCAGCGCGGGAATGAGGCTTTCCAGAATCAAAGTGGTCTTTCCTGAACCTGAAACCCCTGTGACAACAGTCAGTCTGCCTTTGGGAATCTCCGCACGAAGCGGTTTTACGGTATGAATGGCATCCGTCTCCAGGCAGATTCTTCCAAGAGCAAATAAGGCTTCTTTGTCTGTGCGTTTCCGCACACAGGTATCCGCTTTGCCTGAAAGGAATGGACCAATCATAGAGTCTGCATTTTCCGCAACCTCCGCTATACTTCCCTCTGCAATTACCTGCCCGCCTCCGGCTCCGGCTTCCGGTCCCATCTCGATCAGCCAATCCGCTTCCGACAGGATCTGGGTATCGTGATCTACCAAAACCACCGAATTGCCGTCTGCAGCCAAATCCTTCATCACACCTGTCAGACCAACAATATTAGAGGGATGCAGACCAATGGATGGCTCATCCAACACATAGAGGACACCTGTTGTGCGATTACGCACGGCACGCGCAAGCTGCATCCGCTGCCGTTCTCCAGTGGAAAGAGTGGACACCCCGCGGTCGAGCGTCAGATAGCCAAGCCCTAAGTCCATCAGCCGCTTTGCCCCATCGGTAAATGATTCACAGATGCTCTCCGCCATCGGTTCCATCATCTTCGGCAATGACGCTGGAACCTTGACAACCCATTCCACCAGCTCTGCAAGCGTCATCTTACAAGCTTCATCCAGAGAAATCCCCCGCACCTTCGGCATCCTGGCAGTTTCCGACAGCCGCGTACCGCCGCAATCCGGACAGATATCCTGCTTCAGGAACTTTTCCACCCGCTTCATCCCCTTTTCATCCTTCACCTTTGCCAGTGCATTTTCCACGGTGTAGGTAGCGTTGAAATAGGTAAAGTCAATTTCAGCGGCATCGTTCGTATTCTTTGCCTTATAAAAAATGTGCTTTTTCTCCGCAGGACCGTTATATACAATATCCCGTTCCTCATCGGTAAGTTCGCAAAAGGGGATGTCTGTCCTGACCCCCATGGCACGGCAGACTTCCGTCATCAGCGACCACATCAATGTCCGCCACGGAACAACAGCTCCTTCATCGATAGAAAGGGACTCATCGGGCACCAGCGTTTCCTTATCAACCGTGCGCACGATTCCCGTTCCGCTGCAGGTACGGCAGGCACCCTGACTGTTAAAAGCAAGATCTTCCGCCTCAGGCGCAAAAAATTCCGTGCCGCAGTCCGGACAAATCAACTCTTGACCGGCAGCAACGGCAAGCGTCGGCTCTAAATAATGCCCATTGGGGCAACGGTGATTTGCAAGCCTTGAAAACATCAGGCGCAGACTATTAAGAAGCTCCGTTCCCGTACCAAAAGTACTTCTAATCCCCGGCACCCCCGGACGCTGGTGCAACGCAAGGGACGCCGGAACATACAACACCTCATCCACCTGCGCCTTCGCTGCCTGCGTCATCCGCCGCCTGGTATAAGTAGAAAGAGAATCCAGGTACCGCCTTGAACCCTCAGCATACAAGACGCCAAGGGCAAGAGAGGACTTGCCAGAACCGGATACCCCCGCAATGGCAACAATTTTCCCCAGCGGGACATCCACATCAATATTCTTTAGATTATGTACACGCGCTCCCCTTATCCGTATCTTCTCCGGCTGCACTCGGCTTTCTCTTTCACTCATATCCGACAATCCCTCGTATCCTTTTTGATTTCATATAGTTCAAGTATAAAGCAACCATTTCATTTTTCAAACTATTTTTCTTTATTCCATGCGCAATAAGTTAAGCGACTGCTTGTGGCGGGGTATTTTACTTTAGATCCATACTACCTTTTCAGGGTAAACGACTACGTAAAAAGAACGCCCTGCATCAGACGTTCTCATTATTACTCCTATGCATAGTAATTTTAGTTCCTTCTGTGAAATACAGTATTTCCTAATACTAAACATATCGCTCCTTATTTTTATGAAAAAAATATTTACAGAAATAAACCTCATATTCAAAGGAGAAAAAATCCTTTCTATATAGCTTTCAATGTCTATATTGTTTCTCGCCAAACGAGGCAAATAATTTTTCTCATTTTATTTTATAACCATCGTCTTCGTGAGCGATATATAATCAACTAAAATATCATAAATAAATCACTTCAATCTAATCTGGCTGTTAAATCCCGAATTAGACATTTTAATTGATTCATATTTCAATCTACACTCCCGCTAGGGGAGTGACACTTAAGCCAGGGAATCTTGGAAATAGGCATGGCTATTTCAATCCACACTCTCGCAAGGGGAGTGACGAAATATCAGGGATTTGACGAGTCCCAGATGATAATTTCAATCCACACTCCCGCAAGGGGAGTGACTACTGTGACGTATGACGGGTGTAACTATTTTCTTCGATTTCAATCCACACTCCCGCAAGGGGAGTGACCGCATTCCGGACATTTTAAAAGTCCAGTAAAAAAATTTCAATCCACACTCCCGCAAGGGGAGTGACATTTTTCGGTTAATTTTTCTTTGGTTTCATTCCAAATTTCAATCCACACTCCCGCAAGGGGAGTGACTCAGCAAGACCAAAACCACTTGTATCAATTCTTTCTATTTCAATCCACACTCCCGCAAGGGGAGTGACCTCGTCCGCAGACATCTTTCCGCCGTATTCAGTTATTTCAATCCACACTCCCGCAAGGGGAGTGACACATAGCAGGGTATCAATAAAAATCATCAATATAATTTCAATCCACACTCCCGCAAGGGGAGTGACCCGGGTTCTTTGCGGATAGGGCGCATGATGCCAAATTTCAATCCACACTCCCGCAAGGGGAGTGACGCACATGGGTTACACCAGCGACAACATTGGTAGATTTCAATCCACACTCCCGCAAGGGGAGTGACAACGCTATCCATCCAGTTTTCAATCATGGTAAGATTTCAATCCACACTCCCGCAAGGGGAGTGACGCAGGAAATGCAAGGAGTAAATCCGCAGGATAAAATATTTCAATCCACACTCCCGCAAGGGGAGTGACGTGCGCCCGCCCACAAAGGGAGGACGCTTGATAGGATTTCAATCCACACTCCCGCAAGGGGAGTGACTTCACTTTTAACAAAACTGTACGTATATATTTGTATTTCAATCCACACTCCCGCAAGGGGAGTGACTTAAAACTCCCACCATTATAATTGTACCAATTAAATTTCAATCCACACTCCCGCAAGGGGAGTGACAGTGCGCCCGCCCACAAAGGGAGGACGCTTGATAGGATTTCAATCCACACTCCCGCAAGGGGAGTGACTTGCCTGCGGAACTACCTGTCAATCCAAGTCTTATTTCAATCCACACTCCCGCAAGGGGAGTGACTTCCCCTCACGTTGCATCTGCTCCTGCTTTTCCAATTTCAATCCACACTCCCGCAAGGGGAGTGACACCGGGTTCTTTGCGGATAGGGCGCATGATGCCAAATTTCAGTCCACACTCCCGCAAGGGGAGTGACGGATGTGTCTATATTATACAAAATAATTTTTTTTTATTTCAATCCACACTCCCGCAAGGGGAGTGACGCAGACGATTGTTGACACGCTTGCTACTGATGATATTTCAATCCACACTCCCGCAAGGGGAGTGACGGCAGTCCGCATATCCATTCGATTCATTTAATCTATTTCAATCCACACTCCCGCAAGGGGAGTGACCGCAAGCAACTGTTCTTTTGTTTTATCACTGATTATTTCAATCCACACTCCCGCAAGGGGAGTGACCACCGTTTTTTAGTTTTTCCTTAAATTCTTTGCATTTCAATCCACACTCCCGCAAGGGGAGTGACGAGATAGCTTCTACCGTGCCGCCTGTCGGAATCTATTTCAATCCACACTCCCGCAAGGGGAGTGACTTTATTGGTTACTGCCCTGTTCGGTATGTGCGTACTATTTCAATCCACACTCCCGCAAGGGGAGTGACGGCACCACTGCCACCATACACATAATCCCGAATAATTTCAATCCACACTCCCGCAAGGGGAGTGACGAATCTGCCATATAACTAAACCTCCTCAACCAAAATTTCAATCCACACTCCCGCAAGGGGAGTGACCATTATCAACGCCTACAAAAATATTATAGAATCGATTTCAATCCACACTCCCGCAAGGGGAGTGACGTCCACTGATTCCGGATGCATCAATGCCTCCCAAAATTTCAATCCACACTCCCGCAAGGGGAGTGACTCTTGCTCCATGAGCGTCAACTTTCTCTACAAGAATTTCAATCCACACTCCCGCAAGGGGAGTGACTTGGAACGGAATACACGATTGAAACAGATGAAGAAATATTTCAATCCACACTCCCGCAAGGGGAGTGACGATATCAAGCCATACTGTGCCGATTTTCTTTCCTATTTCAATCCACACTCCCGCAAGGGGAGTGACGGGACGCAACATAATGCTCCTTTGGAGCAAGTTTAATTTCAATCCACACTCCCGCAAGGGGAGTGACCTTGTGGCAAATTCTTTTAAATCTGTTCCTAATCATTTCAATCCACACTCCCGCAAGGGGAGTGACCAATACAGCCGTCACGCATATTTATAGGGATTAATTTCAATCCACACTCCCGCAAGGGGAGTGACAGCAAAAATTACTTATATTTCTTAGTGAAAATTCCTATAATTATACAATATTAACATTTTTTGAAAGTTTATTTTAGTTGTAGATACATGCTTTACCTTATTTCTTTTTTTTTTTGGTGCGAACCCTCTTAGAAATTCATGTCCACTTATCATTCGCACCAGCAGCATTATATCATTAAAACTCCCTCCGCCATATAAGAAGTTTTTTTCCCAAAGTGCTCCACTTTGGTTTGATAATTATTGCCCAGATAGTAAAAGCGCAAGCTATCTTCCTTCTCACTAATCAGTGAAATCAGCCGATCTTTCAAAAGCAACAACTGTGAAGCATCTAAAATGCATTCAAACACAGAATTTTGGACACGCTGTCCATAATTAACGCATTCTTTAGCAACCTTACGGAGGCGCGTTTTACCTTCCGCACTTTGAGTAGAAACATCATATGTAATCAGCACTAGCATCTAAACACCTACTTCCATAAAAAAGGGGGATACTCATCGACATCACCTCTGATAACGCGTGCAAGCAAAAGAGCCTGAACATATGGAACCAATCCCCATTCTATTTTTTCTTTTAAGTACGGATGTGTAATAATTTCCTTCTTGTGGTTCTGCCATGCATTGAAAAATACTTTTCTGCCATTGTCATTCAGAAGGACAGC
Source organism: uncultured Lachnospiraceae bacterium (assembly GCA_949878435.1). GTDB lineage: Bacteria > Bacillota > Clostridia > Lachnospirales > Lachnospiraceae > Suilimivivens. Next base: position 73,495 of record CATLAK010000017.1, read on the forward strand.
TCCATCCTTTTGTTTTTCAAAGTGAATCGACTGAATTGCTTTTGTATTGATTAAGGTTAAAACAAATCTGTCTGCCAAAATTGGTCTTAATTCTTCCATCAGATCAAGTGCAAGAGAAGTCCGCCCCGGTCTTGCACTATGCATAAACCCAACGTATGGATCCAGTCCAACACTTGATAATGCATTTGCACAGTCACCAGCAAGTATTGTATAGGCAAATGAAAGTATCGCATTTATATTATCAAGCGGAGGTCTGCGATTTCTCGTTGTAAATACAAAATCATCTTTCTGATTTAATATCATTTCATTAAATACAGAAAAATACTGTTCAGCAGCTTTTCCCTCTATTCCTCGAAGTTCATCTAATTTAAGCGTACTATCTATCTTAGGCAACGTTTCATATAAAATGTTAGATACCTGCTTAAGTCTCTCTGCATTCACGCGATACGCATGATCTCGCAAAGTCCGCTCTATACTCCATCTGCAGTTAAAAACTTTTCCGACGATCATATTCTTAGCATATGCAATCCTTCTGCTATCATCATCCGAAATCCGATACTGTTCCTTCCTAAGCAGCACATTTCCATATTCTTTTCCTATAACCCTGGCCCAAAATGCTCCTCTGGGTGAAAAAAAGCTCATGCCTATTTTCCGCTCCGCACAGGCACCCATCAATGCAGGGCTTGCTCCTTTATATGTGAAACATATAATATTCTCCAATGTGTGAAGCGGAAATCTTCCAAGTACTTTTTCGCCATCCTGTATCACAATATTTTCACCTTCAAGAGTCAGATAGCAATTCTCGGTCATAACATATAAAGTACTCAAACTTCCCACACCAGTTGGTGTGCTGAACCTTGAAAAATCAATACTGTAGCCCATAAAAAAGGCACAAACCTGCACTTGATGGTATAATTGAATTGTGAATAACAATCATACAGCAAGGAGATTTATGCCATGTCAAGTATACCACAAAATGCTGAAAACGGAAATGAGATTTCTAACTCTGTCACAAATTTTATGACCCAATTCCAAATCGGGAAACTTCTTT
>CATLAK010000018.1 GCA_949878435.1 uncultured Lachnospiraceae bacterium
AGTGTTCTTTAAAAATCTTTTGAAGGATGTTCATAAGAGTATTATGAAGGAATAAGGGACAGAAAACAACCCCACCCCTCAAGATTGAGGGGCAGGGGAGTTGAATAGGCGAAGCCTATTTTTTATGCGCAGACCCGCATGTGGAAATTTGCTGCTGACGCAGCATGCGGACCGCGCAGCGAGCAGGGAGAAAAACTTTCCCTGCCCGATTCCAAAAAATTATTTTAACCAACAGGAGGAAAAAGAGATGGAGAAACGTTTATTTACTTCAGAGTCTGTAACCGAAGGGCATCCCGACAAGGTCTGCGATGCCATATCTGATGCGATTCTGGACGCATGTATGGAAAAGGATCCTATGAGCCGTGTAGCCTGCGAGACAGCTACTTGTACAGGATTCGTGCTGGTAACAGGTGAGATTACCACCAACGCTTATGTGGATATCCAGAAGATCGTGCGGGAGACTGTTAAGGAGATTGGTTATACCAAATCTGAATACGGATTTGACGGAAATACCTGTGCAGTGCTGGTTGCCATTGACGAACAGTCCGCAGATATCGCTATGGGCGTTGACAAGGCGCTGGAAGCAAAGGAAAACAAGATGTCAGATGCCGAAATCGAAGCAATCGGTGCAGGCGATCAGGGCATGATGTTCGGCTATGCAACTAACGAGACAGAGGAATATATGCCTTACTCTATCGCACTTGCCCACAAGCTGGCGCTCCAGCTTACCAAGGTGCGCAAGGACGGTACCCTCCCTTACTTAAGACCCGACGGCAAGAGTCAGGTTTCCGTAGAATATGATGAGGCTGGCAAGCCCATCCGCTTAGAGGCAGTGGTTCTTTCCACCCAGCATGATCCTGATGTGACACAGGCACAGATTCATGAGGACATCAAGAAATTCGTATTTGAACCCGTTCTTCCGAAGGAACTGCTGGATGCAGATACCAAGTACTTCATCAATCCTACAGGACGTTTCGTCATCGGCGGACCTCACGGTGATGCAGGTCTTACCGGACGTAAGATCATCGTAGACACCTACGGCGGTTATGCACGCCACGGCGGCGGCGCTTTCTCCGGAAAAGACTGCACGAAGGTGGACAGAAGCGCGGCTTATGCAGCCCGTTATGTTGCAAAGAACATTGTGGCAGCAGGTTTGGCTGACAAGTGCGAAATCCAGCTGTCTTATGCAATCGGTGTGGCGCAGCCGACTTCTGTTATGGTCGATACATTCGGCACAGGCAAGGTTTCCGATGAAAAGCTGGTGGAAGTTGTCAGAGAAAACTTTGACTTACGTCCCGCTGGCATCATCAAGATGCTGGATCTGCGCCGCCCGATCTACAAGCAGACGGCAGCATACGGACACTTTGGACGTAACGATTTGGATCTGCCTTGGGAGAAACTTGATAAGGTGGATGCGCTTAAAAAATATTTATAGAAAACTATCCTAATTTAGACTTTGAGAAATAGTCGTCCAGTCAGTGCTAGTGAACGGGACGGCTATTTCTTTTTTTTCAGATTTAGAACCGCAACGATTAGCAAAATAAAAGTAAGTATTTTTTACTTGATTTTTTCATAAGACTGTAGTAGTCTAAAACCATACAGACTACTACAGTCTTATGGAGGCGAGGTTATGGGAGAAGAATTTGTTAAACTTTTTGATTCGGAATTGAAGGTCATGGATGTCTTGTGGAAGGAGGGGGATGTTCCGGCGAAGCTTGTGGCGGATCGGTTGACGAAGGAATTGGGCTGGAACAAAAACACCACGTACACCCTTATCAAGCGCTGTATCAACAAAGGGGCGATAGAGCGCACGGAGCCGGGGTTCATCTGCCATGCGCTGATTCCCAAGGAGAAGGTGCAGGAAGATGAAACCAATGAGCTGATTGACAAGATTTATGACGGTTCGGCGGATAAATTGTTTACAGCGCTGCTTGGAAGGAAAAAGCTGTCTAAAGAGCAGATTGAAAAGCTGAGGCAGATTGTTGGAGAATGGGAGTGAGGAGATAAGGATGGATATGAGTCTGATAGAAATGAGCATTTACGGTGCGGTTATGATAATCGCAGTAATCTTCGTCCGGGCGGTATTTTTTAACAGGCTGCCTAAGCGGGCGTTTATCCTTCTGTGGGCAGCGGTGATGCTGCGGCTTGCAATACCATTTCAAATTTCTGCGCCTTTCAGCGTATATTCCGCATTGCCGGATCGGGCGGAGCTGGAAGAGGGCATAGAGAATCTGCCGGAACTACTTCCCATTCGCAGAAGACCGACTGCCGTCTGGCTCCCCGATGAGAATGCAATATGGGAAAAGGAAGAAAAAAAGACTTATCCAATAGGAAAATATATTCAGGTGGCAGGGATGCTCGCCTGCGGCAGCTTTTTCGTCCTTTCCTACTGGCGGTGTAGCAGAAAGTTTAAAATGTCCATTCCGGTAAAGGAGGTCAGGGTAGAAAGATGGCTGGCGGAGCACAGGCTTAGGAGAAACTTACATGTAAGGCAATCGGAATATATAACTTTTCCGCTGACCTACGGGGTCTTAAGACCGATTATCCTGCTCCCGAAAGCAATGACCGGGGCAGATGATAAGACTTTAAATTATGTGCTGACACACGAACTGATTCACATCAAAAGATTTGACCTGCCAATGAAGTGGGCGATGGCGGCAATCGTCTGTGTCCATTGGTTCAACCCACTGGTGTGGGTCATGCTGACGCTCTTTAACAGAGATATTGAGCTTGCCTGTGACGAGGCGGTCATACAGTCCATGGGAGAAGGGGAAAAGTCCGGTTATGCCCGTGCCCTTATTAGCATGGAAGAGGTAAAATCCGGTTTTGCGCCCTTTTACAGCGGCTTTAACAGAAATGCCATTGAGGCGAGGATCAAAGCAATCATGAAAATGAAAAAAGTCACTTTTGCGGCGGTTTCCGCAGCCATAATCATTGCTGGGACATTGACGGCTGTGCTGGCAACCTCGGCAAAAGAAAAGGTGCAGGCACCGGACTTTGTACTGGAGCAGGGATTTTCAGAGGAAGAATATGAGATGATCCGTGCACTTAAGATAGACGGCTATGAAAAAATGAGTGTTTCTGAATATCAAAATAAGTTGTGGGAAATGGTGGATACAGAGCAATATCGCTACCTGATAGAGCGGTTTTCCTTAAACGAAATGATTTACGGGAAAAAGGATGTAGACGAGACGACTTTTTATTATTTCTATGTCTTTGAACCGCTTACCGCTTCGAGATGGAAGGAAAGAGATTTTGGAGGCTCGCAGACAGCGTCTCCTTTCCATACGGCGCTCTTGGAATATGAATATAAACTTACGATTTCGGAGCCGGATGTACTGTTGGCAGGAGAATATGAAAAGACACACTTGGGGATAAAGCAGGAACTCCAACAGTTCATGGAAAAATGGACAAGGGAAGAGCTGGCAAATGCGGATGCCATGGAAGAGGCGATTCATACAGAACTTGACATGTTGATACAAACTTATGAGAAAGAAGGATTGGAAATTGCATTTGACTTCTCCTATCTGCCTTTGGAATATGAGCCGGAGGAACCGACGCAGGAGGCTTGGGAGCAGGAGATGCGCAGGTACCCCAAGGGAACGGAGGAGGATTACAAAGCGCTGCTTGCTCTCAAAACGGATGATTATGTGCAGGAGTCTATTTCTGAATTTAACGGTGCAGTTCTGGAATGGGCGAATGCGGTGGGTGAGCGTATGGACTGGATTTGGGAGGACATTGAAAGGAATGAGTACCCAGAGTGGCTTTCCCCGGAGGAAGCGGCTTTTGTATCCCAGACGATGTCGCGCTCTTGTAAAGAAAATGCCTGCATGATCAAAAGCCATAATACAGGCAGACCGGAGGAAGACCCATGGTGTTTCGGCGCAGATTGGTTCAAGCAGGAGGAAGGAAATGATAGGGGCAGCGCATGGTGCCAGCTGTGGTTCCAGTTCCCGTACCATATCTCCGACAAGGATGTGCTGACGGTGGGAGAGAGGGACAAATGCCTCGATGGATTCCTAAACAATGTGGCGCGGTTCTGGGAAGAGCGCAGCGTGGACGAACTTCTGGGAATGACAAAAGAGGATGTGACAGCTTATTTAAAGGAAACCGCTTCCGCATACAGTAATGATCTCATAACCATAGAGATTGATGAAGGACAGGTGTCCTTTGAGCATATGGATGAAAGGAATATCAATTAAATAATTTGCATACCTTCCTTTAAATATACCACACCGGAATCTGCAGCACATTTTCCCTGACCATTCCCGGCTGGGGGCAGGTGCACAGAATACAGCCCATTCCCCGCTTTTTATCAGGTATCTTATCTAACAGCTGAAAGGCAGCCGTCATTTCAGCTGTTACTTTATTGTTCATTTTAATTTCGACAGGATAAAGCACGCCGTTTTCTTCGATGATAAAATCGATTTCGGTTTCGGTCTGTAGGCTTTTGCCATCTTTTTTGATTTTCAGCTGATCTTTGCCGCGGTAATAGGAAACCATATAGCGGTAATCGATTCCTTCGTTTGAAAATGATTTTAATATTTCGGATATGGCGAAGGTTTCAAACATTGCGCCATTCATAGCCCCATATGCCAGTGCCTCTGCACTCAGCCAGCGTGTCAAATAGCAGGCTAATCCTGTATCTCTGAAATACAATTTGGGGCTTTTAATTGCTCTTTTCAAAACGCTTGAAGTGTAGGGTTCTAACAGGTAGATGATTCCGGACGCTTCAAGGATGGAAAGCCAACGCTTGACGGTGTCGGCATCCTTTCCGATTTCGGAAGCAATGTTGCTGTAATTGAGGATGGAGCCGGTACGGGCGGCAGCAGCAATCATGAATCGCCTGAATGCACTTAAGTCCTGCACGGCAGCCAATTCGCGTACATCTCTTTCAAGGTAGGTTTTTACGTAATCCGCATAAAAAGCCGCCCATTCCTTGCGGGAATCGATTAATTCGGGATAGCTTCCCCGGTGGATCACTTCCCATATGTTTTGGATGGGCTGCACTGTCTGCTGGTGCTGTGCAATATGCTGCATGGTGGGAAGAAAATGCTTGTCATAAGGGTCATTGGACAATTCACGCATGGAAAGTCCCGACAATTCTATAATACCGATCCGACCCGACAGGGATTCTGATACGTTTGCCATCAAATGAAAGGGCTGCGACCCGGATAGACAGTACAGACCGTAGGCATCTATTTCATCACATTTGATTTTGATATACCGGAACAGTTCCTTTGCCCGCTGTACTTCGTCGATTGTGACGGGCGCCGGGTTTAAAGCCAGAAACATATCGCCGTTATACCTTGCCTGCTCTTCCAAAAAGGGATCATCCAAAGATACATATCTCCGGTCAGGAAATACCGTTTTCAGTAAAGTAGATTTTCCTACCTGTCTGGCTCCTGTTACTAATATTGCCTTATAGGTTTCATTATATTTTTTCAGCCGCGCTTCCATGGCTCTGGATATATATTTCATAAGCACCTCCGACAGATTCCGAATATAATTCGGAATCTGTCATCATTATAACAGCTTGCTATAAGCATTACAATCTTATTATACCAATTTATACTTGACAAATGCAGACTGCGGTTGTAGACTATAATTGTCTACACGAGTAGACATAAAGATAAGATGAGCGCAGGGCGGAATCTGACATTTCGCTTGCCGTCTCAGCATAAAAACGTTTCGGAATGGAGGAAAAGATGGATAAGAAAATAACAGTTTCTGATGCAGAACTTGAGGTTTTAGAAGCATTATGGTCGGCGGGGACGGCGCTTAATGCCAGTGAGATTCGCACCCGGCTTTGCAAGGATTGGGAGAGGACGACGGTTCTCACCCTGATTCAGAGGCTTCTTAAAAAAGGCGTGATCAGCCAGGAAAAAAGGGATGTTTATTATTATCTTCCCTGTATAAAACGGGAGGAATATATCAGGAAGGAAACCAAAAGTTTTGTAGATAAGTTCTTTAAGGGCAGTTCCCGGAATCTGGCGGCGGCGCTGGTTGACAGCGAGGCTTTGTCCAAAGAGGATATAGAGGAACTCCGTGACTACTTTAATCAAAATTGTTGACCGCATAAGGAGGAAAGGCTCATGAAAGAGATTTTTACGTGTGTCTTGTCGCTGTCTTTGTCTGGCGCCTTGATTGGAATATTGATTTTGCTGATACGTCCCTTTACAAAAAGAGTCTGCTCTAAAAGATGGAACTATTATATCTGGCTCCTTGTGGCGGCAAGGCTGGTATTTCCGTTTTCGATACACACAGGGATTTCCGAAGTCCTGACGCTGGAGACGGCGCGGCAGCAGGAAATCATGACGGGGACGGATGCGGCGGAAGTGCCGGAGAACCTGCCTGTAGAAGCGGCAGCAGGAGTGCAGACACAGCAACCCATCACCTGGGCGCAGCAGTCCGGTTCTTTGCAGGAAGATGGGATACGGTGGAGCGCTCCGGCGGTAGATTTGGTATTGGCAGCGGCAGTGATATGGCTTTTGGGAGTGATTGTAAGCCTGCTTCTTAAGATCATAAATTATTGGCAGTTCACCCCCGGCATCAGAAAAAGATGCAAATTGATTTCCGACTACCGCGTGCAGGAAGCGGTAGAGGGGCTGTGCGCTGAACTTCATATCAGGAAAAAGCCGCTGATTTGCGAGTGCCAATCTACTCAGGGACCGATTACCATAGGGCTGTGGAGGACGGCAATCGTCCTGCCGGAAGAAAAGGGAGATTTGCAGCAGCTTCCCATGATTCTCCATCATGAACTGGTTCATGTAAAGAGAAAGGATCTGTGGTACAAATGGCTATATCAAATCCTGTTGTGCATTCACTGGTTCAATCCTGTCCTCTATCTGATCGTCAGAAAGATGAACATGGATTGCGAACTTGCCTGTGACGAGGCGGTGCTTGGGCGGCTTACCTACGAGGGCAAAAAGGCATACGGAAACATTCTGTTAGACACAGCGCAGCAAAAGATCGGTGCGGGCAGGAAGATACCGTCGCTGACTCTTCTTGAACGGAAGGAAGACTTAAAGGAACGCCTTAAGGGGATTTGCTCGTACAGAAAGAAGACCGGTGCAAAGGTGTTAGTATCCCTTTGTCTGATGGGCTGTCTCATAGTCCTGACGGCATGTGCCGGCGTACAGATTTCTTCAAGTGAGAGTGAAGAATGGGATGAGGAGGAAGAGAGGGGATATTTTTGGGATCGGCTTGCCGCATGGCTGGATATCGGACTGGAGGACTTCATGGAAACATCAGTCCGGATAGATAAAGACGGCGAAGCGTGGAAGTCTTATGATGATGACGGGATGATTGCAGGAGATGATGTTTACGATCAGTGGCAATCGTACGTTTATATTGGAGGAAAGCACCTCAGATGCGACGGCATGTTCTTAAATGGCACTGCCACAGTCATGATTGTAAATGCCCATACAGATAAGGATATCGAGGTGAAATCAGCTTTTGAAGTGAAAGAAGGAAGATTTAAAGTAGTCTGCGTCGATCCGGAGGGGAATGTCACGGTCATAAATGAAAACGGCGAGAGCACTTTTGTTCCAATCACTCTGAAAGAAGGAAGAAACGTAATCAAACTGGTAGGGCAGGGGGCAAAGATAGGCAGTTTACGAGTAAGCTATCCGGGACTGCGAGAGAATGCGTTTGAGAGTATTTACTACTCTGCGGAGGAAGAAAAATCTGTTATGCTAAAAGACAAGATTCAGGCAGGGTATGTGGATAAGGACGAGACTATGGAGTACCTGTATTATTTGGATGGCGATGTTATCAGCAAAGCCCTTATCTTACTTTTAAAGAAAGGAGAGAATCTTAGCACGGATGAACTTCGTAATTTAATCATTTACTCTAACAGCGAGTTATCAGGAAGGTATCTGGCAGAAGCAATCGGCAAAGGTGAAATAGAGCCGCTAAGCGAGAAAGATATTTCCGAAATAAAATACTATCTGGAAGAAGAAAGCCTTTTGGCGCTGCTGGAAGCGATGGGAAGAAATCTGACCTATGATTTGCTATACGATTGTGCGCCCTATTTAAGCAGTGAAGGCCTCGAAAAGGTTGTAAGAAAATATGAAGAGGCAGGGGGAGAATTTACAGAACTCCAGTGGCACAATCTAACTCCCTACCTGGACGATGACGCACTAGAAGCTCTAAAACCTTTAAAACCTCTAAAACCGTTGAAGCCTTTATAACCATAAAACTTTATAAATTATATAAAAAAAAGAAATGCCTTAGTACTAGTAATGGCATTTCTTTTTTGTTAAAATTAACCTGTATGTGTCAGGCACAAAAGATTGGAGGTTTACGATGGCATTTGCACATCTCCACGTCCACACGGAGTACAGTCTGTTGGACGGTTCCAACAAAATAAAAGAATATGTAAAGCGGGTAAAGGAACTTGGCATGGACAGTGCTGCCATCACGGACCACGGCGTCATGTACGGTGTCATTGATTTTTATAAGACCTGTAAGGAAGAGGGAATCAAACCCATCTTAGGCTGTGAGATTTATGTGGCGCCCAACTCCCGCTTCGATAAGGAGCTGACAGGGGGGGAGGACCGGTATTACCACCTCGTCCTGCTGGCGGAGAACAATACAGGATATGATAATCTGATGAAGATCGTCAGCCGTGGATTTACAGAAGGCTATTACTATAAGCCCCGTGTGGATATGGAACTGCTTCGGGAGAACCATGAGGGACTCATCGCTTTGTCCGCCTGTCTGGCGGGGGAGGTGCAGCGCTATATCCAGAAAGGACTTGTGGAGGAAGCCAAAAAGGCGGCGCTGAAATACCGGGACTGCTTTGGAAACGGCAACTTTTTCCTGGAATTGCAGGACCATGGTCTGCCGGAACAAAAGATGGTGAACACCACCCTTCTTCAAATGAGCAAGGAATTGAATATTCCCCTGGTTGCCACCAACGACGTCCATTACACTTATGCAGACGACGTAAAACCCCATGATATCCTGCTCTGCCTCCAGACAGGCAAGAAGCTGGCGGACGAGGACCGGATGCGCTACGAGGGCGGTCAGTATTATGTGAAAAGCGAGGAGGAAATGAAAGGGCTTTTCCCCTATGCGTGGGAGGCGGTGGAAAATACCCAGCGCATTGCGGACCGCTGCCATGTGGAGATCGAGTTCGGAGTCACGAAGCTGCCGCACTTTGAGGTGCCCAAGGGGTATGATTCCTGGACTTATCTAAATAAATTATGTTATGACGGATTAAAGGAGCGTTACGGGGAAGATGAAAATGCGCCGGCAGGGGACACCGGACAGACTTTGAAGGAACGCCTTGATTATGAATTGAACGTCATAAAGACCATGGGCTATGTGGATTATTTCCTCATCGTGTGGGATTTTATCAATTATGCCAAAAGTAACGGCATCATGGTGGGACCCGGGAGAGGATCGGCGGCTGGGAGCATCGTTTCCTATGCCCTCAAGATCACCAACATCGACCCCATTAAATATAACCTGCTGTTTGAGCGTTTCCTGAATCCGGAGCGTGTATCCATGCCGGATATCGATATCGATTTCTGCTTTGAAAGACGGCAGGAAGTGATTGATTACGTGAGCCGGAAGTACGGTTCCGAAAAGGTGGTGCAGATCGTCACCTTCGGTACCTTGGCGGCAAAGGGTGTAATCAGGGACGTGGGCAGGGTAATGGATTTGCCCTATGCGTTTGTAGATTCCCTTGCAAAAATGATACCCAATGAATTGAACATCACCATAGACAGGGCACTTCAGATCAATCCTGAACTTCGCAGAACCTATGAGAGCGATCCTCAGGTGAAAGAATTGATCGATATGAGCAAGCGGCTGGAGGGGCTGCCCAGGCATACCTCCATGCATGCAGCCGGCGTGGTAATCTGCTCAAGACCTGCGGAGGAATTGGTTCCTTTGTCCAGGGGAGCCGATGGTTCCATTACCACCCAGTTCACCATGACCACCATCGAGGAGTTAGGGCTCCTTAAAATGGACTTTCTTGGACTGCGCACGCTGACGGTGCTTAGGGATGCGGTGGCATTGGTGGAAAAGGGAAAGGGTATCCATATCGACATCGATCACATAGATTTTGATGATAAAAAGGTGTTAGCCTCCATCGGTACAGGGCGGACGGACGGCGTGTTCCAGCTTGAAAGCGGCGGCATGAAAAGTTTTATGAAGGAGTTAAAGCCTAGGAATCTCGAGGATATCATTGCGGGTATTTCCCTGTATCGTCCCGGTCCCATGGACTTTATCCCCAAGTATATCAAAGGGAAAAGCAATTCCGGCGCAATCACCTATTCCTGTCCGCAGCTAGAGCCGATCTTGTCCGCCACTTACGGCTGTATCGTTTATCAGGAGCAGGTCATGCAGATTGTCCGGGACTTAGGCGGTTATACCCTTGGACGAAGCGATCTGGTGCGCCGTGCCATGAGCAAGAAGAAACAGTCGGTGATGGAAAAGGAGCGTGCCAACTTCATATACGGAAACGAAGAAGAAGGGGTTCCGGGCTGTGCGGCTAATGGAATTTCAGAAAAGGTTGCTTCCCAGATTTATGATGATATGATGGATTTCGCAAAGTATGCTTTTAACAAGTCCCATGCGGCGTGCTACGCGGTGGTGGCATATCAGACGGCGTATCTGAAATACTATTATCCGGTGGAGTTCATGGCGGCGCTTATGACCTCCGTTATCGATAATCCCAGTAAGGTGGCGGAGTACATCATGGTCTGCCGGAGCATGGGAATCACCATTCTGCCGCCGGATATCAATCAAGGGGAGAGCGGGTTTTCTGTGAGCGGAAAGGCCATCCGCTATGCGCTGACCGCCATCAAGAGCGTGGGGCGCCCTGTCATTGAGGCAGTGGTGGAAGAGCGCAGGGTGAGGGGACCTTACACTAATCTTAAGGACTTCATCACCAGAATGGCGGATAAGGAAGTGAACAAAAAGGCGATCGAGAATTTTATCAAGGCAGGCGCCTTTGACAGTCTTCCTGGCACCAGAAAGCAGTTCATGAGCGCTTATGTTCAGATCATGGATCGGATTGCCCACGATAAGAAAAATAATATGGCAGGTCAGATGAGCCTGTTTGACTTAGTCAGCGAGGAACAGAAGGAAGAATTTGACATGAAACTTCCCGAGGTAGGGGAGTACTCCAAGGAGATGACACTTGCCTTTGAAAAGGAAGTGCTGGGCATTTATATAAGCGGGCACCCCTTAGAGGAGCAGGAAGAACTTTGGAAAAAGGGAATCACCAATACCACGGCAGACTTCCTTTTGGATGAGGAGAGTAATGAGACCAAGGTAAGGGACAATGCCACAGCAGTAATCGGCGGCATGATCGCGGATAAGCGGATTAAGTATACCAAGAACGATAAGATTATGGCGTTCCTTCAGGTGGAGGATCTGGTGGGCAGTGTGGAGGTCATCGTCTTTCCAAGGGATTACGAGAAGAACAGCGAAAAGCTGACGGAGGATAACAAAGTATTTATCCGGGGGAGAGTGTCCCTTGAGGAGGATAAAGACGGAAAACTGATCTGCGAAAAAATCACAGCTTTTGATGAAATTCCGCGGAAGTTATGGATTAAATTCGGAACGAAAGAAGAGTATGACCAAAAGGCGGAAGAGCTGCTTGCCATCCTTGCGGATTCCGACGGGAATGACAGCGTCGTCCTTTACATCGAAGAGATGAAAGCTATGAAAAAACTGCCGCCCAACAGAAATGTGTGCGCGGATGAAACGCTTTTTTCACAGTTATGCGAAAAGTACGGTAATGAAAACATAAAAATCGTCTGGGACGTGAAAAAGGATTGAAAATGGCATAAAATGGGGTTAAAATAGACAACAGAAAGGATGGTACCTACTTATGGCAAAAGAAATTAAAACCATCGGTGTTCTGACCAGCGGCGGCGATGCACCGGGAATGAATGCGGCAATCCGTGCCATTGTACGTAAAGCAATTGGAAACGGCGTGAAGGTAAAGGGCATCAAAAAGGGCTATCAGGGTCTTTTGAATGAAGAAATCGTGGATATGGAGAAGAAGGATGTTTCTGACACGATTCAAAGAGGCGGCACCATATTAGGTACGGCACGCTGCCCGGAATTTAAAAATGAGGATGTTCAGGAGAGAGCGGCAGATATATGCAGGAAGCATGGCATTGACGGAATGGTGGTGATCGGAGGCGACGGCTCCTATCGGGGGGCACAGGCGCTGGCTAAGCAGGGGATCAACACCATAGGGATTCCGGGAACGATTGATTTGGATATCGCCTGCACGGAATATACCATCGGATTTGACACTGCCATCAATACAGCGATGCAGGCAATCGACAAGGTAAGGGATACTTCGTCCTCCCACGAGAGATGCAGCATCATTGAGGTTATGGGAAGAAATGCCGGATATATTGCACTCTGGTGCGGCGTAGCCAACGGTGCAGAGGATATTCTCCTTCCCGAAAAATATGATTTCAATGAGCAGAACATCATTAACAACATTATTAATAACCGTAAGAGAGGCAAGACGCATCATATCATCGTAAACGCAGAAGGAATCGGACATTCCACCTCTATGGCGCGGAGAATCGAGGCGGCGACGGGAATCGAGACCAGAGCCACGATTCTAGGGTACATGCAAAGGGGCGGTTCACCTACCTGTAAGGATCGGTTTTACGCTTCCATCATGGGCGCTTATGCCGCAGATATCTTGTGCGAAGGCAAGACCAACAGAGTGGTGGGCTACAAAAAGGGAGAGTTCGTGGACTTCGATATAGAAGAGGCACTGAATATGCAGAAGATGATTCCGGAGTATCAGTTCCAGGTCAGCAAATTGCTGTCGCAGTAGCTTGTACTATAAAAATATTTGTAAAAAGTATACCGACCCTCAAAAGGCAGATGCGGAATCTGGCGATTGAAGGTCGGTATTATACTAAAAGGGAACGTGTAAGGGAGGAAGCAAATGATCAGCAGCACAGCAAATGGAAAGATCAAACAGGTGGTGACGCTGCGTGACAAGAGCCGCGCACGGAACCGGGAAGGGCTTTTCGTGGCGGAAGGCATAAAGATGTTTATGGAGGCGCCGTCTGACCGGTTAAGAGAGGTATACTGCAGCGAAGGGTTCTGGAAACAGGTTCAAAGCAAGGATGCTGGGCATGCGGAGATTTGGGAAAAGCTGCGGTGCTGCGGGGAGAAGAAAATCCTTGTGGAGCAAGTGTCGGAGGAAGTCTTCAGGTATGCGTCAGATACCCAGACTCCTCAGGGAATCTTATTCGTGATGGAGCAGATGTCCTATTCTTTGAAAGAAATAGTTGAGAAAGCTGCTGTAAGAGAAAAAGAGGGTGGCAGGATACCAATGTTCTTGCTTCTGGAGGACATTCAGGACCCGGGGAATCTGGGAACTATGATTCGGACAGGCGAGGGAGCGGGCGTGGATGGAATCATTATGAGTAAAGGAACAGTGGATATTTATAATCCTAAGACCATACGCGCTACCATGGGCTCCCTGTACAGAGTCCCCTTTGTCTATGTGCAGGAGTTATCTGAAGCAATCCGGCTTTTGCAGGAGAATCATACTACCGTCTATGCGGCGCATTTGAGAGGGAAGCAGTATTTCGATGAGATTGCTTATGAAGGAGGAAGCGCCTTTTTGATTGGAAATGAAGGAAAAGGACTTACAGCGGAAGTATCGGAGCAGGCGGACTGTTATCTTAAGATACCCATGGAGGGAAAGCTGGAATCTTTAAATGCATCTGTGGCGGCTGCGCTGCTTATGTATCAGGCTGCGGGGGATGGAAGAAAAAGAAATATGAACGGACAGCAAAAGTGAGAGCTTTCAGTTCGCTCTATGTGAGTAAATTATATTAAAAAAAAGGAAGGAATAAGCAAATGAAAATAGGATTTATCGGACTTGGAAATATGGCAAAGGCAATGATTGGCGGAATGCTTGCAAAGGGCATGGCAGAGCCGGCGGATATTTTAGGATCAGCCAGAACGCAGGAGACGGGCAGGGCTGTCAGGGAAACATATGGAATTGAAATCCTGGGAAGCAATGCGGCGGTGGCAGCAGAGGCGGACATGCTGATTCTGGCGGTAAAGCCGCAGATGTTTGGAAGCGTCATTCCTGAAATCAGGGATTGCATAAAAAATGACGCCATTATCATAAGCATCGCTGCGGGAAAGACCATGGCACAGATAGAAGATGCTTTTGGAAAGAGCATCAAGCTGGTGCGCTGCATGCCCAACACGCCTGCTATGGTGGGCGAGGGATGCAGTGGCGTGTGCAGAAATGAGAATGTGACAGACCAAGAGATGAAGGGATGTATGGAACTGCTTGAGAGCTTTGGCATCGCAGAGGAGGTGCCGGAAAAACTGATGGATGCAGTGGTAGGCGTCAGTGGCAGCTCTCCTGCGTTTGTCTTTCTGTTTCTTGAGGCACTGGCGGACGGGGCAGTGAAAGCAGGCATGCCCAGGAGCCAGGCATACCGCTTCGCGGCGCAGACAGTGCTTGGAAGCGCCAGGTTGATGCTTGAGACGGGAAAGCATCCGGGGGAGCTTAAGGATATGGTGTGCTCACCGGCGGGAACCACCATTGAGGGCGTGCAGGTTTTGGAGGACTTAGGTCTGCGCAGCGCTGTGATGAGCGCCGTAGATGCGTGTGTAAAAAAATCGGAAAGCATGTAAAAAAAATGTAATATATTTGGATTATTTTGGTACAAAAAAAACGGAAAGCCGCGGTGGAAAATCCCGAAACTTGACAAAACTGGGTTTATTTGCTAATATAGTTCACATACCTGTTGTAATAAATTTGTAACATATAGCATATGTATATAAGTGTGCATTGAAATACAATATATTGTGGAGGTAGCAAAATGAACCGGAGAAATAGACTGCTGGCAGCGGCGGCAGGTGTGTGTACCACCCTGTTTTTTCTTTCAGCAGAGGAAATAACCGTTCAGGCAAGTGAAAAAGAAGGCTATGATTTTTTTGGTGTGGGTGTGGCTGAAGTCCTCGATCCCAGTGCAATCAGCAATGAGCAGCCGGTGGAAGAACAGGAAGAACTGAACATCAACCAGAAATTTGAAGTCGAAAAGGAAAGAATGGAACAGGAACTGACCATGGCCAATGTGCAGAACGCGCTTAACATCAGGGCTCAGGCCAGTGAAGATTCTGAAAAAGTAGGACTTTTATATAAGGACTGCGGCGGTACCATTTTGGAGCGCAAGGATGGCTGGACAAAGTTAAAATCCGGCAATGTGATTGGCTGGGCAAAGGACGAGTACCTTTTGTTCGGAGAAGATGCCAAGGATATGGCGGAAGATGTGGGAAACTGGATCGTCACCCTGGACTCGTCAGCTGTCCGTGTGAGAATGGAACCAAGCGAAAAGGCGGATGTATACGGACTGCTGGCATATGAAGATTCCGTGGAATTTATTGAGACGGTGAAGGACGGCTGGATCAGCGTTGATTTCAACGATGAGATCGGATACGTAAATTCAGAGTATGTCAATGTAAGATACCACATTGACGAAGCCGAGAGCATGGAAGTCATAAGGGCTAGGGAACGGGAAGAAGCAGAGCGTAAGCGCAGGGCTAACCGAGGAGCAGTGGCAGCGGATGCCGATGAACTGCGGCTTTTAGGAGCGCTGATTTATTGCGAAGCGGGCAACCAGTCCTATGAGGGAATGGTAGGCGTAGGAGCAGTGGTCATGAACCGCGTAAGAAGCGGCGCTTATCCGAATACGATTCATTCTGTTATCTATGCGTCGGGGCAGTTTACCCCGGCTATGACCGGAAAGGTGGCAAGGGTCTACGAAGGAAACGTGCCGGATGCCTGCATGCAGGCGGCACAGGCGGCAATCAATGGAGAAACTACCGTGGGAGGCGCCACACACTTTAGGCGCGCCGGCAAACGGGAGGGATTCGTTTTGGGAGACCACGTATTCTGGTAAAAATATGGATGGGTTTGTGGGCATCACGATTTGCGGGAGGTAAGTCGTGGTGCCCTTATCCCTATAGCGCCGCCACTGCCGGAGAATGCCTTGCGCCCATACCGTTCCGCACTGTTACGTTTATGCCATATAAAAAGTCATTTTTTATTGACATTTAAGAACTGTATGTTATTATATTTTTAGGGTGAGTCCTACCTATAAGTGGAAGTTGTAAAAGCGATGGGACCGCCGATGGTGGTTTCACATTATGGCTATGCCTTATGGCATAGCCATATTTATATAATTTCTGAAATTCAAAAGTTAATGAGGTGCAAATGAAGCAAGAAAGATTAAACCTGTATCTGATGGACATGAAATACATACGGAATCTGCATAGAGCAGACGATAAAGTATCTTCGGTTTCACCACAGATAGGGAAGCAGCATCGTATTTATGTAGGGATTATTGTTTTGTGTAATAACAGAAAATATCTCATCCCGCTTTCCCATGCTGTTGTAAAACATACGAAAATGAAGCCGAGGGCTGATTTTGACAAGATATTTGACAGAAAGGGCAAACTGATCGGTGTCCTTAATTATAATCTTATGATTCCAGTTGAGGAGGCTCAGATATACAAAGTCAATCTAAAATCTGATTCGAACGATTCTGTAAGTGAGCGTCACTATAAGCAGCTGTGTATAGATGAACTAGCGTGGTGCAGAAAAAATCAGGAAATAATTGTAAATAAGGCTAACTGTTTGTACGATTTGTGCCGAGGTGAATCCGGGTATAAAGGGAAAGCAAGGTGTCTTGATTTTGCGAAACTGGAACAGATATGTGATAAGTACAATTCCCGGTTTTAAAAAGAGCGAAAATACCCTTGTCTGTCACATAATAGGGCATGATATGTCTCCCGTCCTAGACGTAACAGTTCAGCCTGCCCTCCTGTACTTGCAGGCTGAACCGTTACTCCTAGCCTTCCATTTTTTGCATTATAGTTGCCTACTTTACGTTTGTGTAGTAAAATATTTTTAATGGTCAGCAGCGGCAAAATTGTAATGCTGTCCATAATATTAGTATAAGGCTATCATCAAGGAGGGTAAAATGAACTTAATGACAATCTGGCTTATCGTTTTTGTCGCCTGCATTGTTATTGAAATCATCACCATGGGTCTTACAACGATCTGGTTCGCAGGGGGAGCGCTGATTGCGGCAGCAGCCGCAGCTTTAAATGCGCCGTTATGGCTGCAGATCGTCCTTTTTATAGCAGTGTCGCTGGTACTTCTGTATTTCACGCGGCCTGTTGCGGTGAAGTATTTCAATAAAGACAGAGTAAGAACCAATGCAGAGAGCCTTGTGGGGAAACAGGCGATCGTGATCAGTGAGATCGACAATCTGCAGGGAATTGGGCAGGTAACCGTAGGGGGGCAGGAATGGAGCGCCAGAACTACGATAGAAGGGATTACGCTGCCTGTAGGAAGTGTAGTGGTTATCAGGGCAATCAGCGGCGTGAAACTGATGGTGGAGGAAAAGACCATGCAGGAAGTGCCGGCGCCTGAAAAGAACAATTAAACAGATTTGAGGGGGAGACCCCGGAAAGAAGAGGGATCAAATGGGATATTTAGTACTTGTATTATTTGTAGTTATTTTAATTTTGCTTGCATCATGCATTAAGATTGTGCCGCAGGCATATGCGTACGTGGTAGAAAGATTGGGCGCTTATCAGGGTACATGGTCGGTAGGTCTTCACATCAAGCTTCCCCTTTTGGATAAGGTTGCCAAGAAGATCAATTTGAAGGAACAGGTTGTGGATTTCGCACCTCAGCCGGTTATTACCAAGGATAATGTTACCATGAGAATCGATACCGTCGTATTCTTCCAGATTACAGATCCTAAGATGTTTGCATACGGTGTGGAAAATCCAATCATGGCAATCGAGAACCTGACGGCAACCACCCTGCGTAACATTATCGGCGATCTGGAACTGGATCAGACTTTGACATCCAGAGAGACCATCAATACCAAGATGAGAGCTTCCCTTGACGAAGCTACCGATCCATGGGGTATCAAGGTAAACAGAGTAGAGCTTAAGAATATCATTCCTCCCGCTGAAATCCAGAATGCAATGGAAAGGCAGATGAAGGCAGAGCGTGAGAGAAGAGAAGCAGTTACTCGTGCAGAAGGTGAAAAGAAGGCAAGCGTAACGGTTGCAGAAGGTAAGAAGGCAGCAGCCATTCTGGAAGCAGAGGCAGAGAAACAGTCCGCAATCCTCCGTGCAGAGGCACAGAAGGAAAAGATGATCCGCGAGGCGGAAGGTGAGGCAGAGGCAATCCTTAAGGTGCAGCAGGCGACTGCAGACGGTATCAGAATGATCCGCGAGGCAGGAGCAGACGAATCCGTTCTGCGCATCAAGAGCCTTGAGGCATTTGAAAAGGCAGCAGACGGCAAGGCGACCAAGATCATCATCCCTTCCGAGATTCAGGGGCTGGCTGGTCTGGCAGCATCCGTAAAGGAACTGGTAAGCGATAAATAAGGAGACGAGAGGATATACACATGAATTTAAAGGGCAGAAACTTTTTAAAACTCCTTGACTTTACGCCGGAGGAAATCCTGTATCTGGTAGATCTGGCGGCGGAGTTAAAGGATAAAAAGAAAAAAGGAATCCTTACCACAGATATGCATAAGGGTAAGAATGTAGCGCTGATTTTTGAAAAGACCAGCACTAGGACCAGATGTTCCTTTGAGGTGGCTGCCCATGATCTAGGGGTGGGAACCACTTATCTGGATCCGAAAGGTTCCCAAATCGGGAAAAAGGAGAGCATTGCGGATACGGCGCGGGTGCTTGGCAGGATGTATGAAGGAATCGAATACCGCGGCTACGGACAGGAGATTGTGGAAGAACTTGCAAAGTATGCAGGCGTGCCTGTGTGGAATGGGCTCACCAACGAATTTCATCCCACCCAGATGCTTGCCGATCTTCTGACCATCAAAGAAAAACTAGGGCGCATAGAGGGCGTGAAGCTGACCTATATGGGAGATGCCCGCTATAATATGGGCAATTCCCTGATGGTGGTCTGCGCAAAGCTGGGCATGCATTTTACCGCCTGCACGTCTTCCAAGTATTTTCCGGAGGAAGCGCTGGTGAAGGAATGCCAATCCATTGCGCAAAAGACGGGCGCATCCATCACGCTCACGGAAGATGTGGCGGCAGGAACCAAGGGCGCTGACGTAATCTATACGGACGTATGGGTGTCTATGGGAGAGCCGGAAGAGATATGGGAGGAGAGAATCAGAGAGCTATCTCCTTATCAGGTAAACGGCAAGGTAATGGAGAACGCTGGGAAAGATGCAGTCTTTATGCATTGTCTGCCTGCCTTCCATGATCTTAAGACCGAGATTGGCAGGGAAATGAGCGAAAGATTTGGCATCACGGAGATGGAAGTGACGGATGAAGTGTTTGAATCTCCGGCGTCTGTAGTGTTTGACGAGGCTGAGAACCGGATGCATACGATCAAGGCAGTGATGGCGGCAACACTTTAATGCCATAGGATGGTTCATAAAGAAATAGGTGCTTAGTCTGGAGAGATATATATGAAACAGGATGCCAGAGAAGAGACGATTGTGCTCTGCGGGGCAAATGCGTACGAAAAAAAATATTATTTTAACGAGACCTTCAAGGGTATACCGGATTCCATCAAGGAAGAACTGCACATCATCTGCGTGCTGTTCACGGAGGAAATAGGCGGGATATTTACCATTGAATTTGAACAGGACGGAAGCGTGAATATGCGCACCGAATATGCGGAGGATGATTTCCTATATGACGAGATTGGAAGCGGACTTATGGTAAACGAAGTGCGCCTGAAACGGCAGGAGATGTTTGAATCCTTAAGCCTGTATTACCGGGTGTTCGTCCTGCATGAGGATGTAGGCGGTCTATTGGATGATCTTGAAAAATGAAAATAAGAAACGAAGGAAAGGCTGATAGAGGTTATGGCAGGTGCAGTGAAAAAACTGCAGATCGGAAATGTGGTTTTAGACAATAATTTGATATTGGCTCCCATGGCAGGTGTGACAGACCTGCCATTTCGTTTGCTTTGCAGGGAGCACGGCGCGGGGCTTGTCTGTATGGAAATGATCAGTGCCAAGGCGATTTATTTTAGAAACAAGAATACCCAGGAACTGATGGAGATACATCCTGACGAGACGCCGGTGTCGCTTCAATTATTTGGTTCTGATCCAGACATTATCAGCGAGATGGCAAAGCAGATCGAGGACAGACCCTTTTCCATACTGGATATCAACATGGGATGTCCGGTGCCCAAGGTGGTGAATAATGGGGAAGGCTCTGCACTCATGAAAAACCCCAAGCTGGTGGAGAAAATTGTTTCCAAAACGGTGAAAGCAATCCACAAGCCGGTCACGGTGAAAATCCGGAAGGGATTTAACGACAGCATGGTAAACGCCGTGGAAATCGCCAAAATTGCGGAAGGAAGCGGGGCAGCCGCAGTGGCAGTCCATGGCAGGACCAGGGAACAGTACTATGCGGGTAAGGCGGACTGGGATATTATTGCAAAGGTGAAGGAATCGGTGACCATTCCAGTCATTGGCAATGGGGATGTGACGGACGGCCCATCTGCGAAGGCAATGCTTGAACAGACAGGCTGTGATGGAATCATGGTGGGAAGAGCTGTGAGAGGGAATCCGTGGATTTTTGAACAGATAACGAATTTTTTGGAAACAGGAAGAGAGCAGGCAAGGCGCCCGGCGGCGGAGGTACAGGACACCATTCTCCGTCATGCCCGCATGGAACTTCAGATAAAGGGCGAGTACACGGCGGTAAGGGAAATGCGCAAGCATATAGGGTGGTACACTGCAGGTTATCCTAATTCCGCCGCACTCAGAAGGAAAGTCAACGAAATGGAATCCTTTAAAGAACTGGAGCAGGCAGTAAAAAGTATTTTTTCGGAATAGGAAAGAGGGAGACTACATATGCTTTTCTATGGAAACGAATGGAATCAATCTTTTTTACATGGGAATTGCATATGGAGATTATCCTGGGGGCGATGGACGGGCAGGTCATCGCAAGGTCAAAAAGGAAGGACTTCCGATTGGAAAGGTGCGGCGGGAGTTTCCCTATCTTTTAGGCGAAAGCCGCAGAGCCGGCAGAATCCAGATATATTATGCGCTGCTGCCTGAATATAGGAAGAAGGCGGCTTTTTTCTCACATCCCAAAAGTTGGAAACCGGAAGCCGCCCGGCGGTTATTGGAGGAAGCGGACAGGAAGGCAGCCTTGACGCTGGACTGCAGGGAGCAGGTGTGGGCGGCTGAATTGAATCTGCAGCATAGCGAGATTCCGACTGAACTTACGGCAGCTTTGCTGTACCGTCAAAGACCCTTTGACAAGATCTGCATTACTTTTTCCCCTGACGCAGGAGAATATGAATTTGAGAGGGTAATAGAACTGGTCGGTCCCTATCTGTCAAGAACCCGTCAGGTGCTCTTCAAAGGAGATGAAAACCCCATGTATGAGATGCTGGAGGGTTATCTTTACGATCAGTTTGGAATCCTTGCGGCAAGGACAGATGTGCCTCCGGCAGAAGTTCCCTGGTTGGATATGAAGGAGGACGGAGCAGATTTGATAACAGGAAGCGCTTCCCTTTTGAGCGGGAAGCATATAAACAGGCGGGAAACGCTGAAATTCCTTGACACTACGGTGAAAAATGGTTATAATACGAAAGTTAATTAAGAACCTTTATAAATTGAAAATAAACATAAAAGGATGGAAAGGAAATGGAAGAGAAGAAGAACATACTTACCTATGAGGGATTAAGAAAGTATGAAGACGAGCTTCACGAACTCAAGGTGGTAAAAAGGCAGGAAGTAGCACAGAAAATCAAAGAGGCAAGAGAGCAGGGCGATTTGTCCGAAAATGCAGAATACGATGCAGCTAAGGATGAACAGCGCGATATCGAAGCCAGAATTGAAGAACTGGAAAAAATCTTAAAGAATGTGGAAGTCGTTGTGGAGGATGAAGTAGATCTTGACAAAATCAACATCGGATGCTGCGTCAAGATTCGTGACTTGGAATACAACGAGGACTTAGAGTATAAAATCGTTGGTTCCACCGAGGCAAACAGTTTAAAGGGGAAGATTTCAAACGAATCTCCCGTAGGTAAAGCATTGATCGGCAGCAAGATGGGAGATATCGTTGAAGTGGAGACGCAGGTCGGTGTTTTGAGATATCAGGTTCTTGAAATCCAGAGATCGAACTAACCCCGGAAACGTTTATAACAAAGGCAGAGCCCTTAAAAGGAGTGTTTATAGTGGAGAACCAGCAGAAGAATCAACAAAGCGGAAACAATCAGAAGCAGGAACAGGACATCAACCAGCTTCTGAAGATAAGAAGAGAAAAGCTTGCCACCCTCCAGGAAGCAGGCAAAGACCCTTTTAAAATCACCAAATTCGATGTGACTGCACATAGCAGAGAAATCAAAGAAAATTTTGAGCAGATGGAAGGCAAAATTGTGTCAGTCGCAGGACGTATCATGCAAAAGCGCGTGATGGGAAAGGCTTCTTTCTGTAATATACAGGATCTGAAAGGAAACATCCAGTCCTATGTTGCAAGGGACAGCATTGGAGAAGAGTCCTATGCAGATTTCAAAAAGTACGATGTGGGCGATATCGTGGGCATCACGGGAGAAGTGTTCAAGACCAAGACGGAGGAAATCTCCATCCACGCTTCCAGCGTGACATTGCTCTCCAAGAGCCTTCAGATTCTTCCCGAAAAATATCATGGACTTACCAACACAGATATCCGGTACCGCCAGAGATACACGGATCTTATTATGAATGAGGAAGTAAAGGAAACATTTGTAAAGCGTTCAAAGATTATTTCCGCCATCAGAAGATATCTGGATGAGCAGGGCTTTATGGAAGTGGAGACGCCCATGCTGGTGTCCAATGCTGGCGGCGCCGCTGCAAGACCTTTCGAGACTCACTTCAACGCGCTGGACGAGGATGTAAAGCTGCGTATCTCCTTGGAACTGTATCTTAAGAGGCTGATCGTAGGCGGGCTGGAGCGCGTTTATGAAATTGGTCGTGTATTCAGAAACGAAGGTCTGGACACGAGACACAATCCGGAATTTACGCTGATGGAACTTTATCAGGCATATACAGATTACAACGGCATGATGGATCTGACCGAGAACATGTTCCGCTATGTGGCGCAGGAGGTCTGCGGCACCACCACAGTACCTTACGGCGAGCATATGATCGATTTGGGCAAGCCTTTTGAGCGGCTGACCATGATCGAAGCGGTGAAGAAATATACGGGTATCGATTTCGACCAGGTTGCCGACACGGCAGAAGCCAAGAAGCTGGCAGATGAAAAGGAAGTACACTATGAGGACAGGCATACAAAGGGCGATATCCTGAATCTCTTCTTCGAGGAGTTCGTGGAAGAACATCTGGTGCAGCCTACCTTCGTGATGGACCATCCGGTGGAGATTTCCCCGCTCACTAAGAGAAAACCGGACAAGCCGGATTATGTGGAACGCTTTGAACTGTTTATCACCGGGCGCGAGATGTGCAACGCTTACTCTGAGCTGAACGACCCCATTGACCAGCGGGAGCGCTTTAAGGCGCAGGAGGAACTGTTCGCACAGGGAGATGAAGAGGCGAACCATACGGATGAAGATTTCCTGAATGCACTGGAAATCGGCATGCCGCCTACCGGAGGGATTGGATATGGCATTGACAGACTGGTCATGCTGCTCACCAATTCACCGGCGATTAGGGATGTGCTGCTCTTCCCGACGATGAAAAGCCTTGATAAGTAAAAAAATAAGACATCATTACTTATAGATATAAGTAGTGATGTCTTTTGTAAAAAAGATTGTTAGGGTAAAGTTTTCTGTAGGAAAAATATCTGCATAGATTGAAAGAATTAAGTATTCTTGATAAAATAAATATATAAATTACCTGATATTTATGCTTGCTTGCTCATATATTTTTACCGTTAGGAGAAGATATGTGAGGAGGTGACTATATGGAAAGGATATGGGTGTATTTAATGGCAATTCAATTCTCAAAGGACGAAATGAAAAGAATGGAAGAGTTGATTGATGCGTTCCTTAAAACAATGAAAATAGATTATGCAGTACCTGTTGATATTTTTAGGGTTGCAACTGATTTGGGATTTGATGTTCGTGGAGCTGAGTTTGAAGAGAAACTTGAAGGATTGATTGTTGTTAATGAGTATACAGAAAAAATTGAGGGTTTTAATTCAAACAAAGTTATAGCATATAATTGCTTCAAAGATATTAGCATGAAGAAATTTATTGTTGCGCATGAGTTGGCACATTATATTAGCGAAAAAGCAAATGCGTATGATAAAAAAATAGTCATTGCTGCAAGAGATCATGTGGATAGTTATTCAGAAGATATAAAAGAGCAGCAAATGGATTATATGGCTGCAAGTTTATTAATTCCTAAGAATGATTTGTGTCAGTTTTTAGAAAGAAATATCGGTATAAATGATTCGGAAGTGGCAAAACGATATAAAGTAACGGAAGAAATGGCACGAAGACGTATAAATGAGGTACGGGAATGAGTAGGGACAAATCATCGTATATAGAAGTGCTAAGAGATTTGTTGACATCCAATTTTGATAATAAACCAACAAAAGATGAAGAATATGCCGAACAATTGATGAATGTTCATGCACAGTTTGTTAATCGAAATGGGAAATTGACCGATTTATTGGATGATTTTATAGAGCAGCGCCGCAAGAGAGTCAGCACAAATAATTTTCTTAAAAAGTTTATATTTTGGTTTTTTGTTGGTTTGCTTGCTGTTTTAACAATAGCAGTGGTTGTATTTATAGTTTGTAACAGAAATAGTGATTCTATTCCTTCTATGGTGTCGTTGCTTTCAGTTTCAGTTACATATTTAGCAAGTTTGATTGCTGTTTTTGAAATTATGTCTAAGTATTTATTCCCGATTGATGAAGAAAAAGATACTATTACTATGATTCAAGCCGTAATCAATAATGATGTACAAGTAGAAGAATTGATGTCAAAGGCTATTGATAAAAAACACAGTGAAGTTATTGAAAGATTAAAACTCTTGAAACAGTTGTGTGATGAAAGCGTTCTGACAGATGAGGAGTTCAATGAAATAAAGAGGAATCTTATTGAAAAGATTAAAGAAGAATAATATTTTTATGACAGATAATTGATTTATTGCGGCAGATGTTTGGAATAGTGACGACATCATAGGAAACAATTGACTATTGGGGAGAATAAATGGGGGCTTGTACCGCGCAAACAACCATATATGTAACCAATTGACGATTTATAGCGATAAGGCAGATACGAAACTAAAACGGTTAAGTATCTGCCTTTTTACGATTAAGAAAATTGGTGGATTTTATGACAACAAAGTGTTTTACAGAAAGAAGAAAAAATGTCCATTAAAAATAGTTTCTACAAAAATTTCTGATATAATAGAACAGAAAGAATGAAAGGTATCGTGATTGGATAATTAATAGAAAATTGGAGGAAAGAGGGCATGATGACTATTGTAGAAGATATTATAGATCAATATTATTTTTGCAGTACTGTGATACTTCAATGTTTTTTGGGTATTTTTATAATTGCTTCAATATGTGGCTTTATTTATACTTTCTTGGAGGATTTCTCTTGCTGGCTGAATGTTCTCATAAAGTCTATCGGGAATAGACTTTATGTAGCAAGCGGTGAAGAACTTAATGCAAAGAAAAGCAAAATAAGAATAAGATACAATATAAATAAGCTAATATATAAAATAATTTATAGTGTAATTGTAGCTGGAATTGGCATATTACTTTGCCAGGTGGGGGTAAAATTAGAAATAGGATATGCTTATTTCAATGCAGTAGTTTTTGTGCTTATTGTTGGGGCTATGATTGCATATGGGATTTTATTATGCGTTATGTTTCGAAAGGTATTATTACCTATGCAACAGATCTGCAGACATATTCAGTTTGTTATTTTTTTGGAACTTTTTTTGTTGGCAGTTACGCGGCATTTAGATTTGCGGGAATGGCTGACGGCAACATTGGGAATTATTTCTGCAGAAGTGATGACTAAATTGTTGGAAAAGCTGATGCTTAAACAAAAAAGGAAGAAAGAAAAGAAGGAAAATAAGGGGTATGATTATCCAGACCCCGATTTGTATCCGACAAGAAAAAGACAATTAGAAAGATTTATAGCAGTATTGAAGGAACAGAGATATGAACCATATGCAGTTATGATTTCCGGGGAGTGGGGAAAAGGAAAAACCAGCTTTGTTAAGGCACTGGAAAAAGAATTAGAAGAAAGCTGTTTTATATGGGTTTGGGCAGGAAGTGAAAAAAATGTTTCAGAAATCATGTCAAGAATTTCTGATCAGATTGTGGCGAAACTCAAGGAGAATAATATCTTTTTAGATCGTCAAGATTTGATTGAAAAATATTTTCTTACTTTTTCTGATTTACTTGAAGATACCGCATTAAAGCCATTAAGGAAAGTGGCTGGTACTATGTTGAATAAAAAGAGTATAGATGAAAGTAAATATTTAAATAGTAAGTTAGATGAATTGGATAAGGTTATTTATCTGATTATTGATGATTTGGACAGATGCGATAGGGAATATCAGTCAAAGATGTTCAAAGTAATTCGGGAAAGTATGGAGCTTCACAACTGCAAAACGATATTTCTGGTCGATAAAACAAAATTTCTTACGAAAAAACAGGATGCTAACTATATTGAGAAATATGTAAATTACACTTTGGATTTGTGCGAAGTTGACTACCCTGAGATTGTAAATTTTGTAATTGAAGATATATGGGATGATGAGTTTATTCAAAACATGCATCCTATTCTTTTGAGAAACAGAAGTGCAGAACAGATAAGAGATATAGTATACAGGTTCCCAATTACCCTTATTGAGAAAATAGAGAATGAAATATTAACGGAGAAGAATCAGCATAATAAGAAGAATAATAATGTAAAAAAAATCAAAAAACTTGAACAGGCAGTGCTCAGAATAAAGAAAGAGATTATAATTCCCAGAAAAGTAAAGAATTACTTAAAAGGAATTAAGAGGGATGCAGATGCGTTCAATAACGGCATAGATATGATTGATGGAGAACTATTAGAGGAGGACTGGCTTGGAGCTATTATCAGGGTACAGTATGTCAAGAATTTTATGCCGAAAGTTTTTGATGATATTAGAATGGACAGCAATATTTATGAATTTTGCAAAAAGTATAAAAAATATACATTAGATATGGTTTTTGATTTGAATTTTGCAGGTTTAATTCACAATGAGAAAAAGGAAATTTTATTGAATCTTATTATATACAAAATAGATGTAATAGATTTTTCGCAGGTCAAGACAATGAGAGAGAAACGTCTTTTCGAATTACATAGTGGTCGTGCCGTAATTAGCCATATAAAAGAATATTTAGAGTTTGCCGAGACTTATGATGATTTGAAGAAAATACTCGATATATATGCAAAACAGGAATTTAATGATAGAGCTGCTAAAGACGATTTTATTGAGATACTTTTTGGGAACTTATCTCAACAAACAATTCGCTTTAAGGCAAATACGAAAGAGTTTTTGAATTTTTCAAAACAGTTAATGGAATGCCTTATCAAAAAGGGGCTGTCAAATAGAGAGAAGATAGTATGCGTAAGTGGTGGGAGTCAGGTTATCAGAAGAGCGATAGTCGATAATGCAAGATTGTTTATCAATATTTTATGCATCTTATTTGATGTAACAACTGTTATGGATAAGTGGAATACTTTATCTGTTACAGATATAGACGAATTTTATGATATACTCAAAAAAATTGATAAAGGAGAAAGATTCAAAGGGCTTGGGGATAAAACTGATAAATTATTAAGCATAAAAACTTATTACGGAAATTTGAAAACTGAATTACAAAAGGATCAATATGAGAGAATAAAGTCGGATATAGATCAAATGTTTACCGATGTCGAAATCGTTTTTGAGATTTGTGAGTTTTGGAACAACATAGAATATACTATCGATAATATCAGTCAAGAAGAAAATATGGTGTTGCTTAAAAGATATTTTATATTGGAAGATGAATATAGATTTCGGGAAGATGCATTTCGCAGCGTTTCTGATTTAATAGAAGCGTTAACGGCATTGCAAAAGTTTTATACATCTAAAGAGAATGATTATAATTCAAATTACTCAAATTTATCATTGGTGTTCTTGTATCGAATTGTTTTGCAATGTGAGCAACAACCATCATTTTTTGGCGATAAGAAAAAGGAAGTCGCTAAACTATTGTCGGAACTGGCGGAAATGGTTAGCAGACTGGATATGCCATCAGGCTATTATGAAAAAGACACAGTAACAAAAATTAGAATATACGCATACAAATTTAATGCATATTGTGAAAAAGAAGAAACGGAAAGAGGGGAGATTCTAAACCACTAAGTAAATAGCGAAATATAACGATAAGACAGATATGGTGTGGGGCTGACATAGGATGTGCTGATGAAGGCATTTACGGAGTTTGTGCGCACCAATGAAAAAAGTAGCTCGTATCCATCCAGGCAAAGATGAAGCAGGATTTGGCAAAGGACCAGAACCGAAACGCACAAGGGAAAAATAGATAAATAAGAGACATTTTTCTGTGTTGCAGATTAACAGAATTTAGATTGTTGTTTTCTATGACAAAACGTGTTTAGATTTATACCACAAGTATAATGACAAACTAATTTATCTGTGGTATTCTGTCGATAACAAAGAAAGAGAAAGCGGATCCGAAAGTTGATCCCGGAAAGGAAAACAGACATGGCAACAATAAATCGTTTTGATTATCTCAATAGTGAACGCCACCAGTCAGCAGCACTCTATAGTAAAAAAGAGTGGGGTTTTAGTTTCATGCGCTCATCAGAGATAAAGCAAATACGAGGAAATTGTTTGGAGAGATGTAGATGCAGGTAGATACTGCAGAATACAATTGATAAATGTTTTCGGTATGCCGCTTGCTCACGATGGGTAGGCGGTATTTTTAATGCGTGTGGGTTCGAATCCCACCTCGTGTACTGTCCAATGTAAATAAATTATTTAGAGGTGAGTATCATGGATATGATTGAAATCAAAGGAAAAGTAAATACAGCCATCTGCTATGCAAGAGTCGTAGAGGATGAAGCGATAGAGCAGATCAGGCGAATGTGTGATTACCCCATGACGGAGGGTGTGAAGATTCGTATCATGCCTGATGTTCATTCCGGTAAAGGCTGTACGATTGGAACTACAATGACTATTACTGATAAGGCTGTTCCAAATGTGGTTGGAGTTGATATCGGATGTGGAATGTACACCGTTAATCTTGGAAAAGTAGATATTGACTTTGAAAAGGTTGATGAAGCTGCACATTTTATTCCATCAGGAATGAATGTCTGGGAAGGAAGACAGGAGAGATTTGATCTGACTGTTCTTAGATGCTACAGAGATCTGAAGGATACAAAGAGATTAGAGCGCTCTCTCGGAACTCTTGGCGGCGGCAACCACTTTATAGAAATAGATGAAGCCAAAGACGGAACAAAATATCTTGTTATTCATTCGGGATCCAGAAATTTGGGTAAACAGGTTGCTGAGCTTTATCAGAGACTGGCAATTAATCTGAATCGTGGATATGGAGATTATCTTGAGAAAAGAGATGAGATTATTAGAACCTACAAGGAGCAGGGACGCAGGAATGAAATACAAGAGGCGTTAAAGCAGCTCCACTGGCAGGTTTATGAATCAGAAACATGTATGCCGGAAGATTTATGCTATCTTCACGGTAAATATCTCGAAGACTATCTTCACGATGTTGAGATTTGTCAGGCATTTGCAAAGAGAAGCCGCGAAAAGATGGCAGAGATTATTCTTGAAAGAACCGGTATGACTGGCAGCGATGCTTTCCATACAATTCATAATTATATTGATACAGATGAAATGATTTTAAGAAAGGGCGCAATAGCAGCCCATAATGGAGAGAAAGTGCTGATTCCAATAAATATGAGAGATGGAAGTGTTCTTGCGGTCGGAAAGGGAAATCCGGAATGGAATTATTCTGCACCTCACGGGGCAGGAAGATTAATGTCCAGAACCAAGGCAAAGGCAAACCTCAGCATGGAGGAATACAGAGAAACAATGAAGGGTATTTATACCACTTCGATTAATGAAAATACATTGGACGAAGCACCGATGGCGTACAAGAGTCTTGAGGACATCATTGATGTAATTAGAGAGTCTGTAGATGTCATCGATGTGATGAAACCTATTTACAACTTTAAGGCTTCTGAGTAGGGCACTGTCAGGAATTGACTCCATACTGCAGAGGCAGAAATGGAGGAAGAAATGTTCACTATGCCAACCATCAATATGGTGGCTACAGGCAGGAATATTACGAGATTAAGAGAGGCTGTAGGTATGACAGTCAAGGATATCCAGGATATCTTTGGTTTCGCAACGCCTCAAGCTATCTACAAGTGGCAGCACGGTACTGCAATGCCAACAATCGACAATATGGTTGTATTGGCTGTGGTACTGGGTGTGACCATTGATGAGATTCTTGTTGTAGATGACAACACCAGAGCGCGAATCAGCGCATGAAAAGAAAATAAACAGGGCCAAATCGTATGATTTGGCTCCATATGGCTCCCTGGTCTAAAGGTTAGGACACAGCCCTTTCAAGGCTGGAATGCTCGGTTCAAGTCCGGCGGGAGTCACTGTGGCTATAGAATAATGGCTAATTCGGCAGATTGTGGTTCTGCACATCCGGGTTCGATTCCCGGCAGCCACCCCATGGGCAGGTCGCATAGTGGCAATTGCAGCGGACTGTAAATCCGCCGACTTCGGTCTACGTTGGTTCGAATCCAACCCTGCCCACTTATGTTTGCGTGTCCGAGATAGTTTAAGGTGCCACTCTGCTAAGATGGTGTGACTATAAAGACATTTTTCTAAAAGAAATTTTAGAGAAGTGTCCTTTTTGCGTGAGCAGGAGCTGAAATAGCCCAAGATATTATTTTTACTGCAATATTGGCACTTGACAAAAGTTGAGCACGTGCTTAACATATAAAGCGTAAGATATTAAAATGCAAAGTTTAGTAAAGAAATGAATTTGTATATAGGCATGGAGGTAAGGATGACAAAAAAAGAAAAGCAGCATGAAATGCGTAAATGGCAGATTTTAGATATTGCATTAAATCATTTTATCCGGTATGGATTTTATGGAACATCCACTAGAAAAATTGCAGAAGAAGCAGGAATAAGTTCAGGTCTGATGTTTCACTATTTTTCAAATAAGCTGGCGCTTTATGAAGCATTGGCAGAAATTGGATGTGAAAAATTGACAGTTGATAATGGCGAAGGCGAATCACCAATCATGTTTTTTGAAAAACAGATTGATTGGTTTTTATCTGTGGCAGCGCAAAATAATTTTGCAGCAAGGATGTTTGTTTTTATGGGATTGGCAGCCATAAATGCAAAAGATGTTTCAGAGCGTGCAGCTCAAATGATAAAAGAGCATGATGTAGAGGCGATGAGTGTTCCATACATAGAAAAAGGGCAAGAATTAGGGGAAATCAGGCCGGGAGACCCCTTGACACTTTCTGCACTCTTTTACAGCAGTGTTCAAGGGTTTGCAGAAGCATTAGTTTCTAGAGATGATCTGAAGCTGCCGGATAAGGAATGGTTTTTAGCCATATTAAGAAATGAAAATAGAGAGTGAAGGAGATAAAAGAAAAATGAATGAGAAGGTAAGCAAACGAGACAAAATGATGCTTGCGGTATTCATATTTGTGACAATCACGGCAGGAAGCTTCGGATATTTCGTGGATCAATTACTCACAGAACAACCGGAAGGCAATTCGCTGGGAATGGGATTATGGTTAGTGCTCCCTTTTTTTACAGGTATTGTATTACAAATAATCAACAAGGATTTGAATAGAATTGGCATTCGCCCAAATTTTAAAAACAATTTGAAATGGTATGCAATTGCAGTAATGGTCTTTCCCTGCATAGCGCTAGTCAGTGTAATTTTGGCGAAAATTAGCGGAGGATTAATTGTAAGAGAAATCAAGTTAAATGCATTATTTGGATTAGTGATTACCGCTTTTTTTGCAAATTTTATAAAGAATATATTTGAGGAATTTGCATGGAGGGGATATCTGTTTTTAAACCTGGAAAAAATAGGGATGAATGATTGGTATTTATATTTGACTAATGGCTTGATCTGGGGAATGTGGCATATTACATACTATATGTTTTTCCTGCCGGACGAATATTTCACAAAGATCAGCAGACCAATGATGGTGATAGTAGGAATTGTATTGATGATTTTCTGGACACCAATGTTTGTGGAAATACGCAGACTGACAAATTCTGTCTGGTCTTGTGTTATCTTACATTCAATGGAAGATGCAGTACCTACTATGTTGTTCGTAACAGCTAATGTATTTCAGATTGAGGAAAGATATTCTATTATGTTAGATCCAATATCCGGAATCGTACCTACGGCGTTCGTATTCTTTATTGGATTAGGATTAAGAAGATGCCGGGCGAAGCGGGAGCAAAATAGTTGAATGCTATGTAAAAGACAAGGAGAGAGTACTTTTTGTTCAATAGATGTTTGGGATGGACACTCCCTTTATAAAAATACTCACGGGAGTACGCCGCTGCGGAAAGTCTACGATGCTCAAAATGATTATGGAAAAGCTGAAAGCGGAGCGAAATGTTCCGGTGGAGCGTATCATAAGCTGCCGTTACGATTCAATGGAATATGAGGATATGACAGCGAAGCAGATGTATGCCCAATTAAAGAATCGTCTTTCGGCTGATGGAAAAACCTATTTATTTCTTGATGAGGTTCAGGAAATCAAAGGGTGGGAAAAGGTTGTTAATTCACTCGCATCGGATTTTGAGGTTGACCTGTATATAACAGGTTCGAACTCCCGAATGATGTCCTCCGAAATATCAACTTATCTTACAGGAAGATATGTCTCCTTCCGAATTTTTACATTGTCTTTTAGTGAATACCTGATGTTCAAAGCGCAGTATGCCGCTGTGGGAGATCCCAAAGCAGAGCTTGCGGACTATGTCCGTTTAGGAGGCTTCCCGGCAACTCGTTTACAGGCGTATTCTCAGGATGAAATTTATACGATTGTCAGGGATATATATAATTCAACAATTTTTTCAGATATTGTAAAGCGGAATCAGATCAGGAAAATAGACCAGTTGGAGCGTGTTGTAAAATACACCTTTCATATGTCGGCAACACTTTCTCTGCAAAGTCGATTGCGGACTACCTGAAATCGGAGCGCCGGTCTCTTGACAATGAGACAGTCTACAGTTATTTGGAAAAGCTGGAGAAGGCATATTTACTCCATCGCTGTTCGAGGTATGACTTGCAGGGCAAGGAAATTCTGAAAACGCAGGAGAAATTCTATCTTGCAGATACTGCCCTGCGGTACAGCGTTCTTGGATATAATGCAGACAGCGTGGCTTCAAGTCTTGAAAATATCGTGTATTTGGAGCTTTGCAGGCGTGGGTACACCGTCAATGTGGGTAAAACAGGCGATGGCGAAATTGATTTTGTGGCTGCAAGGCAAAATGAAAAGGTATATGTCCAGGTCACACAGGAGATTAAATCTGAAAAGGCGGAGAAGCGAGAGTATGACAGGCTGCTTGAAATACGCGATAATTACCCTAAGTATGTTCTCTCGACAGATGCATTTGCAGGAGGAAACTATGAGGGCATTAAGACAATGCACATAGCGGATTTTCTGCTCAGTTCTGAATTTTAAAAATTACAAGAACGCTCACTTACTTAATGCCCACAAAAAGCGTATCAGCCGAAAAGCAGGCTTGACTTTTTGCATAAAGTTGAGTATTATAAAAGTGAAAATAATTATTTCAAAAATGTGAGGCAAACCGATATGATATATGATTATATCATTCAGAATTATAAGAATGGCGAGCCGATTTTCCTAAGTGAATTGCCGGGCAGGTCAAAGGATTACCTCCGGCAGGAGATGAAGCAGCTTGTGGATGAAGGAAGATTGGAACGCTTGTATAACGGTGTATACTATCTTTCCTATCTGACCATACTCGGAACTAAGGGAAAGGTTTCGATGGACCGTTATATAGAGAAGAAATACCTGAATGCAGGCGGTTATGTGACGGGGCTTCAGCTGGCGAACAAGTATGGCTTTACGACGCAGAGTCCGTCATGCTATGAGGTATCCAGCAACGAGGCAACCACGAAGCAGAGGAAACAAACCATTGATGGCAATACGATAATCGTTTACAAGCCCGTGACTAATATCACGGAAAAGAATAAGTCCGTCCTTCAGTTTCTTGACCTGATGTCCGTGATAGATAAGTACAGTGAGATTTCAGGGGCGGAACTGGCAGCGAAGCTGAAGAAATATGTGGAGTCTGTCAGGGTTGATTTTTCTGTGGTAAAAGAACTCCTGCCTCTTTATCCGGATAAGGTTTATCGGAATATCTATGAAGGGGGGCTGATGGGTGAGCTGGTATAAGGAATACAAGGATGCATGGAAAGAAATCATAGAGACGGTTGCGGCAGAAGAGCATAGGACTACGCAGATGGTTGAGAAGGATACGATACAGTCCATGTTCCTTCAGGGGCTGTCGAAAAGCGGGCTGCCGTTTGTTTTCAAGGGAGGAACCGCGCTTTCAAAGGCGTATGCTCTGATTGACAGGTTTTCCGAGGATATTGATCTGTCGATGAACAGGAAGCCTACGGAGTCCGAAAAGAAGAAGGCAAAAAGTACCGTGACCGGGATAGCGGAAGAGATAGGGCTTACGCTTACCAATCCGGAGAATATTCAATCCAGGCATAGCTACAATAAGTATGTGTTTGAGTATGAATCACTCTTTAGCGAAACCCCATTGGAGATAATCGTTGAAACGAGCTTTTATCAGGTGGTGTATCCGGTTGAGACTCATGTGGTATATAGCTTTGTAGGAAGGTTCTGCGAGAAGAGGGGAATAAAGTTTCCAATTCCTTTTGAGGCGGCGGTTGTGAATATGCAGGTACAGTCGCTGGAGCGTACCTTCATTGATAAGGTCTTTGCCATCTGTGATTACAGATTGCAGGATATGCAGGATCGGGATTCAAGGCATCTGTATGATATCGCGAAGCTTCTTCCCAAGGTGGAGATTAATGCTGAGTTGGATGCCCTCATTGATGAAGTCCGGGAGGATCGTATGCAATCGAAAAACAATCCTTCCGCGCAGCCGGAGTATAACATTCCTCAAATGCTCCGAGAGATTATAAGCAGCTGTTTCTATGAACCGGATTATAACAACATAACAAAGAAGCTGCTTTATGAGGATGTTTCGTATGATGAGGCGATAGCCGGTGGGATTGCCAAGATAGCCGAGTTGGATGTGTTTGAGTATAAGAGGACAAAATTCTAATGTAGCCTGCCAGATTACAGTGGACTACGGTTGCAAGTCAAAAAATGATTGCTAAAATGCTTCGATAGTGATACGCTAAAAAATAGTATCTGGAATTTTGTTTTAGAGTTTGACTTTGGGGAAGATAATTGAATGAAGGGATAAAAAATTATGGACAAGGAAAAGGATTCAAAGTTCAACTCATATGTAAGTTTTTATAAAAGTATTGTGGATCAAGACAGAAGTTCGGTAGTAATCTGTAATCTGAACCACGAGATTATTTATATGAATCCGGCAGCCATACATAATTACGAGAAGCGGGGCGGAGACAAGCTGATAGGAAGAAGTCTCTTAGAATGCCATAATCAGGAGTCAAACGAAAAGATCCGGCAGGTGGTCAAGTGGTTTGAGGCAGATGAACGCCATAATATCGTATATACATTTTATAATCAGAAGCAGAATAAGGATGTATATATGGTGGCGCTTAGGGATGAAGGAAAGCTGATTGGATACTACGAGAAGCATGAGTATCGAAATGCGGAATCGATGCAGCTTTATGATTTATGGTAGGCGGAACAGAGGAATGTGGTTTGACCGTCATAGGAAACGCTTACAGATTAAATAATGCAGTATGCAGAAGGAGTTCAAATGAAAAAGACCAGTATTTTCAGACAGCTGCTGTTCCCGATGATAGCGATCGTATGCGCGTTTGCCATATGCTTGACGGGAATTGTGGTATTTATTTTTGCAAAGTCCTATGAAAATGAAATCTTTGGGGAGAGCCGGGATAAGTCTCAGCTTGTTTCTGGTGAGATAGCTACGTTTTTAAGCGGGGCATATAGCGTTACGCAGGAGCTGGCGGTCAACCCCAGTATCCTGACAATGAAAACTGAGGTACAAACACCAATCTTGGAAGATTGTGTGAATCGTAATTCCTATCTGGAACTGCTCTATATTCAGGGCACGGACGGCATGCAGACCGGGCGTTCTTCGGGGGAGCTTGCTGACCGTTCCACAAGGTGGTGGTTTACCCAGACGATGGAGGAGCAGAAAGCGTTCGTCTCAAAATCTTACTATTCGGTGAATACCGGAATGCCCTGTGCTTCCATCTTCTTCCCCATGTATCAGGAGGGCACCCTCGTTGGCATATTTGCGGCGGACTTGAAATTGGATTATCTGCAAAGCCTTATAGAGCAATTTTCGGATGTGGAGAATGGAGAATACTCTTTTGTAATTGATGGGGAAGGCGTTGTTGTGGCGCATCCTGACAGTACGCAAATCGAGGAGCTGTATAATTACAAGCTGTTGACGAAAACCGTATCGCAAAAGGACGAGGCGGGTCAGCCCCTGACGGATGAACAGGGTAATATTTTGACTGAGGAGCAGGCAATAACAGTTTCGGAGGATTATCAGGAAATCATTTTGGATGTTATGGCAGGAAACAGCGGAAGCTGCAAGATGGAAAATGATGGGACCTCCTATTTTGTAAGCTATGCGTCTATACCGCTTAAAGGGGAATCGGATTCGTGGTCCGTCATAACGCTTCACAAGGAATCGGATGCGATGGCGCCGGTATACAGGGTGATTGCGATTGCAGCAGCAGTGGATCTGCTGGTGATTCTTGTTGCGGTTTTGGTGATTGCGCTTTTGGCGCGCAAGCTGACGCAGCCGATTGTTATGATTACGGAGTTGATCGGGGAGGCTTCCGAGGGAGATTTCACGGTTCAGGCGAAGGAGAACAGCAGCAATGAAATCGGCATTCTTGCAAAGAGTTTTAACAAAATGACAGGAAAAATATCTGCAATCCTCACGAAAATCGCAGCAATTACGGGAGAGGTCGTAGAAAGCTCCGGTCATTTAAAGAAGATAGAGGAAGAAATGGATGCCACCAATCAGGCAGTCCGGGAGATAGCAGACGGCACGGATGCACAAAATGCAGATGTGACGCAGGTCGTTAAGCAGGAGGAGGAGCTGGGAGAGAAGTTCGGGCAGTTACAGGAAAAAAGCGCGCTTCTTTTGTCAGACGCACAGAATACGATTATTTCCGGGGAAAACGGAATGAAGAGCGTGGCAGAGCTCAAGAAGCAAAACGAAACGGCATCAGAGAGAATGGCGGAAGCTTATGGGAAGATCATGACATTGGAGCAGCAGTCCAGAAAGATTTCGGGAATTTTAAATACGATTACAGAGATTTCTTCGGAGACAAGCCTGCTTGCGTTAAATGCTTCCATTGAGGCGGCGCGCGCGGGAGAGCATGGCAGGGGATTTGCAGTCGTAGCGGAATCTATTGGAAAGCTCGCCTCTGATTCTTCTTCAGCAGCCACTGATATAGAAAAGATTATTGCAGAATTGTGCAAGGATGTATCGGAAACGGTTGAAAATATTGAATTTATCCGGACAGGGATGGAGGAACAGACGCAGGTAGTGGATACGGTGCAGGATACTTTTGCGGATTTCAATGCACTTGCAGAAAAGACACGGGAGTCTGTCAAGGATATGGAAAAATTGATAGAGGAGATTCATGAATGCGACAACTCTGTAGTCATTGCAGTGGAACGAATCCGGAATATTTCGGCAAATACAGCCAATCTGACGGAGAAGGCAGCTGCTTATTTGGAGAAGCAATTGGTTGGAATCAAAAATGTAGCAAGCCGCATCGATCATTTGTCAACCGTTTCAGAGGAAATGGAACAGGAAATGACAAAATTTAAACTTTGACGTTAAAATGGGAGCGGCAACATGGGATTATTTAAAAAGAAATCTGCGGCGCAGTCGTATGATAAGGAAAATAAGAAGCCTGTAATCCGGTCAAGCATCTGCAGTGGCGAACAGGTGGCGGGATTTAAAGATATACATACAGGTAAGATGGAAGAGGTCATGTTGATTAAGAATCCTGCGGATCTTGACCAGTTCAGGGCGATGTATGGAATAGAGGGGGAAATCACAAAAGAATATTGAAAATTAGAAGAGAAAACAGAGGGACAAACAGTTCCTTTGTTTTTTGTTACGATAAGCTGGCTCGCAAAGCGTGGCGGCGTTCGTTATAGACAGACCTGTTTGCTAGAAAAATTCACATAAATCAAGGAGTGCTACGTAAAGTAGCGAAAAAATTTGAAATGCAACCGGTCTTTGCTTGTGATATAAAATACACTTTCCTATACTTGGCATATAAAAGCGAGGGAGGTATGAAGTGATGAAAACAAATTATTTAAAGAGGTATATCATCAGTTCTTATATTTTAGCCTGAGGAATTTAACGAGAAGTACGATTTTCTGAAATCCGCTGTCTGCCAGGGCTTGGTGTGGTGTTTCTGGCATGCCCTGTTGTGGGTAGTGGATTCAGAGTATACCGACTGGAGGGCAATCCCTTATGTCATTTCCAATATTGTGGTCATTACCTGCATGACCATTTTGATGAATATTTTTCTGGAAAGACATAACAATCTGATCTATTCAGTGCTGCTGCACTTTGGATTTAATATTTTCTATGTGTTTTTGGACGCAGATATCGGATTCTTTGTAATTTTAACTATTCTTTATCTGATAATCACACCGATTGCCGTGTTGATAAGAAACCGATTGAACCGCTGAGGGTTGTCGTTAAGGTAAAGGCAAATGTAGCCCGAAAAGCATAGCAGGGAAGAAGGATTACGGCAAAAAATAGGATTTATTGTCACGAGGATAAGTGGTATCATTCTGATAGCAAGTGTTCTATACTGGCATTTCTGCCAGTTTTGGGGATGTTGACGCAAGGGACAGATGTCTGTCTGCCGGAAAACTGCATATAAAGAAGATCAGTGTTTTTGCAGCTTACCTATGCTGGGAAGCAACTTACCGTTTGCCATCTTGCTGGATGCCATTTGGACTGCTATGATACTCCCAGCTGAAGCAGGAAGTGAAAAGGAGTTAAAGTAAGGGGAAAATGGATACAAGTAAA
Source organism: uncultured Lachnospiraceae bacterium (assembly GCA_949878435.1). GTDB lineage: Bacteria > Bacillota > Clostridia > Lachnospirales > Lachnospiraceae > Suilimivivens. The sequence goes on from CATLAK010000018.1 coordinate 39,333, forward strand.
AAACAAATTAGAATATATTTGCTATTTGTATTAGGAATCTGCTGGGGGCTTGGCATAGTAGCGTTCTGCTTGCAGGGGAATAGCCAAAACATCATATATCAAATTTTGCAAAAGGGATTTACCGCTTTTCCCGTTATAGCAGCTGTTTTTACAAGACGCGTTACAAGGGATGAATCCGAATGGCGAATTTCTTTCCGCATATGGAAAAACAAAAAACTATGGGCTTTCTGTGCTTTTGTTCCCAGTATTTTAATTGTGATGGGAGTGGCTTTATATTTTATGCTGTTTCCTAAACAATACAGCGGCGTTTTTAATCTGGGCAGTCTGATAGGAACAGAACAGGTTATACATATCACTGACCCGTTGCGGTTCTGCGTAATATGTGTATTGATTGCGGCAATATGCATTCCTATCCAGGTGTTGGAGCTGGGCGAAGAGATTGGCTGGAGAGAATACTTACTCCCAAAACAAATTGCGGTATATGGAGTAAGAAAAGGAACCTTGCTGAATGGTCTTTATTGGGGAATAGCCCATTTGCCGCTCATTTACTTTGGCTTTAATTACAGTCCGGAAAATGCAGGCGCACCGTGGAGCAATATGCTTATGATGATGCTTGTGTGCGTGATGCTGGGAATTATATGTTCCTACGTTATGGTGCGCAGCAACAATGTCATGTATCCTGCAATTATACATGGAGCAGTTAACGTCATAGGGGAAATACCTGTCTTTGTTTCCGTCTCGGGGAAAAATGGGCTGTTAGGACCCAATCCGACAGGATTAATCAGTATGTCGGGACTGATACTATGTGCTGCTATAATGTTCATAAAACTGCCAACAGTAAAGATGATTTGCAGAGGAAACGGAGGAAAATATAAATGGTTTTAATGATTGATACAACAACAGAACATATAGGAAAAGGAATAGCAGAGGAATTGACTCGCAGCGGTGAAAGTGCAGTCGGGTTTGAGTTGGTTGATACCACTGGGATGAACATTTCGCACTGCGTTGGATGTAATTACTGCTGGCTGAAAACGCCGGGGGTATGTACCATTTCGGACGATTATGAGCCGATTTTGAGAAAAATGAGCAATGCAGACCAAGTTTGGCTGATTTCGGATACGCACTTTGGATTTGTTTCCTGGCAGACCAAAAACATTGTAGACAGAATTATGCCGCTTGTCACTATGTATCTGAAATTCAAAGATGGGCAGATGCGTCATGTAATGCGCTATGATCACCAACCGGATATTGGGATTATCTACACCGGAGACGGCGACCAGGCTTACCTCGAACGGTGGTGTCAGCGTACTGCGCTGAATATAGGAACCCGTTCACTGGGAGTCTTTTCTGAAAGCAGCAAAAAGGAGGCGGTTTCATGCATGTTGTAATTATCAATGGAAGTCCACGGGTACAGAAATACAGCAACACCGAGAAAATCATTGCTGCCTTTGCAAAAGGATTGTCAGAAAAAGGAGCCACCTTTGAAACTTATGCGATTTCCGACCGAAAAACATGGGACATCATTCGTGATGCTTATATAAAAAAAGATGAAATCCTCATCGCCCTGCCATTATATGTGGAGTGCGTGCCCGGACTTCTTTTGGAATTTTTGGAAACGCTTCCCCGAAAGGATGAACAAACAAGGCTTTCATTTCTTTTGCAGAGCGGCTTCGCGGAGGGATGCCAGCTTCGCTGCGGCGAAGCATTTCTGGAAAAATTACCAAAATATTTGAATGTTCGTTATGGCGGCTGTCTGGTTAAAGGAGATAATTTCGGAATCCGTATTTTGGATGAAGAGAAACAGGCTCAGGTCACAAGACCATATCAGGCAATGGGCGAACTGTTTGCAGAGGGAGACGGTTTTTTCCGTGAGGAAGCAAAGAAATTTACCGGTCCAGAATATTTTCCATTTCCGATACGCCTGATGATGGGGTTGATATTCAAACCCCTTGGGAAAAAGATATTTCAGAAGGCGGCAGCATCGCTGGGGTGTAGAGTGCCGCTTGATGAGAGAGTCTGGGAAACAGGTCGTAACTAACGGATATTCTTTTCACAGGCAGAGGGCAAGCCGCCGCGCAGCGATTTTGTTCAATCGGGATTTTGTCGGAGCGTTAGATAAATCAGAAAATGAAAGTTGATGGAGGGTAAAATCTATGGAATTAATTATGCAGCCTACTTTTTCAGCGTGTGGACAGGCGTGTATTGCCATGATTACTGGAAAAAGTGTTAAAGAAGTAATTAAGGATATGAAAACAGATGGAGCTACAAGTATTCGATTCTGACAGTCCATACAGATGCGGGATATACACATTGGACACTGCTTTATGATAATAAATATTATGATCCCGAGTTTGGCTTGATTGAGGGCGAATACACACATGGGAAAATCACATCATTTTTAGAAATATATGCCGAGTAGAAAAACCTCGTTCATTGGGGAATTAAATAGGGTGACGAATCGGTGTTTAAAGGAAGATTAAGATGATGCATTTAGTGTATTGCAAAATTGTAGTTGTTGGTACGAGTATTTTCTATAATTATGAAAAATTGAGGTTTTAGAAATGACACTGTGGAATCCGTGGCGTGGCTGCCGCAAATGCAGCGAAGGCTGTTTATATTGTTACATACATAAAGGTGATGCAAAGCGTGGCATCAATACGGCTGAAATTGTAAAGACAAAGGATTTTACAAAGCCCGTAGAGAAAAAGAAAAATGGCGAATACAAGATGAAGTCAGGAACTGTCTATCTTTGTTTTTCTACCGATTTTCTCATAGAAGAAGCAGACGGCTGGCGTAGTGAATGTTGGCAGATGATAAAGCAGAGGCAAGATTGCACGTTTCTTTTTCTCACAAAACGCATAGACCGGTTTATGGACTGCATCCCCGATGATTGGGGCAGCGGATATGAAAATGTTGTAGTCTGCTGCACCATAGAAAATCAGAAGAATGCAGATTATAAGCTCAGCATATTTAAGGAACTGCCCATAAAACATAAGTGTATTACTGCACAGCCTTTAATTGAAGTAATCAGCCTTGAAAAATATCTTGATGGCATTGATCTTGTTGTGGTTGGCGGTGAATCTGACAGAAACGCCCGTCCTCTTGATTACGGCTGGGTGTTGGATATTCGAGAGCAATGTATCCGGAAGAGGGTTAACTTTGAGTTCCGGCAGTGCGGTACACACTTTATAAAAGATGGAAAGAACTACACAATTCAAACAAAGGATTTGATGAGGCAGGCAAAACTTGCCAACATTGATTACAAGGTGAATGAGGAATCAGAGTGACAACCTCTGCTTTGTTGAGGAGTAATGGAATGAAAAAATATTTTTTACCGCTTATTATGTTGGCGATATTTGAAACTGTTGCAATTACATTATGGCTGACACAAAACAATATATTTTATTTGTTCAATTTTAGTTATATTGGAATATCTATTTCTTTGGGGATATTTCTATTCATCAAAAAATATAAATATGCCCGCAGAGTTGCGCAACTTTTAGTCGGACTCTATATGTTAGTTTATCTGGGCTTTATTTGTGGAGAAAATATGCAGATAGAGGGATTTTGGTATTATCTTTTCACGGGTGTGTTTGAAGCCGCAACAATTCATTATGCGGTGGCAAAAATTTTTGGACCATTGATTTTTGGCAGAGGCTGGTGCGGGTATGCCTGCTGGACGGCAATGGTGCTTGATTTTCTCCCATATAAAGTCCCTGAAACACCAAGAAAAAAGATAGGGTGGATAAGGTATATTACATTTGTAATTTCTCTTATATTTGTTTCGGCATTATTCCTTGCGCATGTCGGCAACATTGAGAAAATTATGTTTTGGGCGTTTATTATAGGAAATGTCATATATTATGCAGTTGGGATCATACTGGCTTTTGCTTTTAAGGATAATCGTGCATTTTGCAAATACATATGTCCGATCACAATATTTTTAAAACCTATGAGTTATTTTTCCCTGCTCCGAATTAAGTGTGATAAAAACAAATGTATATCTTGTGGTAAATGCAAAAAAGTGTGCCCAATGGAAGTAGACGTAACGGACAATTCCCGAAAGCGAAAGAACGGCACAGAATGTATTCTTTGTTTTGAGTGTGTGAAAAATTGTCCAAAGGATGCACTATAAATTTAAGTATGAGGTGATGGTATGAAAAAATTAGGTTTAGTTGGTGGAATGGGACCGGAATCAACAATTCCCTATTATCATGATATTGTTTACGGAGTTCAAGACAGGGTTGGAAAAAATTTCTTTCCGAATTTAGCCATTGAGAGTGTAAATGTATTTGATGTGTTAAGATTATGCAATGAACAAAAATATGATGAATTGACGAATTATCTTATGCAGGCAATTAAAAACCTTATAGCAAGCGGAGCTGACTTTATAGCTTTATCGGCAAATACCCCGCATATTGTATTTGACAGATTACAAGCAAGAATGGCAGTGCCGTTAGTCAGCATTGTTGAAGCTGCATGCAATGAAGCAATTCGGCTAAATAAACATAGGGTAGGGTTGCTTGGAACCATTTTTACTATGAAAGAGGATTTTTTTAAGAAACCATTTTATAGCAGCAATATTGAAATCGTTACACCGACTACGGAAGAAATGGAATATATAAATTTAAAAATATCTTCGGAATTAGAACTTGGCATTATAAAAGAGGAAACCCTACAGGAGTTTCAAAGAATAATAAAGCGTATGCAGCAAGAAGATGGCATTGAAGCTATAATATTGGGCTGTACAGAATTACCTCTTTTGCTTAATGATGAAGTAAGTCCGGTTCCATGCTTAGATACTATGAAAATACATATACAACGCTTAATAGACATGATTGTTGAATAAGGCAAATAAGGGACGGTATATAGACGATGGAAAGGGAAATATTGCAAATACTGGAAACGGCGGCAATCACAGTCAGCGGTTTCCTGATAAAAAAGTATGTATTCTTAGAGCCGGATATGGAGGCGAAGAAGCAGCGCATTTATTATCTTGTCAGCTTTTTCCTAATTGGAATGGTGTATTTTGCGCTGGGGAAAGATGCCGCATCAATGGCGGCGCTTCTTATGATCGGGTTCAATATCTGTCTTGGCAGGAAAAGGCATAGGCTGCGGGGATTGGCTTTGATGATACCGTTTCCAGGTATTATCAACGGACTGTTGGTTCCGGCTCTGCTTGTGCCGCCCTATCTGTTTGCAATGTCTGAACAGGAAAAGAATGTTTATCAGTTTATGCTCTATGGGGTATTGGCTGTGCTGCTTATATCATTTTACGTGAAAGGGAAAAACTGGCGCAGTTGGTTTCATGAGAATATGCAGCACAGGAGCCTGAGAAAATCAGAGAAGTATCTGCTCTGGATAATTGGGATTCTGATGCTGCTCTTTGCCAATCATACGGTAGTGCAGATTACGCTGGATGGCGGAAATATACGGACGGCGGACAGTATGTATGGGCGGGAATTGGCACCTTTTATCGGAGTTACCAGCGTTTCTGCCTTTGTCATGACGCTTACGATCATTGTGCTGATTATGCAGGGCAATAAGCGTACTTTTTACCATGAACGGGTTTCGAGCATGCAGTCAGGCATGATTACGTTCATGGCGGAGGTCGTGGAGAACAGGGACGACAATACAGGCGGACATATCAGGCGCACGGCGGAATATGTGGCATCCATCGCGAAGGAATTGAAAAGGGAGGGAATATACAGTACTATTCTGACTGACAGGTATCTAAGCGATATGGTGGTGGCAGCGCCGCTTCACGATATTGGCAAGATACATATACCGGACTCCGTCTTAAATAAGCCGGGGAAGCTGACGGAAGAAGAATTTGAGATTATGAAGACGCATACCACGGCAGGAGAGGAACTGCTTACCCATGCAAAGGCGGAGCTTGGGGAATCAGGGTATCTGAATACGGCGGTGGAAATGGCGGCGTATCATCATGAGTGGTGGAATGGAAAAGGTTATCCCTATGGCATCAGCGGGGAAGAAATACCGCTTTGTGCCAGAATTATGGCGGTAGCAGACGTTTTTGACGCGCTTACCTCCAAGCGCTGTTATAAGAGTGCCATGCCGCTTGAAAAGGCATATGCGATTATCAGGGAGGAATCCGGCACGCATTTTGATCCGGCAGTCGTGGAGGCATTTTTGAGTGTTTCCTTAGCGTAAAATGTTGGAATGGAGGAAAATATGAATTAGAAATTCATAATTTTATGGGTGTTCATTACACCTCATAGAGTTTTAATAAAATCCTCCAAACGCCTTGAAAATAAAGGATTTATCGCAATCAGTCCGCCTTATCCCTTTATATGATTTCACACAATGTTACCCTTGTCTTGCTTTGCCAACCGAAAAAGAAAACAAGCCAAGCGGCAAGCTGAACAGTTATCTTGCCGATATTGACGAACAGGCGGAGGATATGTTTTTTTAGGCTGGTAAAGGAATATGCCGACAGGCAGGGAGTGACGGAACAGTTAAAAGTTGAAAATCAACTTTTATGGGTACAAAAAATGAACAATATTCGGGCGTGTGTACAGGAAGTTATTGAGCATGAGATAACTTATTCATAGGCAGTAGGCGGCACTTCTGCGATGTGCAGAAGTGCCGCTTAGACCTAAACAAAGGCAGTTCAGAGGATTGAAACAGCCTATACTTTCGTGTATAATTGAGAAGGAAAATCAGATAGAGAAATCGTTGTTTGTAGAGCCTGTAAGTTCTTATTTACTTAACATAGGAGGATGGTTGAATATGGATAATTTAGAATTTGTTAGATGTTCTGGTATAAATGAGGACTTTATTATGAACTGTCAGCTATTAGATATGGATTTAGATAGGCGAGTAGGAAAAATAATTAAGAGAGACAAATACAAACAATATAATCAGCTTGATGAAATTAGAGAGGCTATAGTTGTATATGTTGGTGGCAGAGCCGCTGGTGCAGGAGCAATTAGAGAATATCAGTATGGTGATATCGATGATGCAACCGAATTGAAGAGAGTATTTGTCAGAGAAGAGTTTCAAGGGAAAGGAATAGGAACCAAGCTGGTTCTTGAATTGATTGAGTGGGCAAAAGAGCTAGGATACAAGAGGGTGATTCTTGAAACTGGAGAACTGCTACAAGAATCATGTCATGTATATCGAAAAGTAGGATTTGAAAAAATAGATAATTATGGTTCTTACATTTCAATGCCAGAATCATTGTGTATGATGAAAGAATTGTAGCTGACAACTTCCAGTTTTATAAATATGGAAAGAATAATTATAAAATGAATACGGATAATGATTTGCTAAAGAATTTAGGGGAATTACACACAACAGAATTAGGCGTAGAACGCATTAAAAAAATCTGTCTTTAGATACAAATGATGTGGTTGACTAGTGCAAAACTAAAATCAATTCTGTAAACGCTGTAATCACAAGAAACGGAAAGAACTGGTATGTGAATGTGGATAACTGCATCATAACTGTAAATGCTTATAGTTATACGATTATTACGGCACATAGGGAAAAGAAATGAAATATACAGCCGCATAAATATCTTGTTGTAGAGCATATTGGCTCTATGGATAACCTATATGAAACTTTTTTACACATGGAAGAGATGAAGAAAAAATATCCTTTCCCACCAGACTATGATTATGAATTTTTGAAAAGTATTGACAAAAATATACTTCGCATGTAGAATTAAATTAATTCGACATGCGAAGTATTTTTAAAAGACAAAATTCACAGGAGCTGCCATGAAGCTGAATGACCAAGGAATACCCCAAGAGACATTCCAGATGATCAAAGACTATATAGAAGAAGTAAAGGAGTTATTGTCTTCAGACCTATGGGAAAATATATTCCTTGACTGTTCCAAAAACGAAGTTTTGATCTTTTGGCTGCTCTATCAAAGAAGCGAAGTGAACATGACAGAAATCGCGGAATACATCCATGTACCTCTCAATACGGCGACAGGAATCATTAACCGCATGGAAAAGAATGAGTTGATTGTAAGAACCCGTTCCCAAGAGGACAAAAGAGTGGTACTGATCGGCTTCAGCGAAAGAGGAATGGCACAGTTCCAGAATCTGGTTAATGAAATGATGTATTACGGTATGAAGATTGTGAGTTCCTTCACGAAGGAAGAAATGGATCTCTTTTATAAAATGACGACGAAGGTAAAGGAAATCTTAAGGCAGGAAAAGAGGAAAGAGGAAACGCCGAAGAAGATAAGAAAAATTACGATTGAATAACAATACAAGGCAGCCAGGCGCTGCCTAATAAAAAAATGAATACTTCGGATTACGAAATATTCGATGGATGAAGTTTTGAGAGGAGAATGAAATGAGCAGGATTTACATTTTTACAGGAAAAGGCGGCGTGGGGAAAAGCAGTATAGCAGCGGCGCATGCAGTTAAGAGCGCAGCAGAAGGAAAGAAGACATTGCTTGTGAGTACAGACATGGCGCACAATCTAGGCGATATCTTTGAGCGGAAATTGGGAAAAGAGGCGGAAAACATGCTGCCTGATTTGGATGTTTATGAGATCGATCCCGAGTATGTCATGGAAAATGATTTTTCCGATATCATGAAGTATTTGGGAAATCTGCTTTCAGAGACCGGAAATTATGATCTTCAGGACATGGGGATGATGCCGGGAATGGAAGAATTGTTTTCGCTGCTTAAAATTGCTGACATTTACCGCAGCGAAAGATATGAGAGAATCATCGTTGACTGTGCGCCTACGGGTGAAACCCTTGCATTGCTGAAATTTCCCGAATTGCTTTCCTGGTATATGGAAAAGCTCTTTCCCATTGGCAAAGTCGGAGTGAGAATACTCTCGCCCATATCCAAACTGGCGTTCAAAGTTGAGATGCCGAACAAAAACGCCATGAATGATATTGAGAAAATGTACCTGAAATTAATAGAGCTGCAGGAACTGTTAAAGGATCGGGACATTACGAGTATAAGGATTGTAACGACCCCTGAAAAAATGGTGGTGGAGGAGACGAAACGCAGTTATATGTATCTGAACCTCTATAATTTCAATGTGGATGGGCTTTACATTAACCGGATTCTTCCCAAAGATATTAGTAATGACTTTTTTAGTCAATGGATCATGATCCAGAGAGAATATATCACCTGCCTGAAAGAAAGTTTTTCGGCACTTCCAATCTATGAAATACCTTGGTATGACGAAGAACTGCGGGGAGTGGAGAATATCAGAAGGATTGTGGATGACGCACTGCCGGAAAAGGAGGTCTTTGCAAATAAAATCATTACAGAAAGGGAAAGTTTCAAACAGATTGAAACAGGGTATCAGTTGGAGGTATTTTTACCCTGTGCAGATAAATCGAGTATTGAGTTATATCAGGCGGCTGCTGATATCGTAATCAAAGCGGGGAATTTCAAACGGAATATCCCGCTGCCCAATATACTTCGGAAGTACGAGGTCGCAGGGGCAAAATTTGAGGAAGGGAAACTGCGTATCCTATTTGAGAAAGGAAGTGACCATGATGACTAAGGAAATGCTGCATAGAATGAAAACGGCGGGAGAATATCAGAGAAAAGCCATCCGTGCACTGTTCCCGGAGGAGATGGGCGGACATTTGGATATGATTGAAAGAGAAATGAAAATGATGGTCATGGAGGCAGTGGCAGAATTGCTGAAAGGCTGCAACAAGGAAGATGCCAATAAGGACGGACAAAGCCATGAGCAGACATCAAAAGCAAAAAAAATAAATATTGACTAAGAAGGTCAGAGAGGAAGAGTAGAGATGCGCGTGATTATTTATACAGGAAAAGGCGGCGTGGGGAAGACCAGCATGGCGGCTGCGACCGCATGTAAGATCGCCGGGGATGGAAAAAAGGTACTTGTGATGAGCACAGACCAGGCACACAGCCTGGGCGATTCCTTTGACAGGAAAATAGAAAAAGACCCCACACTTATTGCGGAAAATCTGTATGCAATGGAAATAGATACCGTCTATGAAAGCGAGAAGAGCTGGGGGAACTTAAAAGACTATTTTAAGCAGCTTCTTACGCTGAAAGGCGGAAGCGGGATAGAGGCGGAAGAATTATTAGTGTTTCCGGGGCTGGAGGAATTGTTCTCCATGTTCAAGATTTTGGAGATGTATGAAAGCGGAGAATACGATACCATTATCGTGGATTGCGCTCCCACAGGCGAAACACTGGCTTTGCTGAAATATCCGGAAAGACTGTCCGGCATGATAAAAAAAGTATTGCCGGTAAAAAGGGCGGCAGTGAAATCCGCGGGCACAGTGGTGGAAAAGGTTATGAAAATGCCGATGCCAAAGGATAATGTGTTTGACGATATCGAATATTTGATGGATAAGATGCAGCGCCTGCAGGAGCTGCTGCTGAATAAGGAAGTGGTCAGCCTGCGCGTGGTGACTACACCGGAAAAGATTGTAATTCGAGAAGCAAAGCGAAACTTTACCTGCCTGTATTTGTATCATTATAATGTGGATGCGGTCATCGTGAATCATATCTATCCGGCAAAAGCAATGGAAGGGTACTTTAATAAGTGGATAAAATTGCAGGAGGAGGCGCTGCAGGAAATCAAAGAAAGTTTTAGCGAAGTGCCGCGGTTTTATGTAGAATTGCTCAAGCAGGAACTGCGCACATTAGAGGTACTCGAAAAGGTCGGGGATTCTATTTTTGAAAAGACGGAACCGGACGAGGTCCTTTTCAAAAAAGAGATTTACCACATCGACGAGGAGGGAAATTGTCTTAAGATCTATCTGCCGTTTGCCGATAAGAAAGAGCTGAGGCTGGAACAGGATAAAAATGAGCTTGTGGTAGGCGTGAGAAATGAAAGCCGGAGATTTCCAGTACCAGTCCAATTTGCAGAAAAGGAAATTACAGGGGCTAAATTTGAGGACGGATACTTAAATATTCAGTTTTAAAAGACTGGGAAATATATTGAAAAATGCAATTCTTTAATTGAAAAAATGAAGGGATTCACGGGATTGCTACGAGAAGTAGCAGAAAAATCCGCGGTGTAATCCCTATTTGCTTGTAATAAAAAGCGTTATTTCCTACACTTGACGTGTCAAAACAAAAGCAAGGGAGGAAAGCGTTTTGAAAAAATTTGTATTAATTTGGTTAGGAGAATTGATTTCCGGTATTGGAAGCGGAATGACTGCGTTTGCGTTATCTATTTATGTTTATCAGGCTGCGGGCAGTGTGAGCCTGGTTTCCCTTATATCGCTGGCGGCGTTCCTTCCCACGATTTTATTAAGCCCTTTGGGCGGCGTATTGGCAGACCGTTATGACAGGCGGCTGTTGATGGTTGTGGGAGATCTGTTTTCCGGTCTTGGACTTTTATATGTTCTGTGGAATATTCATATTGGAACCGAGAGCATGATTCCGATTATAGCAGGCGTTGCTTTCAATGCAATTTTTGTTGCGCTTCTGGAACCTTCTTTCAGGGCAACCATTACGGAGCTTCTGACAAAAGAAGAATACGCAAGGGCAAGCGGCATGGTGCAGATTGCCGGAAATGCAAGGTATTTGATTTCCCCTGCGCTTGCGGGAGTCCTGCTTGCAGTATCGGATATCCGGCTAATTCTGCTTTTGGATATCTGTACGTTTTTTGTTACAATCATAGCGGCGATGATCGTCAGAAAGTCGATTGCAAAGCTGTTGCCAAAACAAAAGCAGGGTGCATTTGCAGAAATGAAAGAAGGGTTCTCTACTTTAAAAGAGAACAAAGGAATCTGCGCTTTGGTTGCTTTAATGGCATTTGTCTGCTTTTTTGTAGGCTTTTTACAGACGCTGGTCTCTCCGATGGTGCTTGCTGTCAGCGATGCAAAGACGGTGGGCATCCTGGAATCGGTTTGTGCGGTGGGTATGCTTGTTGGAAGCGTAATCATCGGCATTCTGGGAATCAAGAAAAATTATGTCCGTGTACTCAGTCTTGCGGGAATGTCAGCTTCTGTTTTTATGGCGCTGTCAGGCATCAGCACGAATATCTTCATAACCGGCGCCGGAATATTTTCATTTTTCCTATCCCTTCCATTTATCAACACCTCCGCAGATGTGCTGGTGAGGAGCAATGTTCCGAATGAAGTGCAGGGGCGCGCATGGGGGATAATCAGCCTGCTTTCACAGGCTGGGACTGCCGCAGCCTATGCGCTCAGCGGCGTATTGGCAGATTGGGTTTTTGAACCGCTCCTTTGCGGGCAGGGATTGCTGGCAGGAAGTGTGGGCAGATTGATTGGCGCGGGTCGGGGGAGAGGAATTGGATTTATGCTTGTTCTGTCAGGAATGGGGATGCTGCCGGCGGCATTTGCCATTGGGCAGAACAGAGCTATCCGGAAATTACAGGAATCATCACAATCCATGAAGGAGGAAAAGGCGTCATGAATTTAAAAATGCTTAAGCAGGATTTTCAAAAAAATCCGTGGAAGAACCTGATTCTGTTCCTGTTCATATGCCTGTCTGCAATGATTGCAGTTACGGTTACATTGACGCTGGCACAGCTTTTTACATCCATTTCGTCCATGTATGAAACGGCAAATCCGCCGCATTTCCTGCAAATGCATGAAGGGGATGTTTCCCAGGATGATCTGGATGATTTTAACAGCAGTTATAGTGGGATTAAGCACTGGCAGACAATTCCCATGATCAATGTTTACGGGGAAGAACTGCGTATATCAAATGAAACGGGAAAACAATTCACGCTCTCCGATTGCAGATTAGATATCAGTTTGGTCAGGCAGAATGATGAATATGATGTCCTGCTTGACGAAAACAGGGACAGACTGGAAATGCAGGAGGGAAGAATCGGTGTTCCGGTAATCCTGTTGGATCAATTTGACATTGAAATCGGAGATACAGTTACCTTAAACAGCAAAGGCATGGTGAAGGAATTTATGGTATCGGATTATGTTTACGACGGACAAATGAATTCTACCCTTTGTTCCTCCACACGGTTTTTGATCAGTGATGCAGATTTTAGCGCCATGTCCGGTAAGGTAGGTGAAACGGAATATCTGATTGAAGCGTGGTTTGCTGACAGCGGGCAGGCAGCGGATTATCAGACCGCTTATGAACAAAGTGACAAAAATCTTCCCAAGAACGGTCAGGCAATTACCTATACCATGATTTTTTTGCTGAGTGCCCTGACGGATCTGCTGATGGCAGTTGTGTTTTTGCTGGCAGGCATTTTGCTGATGATCATTGCCCTTGTGTGCCTGCGGTATGCCGTTTTGGCGGAATTGGAAGAAGATATGCGTGAGATTGGAACCATGAAAGCGATGGGGATTCCGGAAAAAGGGATTCGGAATTTGTATCTTGGTAAAATTCGGGTTTTGACGGCGGCAGGCTGCGGCATAGGATTTTTGCTCGGCTTCTTCATGACGGCACTCATAACAGGTCATATCAGCCGTACTTTCGGAAACCAGTCTTTTGGAAGCATGAGCATATGTACGGCTGCGTTGACGGCGGCTGCGGTGTATGGCATTATCCTCATTTTTTCCAAAAAAATATTGCGCCATCTGAAAAAGGCGGGCGTAATCGATCTTATGGTCACGGAAAAGGGTTTTGGACGCGGGACGGCGGCGCATGACGGTCTCCGCAGATCAAAGAAGCTCCCCGTAAGTCTGCTGATAGGACTGTACGAAGTGCGTCATGGCTACGGCATTGTATTCGGACTGCTTTTAATCGTATCCTTCTTGATCGTGATACCGATCAGGACTGTCCAGACCATGGAGAACAGGGAATTTGTCACTTACATGGGAAGCGCTGAATGTGACCTCCTTGTGGAGGCAGGGCAGGGCGAGAACTTAGAAGCGCGCAGAGCGCTTGCGGAAAAGGTTTTGCTGGAAGAGGCAGAACAGGGGGCAATCCAAAATGTAGACACTTTGCGCAGAGTGCGTCTGCAGGCTGTACGCAGTGACGGAGAGGTGATCGGTATTCATATCGATACAGGCAGAAGCGCCGGTGCGGGTTTAAAATACCTTGACGGCAAAAATCCGGCTTCGGATACGGAAATCGCGCTTTCTTATCTGATGGCTGATGAATTGGGAAAAAGTGTCGGCGATGCGGTGGATATTTTGGTGAGCGGTGAGAAAAGAAGATTTATCGTTTGTGGTATCTATCAGGATGTGACCAGCGGCGGCAGAACGGCAAAAACGTGTTCTGGCTTTCCAGGGGAGCAGGCGGAAAAATATGCGTTTGCGCTTACGTTGTCACAGGAAAATGCAGACAATCTGGCTTTTCGTCTGCGCAAGAAGCTGGGAAGCGGTTATAGCATTGAAAATATGGAGGAGTTCTTAGGGCAGACCCTGGGCGGCGTCACTGCACAGGTGCGGCAGGCAGAAAGAGCGGTATTATGGATTGGAATTTGCCTTACCGTTTTGATAACAGCGCTGTTCTTAAGGCTTCGCATTGCAAGGCATGCCGCCGCTTTGTCGGCAAAGAAAGCGATGGGCATTCCGTTTGCGGAAATTTGGAAACAGGAGCTTTACCCGGTTCTGCTTGCGGGGGGATTCGGTTCTGTCTGCGGTATAGTCTTGGCGGAGCTGTCCGGAGACCGGCTGATCAGCGCATTGTTCCAGATGCTGGGTATGGGATTGAAAAGAATTGTGTTTGTAAGGGTATCAGCGGTGCAGTTTATTATGATTCCGGCAATATTGCTTGTGACGCTTACAGTTGTGGTATCAGGCGTGTGCATGAAGATAAGAAAGATGAACGTATCAGATTACGTGAACGAATAAGAAGGGAGAACGGACAATGGGACAGAAAAAACTTGAGGTAAAATGCCTTTGTAAGAACTTTGGAGATAGTACGGTTTTGCAAAAGATAGACTTTTATGTAGACGCCGGTGAGTTCGTGGCTGTCATGGGGCAGTCCGGATGCGGAAAATCAACGCTTCTTTACTGCGTCAGCGGTATGGACAGACCGACCGCAGGAGAAATTTACTTTGACGGACGCGAAATGCTTAGCTTATCCGATAAAGAAATGGAGAAACTGCGGCTGCAGCATATGGGATTTATCTTTCAGAAGGCGAACTTCCTTAAAAATCTCTCAATTGCAGACAACATTGTATTTCCGGCGTTTCAGCTTGGAGGGCGGGACCGCCTTGCAATCAGAAGGGAAGCGGAACAGATGATGAAGCGGCTGGGGATTATTTCCGTGGCGGATCATGATATCCGCAAGGTGTCCGGCGGACAGCTTCAGCGAGCGGCAATCTGCAGAGCCATGATCAACCACCCGGATATCCTTTTTGGAGACGAGCCTACCGGCGCGCTTAATTCCTCAGCTACGCAGGAAGTGATGGATATTATTGGTAAGATTAACCGGGATGGAACTACCGTACTGTTCGTGACACATGATGCCAAAGTTGCAGCAAGAGCGGACCGCATTATCTATTTGGAGGATGGGCGCGTGAAGGATGAACTGCGGCTGGGCAAATATAAGGATCCCGAACGGCTGAACCGTGAACAGAAAATGCAGAAATGGCTTGGGGATATGAAATTCTAATGCCTTGAAATATGCAATCTTTTTAAGTAGAATATTAGCATAATGTGAAAGAAGGTGCGGAAAATGGAAGACAAGCAAGTGTTGATAAATAATATTGATCAAATACATACTACTGCAATGGGCGTTGACAGGATTAAGAGGAATTTGAAATTAAGTTCCGGGGATGATGCGGTTCAATATTGCAAAAATAAAATTATGGACAAGGACTGTATGATTTATCGGAAAGGCAAAAACTGGTATTGTGAGATTGACGGGATAAAGATAACTGTTAACGCCTACAGTTATACGATTATAACGGCGCATGTAGTGGAAAAATAGGAGCCGGAAGAAGCAGAAGATACTACATTTAGCCGGCATATATGCTCGACATAGCGGATAAGAATGTTTAGTGGATTAGAACATTTAAAAACAGTTATTTTCATATGTTTTTTACTATGGTTTGTGCTATAATGAAAATATGAGGTGACATTTATGGTAAATCCTATTGATGAAGCGGCAAGAAGTTTGATTACGAAGAAATTACAAGATTTAGAGGACTATTTAAATGCAGACGTAATAGTATATTATGGGGAAATTTTTGACTCGGCTGAAGATCAGATGAAAAAAGTTGTTGAAGAGTTGCAAAGTGAAGCTGAACCCAAAACGACCTGTTATATTATGCTTACTACTCCGGGTGGGAGCTTAAATCCTGTAAATAGAATGGTCACTATTTTTAGGCATTTTTACTCTGAAGTAAATTTTATTGTGCCTAATTTTGCATATAGTGCAGGAACTATTTTTTGCATGAGTGGGGATAATATCTATATGAATTATTATAGTGCATTAGGTCCGGTTGATCCTCAAGTGCAAAATAGGGATGGAAAATTAGTTGCAGCGTTGGGATACTTAGATAAAATTAATGATTTATTGGCTAAGGCACAAAATAATACCATTTCTCAAGCAGAGTTTTTAATTCTTAAAGATTTTGATTTAGCAGAGTTACGCGCATATGAACAGGCGAAAGAACTTGCCGTTGATTTGATTCAAAAATGGCTGGTTAAATATAAATTTAAAGATTGGATAGTTCATTCTGATGGTGCAAATGTTACTTTAGAAGAAAAGAAACAACGTGCATATGAAATTGCTAATAGATTGAGCAATAATAACATATGGAAATCGCATGGCAGAGCTATCAATTTGGAAGAATTAAGAGAAATGAACTTAAAAATTATAGATTATGGAGAAGATAAGGAATTAAGCTGTAGGATAGACGATTATTATTCTATAATGAAAGATTATGTTGCTAAATATAATTTAGGTGTATTTGTCCATACAAGGAGGTTTTTATGATGAGTATCGTCGATAAAATTCAATCACTCAATATAGAAGTTGATGAACAGTATTGTTCATTAGTAGAGGCTCTTGAAATGTATCATTCCCTAATAGAAAATAATGTGATGCAGCCACGCGGAAATCAATTAAATAAAAGCGGACTTGTCCCTCAAATCGTGCATTTTAATTCAAACTAAATATTTTATAGAAATATAGAGCTGTTGCAAAGGTGGATTGACTTACTTGAGCAACAGCCTTTTTATACGAATATACAAAAGGAAGGAATGAAACAGTCTGAAAAGGGAAATGCCACGACAAGTAGCACAAAAATCCGCGATGCCATCTTTATTTGCTTGTAATGTAAAGCATAATTACCTACACTTGACATATCAAAAATACAATTTAAAACATTTGGAGGGTTCAAAATGACATTTGCAGAGAAATTAAAAGCAATCCGCAAGCAGGCGGGTATGTCCCAGGAAAAGCTGGCGGAGAAGCTTGGCGTATCCAGACAGGCAGTCACGAAGTGGGAAACGGACGCAGGGATTCCGGACATTGAAAATATCATGGCGATTTCTACGCTGTTTGATATTTCTATTGATAAGCTGTTTTCTAATGAAAAAGGGGAGAAAAAGCCCGCAGATTATCTGTATGAGAGCGTTACGGAATACGATATCGATGAGCCGAAACACTATGATATGAAATTTGGCGGTGCAAAAAGGTTTCAGCTGTCAGGTTATCATGGAGAAAAGATTCGTGTCCGTTTAGCGTCCAACACGCTTTCCACGCTTCAGAGCGACTTAAAGGTGAAGATTGATGATGTTAAGAAAAGAATCGATGTGGATGTGAGCCGTAAGAACGGCATGACCGAAGCAAAGGCAAAAGAAGAGGTCAGTATTTTTGTCCAGATTCCGACGCCTTATATCGGGAAGATCGAGTGTGCGGTCAATGCCAGAACGGTAGAAATCAATTCTCTGGAATGTGACAGCATAGAGCTTGACATAAAGACGCCGGATGTGATTCTTAAAGATGTCATCGGCACGGTGGAGATCAACTGCAATCTCGATATGGAAGTGATTTGTCATTCCCTGCAGGGGGAGGTAGCAATCAATCAGGTGTCGGCGACTTCAAAAATCTATCTTCCCGAGGGGACGGCGTTTGCCGCTGTCACTAAGGGAGTCGGCACAAGCATATCTTATGAGAAAAGCGGGCAGAAAGTGGAACCTTTTGCGGTGCCGGAAGCCGACAATCTGATCGAATTGAATGGAATTAAAAGTGAGCTTGTGATCTGCATGGGGCAGCAGAAAATGGGAGGGTGACATAACGGTCGGGTCAGAGCCAAGACGGCATCCATGCCGTTTGGCTCCTAAAATCGCCATCCATGGCGATTTTCCCCTAGGAATCTAACATTCTGTAAGTGAAATTGCCGATTTTTCGCAAAGACTTGAAACGATATGATTTGCCGCTCCCAATATAGCCCCCGCCAAGTCTGCGGTGTGAAGGACCGTCCGGGGATTGTTTTTAGCCCCAGCTGTCCGGCTCCTCATCTGCGCCGAGCCATCCTTTCTCCAAATTGCTCCCCTGTATTTAGAGGCTGAATTGTTACAATTAAAAAGGGCTTTGATATTGCTCATATTGATTCTTGGGTGTTAGAATAGTAAATGTATACTTGAGAGTAAAAAGCAGGGAGGGTGAATGATGAGGGAGAATTATTTGTTTTCAAAGACTAAGAGGAAATTGGCAGGGTTGTTGGTGATTTACCTGCTGCTTGCGGCGGCGTGTTTTGGGTTTGTGCTGTTTGCGGTCTTTTCCAAAACGAAAGAGGAGGAAGTCTTGGACTTGTCTGAGCTTGTCTCAGACGGTCAGGTGGAAGAGGGGCTGTGCGTCGGGCTGGATGTTGAGGTCTATCCAACGCTGATGCTTCCAAAGCCGGAAGAGGGCAGCCCGCTTTATTTTGTGACGGATGTGAATGGACATGTATATATTGCAGAGCTGTCCAAGGAAACGTACAGCGATGCCATAGATACGATTAATGGGGAAAAGGGAGCGCCTGTTTATCATCTGGAAGGGGTTACGGTAAATATCGATGAGCAGGTTATGAAGATGGCGCTGTCTAATGGAGGTAAGGTGTTTAAAGACGGTGGGCTTAACCGTGATAGTTTTTCGGAGTATCTGGATGGATTTTACATAAAGGATAACCGTGTAAGCGAAAGGACGGTCACTGTTTATCAAATTGCAGCGCTTCTCGGCGTGTTTTTCCTTGTGATGGCATTGGGGCATATCGTGCCTGCCATGGTCAGAATCAATAAGGGAGATTTCGGTGTCCTCGATGAGAAAAAGATGATGCAGGCTTTGGGTAAAAACCTTCCTGACAGGGAAAGCCTGACGGCAGGCGTCTATGGCGTGGGAGTTGAGACAGAAATCAAGCAGGTTTTCGGTAAGTGCAGATTGGTTGATGAAAAGCTTGTGCCGGATGAAAACGGCGCTGCAATTCAAGTGACGAAAGGAAAGCGTGCCAAATTTGAAGTGTACGTGGGCGTCAGCGAGAACTATTTGATTCTTGCTGAATGTAAGGAGTATCAGCACTTTTATCAGTTTGATAATTCCACGGAACCGGCTGAGGCAATCGATACCAGTATTCCGATACAGGATATTGGAAATTGTTTCCCACTTGCGGAGATTCAGGCCTGCACGGTTAAAAGAGCGGGGAAGGGAGACGTCAACTGCACCATTACCATGAAAAACGGAGGCTTCATCAAGCTGAGCATACCAGGGAACGGGGGAATCGGTATGCCCAACCATGAAAAATATCGTGAAGAGTTGATAACTCGTTTGAGCGTCAAAAACATATAAGAGACAAAATAAGGAGCAGCCACCAGTGACAGGCTGCTCCTTATTTTGTTTCATATCCGGAAATATAACTGCCATGCAGAAAATTTACTGCGTATTATTCCTGCGTTTTGTGGCTGCGCGTATGAACAGCAATCCAAGACATACAATTATTATAATTGCAGCAATTAAAATCATGACCCATCCGGAGCTTCCGGCTTCCTGTGGATTCGCAGGATTGTCCTGAATGGCGCTTGTATCATTGCTTTCGGCAGCGTCAGAATCATGGGAAACGGTATCGTCACAGCTCAGTTTCCACACCTGTGCGCCGTAGAAAGGATTTGCGGTGCCTACGCACAAGCCCTCGTTTGTGACGCCGAAAGCCCGACAGCCGTGATTGAATTTATCGCCGAATCCGTCGGTGGTGATGGTATCGAAATGAATGCCATCCTTAGTGACATAGAGGTCAAATCCGAAATCGGCGCGGCTTAAGTACTCCGCACATTCGCCGACGCCGACGGGAACACCGTCTTCTGATTCGCTAATTTGCGCCGCATAGGTATTCACAAGCTGCTTCCATTCCTCGGGGGCATTTTCATCATTGGCATATGCATCAAGCGGTAAAAGGAAGCTGGAGGCATCGTAGGTGCCGATGAACAGCTTGTCATCATACACTTGCAGTTTCCATATGTATTGGTTCTCATTTCTGCCATAGCCGGAGCCGAATCCGGAAAGGCTGCCCTCCGGGAACATGTTGTCAGCATCTCCCACTACCAGTTCCATATTTTCGTCATGGTCCATGCGGTAGAGATTGACAGGCTGTGCAAAATTGGCGTTCATAAAGGTAAAATCGTTCTCGAACAGCATGCGCTCCACGGCGATTTCTTCGTCGTTGTATTCCCCAATGTATAGATAATCCTGAAATACGATAAGGTTGGCAGCGCCGCTTCTGGTGCGCTCCGGGTCGATGCCGAAGGTATACTTCGCATTGTCCTTTTCCTGATCTCCGGCAATACTGGTCCAGTGCCAGCTTCCGTCCTCGTTCAAATCGCCTCTTACGAGCGCAAAGGGCTGCATGGTGTTGGCGTCGATGGCATTTTCAGGGGTTCCTGTACAAATGGAAACATAAAGGCTGCTTCCGAACTGGGTCATATCAAAAATGGATCCGCCGTAGATACTGTCTTCATAATGGTAAGCCGGATAGCCGAATAAGTCTTCGTCAGCTGCGATGACTTTAAAGGAGTCCTGATCCTCGGGATTTTCAGATTCACATATGACAGCGCCTTCTGTGTTGATGCAACTGATGATCAGCTTATCTTCATAAACACACATTCCGCGGATGCCGGCGCTGAGCCCGGCTTTGTAGGCAGCTGCATATTCTTCCAGGGTCATGCCGGCATAGACCTGCTTGCACGCATCTGTCTCCGGATCGACCTGATAAATGCAGGGTACGCCGTTCACCGCGCCGCAAAAATAGAGTTTTCCTTTAAACTCCACGGCATTGCGGAACAGGCAGTTGGTGTTCGTCCGGTCCATGGACATAAGAATCTTTACTTCTCCGGTTTTCACATTGAGTTTAACTAGGATTCCCATAGGGTTTCCGCCGTCTGCTTCCCCTGTATAGAAATCTCCTTGGAAAATTGCGTTCAGGGCGTCTGTCATAACGGCATCGTCGTAATTGTGGCCAAGCACATTCTTCATGGAAGAAAGGGTGTTGAGCCAGGCGCCGTAGCAGGTTCCGATATACATGTAATCGCCGTATCCAATAGAGCCCCAGGTATAGTTCTGTCCCCGGTCCCCGGCTCCGTTTTCGATATTTTCTCCCAGAGTTCCGTCCCCGGTGTAATCTACAATACCATCGGTGGTCTCCGCACCGTTTTCGGGATGGGTGATCTTCTCGGCGGTATATCCGCTGTCCGACTGGTAGACCGCCCCAGTGGGAGGCGTTTCGGCATGGACATGTATGGTGCTTGACAACAGCGCTGCTGCAGACAAGGCAGCAGATAACAGCTGCATAGCGTATCGTTTCTTTTTCATAATTAGTCACCTCGCTATTTTTGTTTTAGATGCTGGATTCACAGGCATTTGCAATCAATGTAGTGGGAAGAAAAAGGGAAGTCAAGACTTTCAGCACTAACGTCACCGTAACTGCATGAATTGTGCACGCGAATATTTCTGCATACGCTGGTCACGGACGCGATTACTTGATGCCTCCTTTGAAATCTGACAGTTTGAACGAAAAATATAAAAAAAACTATTTTTTTTTGTGGAAAACGTAGAATAAATTGTAAAAGTCTGATAAAATAGAACGGTAGTTATATTTACATCCAAAATGATTTGGGGATTGGCGCGTCAGGAGATTTGGCGTAAAGGAAAGAGGGGGTATTATGCAAGGGAAGAATGCAAGTGAACGAAAGCCGTCGAACAGCGGTAAGCAAGGGCAGTTTTTAGGTATCGAAAAGAAGATTTCCAAGAGCTTCGGTCAGGTGATCATACTCTGTTGTATTATTCTGGGTGTTATTTCATCTGTTCTGAGTTATGTTTCATCTATAAGCGCGGTTTCGGAAACGCTGAATGACACTTCTGATGTGGCGGCAGATTATGTGACGGCAGCGCTGGAAGTGTATATATCGATTGCTTACGAGACGGGAAGTATAGCCAGACTGGCGGATCCGGAAAAATCTCCGGAGGAGAAGGACGCCATCTTACAGCAGAGAATCAAGGATCATAATTTTTCGGGCGCATATCTTCTTGACAGCAATGGAATCGATGTGATTACCGGGACAGATTTTTCTGACAGAGAATTTTACAAAGAGTGTATGAAGGGAAACACCTACGTTTCCACACCGGCATACAGCGAGGTCACCGGCGAGGTATCGTTTGCGGTAGCGGCTCCTTTGTGGGAGGACGGCATCCCGGATACGACACCGGTTGGCGCTGTCGTTTATGTTCCGGACGGAGAAAGCCTGAATGATATTATGCGCTCTATACACGTAGGAGAGGGCGGTACGGCATTCATGCTTGATGCCAATGGAATTACCATCGCCGATATCAATTCGGAGAACGTGGGAGTGGAAGACTGTGTCAGGGCAGGGGAGACGAACCCCGGGCTTAAGAAATTCAGCAGTATCTGTAAAAAAATGGTCGCAGGAGAAAATGGCATAGGAACCTATTCTTACGGCGGAGTTACAAAAGTCGTTGCTTATTCACCGGTTCCGAATACGGAAGGCTGGAGTATCGGTGTGGCGGCTGTCAGGAATGAGTTTTTAGGAAAGCTGTTTTTGTCAATCATTCTTACGATCGTTGTTGTAATCGTGTTTGTATTCTTAGGAATCAAGAGTGGAATCCGGCTTGGGCGAAGGGTGGCGCAGCCATTAGAAGATGCGGTAGAGCGGCTGAAACTTCTGGCAGCAGGCGACCTGCATTCCGATACCTTGATACCGGAGACGAATGATGAGACGGAAATATTGATGAAATGTCTTTCTGAGACCATTCAGGATATGAATATGGTTATTTCCGAGATCAGCCATTATTTAGCTGAAATGTCTCAGGGCAATTTTAAAGTCAGCGTTGATAAGACTTATAAAGGGGATTTTGCAAAGATCAGCGAGTCCTTTAGAGAAATCGTGACAGCATTGAACGAGGCTATGAGGAACGTGGACAGCAACGCGCAGAGCGTTCAGCATGGAGCCGGGGATCTTGCCGGTGCAGCACAGGTGCTGGCAGAGGGAGCAACCGATCAGGCGAGCGCTATTGAAGAACTGACGGCGATGATGACGGATATTTCAGAAAAGATTCATGATAATGCGGAGAATGCCGAAAAGGCAAGGGGCATTGTGGAAAGCATGAATGCACAGGTGATTGCAAGCAATGAGCAGATGTGCTCCAATATGGAAGCAATGGTGAAAATTGGAGGGGCATCCAATAAGATTGCGGAAATCATCAGCAGTATTGAAGAGATTGCAGATCAGACAAATCTTCTCGCGCTGAATGCATCTATAGAGGCGGCGAGGGCAGGCGAGGCAGGAAGGGGATTTGCCGTTGTTGCCACACAGGTTGGGATTTTGGCGGATCAAAGTTCAGAGGCGGCTAGAAATACAAAGAATTTGATACAGAATGCAATTGCAGCTGTGGATGAAGGAACCAGATTGGCGAAATCAACGGCAGAATCCCTTATCTCCGTTGTAGAAAATGCAAAGGTTGCAGCAGAATCTATTGCGGATATTGCGGAGGCTTCTGACAATCAGGCAGAGGCTGCAGCCCAGATCACAGAGGGAATCAGTCAGATTGCAGGCGTTGTGGAGTCCAACTCGGCTACTTCCGAGGAAAGCGCTGCCGCATCGGAGGAATTATCTAATCAGGCGGATATGCTGAAAGAGCTTCTTGGCAGATTCCAATATTATACATAATTTGATATAATTAAACAGTGAATATTTAGAGGCGGCTGCTGGTGTGCTCAGCACGGGACAGCCGCCCTCTTTATGCCAGGAGACAGTATTACATATAAATATTTTGAAATGGAGAAGAATTATGAAATTCGTGAAAGCGGTAAAGGAGGATAAAACGGCGGTTCTTGCGTTGTATCGCTCTCTGGTGGGGACAGCGTTTTGTGCGTGGACCTGTGACTATCCGGGGGAGAAAGATTTTGAAGGTGACTTGGCAAGGGATGGACTGTTCTGCCTGAAGGAGGACGATGGAGAAATCGTGGGTGTGATTTCTATCGACCAGGATGAGGCGGTTGAAAGTCTTTCGTGCTGGAGTGATGAATTAAAACCGGGAGCGGAGTTGTCCAGACTGGGTGTACGGATAGAAAGCCAAAATCAGGGAATAGCCAGAAAACTGCTGGAATATGGCATGGATGAGCTGCGGAGCAGAGGAATGAAAAGTGTACATTTTATCGTGTGCAAAAGCAATGAAAAGGCGATTCGTTCATACAATAGGCTCGATTTCGACGTTGTAGGTGAGTGTGAAATGTTTGGAGAAGAGTGGTGGTGTTACGAAAAGAGGTTGTAGGAAAATCGTGGAAAGGCTTGACAAAATGGGCTTTTTTTTGATACGATAAAAAAGATTTTTGGGGGACGATGGGGGTTGGTGGAGAACACTGCCGTTCCTTCATTTTAACATAAGGATGGCTCGCAAAGCGTGGCATCCATTGTTTTCGCGCATGGCGGACCCATAGAAAGCATGAGGACATGGCTTTCTATTTTATTTAAAAAGGAGACTTTAGCATGTTAAAGTATGTGGCAAAACGAATCTTGCTTGCAATCGTGACCATCTGGGCGGTTGCGACCCTTACTTTCTTTCTGATGAATATGGTTCCTGGCGGACCCTTCCTTTCGGAGAAGGCGATCAGCCCGCAGGCGACGGCGGCGCTGGAAGCGAAATATGGATTGGATAAACCTTTGATTCAACGGTATTTTACATATATGACGGACGCACTGCATGGAGATTTTGGAGACAGCCTTAAGCAGAGGGGACGTACCGTTATGTCTATTATCAAGATGAAATTTCCGGTATCGGCAAGAGTTGGGGGAATTTCGGTGCTCGTGGCTTTGTGCCTGGGGATTCCTCTTGGCTGTATGGCAGCGTTAAAGAGAGGAAAGTTCCTGGACAGCTTGATCAGTGTGATTTCTACCTGTGGGATTGCCGTTCCCAGCTTTGTAATCTGCACACTGCTTCTTTATGTGCTGGGGGTTAATTTGAGACTGCTCCCTACCATGGGGCTTACCAGCTGGAAGCATTATATCATGCCAGTCATTGCACTTTCATTCTATCCCACTGCTTATATCATGAGGCTGATGCGTTCTTCCATGCTGGATGTGCTTGGGCAGGATTACATGCGTACAGCAAAGGCGAAGGGCGTTGCAGGGTTTTGGATTTTGTTCAAGCATGCCATGAGAAATGCCATTCTGCCGGTGGTTACTTATGTAGGTCCTATGCTGGCTTACACGGTTACGGGAAGTTTTGTTGTGGAAAAGATCTTTGTCATTCCGGGGCTTGGAGGAGAATTTATCGGCGCGATAGGCGGGCGTGACTATACATTGATTATGGGAACCACTATTTTCCTTGCCACTTTGATCATTATTATGAATGTTGTGGTAGACCTCGTTTACAAGCTGGTAGATCCCCGTATCAAATTGAAGTAAGGAGCAGATTATGAAGCAGAATCCATTGAGTTTTCAATTAAAATTAAAACCGGAGGATTTTCTTCCGGCTACCGAGGAAGAGAAGCAGAGCCAGATTGTCATGCGCGAAAGCGTAAGTTTCTGGAAGGACGGTATGCGCCGTCTGGTGAAGAATAAGGTGGCAATGGTAAGCCTTGTGGTAATTGTGTTGGTCATGATTTTCTCTTTTATCGTTCCGGCATTTTACCCTTATAATTATCGAGAGCAGTTTAAAGGTGCCAATCATCTTGCGCCCATGGAATATTCTGCGGAGGAGCAGGCTAGGATCGACGCAGGGGAAAAGGTGTTCCCCCATATTTTTGGGACGGATAAGATGGGGCGTGACTATGCCATCCGTGTCATGATGGGAAGCCGGATTTCACTTGTTGTAGGTTTGATTGCGACCGCAATTATTCTGGTTATTGGTTCTATCTATGGCTCCGTGGCAGCTTTCTTCGGCGGATGGGTGGATCTGGTTATGATGCGTATCGTGGATATCATTTATACCATACCAGATATTCTTTTGATCGTTCTTTTATCTTTTGCGTTGAAGGAACCCCTTTACAATCTGAAGGAAGTGCCTGGATTTGGCTGGGTAGGGGTAGTGGGTGAGAATCTGATTAGTATTTTCATCGTGTTTGCGCTTCTTTACTGGGTAGGAATGGCACGTATGGTCAGAAGTCAGATTCTGACGCTCAAAGAGAGCGAGTATGTCACGGCGGCAAGGGCTCTCGGGGTCAGCAACAAAAAAATCATTAGAAGGCATCTGCTGACCAACTGTATTGGTACCTTGATCGTAACTACTACCTTACAGATTCCTTCTTCCATTTTTACGGAGAGTTTCTTAAGCTTCCTGGGCATGGGCGTAGCAGTGCCGCTGCCTTCCCTCGGAAGCCTTGCAAGTGATGCTTTGAACGGTATTAACACTTATCCCTATCTGCTCTTTATTCCGTCAGCATTGATCAGTCTTATTATTTTGAGCTTCAATCTGTTCGGTGACGGGCTGCGGGATGCTTTCGACCCGAAATTAAAACATTAGGAAGGGCGGTTTTAGAGTATGTCAGAATATCTTGTTGATATAAAAAATGAACGACTGTCTTTTTTCACACCGGCAGGTGAGGTGAAAGCGCTGAACGATGTGTCCATTTCCTTGAAGGAAGGCGAAGTCCTAGGAATCGTTGGAGAGAGCGGTTCTGGTAAATCCGTAACGGCATACAGCCTTATGGGGCTGACTGCCCATCCCGGTAAGCTGATCAGCGGAAGCCTTTACTTCAATGGGCATCAGATTGAGCAGATGTCAGACAAGGAAATGCGTAAGATCAGGGGAAATGAGGTGTCCATCATTTTTCAGGATCCCATGACAAGCTTGAACCCTGTTTATACCATTGGAAATCAGATTATGGAGGCTGTGCTGCTCCATACAGATAAGAATAAAGCGCAGGCGAAAGAGCGCGCCAAGGAACTGCTTGAGCTGGTTGGAATCAACGAGCCGGAAAAGAGATTAAAGCAGTATCCCCATGAACTATCCGGCGGTATGCGTCAGAGGGTCATGATTGCCATTGCCCTTGCCTGTGAACCAAAACTTTTGATTGCAGACGAACCCACTACAGCCCTTGATGTGACCATTCAGGCACAGATTCTGGAATTGATGATGGAATTAAAGGATAAACTGGGTATGGCGATTATTATGATTACCCATGACTTGGGTGTAGTTGCAAGTATGTGCGAGAGAATCGCCGTTATGTATGCGGGAAAGATCGTAGAGTATGGAATGACCGAAGATATTTTTTACGAACCGAAGCATCAGTACACCAAAGGACTGATTCGGTCCATTCCAAGATTAGATACCAAGGAGCATGAGAGGCTGGTGCCCATCGAGGGGACGCCGGTGGATATGCTCAATCCTCCTAAGGGGTGTCCTTTTGCTCCCAGATGTGATGCATGTATGAAGATTTGCCTGAGGGAAATGCCTCCGGTGACCAATTTCGGGGAGGTTCATTATACCCAGTGCTGGTTGAATCAGAAGGAAGAATTTGAGAATGCATCTTGTGAGAAAGGAGCCGCAAATGAGTGAGAAATTAGTGCAGATTGAGCATTTACGCCAATATTTTTCTGCAGGCGGTTTTGGAAAGAATAAGAAGTATATCCAGGCTGTGGATGATGTCTCCTTTACCATTGACAGGGGAGAGACCTTGGGGCTTGTTGGAGAGTCCGGCTGCGGAAAGACTACTACAGGGCGGACCTTGCTTCGTTTATATGAACCTACAGGCGGACGGTTTGTCTATGGCGATGAAGTTATCTTTGATGTTGAGAAAAAGCAGTATGTGGATATGCTTCCTTACAGGAAGAAGATGCAGATTGTTTTTCAGGATCCTTATGCAAGTCTTGATCCCCGTATGACCATCGGTGATATTGTAGGCGAAGCCATTGATGTGCATAAAATGGCGGCGAATAAAAAGGAAAGATATGACATTATAATAGAAATGCTGAGGCGTGTGGGACTGAATTCTGAGCATGCCAACCGTTATCCCCATGAGTTCTCCGGAGGACAACGGCAGCGTGTGGGGATTGCAAGAGCCCTTGCGGTGAGACCGGAATTTATCGTCTGTGACGAGCCGATTTCAGCGCTGGATGTTTCCATTCAGGCACAGGTCATCAACATGTTTGAAGATTTGCAGGAAGAAATGGGGCTGACCTATTTGTTTATTGCCCACGACCTTTCAGCGGTGAAACATATTTCCAACAGAATCGGCGTTATGTATCTGGGGAGAATGGTGGAACTTGCAGACAGCTATGAGTTGATTACCAGACCTCTTCACCCTTACACCAAGAGTCTGATTTCTGCGATTCCCATTGCAGATCCCAAGGCTGCCAAGGCAAGCGAGCGTATCGTGTTAGAGGGAGATGTTCCCAGTCCTTTAAATCCGCCTTCCGGCTGCCGGTTCAGAACCAGGTGCCCTTACGCGGATGAACAGTGCGCGAGGGAGTGTCCGGAGTGGAAAGAGCTGGAAAAAGGGCATTTTGCAGCTTGTCATCATATTGACAAGTGTAATTAAATGTGGTAAACCGATATAAGCATCTTATATCCGATGCTTGTATTAGTAAATAAAATCAAAATAAGGAGGAGAATTATGAAAAAGAAAGTAATTGCGCTTCTGCTGGCAGTGACTATGGTAGTTGGTCTCACAGCCTGCGGAGGGGGGGCTGATACACAACAGTCCACAGACAATGCACAGGGAACAGAAAGTTCTGAGAACACTGAAAATGCAGATGCTGCTGGCACAACTGCAGGTGGAGAGAAAATCCTTTCCGTTCAGGTGGGACCTGACCCTGAAACAATTGACCCTGCACTTAACAGTGCGGTAGACGGCGGCAACATGCTGCTGCATTCCTTTGAATGCCTTTTGACGGTAGACCAGGAAGGAAAGCTGGCTCCCGGACAGGCAGAAACCTGGGAAACAAGTGAGGATGGTCTTACATGGACTTTCCATTTAAGAGACGGATTAAAATGGTCTGACGGTTCTGACTTAACAGCAAATGATTTCGTATACAGCTGGAAGAGAGTGTGCGATCCTATGGTGGCAGCTCCTTACGCAGAAACCGTTCTTGGTATGGTAGCTGGTTTTGGCGATGCAATTGGTGGTAATCTGGATGCACTTCAGGTAGAAGCGACAGATGACAAGACTTTAGTTGTTACACTGTCCAGTCCTTGTTCATACTTCGGCAGCTTGGCAGCATTTGCAACATTGAGCCCTGTACAGCAGGCTACAATTGATGCAAACGGCGACGCTTGGGCAACTGCAGCAGAGACATACATTTGTAACGGACCTTTCTACATTTCAGAGTGGGTGCCTGGATCTCATATTCTTATGAGCAAGAACACTAACTACTGGAATGCGGATGCAATTAAATTAGATGGTATTAAGTGGAATTTGATCGAGGATGCAAATGCATCTTACAGTGCATACCAGACAGGTGAAGTTCTGATGATCAAGGACGTTCCTACAGAGGAAATTCCTTCCTTATCAGGAAACAGTGATTTCTTTGTAGATCCTATTATCGGTACTTATTATCTGAGCCTTAATACACAGAGAGAGCCTTTCACAGATGCAAGAGTTCGTAAGGCATTGAGCCTTGCAATCGACCGTGAATATGTTGCAAACACATTGATGCAGGGTACTTATTCACCGGCAAGCAACTTCATGGGTCCTGGCTGGGTTGATACAGATGGAAGCCAGTTCATCGACAATGCAAACGGCGGTCAGCCTTACATCGACACAGCAAATTACGAAGCAAACCTTGAAGAAGCGAAGCAGCTGCTGGCAGATGCGGGTTATCCTGACGGAGAAGGTTTCCCTTCTATTACTTACTCTACAAATGATGCCGGTTACCACAAGGTAGTTGCTGAATACTTGCAGGAAGCATGGGCACAGTTAGGCATCGACTGCAAGGTTGATATCGTAGAGTGGGCAAGCTTCACACCTATGAGACGTAACGGTGACTATGATGCATCCCGTAACGGATGGGTAGGAGACTACAGCGATCCTTCCAATATGCTGGATCTGCTTTACTCCACCAACGGAAATAACGATGGTAAGTTCAGCAATGCTGAGTATGACGCTGCAATTGACGTATCAAGAACTACTCTTGATGCAGCAGAGCGCTCTGAAGCACTTCACACAGCAGAGGATATCCTGATGGAAGAGGCTGGATGTGTTCCGGTTGCTTACTATAATGACTTCTGGTTACAGAGCGATAAGATTACAGGATCCTGGCATTCACCTTATG
Source organism: uncultured Lachnospiraceae bacterium (assembly GCA_949878435.1). Taxonomy (GTDB): domain Bacteria; phylum Bacillota; class Clostridia; order Lachnospirales; family Lachnospiraceae; genus Suilimivivens. The sequence continues at coordinate 69,925 of CATLAK010000018.1, forward strand.
GATATTGGTATTTTATGTATGCTGATATTGCTGAATAAGAGGTCGGTTTGTAAATTGAATTAGAAATGTGATTTTAGCAGGGCAGACGCAGCTTGAGGTTGTGGCTGTCCTGTTTTTTGTATAATAGGAAATTCCTCCTGCCGGAGGAATCTTGAATTAAAATAGCCCGCCGGAGACGGGCACGCTGATAAGACGAATGATTTAGAAGATATAAAAACCTTCTTCAAATTCGTCATCAT
>CATLAK010000019.1 GCA_949878435.1 uncultured Lachnospiraceae bacterium
TCTCCTTGCTGTATGATTGTTATTCGCAATTCAATTATACCATCAAGTGCAGGTTTGTGCCTTTTTTATGGGCTACAGTATTGATTTTTCAAGGTTCAGCACACCAACTGGTGTGGGAAGTTTGAGTAAGTAAGAAAAGTAAGCTGCCGGGGCGGATGCTCCGACAGCTTTGTACTTTTGTAAAGCTTAAAATGAATTTTCCAGCAAAATTCGATGGAATACCATGCCCATACATGGTATAATATTCTTCTGTTATGCAGTTTCAAATGTAAAAGTGGGATTTAGAAGTTAAGGAGTATTTGTAAGTGAATGAGCAATTAAATGACGAGGAAGCAGTAAGGGCAAGGCACAGGCAGCGGATCGAGCAGATGCGGCGGGAAAAGGAAAGGCAGATGCTGCATCGCAGGTATATTAAAAAGTATGCGCCGCTTGCCGCAGGTGGTGCAGTTGTCCTCTTCATTTTGATTTTGGCGGGAATAAAGTTTTGGCATAGACCTTCTCCTGGAGATACAGGCAGGGAAGTGCAGGGAACGGAAAGTGATGTTGATACAACAAGAACTGATACGACAGGAGACGATACAGATTCTTCTGTCACAGGTGCAAACCAGTCTGACGGTCAAAATCTGTCTGACAATCAGAACCCGTCTGGCAGCCATAATCTGCCTTGCGGTCAGGGAATTGTAGGTTTGATGAATATTGAAGCGGCGGCAGACCAGCTCAGGGAGGATATGCACCCCAAGGTTTATACAGCCAGTGCCACACCCGATACCCTGCAGCTGGGAAGCACCCTTGCGTCGGGAGAGGATTTTTTCAGCAATTATGCAATTTTGGTGGATATGGATACGGACACGATTCTTGCGGAAAAGTACGCGCGGACAAGAATCAACCCGGCATCTATGACGAAGGTCCTTACGGCGCTGGTTGCGGCGGAACATGTGGAGAATCTGGACGATACCTTTACAATGACCCTTGAAATCACGGACTACGGTTATGTCAATGACTGCAGCGCCGCCGGGTTTGTGAAGGATGAGGTGATCACCATCAGGGATTTATTTTACGGAACCATCCTGCCCTCCGGCGCAGATGCGGCGGTGGGACTGGCGACGTACGTGGCAGGCAGTCAGGAAGCCTTTGTGGAGCTGATGAATGAAAAGCTAAAGGAACTGGGATTGTCAGACACGGCGCATTTTACCAATTGCGTGGGAATCTACGAGGAGGATCATTACTGTACTGTGTATGATATGGCAATGATCATGGAAGCTGCCATGGACAATGAACTTTGCAGGGAAGTGATGGCGGCGCACACTTATACCACATCTTCCACCGCCCAGCACCCGGACGGGATAGTGCTTTCCAACTGGTTTTTGCGCCGTATCGAGGATAAGGACTGCGGCGGAGAGGTAATCTGCGGAAAGACGGGATATGTGGTACAGTCGGGAAGCTGTGCGGTAAGCTATGCGGAAGATGAAAACGGAAAGCGTTACGTCTGTGCCAGCGCCGATGCGGGCAACAAGTGGCGGTGCACCTTAGACCACGCCCGGCTTTATAAACAGTTTTTAGACCCGGCATAGACAAGCTTAAAACGGAGGAAAACATGGATTTATTTACCTATATGCGGTCCGCAAATATGGAAAAAGAGTCTCCCTTAGCGGCAAGGATCCGTCCAGCCACGTTAGAAGAGGTGGTCGGTCAGCAGCATATCATCGGGAAGGACAAGCTGCTATACCGTGCCATCAAAGCGGATAAAATCAGTTCCATCATTTTTTACGGACCTCCCGGCACGGGAAAGACCACCCTTGCAAAGGTGATTGCCAATACCACCAGTGCAGAATTCACCCAGATCAACGCCACCGTGGCAGGAAAGAAAGACATGGAAGAGGTGGTGAAGGCGGCAAAGGATACGCTGGGGATGTACGGCAAAAGAACGATTCTCTTTATCGATGAGATACACCGTTTCAATAAAGGACAGCAGGACTATCTGCTGCCTTTTGTGGAGGACGGCACCATTATACTGATCGGTGCCACTACGGAAAATCCGTATTTTGAGGTTAACAGTGCGCTTATTTCCCGGTCGGTCATTTTTGAACTGAAACCCCTTTCCAGAGAGGATATCAAAGAACTTTTGCGCAGGGCAGTGTATGATACGGAAAAGGGAATGGGCGCCTATGATGCAGTGATAGAGGAGGACGCCATGGAATTTCTGGCGGATCTTTCCGGCGGAGATGCAAGGCATGCCTTAAATGCCATAGAACTGGGCGTAATGACCACCAACCGCAGCGAGGATGGAAAGATACATATCACATTGGAGGTGGCGCAGGAGTGCATCCAGAAACGGGCGGTGCGCTATGATAAGACGGGCGATAACCACTATGACACCGTCTCGGCTTTTATCAAGAGCATGAGAGGGTCAGACCCGGATGCGGCAGTCTATTATTTGGCGCGGATGCTCTATGCAGGGGAAAGTGTCACCTTTATCGCGAGAAGAATCATGATCTGTGCATCGGAGGACGTGGGGATTGCAGACCCCAATGCCCTTACCGTGGCAGTGAATGCGTCCTTAGCGGTGGAAAGAGTGGGAATGCCGGAGGCACAGATTATTTTGTCCCAGGCAGTGCTGTATGTGGCATGTGCGCCCAAGAGCAATGCCTGTGTGAATGCCATAGGAGAAGCGATGAAGACAGTGGAAGAGACGGGGAATCTGCCGATTCCTACTCATTTACAGGATGCCCATTATAAAGGCGCGGCAAAGCTGGGGCATGGTACCGGCTATCTGTACGCCCATGATTATCCCAATCATTACGTAAAGCAGCAGTACTTGCCCTATGAACTGAGTGGCAGGGAATTTTATCATCCATCGGGCAATGGGTATGAGATCAAGGTAAAAGAGCATATGAAGAGAATCAAGAATCAGAAGGAAACAGGAAACAATGAGCTTGGAAACCGGAAAGAATAAGGAACCGGCAGAAAATAAATCTGTTAAAAACAAAAAAAGAAAAAGGCGCGCCATAAAGAAGGCAGAAAAAACCGGCATGCGGAAACTGTTGATTGGTCTATGTATTCTTCTTGCTGTTGTATTAGCAGCAGCTGTTGCAGCTGTGGTCTTCTTTTTTGCATCCGGCAAGAAAGAGAGGCAGGATGAGGAGCAGGTGCAAGGACCGAATCTGTCTGAAATTACAGAGGAAATTGTGGATGATATGACGCAGGAAGATATGGGAGAGGGCGTGGTGGATCACATCATAACGGCGGGAGGCGCAGTGTGGGAGTCCTTTCACAAAAGACCCGAGAGCCATGAGCTGACGCCGGAAGAGGCGGCGGATTTTGCGTCCATCTCCCAGTGCATCATCGACCCCGATACGAAGCGGATTTCGGTGACGGTAGAGGGGGACGGCGTACCCAAAAGCGACGACAAATACTATTATCTTTTTGCCCTGAATACCTATGACAGCGGTATTGCCGAAGGAAGCGATTACATAGCCCGGGATTATAAGGACAATACCACCAGCTTCGGCGTGGCGCTCAACTATAATCTCTCAAACAGCCGCCTTTATAAAAAATTCGTGGTTGCCGTAAAGAAAGACGGACAATATGTGCAGGTGAGCAGCCCAAGCTATATCACCAACCCCGAGGCAATCGCCAGATATAGTTCCGTCTATCAGCCGGCAGCCTCCAAGAAGGGGCTTTTGGTGGATCCCAACAGGCTGCGGGGAAACGAGCTGGATGATCTGGGGGTAAAGCAGGCTGCTTATAATATTCCCGTTGCAAGGCTTTTAGGTCCCACCACCAGCGCGGCTTATCCCACCATTCACTATACGTACAATGGAAAAACCTATGCATTTAACGGACAAGTGGTGGCGGAATATGATATTGTCTTTAGCACCCTCACGGCAAAGGGCATTACCACCACGGCAATTATCCTGAATAATTATTCCTCTTCCTATAGCCAGTTGATTCATCCAAGGGCAAGAGGCGGAGGCTCGGCGCCTTATTACATGTTCAACGGTGCGGAGGAATCCGGCGTGGAATACATGGCGGCAATCGGCTCTTTTCTGGCGGAACGCTATTCGGACAACAAGCACGGCAAGATTTCCAACTGGATTATTGCCAATGAAGTTAATGCCCGCAAAGAATGGAATCATATGGAGTACACGGACATTGAAACCTACGTGGAGGAGTATGCCAAGGCATTCCGGGTGTTTTATACGGCAATCAAGAGTGTGAGCGGAAGCGCAAGGGTCTATATCTCGCTGGATCAGCAATGGGATAGAAATATTAAGAACAATACCAATTATGACGGCAGGGACATTCTGGATGTGTTCAACCGGAATATCACTTCCAAGGGAAATATCGACTGGGGAGTGGCGCAGCATCCATATAACGTGCCGCTGACGGAGGCAAGGACCTGGAAGGGATCTAAATATGTGGAGCATGGCGCAGGGACATCCATGCTTACCATGGCAAACATAGAAGTGTTAATTAATTATCTGCGGCAGGAGCAGTTCCTCACCGACACCGGGGAGGTGCGCAGCATCCTGATCAGCGAGCTTGGGTACACCTCCCACGCAGGGGAGGCATATCAGGCAGCAGCGTTTGCTTATGCTTATTACAAAATAGCTGCCTATGATGAAATTGATGGATTCCTTTTGAACCGCGAGACGGATGCGGGAGAAGAAGTGGCGCAGGGACTTGCTTTTGGACTTACCGATGCAGGAGGAAGGCATAAACAGATTTATGATGTGTTTAAATACATCGACACGCCTAACCACGCTGCTTATACGGACTTTGCAAAGGGAATCATTGGAATTTCAAATTGGAATGAAATCATCAGATAATACATAAGGAAGCGTTGAAGAAATCATCGCTTCCTTAAAAAAGCTGACCAATCAGATATTGATAGATTTCCTGATTCTTCTTCTGCCAGTTATCGCAGATAGAAGAGGCGGTTTCCTCTGAGGGGACAGATATTGTTATGTCAACCAAATTGACGCCTTTTTCTTTTGCCACCAGATGAGCCTCAAATTCGCCGGAGGTGGATTTGTAATAATCCGATAAAATGGACACCTCGTTGCGCAGATGGATTTCATTTTCCCTGAAAAAGGCATCAATATCTGCTTTGATGCTGTCATTTATTTGATTCTCGAAAAAATTCAGCGTTTCTTTGCCTTCATTTGTGATGGCAAGGTGCGTGCGGTTGCGGATGGACTGTGCAGTGACAAGACCGGCGTCGGTCAGTTCACCGATTACCTGCCCCAGGGTGAGGAAATTAGTGTATTCTTTGCCTAAGATAAAGTCGCTGATCTGCGCTTTGGTGATAGGAAAATCCACCCGTTCCAGCATGTAAAGTACGATTAATTTGTATAAAGTCAATGGGTCATGCATATTCATCCATCCTTTTACAAAATAAAAATGTTTTATGGTGTTTCGTTCCAGAATCTGCCCTGATAAGAACCGTGTTCCTTCATCTGCTTATGCAGGGTGTTGAGCACCCGACGCTTGTCGGCGCTCCAGAGAGGGAACAGAAGCAGATTTTTCGGCGCGTCACCGGTGAGGCGGTGCACCACCATGTCCGGCCGCAGATGCTCCAGGGCATTTATTAAAATCGTCAGATATTGCTCCAGAGTGGCAAAGGAACCGCAGGACTTTGGCGACTTCTCCCAGAGCAATCCCAAATCAGTTCCCTTTAAAACATGAAGAAGCTGCAGCTTGATCCCCCAGATAGGCTGTGTGTTCAGGTAGCGGATAGTGGAGAGCATTCTTTCCGTATCTTCCCCCGGCAGTCCAAGTATGACATGGACGATTACGGGGATTTTGGCGTGCTGCAGCAATTTAACGCTTTCTTCAAAACACGACAGAGGATATCCCCGTCTGATGAAAGCGGCGGTATCTTCGTGAATGGTCTGAAGCCCTAATTCAATCCAGATAAACTTGGAAGGATATTCTTCTTTCAGCTTCCGCAAAAGTTCGATGACAGGCGCCGAAAGACAGTCCGGTCTTGTGGCGATGGAAATGCCTGCCGTAAGAGCAGCATCAAGGGCAAGGCGGTAAACCTTTTCCAGATAGGAAATAGGACCGTAGGTGTTGGTGTATGCCTGAAAATAAGCGATAAAGCGCTGCCCCGTCTTTTTGCCGGACAAAGCGGCAATACCCCGCTCAAATGCATCCCCTTCCTTTAAGGAAACCGCAAAATCACCGCTGCCTCCTGCGCTGCAGAAGATGCAGCCCCTGCCGCTTTTCGTACCGTCCCTGTTAGGGCAGGTCATACCGGCATCCAGCGCAACCTTGTATAATTTTTCGCCGTAGGTATTTTTGCAGTAAGCGTCCAGAGAGTAATAGGGCTTTCCGTGCCAGTTCTTTTCTATGAAATTCACAGACGGTTTGGCAGAGCGTTCCATACGGGTTATTTAATATGAGATTTCACGGCCTCGGCAACCAGTTCGGCAACCTTGGGATTGAAAGCCTCGGGCATGATATTGTCTTCATTTAGTTCATCCTCAGGAACCAGGGAGGCGATTGCATTGGCGGCAGCCAGTTTCATTTCCTCTGTGATCTGCGTGGCGCGTCCCTCAAGCGCTCCCTTAAAAATACCGGGGAAGGCTACCACATTGTTGACCTGATTCGGAAAATCGCTGCGCCCCGTTCCGACCACCCGGGCGCCTGCAGCCTTTGCAAGATCCGGCATGATCTCCGGCACGGGATTTGCCATGGCAAAGAGGATGGCATCCTGATTCATGGAAGAAACCATTTCCGGGGTGACGATGTTAGGTGCGGAGACGCCCACAAAAATATCTGCGCCCTTAAGCGCATCCGCCAGAGAACCGGTCTCATTGTGCGGATTGGTGACTTCCGTCATCTTCTGCTGCATCCAGTTAAGCCCCTCTGTGTCCTTTGAAACAATCCCCACCTTGTCGCACATAATAATGTTAGGGAAGCCGTAAGTCAGAAGCAGCTTGGTGATTGCAATGCCGGCGCTTCCGGCTCCGTTCACCACTACCTTACATTCTTCTTTTGCTTTATGTACCACCTTTAATGCATTGATGATGCCGGCAAGGACCACGATGGCGGTTCCGTGCTGGTCGTCGTGAAAGACGGGAATATCCAAAATTTCTTTTAATCGCTCTTCGATTTCAAAGCACCGGGGAGCGCTGATGTCTTCTAAATTGATGCCGCCGAAGCCGGGGGCAAGATAAGTGACTGCCTTAATGATTTCCTCCGTATCCTGTGTATCCAGACAGATGGGGACGGCATTGACACCGCCGAACTCCTTAAAGAGAACTGCCTTTCCCTCCATGACAGGCATTGCGGCATAAGGACCGATATTTCCAAGCCCTAAGACGGCGCTCCCGTCGGATACGACAGCAACGGTATTGGCTTTCATGGTATATTTGTAAGCCGCTTCCTTGTCTTTGGCGATGACCTTGCAAGGTTCTGCAACGCCCGGCGTGTAAGCTAAGGACAAATCCTCCCTGGATTTGACTGGGGTTTTTGATATGGTTTCAAGCTTCCCGTTCCACTCTTCATGGAGCATCAATGCTTTTTCGTTTGTAGTCATAATGATACCTCACTTTTTGTTTGATTCAATGCTTTGACATCTTTATCTATCATATAATATTTCTTCGGTTGGCGCAAGGAGTAACAGTGGCGGAAGGGAGGACCGCAGATAGGAGGCGGTAAGGACCCGCACCGGAAGGATGGCTGGTCAGCAGCGCCCCAGGCTTAACGGCAGGCTGTGTCCGGCGGACGGAACATCCTATCGTTTCCAGTCTCTTCTCAAAATCGGATTTCACTACATTATGCTCCATACTCTTGACAAATCCTTCCCCACGTTATACCTTTATCTATGGAAAAAGAATAAATCGCTAGGGGAGCAAGAGCTGAGATTGCATATGTCCCAAAAGCATATGCTAACCCTCATTACCTGACCCGGATAATACCGGCGTAGGGAAGCTGATTTTCATAACCGCCGCAATCACAAATGACATGGCGATGTCCAAACAACATTTTCCTATCATTTGAGTGAAAATGCGATGCGCGCATGAAAATCTCCACTCTCCTCCTGTGATCAAAAAAAGGAGGTTTTTTTATGTCTTATTTTGCAACACAACTCATGGATGAAGAAGGCAACATTTCTTATGCGTTGACCGGGGCAGGCTACGGCGCTTTGATTGCCGTGATGCTTGGAGTGCTTTTGCTGGGGTGCATGGTCAGCGGCGGTCACGGCAGGAAGATCGGCACGAAACAGCTGGTATTTTCTGCAATGGCAATGGCACTGGGAATGGTGACCAGCATGGTCAAATTAGTTGATATGCCGATGGGCGGATCCGTTACGCTGTGCAGCATGCTGTTCATCTGTCTGATCGGGTACTTGTACGGTCTGCGCACGGGACTTACGACGGCGATTGCATATGGATTTTTGCAGTTGATTATAGACCCGTACATCATCAGCATTCCCCAGATGCTTACAGACTACATCCTTGCCTTTGGGGCGCTGGGACTTTCCGGTATGTTTAAAGACAAAAAGCATGGATTGGTGCTGGGGTATATTGCCGGCGTCCTGGGGAGATATTTCTTCACCTTTTTATCTGGAATGATCTTTTTTGGGAGTTATGGGGCTTATTATAATATGTCAGCGCCTGTCTATTCGCTGGCGTATAATGGAGCATACTTAGGACCCGAGGCACTGATCACAGTGGTGATTCTACTGCTCCCGCCGGTTTCGTCAGGGCTGTTAAAAGTGAGGAATATGGCAGATAACGGGTCATAAAATAATTGCATGATACGCTTTGCTCAGGCAATTAATTTCTTAAGCGAAGATTTAAGTGAAATTGGAAATACCACTTGTAAATTACCATTGCAAGTGGTATTCTTTTAATAGTTTGTATAATTGCCCGGGAGCGTTGCCGGGGATAAAAAAATGGGAGAAAGAATATGAGAGCAAGCGGCATTTTATTACCGATATCCAGCATTCCGTCGGCATATGGAATCGGTACCTTTTCAAAAGAAGCGTATGAATTTGTGGACTTTCTTAAGGAGGCTGGACAGAGTTATTGGCAGATACTGCCGTTAGGACCTACTGGTTATGGGGATTCTCCTTATCAGTCTTTTTCTACTTTTGCAGGAAATCCGTATTATATAGATCTGGAAGAACTGATCAAAGAGGGTATGCTTACCGCGAAAGCATGTGAAGAATGTGATTGGGGCGGAAGCGAGGGATATGTTGACTATGAAAAGATTTATCTTTCACGCTCTAAGATGCTGAAAGAGGCATTTGAAAACAGCAGTGTCAAGGACAGCAAGGCGTTTAAGGACTTCGTAAAGGAAAATGATTTTTGGCTTCCTGACTATGCTCTTTATATGGCAGTGAAGGATTCCTATGAGGGGAATAGTTGGGCAGAGTGGGATGATGATATTCGCTTAAGGAAGGCGGATGCAATTGCCAGATATAGGGAAGAATTAAAAGAAGAGATTCAATTTTATGAGTTCCAGCAGTACTTGTTCGCATCCCAGTGGGCAAAACTTAAAAAATATGCCAATGACAATGGCATCATGATTATAGGCGATATCCCCATTTATGTTGCTTTTGACAGTGCGGATGCATGGGCAAATCCGGAATTGTTCCAGTTTGATGAAAATTGTATGCCTACCGGTGTGGCAGGATGCCCGCCAGATGCATTTTCTGCTACCGGACAGCTGTGGGGAAATCCGCTATACCGCTGGGAGTATCACAAGGAAACAGGATATGCATGGTGGATGCAGAGAATTGCATATTGCTATAAGCTTTACGATGTGATCCGTATCGACCATTTTAGAGGCTTTGATGAATATTACAACATTCCATTCGGAGATGACACGGCTGAGTTCGGCAAGTGGGAGAAGGGACCTGGATATGATCTGTTCAAAGTCATGAAGGAAAAATTAGGTGACAAACCTGTCATTGCAGAAGACTTAGGCTTCTTGACTCCATCAGTCATCAAGCTGGTGAAGAGAACCGGTTATCCGGGAATGAAAATTTTGCAGTTTGCATTTGACTCCAGAGAAGAAAGTGATTACCTTCCCCATAATTATATTGCAAATTCGGTGGTCTACACAGGCACTCATGACAATGATACGACAGTTGGCTGGTATAGCGCCATTAACCGAAAGGATCGCAGCTTTGCGAGAAGGTATTTGAATATCAAGGGAAGCAAAGATATTGAATGGAATTTCATCCGTGCAGCTATAGCCAGCGTATCGGACACAGCCATCATTCCCATGCAGGATTATCTTGGACTTGGAACAGAGGCAAGAATCAATGTACCCTCTACGCTGGGGACGAATTGGAAGTGGAGAATGGTGAAGGGACAGCTTAGTGATGAACTTGCAGGAAGAATTTTTGATTTGTGTAAATTATATGGAAGAGCAAAACAGTAAGGCGCAGTACGCAGAAGAACATACAGAAGTAAGGGGAACTTGTTAGTGGATGAATTGACAATTAAAGATATAGCAAGAAAGTGCGGAGTAGGAATCAGCACGGTATCCAGAGCCATTAATAATCACCCCGACATTAGTCCGGAAACCAGAAAAATGGTCATGGAAGTAATTAAAGAAACAGGATTTATACCGAACAACAGCGCTAGGAACTTAAAGCGTGTGGATGCAAAGTGTATCGCCGTTCTGATTAAAGGAATCACCAATCCATTTTTTGGTCCGGCGATACAGATTATTGAAAAGCAGGCGCAGAAAAAGAAATATGCGCTGGTCATACAGCACGTGGATGCATATGGGAATGAACTGGAGGTCGCCCTGCATCTGGTGAAAGAAAAGCGGCTCAGAGGGATTATCTTTTTGGGAGGCTCTTATCAGCATGACCCCGTTCAGATTGCAAAATTGAAGGTTCCGTTTGTATTCTGCACGATAGGCAAAGTAAAGGATACGGAAGAAAAGGTGTACTCCAATATTGCGGTGGATGACAGGGCGGAGAGCTGCAAAATGACCAACTATCTGCTGGATTTAGGGCATAAAAGAATTGCAATCATCACAGAAGGTACAGGGGCGGAATCCGTGGGACAGCTTCGTCTGGAAGGGTATAAGGATGCCTTGACTGCAAGAGGAATTGAAATCGATGAGAAACTCATCTATGAGGTAAAAGACGTGGAAGACCCTTATTCCATGGAGAGCGGATATGCCTTAGCCAAAAAACTTCTGGATTCAGGGGTAGATTTTACGGCAGTATTTGCTATTGCAGATTTCCTCGCAGTTGGCGCCTGCAGGGCGTTGCATGAGGCGGGAAAGAGAATCCCTGAGGACGTTTCTGTAGCGGGATATGATGGTCTTGATATAGGGGAATATTATACGCCTCAGCTGACCACGATCAGACAGCCCATGGAAGCGATGGCAGAAAGGACAGCGCAGCTTCTTTTGGACATCATAGACGGCAAAAGTAAACATGAATATATCAGCTTCCCGGCAGAGCTGGTGGAGAGGGAATCCACAGCAAAGCTAGGAAATCAGGATTAGCGTTTGAAAACTCTTCGAGATAGATTGGAGTTGTGATATTCCGGATTGTTTGTCACGTCTTCCCCCAACCACTTCGGGGGAATAAAGGCGGCAGCCATCTCTTCATTTGGAAACTCGACTTCCGCTATGACTAAAGGGGCAAAGGGCGGATCAAAAACGTCTAGTTCTATTTTTAACCCAATTGGCTCTTTGGGGGCAGGATAGTCTGCTGTAAAGCAAGGGTGCTCAAGGGGAATCAAAAAACGTTTTTTGGAAATAATGTTGCCGTCCGCTTTGGTTAGAAGGTGTGTATAGGCAGCTGGGTTCAAGGGGAGGTTATATTCTTCTCTTGCCATAAGTCCCTTTCCTTTATAAGTCATATAGTATTCATCATCCTGCCGGCGGATTCGTATGACCGGATCGGTGCAAAGATATGCCTGCTCAATGAAAAGGCAGGGGTGGGAGGAAATTTCGGCAGGTATTTTCTTTGGTTCAAATTTTCGTTCGATTTCCATTTCATTTAATCCTTTCTCTATTTCTTCGATTTGTCATAAACTTATTCAATATTATATCTTTCCTTAAGAAAGTTTACAAATCATTTATTGGTAATTCATTGTATTTAATGGTAAAATATTTAAAGAAATGAAATAAAAAGTTGGGGGATAACTATGAGTAAAGTATGTGTTTTTTTTGGCACAGGCTATGAGGAAATTGAAGCGCTTACCGTGGTGGATATTCTGCGCAGGCAGGGAATAGACACAAAGATGGTCTCAATCATGGGTGAAAAGACGGTAATCGGCTCCCATCAGATTCCTGTTGTCATGGACAGCCTTATTGAAGAGGTAGATTTTGGAAAAGTGGATGTGCTGGTCTTGCCGGGCGGACTTGCGGGAACTAAGAATCTGGAAGATAGTGCGCTTTTAATGGAGCAGGTGGATGCCTTTGCAAAAGAGGGAAAGACGGTGTGTGCAATCTGCGCAGCGCCTTCTATACTAGGGCATCGCGGAATTTTAAAAGGGAAAAAAGCGATTGCTTATCCGGGATTCGAGGATCAGCTTGACGGGGCAATTGTTACTTATGAACCAGCTGTACAGGATGGAAACATCATTACGGGACGTGGCATGGGGTGCTCCATTCCCTTTGCATTGAAGATTGTTGAACATCTTTCGGGCAGTGATGCCAGTGATGCAATGGCAGAAAAAATCGTATATTGAAAGTAAGGTAAGGATAGAAAAGGAATGAACATATTATTTTTTTTGACGCCCAAGAGCGAAGTGGCTTATGTCTATGACACGGACACAGTCCGCCAGGTTTTGGAAAAAATGGAAAATCACAGGTATGCGGCAATTCCGGTGATTAGAAAGGAGGACGGGCGGTACATAGGCACATTGACAGAAGGCGATATGCTCTGGTACATCAAGGAGCAGGGCGATCTTTCTCTGCGCAAGGCGGAGGACATGCCTATGACGGCAATTGCGCGTAAGCGAGACAATGAGCCGGTTGATGTGGATGTCAATATGGAAGATCTGCTGAATGTGGCAATGAACCAGAATTTTGTTCCCGTCATTGATGACAGGGAGCGGTTTATCGGAATCATCACCAGAAAGGATTTGATTCAATATCTTTGCAGAAAGCTGGTGACAGTCCAGCTCGAGGCAGGCGGGATGAGCATCAGGTAGAGGGGATTTTGCAGGGGGAACGGTATGTTTAATCAATTGACGCAAAAAGACATTGACGCGATGGAGGCGGAGATAGAAGAAAGAAAACTTGTGATACGCCCGAAATTATTAGAAGCGGTGAAGGAAGCACGGGCACACGGAGATTTAAGCGAGAACTTCGAGTATTATGCCGCCAAAAGAGAAAAAAATAAAAATGAAAGCCGTATTCGTTTTTTAGAGCGCATGATCAAGACGGCAGAAGTGATACCGGACGATTCCAAGGAAGATGAGATTGGAATGAACAATACGGTGGAAGTAGAATTTGAAGAGGACGGTTCTGTGGAAACCTACAAGATTGTGACGACTATGCGGGGAAATTCGCTGGCGGGACTTGTCAGCGTGGAGTCACCGATTGGAAAAGCGCTGATTGGGCACAAGGTGGGAGACCGCGTTTATGTGCAGGTCAATGCAGATTACGGTTATTATCTGATGGTTAAATCAATTGAAAATACGAAGGATGACGGAAGCGATAAGATACGTAGTTTTTAAACGGAAAAACTTACCATAATATTTTCACGAACACCGTTAATACTATGAACAAGATAAGTGATAAAGAAACGCTTTGAACGGAGAGAAATCTTCAGGATAAGCGGAATCTTGAAACGCTTATCTTGAAGAAGACTGCAACAGACAGTCAAAAATAATAACGGAGGTGAATGAAGATGGCAAGCAGCAAATCTAATAGAGTAGAAGTTCCTGAAGCTAAGGCAGCTATGGATCGTTTCAAAACAGAAGTTGCTTCTGAACTTGGTGTTAACTTAAAAGAAGGCTACAACGGCGATTTAACATCCAAGGAAGCCGGTTCCATCGGCGGTGAAATGGTTCGTAGAATGATCAAGAAGCAAGAAGAAATGATGAAATAACGAAACCAGGATCAAAAAGAATGACCCGTCTGCATCAGCAGGCGGGTTGTTTTTGTAAGTATTTCTGCAACGGGAGCCATATGAGATAGGCGAGGACGCTGCCTGTCAAGGCGGTAATGAGCTGCGTGACAGAAAAGGTGATTTTAGCCGTTGCCAGCACTGCAGGCAGAGCTTCCGGTTTGGGAAGTTTGGATGCAATGCTGTTTCCAAAGTTTGGAAGCAGGATCAGCACAATGGTAATCCCCATAAAAGCTGACTTTAAAACAGAGCCGGCAGCCAAACCGACAGGAAGATTTCCTTTAAAGTGGAGTTTTTCGTGAAAGTACCATGTGCAGGCTGCCAGAATCGCATTTCCCAGGATGACGGCGGGGAACATAAGGGGAATGGCAGCCATGATGGGTGAGCCTGTGATGAAAAAGGCGGTGACGGGGGCAATGATGCTGATGAAAAGCCCGCTCCATAAGCCGACTGCCAGTACGGCAATGATGATCGTCGTGTTTACGATAGGACCTGTGATGTATACGGAAAAGTTTTTAAAGAACTGGCTTGCAATACATATGGCAAGCAACAGCGCTGTCTGAACCAGCTGCCTTGTCGATAATTTCATTGGATATCCTCCTTAAGTCGTAGTTGTTAAATTTTTGTCATACGAGTATTAGTATAAGGGAAAAAGGCGGAAAATGCAAAAAAATTTGTTTGTCACCAGACAAAACGAAATGATTGTATCTGATTTTCATTTATGATACGATAAAAAAGTACCAATCAGCTCTAGGCAGATTCGTATAAAATTCATATAGTGGCAAAGGGGCAGAAAAGCGATGGCAAGGACGGTCAGCATAGGAAATCAGGATTTCGAGTCGATTCAAAAAGAAGGGTATTTCTATATTGATAAGACGAACTTCATAAAAGAATGGTGGGAAAGCGGGGACAGCGTAACGCTGATTACACGCCCGAGGCGTTTTGGAAAGACACTGAACATGAGTATGCTGGAAAAATTCTTTTCTGTCAATTATAAAGACAGAGGGGATTTGTTTGAGGGCTTGTCCATATGGGAGCAGGAAAAATACCGCCGCCTGCAGGGAACTTATCCTGTCCTTTTTCTAAGCTTTGCGGGAATCAAGGAGAATGATTATGAGGAAGCCAGGCAGAGTATCTGCCGCACGATAGAGGAACAATATAATAAGCATGATTACCTGTTGGAAGGAAATCTGCTTAACGAGAAGGAAAAAGCATTTTATCAGGAAGTTTCTGCAAATATGCAGGATAATATAGCGGCGGCAGCATTGCGCTCCTTATCGGATTTTCTTTACAGATATTATGGAAAGAAGGTCATTATACTTCTGGATGAGTATGACACGCCCATGCAGGAAGCATATGTAAATGGATACTGGAAGAAGTTAGTCTTTTTTACTAGAAATTTGTTCAACTCAACATTTAAGACGAATCCTTATCTGGAACGTGCTGTTATGACGGGGATTACGCGGGTCAGTAAGGAATCAATTTTTTCAGACTTAAATAATCTTGAGGTAATAACAACTACTTCCGATAAGTATGCTGATTGCTTTGGGTTTACGGAAGGAGAGGTTTTTGCGGTACTGGATGAATTTGATTTATCTAATCAGACTCAGCAAGTGAAAGAGTGGTATGATGGGTTTACATTTGGAAGCAGGACGGATATTTACAATCCCTGGTCTATTATAAACTTCCTTGATAAAAAGAGAGTGGGCACCTACTGGGCAAACACAAGTTCCAACAGTCTTGTAGGAAAGCTGGTGCGCGAGGGAAGCAGAAATATCAAGGAAACCTTTGAGAGTCTTCTCCGGGGCGAATCCATCTGTACAGAGATAGATGAGCAGATCGTTTATGACCTGCTGGATAGCGATGAACAGGCAATCTGGAGCCTTTTGCTTGCCAGCGGTTATTTGAAGGTGAAAAGATATGAAGTGTACACTTCGGAATTTGGAGAGTGGAAGCAGGATTACGAACTGGAACTGACCAACTTTGAGGTGAAAGCTATGTTCCGCAATATGGTGCGGAAATGGTTCGGCAGTGTGAAGGCGGATTACAATGATTTTATCCGGGCGCTGCTTTTAGATGATTTAAAGGCAATGAATGTCTATATGAATAGAGTCACATCGGAAGTGTTTAGTTACTTTGATACAGGGAGGAAACCTTCCGGGGAGGAACCGGAACGGTTTTATCATGGATTTGTCCTTGGGCTGATGGTGGAACTGACTGACAAGTATCTTATCACGTCAAACAGGGAAAGCGGTTTTGGAAGATATGATGTGATGCTGGAACCAAGGCAAAAGGATAATAACGCAATTATCCTGGAATTTAAAGTGCAGGATACGGACGAGAAGGAGCTTGCAGATACCGTGCAGGACGCCCTGCGGCAGATTGACGAAAAGAATTACCAGGCGAACCTTGTGGCAAAAGGAATACCAAAGGAACGTATCCGCAAATATGGATTTGCTTTTTGCGGGAAAAAAGTGTTGATTGGCGGAGAATAATACAGAAATCGAAATAGGAAATCAAAGTGTCAGGAAGGCGCTGGGAGCAGAAAAGATATGAGCAAAATGCAGAATCAGGATACGCGGCGGTCACTAGCGGCGTCGCAGATATATATTGAAGTTCTTGAGGCAGAAATGTCCATTTGCAAAGTACAGGACCTCTCCTTGGCAGATTGGAAGTCCGATTTGTGTTTTACGGCAAAGACGGATGAAGAAAATTCATTGGTCTGTCAAACGAAAGCCGTGCCGGAGAATACATCCAAAAGAGATGACGGGTGGAAGATCATGAGAATCAGGGGAGTTTTAGATTTTTCGTTGATTGGAATACTCGCTGGCATTTCAACGGAACTGGCAGACCATGAAATTGGGATTTTCGTCATTTCCACTTACAATACGGACTATATTCTTGTGAAAAGAAAGGATATGGGAAAAGCTCTGGAGGTTCTTGGCAAAAAGGGGTATCAGATCACTTCCAATTAATATTCCTTTTTCACAAAAATAAGTACCGTCAGCGGATAGGACAACACAAATGCCAGCAGTGCGCATGCAAGCAAAATTCCAGCGGTTAAAATCAGCTGCAAGGTAGTCAGACCTGAACCAAGAAGCAGGTTGATTAGATTTACGATTACCATGAAAATCGCTGTGGCGGAAAGGATGCTGATTATTATGATTGCTTCGCTTTTTTCCTCACCTCCCAGATAAAAAGAGGGGAAGAAAACGGCGCCCATAAAGAGGCTCAGACTGATGCCGGCGGTAAACAGCATGAGAATATCGGTGCTGCGGTCAAAGGGAAATCCGTGCAGGAGAATGGACAGGGTCACACAGATTCCGGCAAATACTATGCCGGTCAAAAGCCATGCCAGCAGGCTGATATAATAGCTTTTAATGATATCCGTTCTTTTTACGGGGACGGTCAGTTTATATTTTGCCCATTTGGAGGAATATTCTTTGCCAAGCCCGCTTATGGCATTGACGGAAAATCCCACCATGACTGACAGGGCATATCCAATCAAAAGGGATGGAATAGCGTTGTCTACAGCAATCACGAAAATTCCCAGCAGAAACATGATGATTGAAAACAGTCCTGTATTAGCACGTACAGCGTAAAAATTGTTTTTGAGAAGTCCTTTCATACTCGTTCCCCCTTTACCAGCAATAAAATCGTCTCATCAATTGAAACATGGTCTATGACGGCATCTTTATATTTCTTCCGGGCGGCGTTTCCGTCAGCCACCAGTACATCAATCTGAAAATCCCTTTTCCGGTAAGCAAGAATATCTGCGCGGTCCAGCGCAAGAAACTCTCTTTCCCTACAGCGCATGACAGCATAATGATAGACCAGATCATTTCTGGAAACCGTCATAATCACTTTCCCGTCATGAATAAAGGTGATGTAATCCGCAATTTTTTCCAGGTCGCTTGTGATGTGGGAGGAGAGCAGGATAGAGTGGTCTTCTTCCTGCACAAATTCAAGAAATACATCCAACATCTCGTCCCGCATGATGGGATCTAAGCCGCTGGTCGCCTCGTCTAAAATCAGCAGCTTCGGTCTGTGTGCCAAAGCGGCGGAAATTGCCAGCTTCATAGTCATACCTTTAGAATAGCTTTTGATCTTCTGGCGGGGAGGAAGATGGAAATCATTTAAATATTTCCGGAACAAGGCATTGTCCCAGCTTTCATAAAAACCTTCCATGATTTTAGCCAGCTTTTCCGCAGTTAAATATCCGGGGAAATTGTCTCCGTCATAAACGATTCCGATTTTTTCCCGCATCTGTGTGTCGGCATCTGTCATTTCCGTGCCGAACAGCCGGACGGTGCCGCTGTCGCTGGCTATTGTATTAAGGATACATCCAATCGTCGTGGTCTTGCCTGCGCCGTTTTCGCCGACGAATCCCATAATCGCTCCATAGGGCAAAGAGAAAGAGACGTTATCCAGCCTAAAATCTGATTTGGAAAATGATTTGCAAACGTCTTTTAATTCCAGAATAGGTTCCATCTTATTCATCCTCCTGATAAAATAAGGATAGCAGCTCAATCAGCTTTGCAAGCGGAATGTTACTCATGCGTCCGATTTCTGCGGCGGACTGTAAATGTTCCTCTGCGATACGCTGCTGCTGCTCCTGATAAAATTCTTTGTTCTGTGCGGATACGAAGCTGCCTCTGCCCACCGTTGTCTCGATAAATCCATCCCTTTGCAAGTCCTCGTAAGCCTTCTGAACAGTGATGACGCTTACGTGGATCGACTTTGCTAGGGCACGCATGGAGGGAATTGAGTCGCCGGCTTGTAATTCGCCGCTCATAATCATGGCTTTGATCTGTGAAGTAATCTGTTCGTAGATTGGTTTGCTTACATTGTTGCTTATGATGATTTCCACACTTGTATACCTCTGACTTTTAAAATGTACTTAATGTACAAGTACATTATATCAACTTTTTATATAATGTCAAGATATTAAAATTCTTGACACATGGAGTGAGAAAGCCACATAATAAAAAGCGAAAATGGTGCTCGGGGAAAAGGAGAGCAGTTTTTGATTTAAAGAACGTGGTGGGAATGAGTAAGTTGAGAAGACATGATGAAGAATCGTCTGGGGAAAAGATAATAAAATATTTATCCCGTGTTGTGGTTGTTGCAGTGCTTTTAGCCGCAATGCGGCATCTGGGATGGTTGGACATGATGCAGGGAAAAGAAAAAGATACGGATACAGCAGTTCATTCACTGCCGGTAGATGCACATGCATTTATAGATCCGCCTCAACGGGTCGAGATAGATGACAGGAGCATTTATGCTGAAGATGAGACGCTGGGTCTCTATCAATATACATGCTGCTATTATGATGGGGATAAGCTCTTGGCGGAAGCGGATTATAATGCAGGGGGCAGGCTGACGGATTTTAAATGCTGGGAATATGATACAGCAGGAAATGTGTGCCTGGAGCAGACGCTTATACGGATGAAGGATGTGCGGGTGTCAAGTATTCCTATCTTAATGCTGAGTGGCGGGAAGAGAAAATTTCCTCTCACTACGTTTCACGCATAGAATATCTAGCAGATGAGGCAGGCAATCCCCTGTGTGTTTTTAAACTGAAAGCTGCGGATGAAAATGTGCCGGATGAGGTTTGGAAAGTGCAGTGGGCAAAACGGAATGGTTATATGGTGAACTATGTTCAATATTATGATAGGTATATGCAGAACAGGGGTGATGATTATTGGTATCAATTTGCAGATAGACCGCATATGGAACAGATCAATTGGTATGAGTATAATTCCGAGACAGGCGAAAAAAATCATATTTTGCAGTTGAGTTATAGGTGGCAGAGAGACCAAGAAGCGTTCGTCGTATCGCCTCCCTTTTACCGGGTGTGGAACGAGGGGGATTTTCTTTTGCAGGAGATGAACTATTCAGATGGGGGGCTGGTATACTATAGTGCGCGTCAGTATGATGCTGATGGACGCCTGGCTGCCGAGATGGAATATGAGGTAAAGGAAGAAGAGATTTTCCGTACATTCCATCGTTATGAGTATCAAGAGGAAGAGAGAGTAGAGAAATATTCCTACCTCATACAAGGACAGGAATTTAGCCATTTGTTTGAAGAGGGCGAACGTATTTTGCTAGCTTTTTCATGTGAGGGCGTTCTTACGAAAATTAAAATGATGGATAGGTCGGGGGAATTATTGGAAAAGTATGAATTTTATGAAGCAGGTGAAAAAGAGGGGGAATTTAGAGGAATGTATGCAGGTACGGAAATGATTATAGGAGAAACAGCGATTTTACAGGAGCTTTCAAAGGAAGAAGAACGGATTAGATCGTCGGCAGGAATAGATTGGATGAGCTATATGTGGGAGGAGGGGTATTTATGGCAGTGATAGGAATTGACTTGGGAACGACAAACAGCCTTGCCAGTATCTGGCGGAATGGAAAGATTGAATTGATCCCCAATATCTTTGGGGAATATCTGACACCTTCCGTTGTCAGCTTCGGAGAAGATGGGGAAGTATATGTGGGCAAGGTGGCAAAGGAGCGGCTGATTACGGCGCCGTCCGTCACATTTGCAGAATTCAAGCGGAATATGGGGAGTAGTTATCGCTACGTTGCCAATGGGAAATATTATACGGCAGAAGATCTGTCTTCCTTTGTGCTGCGTCGGCTGAAAGAGGATGCGGAGGCTTATTTAGGAGAAGAAGTGACGGAGGCAGTTATAAGCGTTCCGGCATATTTTAACGATGACAAGAGGTGCGCTACCAAAAACGCGGGAAAGTTGGCGGGCTTAAACGTGGAGCGGCTGATCAATGAACCGTCTGCCGTGGCGTTGAAGCACCATATGGGAGTGGAAGAAACAGAGACGTTTATTATCTTTGATTTCGGGGGCGGTACGCTGGATATTTCCCTTGTTGACGCTTTTGACAATCTGGTAGAGATTCAGGCGGTGTCGGGAGACAATTATCTGGGCGGAAAAGATTTCAACGAAATCATAGCGGAGGATTTTTATAAAGAACATCATATGGTCAAGGATGATTTGACCAAAGAAGAGCAGGGGATTATTTTAAAGGAAGCGGAGATACTCAAGAGAGAGCTTACCAATCAAGATAAGGCGGAGCGAAAGGTATACATTCAGGATCGGGAATATGTAATGCAGATGACGAACCAGCATTTGATACATATAAGTATGGAACTGTTTAAGCGCATGTCCATACCGATCAGGAGAGTCATCAATGACAGTGGCATGCAGATGGAGGATATCGATAAGCTTATTCTGGTAGGCGGTTCTTCCAAAATGCCGGTGGTGGAGCAGTATCTGAAAAGTCTGGTTACTATTCCGGTGGTTAAGGATTTAAGCCCTGATGAAAGCATTGCTGCGGGGGTGGGGATCGCTGCCGCAATTAAGGAACGCGTTGGGGATGTGAAGGACATGATACTGGCGGATATTTGTCCATTTTCTCTGGGAACAGAGATTTATGATGGCAGTTTCTCCCCAATTATTGAGAGGAATGATACGCTGCCATGTAGTCACACTAGAGAATATGTTACTGTAGAGGACTATCAGACGGTAATGAAGTTTCCTATTTATCAGGGAGACAATATGATTGCGAGGGAAAATCTGCTGCTTGGAACGATGCAGGTGGTGGGACTGCCGCAGGAGCCAAGAGGAAAAGTCAAGGCAAGGATCACCTTTATGTATGACATTAATGGCATATTGGATATCAAGATTGTCAGCGGAGAACAGACGCTTCATCGTGTGATTATGAATAAAAAAATGGGACTTAGCGAAGCAGAACTGGAAAAACGCCTTAAGCAGCTGCGGGAGATGACGCTAAGTTCAATGGAGGATGAAAATGTCCATTATTTATTGGAAAAGGCGCAGCGCCTTTATCAGGAAAGCACTCCTTTGGCGAGGGCGTATCTTGCTGAACAGATTGCCAGATTTCGGGCAGTTATGATGAAAGAACGCAATGCACGTATGCGGAGAGAAGCATGTGTACAGTTATCTGTATATTTGGAGGCAGTGGAAAGGAATAAATTTGATTTCCATGGTTTTGACGAATCTTTTTTCGAGGATGACAATGAAGAGGAATAATCAGGAGAAAGCCGGCAAAACGGCATAAGAAGCTACGGAATCAAGGTGTTTGGAGGAAAAATATGAACATATGGGAACTGCTCGGCATTGCGCCTACGGCAGATATTGATAAGATCAAATCAGCTTACGCGAGACAGGCAAAGCTGTATCACCCGGAGGAACATCCGGAGGAATTTTCAGCTTTACAAAATGCATATAAATCTGCAGTGCGGATGGCAAAGCGCCGGAATATAACGGCAGCGATTCCCCCAATGCCTGAGGAGGCGCCCGTGGTTCCCCCAATGCTTGAGGAGGCGCCCGAGGTTCCTCCGCAGTCGCAGGCGGAGAGAACGTTTGATTTCAGCGGTATAGATGTGTACGGGGATAAGGAACACTTTTTCAAGCAGTTTCTGCTGATTGCGAAGAACCCATATCTTAGGAATAACCTGATTGCATGGGACTATTATCTGAATCGGAAGGATTTTGAGCATTTATTTCACGATACGGATTTCCGGATGGAATTTGTGCGCACGATATGTAAGCTTCCAGGTTGGCGGAGGAAGACGGTTTTATTTTTTGATAAATATTTGAAGCAATATCATACAGACGAGAACAGACCGGGTGATGGGAAATGGGAGACCAGCCTTCGCAGCTTTCTTATAAGGAAATTGCCTTGGCCCAGATTGCCTGCCTTTTGTACGGACAGGTTTTGTACCCGGGAGGGGAAGACCTTTCAGAAAAAGATTCATTCCCAAATTAGCCGGTCATTGGGGCGGGAACTGGATTATGAAATGAGATCTGATTTGATAAAGTATTTGAAGTTATACCTTCCATGTGCCGAGTCGAAGGAGGACTGCATTGAGCGTATCCACAGCGGATGGAAATTCCAGCAGCTTGTGCTTTGGGGGGTGGTTTTTCTGTTTTGGCTTATAATGGCGGTATCGGCAGTCCGTTTCACAAAGGAGAAACAGGAGACGGCAAAGAGGATGGCTTATCTTGGGGAATTGTATGGCTCTGAATGGGAAACCTATACCAAGGAGCAGCAGGAGGCGCTGTGGGCGGAATATAATTACGACTGGGAGTCTGCCAAGGAGCAGATCGATGATGCGATGCAGCGTTATGAAGACTGGATTATGTATGTAAGGGAAGAGAGATATCGTTTATTCAGCAGGTGAGAGGTTTTAAGTGCAGAAATTTCTGGTATTTTTTTTTTTTATATGCTATAATCGTAAAATGACTGTGAGTATGCTTACAATTTGCCCAGTAAGCGGCAGGTTCACATAAAGACACAGACTTATAAGGAGGATGTACAAGGATGAGTGTACAGGTAGAAAAGTTAGAAAAAAGCATGGCGAAACTTACAATCGAAGTTTCCGCAGAAGAACTGGAAAAGGCATTACAGAATGCATTCTTAAAGAACAAGAATAAAATCAGCGTTCCCGGATTCAGAAAGGGCAAAGTGCCCCGTCAGATGATAGAGAAGATGTACGGACCGGAAATCTTTTATGAGGATGCAGCCAATGAACTGATTCCCGATGCCTATGAAAAGGCAGTGGAAGAGTGCGGAGAGGATATCGTGTCTTCCCCCACCATCGATGTGACCCAGATCAAAAAGGGCGAGCCCTTTATTTTTACCGCTGAGGTTGCCCTTAAACCGCCGGTAAAATTAGGAAAGTACAAAGGCGTCAAGGTTGAAAAAGCAGACACAGAAGTGACAGAGGAAGAAGTTGACGCAAAGATAGACCAGGAAAGAGAAAATAATGCCAGAAACATTGAAGTCACAGACAGAGCGGTGAAGGACGGCGATATGACCGTGCTCGATTTTGAGGGCTTTGTTGACGGAACGGCATTTGAAGGCGGCAAAGGTGAAAACTACCCCCTGACCATCGGTTCCGGCGCATTTATCCCCGGCTTTGAAGAGCAGCTAGTGGGCGCGCAGATTGGCGAGGAAGTGGAAGTGAACGTTACCTTCCCCGAAGACTATCAGGCAGAAGAATTAAAGGGAAAAGCAGCCGTATTTAAGTGTACAATCAAGGAAATCAAAGAAAAAGAACTTCCTGAACTTGATGACGAGTTCGCATCTGAAGTTTCAGAATTTGACACCTTGGAAGAATACAAAGCAGATATCAGGGCTAAACTGACAGAAGAGAAAGCCAAAGAGGCAAAGGATGCCAAGGAGGCAGCAGTAATTGAAGCGATCGTGAACGATTCTGAAATGGAGATTCCCGAAGCGATGCTTGCCACACAGCAGAGACAGATGGTAGATGAATTTGCCCAGAGAATCCAGATGCAGGGCTTATCTCTTGACCAGTACTTCCAGTTCACAGGCTCCACTTATGACAAGATGTTCGAGCAGGTAAAACCCCAGGCGGAGAAGAGAATCAAGTCCAGACTGGTGCTTGAAGAGATCGTGAAGGCAGAAAAGATCGAAGCATCCGAGGAAGACTACGAAGAAGAATTAAAGGTAATGGCGGAAGCTTATCAGATGGAAGTAGACAAGGTAAAAGAAATGCTTCCTGAAAAGAGCGTGTCTCAGATTAAGGCAGATATTGCAGTGAGAAAAGCAGCTGAATTTGCAGTAGAAAACGCAAAAGAAAAATAAAAAATCATGTTTTGCAAGGCAGTAAGGAGGATGCAGCAATGAGTTTAGTACCTTATGTCATTGAACAGACAAGTAGGGGAGAGCGTTCCTACGATATTTATTCAAGACTTTTAAAAGAAAGAATCATATTTTTGGGAGAAGAAGTCAATGAAGTGACAGCAAGCCTTATCGTAGCGCAGATGCTGTTCTTAGAGGCGGAAGATCCGGAAAAGGATATCCAGTTTTATATCAACAGCCCCGGCGGAAGCGTAACGGCGGGGATGGCGATTTATGACACGATGCAGTATATCAAATGTGACGTATCCACCAACTGTATCGGCATGGCAGCCAGCATGGGCGCATTCCTTCTGGCAGGAGGCGCTAAAGGCAAGAGGCTTGCGCTCCCCAATGCGGAAGTGATGATTCATCAGCCTTTAGGCGGCGCTCAGGGGCAGGCTACGGAAATTGAGATTGCAGCCAAACATATTCTGCATACAAAAGAAAAATTAAATAAGATATTGGCAGAAAACACAGGTAAAGACTATGATGTGATTGCGGCAGACACAGAAAGAGATAACTGGATGACTGCCGAGGAAGCGATGGAATATGGTTTGATTGACAGAGTTCTTTACAAGCGTTCTGACAATTAACAGGTAAGAGGTAAGAAGATGGCAGGAAAAAGTTCTGACAACATCAGGTGTTCTTTTTGTAATAAGACACAGGATCAGGTAAGAAAAATGATAGCAGGTCCCGCGGGCGTGTATATCTGTGATGAGTGCGTTGAAATATGTGCTGATATTGTAGAAGAAGAATATGAGGAAGAAATCGAAGAGACAGAACTTGATATTAATCTGTTAAAACCAGTGGAAATCAAGGATTTTCTGGATGACTATGTAATTGGTCAGGAGGATGCCAAAAAGGTTCTTGCGGTTGCCGTGTACAATCATTACAAGAGAGTCACAGCACCTAAGGATATGGATGATGTGGAACTTCAAAAGAGCAACATCATCATGATCGGACCTACCGGTTCGGGAAAGACCTACCTGGCACAGACCTTGGCGAAGATTATCAATGTGCCCTTTGCCATTGCGGACGCCACCACACTTACCGAGGCGGGATATGTGGGGGAGGATGTGGAGAACATTCTTCTTAAGCTGATCCAGGCGGCGGATTATGATGTGGAACGTGCACAGTTAGGAATCATTTACATCGATGAGATTGATAAAATCACTAAAAAGAGTGAGAATGTCTCTATCACCAGGGACGTATCCGGCGAAGGTGTACAGCAGGCGCTCCTTAAGATTATTGAGGGGACGGTGGCAAGCGTACCGCCTCAGGGAGGCAGAAAGCATCCGCATCAGGAGCTGATTCAGGTGGATACTTCCAATATTTTATTCATCTGCGGCGGAGCCTTTGATGGTTTGGAAAAAATCGTTGAGAACAGGCTGAACCGTAATTCCATCGGTTTTGATGCGGAGATCGCAAGCAAAAACAATCGGGAGATCAGTGAGGTACTAAAAGAAGTGACCCCTCAGGACTTGGTGAAGTTTGGACTGATACCGGAATTTGTGGGGCGCGTGCCCATCAATGTATCACTGGAAGGACTGGATGAAAAGGCGCTTTACAGGATCCTTACGGAGCCAAGAAGCGCGCTGATCAAGCAGTACCAGAAGCTGTTTGACTTTGACGAAGTCAAGTTAAGCTTTGAAAAAGATGCAATTGAGTCTATTGCAAAGCAGGCATTTGAACGTAAGACGGGAGCCAGGGGACTTCGTTCCATCATGGAGAAAGCGATGATGGATGTGATGTATCAGATCCCTTCGGATGAAACAATAGAAGAATGCGTTATTACAAAAGGAGCGGTAGAAGGTACAAGTAAACCTTTATTGATACATCGTGAAGTAATGCGTAAGGCCAGATAAGAAATGCCGCCGACAGGCGGCATTTTGCGTAAGAGTGCTTTAAAGCATTGTGAGAGGAAATATAGTGAATGAGTGAGAGAAATGAAGAAACGAGGCAGATTCTTACGATGCCAGTCATTCCCCTTCGCGGGATGACGATTCTTCCAGGAACGGTCATCCATTTTGACCTGAATAAGGAAAAATCCATGCAGGCATTAGAGTATGCAATGATAAAGGGCGGAAAACTTTTCCTGACAGCCCAGAAAGATCCGGGAGTTGAAACGCCGGGGGAAGAGCAGCTTTACAAAACAGGAACCATTGCGGCAGTTAAGCAGATCACAAAGCTTCCCAACCAGATTGTAAGAGTATTGGTGGAGGGAATCAGGCGGGGAATCCTGCTTAAGCTCAGTGGGGAAAACGGAAAATTCCTTGAAGCGGATCTGGAAGCAGTGGATGAGGAGAAGGAACGGGAACAGATAAGCGGGATTCAGGAGGAGGCAATGCTCAGACAGATTAAGGAGCACTTTGCCATCTTTGCTGCCCATTACCCTAAGATTGACAAAAATGCAGTGCACAGATATGCCCAGATCAAGAACATCGGCAGTCTGCTGGATCAGATTGCAATGAATCTCCCCATGAATTATGAAAAAAAGCAGCAGGTTTTAGAAGCTGTTTCCATAAAAGAGCGGTATGATATCTTATGTGAACATTTATTAAATGAGATTGAAATCGCTAAGGCAAGAGAGGAATTGACCCATAACGTTAAGGAGAGAGTGGATAAAAATCAAAGAACTTATCTTTTGAGAGAGCAGCTCCATTATATCAGGCAGGAACTGGGGGAAGAGAGTTCCTTTTCAGATACCGACCAGTTTGAGGAGGCGTTAGAGAGCCTTATGGCGTCGGAAGAGGTGAAGGCAAAGATAAGAAAGGAGATCACACGGTTTAAAAATCTGTCGGGAAGCAGTTCGGAGAGCGCGGTGGAGCGTGCTTATATTGAAACGCTTTTAGAACTGCCATGGGACAAGGCTTCTAAAGACAATGAAAGCATGAGTCGGGCGAAGGAGATTCTCAACAAGGACCACTATGGGCTGGATCAGGTGAAAGAACGGATCTTGGAGTTCTTGGCAGTGCGCTGCCTGACCAGCAAAGGGGAAAGCCCCATGATATGCCTGGTGGGACCGCCGGGAACCGGAAAGACGTCCATTGCAAAGAGCGTTGCCAAAGCGCTTGATAAGAAGTATATCAGAATCTGCCTAGGCGGCGTCAGGGATGAGGCGGAAATCAGGGGACACCGCAGGACTTATGTTGGCGCGATGCCGGGGCGGATCGCTGCAGGAATCAAGCAGGCGGGGGTAAAAAATCCGCTGATGCTGTTAGATGAGATTGACAAGGTGAGCAATGATTATAAGGGAGACACCTTCTCAGCGCTGCTAGAAGTGCTGGACGGGGAACAGAATGTGAGATTCCGGGATCATTATGTGGAAATTCCCCTTGACCTTTCGGAGGTTTTATTCATTGCAACCGCCAATACCACCCAGACGATTCCCAGACCTCTTTTGGACCGTATGGAAATCATCGAGGTGAACAGTTATACAGAAAATGAGAAATTCCACATTGCAAAGGAACATCTCCTTGGCAAGCAGTTGGAAAAGAATGGTCTGGACAGACAGATGCTTTCGGTTCAGGATGGCGCCCTTAAGAATATCATCACCTATTACACAAAGGAAGCCGGCGTCAGAGAACTGGAGCGCAAGATCGGGGACATCTGCCGCAAGGCGGCAAAGGAAATTCTGGAGATACGGGAAGCAGGAGATGCGCAGGAAAAAATCAAAGTGACTGCTTCCAATCTTGACAAATATTTAGGGAAAAGAAAGTATAGTCTGGATAAGGCAGATAAAGAGCCCCAGACAGGGATTGTGCGCGGACTTGCATGGACCAGCGTGGGCGGCGATACGCTGCAGATAGAAGTCAATGTGATGCCTGGAAAGGGGGAAATCGAGCTTACCGGGCAGATGGGTGACGTGATGAAGGAATCTGCCCTGATCGGCATCAGTTATGTGAGGTCCATTGGCAGGGAAAATCATATTGATCCTGAAATGTTCAAAGAGAATGATTTTCACTTACATATCCCTGAAGGCGCTGTTCCAAAGGATGGTCCGTCAGCCGGCGTGACCATGGCGACCGCTCTTTTTTCAGCTATTACGGACCGGAAGGTGCGCAGCGATCTGGCAATGACTGGAGAGATCACGCTTAGGGGAAGGGTGCTGCCGGTTGGCGGATTGAAGGAGAAGATTCTGGCAGCCAAGATGGCAGGCATCAAAGAAGTGCTGGTGCCCTTTGAGAATAAGAAGGATATAGAAGAGATTTCCCAGGAAATTAAAGAAGGACTTACAATCACCCATGTAAAGACGATGAAGGAAGTCTTAAAGCATGCGCTGCTTAAGGAGTGATGAAATGGTAATTAAGAATGTAAATTTAGAGACTGTGTGCGGTATAACCAGCAAATTGCCGGACAATGCGTATATGGAGGTGGCTTTCGCAGGCAAGAGCAATGTGGGAAAGTCATCCCTGATCAACGGGCTGATGAACCGGAAGGCGCTGGCAAGGACCAGCGCACAGCCGGGCAAGACTCAGACCATCAACTTTTATAATATCAATGATCAGATGTATTTTGTGGATCTTCCCGGCTATGGCTACGCCAAGGCAAACGAGGCGGAGAAAGCAAAATGGGGACGAATGATTGAAAACTACCTTCACAGCTCGAAACAGCTGAGGGCAGTGTTCCTTTTGATCGACATCCGGCATGAGCCTTCCGGCAATGACAGGATGATGTATGATTGGATTTTAAGACAGGGATTTGAACCCATTATCATAGCCACCAAGCAGGACAAGATCAACAGAAGTCAGGTGCAAAAGCATGTTAAAATGATAAAGGACGGTCTTAAGGTAGTTAAAAACACCATAGTCATCCCCTATTCTGCACAGACGAAGCAGGGCAGAGAGGAAATCTATGAACTTCTAGATGCATATCTGGAAAATGAGGAACAGAAATATGAAGGATAACGGATGGAATAAAACAACATATCTAAAGGTATTTGTCAATTTGGGAATTATGCTGATGCTTCTGCTTTTCTGCATTTTTGTGCTTCCCAGGATTGTTATTTATTTCATGCCATTTGTAGTTGGATGGATCATTGCGCTGATTGCAAATCCTCTGGTCAGATTTTTTGAAAAGAAATTAAGAGTGAAGAGAAAAGCCGGAACAGCATTTGTGATTATAACAGTCATAGCGCTTGTCGTTGTGGCGGGATATTTTCTTGGAGTGAAACTGGCAGAAGAGATGACAGAGTTTATCAGCGCGCTGCCGGAAATGTGGGAAAACACGCAGAAAGATTTTGCGGTAATCGGGCAGAAACTGGCGGCGGCAAGCAGATATCTTCCAAAGGAAGTGCAGACGACTTTTAAAAACATTTCTGCAAATGTGGGAGAATATCTGGGCGGTCTTTTTGGGGGCTTAAGTACGCCTACCATTGAAGCACTCAGCCGTTTTGCCAAAAATCTTCCGTCCATTTTGATTGGTATTATTATGAGTGTCCTGTCTGCATATTTCTTCGTTGCAGAAAAGGACTATGTGCCCCAGCTTCTCTCCAAGGTGCTGCCGGAGGCTATTACGGAACGTTTCAACATGATTAAACGAGGGTTAAAGCGTGCCGTAGGAGGCTATTTCAAGGCACAGCTCAAGATAGAATTGTGGATGTATGTCCTCTTGGCAATAGGGTTTACCATTTTAAAGGTTAGGTATGCGTTCCTGATTGCCATCGGCGTGGCATTTCTTGATTTCCTTCCCTTTTTTGGAACAGGAACGGTGCTTGTGCCATGGGCAGTGGTGAGATTTTTGAGCGCGGATTATAAAATGGTGATAGGGCTGCTCATCATATGGGGAGTAGGGCAGCTTGCAAGACAGTTGATTCAGCCCAAAATCGTGGGAGAATCCATCGGTCTCTCCTCCATACCAACCCTGTTCTTATTGTTTATAGGTTTTAAGGCTGGGGGCGTGGTTGGGATGATTATTGCGGTACCAATCGGCATCATCGTCCTGACGATGTATGAGGAAGGCGTTTTTGACACTACCTTGAATAGCCTTAAGATACTGTACGCCAGTGTCAGCAACTTCAGACACCTAAAGGAAGAGGATATGGTTGCCATACATATCTACCGGGAAGAAGAGAAAGCGCGCATAGAAGCAAGGAGAAAACAGCAGGAAATGGCAGATGAAAAGGGGAAGAAGAAATGAGAGTGACTGTATATAGCTGCAGACCCTTCGATGAAAAGGATTTATTTGAAAAACTTGGAAGGGAGTTTGGGATAGAGCTGATATTGTGTCCGGACGCGCCGGACGAGAAGAACGCGTCGCTTGCCAAGGGAAGCGAATGTATCGACATTCTTACATCCCAGATGACGGCAGGTCTGCTTAAAGTATTTGCGGATTACGGTGTGAAATATGTGACTACAAGAACAATCGGTTATGACCACATTGATATAAAAGCGGCGAAAGAACTTGGGCTGACGGTTGCCAATGCGCCTTATGGTCCCTGCGGTGTGGCGGATTACACGGTGATGTTGCTGCTTATGACTATCCGCAGGATGAAACGGATCTTGGAGCGAACCAACATACAGGATTATACCATCAAAGGAATCCAGGGAAGGGAATTGAAAGATTTGACGGTAGGCATTATAGGAACGGGCAGGATTGGAAGGACGGTGCTAAAGGATCTGTCCGGTTTCGGCTGCCGTTTGATTGCCTATGATTTGTATGAAAGTGCGGAAGTAAAGGAATCAGGGGTGCCCTATGTAACATTGGAAGAAATGTGGAGACAGGCGGATGTAATCTCACTCCATACGCCGCTCACCAGTGAAAATCGTCATATGATCAATGAGAAAACGATTTCACAAATGAAGGATGGTGTAATGATTATCAATACTGCAAGGGGCGCGCTGATCGATTCACAGGCGCTGATTGCAGGCATTGAAAGCGGTAAAATAGGCGGCGCCGGTTTAGATGTGGTAGAAAATGAATTTGAACTGTATTATTATGACCGCAAATCAGATATACTGAATAATAGGGAACTGGCAATTCTAAGAGGGTTCCCCAATGTAACGGTAAGCCATCATATGGCTTTTTATACGGATGACTGTGTGGAGACGGTGGTCAGGGACTCTCTGCTTGGTTGTAAATACTTTGTGGAGGGAAAAGAAAATCCCTGGGAGGTACAATAGTTGCGAAATTTTAAGATGATACTGCAATATGAGGGGACCCGATATCAGGGATGGCAGAAGCAGGAAAGTACGGAGCGCACCATTCAGGGCAAATTAAATGCGCTGCTTACGAAGATGACAGGGCAGGAGATAGAAGTGCAAGGATCTGGCAGAACGGACGCAGGGGTACACGCGTTAGGTCAGACCGCCAATTTTCATGCAGATACGAATCTGAGTGCCGGGGAGATCATGGAGTATATGAACACCTATCTTCCGGAGGATATTGCAGTGATTTCCTTGGAGGAAGTGCCTGAGCGGTTTCACAGCAGGCTGAATGCAAAGGGGAAAACTTACTGTTACCGTGTACGGAACACGCATATTCCCCATGTGTTTGACAGAAGATATACTTATACGGTGCCTGAAAAGCTGGATCTTGAGGCGATGAGACAGGCGGCAGAATATCTGATCGGAACCCATGATTTCAAGGCTTTTACATCGGCTAAGAAGGGGAAAAAGTCTACCGTGAGGACTATTGAGTCTATCCGCATAGAAAAAGGGAAAAGTCTGTCCCCGCAGGCAGCGGGAACGGAAGATGAAATCCGGTTTTGGTACAGCGGCAATGGGTTTTTATACCATATGGTCCGTATCATGACAGGTACATTGTTGGAAGTGGGCGCACACAAGAGAAGACCGGAAGAGATTGCAGAAGTGTTGGCGCACGGGTGCAGAGAACAGGCAGGGGCGCTTGCGCCTGCTAAGGGGCTTACTTTGATGGAGGTTCGTTATTAGTGGAAAAGAGACAATTTCATAAGAAATATGTCAGATTAATTTTCTTTATATATTTACTGATTGTGATTAAGGTGATTATTTTTAAGTATCCTCTGGAGCAATTAAGGGCAATTGCCGCCACCTGGGAAAAAGGGGTGATTCTGGAGGGACTGGATACGGCTAATTTCACGTTGTTTAAGACCATACGTATGTATATAGATTATTCCTATAAGCTCAACAGTTTTGAAAATCTGGTAGGGAATGTGGTGGTATTCATTCCCTTTGGTTTTCTGCTGCCGTATGTCTTGAAGCATGGCAGGAACTTTCTGGTGATGCTGATCAATGCATTCCTTTTTGTTCTTGGAATTGAAGTCTTCCAGCTTTTCAGTGCATTCGGCGCTTTTGATGTGGATGATATCCTTTTGAACTGCTTCGGGGCAGTGCTTGGATATATCGCTTATCTGATTTATGAAGCCTTGAAAAAAAGATATTATGGTAAGAAAAGGAGAGAATGACATGGCAGATTTTTTAAAGAGTTTAAAGGCAAATTATACGATATCGGCGGCGGTCTGTGCGCTGCTCGGGCTGGTGCTGGTCATCTGGCCGGGGGCTACAAGCCAGATCATCTGTATGCTGCTTGGGGGCGTGCTCTTAGCGTACGGCATTTTGCAGATTGCTATTTACTTGTTTAACAGAGAAAGGACCATTGTTCTGCAGGGAATGATGCTTCTGGGCATTGTCTTTGCGGTGATCGGGCTTTGGATTTTGCTGAAGCCGGAGATGATCATCGTGGCGGTGCCAGTGATCGTTGGAGTTTTGATCGTTATACATGGTTTACATAATGTTGTGCAGGCGCTTGCGCTGAAAAAGGACGGTTACGAAAACTGGTGGCTGGCATTTGTGCTGGGAATGCTCACGGTGATTTTCGGCGGTGTGCTGATTTTCAATCCTTTCAAGGCAATTGAGCTGGTGGTGAGGATCATCGGTGTATTTCTGATTTATGACGGGGTGTCAGATATATGGATCCTTTCAAGGGTGTTTAAGGTGAAAAGAGACAAAGAAAGAATCATCGATGCATCCTTTGTGGATATTGAAGACGAGGATTAAGGAAGGAGAGGGCGATGGCAATTTACGGTTTGAAAAATGAGGCAGTGGAGATTCAGATCCAGTCAAAGGGGGCGGAACTAAAATCACTGAAAAGAAGAAGCGACGGGACGGAATATCTGTGGAATGCAGATCCGGCTTTCTGGGGAAGGACTTCACCGGTATTGTTCCCCTTTGTAGGGGGCGTGAAGAATAAGGAGTACAGGACCAAGGGAAAGACCTTTTCCATGGGTCAGCACGGCTTTGCCAGGGATATGGAATTGGAACTTTTATCACAGGCGGAGGATGAGATCTGGTTGGTGTTAAAGGACAGTGAACAGACGAGGCAGAACTATCCATATGCATTTGTGTTAAAGCTGGGGTATCGTCTGCTGGAAGCAGGCGTAGAGGTGTGCTGGCAGGTGGAGAACCCGGGCGTAGAGGAACTGCCCTTTTCCATTGGCGGTCATCCTGCTTTTAACTGTCCGATTAAGGATGGAGAGAAACAGACGGACTATTTTCTTAGATTCGACGCGCAGGAAAAGGTGGTAAGCACCAGGGTCAGTGACAAGGGGATGGCGACGGATGAAAAGGATACTTATATGCTGGACCAAGGATACTTGCAGATCACGGAGCATATGTTCGACCATGATGCGCTGGTAATTGAACATGACCAGGCAAAAGAGGTGGCTTTTTGCAGACCGGACAAGACGGCATATCTTACGGTGAAGATGGAGGTTCCGCTATTTGGAATCTGGTCTCCGCCGCACAAAAATGCGCCCTTTATCTGCATCGAACCATGGTATGGCAGGTGCGACCATGAAAATTTTGCGGGAGAATTGAAAGAACGGGAGTGGGAGAATCTGCTTGCGCCGGGAGGTGTGTGGAAGGCGTCTTATCAGATTTTGATTGGATAGAAAAATAGAAAAAGAAAGCAAATGAGGGAGCATAAGATGGAAAGAATGATTCTTGCACGGGAAGAAGACCGTGGGATGAAAGGCGAGTGTCTTCTGGTAGTATTTGTCCTAAGTCTTGTGACGGGATTTGTAGGTATACCCATAGGCGCCATATTGAGCGGCGTAATGCAGAGAGTATTGAAAGATAGTTCTCCGCTGATTCAGTATGGATTTTTCCTGGGAGCAATTGCAGTTGCAATGTTAATAGGGCTTATTTACGGAATAAAATCAATTGATATGAAGAATCACACGATATGCAGCAAGTGTAAGGGGAAGATGCGTCCTATGACGGAGATGGACGGAATCTTTCAGATTCCAGCGGCGGGGGAGGAGTCTTATCAAAATCCCCTCCCTTATCTCGCCGAGAATATGGTGAGGGTGCCTTCGGTAAGTGCGATTTCAGGCGGTCATAGAGGCTGTTATGTCTGTGGCTATAAGTGCGAAAAATGCGGGGACCGCATGGTAAGGATTAAGGACTTTCTTCCCAGAAGGGGATGTTGTGAAGATAAGGGAACCTATTATTTTTCTTATACAGAGTTTTCCCTTGCGCGCGGAAAAGAAGATTTTATCAATTGATATGAGGAGGCATTATGGCAAAGATACGGTTTGATTTTGCAGTCGCCATGGTGATGGCTTTTGGGGTTGGATCGCTGGTCAACTTCGGGGCAGGAAAGGTGATTGACGTTATGGAGGAAAAATCTAAGGAGGAGGTAGTCTCCGATGTGGAAATCGGCGCCGTGGCGGGCAGGGGGACACCGGTGGCAGACAGCATTTCAGATATGATGAAGGAAGATTATTTTACTGCCCATATAGAGCGTGAAAATGAACTTGACTCTGTATATTATGACAATGTTTTTTATAAGATTTATGAATTAGAATCAGGTGAGGTGGTATTGGCGGACGAGAATTTTTATAACGCCCAATATGACCACGATGAGGATGATACCGACCTGTTTCCGGATATCTATCGGGTACTGCCGGTGGGAAGAGTGGTTAGGGAACAGCTGGACGAGGGATTGATAGAAGCGGTAGAAGAGACAGGACATACACTGACAGACACTTCCTTTTACATAGATATGCGGGGAGGATTTGAAGAGTTTTCCAGGGAGGAATGGGAAGGCAGGGCAGAATTTTTAAGCTTTGCCGTGGGATTTGCGGCGTTTTTATTGATTCGTTACCTGATGATTGCCAGCGGTCTCTTTTCGCCGGTATTCCCCTTACGCTTTTTAAAGTCCTGGAAACGGTTCGTAAACTATTACGGCATTATCTATTATGGGGATGAAGTAAAACAGATTGTAGAGCTGCGCAGAAAGGGAAAGATGGACGAAGCCGCGTACGAATTTTCCAAACTGGTGGGTGTGGACGATGAGGAAGCACAGATGGCAATGAGATTCTGGCAGGATATTTACGGGGAAGGGATTTTGAAAGTAAAAGTGAAGTGAAAATAAAATTCTTTCTTGACAAAGGCAAAGATGGCTACTAAGATAAGAATAACTTCACAGATAAAGGTAATGAAGAAGAGGAGTACGTACCCCCTGCCTGTCAGAGAAGAGACCCTGTGCTGACCTCTAAGCACAGTGCTGGAAGGTTTCAAGGAAAGGAATGCGGAAGGTAGCTTTGGAACCGGAGGACCGAACAGAAGTAAGCCCTCACGCCTTATCCCCGTTAGCGGATAGGATTTTGAAAGAAATCGCTTAAGTGATAAATGAAGGTGGTACCGCGCAGCGAAAGAACATGCGCCCTTTGCAGATGAAATAAAA
This sequence comes from uncultured Lachnospiraceae bacterium, assembly GCA_949878435.1. Taxonomy (GTDB): domain Bacteria; phylum Bacillota; class Clostridia; order Lachnospirales; family Lachnospiraceae; genus Suilimivivens. The sequence goes on from CATLAK010000019.1 coordinate 36,424, forward strand.
GTCTGTGAAGGGCGCTTTTTATGCACAGATTTGAAGTAAAGGAGAATCGTTATGAAGAAAGAACTTGCAAAGACCTACGATCCTAAGGGAATCGAGGACAGAATTTATGAAAAATGGATGGAAAAGAAGTATTTCCACGCCGAAGTAGATCACGCAAAGACACCCTTTACCATCGTGATCCCCCCTCCAAATATCACAGGGCAGCTTCACATGGGACATGCGCTGGACAATACCATGCAGGATATTCTCATCCGCTTTAAGCGGATGCAGGGTTACAATGCCCTCTGGCAGCCGGGGACAGATCACGCCAGCATTGCGACGGAGGTCAAGATCATTGAAAAGCTGAAGGAAGAAGGCATCAGCAAGGAAGACTTAGGGCGCGACGGGTTTCTTGAACGGGCGTGGGAATGGAAAAAGGAGTACGGCAGCCGGATTATCAGCCAGCTTAAGAAAATGGGTTCCTCCTGCGACTGGGACAGAGAGCGTTTTACCATGGATGAGGGCTGTAATAAGGCGGTAACGGAAGTGTTCTGCAAGATGCATGAAAAGGGCTGGATCTATAAAGGCAGCCGGATTATCAACTGGTGTCCTGTGTGCAACACTTCCATATCGGATGCGGAGGTGGAGTATGCAGAGCAGGCAGGACATTTCTGGCACATTAAATATCCGGTGATTGAGGAGGAAGGCAGCGTGAGCGCCACCCGGTTCGTAGAGTTTGCCACCACCAGACCGGAGACTATGCTGGGGGATACTGCGGTAGCGGTCAACCCTGAGGATGACAGGTATAAAGATATTATTGGAAAGAAGCTGATGCTGCCTTTTATCAACAGGGAAATTCCTGTGGTGGCAGATTCTTATGTAGATATGGAATTTGGTACCGGCGTGGTAAAGATCACCCCTGCCCATGACCCTAACGATTTCGAGGTTGGAAAGCGTCATCAGCTGGCGGAAATCAACATCTTAAATGATGATGCAACCATCAATGAAAATGGCGGCAAGTTCTGCGGCATGGACCGCTATGCGGCGAGAGAGGCGATTGTAAAAGAACTGGACGAGATGGGACTTTTGGTGAGAATTGAAGACTATTCTCATAATGTGGGAACCCATGACCGGTGCAAGACCACCATTGAGCCCATGATCAAACAGCAGTGGTTCGTGAAGATGGAAGAACTCATAAAGCCTGCTGTGGAGGCAGTCAAAAATGGCGATATCCAGCTGATTCCTAAGCGTATGGAAAAGACGTACTTTAACTGGACGGACAATATCCGCGACTGGTGTATTTCCAGACAGCTCTGGTGGGGACACCGGATTCCTGCATATTATTGCGATAAGTGCGGGGAAATCGTGGTAAGCGCCGATGCGCCTTCGGTATGCCCTAAATGCGGATGTGAACACTTTACCCAGGACTCGGATACGCTGGACACATGGTTCTCCTCTGCGCTCTGGCCTTTCTCCACATTAGGATGGCCTGATCAGACAGAGGATCTGAAATACTTTTATCCCACAGACGTGTTGGTGACCGGATATGACATTATCTTTTTCTGGGTTATCCGCATGATCTTTTCCGGTTATGAGCAGATGGGTGAAAAACCCTTTAAGACCGTACTTTTTCATGGACTGGTAAGGGATTCCCAAGGACGGAAGATGAGCAAATCCTTAGGTAATGGTATCGATCCCCTTGAAATCATTGATCAGTACGGCGCCGACGCCCTGCGGCTTACCCTGATTACAGGAAATGCGCCGGGCAATGACATGCGTTTCTACTATGAGAGAGTGGAGGCAAGCAGGAATTTTGCAAACAAGATCTGGAACGCTTCCCGCTTCATCATGATGAACATGCCGGAAGAAGGACTAAAGGTAACAGAGCCTTCTCTTGAGCCGGTTGACAAATGGATCCTTTCTAAATTGAATACGCTGATCAAAGATGTAACCGACAATATGGACAGCTTTGAACTTGGCATTGCAGTCCAGAAGGTCTATGACTTTATCTGGGATGAATTTTGCGATTGGTATATTGAGATGGTAAAGCCGCGTCTTTACAATTCCGATGACCAGGCCAGCAAGGATGCCGCACTCTGGACCCTCCAGACGGTGTTGCTTAACGCCCTTAAGCTGCTCCATCCGTATATGCCCTTCCTCACGGAAGAAATCTTTTGTACCCTGCAGTCAGAAGAAGAATCTATTATGATTTCCAGTTGGCCAAAGTACCGGAAGGAATGGTACTTTGAAAAAGAAGAAAAGGACATTGAAATCGTCAAGGAAGCGGTACGGGGTATCCGGAATGTTCGTACAGAAATGAACGTTGCGCCCAGCAGAAAGGCGCAGGTGTTCGTGGTTAGCAAAAAGGAAGAGATTATCAATGCTTTCACGGAAGGAAAGCTGTTCTTTCAGTCCCTTGCTTATGCATCGGAAGTGACTATTCAGAAGGATAAGGAAGGTATTGCAGAAGATGCAGTATCTGTAGTAATCGCCAACGCAACCCTTTATATCCCCTTTGCAGAGCTTGTGGACATTGCCCAGGAGACCCAGCGGCTTAAAAAGGAAGAAAAGCGGCTTGAGGGAGAACTTGCTCGTGTCAACGGCATGCTGAATAACGAAAGATTCTTATCTAAAGCGCCGGAAGCAAAAATTGCGGAAGAAAAAGAAAAATACACCAAATATACACAGATGATGGAACAGGTCAAGATGCGGTTAGCACAGCTTTCGGGGAGGACGCATGAGATATCAGGATGAATGGCTTCTTCTTGAAGCAGGAGATGATATTGATGAGATAGAGCACAGACCGCCGTCAGAAGAGTTTTTATTTTATTGGGCGGTAGCCAATGGGGATGTAGATGCCGTGAGAAAAAACTGCGAGATGGGGAGATTTGTACAGAGTGATGGCGTGGGGGTGTTATCGCGTAATCCGGTTACGAATCTCAAATATCATTTTGTAATCACAACGGCTATGGTGACACGCTTGTGCCGGCAGAATGGCATGGAGTCGGAGCAGGCGTTTCGGCTGAGTGATTTTTATATCCAGAAGCTGGATCACATTCACACCGTGGAGGAGGTGCGCACCCTACATGATGAAATGGTGATGGATTATACGGAGAAGATGCGCAGGTATTTTCGGAAGGATACGAACTCCAAGCATATTAATGCCTGCAAAGAGTACATTTATTCTCACATTAAGGAGCGGATCACGATTGAAGATCTGTCGGATGAGTTTGGCGTGTCTGCCAGCTATTTATCCCGATTGTTCAAGAAAGAGACGGGGGTATCTGTGAGCGCATATATTCGTGAACAGAAGATGAATATAGCCAAAAATCTTTTGCGGTTCAGTGACTATTCGCTGATTGAGATTGCCAATCGCCTTTCCTTTTCTTCCCAGAGCCACTTTATCCAGCAGTTCAGGGAGACGGTGGGAATGACGCCTAAGAAATATCGGGATGAAAATTATATGGTTCAGTGGAATACAAAGGCGTCGGAGGATTCGGAACAACCTTAAACATAAAGTAACAAATATCCTGGGGATGGAAGATTTGCCATACCCAGGATATTTTTGTACTGCCGGGAATTAAAGTGTCAAAATGATTTCATTCTCTTCCTGCAGAAGCTCAGCAGAAATATAATTGGAGGCAAGAACTTTGCCGTTTAAGACCAGTTTTGTAAAGCCGCACTCCTTTGCATCGGGATTCTCCACTACAATGTGGAGATGCTTTCCGCGAAAGCTTTTGTGTATTTCAAAGTGTTTCCAGGCGCGTGGAATGGACGGGGAAAGCAGCAGCCCGTTTATATCAGGGCGGAGCCCCAAAATGCCTTCAACGCAGCCTACCATAATGGTCGAAGCGGTTCCGGTCAGCCAATGGACATGAGAGCGTCCGAAATGTTCGCTGGCTGGTCCCTCTGTGAATTGTCCATAACAGTAAGGTTCCAGATAACGGATGTCTGCATCGTTATTTTGCGCGGCGGGTGCATTTTCAATAAAGTAGGTAAAAGCGCGCTCACCGTGTCCAAGCAATGCTTCCGCCAAGATCAGCCATCCTTGGGACTGTGAGAATATGCCGGCATTTTCCTTTACGCCTTGGTTATAAATGACGGCAAGGGCGCCGTCGAATGCGTGGGCATGGTAGGGCGGATTCATTAGGACAGCGCCGAAGGGTGTATTTAAATAATCATATACGTTATCCATGGCGGCTTTTGCCTGTTCTTCGGAAGCTAGTCTGCTGATGACGGACCAGCTCTGCGGATTCAGCCATATATTGGCTTCAGGATCCGTGGGGGCACCGATGCGTTCTCCATCTTCTGTATAACCGCGTATAAATCGGTCGTGGCTCCAGCATAATTTCTGGATCAGTGCGCCGATATGGGAAAGCTTTTCGTCTAAATAGCGGATATAAGTTTCGTCGTTTTTGTATGTAGCAAAATTTTTAAGGATGATCATTGCATAATAGAACTGCATTGCTACAAAGGAAGATTCGCCGTCTGTGCCGAGGCGCAGGCAGTCGTTCCAGTCGGCATATAATCCGGCAGGCAGTCCATGAGGTCCTAAGTGATCAAAAGAAAATTGAATTGCACGCTTTAAATGCTCATAGACACTTCCCACATCCTTGTTGGCGAAGGGAATCACCTCATCTAAAAATGCAGTATTTCCAGTTTCTGCAATATACTTATAAACGGTGGGAAAGAGCCACAGCGCGTCATCGGCGCGATAGGCAGGGTGCCCGGTCTCTTGTACATAGGAGGGGTCGTCAGGGGTATCTTCCTTTCCCGGATTGTGGGTGAACTTTACAAGCGGAAGACCGCCGCCGTTGTCCACTTGGGCGGAGAGCATGAAACGAATTTTCTCCAGCGCCATTTCAGGCGCCAAGTGAATGATTCCCTGAATGTCCTGTACTGTGTCACGGTAGCCGTAACCGTTGCGCAGCCCGCAATAGATAAAAGAGGCGGCGCGGGACCAGATAAAGGTCATAAAGCAGTTGTATGCATTCCAGGTATTCACCATTGTGTTAAACTCCGCACTTGGCGTGTTGACCCGAAGGTTTTCAAGCTTCTGGTTCCAGTCATTTTTCAGGATCGCAAGTTCTCTGCCCACGACTTGGGCTGGGTCGTCATAAGAACTAATCAGGGAAGAGGCATCGACGGAGGATTTTGCACCCAGAAGAAAGACGACCGTTTTCGTTTCGCCTGGAGACAATGTAATGCTGCAGGAGAGGGCGCCGCAAGAGTTCTCGTTATAGCTGGTCACATTTCCAAGGTGTCCGGAAACGACGCCTTGGGGATTGCCATAGCCGTGATACCTTCCAAGGAAATGTTCTTTATCTCCGCAATAGGAGGATACTTCTACACCTGCAAGACCAAAAAAGCGTTCCGTTACGTTTTTGTGGTCCACTTGCTGGGCAGGGGGAAGTGCATCCAGATTGCCGTGGATCTGCTGCATGATACGATTCCCGGCAAAAAGTGTCCTAGTGACGAACAGGGAGTACTGGAGATTCACCTGGTCCTGCTCATAGTTGCTGTGATTGGTAAATTCTGCGTATCCTGTCAAGGTGAGGCTTCGCGGACGTACGGACTGATTGGTAACGGAAAGGGACCATACCTCATGGGTTTTTCCGAGGGGGACATAATAGAGAGCCTCAGAATGAATGTTCTCATAATCGGCTTTCATTTTGGTGTAGCCAATACCATGCCGGCATTCGCTTTTATAGCGGTCAAGATTCTTTCCCACCGGTTGCCAGGAAGCTGACCAATAGTCTTGGGATTCATTATCCCTGATATACAAGTAGCGCCCGGGCTGGTCGAAACTGTTAAATACATAGCGGAGAATTCTGCCGTTGGCGCCTGACTTTGCAAAGCTATAGCCGCCGGCGTTATTGGAGATAATAGCGCCGTATTCTGGGGAACCTAAATAGTTTACCCATGGAGCGGGCGTGTCCGGTCGATCAATTACATATTCCCGGTTTTCATCATCAAAATATCCATAGTTCATTTTTTTTACCTGTCCTTTTTATGTTTTTATATGAGTGTTACAGTTATTTCAAGTATATCATTGGAGAAGGCAAGGAGTTCCTCTTTTGCAATCACGATATAGGATTGTTCGCACACTTCCAGTTCTGTCCCGTCGCAGAAGGCGGCGGATACGGTGTAGAAGCCGTAATCTTTACCGGATTCATTGGCATAGACGACATGCAGTGCCTTATTGGCAAATGTAAGGCGGATGGAAGCCATTCCTTTATCATCGAATTGCTCTGCCAAAAGTTTAGGGTGCAGTACCAGATTGCCGGCTGCTCCGTGTATGCCGAATACTTCGGTGATCATGGTCAGCATATACCAGCTGGCGGCGCCTGTAAGGTAATGATACATGCCGCGCCCGTCACTTCGGAAATACTCAGGAATGCCTGGATAGATATGGCTGACGTCGAAGTTAAGAGCTGTATCGGCAAGCGTTTTAAGCGCTTTCCAGCCTTCGGCAGCAAATCCGCGCTGATAAAGCGCATTGGCATACATCACCGTCATGTGTGAGAAGACGGCTCCGTTTTCCTTTTCCCCGTAGGCAAAACCGAACATACGACCCATGTCAAATTTTCTTTCATGAAAATCTGTGTTCAGGCGGTAGCCGCCGATTTTGGGGGCATAGAGGTAGTGGTCAGCACTCTTCGTGATCTTGCGTATCTGTTCTTCTGTGGCAACCCGCCCCATGATAGAGAAGACTTGCCCGGTAAGCATCATGCGTACATGGTCAGGATAAAAGCCTTCTACAGCTTGCCCATGGTTGTCATAATAGCTATTGAACCATCCTTCCCCGTGGGTGCCTTCAATCCATTCCTGATTCTGGATAAAACTGGTGAGCCAGACCGCTTTTTGCGTAAGATTGGCAGCTAGAGAGGCGGGAGTGACGGTTATGTGTTTTCCGCTGATATGGTGGCGGCACCGATTTGTGTATTCTGCTAATAACTTATTCTTTTCAGAGATATTGTCGAAGCATTCAGGCGCTGCGTCCAGGAGGATCTTAATCTCTTCCATAAGCTCTAGGGGCTGCCCGGGATACTGGCTTTCTAACAGGCGCATCATGGCGGCAAGGTCTTTCAGATTGCCTGCATATGCGCAGGTAAATGCGACGCTTTCTCCCTGCTCTGATGCCATATCGAGAGCGTCATTCCAGTCGGCGCCCCGAAGACGATAGATGTTATGGCTGCCAACCTCATAAAAAGCGGTCAGCTGCTGGATTAAAAGATGTTCCAGAATGCTTCCCATATAGACAGAGCCGTCTTCTGACCGTTGTTTATTGCCGTAATCATTGTTCCATTGGGTGTCAATAGATGTGCCGCGCATGGTCTGACCATCTTTAAAATAGGCTGCCTGCTTATATAGGATTCCGATATCTCCTGTCTGGTCGATGTATAGTTTGGTGGTCATCAAAGGCCAGAGGGCATGATCCATCCAAACCCGGGCAATACCGTTGCGGTCTGCAATAAAGTGACCGTCCCCATTGCCGATAATGGTGGCATTTGTCCCGTCAATACGTACACCGCCGAAATTTTTGGCAATCATTTCACCTACATTTTCTGGATCCATAAGAAGCAGGGAGAGACAATCCTGCCATAGGTCGCGCCAGCCCCTGCCGCCCCGTCCATAGTCGTGGTGAGGCAGGAAAGAACAGCCGAAAAGACGGCGCAGAAAAGGCTGGAAGCTGACCCATTTCATGAAATTATCGAAATCAGGACTGTTTGTGTGGAAGCTGACATTTACCTTTCCTTTCCAGTAATTTTTTGTCTGCGCCAAGGCGGTAAGCACTTTGGTCGAAGTATTATATTTTTGCAAAATATTCTGAACATCTGTGTTGTTGTTTTCTGCGCCAGTAAGAATGATATATGCTGCGCTCTCATTTGGTCCAAGTGTGATTGGGCTGAAGCGAAAAGCACCCATAGCTTCTTTACCTTCTATATGGCTATGGGGAGGAAGACCCTCTAGGTGCTCATATATGGAACGGGGATGGGTGTAAGAGCCGCCTTCCCCGATAAAATCTTCTACTGTCGGGTAATAGCATTCAGGAACCTCTCCGGCTCCGGTACAGCCCAGCACATAGTAGATTAGATGATTTTCCTGATGCCCGCGTTCATCAAAAGACATGGAAGGGCATACTAATACGCCGTTTTCAGAGGTATCTATGCGGTGCAGGAGGGATGTCACATGGCGGTGGTCTCTCAGATTGTCAGCGCTTCTTCCATAAATCGGAACAGCGGCGCAGGCACTCAAACTGCGGGGACGCTCCGCCCTATTTTGAATTACGATATACATAATCTCCACGTTATCCTTTACGGGAGTAAAACAGGTGACGGAGGATGCAATCTGAAATTTGTTTGAGATCCGTTCTATTGTGTGATGCATGAAGCCTGCAGTTAGGGTACTGTTATCCTGTGCAGCAGAAAACTTATCCGCCTCCTGTTGCGGCGAAACACCGGCAACAGAGTAGATGTCTGTTCCATCGACGGTGCACCAGAAATTACGGACAGAGCGGTTATTATGTAAATTCTCGGAACTTACGGGCTCCAAAATGAAGCTGTTCTGACTAAGAGAAGCATCGCCCCCGAGGTTAGGGGTGACAGAGCATTTTAATCCGGTTTCCGAAGCAAGCGGGAAATACAGATAACTGGTATTTTCGGATTTATCCAATGTAAAACCGCCATTTGTATCAATAAAGTGCAAGTGTTTCAAGGTATCGTCTCCTTCCATTTTTACTTATGTAACCATTATACAGGGGCATATATTTGGCAAGAAATAAGAAAAGCGTGAAAAATATCAGATTCATGACATGAAAACAAAATAGCGGCATCACTTCCTTAATATAAGCATCAATGCTATGAAAATCTGGTGAATCTGTATTTGAAACTCGTGTCATGAATCTGACATTTTTTAGATATTTATAATATATCGATCAAAAAAAATGGACTATACTACAGAAAAACGTGATAGCAAAATTCACAAATGTAAGGAGGAAAAGATAAAATGAAGAAGAGAGTGATTGCTGTTCTGCTAGCTGCAGGTATGTGCGTCAGCGCATTAGCTGGGTGTGGAAATTCGAGTAAGCCTGATGGGGCAGGCGAAGAAGGAAAAGTAATCAATGTTTATTGTTGGAACAATGAGTTTTCGGATCGTGTGAATGCAATTTATCCTGAGGTAAAGGAAGTTTCTGAAGACGGGACGGTGACGATTTTGAACGATGGAACAGAGATTCATTGGATCATCAATCCGAATCAGGACGGCGTTTATCAGCAGAAGTTGGATGAAGCGCTTTTGAATCAGGCAAGTGCCGCAGCAGATGATAAGATAGATATTTTCTTATCAGAGACAGACTATGTGAACAAATATACGGACGCGGAGGCGGATGTTGCCATGCCTCTTGCCGATCTCGGCATCAATCCTGATACAGACCTGAAAGATCAGTATGGTTTTACAAGGACCACTGCTTCTGATATGAATGGCGTCCAGAGAGGTTCTACATGGCAGTGCTGTCCCGGTCTTTTGGTATACCGCCGTGATATTGCCAAAGATGTATTTGGAACAGATGATCCTGCCGTTATCGGTGAAAAGGTAAAAGATTGGGATACGATAAAAGTAACGGCGGAAGAGCTGAAGGCAAAAGGATATTATACATTTGCATCTTATGCAGATACGTTCCGGCTTTATGGAAACAGCATTTCGGATTCATGGGTAAAGCAGGGCGAGACGACTATCAATGTTGATAAAAAGATTATTGACTGGATCAATGATTCTAAAGAATGGCTGGATGCAGGTTATCTAAATAAGACGGTAAAGGGACAGTGGAATGATGACTGGAACAAATCTATGGGATCAGACTCTAAAGTATTTGCATTCCTGCTTCCAGCATGGGGAATCGATTTTGTCTTAAAGCCGAACTGGGATGGAGATGAAGGCATTTGGGCTGTTACCAATCCCCCACAGGAATACAACTGGGGAGGTTCTTACATACATGCATGCACCGGGACAGATAACCCAGAGCATGTAAAAGATATTATCCTTGCGATGACAGCGACAGAAGATAATCTTTTGAAAATTTCCAAAGATTATTCTGACTTTACGAATACGACAAACGGTATGAAAAAAGCAACCACAGATGCTTCCTTTGCATCGGCATTCTTAGGCGGTCAGAATCCTTTTGTATATTTTGCACCGGTTGCAGAGAACATAAAAATCGCGCCACTGTCTGCTTATGATCAGGGATGTGTTGAACTGATTCAGAATGCATTCAGCGATTACTTCCAGGGAAAGGTCGACTATGATAAAGCCAAGACGAACTTTGAGACTGCAATAAAGGAGCGTTATCCTGATATTACAGAAATCAATTGGCAGGACCAAATGGAATAAGAAAAGAAAAATCAATCTGTCGCGCACTTTTAAGTGCGTGACAGACTGTGCGGAAAGGAAGGGTGTTTTATGAAGAAAAGGCAGAAAAGTATCAGCTATGCAAAATGGGGATATTACTTTATTCTTCCGTTTTTTCTATGTTATTTTATCTTTTCATTGATTCCATTAGTGGATACGGTCCGCTACAGCTTTTTTGAATATTACCGCTCGGGAATCAAAGAAATCGGACCGACCTTCATTGGGCTGGACAATTATGTAAGTCTGTTGGAATCCGATATGTTAAGATATGGGGCAAACACCCTGATTTTGTGGGTGATTGGATTTATCCCGCAGATTGGGATAGCCCTGCTTCTTGCAGTGTGGTTTACAGATATAAGGCTGAAGATTCATGGAAAGCAATTTTTTAAGGTAGTCATCTACCTGCCTAATCTGATCATGGCGTCAGCCTTTGCAATGTTGTTCTTTACTATGTTCTCTACCAATGGTCCAGTCAATTCCATCTTGATGTCCATGGGGGTCATCAAAGAAAAAATTGACTTTATGGGATCTACATTTGGAACCCGGTCGCTGGTGGGCTTTATGAATTTCCTGATGTGGTTCGGCAACACGACCATTATGCTGATGGCGGCAATTATGGGAATCAGCGTAGATGTGTTTGAGGCAGCTGAAATAGATGGATGCAGGGGAATCAAGAGATTTTGGTATATCATTCTGCCCTTGATCCGTCCAATCCTTGCTTATACATTGATTACAGCAATCATCGGCGGATTACAGATGTTCGATGTTCCGCAGATTTTGACCAACGGACAGGGGGCGCCGGACCGTACGTCCATGACGCTGATCATGTTCCTCAACAGCCATTTAAAGAGCAAGAACTATGGTATGGCGGGCGCATTGTCGGTTTATCTGTTTATTGTCAGCGGCATTTTGTGCTTCATCGTTTATAGAATGACCAACCGCAACGATTCGGATGAGGCGAAGACAGCGGCAAAGCGACGTGCAAGGGAAGAAAGAAGAAGGAGGAAATAGTGGTATGAAATCAAAAAAACCAAGCGTAATAAGAAGTATCATTGTGCATTCCGTGCTGATTATCCTGGCATTTATGTGCCTGTTCTTCTTCTATATTTTGATTGTTAATGCGACCCGTTCACACGCAGACTTACAGAAGGGTTTTTCGGCACTGCCGGGAAAAGAATTTCTGACAAACTTAAATAAGGTGGCAAATGATGGAACTTTCCCTATGTTCCGGGGAATCCTGAACAGTCTGATCGTGTCCGGCGCTTCCGCAGCAATCTGTACCTATTTTTCTTCACTGACAGCGTATGGGCTTTATGCCTATGACTTTAAATTAAAGAAAATTGCATTTACTTTTATCATGGCGATCCTTGTAATGCCGACACAGGTTACGGCAATGGGCTTTTTGCGGTTGATTACGAAGATGGGAATGTATGATTCGCTGCTTCCACTCATTATCCCATCAATCGCTTCGCCGGCGGTATTCTACTTTATGTTCAGTTATCTGCAGTCATCTCTTCCGCTGTCATTGGTGGAGGCTGCAAGAATCGATGGAAGCGGGGAATTCAGGACGTTTAACCAGATTGTCCTTCCAATTATGAAACCGGCTATTGCGGTGCAGGCAATCTTTACTTTTGTGGGTTCATGGAATAATTACTTCGTGCCTGCGCTGGTGATTCAGTCAAAAGACAAAATGACGGTGCCGATTCTGATCGCAACGCTCCGCGGTGCGGATTATATGAACTTTGACAGTGCAAAGATTTATATGATGATAATGGTGGCTATCGTTCCCATCATCATAATTTATCTGCTTCTCTCAAAATATATTATTGCAGGAGTGACTCTTGGCGGTGTAAAAGAATAAAAGGATATGTTGATGGTCCATGAAATCTGATGAACGCCTTCGGTGCGCTTTGGGCATATATGCCAGTAAAAGGAATGTATATGCCGCGGGGATGCGCTGAAGGCGTAATTGTGTATAAAATAAGGGATAAAAAAGGAGGAAAACAAAGTTTATGAGTAATCAGGGTCGGGTTCACAGCGGGTCGAAGAACAGAGAGATTTCAGATAGAGAGACCTGTCATGGTCGTCTGGCAAGGGAGATTGCTGTGGAAGGAATGGTTCTTCTGAAAAATGCCGGAATACTGCCGCTTAATCCCAAAACGCCCATCGCGCTGCTTGGCAGCGGCGCTATGCAGACAGTTAAAGGCGGCACGGGCTCCGGGGATGTTAATAACAGGGAGAGCTTTTCAATTTATCAGGGAATGAAGGAGAAGGGAGCAGTTCTGGTAAGCGAAGCGTGGCTTGAAGAATATGGGGAGTGCTATAGAAAAGCCAGAAATGTGTGGAAGGAAAAGGTACTTAAGGCGGCGGAATATATGGAGAATCCATTTGACGCTTATGCAGCTAACCCGTTTGCGCTGCCTCAGGGACGTGAAATCAGAAAGGGGGATGTGCAGGGAGCAGAGGCAGCCGTTTACGTCTTAAGCCGCATTTCGGGAGAGGGAAAAGACCGGCGTAAAACAAAAGGAGATTACTATTTAAGCGACAAGGAGGAAAAAGAACTACTTTTCTTAAATGAGCGGCAAATCCCAATTGTTTTAATCTTAAATTCAGGAGGTCCCGTAGAACTCACAGATATTTTGGAAAAGGCAGAGCACATTAAGGCTGTCGTGTTGATTTCTCAGCCTGGACAGGAGGGGGGACGCGCTGTGGCGGATGTATTATTCGGTCATGCAGCTCCCGGCGGAAGGCTGACGTCGACATGGGCGTGCAGGTATGAGGATTATCCCTGCGCAAATGCCTTTGGTTATTTGAATGGCAATCTTGAGAATGATGAATACAGGGAAGGCATCTATGTTGGCTATCGGTATTTTGACAGTTTTGATGTGAAACCTTTGTTTCCCTTTGGATATGGGCTTTCTTACACCTTGTTTGAGATCAGATTTGACAGATTGAGAATCGAAAAGAATAAGCTGGAAGTAGATGTGACGGTGAAGAACATCGGAGAACGCTATGCGGGCAGGGAGGTGGTCCAGGTCTATCTGACTTTGCCACAGGAGGGAGAAGAAAAAGAGTATCAGCGCCTGGCAGGATTCTGCAAAACAAAGCTTCTTTTTCCGGGACAGTCCCAAAAGGTGGTGGTCCGTATAGAACAGAAGCAGATGGCAAGTTTTTATGAAAAAGAATGTGCATGGATCGTCGAGAAAGGCGCATATGGCGTGTGGATAGGAGAACACTCCGCCTCCCTGCATCTTGCCGCGTTGGTGTATGTGCCGGAGAAAGCAGTAATTGAGCATACGCATCCGGTTTTCCAAGGTCGGAAGGGCTTAAAGGAGTTGAGCAGGAAAGCGCAGCTAAAGAACAGGGAAAAAAACTGGCTTGCAGATGCAAAGAGGAAAGGGATATGCGAATATACATTCATTGCTGGTAAAGAAGCACGCAGAGAGTGCAAACCCTATCCAAAACCGGACCAGCCTGTGGAAGACCTGATTTCGCTTTTATACGGCAATATTACCAAGGGGGCGAGCACCCTCGGTTCTTCGGGCAAGCGGGTTCCCGGCTCCGCAGGGGAGACTTCCGAGTTTTTGGAAGAAAAATATGGCATCCGCTCATTGATCATGGCGGATGGTCCTGCAGGACTTAGGCTGCGGCAAAGCTATGAGGTGGATCGGAAGGACGGCAGTATCTATGGAACAGGGGTGCTGGGAAGTTTGGAAAATGGATTTCTGGAACCTATGGTTTATCATGAAAATACGGACGTCTATTATCAGTTCTGTACGGCGTTTCCTGTGGGGACTATGATGGCGCAGACATGGGATGAAGTGCTTATGGAAAGATTTGGAGAAGCTGTAGCGGCGGAAATGAAGGAATTTCACGTAGATTTATGGCTAGCGCCAGGAATGAATATTCACAGGAATCCGCTGTGCGGGCGCAACTTTGAATATTATTCAGAAGATCCCTTTTTATCTGGTGTGATGGCAGCGGCAGTGACAAAGGGGGTGCAGAGCCAAAGGGGATGCGGTGTGACCATCAAACACTTTGCCTGCAATAATCAGGAGGATAACCGCACAGGGGTAGACGTGCGTGTGTCTGAACGTGCGCTTAGGGAAATCTATCTGCGCGGATTTGAAATAGCAGTCAAGACAAGCGCGCCGGCAGCTATGATGACCTCCTACAATCTGCTTAACGGAACACATACCGCCAACAGCAGAGAACTATGCACAGTCATTGCCCGCAAGGAGTGGGGATTTGACGGTGTGATCATGTCCGATTGGAATACCACCGTACCTGAGGACGGAAGCATTCCATGGAAATGCCCGGCAGCCGGAAACGACATTATCATGCCCGGAAACCCACAGGATCATCAGAACATTTGCGAGGCATATGCACAAGGATTGCTCTCCGAGGAAGACATTAGAACCTGTGCCAGCCGTATCATAAACCTAATCCGCAAATTCACCTGACACAACGGGCAGCCCCCACATCCCCTTCCCTATAGTACTCCGGGAAATAATTGCGGTCTGAACTGCCACAATTATTTCACTAGTTTTTCTTTTTATGTTTGCAACAATGATGGTAATGATGTTACAATAGTAATGATATTACTGATTGCCATATGCATAATATTACAGACAGGAAAAGAAGGGAGGGCATACGATGGGCGGTAAAGCAGATTTTTTATCTGAAGATGAAATCGCGGAACTCAAGAAGGAAATGGAAGCGCTGATTAAGGAAGATGGAGGTCAGGGTGCCAAGCGTGAGGAACCGATATCAGAGCCGATCCCGGAAGGGCAGATTTTAAGTGATATTATAGACGAGACCAATACCAACGCCCTTAGTATTGAAGAAAATGGTTCTTATATAAAGATAGCAGAGGATGACATGACAGCATGGCTGTATTTGACTGTACCCGGAAAGGGAAAAGAAAAGTACACGATGGAAGAGCTCATGGATTTTCTCAAAAAGAATGGAATTACAACAGGATTTCATAACTCCAATCTGGCAGCCATGATCAAAAAGAAGGTATATGAGCGTGAAATCGTGGTCGCAAAGGGGCAGCCGGTGATCGAGGGGAAGGATGGATACTATGAGTACAAATTCGATCCCGACCAGCACCGGGCGCCTAAAGTATTGGCAGACGGCAGTGTGGATTATACCAGTATGAGCGTGCTGCAGAATGTCAGAAAGGATGAAGTGATCGCCATTTATCATCACGCGGAGGAAGGCGAGAATGGCTATGATGTGAGAGGAAGAGTCCTGCCGGTCAAAAAGGTCAAAGAGGCAGCGCCGCTTCGGGGGCAGGTGGTGTGCAGCCCGGAGAATCCGGATGTCTATCTTGCACAGAAGGATGGAAAGATTGAATTTAAAAATGGAAAGATAGATATCCAGTCTCTGCACGAAATCAACGGGGATGTCACTTTGATAACCGGAAAAATTGAGTTTTACGGAGATATCGTCATCAATGGCAATGTGGAAGCCGGCGTGGTGATAAGGGCTGGAAGGAACATCGAGATTCAGGGAACGGTGGAAGCCGTCAATCTGTTTGCCGGCGGCGATGTGATCTTAAAAAAGGGCATTCAGGGAGCCCAGAGAGCCAAGGTTTCTGCAAGAGGCAATGTTTTTGCTGATTTCATCGAGCACGCGGTGGTAAATGCAGGCGGCAATGTACAGGCAAATACAATCTTAAATTCCAGAATTGCATCCGATGGAGAGGTTATTTTAACAGGAAATAAGGGTGCCATCATTGGCGGATATACCCATGCGATGCTGGGAATCTCCGCAACAGAGATCGGAAACCCGGCAGAGGTCAGAACGGTCGTCCATGTAGGCAGTGAAAAGGAAGTTTACACCAGACTGCAGACGGCAAAAGCTGCAGAGGTGGAGCAGAGCGAGGAATTGCAGGAACTTACCGAAAAGGCATCTGAGCTTCTGCGGAAAAAGAAAGCGGCAAATGGGAAGATTCCGGATATCATGGAAGGACGAATCAAGGATCTTGAATATAAGATCAACTCCCTGAAGAAAGAACTTGGGGAAAACATAGAAGAGCGCAAGAAATGCGAAGCGACCATTGCCAGAGGAAAGCAGGCAGAGATTGTAGTAAACGGCAACGTTTACCGCGGCACGGTGGTGTGCCTTGCGCAGATTCAGATGCCCATAGAGCGCAGTACCTGCTTTATGAAGTATTTCCAGGAAAGAGGTATGATTGAAAGCAGCGTCATCGCATATTCTTAAGGTAAAAGCATGAAAACATATAAAGAAGCAGAACAATATATTCTTGATATCCCCAAGTTTGCCGGAAAGCATACTCTGGAGGATACCAAAAGGCTGCTGGAACAGATTTCAGGCAGCAAAATAAGAAGCAGAATCGTTCATGTTGCAGGCACAAACGGAAAAGGTTCCGTTTGTGCTTATTTGCGTTCTATCTTGATGGAGAGCGGGTACAGTGTAGGCATGTTCATCTCCCCCCACCTGGAATCCATGCGGGAACGAATCAGTATCAACTGTGAAATGATTTCGGAGGAGGAATTTGCAGGCTGCTTTGAAAAAATCAAAAAAATGGCAGACGAAAAAGACCATCCCTCTTTTTTTGAGTTTCTTTTTCTGATGGCGATGGATTATTTCGCAGGCAAGCAGCCTCAGTATATTATTTTAGAAACCGGGCTTGGCGGAAGGCTTGACGCCACCAATTCTATTGAAAAGCCGGATGTATGTATTATCACGGAAATCGGCTATGATCACATGGAGTACCTGGGGAATAGCATTTCCGAAATAGCCGCCGAAAAAGCTGGCATAATGAAACCGGGCGTGCCGGTAGTTTTTATGGATAAAAGACCGGAGAGCACGGAGGTTTTGACTGAATATGCCAAAAAAGTAAAAAGCCCCGCGATAAAAATCGGAAAAGACAATATTTTGAATGTGAATATAAACAATAAAAGCATTGATTTTTCGTTCCATACTGGTTATTATAATTATGTTAGCCTTTTACTTGATACCGTGGCACTGTATCAGACAGAAAATGCCGCGCTGGCAGTTGCGGCGGCAGAAGTGTTAAAGGATAAAGGCATTACAGAGGCTTCCATCAGAAAAGGTCTGCGTCTTGCAAAGTGGCAGGGCAGGATGGAAGAAGTCATGCCGGATATTTATCTGGATGGCGCGCATAATGAAGATGGTATAGAGGCATTTCTGCATACCGTCCAAAGAGACGGGTGTAAAGGAAAACGTTTTTTACTATTTGGGGTCGTCCGGGACAAGCGTTATGACGGCATGATTTGGCAAATCATACAATCCGGACTTTTTAATCAGGCAGCGATAACCCTTTTGGAGACAGACAGAAGTGCATCCATAGAAGAACTGAAAACAATTTGGGCGCAATATACGGAAATAATATGCAGCTTTCATGTTGACGCAGGGGAGGCATATGAGCACCTGTTATCCCTAAAGGAGGATGGGGATCTGATTTATATTGCCGGCTCAATCTATTTGATAGGACAGATGAAGTCCCTGATGAGGAGAAAACAGAATGATTGATTTCGAAGAGGAATTGAAGAAATTCCATCCAAGTCTTGAAGTGGAGGATGCGGAAGAGGCGATTTATAACCAGGATTTGACGGATATGGCAGATATATTGATTAAAATGATAGAAAAGGCAAAACCCGAAGAAGAGTGAGGAGTGACGGCATGATTTGTTATAAGTGTGGGTGCCGTTTGTCAGAACACGATTTTTGTACGGGCTGTGGTGCGGATGTAGGTCTCTATAAGAGAATTATGTTCATGTCTAACCGTTTTTATAATGATGGACTGGAAAAGGCCACGGTAAGAGATTTATCCGGAGCAATTGTCAGCTTACGGCAGAGTTTAAAATTTAATAAGAATAATATCGATGCAAGAAATCTCCTTGGTCTTGTTTATTTTGAGATGGGCGAAGTGGTTTCTGCATTAGGCGAGTGGGTCATCAGCAAAAATCTGCGTCCCCAAAAGAACATTGCAGATGACTACATTGATATGATACAGACGAATCAGGCAAGGCTTGACACGATTAACCAGACGATCAAAAAGTACAATCAAGCATTGCTTTACTGCTATCAGGACAGTCAGGATCTGGCTGTGATACAGCTGAAAAAGGTACTTTCCTACAATCCAAAATATGTAAGGGCGCATCAGCTCCTTGCGCTTTTGTATATTGTGGCGGAGGAGTGGGAGAAGGCGCGTAGGGAATTGGAGAAATGCTGTCAGATCGATACGAACAACACCACTACGCTCCGCTACATGAAAGAAGTAGAACACATGCTGATGCCGGAGGAGGCTGTCAAAAGCGCTCCGAAGAAGAAGGCGGTGCGGGAAAATGTGGTGCGCTATCAAAGCGGCAACGAAACCATTATTCAGCCGGTAAATATGAAGGAATCCAAAGGCGTTTCCACTTTGCTGAACTTAGGGCTGGGGGTGATTATCGGTGTTGCGATTGCCTGCTTTCTGATTCTTCCTGGACAGATCCAGAACGCAAAAGCGGATATCAATAACGAACTGCGGGCGGTCAGCGAACAGTCCGATGCCAAGACAGCAACCATTGATGAGCTGGAACAAAAGGTACAAAAGCTTACCGATGAGAATGCAGCACTTACTGCGGAGCTTGCCTCTTATCAGGGAACGGACGGCACGCTCAAGGCGACGGATGGGCTTATGATGGCGGTTGACGCATATTTGAAGAATCCTGACGATATTGAGTCGATTGCCTTATACCTGGAAGCACTGGATGAGGAAGAAGGGGAGGACAAGACGGAAGGCATTCAGGATAAGACAGAGGCATTCACAGCGTTGTATGATGATTTCTTGGGACTGATTGGAGAAAGACTGGTGGATTACTATTATAATGCCGGTTATGCGGCATACCGGGCGGATGATTACGAGACGGCAATTCCTAATCTGGCAAGGGCATATCAATACGATTCTGCCAACGGTGATGCATTATATCATCTTGCAAACAGTTACAGGAGAAACGGCGACGAGGACAAGGCAAAAGAGTTGTATGCGGAGGTAATCGACAACTTCCCCGATACAGAAATTGCAAATCGGTCGGAGACTTATCTGGCTGAAATCAATAATGCGGATTAAATGATTAAAAATCAAATAACCAGTACACGAAAGAGAACAGATGCAAGTTTGTTCTCTTTTTTTGTTTTATAACAAAGTACACACTTTTTTATATGGAAATCAGGAAGGGGAGTTTATATGGAAGAAAATTTTAAAGTAATTGATAATTATCTGATGGTCAGGATGCCCGAAGAGGTGGATCATCACAAGTCGGTTTACATAAGTAAGACGGCTGACGAGTATATCATGAAGGAGGGAGTGGGGAATGTTGTCTTCGACTTTGAAGACACTCGTTTTATGGACAGCTCCGGAATAGGGATTATTATAGGAAGATATAAGAAAATATCTTATTTCGGAGGAAAGGTATTCGCCATCAATACGGACATGCGTATCAGGCGGACATTAATGATATGTGGTTTACATAAAGTTATTGAAATCATGGAATAAAAAACTAATGCTTGAAAGGAAGAGAATATGGAGACAGGACACAGAATGGAAAATGGGATGAGGAACAATACCATGCTGAAAAATGAAATGCATCTGACATTTGATGCCGTTTCAGTGAATGAAGCTTTTGCCAGAATAGCAGTGGCAGCTTTTGTAACGCCCCTTAATCCCACAGTTGAAGAAATATCAGACATCAAAACGGCGGTTTCAGAGGCAGTGACCAATGCCATCATCCACGGATATGATCCAGAGTATGAAAATGATAATCTATCGGAAGAAAGGCATCAGATCTATATGCACTGCCTCATAGAGGAAGATGTTCTCCAAGTGGAGGTGAAGGATACGGGAAAGGGGATTGAAAATATCGAACAGGCGATGGAACCTCTTTTTACCACAAAGCCGGAAATGGACAGGTCAGGAATGGGGTTTGCCTTTATGGAGGCGTTCATGGACGACCTGGAGGTGATATCTGCCCCAGGCATGGGGACGACCGTGCAAATGAAGAAAAAATTAGGAACCACATCATGGATTAGGCAAGAGGACTGATCTATGATAGAGAATGCAGTACTGATCGGGAGAGCACAGGCAGGAGAAAAGGAAGCAAGGGAAGTACTGATAGAGCAGAATCTGGGGCTGGTGCGCCATATCGTGAAGCGCTTTACCGGCAGGGGCTATGATGCGGAGGATCTGTTTCAGATTGGCGTGATAGGACTGATCAAGTCCATTGATAAATTTAATACAAGTTATGACGTTAAGTTCTCCACCTATGCGGTTCCGCTGATCACCGGTGAAATCAAGCGTTTTATTCGGGATGACGGGATGGTGAAGGTGTCCCGGACGCTAAAGGAAAATGCCATGCGGGTGAAATATGCCAAGGAAAGGCTCGGCAATCAGCTGAACCGCGAACCCACGCTTGCGGAGGTGGCGGGGGAGGCAGCCCTTTCCGTGGAAGAAGTGGTGCTTGCCATGGACGCTTCCGTGCAGGTGGAATCCATCTATAAATCAGTCTATCAAAATGATGGCAGCGAAATATTTATGGTGGACCAGCTGGCAGATGAAAAGCAAAATGAACAGGAGGCTGTGTTGAATCATATGGTAGTGCGCCAGCTGATCAGCGGTCTGCCGCAAAAGGAACAGAAACTGATCAGGCTCAGATACTATCAGGATAAGACGCAGACAGAGGTTGCAAAGGTCTTAGGCATCAGTCAGGTGCAGGTAAGCCGGCTGGAAAAGAAAATACTGCTGGGCATGAGACAGAAGATGGCGGATGTTCAGTAGGAGTCAGCCGCATCCGTGCCGCGCGACTCCTGAAATCGCCATCCATGGCGATTCCTCCCTGGGAATCTAACATTCTGTAAGTGAAATTGCCGATTTTTCAAAAAGACTGGAAAAGATATGGTGTGCCGCCGTCTGCGCCGCCCCGTCCGTTCTCCAAGCTGCTCTCCTGAACCTGCAGGCTGGACAATTACAAGGAGTTGGATTTTGCCGGTTGACATAATTTAGAGAATATAGTAAGGTATATAGCGTCAAAGAATACCTTCATGTAAATCTCTGGGGAGCACTAATGAGAAAAAATAAAGTCTTTTTAACGATTATGTTATGTATTACCATCTTTATGCAATCAGGTTTCGGCGCATGGGGAGCGGAACTGGATAATGGCGCAGTGGAAAATGTGCAGGAAAATCCGCAGCCTGAGGCTGGGCAGACAGGTGGGTTAAATCCCAATGAAAATACTGCCCCTGCGGAGGGGATGCCGGCAGAGGGAGGAGCACAGGAAAATCCGGATGGAGCTGTGATGGAGACGCCGGTGGAAGCTATACCGGAAAATCCCGAGGGCGGTGCGCCTGGAAGTTCCGGAGAAAATACGCCAGAGAACCCGGAAGAAGTTACGCCAGAAGTCCCGGTGCAGACTACACAGGAGAGCACACCTAATGTGCAGGAACTCCCAGAGGAAGGGATTCCGGGGCTGGATGAACTTGGAGAAGATCTGGAATTTGAGGAATATATACAGGAAGCGCAAAGTGCGCTCAGTGAAATCGCAGAGCAGGATCCGCTGATGGCACTGATTTATCTGTGCGATTATTATGGACTGAAAAGGGAGCCTGATATAAACAGTGAAGACCTTGTATGGCTTCCTTCAGGTACCACGGTCCTGATCAACGGTGTTGCGCTGGATCCGGACTATACCATTTGGTATAGGGTGAGTGTTGAACACAATGGAGATTCCTATACAGGTTATGTTGACCGGAATTATCTTGCCTATTCTAACGAAATATTTACGGCATGGGAAAATAATTATTTTGCAAGGATTGCCATGTATGCCGCCGACATGGGCGGGTATCCCGATATAGAGCAGTTCCCCGCATCGTACAGGGACAAGCTGGTGCAGCTAAAGCAGGCACATCCCAATTGGACGTTCGTAAGGCAGAACACAGGTCTTGATTGGGAGAAGGTGGTAAACAGTCAAAATTCCAAGGGCAGGAGTCTGATCAACAGCGTAATGGGACCTGCCTATCGTGCGGGCTATCACAGTCCGGGCTGGTATTATGCATCGGAAGCAGCCGTTAAGTATTATCTCGATCCGAGAAACTTCTTGGATGAAACCAGAATTTTTCAGTTTGAGCAGCTGACTTATAATTCATCTTATCACTCAAAGGCAGCAGTGCAGAACATTTTGAACAATACGTTTATGAGGGGAGAACTGCCGGGTGCAGGAATGACCTATGCAGACGCATTTTTCCAGGTGGGGGTATCTTTAAAGGTAAGCCCATTCCACTTAGCATGCCGCGTCTTTCAGGAGCAGGGCGATGGAAAGTCTGCATTGATTTCAGGAACCTATGATGCAGTTCCCGCATACAGGGGGTATTATAATTATTTCAATATCGGTGCTTCGGGAACGACTACGAAGCAGGTGATAGAGTCGGGGCTTGCGAAAGCCGTTAAAGAAGGCTGGAATTCACCTTATGCTTCCATTAAAGGGGGATCCGGTATCTTATCGAAAAGTTATATTCTGAGAGGACAGGATACCCTATACCTTCAGAAATTTGACGTGGATGCCAGCGATGGTACTTTGTATACACATCAATATATGCAGAATATCATGGCGCCGTATACAGAATCCCAGATGGTGCGAACGGCTTATAGCAAGATTAACTCGCTGGATAACTCCTTTGTGTTCAAGATTCCGGTTTACGAAAATATGCCTCTCAGCGCATGTCCGGTGCCTGCACAGGTGACACCAACGGCAAAACCTACAGCTACGCCTACGGCAAAACCTACAGCTACGCCCACGGCAAAACCTACAGCTACGCCTACGGCAAAGCCCACGGCGAGACCAACGGCAACTCCTACGGTGACGCCAACGCCTACGGTAGTGCCGACGCCAACGGCAGCTCCTTCTGAGAGACCTGCGGTAACGCCCACTGTTAAGCCCACACCTACGGTGAGACCCACGGCAGCGCCCACAGTGAAACCTGAGGCGACACCTACAAATAAACCGGCGGAAAGACCTACAGCAAAGCCCACAGCAACGGCAACACCAACGACAAGACCGGGGGCTTCGCCAACAGGAAAGCCTTCTGCAACAATAAAACCGACGTCAAAGCCTACGGCTGAACCCACGGCGAAACCTACAGCAGAACCGACGTTAAAGCCTACGGCTGTGCCGACGCCAAAGCCCACGGCTGAACCCACGGCGAAGCCTACAGCAGAACCAACGGCGAAGCCTACGGCTGTGCCCACGCCAAAGCCTACGGCTGTGCCGACGTCAAAGCCTACGGCTGTGCCCACGCCAAAGCCTACGGCTGTGCCCACGACAAAGCCTACGGCTGTGCCGACGGAAAGACCTGTGGATCAGGAGGCAGCAGAGGCGGCAAATCAACCGACAGCTGAGCCGGCGGCAGCGCAGAATAATCCCACAGTGGCGCCAGCGCCTTCACAGCAGCCGGGGCTGATTGCACAGGGAGAGGGCGGTGCGCCGGCAGATGGGAAATCTGTGGAAGCTGTATCGTCTTTAGTGACTGCGCCGGAAGATGGAAATACTGATTTGACCAATGTTCAGGAAAATACAAATTCTCAGGGATTGACGGTGACGGCAGCGACGCCTAAGCCGCAGACGACAGTTGAAGATGCATCGATTATAGATGCGGGACAGACCGGTATGGTCTATGCTGAAACCTTGAAGCAGATAAAGGAGCAGGGAACCAATGTGACGCTTCAGATGGATGATCACGTCAGTTGGACCATTGACGGAAGTACCATAGCAAGTGATCCCAAGGAAGACGTGGATATGGGGGTTATGCTTGGAACAAGCCGGATTCCCAAGGAAATGCTGCATGCGCTGACAGAAAATGAGAATTACATAGAAGTATCTCTTGCCTATGAAGGTGCTTTTGGATTTACGGCAAAGCTGTCTGTAAAATTAGATCAGGCACAGGCAGGGCAGTATGCAAATCTGTTCTATTACAACGAAGAAACATGCGCTTTTGAATTTATGTGTGCGACACAGGTGAGCAGTACGGGCAGGGCAAATTATGAATTTATGCATGCATCGGATTATGTCATTATCATCAGCGACGACACCAAAGAGACGCTTTTAGCGGAGAGGGCGCAGGAGCTGGCAAAAGCCCAGAGCTATATTAAGGTAGAAATGCCGGCAAAGGAGCCGACTAAGGCGGCGGGTATCATTACCTTGATTCTCTTAATCAGTGCAGGTCTTGTCATCGGCGTATATCTGATTTTGAGAAGAATGATGGAGGAGGATTAAAGAAGCGGATCTATGAGCAAAAATGACGAGGAAATCGTGCTTTTATTTGGATTTGAGGAGCAGCAGTTAAAAGCGGTACAGATGGTGCTCTATCTGCAGCAGATTACAGGCAGATGTGTGGCAAAGCAGGCGTACGGCATGCCGCTTAAGCTATTAGCGGCAAAGGAAGAGCCGCTCTGCCTGGCACCTTCCGATATGCGGGAGTTAGATGGACAGATGATTGTGTTTGCAGGGCTAAGCGGGGAAAAGCTGGAAAGAACCCTGGCGCTTCTCCGGGCAAATCCGGCATGCGGGAAAATCCCGTATAAAGCTATTTTGACTCAGACCAATCAGGAATGGAATGCATATGCATTGCTTGATGAACTAAAGAGGGAGCATGCGGCAATGCATGGAACAACAGGAGATTGACCATATGAAAAGGCAGGCAGGACATTTGGCGGCGATATGCATGCTGACGATGCTGCTGCTGTGTTCTTCCTGCACCTACAGGAATCCTGCCGCTGGGGAGATGCCGGCAGAGAAGGTGCAGGAAGAAGCACAGAGCACATCAGGCAGGATGGAAGTGCATTTTATTGACGTAGGACAGGGGGACGCCGCCCTGATCATTTGTGATGGTCAGACAATGCTGTTTGATGCGGGAGAAAACGATAAAGGTGTTTTCCTCCAGTTTTATCTGATGGAACAGGGAATCGATCATTTAGACTATGTAATCGGGAGTCATCCGGAAGCGGACCATATCGGAGGAATGGACGTAGTCCTTCTAAAGTATGACTGCGGCAAAGTGATGCTCCCGAATCTTTCTGTGGAAACGGCGACTTATGCAGATGTATGTGATGCCATGGCATATAAGGATTATGTAAATACCGTCCCGCAGGTGGGAGAAACCTATGCGCTGGGAGAGGCTTTTTTTACAATTATTGCGCCCAACAGAATGGACTATGGGGAGGAAATCAATAATTATTCCATAGGGATCAAGCTGGTGCATGGAGAAAATACGTTTCTATTTACCGGCGATGCGGAATCTTTGGCAGAGAAGGATATGCTGGATAATGGAATCTGTTTAGATTCCGACGTGTTAAAGGCAGGGCATCATGGAAGCAGCGACGCGTCTTGTGCGGAATTTGTGGAGGCAGTATCTCCTGAATATGCCGTAATCAGCTGCGGAAAAGAAAATGATTACGGACATCCCCATGAAGAGACGCTGGCTGTTTTAAAAGCTGCGGGGGCGAAAGTCTACAGGACAGATGAACAAGGAAGCATCATTGCCATATCAGACGGGACGGACCTTGTATGGGAAACGAAGGCAGAAACGCTGTGGCAGGGCGTCTATTATGTGGGAAACAAAAATAACAGGAAACTGCATCGCAGTACCTGCAGCTCACTTCCAAAAGAATGGAACCAAGTGATATTTGAATCAAAGGAAGAGGCGGCGCATGCCGGATTTACCGATACATGCAGCGGATGCAGACCATAGGGGGAAGCCATGCTTTATGCAGTGTTTAAAAGAAGTTATTTTGTTGTAAAACGACTTATTGAGGCAAAAGACCAAAAGCGCATGAGAAGGGAAGTCCTGCCAAAGGAAATAACGCATACGGAGTATGTTTATTTGGAGACGGGCATCATCTGCATCGATTTAATCTGTACAAAAATTTGAAGGTGAAGGACACAAAGCACCTGCCCCTTATCATCGACATTCATGGAGGAGGCTGGATCTGCGGCGATAAAGATACCAATAATCATTTCAATTATCACCTTGCACTAGGTGGAAACAATGTATCTTCCCTGTCCTACAGGACGATTGACCACTGTACCATCAGGGAACAGATACAGGATATTTTTGCATACCTCCATTTTTTGGAGGAACATGCTGATTGTCTGGGCATTTGTTTAAATGACGTTTCGCTGACTGGAGATAGCGCAGGCGGTCAGCTTGCCCTGCTGGCACATTGCGTCAATCAGGATAAAAAGCTGCAAAAACTGTTTTCAGTATCGCCTGTGAAATTTTCAGCCAAGTGCCTGATTCTCAATCACAGCGTATGCTATATAAACGAGGCAGGAAAACTTCCGGGAAGACCGATTACATCCAGACTGCTTTGTATTCCAGGGTTACAGAGAATGATGTATGGAAAGAAATTTACACAGAATAAACTATATCAAAACACGTTCAGCCCCATAAGGTACATTCATGAAGGATCAAAGATACCTCCCATCCTGCTGATTACCAGCAAGGGAGACAAAAACTACAGCTATCAGACGTTGAAGCTATACCGTGACCTTACAGCGGCAGGCAGGATGTGCGAGCTGTATTACGAAAAAAATGCAAACGCGGGGCACGTATTCAACGTCGCATATCCCGACAGCGCAGCAGGCAAAAAATGTAATAGACACATACTTAAATATATAAAAGATTTAGAAAAATGAAAAATTGTCCTGTACTTATAGGATGAATTGTTACCACATATTATAGAAGGTGAAATCATTTTATTGTATTTGACAATAGAAATGTGTATAATAATGATACAATTTTGATTGACCTTGAAAAAAGTATACAAAATAGATAATTCAAGAAGATTATTTAGAAAGGAATAGCTGCATGCTGGTGCTGGTTAAGACATCGGTCACGTGTCTTTTATTTGAATTATATATGATTGGTTTTTATTATCGGAAGCCGCATATTCCGGTTAAATCAACCAAAATATTTCAGTGTCTTATTGTCGCGGCACTGTTAAATTCCGTATTTGATCTTATTACAATCTGCACGGTAAACAACAGGGATACAGTTCCTGAGTTTGTGAATCTGACCGCCCATGTTATTTATTTGGCGTCTATCGTGGGATTTATTTAGTGTCTGCTGATTAATTCTACAACGCTTGATTTTACTGATTTGTGCCCCGATATCTGATATAATATCTACAAAGGTTTCCATGAAACAGGCTCATTTTTTTTGCAGCTTTTTATAGATAAC
>CATLAK010000020.1 GCA_949878435.1 uncultured Lachnospiraceae bacterium
TGGAATGCTCCATGTCGTGTATGCTCCATGCATCATTTTCTAAATCATATAAAACAAAGCTACCTTCGTATTCTCCGAAGTATGTGGAGAGGTCTACATAGGTAACATTCTCAGAAGAGGAATCCCATTGGTAGTG
Organism: uncultured Lachnospiraceae bacterium; assembly: GCA_949878435.1. GTDB lineage: Bacteria > Bacillota > Clostridia > Lachnospirales > Lachnospiraceae > Suilimivivens. The sequence goes on from CATLAK010000020.1 coordinate 137, forward strand.
GCTTCCATCTGCTGCGTATGTAGAAATAAAAGGTGCGAATCCAAGTAGAAGAGCAGCAGTCAACATGAATGCAGTCATACCTTTTATTCTTTTCATAAATGTCGGCTTCTCATAAGAGGCAATGTTGATAATTCTCCGTTTCATCTGCTCCATGTTTCCACCAAGGCCGGCAGCAAACGGAAAAGGAGTAAGTGAAACCTTCTCTGCAAAGTTAATCAGTGTATTGCCATAATCTTCGTAAGCATCCTCTTCAAGTATTTTCAAAACGGAAGTGTCACAGGCAACCTCTCTGTCATTACGCATTTCTTTCAATGCATACCAGACAAGAGGATTGAACCAATATACCACTCCGGCAAGGTTCATCAGATAACTGGCAATAGCATCTTTGTGCTTATAGTGCTGCAGTTCGTGTAACAGCATGTACCGCATATCGGATTCGTTGTAATCAGAGATCAGATGAATCGGCAGATAAATACACGGTTTCAAAAGTCCCACAATAATCGGGGATTTCAAAAATGCGGTGCTGTAAACAGGTATATTTCTGTGAATTCCCATTTCCTCTAAACATCGATGATATAGTCTGCGTACCTCCGGGTTCTGGAGGGGAAGTGCAGATTTCTCCAAAGTGCGTAGGCGGAGCGAGGATTTGACTACCAATATAATCATTGCAAAAATGCCTACAATCCATATCCCTAACAATATGTATCCGGCAATGGATGGTGTCTCGCTTTTTACAGAAAGTGCGAAGTCATTCATCCAGTCTGTATTTCCTGCTGGATTAATTCCCATAGCTTCTCCTATAGCGGTTGCGGTACCAGAAGCAGGAGAGCTTCTTAAGTTACCAAGCCACGAGAAGATTTGTGCAAATCCGATGAGACGGAACGGTATAAAGGGAACTGTCAACAACCCAAGAAGCAGGAACCACAGATTATACTGCATCCGGCTGGACAGGTTGTTTTTGAATATCCGCTTGGCTATCAAAAGAATTCCGATGATACCGCTGATAAATACATTGCATATTAAAAAGCGTATCATAAAATTAGCCACGTTAATTTCCTCCTTTTTTTGACCTCTTGGAAAGAAGGGAACGGAGGGTGTCTATTTCTGTTTCAGACAGTCTGTCATTTTCTATATAGGCAGACAGCATGGCAGTGATATCCCCGTCATAGTATCGTTCCAGAAAAGAGTTGCTTTCCTGGCCGATGTATTCGCTTTCTTTCACGACTGGGGTATAAACAAACACTCGGCTCTGTTTTTCATAAGTCAGAACGCCTTTTGTTACGAGACGTTTGATTAAAGTCTGTATCGTCTTAGGACTCCAGCTTGTGGTCTGTAATAATTTATCTGTTATTTCATTGGTACTGATCGGCGCATGTTTCCATACGATTTTCATAACTTCAAATTCAGCTTCAGAAATCTGTGGTAAATCGCTCATTTCAAATCCCTCCTTAAATCTTACGGCTGTAATAAATATATTATAGACGTTATTTATGTGGTTGTCAATTTCAGAAAAAACATATTGACTTGAAATCTTACTTGTGTAATAATTGAAATATTACAAGAGTAAGATTTGGAGATGGCAACAAAAAGAAAAGAACCAGAATCACAACGGATTAGCTGGTTCCTTTACTCGTTTGAATTACCTCTTTTATGTATGAGTGCTAAGAGGTATTCAATTGCTGGAAGAATCTCGGCTGCCTCTTGCTCATCACATTCCTGTAGCATCAATAACAGTTTTTGTTTTTTCACCCCATCCGTAGCAGTGTCAGGGTGGAAAATACGGTCTGCAGGAATGTGTAAATAAGCGATGATCTGGCACAATACTTCGAACTTGGGATTACCACGGTCGTTTTCAATATTTAGTATTGTACGCTCATCACAACCTATTTGTTCAGCTAATGCTGCTTGAGATAGATGGGCTTCTTCTCTGGCAGCCCGGACTACCTTCGCAAGATTTTTTACATAGTCATGCATTACAATTCACCTCAGTGCTAGTTTACAGGTAGTGACTAATATGAAAAAACAACTCAAATGCTACATCTACACCCGTGTATCCACATCCATGCAGGTAGATGGCTACAGCTTAGATGCGCAAAAAGATAAATTGCATAAATACGCTGATTATCAGGATATGATTATCACCGGAGAATACTCCGACGAAGGAAAATCTGGTAAAAGTGTGGAAGGCAGACCACAGTTCCAGCAGATGTTTCAGGACATTGAAACAAGTAAAGATAACATCGATTTTGTCCTTGTATTCAAATTATCCCGTTTCGGGCGAAACGCAGCTGATGTATTATCATCCCTTCAGAGAATGCAGGATTTTGGTGTTAATCTTATCTGTGTGGAAGATGGTATAGATAGTTCCAAGGATGCAGGAAAATTGATGATTTCTGTTTTATCTGCGGTGGCTGAAATTGAGCGTGAGAATATATTGGTACAGACTATGGAAGGTCGCAGGCAGAAAGCCAGAGAAGGTAAGTGGAATGGTGGTTTTGCTCCTTACGGTTATCAGCTTATCAACGGAGAACTGCACATTGCAGAAGATGAAGCAGAGGTTATCCGTATTATCTACGATAAGTTTGCGAATACCACGATGGGAATTGCGGCTATTGCTACATTCTTAAACAACAGTGGATACAAGAAAAAACTTCGCCAGAACAATACAATTGAAGGTTTTTCCACATCCTTTGTAAAAGGTGTACTGGATAATCCTGTGTACTGTGGCAAGCTTGCTTTTGGCAGAAGAAAGAATGAGAAAATACCGGGTACAAGGAATGAGTACCACATTGTGAAGCAGGACAAGTATATGCTTAACGACGGTATCCACGAAGCGATTGTTTCAGAAGAATTGTGGAATCAGGTGCATAAAAAGAGGCAGGAAACCGGAGTTGCCAACATCAAAACTCATAGCTTGGATCACGAGCATATTTTATCAGGTATTATCAAATGTCCTATCTGCGGAAGTGGTATGTATGGCAATGTAAATCGTAAAAAATATCCTGACGGCAGACATTATAGAGATTATTTTTATTATGCCTGCAAGCACAGAACCTTTGTGAATGGTCATAAATGTACTTACCGCAAGCAGTGGAGTGAGGATAAAATTAATGCAGCGGTGGAAGAGGTTATCCGCAAGCTTGTGAATAACCCAAAATTTAAAACAGAGATTCAGAAGCACATCGGACAAAGTATTGATACGCAGGAATTGGATAAAGAGCATACAGGCTTACAGGAGCGATTAAAGCAGGTAATCGGAGCCAAGAATAAGCTGGCAAATCAGATGGATAACTTGTCTGTATCGGACAAGCATTATGACAAGAAATATGAGGATATGCAGGTGCGTCTGGATAAGCTCTATGACGAGATAGAAGAAATTGAAACTCTGATTGAAGAAGTGGAGACCAGACTATATAATATTAGGCAGGAGAAAATATCCGGCGACAATGTGTATCAGTTCTTATTATTCTTTGATAAGCTGTACGACAGATTTACGGATATTGAGAAGAAAACCTTTATGAAGAGCTTCCTTGCGGATGTGAATATTTACAAGGAAGAGCAGGCAGATAGTAGGATACTTTGTAGTCTGAAATTCCGATTTCCTGTCTTTTTCAATGGGAAAGAGACATATGAATTGGATTGGGACAACGAAAGTACCGTTGAAACTGTGTGCCTCTTGACCTAAAGAAATGCGTGGACAAAAATGATGACTTTACCGGCAGCAGTATTTCTAACAACATTAGCTGATAATGGTGTAATAAACTATGGGCGTACTCGCTGTATGTTGCAAAAGTTTTTGCTTATGCTCGTCTGTATAGCAATCCTTTTTGTGCATTTAATAATAGGGAACTTTTGCGAAGAAAACACGTCAAAAGGTTCCCTAAATAATTCTTGATAATTAGGGAACTTTTGAATATAATAAATAACAAAAAAGTTCCCTAAAAAGAGAGAGGTGACATGAATGGGAGCAAATTATTCAGAAATTCAAGAATTATTACAGCAAAAAGCGGATATACAGGCAAGGCTTAATCTGATGCCATATGATGGAAATCCGGAACTTAAGGAAGCAAATGGTTCAAAATACTTGTATATGCGTAAACGAGTAGCGGGGAAATTGACATCTACTTATGTGGACGTATATTCAGATGAACTCTATCAGTTACTTTTGCGCAATGCTAAGGAACGTAAAGATTTAAATAAAGCCATTCGTAAAATTAATAAAGATTTAGCAGCACTTGGCTATGAGGATAAAGAACTTTCAGCTAGAGTGTTACAGAATTTGGATTTTGCCAGAGCAAATATGAAAGCAAATATTTATGACCAGGCGGTGTTGGAAGGTGTTGCAACGACATTTCCACAGACTGAGGATATTATCGAGAATGGACAAGTCCATGGGGTATCGGCTACTGATGTGCAGAAGATTCTTAATTTGAAACACGCCTGGGAATTTATCTTAGATAGAGATGTTATTCAGAGTGAAAGCAATTATCATATGCTTTGCCATATTGCTAAGTTGGTTAATGAAGGCTTCTTCTATGATGGAGGTCGTATTCGTGGCATTCCGGTACAGATAGGTGGAACGAGCTATGTACCACCGTTGCCTATTGAATCAGTGGTTATCGAGCGAATAGATGAAATTAGAAGCCAGGATAAAGAGCCAATAGAGATAGCGATTGAGTTATGTATGTACTGTATGAAAACGCAAGTGTTCAAAGATGGAAATAAGCGTGCATCAGTTATTTTTGCCAATCATTATCTGATTGCACAAGGTATGGGATTTTTGGTTATACCGGAAAAGGATGTACCAGAGTTTAAGAAGCTATTGGTACAATATTATGAAGGTGAGTCACTAGAGGTCATTGGAGCATTCTTAAAAGAACGTTGTTGGAAGAATTTTTAGAGTGTTATTGAAACCCGGCAGCAGTATTGATACTGTTTTTGCATTATAATGGTGCTAGAGAATATCGGCGTACCCGCCACACGTACGTAAGGTCAAACGGTCTGTACGCCAAATGGAATAGGCAGGACTGCTTAAACATGGTAAAATAACAAAGGGTGTAAAAAGCCAATAACCATGTGGGTTCGCGTTATGTTGGGTTTTAGAAAAATGATACCGCACGTTGAATGTGTCTGCCGATTAGACCGCATAAAATAAGGATTTACAGTGTTTTAGCGGTATGGTACTCAAAAATTGAGCGGTACCGCTCAAAAAAACGTTCAAAAGGAAGAAAGGATCAATGCGTTGCTTGAATATTGCAAAGAGCCGAGAGTCAGAGATGAGATGATGAAGTTTCTTGGCATAAAACACAGAACCACATTCAGAAGTGATTACCTGAATCCATTATTAGATGCTGAAAAAATTGCAATGACAATACCTGATAAGCCGCGCAGCAAAAATCAAAATGTTAAGAATATAGGAATCACCAACAGATTAAGCCTTTAGACCAAACAAAAAAGCAAAAGGAGTTACAGGATTTGGAAATTTATAATGATATAAAGAGTATTACAAAAAGACCATTTAGTTTACTAGCTGATTGCGGAAAGATATATCAGTTTCTTCTTGAAATTTACGAAAGAGACTGGAGAAACGGTGTGCCAGCTCCCTTCTTTGAATACGCATACGCATCATTTTCCTACTGGATGGACATTTCCTATTCTTACAAAAATAGAATTTGGGAATGTAACGGAGAGATTGTGGCAGTTTGTTTTTATGAGAATCCGGTGACAGATGTCTATTTCTGTCTGAAACCTGGATATGAAGAGCTGGCTTTAGAAATGGTGACATATGCTGATGGAAATATGGTCACGAACGGAGAAGATATTCAGTTCATTTTATTTGGCGGACAGGATGCATTGATGAATGCTGCGCAGCAGTTGGGGTATGGAAAAAGTCAGAACACTGGGATATGCAGTATGATTTTCAAAATGAATTGCAATATCCGCTGCCGGAAGGCTTTCATTTTGTAAATCCGCAGAACCTAGATTGGTCAAAAGTGGGAGAATGTTGTTGGAAGGGATTTGACCATGAACAGAGTGAAGGACCGTGGAATCATCAGTATGAGCAACATAATTATCTGCTGAGTACCGCGCCGCACGCAACACCGGAGCTTGGTGTGGTGATTGGGGATGAGTCAGGGGAATATGTCTGCTATGCAGGAATGTGGTGGACTCCTGAAAATCATCTGGCGTACATGGAACCGCTCTGCACGATTCCCGAATATCGGCATAAAGGTCTCGCCGCCGCGGCATTGTCTGAAATGTATCGGAGAACAAAGGCGTTAGGGGCAACGCATATGACAGGCGGTGCAAACAGCTTTTATCAGAAGATTGGATATCAGAATGCAGTAAAATGGACCTTCTGGCAAAAACAATAGACAAAAACATAAAAAATGGAGGGACGTCCGGTGAAAAGCGCAACAGTGATAGCAAAATTGTAAGTTTGTGGCGGGGAGATACAGACAGTCTGCATATAGATTGCAGAAATCTTTTAATAAGTGATAGAAGTTCCATGAAAGAAATTATCAGCATCTGACTGAGGTGGAATTAATTGATAAAAAGGGAAACGATAAATGATCTATGTAACAGGGGATATTCACTGCCCCATAGATATATCTAAATTGAATACAAAGAATTTCCCCATCCAAAGAAAAATGACGAAGAGCGATTATCTAATTATATGCGGGGATGCAGGTATTGTATGGAAACCAGGCAGCGGGGAAGATAAATGGTGGCAGAAATGGTTAGAGGAAAAGAATTTTACAACACTGTTCGTAGATGGAAATCATGAAAACCATTCGGCATTACAAGCATATCCGGTAGAAATGTGGAACGGAGGGAAGGTTCACAGAATCAAACCATCTGTAATACATTTAATGAGGGGACAGGTATATAATATTGAAGAATGCAGCTTTTTTACAATGGGTGGAGCATCATCAACGGATCGGGAATATCGAAAAGAAGGGAAGAGCTGGTGGAGAGAGGAGCTGCCTTGCAAAGAAGAACATCAAGAAGCAATACAAAATCTTGAGCGGGCAAACTGGAGAGTTGATTATGTAGTTACTCATACTGTAGCAGATAGTATAATATGCAGAATTGATCCAATGGGTATACATGATACATTGACAGAGCTTTTCTCTATGATAGAAAAGAAGCTTGAGTATATACATTGGTACTTTGGACATTTTCATGGCGACAAGAAAATAGATGAAAAACACACATTGCTATATCAAACAGTTATTCAGATAAAATGAAACTCGTGTATTTGACGATTATGTGCAGGAATGTGAAAGCAGCAGCCAGTATTCGCTTAGATATTATTACATTAAATACTGTGTATATCGCGTGCCAGGGTAACCATCTCGTCACCTTCCCGGCATCTGGAATCCCGCAAGCGCCCGATTCAAATAATCGTTAAAAGGTTTCATAATCCGGAAAAGTTCTGCTGCCTTTGCAAGAAATATTTCTGCATCTTTTAAGTCTTCGTCTTTTACCGGATATTCCAGATACCAGCTCTTAAATTTTAAATACTCCGCTTGAGGATGATTTTTGTCATACCCAGCAGGAACGTTCTTTAACGTGGCTCCCTGTACGGTGAAATATTGTTCAAACGCTGGTTCATGTATAATTTGTTCCCATTCTCCGCCGTTCTGTACAATATAATCCCGTACCATCGTGGTAGCATCTTTGAACATATCCGCAAATAAGCCGCCGCCCAAAAAGGACTGATTGCCGGGTTTGATCATGAGATAATATCCCACAGGGACAGGGAGCTTGCCCTTAGAGGAAATATGAGCGCGGAACGCAGGATTATAAGGCGATTTATCATGGCTAAAGCGGGTATCCCGTACAAGCTTAAATGTAAGGTCTTTCGGAGTGTTATGTAAAATACTGCTGTCAAATTTTCCGATTTCAAGTATCAATGCCTGTAAAAAAATTTCAAATTCGGCGTTTGCTTCTTTGTAGCTGTTTTTATTTGCATGATACCATTCACGGTCGTTATGCGTGCTTAATGCAGATAAATAGTCAATGATTAATTCTATATTCATAATATGTCCTTTCCTTTATGATTTCTGGATAATGGAAAACTGTGTGGAATCTAAAATTTCCTGTATCAGATGCTTCGTACGTTCAGGCGATTGGTAGGATTTACAGAACGAAAAATCCTGTGACAAATCGTCAATATCTTCCATAGCATTTTTTACATCCATCATGGTCTGTACAGAAATTTCTGAAGCTGTCATATAATCCAGCTGCAGTGGGTTTATTCTATGATTTTGAATGGCGTAATTCACTCTGTCTTTGCACTTACATTTGCCGCCGCCATATTCACCGCAATACTGCCCGAGAAAGTCTGCCATTTTTTTGCGTATCCGAGAAAGACGCTGACGATACGCCTCCGGGGTCATTTCTAAAATATCCCCTGCAATGCGGCTGTCGATCTTGAACATCGTACCCAATATGAAAATACACCTGCTTTCCACATCAAGGCATTGCAGCATCACATTGGTACAGGACAGTTTTAATTCCTCTGCCAAAATATCCTTTTCCACATTTTGCGTCAAGTCCGGCACGTCCAGTATTTTACCGTTTTCTATGTCATCTCCATAATATTCAAAGCTTAGGGGATAGTGAGCGAACATATGCTTTTTATAATTTTTGAGATGATTTGCTGCAATGCGAAATACCCATGTTGTAAAGGAACTGTCGCCTCTAAAAGAAGAAAGGTGGGTAATCATTTTCAGCAGAATATCCTGGGTGGCATCCTCCGCATCGGTAAATGTGCCGAGCATCCGCAGGGACAAATTAAATACAAGATCCTGCACGCCTGTAATAAGCGTTTCAAGTGCCTTTTTATCTCCGGCGGTTGCTTCAGCGATTAAAGTCTGTATTTCCTCATTCGTTTTCTGGTTCATATATTTTTACCTCCTATTTAATTAGACAAGGTTTCCCTGCCTGTGTGACAAAAAAGATTTTAGGAAAAGTAAGGATTGGTCATTGCAGGGTCTGCCGCATCTTTTCAAGAAACACTTCTGCAGCAGAAGAAAAGACCTGATGCTTCTTCCAGACGATATTCAGTCCCGAGTCTAAGCGGGGCTCCAGCGGCTTGAAACATAGGCTGCTGCTTTCGGAGGTATTTGTAATCTTGTCGATGGTGATGGCATAACCGATGCCTGCATCGACCATGATAGCGGCATTGTACACCAGATTAAAGGTGGTGACGATGTTCAGTTTGCCAAAATCTTCTCCAAACCAGTCAACAAATTCATTTTTTGAATGTTCCCGGGACAGGACTTGTCTGGAACAGATTAAAGGAACGTTCAAAAGGTCTTCCTTGCGGATTTTGTCTTTGAATGCCAAGGGACTGTCCTTTTTCATGATAACGCCCCAGGTGTCCTTGGCGGGAATGTTGATGTAATCATATTTTTCTATATTTGCAGGCTGAATCAAGATACCAAAGTCCAAAAGCCCTTTGTCGAGACGCTCCGTTACGTCCTGTGAGTTGCCGCTGTAGAGGTGATATCGGATATCGGGATAGCTTTCCCGGAGGTCCTTTGCGATTTTGGCAATCAGCTTTACAGCATCGGTTTCGCCGCCGCCGATATAAATATCTCCGCCGATAGAATGCTCCATAGAGTTGAACTCGGCTTCGGTCTTATCTACCATGGATAGGATTTCTTCTGCTCTTTTTCTTAAAATCATGCCTTCTGCAGTCAGCTTCATGCTGCGGCTGCCGCGGGTAAAGAGCTTCTGTCCCAGTTCTGTCTCCAAATCGTGGATTTGCCTGGAGAGAGTGGGCTGCGTCACATGCAGAAAATTTGCTGCATTTGTGAGGCTGCCTTCTCTTGCAACCGTCAAAAAATAACGTAATACTCTGATTTCCATGTGCTGACCTCCTAGTGCGATACGTATTAACATTTGTAATATAGGTATTATATATAAATGCACTATGCCTGTAAAGCAAAACATAGTATGTGATTTGAGCATTTGTTATTTTATATTTCAAAGCCTATAATAAAGCTATAAAAGAAACAAAGGACAGGAGGATACAGGAATGGAAGATGAAAAATTAGTATTGACAAAAGAATGGGATAAGACATTTCCCAGAAGTGAAAAAGTAAATCACCGCAAGGTGACCTTTCATAACCGCTATGGCATCACGCTGGCAGCAGACCTATATGAACCTAAAGGCGCAGAGGGTAAGCAGGCAGCGATTGCGGTCAGCGGACCTTTTGGAGCGGTCAAGGAACAGGCAGCAGGTTTGTACGCTCAGACTATGGCAGAAAGAGGGTTTTTGACGATTGCCTTTGATCCTTCTTTTACTGGCGAGAGCGGCGGACATCCCCGCTATGTGGCATCCCCCGATATCAACACGGAGGATTTCCAGGCAGCCGTTGACTTTCTTTCCGTACAGGAAAATGTGGATCCGGAAAGAATTGGCATTATTGGAATCTGCGGATGGGGCGGCATGGCGATCAATGCGGCGGCAATCGATACCAGGATCAAGGCAACTGTGGCTTCCACCATGTACGATATGACACGCGTCAATGCGAAGGGCTATTTTGATGCGGAAGACAGCGAAGAAGCCCGTTTCGAGAAGCGCAAGGCCATGAATGCGCAGAGAATAGAAGATTACAAAAACGGAACCTATGCCCTTGCCGGAGGCGTGGCTGACCCTATGCCGGAGGATGCACCGTTTTATTTTAAAGACTATCATGATTACTATAAGGCAGACCGTGGCTATCATGCCCGTTCTTTGAACTCGAACGGAGGATGGAACGTGACCTCATCCTTATCTTTCATGAATATGCCGATTCTGCAGTATGCAGGCGAAATCCGCAGTGCGGTTATGTTGATTCATGGAGAGAAGGCGCATTCCTGTTATTTTAGCCGGGATGCTTACAAGATGCTCACAGGAGATAATAAGGAACTGGTGATTATTCCTGATGCAGTGCATACGGACTTGTATGACAATATGGATGTGATTCCCTTTGACAAAATGGAACAATTCTTTGAATCAAATTTAAAGTAACAGATTTTTACTTGCCCCTTCTAAAAATCAGCGGTAGAATGAAAATAATACGATTGACTAAGATTGAACTTTAGGAGGAAAGGGTATGTTTGCAGATTATCATGTCCATACGCAGTTCAGCGATGATTCCGTGTATCCCATGGAGCAGGTGATAAAGGATGCAGCTGCCATGGGAATGGATGAAATTTGTTTTACAGATCATGTAGATTACGGAATCAAGGAAGATTGGGACTGCGGTCATCCGATTGTATACCGCGGTCAAGAACCCCTTGCAAACGTGGATTATCCCCACTACTTTACCCAAATAAAAGAATTTCAGCGCAGCTATGGAGACCGGATCAAGATAAAGGCAGGTTTAGAGTTTGGCATACAGATGCATACCATTCCCCAATATAAAGCCTTGACCCAAAAGTACCCTCTTGATTTTGTCATCTTGTCCATACATCAGGTGGAGGATCAGGAGTTCTGGACACAGGATTTCCAGAGAAACAGAAGCCAGAAGGAATACAACGAGCGTTACTATGGAGAAATGCTGAATCTTGTAAAATCCTTTAAGGACTACAGTGTGCTGGGGCATATGGATCTCATCGTGCGGTATGATGAAAAGGGCGTATATCCCTTTGAGAAGGTGGAGGCGGTGGTTTCGGAAATATTAAAGACAGTCATTGAAGATGGAAAAGGAATAGAATTTAATACTTCCTATCGAAGATACGGATTAAAAGACACCACGCCGTCCGCGGATATTTTGAAGCGGTACAAGGAGCTGGGCGGCGAAATTATCACGATTGGAAGTGACAGCCATGCGCCGGCACATTTGGGATCTGGAATCGAGGAGGCAAAGCAGTTTCTTAAAAGTCTGGGATTTCTATTTTTCTGCACTTACGACAGCATGAGACCCAGTTATCATAATTTATGAAATTATTTATATTGCATTTATTCCCGTGAGCAACGAGCCAAGTGACTGCTTGCGGCGGGGTATTTGACTGCAGAAGGCAGATTTTGAAATTATACGGGGGAGGAGCGACATGACTTACGAATTTGATAAGATAGTGGACAGGCGGGACACTAACAGCTTAAAATGGGATGTTCCCGAAGGAGAACTTCCCATGTGGGTGGCGGACATGGATTTTCAGACAGCGCCGGAAATCAAAGCAGCTATCTTAAAAAGAGCAGAGCATGGTATTTTTGGTTATAGCGTCATACCGAAGGCATGGTATGACGCTTATATCACGTGGTGGAATAGGCGGCACCATTTCAAGATGGAAAAGGAGTGGCTGCTTTTCGTCATGGGGGTGATACCAGCCATCTCAAGCGCGGTGAGAAGGCTGACGGCGGTTGGAGAAAATGTACTTGTTCAGACGCCGGTCTACAATCATTTTTTCACATCCATTGTCAACAACGGAAGAAATGTGGCGGAAGCGCCTCTTAAATATGACGGACAAAATTATTTCATAGATTTCGCAGAGTTAGAACAGAAGCTGGCGGATCCTAAGACCACCTTGATGCTTCTTTGTAATCCCCATAATCCCGTGGGGAAGATTTGGGACAAAGAGACGCTTGCAAGGATTGGAGAGCTGTGCTTTAAGCATCATGTGACGGTTATGTCCGATGAGATACATTGTGACTTGACAGCGCCTGACCGGGAATATATTCCTTTTGCATCTGTCTCAGACTTGTGCAGAAATAACAGCGTGACCTGCATCACCCCAACCAAGACCTTTAATCTGGCAGGCATCCAGACGGCAGCGATTGCAATACCAGAAGAAACCCTGCGGCGTAAGATGCGTCATCAAATCATGATAGACGAGGTGGCAGAACCCAATGCATTTGCAGTGGATGCCGCGATTGCTGCTTTTAACGAGGGAGAAGCATGGCTGGATGTCCTGCGAGATTATATTGCAGAAAATAAGCGGCTGGTCAGCACATTCTTAAAAGAAAACCTTCCGGAAATCAAACCAGTGCATGGCGAGGCAACGTATCTTGTGTGGCTTGATTTAAGCGCTCTGCAAGGGAGCGGTAAAGAAATCGGCAGCTTTTTAAGAGAAAAGACCGGACTGTATCTTACCGACGGCGGTCTGTACGGAAGGGGCGGAGAAAATTTCCTTCGGATGAATCTGGCATGCCCGCGAAGCATGGTGGAAGATGGACTTTGCCGGATGAAGGAAGGAATTGAAGCATATAAAAATGTAAGGTGAGTGATTATGATTAGGGAAGCAAATAAACATGATTTAGATGAGATTTTACAGTTGTACCTGTTTCTTCATGAGACAAGCGTGCCAGAAGAATCGGAGCAGTTAAGGAAGACCTGGCAGAACATCGTAAACGATGAAAATCATCACCTGATTGTCTGCGAAGCAGACGGCAGAATCGTGGCATCCTGTGTCTGTGTAATCATACCGAATCTTACGAGAGGCGTCCGACCCTATGCGTTTATTGAAAACGTGGTGACACATAAGGACTACCGCAGAAAAGGATATGCCGCTGCGTGTCTTGATTATGCAAAGCAGATTGCGGAAAGAGAGAACTGCTACAAAATGATGCTGCTCACGGGTGCAAAGGAAGAGGGAACTATGAATTTTTATAGGAACGCCGGATACAATGATTCCGACAAAACGGCGTTTATCCAATGGCTTAGGTAAACATCACACAGACTGTTTTTCTTGCACTTACATTATATGCTTGTTATAGTTATATAGTAGTACGATAGTTTGATTGTATTATGTAGTTGCATAAGAAATGATGGGGAAGGAAAAAGCCATGAAAAAATCTAAAAAATGGAGCAGGGATTGGAAAAACTTTGACTGGAACAAGGTGCGTGAAAAACTGTGTGAAATAGAGGAAATGAACCGGGAGGGAAAGCCAGTAGATAAGTTTGACATCGGAATATCCCTTGATGAGATTGAAGAATATTTTGATTGGCTGTATGAATCAGATTCTGATAAATATTTTGAAACGATTCTCCTTATACAACTGGTACGGGCAGGAATACCGCAGAAAGAAGCGCAGGTATTGGTAAAACATCCGGAAGAATTGAAAAAGGCAATGGAAGATTTGCTGTAGCAGGTATTATATTTTGAAAAGTAACACGCATGGGAGGAAGTACCGTGGAAGAAAAAAAGGGCGTCATATACATACTAACAAATCCTTCATTTCCTGATTATGTAAAAATAGGATATGCAGATGATATTGAGCGGAGGCTGCAGCAGCTGAATCGAAGTGAGTGCATCCCGTTTGCATTTAGAGTGTTTGCCACATATGAAGTAAATTCAAGGTTATCAGATCTAAAAATTCATGCAATCATTGATAAAATAAATCCCGATTTGCGTTCGATAGAAAATTTTAACGGACAAAAAGGGTGAGGGAATTTTACGCGATGTCAGCAGAAGATGCCTACGCAATTCTGGAAGCAATAGCAGAGATTCATGGTTGCTTAGATAAGCTAAAACTTATAAATCCAAATGAGGAGGAAATAAGGGCGGAAGAAACGGCAGAAGAGGTGAAGGCAGAAAGCCGGACCAGATCTGCTAATTTTACCTTTTCTGAATGGAAGATACCTGTTGGAGCCGTACTTGAATACTATACGGATAAGAATATTACCTGCACCGTAGTAGATGATAGGAAAGTAAAGTATAATGGAGAAATCATGAGCCTTACAGGAGTGGCGAAGATCATTACCGGCAAGACGACGGGAATAGCAGGACCGAGGTATTTCAAATATAAGGATGCATGGTTATGGGATATTGAAGGGAGAAAGGAAGGATAAATATTATGATAAAAATACTATTCATCTGTACCGGCAACATCTGCCGCAGCCCCATGGCTGAAAGCGTCATGACCCACCTGCTTTCCACCCGCCACCTTCTCCCGCAATTCCAAATTGCGTCCGCTGCCACCAGCCGTGAGGAAATCGGCAACCCGCCCCACCGCGGAACCGTCCAAAAACTCCGCGAAGTAGGAATACCAACAGTTCCCCACCGTGCCGTGCAGATGACTAGACAGGATTATGAAACCTACGACTACCTGATTGGAATGGATGACTGGAACCTCCGTAATATGCTGAGAATTACAGGAGGAGACCCGGAGCACAAATGCTATAAGCTGCTGGAATTTGCAGGCAGTACCAGAGACATTGCAGATCCCTGGTACACCGGCAATTTTGATGTGACTTACGACGATATTGTAGAAGGCTGCGAAGCCCTTCTTGACAAACTATTTCCGTCAGGCTCATGCTAGAAATCCGGTGCCATGTGAAGGACTCAGTTAGTCAAAGGACTGGCTGATATCGTCCCGCACAGTTCTTGCTGCCTGATCCAGCGCTGATACTACTTGATCGCACCAGGCGTCAAAGAAAGGATCTTCCTTCTGGCATTCTGGATGTGAGAGCACATATGCGACAGTCTCCCTGATTCCCTGATCTGCCCGGATAGCAGCGGTAAATTCAGGGACCAGTCTTTTCAGCTTACGATTATCGAACACAACCGTATTTGCCTTATCTCCAAGCAGACTTCCTGCAAAATCATAGGGACTGCAGGAATCCAAAAATTCAGAAGATACATGGACTGCATTCAGCTTGACCCCAAGGGCATCTGCGATAATCTGATATATCTGATTCCAAGTCAGCGATTCATCCGACGTGATCTGCACCGATTCTCCGATGGTGTGGATATTTCCGATAAGCCCCACAAATCCTTTTGCAAAGTCAGAACTATGTGTCAGCGTCCAGAGGGAAGTGCCGTCACCGTGAATGATCACAGGTTTTCCCTCCAGCATCCGTTTTAATACAGGGTAGCTGCCGTTTGCCCCGTGAACGCCCAAAGGCACAGAACGCTCGGAATAAGTGTGGCTTGGACGAACAATCGTAATCGGGAACCCTTCCTCCCGGTAGAGGTTCATCAAATATGCTTCTCCAGCGATTTTGTTTCTGGAATATTCCCAATAAGGATTGGCAAGCGGCGTGCCTTCCGTGATGCGGAAATCAGCAAGGGGTTTTTGATAAGCCGATGCCGAACTGATGTAAATAAACTGCTTCGTTTTGCCGTTAAACAGCCGGTAATCCCGCGCAAGCTGGTCGGGATGAAAAGCAATAAAATCTGCAACCGCATCAAATTTCAAATCACGGATCAATTCACCTACAGCCGCTTCGTCATTAATATCTGCCTTAAGCTCCACAAGATTCCCTGAAAGAGCTGCATTGCGGCTGCCCCGATTCAAAAGATAAAGCGTATGACCTTTGGATAAAAGCAATTTAGAAATCGCCATGCTGATTGTCCCTGTTCCGCCAATAAAAAGAATCTTCATCCAAATACCTCCTGATATATGTATAAATTTATTTTTATTATACCTTCATCGGTGAGAAAAGGACAGAAAAAATGATTGTAAAATGCAGCAGGAAAAGCTATAATAAAAACACGGCTGATTCCCGGAGCAAAGGGCAGCGCTGCCTGCTGTCTGGTCACGGGATGCGGACATAAATTTTTATATGCAGGAGGGTTTTTATGAAGGAGCAACAAAGCTTTAAGGAGAAAATCAAACGTTTATTTATCATTATGTGTGCTATTTTTGCATTTTCGGAAGTGACCGCGATTGTAGGAATGCTTGGCATAGGAAATAGAGTGATACATATCTGCCTGCATGTTCTGATACTTGGGGTTATTATCGTGATAGCCACCAAAGGATATCAGTTCCTTGCAGCAAACCTGATTGATCCCTTGATTGAAATGGATCATGCGGTGAAGGATCTTGCCAAAGGAGATTTGAGTGTAGAAGTCACATATGAATCAGACAATGAATTGGGAACACTTGCAGACAGTCTCAGACAGACATCCGGCATGCTCAAGGCGCTGCTGACAGATCTGACCGTGATCTTAGGAGAGTTCCGCAAGGGTAACTTTAATGTAAAAAGCGAGCATCCCGAAGCATATATCGGTGACTTTAAGGTGCTTTTGACAGAATTGGTAGCCCTGATCCAGGGATTTAGCGACACCATGAAAAATATTGACAATGCAGCCGACCAGGTGGCAGAAGGATCAAACGATCTGGCAATGAGTTCACAGGATTTAGCACAGGGAGCAACGGACCAGACAGCAGCAATCCAGAGGCTTCTTACAAGCGTGACAGAGGTGACAAGCCAAGTACAGGAAAATACCGCAACCACCGAAAAGGCGCATAACAATGCCAAAGTGATCGGCGAACAGGCAAAGATCAGCCAGGGCAAGATGAAAGAGCTGACAGAAGCTATGGAAACCATCAAAGAGACATCCAGCGAAATCAGCAACATTATTGTAGATATCGAAGAAATTGCATCCCAGACCAACCTTCTTTCATTAAATGCTGCCATCGAAGCGGCAAGGGCAGGAGAGGCAGGCAAAGGATTTGCGGTAGTTGCAGACCAGATCAGAAAGCTGGCTGAGGACAGTGCTAATTCAGCTGTCACCACCAAGGAACTGATCGACAAGTCTATCCGTGAAGTACAGAGGGGCAATGAGATTACGGAACAGACGGCAGAGTCCTTAAACAGCGTGATCAGCGAAATGGATAACATAGTCCTTGCTGTTGCCAATATCCGCAGTGCTTCCGAGCAGCAGGCTGTCTCTGTAAAAGAAATCGAAAAGGGATTTGAAGCTATCAGCGCGGTGGTTGAGAACAATTCAGCAGCGGCAGAAGAGACTTCAGCAACCAGCGAAGAGCTGTCTGCACAGTCTGCTGCCCTCAAGGGAATGGTAGAACACTTCCAGCTCCGTGAAGGATGATACAGCGTATACCATAACCTGTGCAAGACCGATGTATCAGCGGTACTTGCGCACGGCAAAGATACACAGCAGTGTCTGAACAGCCTGGCTTGCCAGCAATCCCCACAGGTACCCATGGATACCAAGGATGGGAATACCGAAAAAGACAAAGCCAAGGCGGACCAGAAGGCTTACCATGCTGTATAAAAACGTAAGCCCCGTTTTTCCAAGTCCGTTTAAGATACTGCCAAGGGTGCTGGCGATATACATAAGGGGACATAAGAAACTGAGCACGATGATGAAACTTCCGGCAAGACTGCTTTGATAGAGCAGGTTTCCGAGGAATTTGCCGGAACAAAGGAAAATCAAAGTAAACAAAATACCCAAAAGAAAGCCGTAGCGTATGGACTTATGCACGGCTTTCTTTATGGTCCCCACATTGTCGGAGGCGTCCGCCTCTGATACAATGGGAAGCAGAAGCACGCAGATGGAGTTGGTGATAGCGCTGGGAAACAGGATAAGGGGCAGGGACATGCCCGTCAGAACACCATAAATACTCAAGGCGGTGGCGTTGTCGTAGCCGTAGAGCATTAGTCTGTTAGGAATAAAGATGGCTTCAATGCTCTGCAGAAAATTGATGATGACCCTGTTTAAGGATAAGGGGATGGCGAGCTTTAAAAGACGGCTGCACGCCGCATAATAGGATGGAGGATCAAAGGGCAGGAGCGCTCCGTAATGTTTTGGCACTACATGGTAGAAATGAGCCCGCACAGCAACTAAGGAAACCAGCATAGAAGCGCTTTCACCGATTACCAGCCCCACCACGGCAAAGCTGATGGTAGGGGTCATATTATGCTTCAGGCAAAAATAATAGATGACATAGACGCTCCCCACACGGATGATCTGCTCCGACAGCTGACACAGGGCAGGCACGGAGGTCTTGCGTATGCCATAAAAGTAGCCGTTGATGCAGGAATGAACGGTTGCCAGGGGGATAGAGAGGGCAATGATGCGAAGCAAGGGTGCGGTTCGCGCTTCCAGCAAAAAACGGACCGCTATTTCATCGGCAAAGCAATAAATGAAAATAGTGCAGAGGATGGATATCGCCATGGAGATGACAAAACCGCAGAATAAATGTATGGAAGAAGAGCGATAATCTTTAGAAATCGTCTCCCCTGCCACATATTTCGAGATTGCAGTCTGCATGCCGGCGACCGTGAGTGAAAAGGAAAGCGCCAGGACGGGGGAGATCAATTGATAGATTCCCATGCCTTCTGCTCCGAAAATCCGGGATAAAAAAATCCGATAGAAAAATCCGATAAAACGGCTTGCAAAGCCGGTGATCGTCAGAATAAGGGTTCCTGTTATGAGTGGATTATTTTTGCGTGAGGTGAACATAGGTTACCGCCATAGATCCGTTATTGATAAATATATGCCTTCCTTTTCATTGACAGAACATAGGGAGGGTGCTATCATAAAAAATAAAAGCCTAGTAATGCAGTAGGAATAGGGAGGAGCCAGCGATGGATAAGATGATATATTTAGATAATGCAGCTACCACGAAGACAGCGCCGAAGGCGGTAGAAGCGATGCTCCCATATTTTACAGAAAAGTATGGAAATGCCAGCAGCATTTATCAATTTGGAGCAGAGAGCAGGCAGGCGGTTACAAGGGCACGCGATATCATAGGGGAGAGCCTTCATGCCGATCCGGCTGAGATTTATTTTACGGCGGGCGGTTCGGAGGCGGACAACTGGGCGCTCATAGCGGCGGCAGAGTGTTATGAGGAGAAAGGAAAACACATCATAACATCTAAGATTGAGCACCATGCCATTCTCCACACCTGTCAGTACTTGGAAAAGAAAGGATATGAAGTCACCTACATCGATACAGACGAAGACGGCATCGTTAAGGTGGAAGATCTAAAGAAGGCAATCCGGCAGGATACGATTTTAATTTCCGTCATGTTTGCCAATAATGAGATCGGTACCATACAGCCGATTGCTGAAATCGGTAAGATTGCCCGGGAAAAGGGTATCTTGTTCCACACCGATGCTGTGCAGGCATACGGACACGTACCCATTGACGTGGAAGCACTTTCCATTGATATGTTAAGTGCCAGCGGACACAAGTTAAATGGACCAAAGGGCATTGGCTTTTTATATATCAGAAAAGGTGTCAAGATTCGTTCCTTCATTCATGGCGGCGCGCAGGAGCGGCGCAGAAGGGCAGGCACCGAAAACGTACCGGGCATTGTGGGACTTGGCACGGCGGTGCAGTTAGCTTTCGGGCAGATGGAAGAGCGGATGGAAAAGGTATCGCATCTTCGGGATTACCTGATAGAGCGGATTGAAAAAGAAATCCCCTATTGCCGCCTCAACGGAGACAGAAACAGGCGCCTGCCCAACAATGTAAATTTCAGCTTCAGATTTATAGAGGGAGAATCCCTTCTGATCATGCTGGATATGAAAGGAATCTGTGCGTCCAGCGGCTCAGCATGCACGTCGGGGTCTTTAGACCCGTCCCATGTGCTTTTAGCAATCGGGCTGCCTCATGAGATTGCCCATGGCTCCCTGCGCCTTACCTTAAGTGAGGAAAATACCCTGGAAGAGATGGATTATGTGGTCGGCGCAATCAAGGAAGTGGTGGACAGGCTGCGGCAGATGTCGCCCCTTTATGAGGACTTTGTAAAAAAGGAACAAAAGCAGTAGAAAGGAAAAAGTTATGTATAGTGAAAAAGTAATGGATCATTTTACCAATCCCAGAAACATGGGAGAAATAGAAAATCCCAGCGGCGTAGGCACCGTGGGAAATGCAAAATGCGGAGATATCATGCGGATCTATCTTGACATAGATGAAAACCATGTGGTAAAGGACTGTAAATTCAAGACCTTCGGGTGCGGGGCGGCGGTGGCGACCAGCAGCATGGCGACGGAGCTTGTTAAAGGAAAGACCATTGAGGAGGCGCTCACAGTGACTAACAAGGCAGTGATGGAGGCACTTGACGGACTGCCTCCCGTGAAGGTACATTGCTCTCTTTTGGCGGAAGAAGCCATTCATGCAGCACTGTGGGATTATGCCCAGAAAAATGGCATTAAGATTGAAGGGTTAGCGGAACCGAAAAAAGATATTCACGAAGACGATGAGGAAGAAGCGTACTGATTTATGAAAAAAAAAGTGGTAGTGGGTATGTCGGGAGGTGTGGACTCCTCCGTGGCAGCCTTTTTATTAAAAGAGCAGGGGTATGATGTGATCGGTGTCACCATGCAGATCTGGCAGGAGGAAGATCCGGTCTTAGCGGAAGAAAACGGAGGATGTTGCGGCTTGTCTGCTGTGGAGGATGCCCGCAGGGTGGCGCAGATGCTGGATATCCCTTATTATGTAATGAATTTCAGAAAAGAATTTCAGGAAAAGGTAGTGGACTACTTTATTTCCGACTACCTTGCCGGAAGGACGCCCAATCCCTGCATTGCCTGCAACAGGTATGTGAAATGGGAATCCCTCCTTGCGCGGAGCATGGAAATCGGAGCGGATTATATTGCCACCGGTCACTATGCCCGGGTTGAAAGGCTGAAAAACGGCAGATATGCAATCCGCAATTCCGTTACCGCCCAAAAAGATCAGACCTATGCGCTCTACAATCTGACACAGTACCAGCTCTCTCACACGCTGATGCCTGCGGGAGCGTACACCAAGGAAGAAATCAGGGAGATTGCCAGACAGAACCAACTCCCGGTGGCGTCTAAGCCGGACAGCCAGGATATCTGCTTCGTGCCGGACGGCGATTACGCAGGATTTATCAGAAGAACGGTGCCGGATCAAGTGCCCGGACCGGGGAATTTCGTGTCGGAGCAGGGAGAAATCTTAGGCACCCACAAAGGAATGATTCATTATACAGTGGGACAGCGCAAAGGATTGGGATTGTCCATGGGGCATCCAGTTTTTGTCTCGAAAATCTGCCCCGAAGAAAATGAAGTGGTGATCAGCGATCAGGATGTATTCCGCACGGAACTTGTCTGCAACAAGGTGAATTTCATGGGGATGGAAGATTTAAAGGCACCTAAGAGACTTTGGGCGAAGGTCCGCTACGCCCATAAGGGAGAGTGGTGTACCGCTTGCCAAACCGGCGAAGATGAAATCCATGTGGAATTTGAAAAGCCTGTCAGGGCAATTACGCCGGGGCAGGCAGTGGTCTTTTATGACGGCGAATATGTTATGGGCGGCGGCACCATCTTATGAACGGTCTGCCTGCCGCCCAGCACTGCGCCGCCTATCCCGAGTCTGCCTGCATCCATAGGACTTTATATGCGGTGAAACTCAGGCGTTCTCTTTTCAAAGGTGGTGTAATACCGGAAACCGCAGGCGGTGAGGATTTCAGCTGCCCGGTCAAAGCCGTGGGCGAGGGCGTCAGGCGTATGGGCATCAGAGCCCACAGTGACAATCTCGCCGCCTAATTCCCGGAAACGCTTTAAAATGCCGGTACAGGGATTTAATTCCCTAAGCCCATACCGGATAGCACCGGTGTTAATTTCCAATCCCTTTTCTTTTTCAAGCAATGTCTCCAAAATCCGGTCCAGCAGATCTTTATACTTGTCATAACTGTAATCAGCGTCCTTATGCTTTCCATAACGAACCACATAATCCAAATGCCCATACACGTCAAAATTATCAAAAACCCTTAGATTATCCAAGATGGAAGCAAAGTACTCCCTGTAAGCCTCCTCGTCGGAGCGGTTCTCATAAAAAGAAGGATAATAAGGATCCTTCCTGTGACACAAATGAGAGGAAGCAATAATAAAATCAAAGTCAAAACTCTTGGCATAGACGGCAAGCTCCCTCCGAAGATGCGGCTGAACGCCTAATTCCACGCCAAAAAGAACCTTAATCCTATCAGCATAAATTTCCTTTAAACGAGCCAGCTCATACAAATAAGAATCCGTGTTAAGCTCAAAACATCCTTCCTCTTCCGGCGCAAGATACACATAATCCATATCCATATGCTCCGTAAAACACATACAACTAAGCCCCAACTCAATCCCCCTTAAAATCATACCCTCCATAGACGCATCCGAATCCCCCGAAAAAGAAGAATGAAGATGAAAATCACCCCTGACAGCCATAACCAGCCTCCTTATATTTTCATAATTTAACGGCAAGAAGAAAGTATATTCCTAGCCGGAGTTCAGACCGCAAGGGGAGCGTATGGCATATGGGAAGGGGCGGCTTGGCAGGAGACGGTGATATGGGGCGGGAGCAGACCGGGCATAGGCGGCAGCGTATTATGTGTTTTCAAGTCTTTGCGAAAAATCGGCAATTTCACTTACAGAATGTTAAACCGTCCAGGGTAAAATCGCCATGGATGGCGATTTTAGGAGCCATTAGGCAGGATGCCGTTTGGCTCCGACCCGTCCGCATTGAGCACCATTCACACATTCTGTTAGTGAAATCCGATTTTGAGGGGAGACTTGAAAACACATAATACGCTGCCGCCTATGCCCGGTCTGCTCCCGCCCCATATCACCGTCTCCTGCCAAGCCGCCCCTTCCCATATGCCATACGCTCCCCTTGCGGTCTGAACTCTTTTTCCTCCCCTCAGTTTACCGAATCCATGCAAAAAAAACAAGACAATGTAAAATAAACGGACCAAATCTAAAAAGAATATTAAAATTTCCAGCAAAACACAATTATTTTTCATTTACATCTTGAACTTTTTGGACAAATTAGGTAAAATAATCCTGCTGATAAAATTTTGACAATCTTAACGGATTGCAAAATAATATAAAATAATTATTCAATTTTAGGAGGAAACTAAAATGGCAGTAAGAGTAGCAATCAATGGTTTTGGCCGTATTGGTCGTCTTGCATTCAGACAGATGTTTGATGCAGAAGGTTATGAAGTAGTAGCAATCAACGATTTGACAAGTCCTGAGATGCTTGCACACTTATTAAAGTATGATACCGCACAGGGCAAATACAAATATGCAGACAGCGTATCTTACGGAGAGGACTCCATCACAGTTAACGGAAAGACAATCACCATCTACAAAGAAGCAGATGCTAAGAACCTTCCTTGGGGAGAACTGAAAGTAGACGTTGTTCTTGAATGTACAGGCTTCTACACCTCCAAAGAAAAAGCAAGCGCACACATCACAGCTGGCGCTCGTAAGGTTGTTATCTCCGCACCTGCCGGAAACGATCTTCCTACCATCGTTTACAATGTAAACCATACAACATTGAAGGCTGATGACACCGTTATTTCAGCAGCTTCCTGTACAACGAACTGCTTAGCACCTATGGCTAAGGCTTTAAATGATTTAGCACCTATCATGAGCGGTATCATGACGACTGTTCATGCTTACACAGGCGATCAGATGATCCTTGACGGACCTCAGAGAAAGGGCGATAAGAGAAGAAGCCGTGCAGGCGCTCAGAACATCGTTCCCAACTCAACAGGTGCTGCTAAGGCAATCGGACTTGTTATCCCTGAACTGAACGGCAAGCTGATCGGTTCCGCACAGCGTGTTCCTACTCCTACAGGTTCTACTACAATCCTGATTGCAGTAGTTAAGGGACAGGTTACAAAGGATCAGATCAACGAAGCTATGAAGGCTGCTTCTACAGAATCCTTCGGCTACAACACAGACGAGATCGTATCTTCTGACGTAATCGGAAGCACATTCGGTTCCATCTTCGATGCTACACAGACAATGGTAGCTCCTATGGAAGACGGAAATACACAGGTACAGGTTGTATCCTGGTATGACAATGAGAATTCTTACACAAGCCAGATGGTAAGAACAATCAAATACTTCTCAGAGTTAGCATAACAAAAGACCTTAAGGGTCCGGTCTTGTGGGACCGGACCCTTATTATATAAGAGGACGTGCGAAGGCGCGTCATCCTAACTTCAAAAAATAAATGGAGGAAAGAATCATGGGATTAAATAAGAAATCAGTTGATGATATCAACGTAGCTGGAAAGCGCGTCCTTGTAAGATGCGATTTCAATGTACCGCTTAAGAACGGCGAGATTACAGACGAGACACGTATCGTTGCAGCACTTCCTACAATCAATAAATTGTTAGCAGACGGCGGCAAGGTAATCCTCTGCTCCCACTTAGGCAAGGTAAAGAACGGTCCCAACGAAGGAGAATCCTTAGCACCTGTTGCCAAGAGACTTTCCGAAAAGCTTGGAAAAGAAGTCAACTTCGTTTCCGATTACAACGTAACCGGCGAAGCAGCAACCAAGGCAGTGGAAGAAATGAAGGACGGAGACGTTGTTCTGCTTCAGAATACCCGTTTCCGCGGCAAAGAGGAGACCAAGAACGGCGAAGATTTCAGCAAAGAGTTAGCTGATCTTGCAGACGTATATGTATGCGACGCTTTCGGTTCTTCCCACAGGGCACATGCATCTGTAGCAGGCGTTACAGAGTTTATCCGCGCAAAGGGCGGCGAATGTGCAGTTGGCTATCTGATGCAGAAGGAAATTGATTTCCTCGGCAATGCAGTAGAAAATCCGGTAAGACCTTTCGTAGCAATCTTAGGCGGCGCTAAAGTTGCAGACAAACTGAACGTAATCAATAACCTCCTTGAGAAGTGCGATACATTGATTATCGGCGGCGGTATGGCATTCACCTTCTTAAAGGCGCAGGGGTATGAAATCGGAAAATCTCTGGTAGATGATGAGAAGCTTGATTACTGTAAGGAAATGATGGAAAAGGCAGAGAAGCTTGGCAAGAAGATCCTCCTCCCCATCGATACCACAGTGGCAGCATCTTTCCCGGATCCCATTGACGGACCTATCGATGTGGAAGTTGTAGATGCTGACAAGATTCCTGCAGATATGGAAGGTCTTGACATCGGAACCAAGACGGCTGAACTTTATGCGGACGCTGTTAAATCTGCTAAGACGGTTGTATGGAACGGACCTATGGGCGTATTTGAAAATCCTACGCTTGCAAAGGGAACCATTGCAGTGGCAAAATCTCTTGCAGAGACAGATGCAACCACCATCATCGGCGGCGGCGATTCCGCTGCAGCAGTAAACCAGTTAGGCTTTGCAGATAAGATGAGCCACATCTCTACAGGCGGCGGCGCATCCCTTGAATTTTTGGAAGGCAAGGAACTGCCGGGCGTAGTTGCAGCAGATGACAAATAAAGGTTAAAGGAGAAAAGAAAATGGCAAGAAGAAAAATCGTAGCCGGCAACTGGAAGATGAATATGACTCCCAGCCAGGCAGTGGCTTTATGTGAAGAATTAAAGGATCTGGTTAAATCCGACGATGTAGACGTTGTTTACTGCGTTCCTGCAATCGACATCGTTCCCGTAGTAGAAGCAGTAAAAGGAACCAATGTTGCGGTTGGCGCAGAGAATATGTACTTTGAAGAGAAGGGCGCTTATACCGGAGAAATTGCAGCTCCCATGTTGGTAGATGCAGGCGTTAAATATGTTATCATCGGTCATTCCGAGAGACGTGATTATTTTAAAGAGGATGACGCTCTTTTAAACAAGAAAGTAAAGAAAGCCTTCGAGGCAGGACTTACTCCCATCCTTTGCTGCGGCGAGACCTTAGAGCAGAGGGAAATGGGCATCACCCTTGACTGGATTCGTATGCAGATTAAGTCTGATTTAGTAGATATCACAGCAGACCAGGTTGCTTCCATGGTAATCGCTTACGAGCCAATCTGGGCAATCGGGACTGGCAAGACAGCTACCACCGAGCAGGCGCAGGAAGTATGTAAGGCAATCCGTGACTGTATCGCAGAAGTTTACGATGCAGCCACAGCAGATGCAGTCCGCATTCAGTACGGCGGTTCTGTAAATGCAGGCAATGCAGCGGAATTGTTCGCACAGCCCGACATCGACGGCGGTCTGGTAGGCGGCGCGTCCCTTAAGGCTGATTTCGGCAAAATCGTAAATTACAAATAAAACGGTTGAAAATTTGGATACAGAGTTGTATAGTAAATAATACACATTTGATGAAATCAGCAGTGGTGTTATGCCGCTGCTGATTTCCATGCTGAAAGAGAGCAAGGAGAATCTTCATGGAAAATGTTTTATATCTGGTGATCCCCTGTTACAATGAGGAGGAGGTCTTGCCTGAAACATCCGCACGTCTTCAAAAAAAAATGACGGATTTGATTGAGAAAAAAAAGATCGATCAAAAAAGCCGCATTATTTTTGTAAATGATGGTTCAAAAGATAAAACATGGAAACTGATTGAAGAGCTTCACCGGAAAGATAAGATTTTTGGCGGCATCAATTTAAGCATAAACAGAGGGCATCAAAATGCACTTCTGGCAGGACTTATGACGGTGAAGGAGCATGCAGACATGGTGATTTCCATGGATGCAGACTTGCAGGATGATATCAATGCAATTGATGAAATGATAGATAAATATCTTTGCGGAACGGATATTGTGTATGGTGTGCGCAGCAGCCGGCAGAAGGACACCTTTTTTAAGAAAGTTACCGCGGAAGGTTTTTATAAGCTGATGAACGGAATGGGAGCAAACACGGTATTCAACCATGCAGACTACCGGCTTATGAGCAGGCGTGCCCTGGAAGGGCTGGCACAGTATGGCGAAGTGAACCTGTTCCTTAGAGGCATTGTGCCCATGATTGGTTACACTACAGACGTGGTTTATTACGAACGGGGAGAGCGTTTCGCGGGAGAAAGCAAATATCCATTAGGAAAAATGTTGTCTTTTGCGGTGGAGGGCGTGACATCTTTAAGCACAAAGCCGATCAGAATGATAACGGGGCTTGGATTTCTTATTTTTATTGTCAGTATCGGTATGCTGATTTACAGCTTAGTCCGCCACTTTACGGGGGCAACGATCGTGGGCTGGACCACGCTTATGGTTTCGGTGTGGGCAATCGGAGGATTGATCCTGCTTTCCCTTGGCGTGGTGGGGGAATATATCGGAAAAATCTACTTGGAGACGAAAGCGCGTCCAAGGTTTATCATAGAGCAGTTTTTAAACGATGAAAAAGAAGAAATGGAGTAAAAAAATTGGAAGAGAGAAAAGAAGAACTTGAAAGCAAATTGAGATACAGTGATTCCGGAATCCACCCGGATATCTTAAAAGCAGTGGAGGAGATGGGGTTCGAAACCATGACGCCCATTCAGGAGCAGGCGATACCGGTACTGCTTGAGGGAAAGGATATCATCGGACAGGCGCAGACGGGGACCGGGAAGACGGCGGCGTTTGCCATACCCATGATCCAGAGAGTGGATCCTCAGTTGAAAAAGCCCCAGGGGATTATTTTATGTCCCACAAGAGAGCTGGCAATGCAGGCGGCGGAAGAAATACGCAAGCTCACGAAGTATAGGAGCGGCATCAAAGTATTGCCGGTTTACGGCGGTCAGGACATCGGAAGACAGATCAGGGCGCTGAGCCAGGGGGTACAGATCATCGTGGGCACGCCCGGGCGTGTCATGGATCATTTGAGGAGGCATACGATTAAAACCGCTCAAATTAAGATGATCGTGCTGGATGAAGCGGATGAGATGTTGAATATGGGATTCCGCGAAGACATTGAGACGGTATTGGAGGATATGCCGAAGGAACATCAGATGGCGCTGTTTTCTGCGACCATGCCTCAGGCGATTTTAGACATCACGGGAACCTATCAGAATAATGCGGTCTATATCAAGGTGACGCCCAAGGAAATCACGGTCTCTGCCATTAAGCAGGCGTATTATCGGGTAGCCAAAAAGGATAAAGCAGAGGCGATGATCCGTCTGATCGATTACTATCAGCCGGCAAGAAGCCTTGTCTTTTGTAATACAAAGCGGATGGTAGATGAAATCACCGGCATATTAAAGGAGAGAGGATACGAGGCGGAAGGGCTTCACGGCGATCTGTCCCAGAATCAGAGAGACACGGTCATGAACCTGTTCAGAAATGGAAGATGTGCCATTTTGATTGCCACGGATGTGGCGGCAAGGGGGATTGACGTAAGCGGAGTGGACGCGGTATTTAACTATGATGTGCCGGAAGATATTGAATACTATGTGCACAGAATCGGGCGTACCGGAAGAGCAGGCAGAAAGGGAAGATCTTTTACCCTGATATCGGGAAGGGAAATCTTTAAGATACGGGACATCGAACGAATCTGCCACACTACAATACGGGAGCGGAAGATACCTACTCCGGCGGATATTACAAGAGTGAAGTCGGGCAAGCTCTTTGCAGAGGCGATGGAGGTCATGGAGCAGAAAGATCTGTCACAGGTACGTGAGTCTATCAGGCATGCGGCGGAAGAAAACGGGTTTTCCGTGCTGGATCTTGCCGCAGCGTTCATGCAGATGAATATGGGCGATGAACCGGAAGAGATAAAGGAAGAAAAGCCTTATGCCGAAAGAAGCAGAAGATCGGGAAGAGGCGACAGAAACGGAAGAAACGACAGGAGCGGAAGAGGCGCAAGAGGAGGAAGAAGCAGAGCGGATAAAGCTGGCAGAGGTGAAAAAACGTTCAGAAATGAAAAATCCGCAAGAGGCGAGAGAAGCGGCAGAAAAGAGAAAACAGACCGGAATACAAAAGGGGTAAAGGGCGAAAAAGGGTTTTTGTCGAAAAGAAATAAGAATGATTCAAGATGGTAAGTTGAGGTTTTAGGATGGCGGAAAAAGACGTTAAAAGGAAGAAAGCACCCTATACGGCAAGAGAAAAGAGAAAAAAACGAAGAAAAAGAGCCGTTCTGGCAGGCAGGCTCGCGGCAGCGGCCTTTATCGCGGCAGGTCTGGCGGGAGCAGGCTTCTTGATCTGGAATCTTTCCCCCGAGATCAAGATTGCAAAGCAGCTTGAGGCGGCAGGGGAATATGTGCAGACCCAGGATTTTGAGGAGGCAA
The DNA here is from genome assembly GCA_949878435.1 of uncultured Lachnospiraceae bacterium. Taxonomy (GTDB): domain Bacteria; phylum Bacillota; class Clostridia; order Lachnospirales; family Lachnospiraceae; genus Suilimivivens. The sequence continues at coordinate 29,747 of CATLAK010000020.1, forward strand.
TCGCCTCCTGTGAACAAGCGCTGGAAATCGATTCTAAATCTGTTAAGGCGTACAGAGCCATGGCAGGTGTTTACCTGACCCAGAAGGATTGGGAATCGGCGGAACAGGTGCTCTACAGAGGCTGGGAGACGACCCAGGATGAAAGTCTGCTGCAGGAATACTGCGTACACTTACTAAATGATGCTGTTGCGGATATCAATGCACAGAACTGCACCATGCAGACCCTTTTAAAGTGTGTGATGGCAATTGAGAAGGATCAGGTGAATGAGGAAGGTTATAAACTTCTGGATGCCTGTTATGCACGGTTGTTTGCACCGGAGATGGAAGGGATGTTCTGCGAGGAGGAAGCGGGCGGCGCATGCAGCTTTGATGCGTATCTGGAGATTATGAACCGAATGCTTGCGGTTTACGATGCAAATCCAGTGGAGGAACTAAAGGCGGAAATCGTGAAATTTGCAGTGCCGGGCAATACGATCCTATGGCTGGATGTGAGGCATATCGCCGATTATCAGGAGTTTCTTGCACGGGTAGATGCAATAGATGGGGAAGGAAGGCTTGCCGGTCTTAAGGCTTGTATCGAAAAGGCTGCATGGGTGCAGGAGATTTTTGCACCTGCGTTCGGCATTTTTGAGTCTGGTACGTTTGCTCCCATCAAGGAGTTTATGCAGTCACAGGACTATATTTCCATCAGGGATCAGTTTATTGATGGAACCATGGAATATTGGGACGGAGAGACCTATATACCTGTAAGCAGGGAAAGGATGAAACTGATGCAGGAAGAAGGGCAGTGGAAATTTGCCTTTGCAGATTTTGAGGATTGCCCGCAAAGCGCCGGTGTGATCAAGGTCTGGGGAGCAAAGCAGGAGGACGCCGGTGTGCAGAGACTATGCATATCCTATGAACCGGCATCGGAAAGCGGAGAATATTATCCCCACACGACCTATGAATTTGTTTACCTTTACAGCAATGTAAAGATTGGCGGTGAATATGTGCCTCAGATGAATTATCGCTTTGAGACAAGGATCTCTGCGCCGGAGGGGACTACTTCCCAGCTGATCGGCGACTGGGGCGGGGAACATGAATGGACGGCAGAATACTGATGGAAAAGGGGTTCATTAGGTAAGAAATATGATAGCGATCTTATCAAAATTATTGATCAAAGATTATACCAATACGTCGGATAGCAGAGTGCGTCAATTGTATGGCATGCTCTGCGGCGGGGTTGGAATTGTTTTGAATGTGTTTTTGTTTTTGATGAAATTTATTGCAGGGCAGCTCTCAGGTTCTATCGCCATAACGGCGGATGCGTTTAACAACCTTTCAGATGCAGGCTCATCCATTATCACCCTGGTTGGATTTAAGATGGCAGGTCAGAAACCGGATAGTCAGCACCCTTTTGGGCATGGCAGAATCGAATACGTGTCCGGACTGTTGGTGTCGGTCATCATCCTCCTTATGGGGGTGGAGCTGTTAAAGTCTTCTTTTGCTAAAATATTGCACCCGGAGGCGGTGGATGCCAGCCCGCTGGTGCTGCTGATTTTGGTGGTGTCTATCTGTGTGAAATTATATATGTTCTTATACAACAGGCAGGTGAGCAAAAAAATCGACAGCGCAGCCATGATGGCGACGGCGAAAGACAGTATCAGCGACAGCGTCTCCACAATCGTGGTTTTACTTACCACGCTGCTGGCTTATTTTTCGGATATTCAGGCGGATGGATGGTGCGGTATTTTAGTGGCTTTGTTCGTCATCTGGACGGGAATAGGCGCCATGAAAGATACGGTGGGTCCCCTTCTGGGGCAGCCGCCGGAAGCGGAATTTGTCAAACATATTGAAGAAATCATCATGGAATATGAGAAGCAGGGCGTGCTTGGACTGCATGATCTGGTGGTACATAATTATGGACCAGGAAGGGTAATGCTTTCGGTCCATGTGGAAGTGCCTTCCACAGGGGATATTTTAGTTTTGCACGATATGATCGATGTGATCGAGCACCGTCTGGCCAATGAACTCAATTGCAGCGCTGTGATTCATATGGATCCGGTGTGTCTGGATGATGAACTGACCAATCGCATCAGGCACAAGGTGGAGGAGATTGTGATGGGAATGGAAGGAGACGTAAAGTTCCACGACTTTCGCATTGTCCATGGTCCTACCCACACCAATCTGATTTTTGATGTGGTGGTGCCTTTTGATTATAGAATGACGGATGAGGAAGTGGTATCTCATATCAAAGAACAGGTGGAGCAGTTAGGCGAAAATTATTTTGCCGTGATCGATGTGGATAAGGCTTATGTATAATAAAAAGTTTCATTGGTATTTTATATTCAGTATTGTTGAGTTGATATTTCTGCTTCTTTTCAGTATACATATTATGTTGAAAGGCGATTTCCTATATGATTTTCATGATTATGGGACGGACCGTTCAGATGGAATGGTCAAAATCTGTACAGAAGGAATCGCCGTCCCGAAGGGAATCTACCAGATAACGGTCTACTATGAAAAGAAAAGAGGCAACGGGCAGTGCTATGCCCAGGCGAGTGAGAAGGGGGTGCACAGCCTGTACTCCGACCATGTAAAACTCTCTTATCTGCAGTCTGAAAGAAGCTTTGATATTTATGTCAATGATGCGGTGGACGATCTGCGCCTTGTGGTGGAGCCGGAAGAAAACGGCAGCTTTGTGATCAGCCGGATTCACATGGAAACGGCAGCAAATGCAAAAGCGTATCAGATCTTTTGCATGGCGCTTAAGCTCCTTTTAGTAAATGCTTTTGCCGCCGTCCTTTACTACAGAGATAGGAAAGGGAAGCGACCGGCGGAAGTGATTTGTCTGTTTGCCATTGGAATGGCGGCAAGTGTCGGGCTTATGGAAGAATATATTCTGTTCGGACATGATTTGATGTTCCATCTGCTCAGGATAGAAGGATTAAAAGACGGACTGTTAGCGGGAGGATTTCCTGTGAGAATGCAGCCCGGGTGGTTTAATGGCTGGGGGTATCCGGTTTCCATCATGTATGGAGATCAGATGCTGTATTTCCCGGCGATTTTGCGTCTTTTGGGTGTAAATGTACAGAACGCCTATAAGTGTTATATTGCCGCCATAAATTTTGCCACGGCGGCGGTGGCATACTATGCCTTTTTGAAGATATCGGGGGATAAAAAGACGGCGCTGCTTGGAAGCTGTCTGTATACGCTCTCGCCCTATCGGTTAAGCTGCATTTACGTGCGCGCAGCGCTGGGAGAGTATTCCGCAATGGTGTTTTTACCGCTGGTGATTTTGTGCTTCTGGTATGCGCTTGAGGCGAAGGAGGAAGAAAAAATCACCGGGGATAAACTGGCAGTGTCTGTCATAGGATTTACCGGTCTGATTCAGACCCATGTGCTGACCTGCTTCCTGACAGCGTTTATGATCCTTCTCCTTTGTATGGTTTCTTATAAAAAAATTTTTAGGAAAAATGTGCTGCTTTATCTCTCCCAGACCGCTTTGCTTACGCTGCTTATAAATCTCTGGTTCATCGTTCCCTTTTTGCAGTATATGGGAGAGGATTTCGTGGTTACAGCCAAGGCGGAGATGACGCCTGCTTTTCAGCGGTGGGGGGCAAACTTTGCAGAGCTTTTCGCAGTCTACTGGAATGGGACTTTAAATTCTGCATGGGGAGAGATTGCCTCTATTTCCCAGAAGTTCCCTAAGCCTGTTGGAACGGCATATCTTCTGGCACTGGCAGGGGCAGTGTGCCTGTATGCCGGGGGCAGGGCGAAGGAACAGGAAAAGAGAATCTTTTTGTGTACCGGCTTTTTTCTTCTTTCTGTTTTTATGGCGTCCACCGCTTTTCCCTATTATGCCATAAACAAGATTCTGCCGGTGCTGGGGCGCCTTTTCCTTCATATACAGTTTCCTTATCGATTTCTTGCGATGGCGGCGCTTTTCGGAAGTGTGCTGGCAGTCTTTTTTGTAAGGGGCGTATCGGATACTTATGGAAAAAGGGCAGCGGTGGGAGTGATGGCGCTTCTCGGGCTGGTGAGTATCTGGCAGGGAACACAGCTGATTTACAGCACGCTTTACAGAGGAGACTATTTTGTCCTATATGATATTGCAGGGCTGGATAACAATGCAGTCCAAACAGGGGAATATCTCTATGAAGATACATGGGCGCCGGCGGCGGAAGGACAGCAGGAGCCTGTAGCGGACGGGGCTGTCATTGAAGGGTTCTATAAGCAGTATTGCCAAGTGAATGTAACCTGCAAAAGTAAGAGAGCGGATGCTTACGTAGATTTGCCGCTGTTTTACTATATTGGATATGAGGCGCGGGATCTGGCGACAAACGAAAGAATGGAACTGGTCAGAAGCGAGGATAATAACAGGATAAGAGTGATGCTTCCGACGGGATATGAGGGGACATTTACGGTGCGCTTTAAGGAACTTTTGGGATGGAAGATCGCGAAGCTGATATCTCTATTGACGCTTTTATTTTTGTTTTTTTGGTGGATCAAAGATAAGAGGCGAAAGGGGGACGGCGGACGGTTGATGCAAAAGGCAAAGGGTTCCACACTTTTTTGGAGCGGGCTTGTTGCCTTTATTGTGTTTGGGATTCTTCTGGTGCTGAATTTTCACGCAGATTATACTTCGGACGATTTTAAATATCATTTCTTTTTTGATACCATGGGAACGCCCCATGAGGGGACCCACCGCATGGGGGTGTGGGAAGTGGTTCCCTCTATGATCAATCACTGGAAGCTGTGCAACGGGCGTGTTGTAGCCCACGGCGCGCTGCAGCTGGCGCTTATGCTGGGAAAGACAGGATTTAAAGTATTAAACGCGTTTATGTTCGTCTTACTTGGCGGTCTTGTTTATCTTCATGCTTCCTATGGCAAGAAGAAAAGTCCATTGCTCTTGGTTTTTATTTATATAGGACTTTGGTTCTTTCTTCCCCAGTTTGGCATGACGGTCATCTGGGCTTCTGGTGCGGCAAATTATTTGTGGAATACCGTCCTGATTCTGGCGGTCCTGCTCCCTTACCGCATGTATCTGATTAACCAGAAGGGAATGGAAAACAGTCTCCGTAATCTGCTGCTTATGGGAGTCTTAGGCATTCTTGCCGGATGTACCAACGAAAACAGCGGCGGCGCTATGGTTCTGCTTGGACTTATGTATATCGGGCTATACTGTTATCACAAAATACCGGTTCCTAAATGGGCAGTTGGAGGAATGGCGGGAGGTGTTCTGGGGATTATCGTGCTGATTTCGGCGCCGGGAAATTACAGGATATCTTCCCGGACGGATTTTGCAGGACTGGTGGAAAGAGGGAAGCGGATCGCTGCGGTTTCAAAGCAGGAACTGGGGCTTTTTGCAGTACTTTTCCTTATCCTGCTTCTGGTTTCTTATGTGTGCCGTAAAAGGATGGGGGAAAGGTCTTTTAGGATGCTGCCGCTTCTCTATGTGCTGGCGGGAACGGCATCCATCTGTGTGCTTATATTTTCAGCCATGCAGCCGGAGCGAACCTGGTTCATCGGCACGGTGTTCTTTCTCATTGCGGCGGCATATTTGTATCAGGATCTGATTCTGCTTTCGGGTACTGGCTCCGCCATAGGTGCGGTGGTACTCGTGCTCCTATTTGCATATTCCTTTCAGCGGGAATATCAAAAAATCGATGCAACCTATGTCCAGGTGCGGGAGGGCGTGGAGCGGATTGAACAGGCGGTGCGAAACGGCGAGAGTTCTGTCACCATCCCTATGGTAACGCCTTCCGACAGTAAATATGATGCCTACAATGGCACCAGTTATGTCAAGGAACCGGCGGATGACTGGATGAATGCGTGGATGGCACGTTATTATGGTCTGGAGGCAATTTATGGAACAGAAAAGTAAACCAGCATCTTGCATAGCCTATTTAAAACGTGTATAATTCGTAAGTGGTAAGATCGTTATGGAAATAACAAAAGGAGATTGACAATGAAAAAACCTACAGTATTAATGATTTTGGACGGATACGGCTTAAATGAGCGCAAGGACGGCAACGCCGTAGCGGAAGCGAAAACCCCTGTTATGGACAAACTGATGACAGAATGTCCCTTTGTAAAGGGAAATGCAAGCGGTATGGCAGTGGGTCTTCCTGAAGGTCAGATGGGCAACTCTGAGGTTGGTCATTTGAATATGGGCGCAGGACGTATCGTATATCAGGAACTTACAAGAATCACCAAAGAAATTCAGGACGGTACTTTCTTTGAAAATCCGGCACTTTTAAAGGCAGTGGAAAACTGCAGGGAAAAAGATTCGGCACTGCATATGTTCGGACTGCTTTCAGACGGCGGCGTGCACAGCCACAATACCCATCTGTACGGTCTTTTGGAACTGGCAAAAAGGAACGGGCTTAACAAAGTTTATGTGCACTGTTTCTTAGACGGCAGGGATACGCCTCCTGCAAGCGGAAAAGGCTACGCGGAGGAACTTGAAGAAGAGATGAAGAAAATCGGCGTGGGCGAGATTGCATCCGTCACAGGTCGCTATTATGCAATGGACAGAGATAACAACTATGACAGAGTCCATCTTGCCTATGATGCCCTTACCAAGGGAGAAGGACTTACAGCGGCAAGCGGTCCTGAGGGAATTCAGGCTTCCTACGACAGGGAAGAGACAGATGAGTTTGTAAAACCTACGGTAGTAGTGAAGGACGGCGCACCGGTTGCCACCATCAAGGACGGAGATTCCGTGATCTTCTTTAATTTCAGACCTGACAGGGCAAGAGAAATTACCAGAAGCTTCTGCGACGATGATTTCAAGGGATTTGACAGGGGCAGGAGGCTGGATCTTACCTATGTATGTTTCTCTGACTATGATCCTACCATTCCCAACAAGGAAATTGCTTTCCACAAGATTTCTGTCACCAATACTTTTGGGGAATGGCTGGCAGCTAATCATATGAAACAGGCGAGAATTGCAGAGACGGAAAAATATGCCCATGTAACCTTCTTTTTCAACGGCGGCGTGGAAGAACCCAACGAAGGCGAAGACAGGATTTTGGTAAACTCTCCGAAAGACGTTGCAACCTACGACTTAAAGCCGCAGATGAGCGCTTATGAAGTCTGCGATAAACTGGTAGAAGCCATTAAATCAGGGAAATATGATGTAATCATCATTAACTTTGCAAATCCAGATATGGTAGGTCATACAGGAGTGGAAGCTGCCGCAATCAAGGCAGTGGAAGCGGTGGATGAATGTGTCGGCAGGGCAGTGGAAGCCATTAAGGAAGTGGATGGTCAGATGTTCATCTGCGCAGACCACGGAAATGCGGAACAGCTTGTTGACTATGAGACGGGCGCACCTTTTACCGCCCATACCACCAATCCGGTGCCCTTCATCATCGTGAACGCGGATTCCTCTTATACGCTGCGGGAAGGCGGCTGTCTGGCAGATATTATTCCTACCATGATCGAAATGATGGGAATGGAACAGCCGGAAGAGATGACAGGGAAATCTTTGCTGATCAAGAAGTAATTTGATACGGCGGCTTGCCGCCTGGAAGAATAAAGAAGCCCACAGGTTAAGATTCTATTAATCTGTGGGCTTTTCCTTGACAGCGTATGCCAGGCAGGGTATTATAAGTGTATTAATAATGTTAGTACACTGCATACGATGTGCGGCGGGAGAGGAGAACTGCATGATACTCATAGATTACAGAGATACGAGACCTATCTATGAACAAGTAGTAGAGAGATTTAAGATGCTGATACTGCGCGGTGTGCTGCACCCGGATGATAAGATTCCGTCGGTGCGCAATCTTGCGGTGGATCTGTCCATCAATCCCAACACCATTCAGCGCGCTTATGCGGAGCTGGAAAGACAGGGATATATTTTTACCGTAAAGGGCAAGGGGAATTTTGTTTCAGACAGTAAACAGCTTCTTTCCAATTACCGGAAGGAAATCTTCGCAGAGCTGCAAAAACTCTGTAAGAATGCCTTTGAGATCGGCATCACGGAGGAAGAAATCGTTCAAAGCATAAGAGGGGGAGACGCACATGATTGAGATAAGAAATGTGACCAAATCCTATGACAGGATAAGGGCGGTTGACAATGTCAGCGTGACCATCAAGGAAAATACGGTGTTCGGTCTGATCGGAACAAACGGGGCAGGCAAGAGCACGGTCCTTCGGATGCTCGCCGGCGTGTTAGAGCCTGAAAAGGGAGAGATTGCAATCGACGGTCTGCCCGTATTTGACAATATGGAGGCAAAGAAGAATATATATTTCATTGCCGATGAGCCTTACTTTTTTGCCAACAGCAATGCCATGGATATGCAGAAGTATCTGCGCAGCATCTACCCGGAATTTGCGGCGGAGGATTTCAACAACTATCTGGTGAATTTCGGGCTGGATAAGAAGCGCAAGATCAACACCTATTCAAAGGGCATGAAAAAGCAATTGGCGCTCATCTGCGGTGTGTGCAGCAATGCAAAGTATCTTTTGTGTGATGAGACCTTTGACGGGCTCGATCCGGTCATGCGGCAGGGAATCAAGAGTATTTTTGCCAGTGAAATGGAACGCAGGGGAATGACGCCTGTAATCGCATCCCACAATTTGAGAGAGCTTGAAGATATCTGCGATCATGTGGGACTCTTACATAAGGGAGGCGTCCTTTTGTCCAAGGATCTGGAAGATATGAAATGCAATATCCAGAAGGTGCAGTGTGTGTTCAAGACCATTGAGGACGAGGCGAAGGTCATTTCCGCGTTAGATATCATGAAGAACGAAAAGCGGGGCTCTTTAAATGTTTTGACGGTGCGGGGGAATAAAGCGGAGATACTGGCTATTTTTGCCACTGTCAATACCATCTTCTTTGAGGCGCTGCCTCTTTCTCTGGAAGAAATATTTATAAGCGAAACGGAGGTAGTGGGATATGACATCAAAAAGCTCATTCTTGGTTAGTATGAAAGAAAACAGTAAGAGACGCTTGTGGGTGTGGATCGTATCAGCACTGGCATTTATGCTGGTATTTCCTGCCCTTACGGCGCTTACCATAAACGGTATTATCCGTGCGGGCAGGCAGGTGGCGGAAAGTTATGGCAATACCATTGCCGGGGAGATTATACATGAACGGCTGATCAACAATGTGATTAGAATGGTGGGAATGAACACAGGCATGCTGCTCCTTTCATCAGCGATTGCCGTAATCAGTGCGGTTCAGGGATTTTCCTACCTTTACAGCAGGAAAAAGATCGATTTTTATATGGGAATGCCGGTAAAAAGAAAAAAGCGGTTTTTAGTCATCTGGCTCAATGGAATCCTTTTGTATGTGATTCCTTATCTTGCAGGACTGGCGATCAGCCTGCTCATTGCAGCGGGAAACGGGGCAGTGGACCGGTCGGTATTTGTAAACGCGGCAGCGGCGGCGGTGGCAAACAGCATTTTATATCTGGGCGTTTATCATATGGCGATTTTAGCCCTTATGATGACCGGAAACATTGTGGTCACCGGGTTTGCATTCCTGACCTTTTGTCTGTATGAGTTTTTGGTCAGAATGGTGTCGCAAGGGTACAAGCAAATGTTTTTCCGGTATTTCAGTTATTATGGCTCTGACAGGATGCCGGTGCTCTCGCCCTTTACCATGTATATCAATTTGTCTTCAAGGTTTTCCTACACCAACCGGCTGGATGCCAAGTATCTGATCGGCATGTTGGTCTTTGCGGCGGCGCTGGGGATGCTTTCCTATATTTGTTACTTAAAACGCCCCGCAGAAGCGGCAGGCAGGGCGATGACCTTCGGGATTACCAAGCCTTTCGTGAAGGTTCTTCTGGTGGTTCCTGCGGCGCTCTTTATGGGAGGCGTGATTGCCGATGTCTTAGATTTTAATCCGGAATTGTCTATGGAGGGAATCGGATGGATGATTTTTGCCATGGCGCTTGCGGTGCTGCTGGGAAGCGGGGTGATTCAGGTAATTTATGAATTTGACATCAAGGGGTGCCTTCACAAAATTTCGCATATTGTGATAAGCGCCGCTTTGGTGGCATTGATTTTTATTGCCTTCCGGTATGATTTGTTTGGTTATGACAGCTACATTCCTAGTCAGAACCAGATTAAGAGTATCGCATTCGTTCCGGATTATTATGAGGAGCCGGCATATGGAGGCGCCCATTTCGACGGCAGCGGAAATTATGTGTCCAGCTATGAATATGCCAGAAAGAACATGTATCTGCATAACATAGAAGAAATCTGCGATATGGCGGAGCAGTCCATGAAGGCATATAATCAGGTGGACTGGTATGCCAATGACGATACCTATGATCAAAGGGGAACATGGGTGTATGTAAACATTTTATACCGGCTTAAGAATGGACGTGAAGTATGGAGAAGCCTCTGGGTGGATGTGGAAGATGCGCATACGGTGGAGACATTAGATAAAATAGTGGGGACCGAGGAATTTAAAAAAGGATTTTTCATGGGAGCTTCCGATTCCCTGACGGCAATGCTGGATAATAAAGAGGGGAAATATAAGATCAGCACATCTTATGGCAATCGGATATACCAGCAGAAAATGAGCGATGCGCAGGCAAAGGAGTTTTTGGCAATCTATCAGAAGGATCTGGCATTGGCGAATTTCAGTAATGTCAGGGAGAACACCCCTGTGGGAATGTTGAGTTTCAGCATTACGGAAGAGTTAAACGGAAGTGTTTATTTAAGCGGCGGCGTTATGTCCAGAGCGACCAGAAGCTGGGATGTGGGAGTGTATATTTATCCTTTCTATAAAGACAGCATCGCCTACTTAAAGGAAAATGGATATTATATGGATGCACAGGTAAAATTGGAGGACATTGCCAAGATTCAGGTGGTAAACTACAATTATGACGCTGCCAAAGCCCTGCAGGAAGAACGTCTTGCCACAGCGGGGGCATCTGCAATCGGAATGGACGATCCTGCCGTCTTGTTGGAGATGGGGGCAGCAGGAAAGTACGATACAGAAATCGATGCACGCGTCTATGCAGATTATACGCAGGAAGAGCAGATTAGGGAACTTGCAGAATGTATCTATCCCAACGATCTGGTGGTGGATGACTGGGATTGTGGAAAGAAACTGGATAGGAATTATCAGGTGATAGTATACTTTAAGACGGACAGCGAAATGACCAAGAATTACGGAACTGATGCATGGTATGGATTTTTGGAAGGTCAGGTGCCGGCGTTCGTCATGGAAGATACCGCCTACAAAGAGTAAGACAGGATATGGAATTTTGACAGCGATAATGGTATAATATGCTAGGATGAAATCAGCAGTGGATCAATCCACTGCTGATTTTGATAATGATAAAAAGGGGCAAATGGAGATTCATATGGAAGAGCGTATCATAGATAAGGTAATGATGAGGAATGTAAGAACTGGGAAAGTACAATGGAAAGTGGTGGATTTATTATTCATCTTATGCCTGTTCTTATTTGCCTTTTTGATCAGATGGAAATTGATGCCCATCGAGTCGGCGGACTATTGGGGGTTTTTGGCAGAATGGATGAAGCGGATACGGGCAGAAGGAGGTTTTCTCTCCTTAAGAGAGCAGATTTCAAATTATACATCGCCTTATATGTATCTTATGTGTCTGGTTTCTTATATCACCGACAATGATCTGTACGGATTGAAATTAGTGTCTGTCCTGTTCGATTATCTGGCATCTATCGCCGTTTTTCTGATTGTCTATCAGCTTACGGGAAATGTGAGGAAGTCCATTCTTGGGATGGCGGCGCTTTTGCTTTCGCCCACAGTGATTTTGGACAGCGCATACTGGTGTCAGTGCGATATCATTTATACCTCCTTCCTTCTGTTTGCGCTGTACTTCTTTTTTAAGGGCAGCAGCAGATGGTGTTTGATTTTTGTGGGGATTTCTTTTGCGTTCAAATTACAAGCGGTCTTTCTTTTGCCATTCCTGGTGATCATGTGGCTGAAGGGTAAGACCATCCGGCTTAGGGACTTTGTGTGGATTCCTGTAATCTATGTGCTCAGCGCCCTCCCGGCATGGATGATGGGGCGGGATTTTAAGGAGCTTATGCTGGTTTATTTTGACCAGACCAATACCTATCCCTGGGGCACTTTGGAATATCCTAATATTTATGCCCTTCTTGGCGAAGCTATGCCGGATATGCGGCATGCAGATGAGGTCAGCGGGGCAGGCAGCTTTATGGCAATCATATTGTTAGGATGTATTGCGTACTATCTCTATACCAGGAAGGTGGAATTGACAGGGGAACTGATAGTGACCCTTGCCCTTTTAACGGTGGCAGCTGCCGTGTACTTCCTGCCCCATATGCATGACAGGTATGGTTTTTTGATCGATCTGCTTGCCATCATCTACGGCGTGCTCCACGTGAAAAAGCTGCCTGTGACCTGCGGCTTTATGGTGATTTCCATATTGATTTTTATGCCGTATCTGATTGCGGTGCACCTTGTGCCGCTGCAGTATATTTCTATTGCCATGCTGGGGCTGATTGTCTATGTAGGAATGGATTTTTACAGACAGGTCAGAAAGAACACAATTTTACAGTAGGGAACGGGGAGAAATCGGAAGGTGAAGAAAAAGCTGAATCATAGGGCATGGAAGATACTGATGTTCTTTGCCGTTGTTTTGGGAATAGAATTGTTCTTTTTCAATTTCAGGCACTGGGAATCCCTTGGGAACAGGGAAGATAGGGATGTGCACCTGGTGTTGGGAAGCGGATACATGGAGCACGGGGACGGCACCTATACCATAGGGGAAGGGAGTCTTGATATTGAGGTGGAAGGACTTGATGGTGACTTGGAGACTTCCTGCATCGAAATCGCCGTATTGAATGCGGCAAAGGGAGAGGTGCGGCCGGTTCTTGTAAGACAGTATGTGACGGATGAATCCCATAAGATTTTTTATGGACTGCCGGAGCGGGAAATATGGGAGAACGAAAAAAGGAGCAGTTACATCACCTATCATCTTTACGGAAAATGTACGGGGCTTAAAATTGTCCCAGAACTTTTTACAGGGCGGGAGATTTCCTTATCAATTACTTTAAATCCGGTCATTCCCCTCTTTTTTTCCATTGAGAGAGTGGTGGCAATGCTTTTGCTGGCGGCAGGCATCGTCTTACTTCGCCCGTCCTCTGTGCTGCATCACATCCCTTACTTTAAGTTGAGAGGGAAATTAAAGGCGGCAGGGCTGCTGGTCTTTTTTGTGGCGCACATGTGTCTGTTTTTTTATCTGACGAATGTAAACCCTTATTTCAGGGAAGAGCGAGGAGATAACCAAAAGCAGTATCAGATGCTGGCGGAGAGTCTGAAAAAGGGCAGTTTTTCTTTGGCGGAGGAGCCGCCTGCTGCCCTTGTAGAAATGGATAACCCCTATGATTATGATTACCGCAACCAGGTCATGAATGAGGCGGGCACATGGTACAAATGGGATCATGTCTATTACGAGGGGAAATATTACGTGTATTTCGGAGTGGTTCCGGCAATGCTGTTTTATCTGCCCTATTATCTGATTACAGGGACTCATTTACATAATAATATGCTGATTTTTGTTCTGGCGCTCTTGTATCTGGCGGGGATTTTAGGAATCATGGACCGGATCATCAAAAAATGGTTTCCGCAAACTTCTCTGGCGGTGTGGTTCATGATAACAGAATTGATCTTGTCAGGAAGCGGAATCATCTATATGACAAAGCGTCCCGATCTGTACACGGTTCCCATTCTTTCCGGGCTTGTCTTTGGTCTGCTGGGGCTGTGGTGCTTTCTGCTGGCGGATGAAAAAGGGAAGCTGTCACGAAGATACTTGGCATTAGGCTCGCTGCTTACGGCGCTTATCGCGGGATGCAGACCGCAGCTTTTCCTGTTCATTATATTTTCGTTTGTTTTGTTTGGGAAATATGTGATTTCAATCGGAACCCTCAAAAAGGAAAAAACAGCGGTGCTTGCTTACCTGCTTCCCATGCTGTTCGTGGCAGTGCTCCTGATGTATTATAATGATAGCCGTTTTGGGTCTGTCTTTGACTTTGGGGCAAATTATAATCTGACATTTAACGATATGAGGAGAAGGGGATGGGAGTGGGACCGGATTCCCCTTGGCATAGCGGCGTACCTGTTTTGGCCGGTAAGGGTTCAGGTGCAGTTTCCGTTTATGGAGGCAAATTATTTCGGCAGTCAGTATATGGGCGTCACCATACAGGAGGCGACTTATGGGGGAATCTATTGGGCGCATCTGTTTGCCTGGTTTAGCCTGCTTCCGGTTATTTTTCACAGACAGATGAAAAGAGGCGGAAGGCAGCCGTGGCTGTTTTCCGTGGCAGGACTTTTGATTGCGGGAATCGTGATTATGGCAGATACCAATATGTCGGGGATTCTGCAGAGATATTTCAGTGATTTTTCCATCTTCATCATGCTTTCGGCGGCGGTGGCAGCATTGCTTGCGCTTAGTCATAAAAAGGTATCCGGCAGTATTTTGGAAAGAATGCTCATCTGGGGGCTTGTGGTCGCGCTGGGGACGGAATTTTTTTATCAGGGAATGAGCTTTTTCCTAGATACAGGGGAGGCGCTTAAGGATTTGAGACCGGATTTATATTCCCATTTTAAATATATAGCAGCCTTCTGGCTGTAGGAGAGACGAGCGAGGAAACTATGGAGACGATAAATGAATCTGCATCAAAAAGGAATTGGAAGAGGGCGTTCTTATTTCTGGCTGTTTATGGGCTGATTGCCGTCCGGCTGATTGCCTTTCCGGAGATTCCCGGAGGATTGAATCAGGACGGGGCGATGGGGGCAGTGGACGCAAGGGCGCTTGCCCAATATGCCACAGACCGCTATGGGACCTTTATGCCGGCGCACTTTGAAGCGTGGGGATATGGGCAGATGAGCGTGCTGCTTTCTTATCTGACGGTGCCCTTTATTAAACTGTTCGGTTTAAGTAAGCTGGCAATGCGGCTTCCCATGCTGCTGGCGAGCCTAGCGGGTGCGGCAGGGGTGTACGGGATCGTAAAAAGGCTGTTCGGGGAAAAGACAGGGGTGACGGTGCTTTTGTTCTTTGCCATAAATCCATGGCATTTTATGCAGAGCAGATGGGCGCTTGACTGTAATCTGTTTCCCCATATGTTCGTGCTGGGGCTGTATTTTCTGATCAGGGGATTGGAGAAAAGGAAAGCGCTCTATTTATCCATGGTCTTTTTCGGGTTATGCATGTTCTGCTATGGGGTCGCCTTTTATATGGTTCCGTTTTTTTTGCTTACCGCCTGCATTCTGCTTATGCTGCAGCGGAAGGTGCATCTTAAGGATGTGCTTTTGTGTCTGCTCATCTATTTCGGCGTTTCATGGTCCATTTACGGGACGATGCTGATCAATTTCATGAAATGGGAGACGGTAAGGCTTCCCTTTGTGACTATGCAGTTTTTTGCAGGGAACGTGCGCACCGCCGATATCCTGCTCTTTTCCGACAATATGGGTCAGCAGCTTTGGGATAACTTAAAAGCCATGTTCAACGTGGTGTTTTTGCAGAAGGAGGACTGGCTATGGAATTCTGTCAAAGGCTTTGGAACCATGTATAAATGCTCCATGCCCTTTGTGCTTTTGGGCGCAGTGAGCGTGCTGATCGGAGCAATCAAGGAAAAGGACGGCAATAAAAAAGCAGGCTGTCAGCTCCTTCTTTGTTTTTGGGCTTTTAGCCTTCTGGTGGGCGTGATGATCAATTATGTCAATGTAAACAGGATCAATATCATCTTTTATGCGCATATCATCTTTGCGGCGGTGGGAATTTATTTCGTGGTACGAAAGTGGAAGAAGACCCTTTATGTGATTTTGGCAGCGTATAGCATACTGAGTGTGCTGTTTTTTGATCAATATTTCACCACGTGGGCACAGGAGATGGAAACGGCATTTTATGCAGATTTCGTAGATGCGTTGGTGTATGTAAAGGAGTACGACTGCGACTGCTACTATATCACGCCCGACACCCAGTATGAGGGCTCTTACAATGTATCGGAAATCCTTACGCTGTTCGTGTTTGACGTGGATGCCAAATATTATCAGGGGGAAGGCAGACTAGAAGAGAACAGGAATAGAACCTACTGGGATAGATTTAGGTACAGCAATCCGCCGGAGAATCTGTATGAAGCCCCTGAAAGCACGGTCTATGTGTTCAGGAGCAGCCTACAGGATCATTTTCCGAGGGAACAGTTTTGTGTGACGGTGTTTGGAGATTATGCCGCGGCGGTTCCATGGTTCTTAATAAATTCCTGAAATTTACAGTACCAAGATCCAATCTTTCAGCCATCGAAGCGAATAGCCGTAGTTTCTTGACACAGGCAGACCGGATATCAATGGAAAGAAGACGAAGAAACATACAAGGGCGATTACCAGATAAGCGGTAATTGCCTTTTTTCCCCATGAGAAATGTTCTTTCACATGCAAAAGGGCATATCCAGTCATCAGAATCATGAACAGGGAAGCCGGAAAATAGTGATAGATAAAGGTGATCCGGCTGATCGACATCCATGGGACATATTGGGCAAGATAAGCGATGCACAAAAAGCCTGCCTTTTTATCTTTTTTAAAAATCCAGCGGAAAAATACATAAAGCTGGCAGGGGATGGAAAACCACCAGATGGCGGGATTCCCCATGGTACTGACACAGCTTGACATGGAAGCGCTCACTTCGTCGCAGGCATCTAAAAGCGGCATCCAGATCACCGGCCACTCATAAAAAGGAGAGCTGTAATAATGTTCGGCGACCAGATTGGCGTGGTAGTCAAACATGTATTTTGTGCCCTGAATGGTCTTATCGATCAGACCGTTATATTCGGAGTAACCTACAACGGGGATAAAACAAAGTGTGTACAGGATCAAAGGCACCGCGATAAAGAACAGACAGCAGAAGAAGAAAAGTTTAAGGGTCTGTCTTTTTGGAAAATGGGTGATGGTATACCAGATAAACAGGACGGCAAGCCCTGCCCCTGCATAGACCCCTGTCCACTTGGTGGCAATGCCAAGCCCCATACTTATGCCGCTAAGCGCAAGGGGAAGATAAACGCTTTTGGGCGGAAATTTATCCTGCATCGAAGAGGCTAAAGCGCGGTAGCGGGAATCCTCCACGAAATACCGGTACATATAGTAATACATCAGCAGAATGAAAAATGCAGCGATAATGTCGATGGTGGCAATTCTTGAAAGGGTATAATGCATGCAGTCAAAAGTCAGAAGACCGGCGGCGGCAGTGGCAATAAAGGTACTCCTTAACATCTTTTTGGCAAAAAGATACATAAGAGGAATCAGCAGGATGCCAAAAAGCACCGACATGAAGCGCCATCCAAAAGGATTCATGCCGAATAAAAGTATGCCCACAGAAATCAGAATCTTGCCAAGATGGGGGTGGGTGGTCTCATAGGTGACAAGCCCGTGAAGAAACTC
This sequence comes from uncultured Lachnospiraceae bacterium, assembly GCA_949878435.1. GTDB lineage: Bacteria > Bacillota > Clostridia > Lachnospirales > Lachnospiraceae > Suilimivivens. The sequence goes on from CATLAK010000020.1 coordinate 47,139, forward strand.
GTAGGCAGTGCGCCCGTGATAGATTTCATCGAACATGGTGCCGGTCATATAAGTCCTGGATTCAGGCATCATTTCCTGCTCGTCAAAAAGGGCAGGGTAATCGGATGCGTTGACGGGCAAAAGAAGAGAGCCATCCGAAGCTGTGACCACCAGCTCGTTGATAACGGCTGTGTCGTCTGTCGCGACGATGCCTAAGTACCTGAGGCGGTAGTTTAAATCGATCTTATTCCATGCAAATACAGATTCTGCAATAGCATCCCCGTTGATCACTTCCCATGTATTGGTCACTTCGTTGAATGCAGAGATAGAAAAATGCCTGGTGTTCAGATTGCCCAAAAAAACGGAAATAGAACCGATGTCGGTGTATTCTCCAAAGTCAAGGACGATATCCCTGTTTACGGCGTCTGTGGTGTAATAAGAAGAAGGCGCGTAGGTATTTCCCAGCCTGAAAAATGCCATAACAGCGAACAGGAAAACCAAAACGGTCATACAGATATAATCGGTTCTGGTAATCGCCGATGGATTTAAGCAGGTTTCTTTTTGGGGGTTCATTGTCTGTTTCATCTTGCAGATCTCCTTTCCATTTCCTGATTTATACCACTAAGATCCAGTCTTTCAGCCATCTTAAGGACAGACCGTATGCCCGTGATACGGGGAGACCGGATATGAGGGGAAAGAACAGGAAAAAGCAGACTACGGCAATCGCCAGATAGGCGGTGATGACCTTTTTGCCATAGGGAAAATGTTCTTTTATATGTAGCATAGTATACCCCATCATTAAGATCATGAACAGGGAAGCTGGAAAATAATGGTAGATAAAGGTGGTCCGGCTGACGAATATCCATGGAATATATTGGGCAAGGTAGGAAATACATAAAAAGCCGGCTTTTTTATCCTTCTTTATAATCCAGCGGAAGAATACGTAAAGCTGGCAGAATATACCCGTCCACCATATGGCAGGGTTACCCATGGTATTGATGGAACTCATTTTGCCCATCCCCTCCATACTGCTGATATCAAGAAGGGGCATCCAGATAAAAGGCCACTCATAAAAGGGAGAGCTGTAATAATGGGTATCAACCAGCGTGGAGTGGTAGGTAAAAATATATTGTGAAGCTTTGATCACCTTATCCGCCAGCCCGCTGTGGGGTGTAAAGCCCACCACAGGGATAAAGGAAAGCACATATACCGCCAATGGGACGGCGACAAAAAACAGACAGCAGAAGAAGAAAAGTTTAAGGGTCTGCTTTCCGGGAAAGTGGGTGATGGTATACCAGATAAAGAGGACGGCAAGTCCGGCACCGGCAAAGACCCCTGTCCATTTAGTGGCGATTCCCAGCGCCATACTGATGCCGCAAAGGGCAAGGGGAAGATACACCTTTGAAGGCGGAAAGGCATCCTGATTAGCAGAAGCCGAAGCGCGGTAGAGAGAATCTTCCGTAAAATACCGGTACATGAAGCCATACATTAACAAGATAAAAAATGCCGCAAATACATCGATGGTAGCGATTCTTGAAAGAGTAAAATGCATGCAGTCAAAGGTAAGCAGCATAGCTGTGGCTGCAGCAATGAAGGTATTTTTAAAAAGCCTTTTTGCAAACAGATACATGACCGGAATGATACAGATGCCGAACACCACAGACATAAACCGCCAGCCGAAAGGATTCATGCCAAAAAGTAAAATTCCTAAGGAAATCAGGATTTTTCCAAGCGGGGGATGAACGATTTCATAGGCGGGAAGCCCGTTTATATATTCATAAGCAGTGCGCGCCTGATAGATTTCGTCGAACATGGTGCCTGTCAGATAGGTGTTTGCCATAGGCAGCAGGTCCTGTTCATCAAAAAGGGCAGGATAATCGCCGGCATTCACAGGCAGAATGGGGGTGCCATCTGCTCTTATGATGACCAGCTCGTTTATGACAGCCTCCTCATTTAAAGCAACGATACCGAGATACCGCAGGGGATAGTTTATGCTTGTCACATTCCAGGCAAATACGGATTTCACAACGGTATCCGGGGTAAACACATCCCAGGAGCCGGTGGTTTCATTAAATGCGGAAAGGGAAAAATGCCGGTTGCCCAGATTGCCCAAAAAGATAGCGGCGGAGGCGATATCGGTTGGCTTTCCGAAATCAAGGATGATGTCGGGATTTGACGTATCAGCAGTGTAGGATGAAGAGGGGATAAGGGTATTGCCCAGCCTGAAAAATGCCAGCACTGCAAAGATAAATACGAGGACAGATATACATATATAGTCAGCCTTAGTCAGAAACTGAGGGGCGGATGTCTTTTGACTTTGCTTCTTCTTCGTCGGTTTCATTTCTAAAAAATCTCCTTCTGGAATAGTCTTCCTGCATTAGTATAGCAAGTTATAAAAATGGTTACAATAGTTATAAAATTTTTTGTCACAGGAGGCTTTATCATGAAAACATATATGCAAATCACCAATATTCACGGGAGAGAGATCTTGGATTCCAGGGGAAATCCCACGGTCGAGGCAGAAATAACGCTGACGGACACCATGACGGGAAAGCGCTATGTGGGAAAGGCATCTGTGCCTTCCGGGGCAAGCACAGGACGATTTGAGGCCGTGGAACTGCGGGACGCGGAAACACGGTATTTTGGACTTGGGGTAAAAAAAGCGGTGAGCAACATCAACACCAAAATTAAAGAAGCGATAGCAGGAAGAAACGGGCTCAATCAGATCGAGATCGACCGTATTTTAATTGAGACGGACGGGACAGATAACAAGGGAAATCTAGGGGCAAATGCAACGCTGGCGGTATCCATGGCGGTGGCGCGGGCAGGGGCAAAGGCGCTTAACATTCCCCTTTATCAATATTTAGGCGGCGCATACACAAGACTGATGCCGGTGCCCATGATGAATATTCTAAATGGAGGAAGGCATGCGGCAAACACGGTGGATTTCCAGGAGTTCATGATTATGCCGGTGCAGGCGGAGAACTTTGCGGACGGGCTCCGCATCTGCGCAGAAATCTATCATTTTCTTAAAAAAATATTGGAAGAAAAAGGGCTTGCCACCAGCGTGGGAGACGAAGGCGGATTTGCGCCGGACCTGCCGGATGCGGAGGCGGTCTTAGATCTGATTGTAGCGGCAATTGAGAAAAGCAATTATTTTCCAGGGCAGGATATAAAAATTGCCCTTGACGTAGCATCCAGTGAATTATACAATGAAAAAACAGGCATGTACCATTTTCCGGGGGAGAGTTCTCTTAAGGGAAGTGAGGTAGTGCGTGATACGTCTGAAATGATTGCCTACTATGAAAACCTGATTTCCAAATATCCCATTTTGTCCATTGAAGATGGACTGGCAGAAGATGACTGGGATGGATGGAAACACTTGACAGAGCGCCTTGGGGACAAGATCCAGCTGGTCGGGGATGATCTTTTCGTGACCAACACCAAGCGGTTAGATGCAGGTATCAAGCTTCATGTGGCAAATGCAATTCTAGTAAAAGTCAACCAGATCGGTACGGTTTCAGAGGCCATGGAAGCAATTGAAATGGCACAGAAAAATGGATATAAGGCAGTGATATCCCATCGCTCGGGAGAAACGGAAGACACCTTTATTGCAGATCTTGCCGTAGCAGTCAATGCCGGTCAGATCAAGACAGGTGCACCCTGCCGCAGCGACCGTGTTGCCAAATACAACCAGCTTCTGCGCATTGAGGAGGAGCTTGGCAGCGTTGCGGCTTATAAAGAACCGTTCAATAAGATTTAATGTTCAAGTCAAAGATCCGCAGCAAGCTGACGGGGCATCAAATTTGCAACGCAGCAAGCTGTGGGGTATTTGACCCTCGCGGCAGTCGCCAAATGGACATGCAAGCATGTCCGCTTGGCTCGTTGCTTGCGGGAATAAAGCAGATCGTGTCAGGATTACAAAGGATGTCTGAAACACTTAAAGAAGAGAGGAAAAGGAACAAATGATAAAAAAATGCAGAGCAATGATAAGAAGAATCTGTGCGGCAGCGCTGGTGGTCGCAGCACTTGGCATTCTCCCTGCCGAGCAGGTCATGGCGGTGACTTCAAGCGGGTCTATCGCAAAGGGAATCGATGTGTCCATGCATAACGGCACGGTCAATTGGGGACAAGTGGCAAATGCAGGGATTGATTTTACTTTTATCAAGGTGGGAAGCACGAAAAGCGGTGTGGATCCTCAATTTGCAGCCAATATCACCGGCGCTCAGGCAGCAGGCATAAAGACGGGAATCTATCTTTACTCTTATGCCACCACGCCGGAACAGGCGGCAAATGAGGCGAACCTTGTCCTGCAGTGGATAGAGCCGTACACGGTCAATTATCCCATCGTCTTTGACATCGAGGACAAATGCCACAAAAATCTATCAGACCAGCAGCTGATCGATATCATCAATGCATTCTGCACTGCCATTGATGCGGCAGGCTATTATCCTATGGTTTATTCCAATAAGAATATGTTCGTTCAGAAGCTGAGCATCACAGGATGGGATAAGTGGGTGGCACAGTATAATGACACCTGTGAATATAATAATAATGTGTGCTTTTGGCAGTATTCCAGTCACGGAAGCGTCAACGGAGTAGGCGGAAGAGTAGACGTCAACTACCAGTACAAGGATTACAGCAGTCTGATCATACCGGAGGGTTTTATCGAACGTAACGGGAATGTGCGTTTTTACCGCAACTGGAAAATGCAGAAGGGCTGGGTTGCCCATAATGACACCAAATACTATCTGGACGGCGCAGGAAATCTGGTCAGAGGATGGTTTACGGATGCCACCGGCACTTACTATCTGTCTCCCCAGGACGGAAGCATTGCCAGAGGACAGTGCAACATCGACGGAGCGGACCACTATTTTACGGCGGACGGCATTAAGACTTCGGGCTGGGTAGTGCTGGGCGATCTGAAATATTTCTATGACCCAGCAAATAATGGCACCATGAAACGGGAATGGCTCAGCGATGAGAAAGGAAATTTTTATTATTTCGATGCCAATGACGGACACATGCTGACCGGTGCCCAGGTGATCGGAGGGAAGAACTATCTGTTTACTCCGGAAGGTGTCCGGGTCACGGGAATGAACGCAAGGGAAGACGGCTGTTACTATTATGACCCCGCCACAGGCGAGATGGTGACAGGCTGGTTTGCAGCAGCGGATAAGACTTATTATGCGGATGCAGCAGGGCATATCGTGACAGGTATCTATGAAATTGACGGTCAGCCTTACTATTTTGATGAGACGGGTGCACTGATCAGAAATCAGGATTTAGAACTGAACGGAAAAGCATATCATACGACCCCGGAAGGCGTGCTGACGGAAGTGGAAGCGGCACAGGCTGGCGAGGGAGAAGCAGCAGCACAGGAATAGTGGAATAGTCAAAAGAAAATACTTGAAATCAGCTGATTTTTGTGTTACACTAGCTTTTGCTTGGCATTAGGAGGTGTAAGAATGGGAGTATTAAAGATTGTTATCCAGATTATATTCATTATATTGTGTATAGCACTTACAGTGCTTGTGTTGATGCAGGAAGGCAAGTCGGCAGGCTTGGGAGCCATAAGCGGTGCGGCAGAGACATACTGGGGGAAGAATAAAGGGCGTTCCATGGAAGGAAAGCTGGTGAAACTTACCAAGTATCTCGCAATCGGGTTCATGTTGCTGACGATTATTCTAAATCTTAGTGTATTTTGAGACTTAAGGCATTCTTGTAAAAGGATGCCTTTTTTGTCATAAAGATGCAGGGCAAAACTTGGCATCCATTGCTTAGAAGTTGCAGAGAGGAAACAGGAATTGGAAATCAGGCAAGAGCGTAAAAACAAAATATGTGAACTGGTGGAAGCAGACTTTTATGTTCCCATGAAGGAGAAAGAACTGGCAGACTTTATGCAGGTAAAGGCGGAGGAACGAGGCGGACTGAAGGAGATTCTGGAAGAACTGGTTAAGGAAGGAAAGCTTCAGATGACCAGACGGGGGAAATATATCAAGGGTGACGGCATCTCTTCCCAGCTTTCGGGAACTTTTATCAGCAATGCCAGAGGATTTGGGTTTGTGGAGATAGAAGGACAGGTCCAGGATCTTTTCATACCGGAAAACGAGGTGAACGGAGCATTCCATAAGGACAAGGTTGTGGTGGAACTTTTGCCGGGACAGCACGGTAAAAGACAGGAGGCAAAGATTGTCGCCATCCTCTCCCATGAGCTTACGCGGATAGTGGGAACCTTTGATAAAGCAGGAAAATTTGGATTTGTCATTCCCGACAATGATAAGCTGCCTTCGGATATCTTTGTGCCCATAGAGCGTTCTAAAGGAGCGGTCACAGGGCATAAGGTGGTAGTGGAACTGACGGAATACGGCGATGAAAAGCACAAACCGGAAGGGAAAGTAGTTGAGATTCTTGGTCATGTAAATGATCCCGGAGTGGATATCCTTTCTATCGTGAAAGGATTCGACCTCCCCATGGAATTTCCCGAAAAGGTCTTAAATCAGGGACAGCGCGTGGCAAAGGATGTAAGCCTTAAGGACATGGAAGGGCGTAAGGATCTACGCGCAGTGCAGATGGTGACCATTGACGGCGAGGATGCAAAGGATTTAGATGATGCCGTCAGCCTGTCAAAAGAGGGAGACAATTATCTTTTGGGTGTACACATTGCAGACGTGAGCAATTATGTGCAGGAAAATTCCGCCTTAGACAGGGAAGCCGAAAAGCGGGGAACCAGTGTCTATCTGGTAGACCGGGTGATTCCCATGCTGCCCCATGTGCTTTCTAACGGCATCTGTTCCCTGAACATGAAGGAAGACCGGCTTGCCCTAAGCTGTCTGATGACCATTAATAAAAAAGGTGAAGTCATTGACCATGAAATTGCAGAGACGGTTATTTGTGTGGACCAGAGAATGAGTTACACGGATGTGAATAAAATTCTGGAAGGGGACAGCGATACCCAGGAGCAGTTTGAGACATTTGTGCCTATGTTCTTCTTGATGAAGGAGTTATCTGACCTTTTAAGGGAAAAAAGAAAGAAACGGGGTTCCATCGACTTCGACTTCCCGGAGAGCAAGATTCTTTTAGACAAGGACGGCGTGCCTGTTTCCATAAAGCCCTACGAAAGAAATGCGGCGACCAAGCTCATAGAGGACTTTATGCTCCTTGCCAATGAGACGGTGGCACAGCATTTTTACTGGATGGAACTTCCCTTTGTCTACAGGACGCATGATTATCCCGACCCAGAAAAGATTTTAAAGCTGGGCACTTTTATCAATAACTTTGGATATCATATCAAGGTAAAAAGCGGCGACAACGAAATACATCCCAAGGAAATTCAAAAGCTTCTTGGAAGGATAGAGGGCACGGAGGAAGAGGCGCTGATCAGCAGGCTGACCTTGCGCAGCATGAAGCGTGCACAGTATACGGTGGATTGTACCGGTCACTTCGGACTGGCATGTCAATTTTACTGTCATTTTACCTCCCCCATAAGGAGATATCCGGATTTACAGATTCACCGCATCATCAAGGAGCAGCTGCGGGGACGGATGAATGGGGAACGGATAGACCATTATCAGTCGATTCTGCCGGAAGTGGCAAAACACGCTTCGGAAATGGAGCGCAGGGCAGATGAAGCGGAGCGGGAGACGGATAAACTGAAAAAGGTGCAGTTCATGGAACAGAAAATCGGAGAAATCTTTGAGGGCGTCATTTCAGGGATTACTTCATGGGGAATCTATGTAGAACTGCCCAATACAGTGGAAGGTCTGATTCACGTATCAAGGCTTTTTGGGGATTACTACTATTACTGTGAGGAAACCTATGAGATGTTAGGCAGGGATACGGGCAGGAGCTTTAAGCTCGGGCAGCGGATCCGGATTGTGGTGGACGGCGTGGATTATTTCCAAAAGAGTATTGACTTTGTGCTGGCGCCGGAGGAAGATAGAGAAGAAGATTGATGCCGTCAGTTTGCTAGGGGGCGTTGGCTTAGGTTATGAAAGGAAGGATGTGCAGAGCATATGGCGAAAGAAGAAATGAAGCTGGTTGCAAACAATAAAAAGGCATATCACGATTACTTCATCGAGGAAAAATATGAGGCAGGTCTGGTGCTCCATGGAACGGAAGTGAAATCACTGCGCATGGGCAAATGCAGCATCAAGGAAGCCTTCATACGAATTGAAAGCGGCGAAGTGTTCATTTACGGCATGCATATCAGCCCTTATGAGAAGGGAAATATTTTCAATAAGGATCCTTTGCGGGTAAGGAAACTTTTGCTGCACAAGCAGCAGATCCGCAAACTGATTGGAAATAGTTCCGAGAAGGGATACACGATTGTCCCCCTGCAGGTATATTTTAAAGATGGCAGAGCCAAAATAGAGATTGGGCTTGCCAAGGGCAAAAAGCTCTATGACAAGCGTCAGGATATCGCCAAAAAGGATCAAAAAAGAGAAGCTGAAAAGGAAATGAAAATAAGGCTTCGGGCATAAAATAGAGTATAGAGGTTGCATTTTTACCGCCCCTTTATTATAATGAAATTAGCAAGGGATAGTAAAGGTTTCGACAGGGGTCTTGCAGCTGGAGAAGCTATCCGCAGGCGATGCGTCAAATCGCAAAAATAAATATAAACGCTGAAGATAATTTAGCATACGCTGCCTAAGGGCAGCTGTCCGCCCTAGTGCACCTACACATTAGGAACCGGGCATCGACTATGTAGGAAACGACACGGGCTAAGCTTTGCACCTGTGGGCGTATCATGAAGCTACTGAATAAACTGGGGTGTCGGTTTCCTGGTTTAGGAGGGAATGAGGGTTTCCCGAAATAATCGACTATGATAGTAGAAGGACAGGGAATGGGTCTTTGGACGCGGGTTCGACTCCCGCCTATTCCATCAAAAAAGAGTTGACAGAATCAGAGAAAGTGAGTATATTAATATCAGCTAAAGCAAATAATTCAAACCGATGAGGAAGAGGAGTAGCCAGTCGGAACTTTCAAAGAGAGCTGCAGGCGGTGGGATTGCGGTAAAGGGATGTATGGTGAATGGACTTTCGAGGATGGCCCGAACGAATAGTAGGCGCTGGCGGGAAACCGGATCCGTTATCAAACCGGCATGTATGATAGTACATGAATGAGTGGACATTTCGTCAATTTGAGTGGTACCGCGATAATATATGATATATTACCGTCTCAAGCATAGTTGCTTGGGGCGTTTTTTTATGCGCAGATCCGCATTTCGTAAAAATGCCTGCAGCGTTTGGCGCTTATTGTTTGCTGAAACTAAAATTAAGCAGAAGCCTAAAAAGGCTTCGGAATGGAGGAAAATTATGAAGAAAAAAACTGTATCTATTTTGATGGCAATTGCAATGATGATGGCTATGACTGCCTGCGGCAGCATCGGCAGCACAGGGGCAGAAGAGGCATCTGCGCAGGCAGAAGCATCAGCAGAAGGAAGCTATACCATCGGCATCTCCCAGTTCGCAGAGCACGGTTCCTTAGATAACTGCCGGGAAGGTTTCCTGGCAGGTCTTGCAGAGGAAGGCATCGTGGAAGGAGAGAATCTGACAATCCTTTTCGACAATGCCCAGGCGGATATGGGTACTGCAAGTACCATTGCAGACAATTATGTATCTCAAAAGGTAGATTTGATCTGTGCCATTGCAACGCCCAGCGCCATGAGCGCGTACAATTCCTGCTTGAAAACGGAGATTCCTGTCATTTATACGGCAGTATCGGATCCGGTAGCGGCAGGACTTGCAGGGGAAGACGGAGCCAGCGCTGGAAACGTGACGGGTACATCGGATGCCCTCCCCGTGACGAATCAGCTGGAAATGATTCGCGAACTCTTGCCGGAAGCTGAAAAAATCGGTATTTTATACACCACCAGCGAGACAAATTCCGAAAGTACCATAGCGGAATATAAGAAATATGCTGCTGATTACGGATTTGAGATCGTAGACAGCGGTATCAATACCATTGCCGATGTGCCCATGGCAGCCGCTGACTTGGCAGCCAGGGTTGACTGCATCACGAACCTGACGGACAATACGGTGGTATCTGCGCTGCAGACGGTTCTCGATGCGGCGGATAAGGAAGGCATACCGGTATTTGGCTCTGAAGTAGAACAGGTCAAAAACGGCTGTGTAGCATCTATGGGACTGGAATATTTTGAATTGGGGAAGCAGACAGGCGCTATGGCAGCAAAGGTTCTAAAGGGAGAAGCAAAGGCTTCGGAACTTCCTTATGAGGTGATAACCGAGGCGAGTCTTTATGTGAACACCGCTGCGGCAGACAAAGCAGGGCTTACCTTAGAGGAAGCGTTCGTGAACCGTGCATACGAGAAATTTGACGAGATTATTGTAGAATGAGATTGGATGTAAGGAAGGCAGGTAAGAAAAGTGGCTTTGATATTAAGTGTTTTAGAACAGGGAATGATATATGCCATCATGGCGCTTGGGGTATATATCACATACAAAATATTGGATTTCCCGGATCTTACAGTGGATGGCAGCTTCCCCATGGGTGCAGCCATCGCCTGCATCCTGATTTCCAAGGGAATGAATCCTTATCTGACGCTGCCTGTTTCTTTTGCAGCAGGCGCGCTGGTGGGGATGATTACGGGGATGATCCACGTAAAACTCAAGGTGCGCGACCTGCTTTCCGGCATTATTATGATGACGGCACTGTACACGGTTAATCTGCGGATAGCGGGGAGAGCCAATCTTCCTATTTACAATCAGGAGAATATCTTTGATAATCATTTTATAAATAGTTTTTTTCCGTCTTCACTGGAAAAGTACAAGACAGTTGTGATAATTTTTGTTATCATGATTTTAACGAAGTATCTTCTGGATTGGTATATGAACAGTCAGTCGGGCTTTATGCTGCGAGCGGTGGGGGACAACGAAACCATCGTCACCTCCCTCGGAGTAGACAAGGGAATGGTCAAGATCATAGGGCTTTCCATTGCAAACGGACTGGTAAGTTTAAGCGGATGTATCTTTGCCAATCAGCAGCGATTTTTTGATATATCCAGCGGTACGGGGACGGTGGTGATCGGGCTTGCAAGCGTCATCATCGGGACCAGCATCTTTAAGAAAGTAACCTTCTTTAGAGTGACCAGCAGCGTCATCATCGGCTCTTTGCTCTACAAAGCCTGTGTGGCAGTCGCTATCCGTGTGATACCTGCCTCCAGTGACCTAAAACTTGTAACAGCTGTTTTGTTCCTTGTAATTTTAGTAATCGGGACGGACAGAAGAAAGAAGGTGAAGAAAGATGCTTGAACTTAAGAATATATACAAAAACTATAATCCGGGAAGCGTCAACGAACTTTGTCTTTTTGAAGGCTTTCATCTTAAAATTGAAGATGGCGAATTTGTGTCGGTGGTGGGGAGTAATGGCTCCGGCAAGACCTCTATGCTCAATATCATCTGCGGCAGCATCGATGCAGACAAGGGGCAGATATTGGTGAACGGGGAGGATATAACAGGCAAAAAGGATTTCTTGCGCCAGCGCAGGATTGGGCGTGTATATCAGGATCCGTCGAAGGGAACCTGTCCCGGAATGACGATTCTGGAGAATATGTCCATTGCAGATCACAAGGGCAAAGTTTTTGGATTAGGACGCGGGGTAAAAAAGCATCGGATGGAAGCATACCGCGAAATGCTGCGCCCTCTTGGACTTGGATTGGAAGATAAAATGTACACAAAGGTAGGCGCTCTTTCAGGCGGTCAGAGGCAGGCACTTGCCCTTTTGATGTCAACCATGACACCGATAGAATTTTTGATTCTGGATGAGCATACGGCGGCACTTGATCCTAAGACTGCAGAGATCATCATGGAGCTGACCGACCAAATCGTCAGGGAAAAGAAAGTGACCACAATCATGGTAACTCATAACCTGCGGTATGCAGTTGAATACGGAAACCGCCTTATTATGATGCACGAAGGAAATGCGATTTTAGATAAGCGCGGGGAAGAAAAGAAGCAGATCCACACGGAAGAGATTATGAGAATTTTCAATGAGATCAGCGTAGAATGCGGTAATTAAGAGAAAGGGTGAATCATTTGGCTGATAAAACAGAATTTTTTGCAGAGGGATATCGCTTTGCGACGACAGATGATGCTAAACAGGCGCTTTTGGAGACGAAGAAGGCGGCATATTTTGAATCCAAGCTTGTCAATAGAAATCCCCAGAATATGCTGTCGATATATGATAAGATTTTGGATGAAAGGGTGTTTCTTACCCCGACGGGCTGGGAATACTTAAAAAGACTGCAGGAGGAATTGCGCCATTTAGGAATTGAGGAGGAAAAAATCAGACCGATTCCTGTGTATGCCACTTTTATCCATCATAACCGCAATGAAGAAGCGGCTGTAAAGCAGAGAGTCAGACCGGCAGAAAAGAAAGATAAAGCAAAAGCAAGATTCATTATTTCTGTTTTAATCAATGTGATACTAGCCATTATGGTGATAGCAATGTTTATTATTTCACTAAACAGCAGTAACCCTAACATTTTAAACTATAAGAAAAATATTGAAAATGAATATGCGGCGTGGGAGCAGGAACTTACGGAGAGAGAAAAGGAAATCCGCCTTAAAGAGGCACAGCTGGTGCAAGATCAGGCAGAAAAGGATTTAGAAGAAAAGTGACACAAAAAAGTTTTTTGATTATATTTTTGCAGGATATTTCACAGATTTAACATAAATCTGAGCTATACTGATAAAAGCGCGGACAGTGTAAGGACGCTGACTTGCGACTTTATGTTAAAGAGGGCGATTGGCATGGACAGAATGAAGATTCTTGTGGTGGATGATGAATCCCGCATGAGGAAGCTGGTAAGGGACTTCCTTGTAAAAAATAATTATGAAGTTGTGGAAGCGGAGGATGGCAGCCGCGCACTGGATCTTTTTTATGAGCAGAAGGATATTGCACTTATCATTCTGGATGTGATGATGCCCCAAATGGACGGCTGGGAAGTCTGCCGTGAAATCAGGCAGTATTCTAAAGTGCCGATCATCATGCTGACTGCAAAGTCGGATGAGAAGGATGAACTTCAGGGATTCGGGCTAGGTGTGGATGAATATATCACAAAGCCTTTCAGCCCTAAAATACTGGTTGCAAGGGTGGAGGCGATTCTGCGCAGGACAAATCAGCTTGGAAAAGAAGAAACGCTAAAAGCCGGAGGCATTATACTGGATAAAGCGGCACATAATGTAATGATAGACGGAAAACTCATTGACTTAAGCTATAAAGAATTTGAATTGTTAAATTATTTTATGGAAAATAAAGGGATTGCCCTGTCCCGCGAGAAAATATTGAACAACGTCTGGAATTATGATTATTTCGGAGATGCAAGGACAATCGACACACATGTAAAGAAACTTCGGAGCAAGATGGGGGAAAAGGGTGATTTTATCAGGACGATCTGGGGGATGGGGTACAAATTTGAAACGGAGAGCTGAATCTTATGGAATATTCAATCCGAAAACAGTTCGCACTTGTATTTGGTCTGCTTATGGCAGGAACGATTCTTCTCTGCTGGTTTATCAACAACACATTTCTTGAAAGATATTATTTGAAAAATAAACAAGAGACAATGCTGAGTGTTTATGCCATTATCAACAAGGCATCCAACGAAGGAAACATAGGGACAGAAGCGTTCGACATTGAATTTCAAAAAATATGCGGCAGAAATAATATCAATATTATATTACTGGATGCAGAAACCAGAACCATTAAGACTTCGCTCAATGATTATGAGATATTAAGCAGACAGCTGATAGACTACTTATTTATGAAGAAGGAATATGATTCCGGGAAGCTGCTTATGCAGGAGGAAAATTATGAGATGCTGATCAAGCTGGATGAAAGGACCCAGCTTGAATATGTGGATATGTGGGGGGTACTTGATAATGGAAATCTTTTTCTGTTCAGAAGCTCTTTGGAGGGAATAAGGGAAGGAGTTGATCTTGCCAACCGGTTTTTAGCGTATGTGGGAACCGGCGCTGCGATTTTAAGTGCCTTGATTATTCTTCTGGTTTCCGGTAAAATAACAGAGCCGATTATGGAACTTACCAGAATTTCTGAGAGAATGCGGCACCTTGATTTTGACGCCAAATATGAAGGGAGCAGCAAAACGGAAATCGCCCTTTTAGGACAAAATATCAATGAACTTTCTGAGACGCTGGAAGCCACCATTTCAGAATTGAAAAGTGCAAACAACGAATTGAAAAGAGACATAGAAAAAAAGAATAAGATAGATGAAATGCGCAAAGAGTTCCTTTCCAATGTATCCCATGAACTGAAAACACCCATTGCGTTGATTCAAGGATATGCGGAAGGACTGAAGGAAGGCATCAATGATGATGAAGAGAGCAGAAACTTTTACTGTGAGGTCATCATGGATGAAGCTTCCAAAATGAACGATATGGTTAAAAAACTGCTTTCCCTAAATCAACTGGAATTTGGCAACAACACAGTTACAATGGAGCGCTTTGATATTGCGACACTGATTAAAAACTATCTGCAGTCGGTGGAAATTCTGTGCAGGCAAAAGGGAATTACGCTGCAGATGGAGGACTATCCGTCTATCCATGTCTGGGCGGATGAGTTCATGGTGGAAGAAGTTTTTAATAATTATTTCAGTAATGCAATGAATCATGTTGCAGAAAATGGAGTAATTGATGTAAAATTAACTTTGAAAGAAAATGCAGTGCGCATTTCTGTCTTTAACACAGGAATACCGATTCCAGAGGAAAGTATTCCACACATATGGGAAAAATTCTATAAAGTTGATAAGGCAAGAACCAGAGCATATGGAGGCAGCGGAGTGGGACTGTCAATCGTGAAGGCGATGATGGAGTCTATGAATCAGAAATATGGTGTGGTCAACTATGAAAATGGAGTGGAATTTTGGTTTGAACTGGAAATGACGGAAATTACCTGTTGAAAAAGAATCTGCTGAATCAGCAGTGTGTGGCTGCGTTAGAATGGAGAATCATTAAATTTACGTAGATAGATTTGTCTGTGGAAGAATGAATCGATACGAGAAAGGCATGGAAACAAAAGGCATGAAAAGAAAAGTAATAGGTGGGGCAGCAGCATTGCTGGCAATTACAATTATGACAGGATGCGGGAACGCGATACCCGAGTTAAATGACCAGCAGCAGGAGCTGGTGGTGGAATATGCAGCAGGAATGGCGCTTAAGTATGATGTCAATCGTGAAAGTAAACTGGTCGAACTTACATTAGAGCAGGAAGCACCTGCACCGGAAGAGGAGGCGCCGGTTCAGGAGGCAGATACGGATACGGAAAATGCGGAGACAGCAGCTCCTGATACCGATCAGCCAGATGAGGCACTGCCTGATGTGACGGTGATTGATAATACACAGAGTACATCCATTGAAGCTTTTTTGAATATGGATGCTGTCACATTTACTTATACCGGCTGCGAAACATATGATTTTTATCCTGACGAGACTTTAGAGGAAGAGTTTTATTTCGTAATGAATGCGACCCAGGGAAATAAGCTTCTTGTTCTAAAATTTATGGCAGAAAATGTATCAGGCGCAGATGCCGTTCTTGACATGAATCAGAGTGAGACCAGATATACACTTACCGTAAATGGAGAAAGAAAAAATGCGCTGACTACAATGCTGCTAAATGATCTGGCACATTATCAGGGAACGATCGCTCCCGGTGAGAGCGTAGAATTGGTTCTGGTATGCGAGGTGCCGAATGATCAGGCAGAAATGACGCCTGCCTTGGAGCTGACTATGAAAAATGTAGATAATTCTGCTACAATTTCACTGAATTAAAGTGGTAAACTGTTACATGACCATCAAAAAGACCCGGAAAACGGGTCTTTTTCCATGTTTTTAAAAGTGTGCAAAAAAATTCTACAAATTTTTTAAAATTAGTGTTGACATTATGGGGGAGGGGTGATATAGTATATTTCGCTGCGGGTGATAAATCACAGAGAACCGCAGGCAGGACCTTGACAAATGAACAGCAATGCAACCCTGAAAATTCAGAAGAATTATTCAGAAACGAACGGGACAGAGAGATCTGTCCAGACCAAGAAGAACAGTAATAACGGTTAAAAGGAAAAGCCAGAA
>CATLAK010000021.1 GCA_949878435.1 uncultured Lachnospiraceae bacterium
TCCTCCGGTTTTAATTGTTTCTGAGCAACTCAATTATACCAAACCAGATGGCATTCATGCTATTTTTATGCCAGTTATGATTGAATTTTCAAGGTACATATGCACTTATTCAAGTGCGAAGTTTGAGAATGTAACTATAATTCTTAAGAAATTCCGGCAATATCCGCATCTCTGTATCAGAAAAATCGTCGATGATCCCTGCAATTTCATCATTATAAACCGGTCTTCCCCCAGTCCTCATGCTTCCGCACAAAAGTTCATCTACGGAGCACTCGAGCACATTGGATATGGTCACAAGCTTGTCCAGACCGATCTTACTCCTTGCATTTTCTACATTACTGATATGCTGGGTGGATAATTCTGCCCGTGAGGCAAGTTCTGCCTGAGACATTTTAAGTTCTTCTCTTCTTCTTTTTATTCTTATTCCCAGGTCTGAATAATCTACGCTCAACTGTTACCTCCTGTGATGAAATATATAACTTAAAAAATATTTTATAAAAATATGACTTTGCGTGAAATCAATTTGGTAAATACATCATTCTTTTGTTTATAGTTTTGCCAAATATTTTTTTAATAATTTCAGGAGCAGTATATTTAATAGGAATTATAGTTCCTATTACTTCTCAGACAATAGGCAGGGATATTCCCCCTGCCCACCAAAGAAATGTATGTTTACTTTTGAGCGCTCCAGACATCTTTATTATTATATATGAATTTTAGCACTTTTCCCGTTGATGTAACAATTTGTATATGTAAATGTAACTTTTAGCATTTTTTCTCAAGAAAGTCCATATAAAACTCCGTCATCTTTCCTCTTTTGTATCTGCTGACAGGCAGCACGTCTCCGTTGCGCATCACCACATACCCAGGAAGATATTGTTCAATCTGTCTTCCATTCACCAGATAGGACTGATGAATCCTGATAAAGCGGTTGTTATAACCGGCAAGTACCCTCTCTAAATCGTCCAGTTTTTCATAGAAAACATATTCCTTGTCATTTTCCATTAAAATTCTTATCACTCGCTTTTCACTTACAAAATAAAAAACCTCTCCAAGGGCAATGTGAAAATTCCTCCGATTATATTTGAAGAAAAAGCTTTCATAAAACAGCCTGTGTTCCTCAACAATCTGATCCAGCACCTCCCCTGTCTTTTGCCTGGATACCGGCTTTTCAATGTAGCGGAAGGGATAAATTTGGAACATTTGCTTAAAATACTGCTCATATTGGGAGACAAAAACGATGCTCACCATCCGGTTTCTCTCCCTTAATTTGATTGCTGTTTCCATGCCGTCAATACCTTCCAGCTCGATATCCATAAATACGGCGGCATAGTCTCCTGCCGCTTCCTGCCCACATAATACCTCCTCCCCGCTTACAAATTTTTCAATCTGCACATTTAACTGCCTTTCATCCGCCCATGCCTTGATTTCATCTGCCAGCATGTCCACACAGATAGGACTGTCATCACATACTGCGATCCGTAACATTTGCATCCCCGCCTTCATTTTTTATTTTTATCATATCGGGGTTTAATTTTTCAGAAAATCATTTGCAAAAATTATTTATTTCTGTGCTTATAAATTAAAAAATTTTATTTGATTTTTGTTTGTGAATGTAACCATGGGTACTTGCATAATTTGAGAGTGGAGGTATAATACTAAATATGGGTTTTTTTCAAAGGAAATATACAATATATGGGAGTGATGAAATGAAAATTATTAAGCGGAGCGGTATGGAGGTTTCTTTTGACGCTGTTAAAATAGAAGAAGCAGTGCGGAAGGCGAATGCCAGCGTTGGGGAAGGGGAACGTCTTTCGGATGAACAGATCCGGCATGTTGTGGAGAATGTAACAGGGCTTTGCCGTAAAATGACACACAGCCCCAATGTAGAGGAAATTCAGGATATGGTGGAAGAAGAAATTATGAAGCAGCAGACTTATAAGCTGGCTTCTAATTATATTACCTACCGCTATAAGAGGGAATTGGTGCGGAAGTCCAATTCTACCGATGAGCAGATTCTTTCCCTGCTGGAATGTAATAACGAAGAGGTATTGCAGGAAAATTCCAATAAGAATCCGGTTGTCAACAGTGTACAGCGGGACTATATGGCAGGGGAAGTGAGTAAGGATATCACCCGCCGTTTTCTTCTGCCGCCTGATATTGTGGAGGCGCATGAAAAGGGACTTATCCACTTTCATGATGCAGATTACTTTGCCCAGCACATGCACAACTGCTGTCTGGTGAATCTGGAAGATATGCTTCAAAACGGCACTATCATCAGTGAAGCTATGATTGAAAGACCTCACAGCTTTTCCACGGCATGTAATGTCGCCACCCAGGCGATTGCCCAGATTGCAAGTTCCCAGTATGGCGGACAGAGTATCACCTTGTCCCATCTTGCCCCCTTTGTGCAGGTAAGCCGTGAAAAATTCCGCAAAGAGGTGCAGGAAGAGTTCCGTGCGCAGGATATGGATGTATCAGAAGATATGGTGGCAAAAATTGCGGAGATGCGGGTGGCAAGGGAAATCAAGCAGGGTGTCCAGATGATCCAGTATCAGGTCATCACCTTAATGACCACCAACGGGCAGGCTCCCTTCGTCACCGTATTTATGTATTTAAATGAAGTGCCGGAAGGGCAGCTTCGGGATGACCTTGCCCTGATTATCAAAGAAATGCTCCTGCAGCGTATCCAGGGCGTCAAGAATGAGCAGGGCATTTACATCACACCCGCCTTTCCCAAGCTGATTTATGTGCTGGAAGAAAACAACATTTCCGAAGGCTCCAAGTATTGGGAGCTCACCCGGCTTGCCGCCCAGTGCACTGCCAAGCGCTTAGTGCCCGATTACATTTCGGAAAAGATCATCAAGAAACTGAAAAGCGGCAACTGCTACCCCTGCATGGGCTGCCGTTCTTTTCTGACGGTCTACAAAGATGAAAACGATCGATATAAATTCTACGGGAGATTCAACCAAGGAGTGGTCACAATAAACCTAGTGGATGTGGCATGTTCTTCCGGCGGCGACTTAGACAAATTCTGGCAGATTATGGATCAGCGTCTTGATTTGTGCCGCCGCGCCCTGATGTGCCGTCATGAGCGCCTAAAGGGAACGCTCTCTGACGTCGCCCCCATCCTGTGGCAGAACGGCGCACTGGCGCGCCTTAAAAAGGGAGAAACCATTGACAAGCTTCTCTACGGCGGCTATTCCACCATATCCCTTGGATATGCCGGACTTTGCGAATGTGTCCGCTATATGACCGGCAAGTCCCATACCGACCCGGAGGCTACGCCTTTTGCCTTGGAAATCATGCAATATTTGAACGCCGCCTGCAAAAAATGGGAAGACGAGACCAACATTGCCTTCAGCCTCTACGGAACCCCGTTAGAATCCACCACCTACAAATTTTCCAAATGCCTGCAGAAGCGTTTCGGCATCATCGACGGCGTGACCGACAGAAACTATATCACCAACAGCTATCATGTCCACGTGACGGAGCCCATCAATGCCTTTGACAAGCTGACCTTTGAAGCCCAGTTTCAGGAGCTGTCTCCGGGAGGCGCCATCAGCTACGTGGAAGTGCCAAATATGCAGAACAACATTGAAGCGGTGCTGGCTGTCATGCAGCACATTTATGACCATATCATGTACGCGGAGCTCAACACCAAAAGCGACTATTGCCAGGTGTGCGGATTTGACGGCGAAATCAGGATCATAGAAGACGAAAGCCACAAGCTGATCTGGGAATGCCCCAAATGCGGAAACCGGGATCAAAATAAGATGAACGTAGCACGCCGCACCTGCGGCTACATCGGCACCCAGTTCTGGAACCAGGGGCGGACGCAGGAAATCAAAGAAAGAGTGCTGCACCTGTAATTATTTGCATTGCAACAGTCGCACAGTAAACTTAACTGTCACGGCACTTTTGACCAATAAGGAGTGTATGGATGAAATACTCGGATATCAAATATTATGACATTGCCAACGGGCTGGGCGTACGCACCAGCCTATTTGTGTCGGGGTGCACCCACCGCTGCAAAGGATGCTTTAACGAAGAGACTTGGGATTTTAATTACGGCAAAGAGTTTACCGAAGAGACCATAAATGAAATTCTTACATCTATTGAGCCGGACTACATCCGCGGTCTGTCCCTTTTAGGCGGCGAACCCCTTGAACCGGCAAATCAGCGTGCATTGCTGCCCCTTCTTCGCCGCTTCAAGGAGCGCTTTTCCAAAAAGGATATCTGGTGCTATACCGGCTACACCTATGAAACCGACCTGCTCGCACCGGACGGACGCGCCCGCTGCGAAGCGACCGATGAGCTTTTAAACTATATCGATATTCTGGTGGACGGGGAATTTAAACAGGAGCTATATGACATCAGCCTGAAATTCCGCGGGAGCCGGAATCAGAGAGTGCTACAGATTCATAGCGAAGGGTGTGCGGAATTGTTTGTGTGAGATAAGGACGGGGAGGCTTTGCTTTGCTGGCTCCCAGCTTGTAAAATCATGAGATTTGTGGTAGCATGAGGATATGAAAACGAAAGGGCATATAGGTAGAAAAAAGCCAGATTTAGAGGTGTTGGACGTTCACACTCAAGTATTTGTGGAGAATCTGCTAAACCGATCAGTGAGGCTGGATATCCTGGCTACAGACAGCACAGGAGCAAAGTTTAACGTGGAAGTGCAGCGCTCCGATAAAGGAGCTGGAAGAAAAAGGGCAAGGTACAATTCCAGCATGATGGATGCTAACCTTTTGAAAAAGGGCTGCCACTCTATCCGATTGAGCGGTGCTTTTTAGGAACCGGAGAAAGATTTGAGGACGGTTCGCACATACTATATGTAAATGGTGCTTACCGTGGAGATACGCCAATTGGAAAGTTAATGCATGACTTCTCCTGTATAGACGCAGCGGAAATGTACTATGGGACACTGGCAAACAGGGTACGATTTTTCAAAGAAAGTAAGGAGGGAATCGAAATTATGTGCCGGGCTATGGAAGATATGAGAAACCAGACATTGAAAGAGGGAGCAATTAATTCCGCAAAAAGAATGTTAGAAGATGGAATTTTAACACTTGAAAAAATTGCAGAATATGCAGATCTTTCACTCGACGAAGTGAAGAAGTTGAAAGCAGAACGAACAGCATAGGCAAAGCCGCAGACCGGGAATCTAAAAACAGGTTCCCGATCTTTTTTATCCTATTTACACGCCCGAAATTGTATCCACCACAGACATATTGCGGATCCTCTTTGCCGGACCATAAACCGCCAGTCCCAGTGCCCCCAGCACCACAATTCCAATCACACACAAAGGCATTACCGGAAAATACCATTCCGTCCCCCACCTGAGCGTAATCAGCTCTTTAAAACAGAACCAGTTCAAGGGCAATCCTGCCCCGCAGCCAATCAAAATCCCCATAGCGCCATAGCTTACCGCTTCCGCCGCCGTCATTTTCAACATCTGCCCGCTGTCCATTCCCACTGCACGCATGGCACCGTATTGGCGGATTCTTGCAGAAACGCTCATTGCAATGCTGTTCATGATATGAAAAACACAAATCAGCGCTATCACCCCAAGAAACCCATAGATGAAAAGCCGAAGCGACCATACGGCTCCCTTCACTTCCTCATTGTTAAGACGTCTGTCAGAAAAAGTTACGTTCTCCCCTCCTGTCTCACGGATTTTTTGAATCACACCGTCATCCGCATTCCTTGCCAGCTGAAGGTCAATAATCGTATATCCCCGTTCACCAGTCAGTTCCGTGAAGGTCTCCTCGGAGCAGATCAATATCTCCTGCCCGTCCGTAGCATTGAATGGACACTCACTCAAAACGCCTGAAACCACTTTATCTTCCGCAAAATGCACAGACACATTTTCACCTGCCTTCAAAGAGCCCTCCCCATGATAAACTGCCAGGAGCCCATCTCCTTCCATTGCCTCTGACAAAGAGCCCTCAATCAGGGAATCCTTTGCCCACTCCATCTGGCAGGTCTCATAAGAAATCAGATATGCCTGCCTTAAATCGGTCTGTGTCTGAATCGGCACATCATAGGCAAAGCTTCTTCCATATACCCGCTTCACGCCCTCTATCTTTGCCAGTTCCTGCGCCAGCGTCTTGTCTATGGAGCAGGTATTGTTGCTGCTTACGATAGAAACGTCCGGTGCGCTGGGCTTGAGCGGATTCACCGCATGCTTCATAAAATCTACAGCTACCGAAAAGGTCAAAAACAAAATAATACTGAAAGCGAACGAACAACTCATGAGAATAAAGTTCTTCCGGCTGCCTTTCGCATGATGAATGCCCAGTGCCGTTTCTATTTTGTAAAAGCGGGTATTTGCCGCCTTTTTAATCTTCCTTTTTTCCGAAGCATTTCCCGATACCGCCGTAAGGGGGGACACTCCCGCGGCTTTTTTTGCCGGACTGCCTGCCGCCACAAATACAGTGATCACGCCTATTACGCTTCCGGCGATCATTCCAATCCAGCTGATTCCAAAATGCGGCATTTCTCCGAAATAACGCGGACTGAGCATCCGCAAGAGTGCGCTGAGTGCCCACACAATTACTGTACCAAGTAGCATCCCTTCCGGAATTGCCGACTTACACCAGCACAGCGCCTCTCTTCTGACAAAGGAAATGACCTGTTTTCTGGTTGCCCCAAGACAGCGCAGCATCCCAAAGAACGCCGTGCGCTGCGCAATATTGCTGCTTAAGCTGCCGGTAATCATCAAAATGCCCGCAACAGCAACCAGACCTGCTAAAATCAAAGCAACCACATAAATCGCCATCATGCTCACATCCTGGCTCTGCCCTATGGTGGCGAGCAGCAATTCATTTCTTCCTACATGCTCATCCGGAATCTGAAACGCCTCCTGTATTTCCCGGATTTCCTTCTGGATATTACACCACTGAGAAAACTTTACATAGATAAAAGAATCATAATTGTCCTCCGCTCCCTGCAGCGATAATTTCCTGAAGTCTTCCGTCCGAAGCATTAGACCAAAAATATCCTTTTCAGCCAGCATGGGCATTTGACCGGAAAATCCGGTAATACGGTAAACCATTTGTGTGCCGTCGGGCGCTGTAAGAAGGATTTCATCTCCCAGCTCAAGGGAAAGTCTATCTTTCATATTCTGATCGATCACCGCTCCCCCTTCCTCTTTCGGGAAGCATCCTTCCACCAGCTGCGCCGTGGGGAAAATATCAAGCGCGCTTTCATCCATCCCTATGATAACGGTTTCCGTGCCTTCTACCTGATAATGCATGGTAAGCCTGTAGTTGAGCGTATTGTACCGGGTGCAGGAAAGTACCTTGGGTCTTTGGTCAATCAGCGCAGTGTCTTCATCGCTCATATCCCGGAAGCCTGCATGCCATTCGCCATAATTTATTCTTGCCTGGGCATTCTGACTGCGAATCTCCATATCCGCCATGCCGAAAATTGCCGTAATCAGAAACACGCTTAAAATAATGCACAACCGCACCATACGGCTCTGCCGCCTGTGCACTTTCTGGGAAATAGGGACAAGATCAAGATAATTTTTCATGTGCCTTACCTCCCATATCCTTCAAATGCCCATCTGTCACACGCAATACCCTGTCCGCGTCCGATGCCAGGTTGTCGTTGTGGGTAATCATCAAAATCGTCTGCTTGTAACGGCGCGACGCCTGAACCAACAGATTCATCACGTCCCGGCTGCTTTTTGAATCCAGATTCCCGGTAGGTTCATCTGCCAGAATCAGCATAGGCTGCATAACAAGCGCCCTTCCAATCGCCACCCTCTGCTGCTGACCGCCTGACAGCTGGCTCGGTAAATGTTTTCTTCTCTCAGATAATCCCAGCAGCGCAAGCAGTTCCTCTATTCTCTCCCTGTCGGGTTTTTGGTGGTCCAGTAAGAGAGGAAATGCAATGTTTTGCTCCACATCCAGTTCTTCAATCAAATGAAAGGACTGGAAGATGAAGCCGATGTTCCTTCTTCGGAAGATGGTCCTTTCCTTTTCGTTCAGGGCGAACAGGTCCATATCGTCCAAAAGGACTTTGCCTTCTGTCGGCGTGTCCAGACCGCCTACCAAGTGGAGCAGGGTGCTCTTTCCGGAGCCGGATTCGCCTACCACTGCGGCGAACTCGCCCTTTTCCATGGAGAAGGCTGCGTTCTGCAGGGCATTTACCTGGTTTTCTCCCTGACCGTAGACTTTGCTTAGGTTTTGTACTTTCAAAAGTTGCATATTGCCAGTGCCTCCTATTTTGTATTTGGAAGTGGCAGTTTCGTTTAGGTTGACCAATGAGGACGGGCAGAAGGAGGGACGGGGCATCCCCGGATCAGGCACGGCAGCCAGCCACACTTGCGTTTCAAGGCTCGTCTGTAAATCGGATTTCACTAACAGAATTGGCGTAGGTGTTTCAAGGCGGACGGGTCGGAGCCCGTGCGGCATCCATGCCGCATGGCTCCTAATCCGGCATCCATGCCGGATTCCCCTGGGTTCGACCAATTCTGTAAGTGAAATTGCCGATTTTTCGCCAGAGCCTTGAAACGCAAGTGTGGCTGGCTGCCGTGCCTGATCCGGGGATGCCCCGTCCCTCCTTCTGCCCTGTTCGTTGGTGTTAAACTGTCACTGTATCAAGCATAATGGATGCATCTTACAGATAGGTGAAAATCAGCTTACAATTTTGTAAGGTGATTTTATTTGAGGTACTGTTTCTTTTTTATTTTGGCAGGGTTATTGTAAAGGTGGTTCCTTCGCCTTTTGTGCTTTGTACGGATAGGGTTCCGCCTTGGCTCTCTATGATGGATCTTGCCATGGGGAGTCCCAGGCCGATGCCTTGTTTTTGTCGGTTTGCTTTTCCTTTGGAGGCGCGGTAGAATCGTTTGAAGATGTGGTAGATGTCTTTTTCGTCGATTCCTTTGCCATTGTCAGATATTGATATTCTTGTGGTTTCTGGGGATTGGTTCCATGCCACGGTGATTTTTGCGTTCTGTTCGGTATAATCCAGGGCGTTTTTTACGAGGTTTCCGATTGCTTCGCTGGTCCATTGTAGGTCGCAGTTTATCTCGGTGTTTTCTTCTCCTGTCAGGAGGATTTCTTTGTTTTCTTCTTCGGCTCGTACGAGGAGCTCTGATACCGCGCGCCCAGCTACATCCGCCAAGAGCCAGGTTTGTTTTTCAAAGGCAACTGCTCCTGCGTCCAGTCTGGTTACTTTAAGCAGAGCCTGAATCAGTCCTTCTATCCGGTCAAGCGCTGCCTGTGTTTTTTGGGTAAAGGTAAGTACTGTTTCTTTGTTTTCCGCATCTGACGCTATGATTTCATTGTACATGGTAAGGGCGGAAAGGGGGGTTTTTAGTTGGTGTGAGATGTCGGAAATGGTATCTTTCAGAAAATTTTTTGTCTTTACCGCCTCTTCGTTTCCGGCAGCTAACGCGTTGGCAAGACCGTCTATTTTACCCAAGAGCCTATGAAGGCATCCTTCCTCCATCTGCGGCAGGTGCTCCGTAAAGTCTCCCTTCATATACTGATCCATAATTCTGACCGCCTGCCGGTATAAGCGTTCACGTTTTTGAAAGAAGATACTTGCGAGAAGCAAAAGACTTGCCCACAAAAAGAAAAAGAGACCAGCAAGCAGCATTCCTGTTCCCTTCTGTATACGCATAACCTCCGGCATAAAGAATAGTTCCGTTGCCTCGCTGATTCCCAAGCGTTTTAATAAATCCGTGCCTTTTTCCGTAAACTCCTCTTCCGCAAAAGCCCTTGCAATAACTGCCTCGCTCACTCCCTGCTCCATCAGGGAAGAAACCAGACATCTGTCACGCTGTATAGAACCTGCCTTGATTCGATTCCCATTCACCTGCCATATGACAACGGCAAAAATTGATGCCGCCACCAAAATCACCGCCAACGCACCGAAATATCTTTTCTGTCCTTCGTCCTTCAAAAAGTCCATCATCCCTGTACCTCCTGCCAGCAATAGCCAAACCCTCTCGCCGTCATCAAATGCTTGGGCTTGGAAGGGTCCTCCTCCACCTTTTCCCGAAGCCTTCTGATATATACGGAAAGGGTATTGTCATCCACAAAGTTGCCGGCGCCGTCCCACAACTCCTCAAAAATAATCTCTCTGGTGACGATCCTGCCGCAGGACCGCACCAAAAGACACAGCAGCCTATACTCCACCTGCGTAAGTTCCAGCCTCTCCCCCTTAAGAAGCACTCTGCTCCCCTCAAGATCAATCTGAATATCCCCGCATACAATTCTGCCCTGCCGCGTCCCTTGCTCCTCCTGCTGCCAAGCCCCCGCCCTGCGCAGCAGCGCACGGACCCTGGACAACAACTCCCCTAACTTAAACGGCTTTCCAATATAATCATCCCCGCCGCTGTCAAGCCCCCGAATCACATTCATCTCCTCATCAGACGCTGTAAGAAAAATAATCGGAACCCGATTCCCCTGTGCCCGCACCATCTCACACACTTGGAACCCAGTCCCGTCAGGCAGGGTCACATCCAAAAGCAGCAGATCAAACTTTCCCCGTGCCAAGAGCCCCTTCGCCTCCCCGACACTCTCTGCCGCTTCCACCGCATACCCCTCCTTCTCCAACGAATAACACAACCCCTCCGCCAGACTCCCATCATCCTCCAGCAACAAAATCCTACTCATCTTTCCATCACCCATTTCTCAATCCCATCTTTCCATCGCACTTCTTCCGGCCATCCCCCAAGCTCATATCCAGCCAGCTACAATTATGATTATTTATCATACCACAAATTCCCCATTTATACACCTAAATCAACACCCACAACAATCCTCAAGATTCCCAAACCAACCTCTTCTTCCAACATTTCCCCAGCCCAAGCTTCCTTTGCCCCCACCCTTACCGTCTTACGCCAACCCACACTTCCTATACGCATACCGAAAAACCAACCCAGCCACCACCATATTTCCCAATATCACCCCCACATTTTCAACCCCAATCTGGAAATCCCCCACTCGTCCAATCAATATCCCAATCTGCTCCGAGTAAGCAACCCTCGCAATTTTCTTAATACTGTCATTGAACCCGGCAAGCATCGGCAAAAATGCAAAGACCATCATTACCGGCACCATCAAAGAAGTCGCCATCATCTGATTCCTGCTCAGCGTCCCGATTGCCGCTCCAATCAGCATAGAAGCCAAAATCCCCACCCCCATGACCATCAGAAACACGGCAAGTTCACGCCCTTTATACTTTCCCGTCATTCCCATAATAAGCGCTCCCGCCATACAGGCAAGCCAGATATAACTCCCTACCCCCAGCAGATACTCCGCCGGTTTTACCCCTGACATCATAAGCACCCGTAAGGTATTCTTTTCTTTTTCCTCGGAAATCACCGCTGCAATACTGACCAGCGGCGCCATCCCCACAAACATGGAAGAAAACATATTTACAAAATAATTTCGCGGCAGTCCCTCCACATGAATCAGATTTTCCATAATAACCGCCATCAGCGGAAACATGACAAACTGGATCAGAATTTCCTTGTTTTTAAACGTATCTTTTATCTGCTTTTGAAAAATTGCTGCTACATTTCTCATCTTTATTTTGGTACTCCTTTCTAATCAAAACTTCTTCCTGTCAGCTCCATAAACACAGTTTCCAGACTGGGCTCTGTGGAATGAATGGTTTCCACCGCTTCTTCCTCCAGATATTTTTTCATTTTATCCGCCGCCATTTTATTATTAGGAAGCTCAATCTGTTTTCCGCCATACAGGCGTATCTGCAATTTATTTTGATGATTATATCTCCTGCATACCTCCTCCGGCTCACCATACTCCACGATTTTCCCTTCATTGAGAAGTGCCACATGGTTGCACAGCTTATGTGCCTCCTCCATATTGTGGGTGGTCAGAAATATGGTAGCGCCCCTCTCCTGCTCCTTTTGTATCAATTGATGGATTTCTGCCGCAGTGGCAGGGTCAAGCCCGCTGGTGGGTTCATCCAGAAAAAGTGCGTCCGGTTCCGCCATGACTGCTCTTGCCAGCGACAGCCTGCTGCGCATTCCCTTGGAGAGCTTCATGGCAGCACATTTTTTATCTTTGTAAAGCCCCACCTTTTTCAGCGCTTCATCCATCTTTTTGTGGGACACACCATAGATTGAAGCAAACAATTTCAGATTATCACTTACGGACAGTCTTTCATAAAGCCCGAAATTATCCATCATCATTCCCAGCCTTCGGTGTATGTTCTGGGCATGCTTCGTGTCTCTCCCCAAGAGAACCGCCTCTCCGCCTGTCTGGCAAAGCTGCCCCGTCAGGATCTTGATCAGCGTCGTCTTCCCCGCGCCGGAAGGTCCCAGCAATCCAAAAATCTCTCCTCGCTGTACCTTTAAATCGATTCCCTTAAGGACTTCCTTTTCCCCGAACTGCAGCACAATATGGTTCATTTCAATTGCGTATTCCATCATTCTCTTCCTTCCCCCTGTTTTCTTCCTGCATCTGATTCAACCTTTTCATTTTTTCCAAAGCTTCCTCCATCCTTTTGTTTTCACTGTGTTCCTTGAATGTCATCACTGCCAGGCTGATTGCAAAGCAGACCAGGAAGCTGAGCAGAAACATCACCCAGGGAAGCCAGTCATCTTTCGGAAACCACTGAAATACCATGATATAAACGACCATCACCGCCAAAATCGCGCTTATCATGCAAATGGTTCTCCACACCGTCCCCATATTCTTGATAATGATGTCCGTAAAAAACAAGAATCTGCAAAATGTAATCCACACTGCCAGCGTCAAAAACTGCATCATTGTCACAACGCGCAGCCCTTCCTTTCCCAAGGCAAACATGGTTGAAAATTCTCTGGCGCTCTCCCCAAACAAAAGGCAGAAAATATTCAGCATAACAATTGAAAACCCAAAAATCTTCATCACCTGCTCAATGTAGTCAATAATCGTTTTTCTCTCCTCCATTTACTTCACCCCCAGTCTCTTTTTAAAGTCTTCTGCATATTGCCTGGAAACGATGATCTGCTCTCCGTTTTCCAGTGTCACCCGTATCTTTCTATTGATATCCGCCTTTAGGGATTTGATATACTTAAGCTGCACAAGGCAGGATTTGCTTGCCCTGAAAAAACCGCATTCATAAAGCTGTTCCTCCAGTTCATATAGCTTCAAGCTGGATTCATAAACGCTTTCTCCCGTATAGACAAAGGTTTTCCTGTCCACCGACTCCAAGTAAATCACCTTAGAAACGTCCACCAAATAGGTCTCTTCCCCTTTTGATGCCGTCAGCTGCCTATCCAGCATCCTTAACGTTGCCAGCATTTTTTCGATTTCCGGTGTCAGATGGCTGCAGGAAATTGTGATTTCTATATCCTTTACATCTTCATTCACATTGATTGCTATCTTCAAGTTCTTCCTCCCTGCGAAAGCGTTCTTCGGGACGCCGTTCCTTTTTCTTTCAACAACATAGCATACCCTTTAGGAGACAGCAAGATACGAAAGCGCATGTTGCCCATACGCAGGACCAAACTGCCCTAAACGCGCTTAAAAATTCACAAAGACCTTCACCTGCTCCATAGCCGATGAAAGTCTTTATATCGTTTCTATCTTTCATTTTTTAGGTTCTGCTGAAACGGCACCGCCTTGATATATTGATAAAGTCCCAATGCCGTATCCCGAAAGAGGATTCCCGCTTTTTCCGCTTTCTGCGTATCCATCAGAAGATTGCGTTCTTCCCCTCCTTCCCGGTGCCCCCGGCTGGTCACAAGGGCTTCTTTTCCAAAAAGGGAAAAGACCTTCCTCACTGTATCATACACAGTGCCGGTGCCTGCACTTCCAAAATTGTAGATTCCCGGCGGCAGGCTCCACGCCTTCTCCATATTGGCAACCACTTCCCTGCAGTCCGTTATTCCCCTGCTGGTATTTTGGGGTACTTGCCGAGGCAGACGGTTTTCAAGGGCGGTCTTTAAATTTTCCCCAAACATGCCCTTGCCCTTTTCCCTTTCCGACTTGTCGGGTATGTCATACAAAAGCGTAAGCCGCAGAATAACGCTGTCAGGATTCTCATGCAGGCAGCTCTGCTCCGCCATTAACTTATGCTGCCCGTAAACCGGCAGGGGCTTTAGCCGTTCCTCTTCTTTGTGAGGAAGATAAAAAGCTGCCTCGTTCTCCTTCGTCAGAGGCTCGATGTAAACCTGGTCTGAACTGCAGAAGACCATTTTTGCGCCTTGCTGCCGGCATGCCTTTGCAAGGTTCTGTGTGCCACGTACATTTATCTCCAACGATTTTGAAGCATCCATGGCGCATGCTGTAACATCAGAAACCGCACCGCAGTGAATGACAGTCTCCGGTCCAAAATCCGCAAAAACTTCCTTGATTTTATCTTCATCCGTAAAATCCATATTTTCATGGGTCGCCGCAAAGACCTCATATTTTTCCTGATAAGTCCTTACCAGCCTTTTCCCCAGATAGCCATTTGCACCTGTAATTAAGATTCTCACCTTTTCCTCCCCATCAAAGCGTTTTACCTCCCTTCGATAAACAAGACCCCCAGCGTCCCGGGACCGCAGTGGCTGGAGATAACTCCTCCTGCTATGGTTTCCCAAATCTCGTCGAAACATCCAAGCGACTTAAGATACGCCTTCACCTCATCCACCAATTCTTTTTCACAGCCGGAATGTGTGATGAAAACTCTGTCCTTTTTAGCGTTCTTCAAATCCGCTTCCATGTCCTTCACATAAGACAGGATGACCTTATTCATGCCCCCGCGGTATTTCTTACCCGGCTTCATTTTCCCTTCTTCCACCACGATTCTGGGGTGCAGCTTTAATGCGCCGCCCGCCATCGCTGCCAGACCACTGCATCTTCCGCCTCTGTAAAGATAGGTCAGCGTGTCCACCACAAAACTTGCCCTCACTCGGGGACGTATGCTCTCTATCTGCCGGGCAATGGTCTCCCCGTCCATTCCCTCCTGCGCCATGATTGCCGCCTCTATGACTTGCAGACCAATGCCAGTGGAGAGATTGGCTGAATTTATGACTTTAACACGTTCCTCTGCCTGCAGTTCCTCCGCCGCCAGCCGCATCACATTGCCGGATGTTGACATGTCATCCGATATGGAAAAGCAGACCAGCTCCCTTCCCTCCTCTACATAAGGCTTCATCAACTTCACAGCATCCTCAAGTGAAGGGGCGGAAGTCTTCGGGGTGGTTTTTTGCCGGTCTGACCAATTATAGATTTCCTGCGGGGTGATGTTGATACCATCTAAATACTCCTCTTCTCCAAGCAGGATGTGAAGGGGTAAAATAGATATGTCATAACGTACCAATAATTCTTTTGACAGGTCGCAGGTGCTGTCTGCTATAATCTTTACCATGATTTTCCTCCAATTACTATCTGTATATACCTATTGACTTAATCCATGAGAGGTTATTCTTTACATAAATTCAGCATGTAACTTGTCAATTAAATCCTTATCTGCCGGAAGCCAGTCCACACTGTACAATGTTTCCTTGGTAAGCCACTTTGCCGCCTCATGCTCCTTCAGCACTAAATCACCGGATTTAATCGTGCACATGAAACAGTGCATGGTCAGGTGGAAATCCGGATAATCATATTCCACAATGTCCACCAGCTCTCCAATCTCTATTTCCGTATCAAGCTCCTCCTTAATTTCACGAATGAGGGCTTGCTCTGGGGTTTCTCCTTCTTCTATCTTGCCGCCGGGGAACTCCCATCCGTCCTTTAAGGGTCCATAGCCTCTTTGGGTGGCGAAAATTTGGTTTTTGGTCTTGATGATAGCGGCGGCTACGTTGATTGTTTTTCTTTTAGGCGATTGGGACACGATTTTACCTCCCTGCGTCATACTTTTGTTTCTGCTTCACCTCATCTATAAATTCCCTTACTGAGTATAAGTATTCCTGTTGTTCCTTTAAATATGTACTATGTATTTCTTTGGGAAGTACCAGCTGTACATTTTTTGCTTTCATCTCATTTGTTTGATTTACACTGATCGCCGCCTCCAATGTAAGTAAATGTTTTCGCTCGATCCTGTCTGCTTCCGCCAGCACCTGCCTCCATCGGTCTTTACAAGTACTTTTTACTCCCAGCATAGACAAATACGCTGCTGGATAGTTCTGGTCTCTGTAAGCTTCTATACACGGGAAAATGAAATCCGGCTTTGATTTGTTTTCGGTAACCTTGGTTCTTGAAAACTGAACATCATTTTCAACTAAAAGGTATTCCACATGATTTTCAAACGCTAATCCCACCCTGCTTTTTCTGCGGTTTTGCACTGAAAGAGAAAAAGCTACAAATTCGTCTACATCGACTTCATCATTTTTTACAAATCCCTGTCGTAATCTTTCTGCAATAATATATTTTTCGAATGCTCTAAACAACGTTTCTTCCTGATTAAGCCATTTAAACAATGCAATATCCGGCTCTTCAATTGCCGAAACACCTTTAATAGTTTCCCTGGCATATGCAGAAAATTCTCTTGTTGTAGGAAATTTTCCCTCAAACCTACGAATCATATCTTCTAAGTAGTCATTTCCAGCAATACTTTCATATTCAATTCCGATCTGCTCCAAAATAATTCTAGCAACATATTCAATTTGTTCTTTATCAGAAAAGAAATCACTTTTAACAATAAATCCAGCGCTTACCTCCCCTTCTAAATCAAACAGCCAGCGCAGCTGCCCATCAAACGTTGATTCGCCTTGCGCAATAATTACCAAAAGCGTGTCGTCTGATTTTTTACACAAATATAGTGTATCTCCCGTTGATGATTTCGTTGTCACCTCGTTAGTCGGGAAGTAGAGACGCCATTCTGTCCTCACCGGATGATTTTCTCTGGCATCATACCATGTCATTTTCCCTTCCGCGTTAACTATTTCTTCATCGCTTAGATACATAAAAAGCGCATCAAAAACAATTCTTCCTGCATTAATTCCGAGCAATCTTTTTAATCCTTTATCGCCATTGTATTCATGCTGATTGCTTTTTAGGGCGTCCGCTTCAACCTGTGATAACTTTTTACTTGCAACTCCCTTAAAGTACTTTGAAAGATAACCGCTATTCATTGACCATATCTCCTAATTTGCCACATAGATAAGCTCGTTCGTATCTTCTTTTTGTTCTTCCATAACAATAAATTTCTCCGCCTCAAGCTGTTCAAGCTTGCAAATAATGCAATTTGCAATTTGTGTAATCAACGGCACTACGACAGAATTTCCAAATTGCTTATATGCCTGCGTATCGGAAACAACAATTTTAAAGCTTTCCGGATAGCCTTGAAGCCGCGCACATTCCCGCGGCGTCAATTTTCTTGGGTTTTTTCCCTTTTGTTGAATTAATATTTCAGAACCGTCTTTATAGTACCGTGCGCTCAAAGTTCTTGTGATGCCATTTCTGTCCGGCATTCCAAAGCCAAATCCGTTTCCCTTCTGTTTATGTTTTTCAGCATATTCCTGCAAATATGTCCACAATCCATCGGACAAGGTATATTTCGAATCAGCATTCTTCATCAAAATATCCTTTAGAACCGGCTTAATTTGAGGCTTATCCAAATCAAAAGAAAAGGAAATATTCTTTCCATACCTTTCTTTATCGAATCCGACGATAAATATCCTTTCTCTATGCTGAGGGACAAAGTCCTGTCCATCTAAAATGTCATAAAAAATTTCATAATTTAGTTCCTTCAGCGCCGACTCTATCACCTTCCAGGTGTTACCTTTATCGTGGCTTTTCAAATTTTTCACATTTTCAAGCAAGAACGCTTTCGGACGCTTTTCGTTGATAATTCTTACAACGTCGAAAAACAATGTTCCCTGCGTCTTATCTAAAAAACCAGTTTCCCTTCCCAAGCTGTTTTTCTTAGAAACCCCCGCTATTGAAAAAGGCTGACAAGGGAACCCTGCAGCCAATATATCATGATCAGGAATACTTTTTTCATCTACACTTCTAATATCACCAACGGGTATTTCCTCGAAATTTGAATAATAAGTTTTCTGACAATACTTATCCCACTCTGATGAAAAAACGCATTGCCCTCCATTACTTTCAAATGCCAATCGCATCCCGCCAATGCCTGCAAACAGATCTATAAATTTGAATCTGTATTCATGCTCTGCATTATTACCGCTTTCTGTAATATTCGCAAGCGCTTCCTTCATGCAATCCTGCATCGACCGATTTGTTCTTTCTGCATAATCAGCAAGGCGCTGATACATAGACTCTTCTACTCTAAAATGTACTTGCTTCATTTTCATCATCTCCGGGTAATATATTATACCAATTTCTTCCCAGTTAATATAACACATTCCACTAATTTTTTCAAGCTAAAACCGAACATATTTTCGTTTAACGTTCCTCTCTGTCTTCCACCTTAATATCAAATATGATATCTTCGATTACTTGTACACATTCATCTGTATTCTTTTTAATATCATTCCCCCAGAAACGCACTACCGTCCATCCCTCAAAAAGCAGCTTTTTGTTTATTTCATCATCCTTTTCCCTATTACGGGATATTTTATTAATCCAGAACTCGCTATTGTTGCTTTTTTTCAGTTTCGGCTTTAACACCTCCCAATCCTTTCCATGAAAAAATTCTCCATCACAAAAAATCGCAATTTTATACTTCGTCAATGCGATGTCCGGACTTCCAGGTATCGCTTTGCAGTTTTTTCGATAGTGATATCCTTTTTTCCACAAAGCCTTTCTCAAAATAATTTCTATTTGGGTATCCTTACTGCGGATATTTCTCATGTTCCTGCTTCTCTGTTCCGGTGTTAATACATCCATATATCTTCCCTACCTCTGTAAAATTTCAATAAACAACCTATTAATTTCCTCCCAATCCCTCTTCCCATCATCTTCCATTGTTTCTGTCTTCCTTTTAAGCGCTGTCAAATTTTCCTGAATATATGCATTCAGTTCATCAATTCTCGGTCCCTTCTCCGCTTCGATCATTTTCGTCTTTTGCTGCAGCAGCCTTTCAACAACCGGTCTCATATCCTCTTCAAGCACCTCCTGCACCAATCGGTCAAAAAGCACTGGCGGCGGGCACTGCCTCTTTTCTATCCATTTACACGCTAAAATTGGACGGAGAACATAAAAGTACTTCTTATACTTGACCCTGTCCTCCAAAAGGAACTCATAGTAATTTTTATTTGCAGTTCCGTAGTAATGATACATCGCAGACTTACAGGAAAAATATTCTGACGCAGTCCTTTTTACCTTTTCCCACTCATCAGTGGTCCGGTAAACAATTGGAGAGTTGCTCCATTCAAACAAAGTCGCGTTCGATTTATGGAAATGCTGCAGCGCCTTTGAAACATCCCATCCATTGATGTCCAAGGTTGCATCCAGCTCCCAATCGATAAAATCCTTCTTTTTCTGCAATCCAAGATAATACTCCATCGGTCTTATATATATAAATCTTACGTCATAGTCGCTGTCAGGAGAAGCAAATCCCCATGCCCTGCTGCCTGATTCGACCGCGTGCAGGACTTTTACATTCTCCTTCTCTTCTATTTCATCTAATTTTACGTTGATCAAATTTTCAATAGTTCCATGATAGTCCTTATATTTCATCCCTGATCACCTTTTCATTTACTGCCATAACAAACTCCTGCACCCGTTCCATATCCGGTTCCTCCGGAAGGTGCGTATGTGCCGCCGCGTAATCTAACTTTTTTTCATAATCCGCTATAATCTCATAAAACGCTTCATCAAACGTGCCATCCGCTTTCTGGTATTCTCCGCCCCGGATGCGCATAAGGAGTTCGTGCTCCTTTGCCCTGTATGTGTTGATTTCCCCTTTCTCCAGAATGTCGATTGCCATCATAAAGAGCCTGATTAAATGCATTGCATGCTTATTGAGGTGATCATCATCCTTCTTTTTATTGCGTTTGCCTATCTTATCATAGTCCTTCACAATATTGTTCATCTCATTCCAGATACTTCTATAATCCCGCAGCGGATAATGCGTAAGATTCACATCCAAAAAGATTTCTGTATCAAAGTCGGGGTTCTGTGATTGGTCTATATAAAGGTGGATTGCTCCATTTTCAAATTTCTCATAACGATTCTTAATGTCATACATGGCATTCTTTACAGAGTTAAAAATATGCCGTTCCTTTTCACTCTGCGGATACGCATCCCTCGCCAAGGCGTTCTGCAGCCTGCGAAGCTGCGCATCGGCATAGCCGCCAAACGACTGAATCGCCCTTTGAGAAAGAAACAAGTCTGTACTTGCAACAAGCGCCTTACCCGTCTCGTTGAGGAAAAGATAATGCTCCTGATTTAGCCCTAATAGCTCCAAAGTATTGGGATTACAATTAAGCAGCAGATTTATCATTTTTTGAAAGCCGTAAATCGTCGTATCTGTATTTTTATCTACATACTGTTCAAACTCCGTCATTCCTATCAGATCAGATTTTCGGTTCAGTGCCACACCTCTCACATCGATATCGCTGTTTTCATTGTTTGTCCCATAAGAATAACTGCCGGAAAGCCCAAGCAAAATGACATGTTTTCCCAAATGTTCGTTCGTTTTTATAAAATCATATTCTTCTTTTTTAAGAATTGCTGAAACATCCATCCAATTCCCCCTCTCAGTGTCCTCCATTTTGTGTATCACAACAAAGAGGACACCCCGCCAGCGCCTGCCGTGATATCCTCTTCCACAATCCCTCCGCGCACTGCATCCGCATCCATTATACCACGGATTTCAATGCTTGTGTTTTATGTTTTATTCATACCCCTGTTTTGTTTCTTTACTTCTCTCCTTATCCCTTCACTCATGCTCCTGCGCATACTTCAGAAATTCTTCCGTCTTAGACCAATACTTTACGCCCCAATTCTCAAAATTCCATTCTTCCATGTAATCGTTGCATTCGTAATCCACATAATGGATCTCCCCTTCCTGCACCACGAAATTTGTTGGAAAATAGTCGATATTGATTCCTGCTTCATATACCTTGCGGCACATCTCCTTTACCTGCACAAGGAACTTATCTTCCATCTCATCCTGCCGCACCAGTTCGTAAATCGTCGGTCCCTTTATATACTCCTTTACAATTCTCTCGCTTTCTTCGTCAAAGTCAATCATTTCCGGCATGCGGATGCCAGTTCTTTTCAGCCTCTCATAGTCTCTCTTTTCAGCCTCCATCTTGTTCCCGAACTGATAATAATCACATGGTTCATGATGAATCTGTTTTAACACGAATTGTTTTTCCCCACGGGCGGCCAGGTAGGAGTAGCCGCCCTTCCCATGCCCCAGCAGTTTGATAATTTCATACGCCCTGCCGTTCACCATCATAACTTCCCTGCTGCAGATCAAAATACCGTTTCTGCGCAGGCAGCCATTTTCATAATTTCTGGCATAAAGCACCTCTCCGCTTACCTCAACCGGCACTTCATCCCTGTCCTTTTCTTTCATTGCATTCAAGTACACTTCTAACGCATACCCGCTGCCCTCATCATATTTTGTATAATGAACCAGGCGCTCCTTCGCCTGATCGTGCTTCCATCGAATATTGCCGCTCCTCATATGGCTATGTGCCTTTCTAAGGGCTACGAGCTTCTTCACTTCTTCTATAATCTCATCATGACACCCACTCTCAATCTCATCCCATGGCATCGTCTTTCTGTTATAGCACCCGTCACTGCCTGACATAGCAATTTCTGTCCCGTAATACAGACATGGAGAGCCAGGCATGGACAAAAGAAGAACCAGCTGCTGCAATAAAATAGAAAGGTCACCGCATCGGCTGTATGCCCGCCCTATATCGTGACTGTCCAGAAAATTAAACAGTACTCGATTGCTCTGTTCCTTATACATTGTATAGCAATAGTTGAGCCGATACATCAATCCCTTAGCGTCCATTTTCCATGCGCCGTCTGTGCCGTCATCCACCCAGAAGTCATTGATGCTCTCCACGAAAGGATAATTCATCACCGAATCGTACTCATCTCCCAGCATCCATTCTTTTGCATCATGCCAGATCTCCCCAAGTAAAAACAAGTCCGGATTCAGTTCCTTCAATTCTCTGCGCAGCTTTTTGATAAAGGCGTGGGATATCTCATTGCCCACATCAAAGCGAATCCCGTCAATGCCCCATTCCTCTACCCAATATTTACAAATATCAATGAAATAGTCCATAACTGCAGGATTGTTGGTATTGAACTTGGGCATATATGGCTCAAAGGCAAAAGAAAAATACCTTCCATCCTTTGTCTTGGAAAAGTCCCCCGCATCAAGCGGTTTGTTTACAAAGAACCAGTCAAAGTAAGCGGATTCCTTCCCTTTCTCAAGCACATCCT
Source organism: uncultured Lachnospiraceae bacterium (assembly GCA_949878435.1). Lineage (GTDB taxonomy): Bacteria > Bacillota > Clostridia > Lachnospirales > Lachnospiraceae > Suilimivivens. The sequence continues at coordinate 22,287 of CATLAK010000021.1, forward strand.
TCCATCCAAAGAACGCTATCCCACAGTGATTAAAGACCGCATCCAGCATCACCCTGATTCCCATATCATGCGCTTTTTGAACCAATGCCTTCATATCCGCCTCATCACCAAAATCAGGATCGATTTTCTTATAATCCCTGGTATCATATTTGTGATTGCTTCCAGCGTCAAAAATCGGTGTGAAGTAGATCCCGGAAATGCCCAGCTGTTTCAAGTAATCCAGCTTATCCGCAATTCCCCGCAGATCTCCTCCGTAAAATTCTCCGCCGGACATATTTTCCCTGTCATTCCAGTCGCTTACCTTTATGCGCTTTTCTCCCTGATTCCCTCTGCAGAACCGGTCGGGCATAATCTGGTACCATACCGTATCTTCCACCCATGCCGGATGGCAGCATACATCCAGTTCATTCAGCCACGGGAACCTGAAATACTGATGCATCCTTCCCGGCATGCGCATCCTCTCTTCTGTATAAAAGCCGTCCTCCAAGAAATAGACTTTCTCCTCCCCCTCCCAGAGTTCAAAATAATACTGCACCCGCTTAAATTCCAGCCGAAGCCTCACCCGCCAAATATAGACATACTCCAGCTCCCTTTCCATCTGCATCCTCACAGGTTTTCCTTCCCAGGGCGCCTGCCCGGAACATCCTGCAACATAAGGATCCTCACAAATCAAGCGGACACCGGTAACGTCCTTCCCTGTCCTGATCTGAATCACCACTTCATCCCTATTCAATCCATAACAATCCATGAATCCACATCTGTGGCTGACACAATCCCGTCTCATACAATCCTCCATGCCCTTCCGCCTGTCCGCACAAGTAATGCGTTCCGATTCTCTCAATATACTTGCATTATACTATCTCTTCTTATATAATTCTCACATAAAACACTTGTATTTTTAACACAAAACTATTAATCGTGACAAAGGAGACTTTCCATATGACTACCCCGATCATGCATGAGACTAAAACCCACGGCAGACTTTCCTTCCCCTATGCCGTTTACCGCGGCGTTGTTCCCGAATATATTTGTTCCTATCCGCTCCACTGGCACGATGAGATGGAGATTATTTATGTAACCGACGGAACAGGAATCATAACCGCTCAGACCGACAGGCATATTCTCAATGCAGGGGATATGATTATCCTGCTTCCTCAGGTCGTCCACTCCATAGAACAGCTTGACAGCATGCCTATGGAATACTTCAATATTCTGTTTCAGTTCTCGCTTCTTGAGGGCAGCATCAATGACGGCTGCTACGAAAAATATTTTAAGCCCCTGTATGAGCACACAAGGACCATTGCCCCCTACCTTCCTGCCCAAAGCCCTTTAAACCGCCTTTTGCTGCCTTACATACGCAATTTGATTGAAAACAGACGGCAGAAGGAGGAGGCTTACGCCCTGATGATAAAATCCAACCTTTTTGCCATCATGCATCATTTAAACCAGCACTGTGAACAGACAAGCGAGGCATGGCTTTCCCTTCAGGGGACTTATGATAAACTTAAAAAACTGCTTTCTTATGTACAGGCAAATTACGATAAGCCCATCTCCATTGACCAGGCGGCAGCCATCTGCGGCTTTTCGCCCAGTCACTTTATGAAGTTGTTCAAGGAATTGACCGGAAGGACTTTTATTCAGTACTTAAAAGATTTCCGTCTGGAAATTGCAGCAGGTCGGCTTGCAGATGGGACGCAAAAAATCATAGAAGCGGCAGAAAATGCCGGTTTTAATAATCATTCTTATTTTACCCGTTCCTTTATAGAAAAATACGGGGTTTCCCCCAGCGAATATCAAAAGGAACATCAAAAAGGCAGGGTAAGCTGCTCATAATCTTCCTCTGGAAACGCATAGAGATAGGCAAACACCTCTTCTATGCCGCTGATGATTCCATGCTTTCTGCAGGTATCGTGAAGCAGCTTCATCAGTTCTGCATTCTTACTGCTGGTAATCTCATAGGCATGTCCATACCTTCGCTGGTACATTTCCTTCACGCCCGGAAAATGCCGGTCCAGCGCCGCATAAAAGTACTCCCGGTTCCCCTCCCGCAGTGTCAGCCCAATGCCAAAGCAGAGGATTCCATAAACCTCTGCCCGGACGCAGTAATCCAGAATCCCTTCCACATTCTCCCGGGTGGCATTGATAAAGGGGAGAAACGGTGACATCCACACTACGGTGGGAATCCCGTTTTCCTGAAATACCTTAAGCGCCTCAAAGCGCTCCCGCGTAGTGCACACATTCGGTTCAAGTATCCTGCAAAGTTCCTCATCATAAGTGGTCAATGTCATCTGCACCACACATTTTGCCTTCTTGTTGATACTTTTTAAAAGGTCCAAATCCCTAAGAATCCTGTCCGACTTGGTCTGGATGGCAAGCCCAAATCCGTACTGATCGATGATTTCAAGACACCTGCGCGTCAATCCCAGTTCTTCTTCACAGTGCATATAAGGGTCGCACATTGCCCCCGTCCCGATCATGCATCTTTTCCGCTTGGAGCGCAGCGCCCTCTCCAGCAGCTGAGGCGCATTCTTCTTCACCTCTATATCCTCAAAGGCATGCTCCATCTGGTAACACCTGCTGCGGCTGTCGCAATAAATACACCCGTGGGTACATCCCCTATAAAGATTCATGCCGTTTTTTGCCGATAAGATTCCCTTTGCCTCTACAAAATGCATCTTCCCAATCCCTCCCAAGTACTCTTCTTCCATTATAATCTATTTTCGCCGCAACTAAAACACTCTTTACTTTTCCATTTTCCCTCTGTAAAATAAAATCATCAAACGATAAAGGAGGATAATTTCTTGTACGAATGTCCAAACTGCGGCGGTAATCTAAAATTTGACATTGCATCTCAGCAGCTCAAATGCGATTACTGCCTCACTCTGAAAGACCCCTATGAAGTGACCAAAGACAAAGATGCAGAAGAGAGCAATGCCTTTGATGTCACCGTGTTCACCTGCCCGCAATGCGGCGGCGAAATATTAAGCACCGATACCTCTGCGGCAGAGTTCTGCAGCTTCTGCGGTGCTTCCACGATTTTAGACAGCCGGATCAGCAAAGAAAAGCGTCCCGCCTACATCATCCCGTTTAAGCAGACCAAGGATGCCTGTAAGGAAATCTATATCTCCAAGATGAAGCGCGCGATTTTTGCCCCGGATGAACTGAAGGATAAAAAGTATATCGATGGTTTCCGCGGCATCTATATCCCTTACTGGTCCTATACCATTTCCCAAAGGGGACCTGTTCATATGAAAGGACAAAAATCCTATGCAAAGGGGAATTACGACTATACAGACTACTACGACTTAAGCGGCGAAGTCAATGCATGCTACAACGACCTGTCCTATGATGCATCGTCTTCTTTTTCTGATGAACTCAGTGAGCAGATTGCACCTTTTGATGTAAAACAAACGGTACAGTTCACGCCCTCCTTTTTGAGCGGGTTTTATGCAGACACCGCCGATGTAGACAGCAGTGTTTATAAAGAAGATGCCCTAAGAATCGCTAATGATTCCACACGCAGCCGGATTTTATCTACGCCCGCATTCAGCGACCTGTCCTTTTCCTTGTCGAATAGTGATTCCGACTTAAATACTGCGCTTCACACCCACTGCGATACGCCGGAGCGCACAATGTACCCAGTCTGGTTCATGTCCTACCGCAAAGGTGACCGTGTCGCCTACGCCACAGTCAATGGACAGACCGGAAAAGCAGCGGCGGATATTCCGATAGACGCTAAAAAATATATTTTAGGCTCCCTGCTGCTGGCGCTCCCTATCTTTCTGCTGCTGAATTTCCTTTTTACGTTCAAGCCAAACTTTACTCTGGGTCTGTCTGCTTTTCTGGCGGCTGTAACATTTATTATACATATGACCGAGGTAAAGAAAATCAACACAAGAGATCAACGGATGGACGACCGCGGTTATTTGTCGAATCAGCCCAAAACAGCGCCGCCTTCCAAGCGGGAACCCTCTGCAGCACGCGGCGGCTTTTTCGGTTCCATCCTTGCGGTCATTGCCGCAGCACTCATTTTTATCATTAATCCGGTAGCCGACTACTGGTACTATGCAGGTACGATCATTGCTTTTATCGGTGTCCTTTTTACCATTATAGCAATCATCAAAAAATATAACATACTTGCCACCAGAAAGCTGCCTCAATTTGAAAGAAAGGGAGGTGATGACCGTGCATAAGCAAATAAAAGCAATTGCCGCCATACTTATGCTGATTGTCAGTTTTTCTTTTTCAATGACAGTCCATGCTGAATCCGACAAAGATTCTTCCCTGCCCGAACCAATAATCTGGGAAAACTCAGAAACAGGCTATTTCGTTCTTTTACAAGACGACGCGCAGCTGCTCACTTCGGAAGAGGAAACACAGCTTGCGAAAGAAATGCGAAACATTACCGCGTATGGGAATGCAGTCCTCAAAACAATTTCCTATAATTCCTATTCGGCGTCCTCCTACGCAGAAGATTTTTACTATGATATATTCGGGCAAAGCAGCGGCACCCTTTTCCTGATCGACATGGATAACAGGGAACTCTATCTGTTTAGCAGCGAAGATATATCCTATACCATCACAAGTTCCTATTCCAATACCATCACAGACAATGTATATCGTTATGCCTCTAAGGAGGATTATTATACCTGTGCCTCCAAGGCTTTCGAGCAGATCCAGACCCTATTAACAGGGCGTAGAATTGCGCAGCCCATGAAGTATATCTGCAACGCCCTGCTCGCGCTGATTCTTGCCGCACTGATCAACTATTTTGTAGCAATGCGCACGGCAAGCTCCGCCAAAGCATCCTCCAGGGAAATACTGAATGCGATTTCCTCCCAATTTGCTTTTACCAATCCGCAAAAGAAACTTACAAAACAGAATAAATCTGTCCGCGCCACAAGCAGCAGTGTCGGGCACAGCAGCGGCGGCTTTAGCGGTGGGCATAGCAGCGGCGGTGGCGGGCACAGCAGCGGCGGCGGACATAGATTCTAACCGAAGCTGCCTTGTCCTCCATTTGGTACTTATAGATAAAATCAACCTCCTTTTATGTCTGATTGGTCATACATAAAAGGAGGCTTTTTATAAGTATTTTCATTTTTGATTTAAATAGCGATCCAGAACCTGCATAAGCTGGTTTATATCCAGCGGTTTTGCAATATGTTCATTCATACCGCATTCCTTGCTGCGCTGAATATCCTCTGAAAAGGCATCTGCTGTCATGGCAATAATCGGAAGTCCCGCATCCTCCCTTTCCAGTGCCCGGATATTCTGCGTTGCCTCGTATCCATTCATGACAGGCATTCTGATATCCATCAGTATAATGTCATAAAAGCCAATCTCGGACTGGTTAAATTTCTCCACACAAATTTTTCCGTTTTCTGCTCTTTCCAGCCAAAATCCCACTTCGCTTAAGACTGCTTCTGCAATTTCCCAGTTAAGGTCATTGTCCTCTGCCAGCAAAATGCGCTTCCCGCTAAACTGCATCTGCTTTACTTCCTGATTCGGCTTTTCTTCTTCCAAACCAACCATATAAGGTTTAAGCCCTAGGAACAAATTTGACTTGAACAGCGGTTTAGATATGAATCCCTGCGCTCCCGCTTCCTTTGCCTCCTCCTCGATATCACTCCAATCATAAGCTGAAATAATAAGAATCGGGACATCGTCTCCTAGATGCTTCCTCATTTTTTTGGCTGCTTCTAATCCGTTCATATCCGGCATCTTCCAGTCTAACAACACAATCTGATAACCATCATTTTCAAGATGATGGTTTTCCACCATCTTGACTGCCGTCATTCCGTCCAATGCCCACTCCGCATTGATTCCGATTTCCTTCAAGGATGAGACTGCACTTTTACACAAATCTTGATCATCATCCACTACAAGCATCTTCCATGGCGGAAGAATCATATCCTCCTCCTGCACGTCTGCTCTCTCAAAATCCAGTATGATATGGAAATCGCTTCCCTGATTAGGCGCGCTCGTAAGTTCTATGGTTCCATTCATCAAATCCACGATTGCTTTCGTGATTGCCATTCCAAGTCCGGAGCCTTCCGTCTTATCTACCTGTTCCTTTCTTTCCCTTACGAATTTTTCAAAGACCTCCTGTTGAAACTCCGGTGTCATTCCGATTCCATTGTCCTTTACACGGAAATGGCAGCGTACGTAATTACTTCCCTTCGGAGAATCCTCCTGTTCCATATATACTTTAACTTCCCCTTTCTCTGGGGTGAATTTAACCGCATTGGACAAAAGATTAATCAGCACCTGGCTTAGCCGTACATTATCGCAGATCACATTTTCTGTCTGCACATTCTGAATAAAGACATCAAAATGCTGATCCTTTGCCTTCACCTGCGGCTGTGCAATATTGACGATGTTGTTCATTGTATCCCTCAGGGAAACCAGCTGCATATTAAGCGACAGCTTACCGCTCTCGATTTTTGACATATCCAGCACGTCATTAATCAGTCCAAGCAAGTGCTTACTGGATAGTGCAATCTTGCCAAGGCAGTCCCTTACCCGCAATGTGTCGCTGATATTTGCCTGTGCAATTGCCGTCATTCCCACAATGCCATTCATAGGAGTACGGATGTCATGACTCATGCTGGAGAGAAATTCGCTCTTTGCTTTATTCGCGCGGACCGCTTCCTGCCTGGCTTCGTTGAGTTCCGCCATCTGCTTCTGGGACATCCTATAATACAATGCAAAAATAATAAAAGCAGCTGCCAGCATGATTCCGCCGGCTGTCAGCATGATACGCTGGCGTGCATCCCCCATACGCTTAACGGCATCATCCAGACGCCCGTCCGGCATAATCGACAAAAGATACCACTCCGAATGAGAAAGGCTGGTTAAATATAAATGCTGGTTGTGCCCTTTGACGACTACCACCGTGCTATAGTCTTCCTTCTTTTCCATGGCATCCTTCATTTCTTCTATATACTGTTCCGGCGTTTTTCCATTGGTCACTTCAAACTCGGCTAAAATACGCTTAAAATAGCTGTCTCTGAATGTCTCACCGCTTCTGATAATAAAATTCCCTTCTTGCGTTATGATGTGTGAAAAAAGTATTGCTTCCTTTTCATCCAGCGCAAGCATATTTTCTAAGGTATCCACAGGAACGCCAATAACCATCGCATCACTGATACTTCCGCTCTCCATAGGATACTCCACTGCTTTTCCAAGCAAGAAAAGCTTTTCCCCATTTCTATTGAATCCGCTGCTGATTCTTGTATCATCATTTCCAAGCATCCTAAAAAACTCATCTTGGTTGCTTACCTCTACCGGTTCGCCATAAATCGTGTCCCACTCTCCCTCTTTTGTATACAACCCCATGAATTTAAAATCCCTGATTTCAGCAGATAATTCAAGCTCCCTTCGTAAACTCTCCCTGTCGTCAAACCCTTCTGCCTCAACACGCTTTATGACACCATCTAACTGCGCCAGATACAAATTAATGACCGCTTCAAACTTTTTCTGGAGCTGACTGCTCATTTCTGACATATAGATATTACTGATTTCATTAATCGATTCTTCACTTTTCTTGTTCATCTCTGTTCCCATCCACGAGAAGACAATAAAGCCAAGTATTATAAGACCAATGATACTAACAAGTAAAAAGAGCTTTATGCTTTTTCCTATACTATTACCCTTCATAAGCTACCTCTTAAATTAATTTATGTCACAGGCAGAAAACAAAAAGCTGCACTATCCATCCGCCATTTCTTTCATAATCGACATATATGTAAAATTATACTTGCCGCCTTACAAAAAGTCAATTCATTCACTTTACAAATATTTCTCTACGACACTTTGTTCCACCACCCTTTTTCCAAGAAGAGTGATTGCCTGTGCTGGACAATGGTTGACGCAGCGGTAACATAGGGTACATTTATCCCCCGCTTCAGCCTTACCATTCGCTATAGAAAGATTCTCCATGGGACATAACTTGACACACTTCCCACATCCAACACATTTTTCTATATTTACTTTAAGTTTATCAGAATATCTCTTTGTCTTACCGCCAAAATACAATCTCTGTCCAAAAAAACCTGCCATACGGCACCATATGCCGATTCCATTTTGAGGCGGATTTCCACTTCTACATTCCTCCGCAGCCTGTCCTATTTTCTTATCTGCATCCGCTACAATTTTTCTGTTCTTTTCCATCGACCTTTTCAGTATCTTTTCATCACAGATGCTGTCCGGCATTTTCAGATGCAGACCGCCTGTTATGACGGCACCATAGGTTTCTAAGATTCTTGCCAATATCCCTGCTCCATCCCCGCTGAAAGCACCCATAGTTGCAATCACAAAGATTCTTTTGCCCTTCCATAACGCCTTATGCCCGCATATATAGTCCTGAACGATCTTAGGCACCGCACTGTACTGCACCGGATAGCCAAAAACAATTTCATCATTTTGATAAACCTGCTCTGCCGTTTCCCGGTCTTCTATAGGAAATGCCCTTACTTCCCCTTCATACTCCTGCAAAAACTTCTCCACACAATGCCTTGAATTTCCTGTCCCACTAAAATATATCCCTATCATCTCATCCTCCTCCATAGAAAATGCCCTCTCCCCTGTCAATTCCAGAGTCGAGAGCATTTCTTCCTATTCGTTCATAAATTCAACAGCCCCGCTGTCAATCTTATAAACTGCCCCGCATACCTTCAATTTATCCTCCGGCATACCCAGGCTTTCCTTAATTGCTGCCACGCTTCTTTCCACATTCAAACGGCATGCACGAAGCTCATCCTTTTCTTCCCCGATTGCCTTCAAAATCTCATCCGTTATATATTTGATATACCCTTCCGGTGCGCTGCTGATTGCTGCTCCCACTGCACCGCAGTGCTCATGCCCCAATACAACGACCAGCTTACATCCCAGGTGATCCGCTGCATATTCCACACTTCCAAGCTGATGCTTGTCCATAACATTTCCTGCCACACGGATTACGAACAGCTCACCGATTCCGGCTGAAAAAATGCTTTCAGGAATCACCCTTGAATCTGAACATGTCACCACGATCGCATATGGTGACTGCCCCTCGTCGCAAGTAAGCTGCCTGATCTTCGGCGATACATCCCCGGGATTCGTCTCAGCCTCCAAATACCGCTGATTCCCTTCTTTCAGTTTTACCAGTGCCTCCGCTGCGGATAAATTTTCTTTGTGCATACTTTCCTCCATTTCCGTCTCTCGTTTTGCTCCCACATACCCAGCCCCAGTGCCATCCTTGTGCCCCTGCCGTACTGCGTTTGCTAAGCCACGACGACTCGTCATTATATACGAAGTATACCATAATCCTCTCAAACTTTCATCCATAATCTTACTTTAATACCCTTTAATATACTTACAGCAATTCCACCCACAAGAACTGCACACCAAAAATGACAACCGGAACATATGGGCAGGGGAAAACCTGGTGCAGGCGGGCGCAGCGATGTGGGGCAGGGGCGGACCGGCACAGGTGATCGGATATCATATCGTTTCAAGTCTCTGCGAAAAATCGGCAATTTCACTTACAGAATGTGGAGTCACCTAGGGCAAAATCGCCATGAATGGCGATTTTAGGAGCCAAACGGCACGGATGCCGTCTTGGCTCCGACCCGACCGTCTTGAAGCACCTAAATACATTCTGTTAGTGAAATCCGATTTTAAGGGGAGACTTGAAACGATATGATATCCGATCACCTGTGCCGGTCCGCCCCTGCCCCACATCGCTGCGCCCGCCTGCACCAGGTTTTCCCCTGCCCATATGTTCCCGCTGCCATTCCTGCTATGCAGCCTTTGCGGTCGAAACTGTTTTATCGGAATTCTCTTTCGTGTTCCTTGAAGAAGTTATAGTATGCCCGTACGTTTGCCAGCTCGCTCCATCTTTTGACATCCACCACGTCCTCGTCCATATCATAAATCTTTGCTCCCCGCATGGAGAGCAGGAAAGGCGAATGTGTGGCGATGATGAACTGGCATCCAAAAAAGCGTGCTGAATCCTCCAAAAACTTAAGAAGTTCTTGTTGCTTTTCCGGCGATAACGAATTTTCCGGCTCATCCAGCAGATAAAGCCCATTCTCCTTAATCTTTTCCGCAAAATAAAGAAACGCGCTTTCCCCATTGGAATGCTCCCGGATATTGCCCTTCATACTTTTCCTCACAAATCGGGACTGGGTATTCCCCCGCGCCATCGTCACTTTCTTTAACTGCTCGTAATCGTCCAGCGATTTCATCTGAAAATGAGAATATTTTGCATCCAGATAATCCTTCAAAAGTTCTTCCCTTTTTCGGTCTATTCCTTCGTTCATGCTCCTTAAATTCAGCATAAAATCAAACACATCATCACTGGTAATGATTCTGCTGCCCGCCGGTATTTCCCCCAAAGCCTCATAATCACACATTTTCGTGTAATCTTCAAAAAAATCAGACCGATTGTATAACGTATCCCGTTCCAGCCCCAGCTTTTCGGCAATGACATTCAGCGCTGTAGTCTTTCCGGAACCATTCCCTCCATATAGAATCGTGACTGGTTCAAAGTCCAGTACTTCAAGTCCATGCTTCGACACAATCTGAAAAGGATAGTATGTATCGTAACAGGTCCTTTTCTGATCAAATACAAAATCATATTCACGCTCCCTGTGGGGAAAACGAAACTGTGACAAATAAATCATTTTCTCAACCTCTTTTGGTTCCCAAATCCTGATAAATCACCATATCTCCCTTTTTGACCTCGTTGTAATCAGAAGGAAGCACCACTGCACCATTGCGTACAAAGGCAATCACATCTATACCATATTCGCTCTCAATCTCCTTTACCTGCTGCCCTGCAAAAGGGCTGGAATCGTCTACCGTCATGCTGACTGTTCCCCGGGCGCCTCCCCCTGACTTGGACTTGTTCTGAAGCTGCGTGTACTGCTCCACGAAACCTGCCGAGATGATACCTGTAGGAATCGCCACTGCCCCAACCCCCAGAAAAGATATGAAAATAGCCATCACTCTGCCTAAAACTGTAACTGGATAGATATCTCCGTATCCCACTGTAAGAATTGTAGATATACTCCACCATATCCCGGAAAAGGCATTATTAAATACCTCCGGCTGCGCCTCATGTTCTGCACTGTACATACACAAAGATGACGCCATCATCAGAATCAATATGATGAATACCGAAGAAATAATCTGATTCCGCTTTTCATACAGAACCGATGTGATGACATGGAAGGAATCATAGTACGCATTGATACGGAACAAATGAAAAATCCTTACCACCCGCAGCATCCGAAATGCGACAAAACCGGACAGAAAGAAGAACGGCAAGATCGTAAGCAAATCCACAATTCCATCAAAAGAACACAAAAAGCGCCAGACCGCCCTTGCCCTGCTTCTGTCTGGATATAAATATTCTGCCGTCCAAATTCTAAGTGCATATTCTATGCAAAAGATAAAGATCGTCACTGCTTCTGCCCACTTAAACCAAGCGTCATATCTGTGCAGTCCCTCAAAGGTTCCAAGAAACAAAACCGCAATATTGACAAGGATTACCGCCACAATAAAGATGTCAAAGGCTCTGCTGATAAAATCATCCCGCCTGCCAATTTGTATAATGTCAAAAATACGTTTTTTTCTTTTTTCCATGCTTCCCCCTGTGCACTTTCCCTTACGCTGACTGCCGCTTCTGTCAACCTATATGAGATTGCAATGTCAAGGCATCGTCTATGCCATAACGTCCGCAGTCCCAAATGTATTCTGCCGCAAACCCTTCCGAGAGAAGGAGGGAAACCACCGTACCGCTGGTGCGTCCGCCTATAAAGTACCGGCACTTTGATAGAACTGACAGTGCCGTCAGATATTCCATATTCTTTTGATGAAGATCTATATTGCGCCTGCTGTTTGCATCATTAATCGTGTCCTCTAGATCTGACCTATAGTAGATTTCCTGTGTCGTCAGCAGCCTGTCCTTGAACTTATTCTGAAAAGCCTGTAATATTTCCTGATCCTCCGTGGCAAGATAACAATAATCACACTCATAATACTGCATAAATTCCTCTGCTTTTTCCAAGACTTCCTTAAGCGGCGGCTGCACCGGATGATTAAAGGGACGGATATTTGTATAATCTGTGCCGCGGCATAAAACACCGAGAACTTTTTCCCCATTTCCAAACGGCAGCCTGTCCAGGCAATCCCCGACACTGTTATACAATTCCTCTGACATAGGCATATATTTTTTCATGATACCTCTCCAAAATGCCATCAGTCCTGGATTCATCAGGCAGTCCATATCATAGCTCGGCATGAACCCCGGAATACCCTCCAATATCTTCACTTCCCTATCCTCCGCATCTACCTGTGAAAGCGGAATAAATGGCTGTCCAAAATATAATTCCCATGCATTCACTGCATACTCTCTGCTAAGACCAGTCAATATATTATCCGCCCCAATCGTATCAATCACAGGAATATATCCCTGATCCAGACTTGCCGCTATCTGTCCCAGATTCGTTATAATATGGGAAGCAAGCCCCGGAACCCCATCATTTCTGCGGATAATGCAGTATCTTTGGCAGAATCCTATGGTATACATAAGCATAGCATCCAGCACCGACACGAACAGAGAGACAAATTCATCTTCCCCTGCCCTGTCAGACAATCTTAACGCTCTATTGGAAAGTTCCTCCATCTGCAGATCAAAACGCTCCCCACCCGTATCTATGGTTTGATACAGTAAATTCAAATTCTTCAGAATCTGTACACACTGAACATAAACGGTTCCATCAATCCTGCCTCCCCTACGAGATGCCTCCGCCACGCCAAGGAAGCTCCGCTTGACCTCTTTGCCTGTCTCAAATAGTTCATCCGCCATCTCTTGTCTCGTCATTTCTTCCTGCCCCTTCGTTTTCAGATGCTTAAATATAATCATCAAATCTATTCAGACTAAGTCTAACATATCAAAGCGCCATTTGTCACTATAGACATCAAATGCAGGAAAAATGCAACGAAATCATACTTTGGCAGCTAGCTGCATACTGCAAAACTGCCGATATATTATATAACTTATAGAAATAGGAAAAGGATTTCCTTGAATATAACGGAAATAAGGTATGCGTATGAGTATGATGATTGGCGGCGGCAGTTCCAATGTAACCAAATATACCTTCAAAAAACCAGACGGTTCTGTTGTAGGGACCATGAGCGTCAGAAAACCCGTCCAAAAGAAGCTGAAACGTCTCCAGTATAATTTTAAAGAAATCTCCACGCTGATTATGCGGACAAGAACCTCCTCCAATGCAAGACAGGTCATGTCAAAAGCATTTATCAAGGTTATGGGGCTTCGTTCTAAATTGCGTACCGGGGAGTATGATGACAAAGAAGTACAAAGCGCCATCCTGCACGCAGAACAGCTGACAAGGGTCGCCCGGAAGCGAATGAAACATTTGCGTGAAGAAGAAAATGCCAAAAAAGGCGGTGTATGCGAGGGCGATCTGGAAGAAGAAACACTCGAGATTGATTTGGAGGAAGAAACTTTTGAAGAACTGGAAGATACCGGTCTGAGCGAAGAAGAATTAAGAGAACTCATGCAGGAATTAGAAGAGCAGCTTCAGGAATTAGAACGCGCCATGTCAGATACCGATGGTCTGGAAGCTTTGTCCGATGAACTCATGCCCACCGAAGAGCGCAGTCTGGATCCTGAAGATCTGGAGCTTCTTAAGAAAAAGCACCGGGCGGAAGAACTTCGCGACATCATGGAAGCTGATATGAAATATTTAAAAGCCATGTTTGAAAAATTGGCAAAGGAAAAGCAGGAAGCCTCCTCCCATTCAAATTCCAATGCATCTGACGCTGTCTCGCTGGAGCTTAGCGGAATGGAAATCCCGGTAACGCCTATGGAAATCCCGGTTCCTGCCTCCGGAGAAAACATCGATTTAATGGCATAGGCGCCGTTTATGCGCGGCGCCCTTGTCACGTCCTGAATCTTATAATTTTTTTAAATAGTAAAATCCATAAGCCGGTATGTCAACTCCCACCGGATTTTTCTTTTGTCCTGAAATCAAATCCACATAATTGCCGTCTGTCTCATTGATCCACGCTGTCTTGTCAAACTCGCTGAAATTAAACAGACCAATGATTTTTTCTCCTTCAAAGTACCTTCCAATACAAAGTACCGACTGATCCCAGGTTTCAATCGTCCATGTAACCGCATTCGACACAAATACTTTTTCTCTCTTGCGAATCTGCTCCAATCTGGCTAATCCTGCAAACACTTTTCCCTCCACGGTATCTGCATCATCAATATTCCGCGCAAGCTCCCAATTCATAGCGCCCCTGTGAATATACCGGGAGTCCACTGCCTTATTGGGGTCTTCCTTGTAAGAGTAATCATTGACCTGTGCCACTTCGTCTCCGCTGTAAAGCACAGGAATCCCTGACTGCATGAACATATACGCATGCAACATTATATCCAGCTTAATGGCTTTCGCCATTGCAATGTCATCCTTTTCAAATCCAGCCTTTTCAATACCGCACATGGACGCTGTCGTCCCGCAGAATCTGGCATCTCCTGTAACCGGATCCGCATTATAAAGCTCCCCACGGCTGTTGCTGCCCCCCGCATATCCCTGAAAATAGTCGTTCAGATATTGCTTATGGGAACGTTCACCGATGCCCTCTGTCATCAAAGTTCCATAATCCAATCCCCATCCAATATCATCATGACAGCGGAGATAATTAAGGAATACATACTCCTTTGGCAAAAAACTCACGATGTCGAGCTGCTTTTTTAGCAGGCGCACATCCCTTGTCGCCACAGTATGCCATGTGGTCGCCATCGTGGTGACATTGTAGAGCATATGGCATTCCGGCTTTTCCACCGTTCCAAAATACGGCACCACCTTCTCCGGCTCCATCACCACCTCGCCAAGCAAAAGAATCCCCGGGCATACAATCTCACTTATGATGCGCATCATGCGCACAATGGCATGCACTTGCGGAAGATTCCGACACGGCGTGTTCAGTTCCTTCCATATATAGGGAACGGCATCTATACGGATAATGTCAATTCCTCTATTGGCGAGGAAAAGGAAATTATACATCATTTCATTGAAAACGATAGGATTTTTATAATTTAAGTCCCACTGGTAGGGGTAAAATGTGGTCATCACAAAACGTCCCGCATCCGCAAGCCATGTAAAATTCCCCGGAGCCGTCGTGGGAAATACCTGCGGCACCGTTTTCTCATACAAAGACGGTTCATAGGAATTTTCAAAGAAAAAGTAGCGGTCCCTATATTCTTCCTCGCCCTGCCGCGCCTTTTTTGCCCATGCATGATCCTCGGAAGTATGATTCATCACGAAATCCATACAGACATTGATTCCCTTTTTATGGCAGGCGGCAGTAAGGCTTTCCAAGTCCGCCATGGAACCCAGTTTTTCCTGGACCTTTCTAAAATCCGACACTGCATAGCCCCCGTCCGAACGCCCTTCCGGCGTATCTAAGAAAGGCATTAGATGAATGTAATTGACATTGCACCTCTCAATATAGTCAAGCCTGGATTCCACGCCCTTCATATTCCCCGCGAAGTTGTTAATATAAAACATCATGCCAAGCATATCATTCTGCTTGTACCAATTCGGATCCTTCTCCCGCTGCGCATCCAGCGCTTTCAGCTCCTTACCTCTTTCTTCAAAGAACTGGCGCATATGACTGCATAGCTCTTCAAATCTGGCATCCTCTCCATACAAAGATGCATACAGCTTGTGAAATTCCTCCCGATACTTGTCAAATCTCTTTTGAAAAGCATCTCCTGCACGTTGACTTTGTGCTGCCCTTTTCACGTCATTTTTCTTACTTTCTGCTTCTGATTTCTTCGCCATTTCCCACTCACCTCCAAAATTATTATGATACCTTTTTCAGTCTCTCAATCTACCTTAACTTTTCTTTCGCCTTAAAATACGCATCCACCGTCGTCCCGACCCCTTCACATGCTGCCCCAAGATCCACCTTGAACTTCAACATAACTGACTCGACACTTAGCACCAATACTTCTGCTTTTCCTTCTGCTTTTCCTTTCAGCATGCCCTCCTCAAGACCGGCATTCCTTTCATCTTCCATCCATTCCCTTAAGCCCTGGCACATATCAACCTTCCCGCCTTTCTTATGTTTTTCCTTAATCTTAAACATTTCCTCTTCCCCCGCATACAAGGCAACCATATCATATGCATCCTCTTCTAGATACGCATACGACAGATCATTGTTCATTAAATCCTTTAATCTCCCTTTATCTTTTGAAAATCGGATAAAATCAAATACCTGTCTTACATCTGTCTTAAAAATACCAGTATCGACCAGCTTTCTCACTTCAATCACATGTATCTGATAATTCGCGATTTTCTCCCTAAGCTTTTTCGGTATATCCGTAAAATCAAGCAATCCGTGAATATCCTTCGCCCCGTCCCACTCCTTTTCTCCGTAGTACAGAACGAATGTCACAGTAGGTAAAAGCCTGCTGCCCTTCCTGAATCCATACAAATACTCCCCAGCCGACAACCCCTTCCTATTACTTCTTACATCCTTTCGTATCCGCTCCGCCTGCTTCTCATATTCCGCCGCATCATAACACAGCACCCGAAGCGGCAGTGCATAATCAATTTCCTCCTGTAACTGCGCAGGAGAATCAACAAATGCCACAATTCATGAGACACTTTTATGTAAATCAAAAGAAATCTCCTGCTTTTCACTATATAATTGGGTAATTTAAAAGCATAGATTTCTTAGAATTTTCGATATTTAGACAGGATGTTATACCCTATTAGAAACATAATATGCTTTGCCACAATAATAACACATTTATAAACGATAATCAATGGTTTTTGTCCATAACCGCTTACACTCTTACGCGCTGAAAAATTGCCTTAGCAATCAGGATTACTGCCTTTCGCATACCTACTGCCTCTGTAATCCTGACTGCTGCAATTTGCTAACCTTCCTCATTATTCCATCGGTGTCGCAGACGCCGTTGTAACAGACGCCATCGTCTCCGCAGCATCCACCACATCCGGTGCCCCTGCCGGGGCAGTTCCATTCTCCGCCACTTCCCGCGGATCGTCATACTCTTTTTCTTCCTCATCCCCCCAAAGGGAATCATATTTTTCTCTTTTCTGGCGCTGCACCATGGCTCCAATATTCTTTGCCGTCTGGTACATCTCAAAGCTGAACTCCATCAGCTTTTTTTCATCTGACGCCGGCACGATTCCGCCCTTCATGATGCGGCGGGCAACTTCCATCATTTTCCCCATATCTTCCGCATATTCAGCTGCTGCGTCTGCCTGTTGATCCGCCACCGTTGCATTCCAGTATGCACAGTACTGATCCGCCAGTTTGCTTAAATAATCCTGATACTCCGTCTGCTTTTCATCCAACGCATTTAAAGTCAGTTCCAAAGTAGCCGCCTTAGAAGCATACTCTTCCTGTTTCTCCGGCTCGCGTTTCATTCTTGACTGAATGTCCTTTAATTCCTTAGATAAAGCAACCTTCTGTGCCCGATATTCCTTCACCTGTTCCCTGTAAATCTGCTGCGCTTCTCCAATTTTCATTTCACCACATCCTTGTATACTTATTAGCACATCCCTGTACTTAAATTATATATCGTCCAAATATGCTGTGAATCCAATACCGTCTCTCCTCCATTTTCTCATTTTCCGCACACTTCTTGTACTTTTTGCCGGAACCGCAGGGACAAGGAGCATTGGGATAAATTTTTTTAATGTTCCTACATCATTCCTATCATTATACCATACGCAAAAAAGAGATACACCTGCATCTTTTGCAAGTATATCTCCTTTATGTGCTTTAAAGAGCTACGCCGGACTGCTTGGAAAGATACTCCATCCATTTCTTTCTTCCCATCAAGGACAGCTTATGTTTCTTATTCTTTCCCTTTTTCTCGTCGAACACTGTCAGCTTGACTCCTGTCGGGATAAATGGACCCACGAAGCACTTTTTGATTTCCTTGATGTTGCGGTAAGGCATAACAGCAGTCGTACCGCCGAATCCGCTTATAAAGATTAAAGATTCATTGGTAAAAAAATATCTGCCTCTGTTTTGCCCAAAGGACCAGTAATCGCCTTTCACGTATTCCACTATGGAATCTCCCTCTTTCAGCAATTCTGTTTCCCTCAGTGCATCTTCCCATTCCTGTTTCTCTTTTTCACTTAAACTCATATCTCACCCTCCTATAAATGAAATTATACACTAAGTCTCATTTTTTTCGCAAGACAAAGTAATCCGTGTAAGCCGTCCCATCATGCCCAATCAGCCTTTCCGGAGAGGATACGAACCCCGCCTCTTCCGCCGCCTCCTTCCGCAAAGACGCAAAGGGGGGAATCTTCGTTGCCGCCATCCGGCAATCAAACATCTCAAAAGCCGGCTGTACGATAAGGGATAAGATTTCAGAAATCACTTCCCTCCGCTCATAATCGCTTCTAAGATCCAGCCGCAGGATACTACAGTCATTGAAATAGTCGTCAGCATGACGGTTGAACAGCTCAATGGTTCCAATCGCCTGCTTTGCATTTTTGTCGATAATCGACCAGCGCACAAATTCCTTTCTCTCATATGCTTCCTGCCACGCCTTGATTGCTCCCTGCACATATTCCAGGCGCGCCATGTAAAAGTCGTCCCCTCCGCAGTTATCGCTGTTGAAAAAGGGCACCGCCTTTTCATCAGAATACACCAATAAAAGATCAGATGTGTCGCCTGCCTCAATCATCCTTATCAGATAACTTTCATTTTCAAACACCGGACAAGTTTCATATGGATTTTTCATTTCAATACCTCCAACTCTTTTTTCAGAAGTATACCACTGCATATATGACAGCAGCGTGTCATAGTTTTTTATATAAAGAAACGATTTTTTCTGCCGAATCCAGCACCCGGCGTCGGATTTCCTCCGGGGCAATGATTTCGGCTTTATCGCCCAATGACAAAAGTGTTCCCAGCCAGAACTGCTCATTTTCAACTACCGTTGCCTGAATCAATGCGCCGCCATCAGGAAATTCCTGCACAATCGTGCCTTTCAAATATTCTACCACCCTCATTTTTGCGGATTCTGCACATTTAATCAATATCCGTGTGTAGCTTCGGGAGTCGATCCTGTCCATCTTTTCCAAAATCTCACTTGCCGGTTCATGCTCCTTTTCAAAAGGCTGATCCGTTATCTTCAGCTCCCGCATCCGCACCAATTTGTAGGTGCGGTAATCTTTTTTCACCTTCGAATAAGCAAGAAGATACCATGCATACCACCTGTACAGGACCGCAATGGGCTCCACCCGGTGTATCCGGGTTTCATGATTATTATTTGTATAAAGGAACTCCACCATATGTTTTAAAGCTGCTGCAGTCTGCAATTGCTGCAAGATGGCAGAATCCCCCTCCCGCAGAACAGAAAAGTCCAGCACGATGCCTTGATCTTCCGGCTTTGACACACGGGCAATCTTTTCCACTGTGTGTTTTACTCTTGGATCGCTGGTAGCCGAAGCCAGTCCCCGAAGAGCAGTCAAAATACGGGAATAATCATCTGCCGTAGCATATTCCTCATTTAACTCGAAGCGGTCAGATATCTCATAACCGCCCACCGCCCCCGCAATCGCAATGACCGGAATCCCTGCCAGGCATAAGGAGTCTATATCCCGCTGTATCGTGCGCAGCGAAACTTCAAAATGCTTTGCCAGCTCACTTGCGCTTGTCCTTCCATGATTCAGCAAATATACTGTAATGGCATAGAGCCGTTCCGTCTTCATTGCTTTGCCGTTCCCTGCATCTTCCCGCTGTATTTTTCTGCTATCCTGACCAGCAGTTCTACGATTTTTTCCATATCATCCGCACAGGCATATTCATATTTGCCGTGGAAGTTCGCTCCTCCCGTACTAAGATTCGGGCAGGGCAGCCCCATAAAAGAAAGCCGTGCTCCATCCGTCCCGCCCCTGATGGGCACCACCACAGGCGAAATGCCAAGCTCCTCCATCGCCTGTTTCGCATTGTCCACCAGATGCATATGTTTTTCTATAATCTCTTTCATATTATAATAGGAATCCTTCAGATCGATTGTAACGGTTCCTTCCCCGTATTTTTTGTTTAAAAATTCACCGGTCTGTAAAAAGAACGCCTTCTTTTTTTCAAACTTTTCTCTGTCATGATCCCTGATGATATATTCCGCTTCCACCTCTTCCACCGTGCCGCTTAATCGGTCCAAATGGTAAAATCCCTCATATCCGCAGGTATACATAGGATTTTCTGAAGCAGGGAGCAGCATCTGGAACTCCTGCGCGATTAAAATTGCATTGCGCATCTTATCCTTCGCCTCCCCCGGATGGACGCTCCTGCCTTGCACAGCTACCTTTGCTCCTGCCGCGTTGAAATTCTCATATTCCAATTCTCCCAGCCTTCCGCCGTCTACCGTATAGGCATAGTCTGCACCGAAGAGTTCCACATCAAAGTGATCCGCACCAGCACCCACCTCTTCATCCGGCGTAAATCCAATGCGTATCTTGCCATGGGCAATTTCAGGATGTTCCAGGAGATATTCAGCCATTGCCATGATTTCCGCAACGCCGGCTTTGTCATCCGCCCCCAGCAGCGTAGTCCCATCCGTCACAATCAGCCTCTTCCCCTTATAGGAAGCCAGCTCCGGAAAGTCCGCTACCTTCATCACGACCTGCTTTTCTTCATTCAGCACCAAGTCATTTCCATCATAATTTTCCACCATCCTCGGCTTTACCCCTGCCCCGCTCACCGCCGGAGCGGTATCCATATGCGCAATAAAGCCCAGAACCGGCGCATCCTTACATCCATGGGAAGCCGGAACCGAAGCATACACATAACAATGCTCCTCATCATACGTGATTTCTTCCGCTCCCATCTCCTTAAGCTGTTTTACCAGCAGCTTTGCAAGTTCATGCTGTTTGGCGGTGGAAGGCACAGACGTGCTCTCCTCCGACGACTGGGTATCCATTTTGACATATTCAAGAAATTTTTCTATCACTCTTTCCATCTTCCGCACTCCTATTTGTTCGGCATAGTCTGCCTTTCTTCTATATATAAATCAATATCCTCTATAATGTAATTTTCTCCCGTAGTGTGCAAAGCTTCATAACAGGAATAAATATAATCCCAAACCATGTACCTTGTAAATAATCCGGATACTTCCTTTCCTGTCAGCTTTTTCGCCGCCTTGTACCTCTCAGTACAATAAATTAAGAATTTACCCTCTTTACTCATCCTTACGCCTCCTCGGGGAAAGAAAAAGAACCTGTATTTTTTTCTTCATCAAACATATGGAACAGCGTCAACGCGCTTAAGTGCCACAGCTTGGTATCTTCCTCCTCCAAAAGTTCATATACCTTCGAACCGTAAAACTCTTTAGATGCGGTTATCTCATCATATAAATACTCATTTATCATCAATTGAATAATCTGGGGCACAAGCAATACCAGCATTGACTCAAATTTCTTTTGATCCATTAAACTTCCTCCTCTGAGAGTGTGCCAATAAACTGCAGACATTTCATTGCCCGCTCTGTAGACAAAACCAGCTGATTATAAAGTTTTTTAACCTTTAATGCTTCCAAAGTCTGTGCCTTCGTCAAAGTGCCTGAAGCATAAAGCGTAAACGTAGCATAAACATCATCATTTGCAACAGGACCATAAACAAAATCATATATTACCTCCTCTCGCTTTTATTATACACATGTCACCTTGCCCCTGTCAAAAGTTCTAAGGAAGCACAGCCACGCTTCGCGAGTCGGCTTATTAAAAAAAGCAGGTCATCGGCACAAGCCGCGACCTGTTTTTTTAAAATTTTATTTCTCCGTCTCCACCCATAAGGCGGGTCATTTCTTCAATCCGCTCCACCGGAAAAGGCGGCATGGTGAGCGGTCTTAAGGCAATCGACATCAGTTTCATGGGATTGTCGTCCGCCGCCACCCGATTAGAGCTGAACGCTCCGCACATCCTGCACCGGTGGATAACTGCCCATTCACCGTTCTTTCTCACCCACACTGCCACTGCATCCATATATCCGCCGCAGTCTGCCTCCCGGTCCCCGGGTCTGATATCGACGTGCAGACTGGTCAGGCAATTCGGACAATGATTTCTGTGATCACTTCCTGCACCCTCCGGTACCACTTCCCGTCCGCATACTTTACAGGTAAAGGTATCCTTGCAGGCGTGATTCTTATAATACCCCTTTTCAAAGGTTTTTCTTTTATTTTCTCTATTCAATTTATTTTCCTCCTTTGAAGGCTCTTAATATATGGCTCTCAGGAGGAGGCGATTTCTTTAATTCCCTGATGATTCTCTGTATGCTTTTTTCTGACAGACAATAGCCGGCAGCAAGTTCCTGGACCGATATCCCCTTCATATACTGTGTATAGATACTCTCGTTTCGCAGTTTCAGATTGTCGCGGGCGCCCGTTACAGAACCCCAGCAGCGCTTCTGTCCCTTTCGGGGGATATAGACCAATTCACCGTCCACATATTGCCAGATCAGGTCAATCACTTCTTCCGGCAGAACATCTTCTGCCCTTATATAGCCCATGATAGCCCTCCTAAAAATATTTCTTTGGGTCAACAAACGGCTATAACAATCATTCTTATTATGTTTGTAATAGCCGCCTCTATGCAGCCACCACAAGATCCTTCTTCATATATTTCTTCATGCAATTTCCCTCTCTTTCCTAGTGTGTTAACACAATCTCATTTAATCAAATGAAATAAGTAATGTCAACCTCATATTCATCTATAGTCAAGCATGTTCCGCCCCTTGAAGCGCATTCCCCGACTTGATTCTGTTATAAACTTCCAATCCGCCCTTTTTACCGAACAGATGCAGGCTGCTTAGGTAAATGATTTTGGAACTTTTTTCTTTTCCCGCTATCATATTCTGGATATCTTCTATCCTGTTCTCGTACGGGGTATCTTTAAACAATTCCTTTAACATGGTCTTGATTCTCATCCGCTCGGCATAAGCCGTATAGAAGCTGCCGATTGAAAGCTTTTCGCGAAGCCGCCTGAGTTCTCTCGTCCGCTCGTTGTTTTCATTGCCGCTTACGATGGCATCTTCAATGCAGGAGGATAGGACGATCCGCCTCTTACAGTCTGAGCGCTTCTCCCAATAGTCCCTGACCGCCTGGAATCCGCCGTCACTGCTAACCACGGCTGCAATCCCCTCATATCCCTTTCCTATCAGCTCTCCCAGCTTGGATGCGATGTAAAAGTCCAGCGCATTCTTCCCTGTCTTGCAAAGTTTGCATATCTGAAAGGTGCACCCGGAAGCTGTGATATTCTCCAGGCTCCTTTGCTCCATGTGCTTCTTCGCCTCACTGTAAAAAACAATCAGCTGATCCTGCGCATCAAGATAATCACAGCCCTTCATTCCTGCATTGCCAACATTTTCATAATCAATCAGAAACAGCATCCTACCACCCCTCAATATGTAATAAAAGGATAACAAAATTTTACTTGATTGTCATTGGACAGATAGTCCAAAACAAATTTGAACACTTTTATCCATCACAAATTGTTGTCTTGTGTCACTTTTGGACCAATGGTAAAATATAGAAAAGGCAACAACATTATTGATTGTGAGGGGAATACCATGAACATGTCCGTCAGTATCGTATTTTTAATTATTTCAGCAATTTTGACCCAGCATCTTGTGTCCTGGGCAGGCAGCATTTTACACGAAGTAGCCAGTGAGGAAACACATTATGCCGTTTTCACCTTCCGCGATGACCGCAATATGCCCATGACGACAAACATTTTAATGAACATCTGTATCCCCAATGTACTGATAATCTTTATTTTTATGCTTTCCCGGAAATTTTATCTGCCGTATGTGGAAGAATACCTGCTGCTCTATGTGATTTCTTTTTTTGTCTATAGAATGCTTCTGATCTGTGTAATCCTGCGGCGAAAAGAAATGTACTCTTTACTTTACGAATTGGCGATGGCATTTGCCTGGCGCTCTTTTTGATCCGCTTTTTTCTATACACAGAAGAAAATGTTTTCATCACCGCCTCAGAGCTGCGGGAAGAGTTGTGGTTTGTCATTCTGATTGTCCTCTACCAGTTTGTCAAGCAAATTTTGGACAAAAGAGTATTGCAGAATAGTGTGCTCAAGAAAGGTCAGATTTCAAAATATATCATCCACAAATTTCAAAGATTTTACAAGAAATATCACCATTTGCTTTCCCTCAATCTTCAGAACCGTGACCTCTGCATCTTTCTATATTCCGTCATGATTTTTGAAGATTACAACCGCGGTCCCTTGGTGCGTTCCTTTGAGCGGCTCAAACCCCGCATGGGAAAAAGCGCTACCGTAGGAATCATGCAGGTAAAGTCAAATACCCCCTTATCGGATGAAGAAAGTGTCATTCGCTTTTATAACTGGCTCGAAGCAGAGGCGGCAGATTATACACAGTTCGGCTTTGACGAAGGTCGTGTGTTCGACCTGGCATGGCGCTATAACAATGACGAAGCGTATGCCCAATCCGTGGCTTACATATATAACTGCTTAGTTCAATATCTTGATGAAGTTCCCAAGTATCGGGCTGCTTTTCTTATGCGCGCAGGAGGCAATGGGTTTAACGATCCAACCGGAGCAGAAGTATTGCCCTACCGCTCCCTCACCTGTGACAGCATGAATGCATTTTGCCAAAGCATCGATCATAATACCTATCTCAATCTGGAAAAAGGCACCTATTCTATACAGGATATTACGCAGTTGTCTCTCCATACAGATTTAGAACCGGTTGTGGACGGAACGAAATTGACTGTCTATGATATAGAAAACATGCATATTCACGGCAACTGCGCTGGCATAACGACTGCCACCCGGTATGCTGCGGTCTTATTATGGAAAAATTGCAAGAACATCGTGATAGAGCATCTGACCTTAGGACATGCCCCTGACCCCGGAGAATGTATCGGCGCTGTATTACAGTTTGAAAACTGCAGCAATATAACCGTAAAGCACTTGGAATTATACGGATGCGGCACATACGGCATCGTATGCCTAAGCGGAAGCATCACCATTGAAAATTGCAAAATCCACCACTGCACCCACGGCGGCATCTCATTAAATCAGTCAAATTGTGTGATAGACCATACGGAAATATATGATTGTGAGGATACCTTTGAAAGCATCATAGACGCAGCTGACAGCAATGTCATCATAAGTGACGCATCAATACACAATTGTTCCTCCCAGAGCTTCATCCTCCATTCCAGCAATGCATCCTTTATCTGCCGGGATGTGTCGATTCATGATTGCCAAGCTGCTTTGGGAATCACCAATCTAGAACAAAAAAGCGGTATCCATGAACAAAACAATTTCATTATGATGCCAATACCTTTGCAATCAGCTCAACCGCCGCATTAAGACCATCCTCGCTCTGTATCTGCTGCGCAATCGCCTCTGCCTTTGCCTTTTTTTCGGGAAAAGTGCGCTGCATTTCTTCTATCGCAGCGGCAATGCGTTCCCTGCTAAGCTCCTTTGCAGGGAGCGGTTCTGTCGAAACGCCAAGCGCACTTAGCTGCATTGCAAATCCCATCTGATCAAGTACATGAGGCACCGGAATAGAGGGGATTCCATAGATTAGTGCCGCAGATGCTGTTCCAAAACCACAATGATGAATGACGCCGTATCCTTGCCTGAACAGCCAGCTGTGGGGAACAGAACCGCAGGAGATCATCGTATCCGGCAGTTCAACCTTCGCTAAAGTCTTCTGAAACCCTTGGATTACTGCCCGATTCCCAGTCGCCTTAAAAGCATCGATGAACATATCCAGTTTATCCTTCTCCTCCTGGTCTTCAAATGACATTGCGCCAAGCGCAAGGATAAGTGGCTTCAATCCGTTTGCCAAAAAATCAGCCAGCCTCTTTTCCGGTATGTAATTTTGCTCATCTTCATACCAATATCCGGTCAATATATGATGGCTTTCCCAATAAACATTTCTTTCTTTTACATATTTACTGATTGGAATCAGATCCAATTCTCGGGACATGATTTCATCCGCTGATTTCACCTTTCCCATCCCATACACTTTTCTGATTTTATTATACGGCTTTGCCATCTGTGCTCCGATGAAATTTCCAATCAATTTATCCTTCCACGTCTGCTCCTTCAGCTTCTCGGCAATCATTTCTGTCTGCAGCGTTACATTCACCGTGGGTATTCCAAGCGCCAGCGCCTCTATGGCGCCCATCTGGCTGCGGGAAACGATAATCAGATCTTTTCCTTTGCAGGCTTCATAAATTTCATCCGTTGCACCCTGTATCATCCTGAACACAAATTTCATAGTTTTTAACATGCTGACTGCAGGATTGGAATGTTTGCCGCGTATGGCGGCAGCCTCCTTTTCAATATCGATATCAGGTCCAATCGCAGCAAAAGGAACCCCTGACTCTTCTATCAAATTCCGCCAGCAGGGATGCGTACCAATCATTGTTTCATATCCAGCACGGTTTAATGCCCTGGCTAAGTAAATATACGGCTGCACACCACCTCTTGTACCCATTGTAAAACTTGCAAGTTTATACACAATATTATCCTCCAATCCGCTTCGTCAACACACCATATGCATATCATACCATATGTGCATCACCTTGTATATGCATCGCCTTTTCTACGCATGAGACAACGTAGGAAAAATCACCTTATCCTTTTCAAGATCCTCCAATCCAGCCCCTTTGACAAACAGTGTGCAGTCCTCTTCCCTGTATGCCTCCACCGTGCAGCCTTCCGCACAGGCCGGCGTGAACCCAAACCTTACCTGCCTTAAATCCCTGCCAAACATGGCAAGAATATCATCCACAGGATATTGCTTTTCCGAAAAGATATCATGCACGGTAAGACCTCTTTCTCTATCTGCGCAATCACATAGGCATCATGCCTATCGTCATAGTAAACACAATCCTGCATGGGACCGGTGAGGTAGAAGAAAATCAGATTGTCGTTATCCGCCATACGGAACCGGCTGTAAGAAACACTTCTGCGCATGGCATCCTCCAGCCTTTTCCTTTCCGCCTGTTCCTTCATGGAAATCCGTACCGCACTGCTGCCTTCGGATGCAGAAAAAGGCTTTGTATAGCAATACTCCATTGCCTTTTTAAAGCCAAACTTAGGATAAAAATCTAAGACGCTGTCATCACAGTGCCCAGCTGAATGAAGTGCTTTCTATGACCATTCCAGAGAAAATCCATGAAATTGACGGACACATTAGCGGCGACTTTTCCGTCTATTACAATAGAATGAGGATTATAGCGGTCGCTCCAATACCCATCCTGATACCACCCTTCAAAATCCAGCCCGTCAAAAGTTTCCCGGGCAAGCTGGTTAAAACTGCCTCGAAGCTCATCCTGATTGCGGTAGCCCCTGATTATTTCTGTATTCATCAATTGACCCTCCCCTTTTTATAGCTTTGCCCAAATATCCTCTAATACATAATGTTTCGCCTGCACGATGATCGTATTCTCCTTAAAAATCTCGCCAATGATTCTATGCTCTAAAGCCTTTCTTCTCTCCAAATGCACGAGCAATCCTTCTAAGCCTGTCAGTCCGCGTTCCTTTCCGCAGGGCGACTCTTCCAGGTACTTGATCATAAGCGGAAACCACAGTTCCTTTCCTTCCTCATCCGACCGCTCCTTCCTTATCACCTCAATCGCACCCTGGATATCCGCCACATCCAGATAAATAATCTTGTATTTCTTATCTGAAAGAACCGCCTTGAGCCTTCGGTAGAAATCTAAGATTTCGTCCTCCGTCATCATAAGATACAGCATCTGGTTCTCTATGATGTTCTGAAAAACAGAGCACTCAAAAATCTGCCCCTCGCCGTCCCATTTTGCGAAACGCTCCAAAATGATCTTCTCAAAAGACTCTTTCTCCAGATTTCCATTATAAATCTCATATTTTTCCAAGTCCCTATGAAAACCCGGCGTATCTGTCAGAATCTGTGTATAGCAGACGATTCTGTGGTTTCCCTCGACAGCCGTTTTTTCTTGAATCTCTTTCCTCAGCAATGGATACCTGCGCAGCACATCGCGGTACTCATCTTCCGCGACATATGCGCACCATGCCAGCTCCACCGGCGAGTAATCGCCCTCGCGGAAAACCTTATAGTCTGGCAATTTATCTGAAATCAGCTGCACAAAAGTGCTCTTCCCGGCGCCCTGCAGACCTTCCACAAAGTAATTATTTTTCACTGGAAACTACCTCCTTTTTGTACTTTTTTAATCAGACATAAGCTCGCCCATTGCTCCTCACTTGCCTTATACTTTGCCTATGCCCTATATGCTATCACATAAGCGCCTGTTTTTAAAAGGAAAATATATCTACTCTTTGCAAAGTTTGAAGATACTTTTCGTGCCCACCGCAATCACCAGAGAAATTCCGCCTGCCAGCAAAACAACCGCCGCCTCAGCCCCATAACAGACTTCAAACAAAAGCCCATACAGCACATTTCCCACCGGCTGGGCACACATGGCAACGGTAATCATAAGTGCTATCACTTTTCCAATCAGCGTTTGGGGCGTCTGCGCCTGAACAAATGCCATCACCTGCACCGTAAAGATGGTTGAACAGACCATAATTCCAAAGCAGCACACTGCCATGACAATATAACTTACCATATCGGATATCGAAAGCATCAATGCAATGCCCATGGGAAATACACATCCGGCACAGGCAATAATCAAATTTCCCGCCTTCTGTATGGTCAGCCTTTTGGCAAAAATACCTGCGCCAATTCCGCCTGCCAGTCCCCCTGCTGCCAGCGCTCCCTCTGCAAAACCATACAGCCGATTTGCCGCAGCGGTATCAAAGTTCAATACCTCCGTCACCATATAAGGCAGCCCCACGGTAATCATTGCCGACAGGAACAGATTGATTCCGCAAACCGCCAGCACCCCCTTGCCGATTACCGGTTTCTCTTTCCGGATAAATCTTATGCTGTCAAAGAAATCATTCCTGATGCTCTTCCACATACTGCCGCCAGATTCCTGCCTGACAAAAGGAATCTTAATAAAAATCTCCATAATAGCAGACATCAAAAAACAAGCAATACATACCCCCACTACCGGGGAAAGTCCATAAATACTATACAGAATCCCGCCGAGGACAGGTCCCAGCAAAGAAGCCAGTGAGCCAATGGTATTAATGACAGAATTTGCTTCCATAAAGCGCTCTTCAGGCACAAGCGCCGGAACACTTGCCTGCACCGTGGGCTGATAAGCGCCTGCAATACCATACAAAAGCATCATTGTAGCAGCAATCAGCAAAATCAGGCTTATTTTCCCTAAAAGCAATGAAAAAGTCAGTATAACCGCCGCTGTAAAGAAATCCAGTGCGACCATAATATTCCTTTTATTCACCCTGTCCGCAAGAATACCTCCTATAGGCGATAGGATGACGGCAGGAATAAGTGCACAGGCGCTGACTGTTCCGTATAGTGCCGACGAACCTGTCTGATTCAGCAGATACAGCGGCAGGGCAAACCTTATGATGGCATTGCCAAACAAGGAAATAATCTGACCAATCACTACCAAAGTAAAATCTTTTGAAAATAGTTTTGTATTTCTATCCATAGTTCCTCCTTTTAATACCGCACGGCGGTATGTATTTTTCTATAAATGAATCTGCCCCTATTCCAGGGCAGAATACTTCCATCTGCGTTATCTGTTCTTCTGATAAATAGCCGTCAGCTCCTGCAGCCGCGTCATCAATTCATCATCCACAATGTCCAGCCCCAAACCTTGCATCATCTGACGAAACACCATAAATTTCCGATAGGATGTTTCCAATGAATCATCAAAAATCATGGGATTCATCCAAACATTCGCCGCAAGTATGACCAGTTCCGCCAATTCCTCTGGATAATCTGTCTGAATCGACCCGTCCGAAATCCCCTGTCTGATAATCGGCAGAATATAATCAGGCGCTGCCTCCTCCACAGTTTCACGGAAGATACTAAAGAGCAGTCTTGGATTGTGACCTAAGTCAGGCGCCACTGTGAAGATTTCATCCTGAACCGGTCTGTTAACAGACTCCATAAAGAGAGTTTTAAGCTTTTCCTTGCCAGTAAAACCAGCCCGGTCCCGCACATCCGCCAGCATTTTATTTGATTCTTCTGTCATCCTGTCTGTGACAGCAACCAAAATATCCTCTTTCGATTTAAAATGATGGTAAATCGCTCCCTTGCTGAGACCTCCCAGCTGCCCGATAATGTCCTGAATAGAGGTACGCTCATATCCCTTTTCCAAGAACAGACGAAGTGCAACATCCACAATCAGGTTAACGGTTTCCTCTGGGTGTTTATTCCTCGCCACCTCATTTACCTCCTATCACACCAATGGTATGTTTACTTATTCATCATCACTATATTTCTTTACCATTTTTTCAAAATCTGCCCTGACCTCCGTGAATGCCTTCAACAACTTTTGGGAAAACATACCGCTTTGCCCGTTTATAATCAGCTGATAAGCCTTATCTGTGCTATAAGCCGCCTTGTATACACGCTTTGAAGTAAGTGCATCATATATGTCAACCAAGGCAACAATCTGTGCAGCAATGCTGATTTCTTCACCTTTAAGCCCATCCGGGTATCCGTTTCCGTCATATTTTTCATGATGATGTCTTGCAATATCATACGCATATTCACAAAACGTTTCATCATCTATATGAACCACTCTCTTTATCATCTCAGCTCCCTTAGTCGTGTGAGATTTTATAACTTCAAACTCGTCCGGCGTCAGCTTTCCCGGCTTTAAAATAATGTTGTCTG
Source organism: uncultured Lachnospiraceae bacterium (assembly GCA_949878435.1). Taxonomy (GTDB): domain Bacteria; phylum Bacillota; class Clostridia; order Lachnospirales; family Lachnospiraceae; genus Suilimivivens. Next base: position 53,112 of record CATLAK010000021.1, read on the forward strand.
GGATAACGATCTTTCCAATATCGTGAAGTCCGGAAGCTCTTCCGATTATTTCTATTTTCTCTGGTGTGAGTTCATACTCCGGATAAAGATTCATGACACAGGTGCCAAGACACACACAGAATCCGCGTACCCTTTTTATGTGCTGCTCTGATTCCAAATTTCTAAATTCGACAATATTACTCAACACATCGATCATCACTTCATTCATGTGCCGAAGCTGCGTCGCCTGTTTTCTCAAAATCACATATTGTTTCGTCAGTTTCTCCGCCTGCCCTTTGACCGTAATTTCCAGCTGAAGTTTATACTGGAAGAAATAAAGGACATTCTTAACCAGCTGCTTTACGACTTCCGCATGAAATGGTTTTTTGATATAGCTTACTACGCCATATTCATATCCTTTCTTCTCAAATTCAACCGAACCTTCACCTGTAATCATGACAAACGGAAGTAAGGTCAAAAGTTTTCTTTTGTTTAAATATTCCAGCATTTGAAAACCATCCATGACAGGCATGGTATAATCCAGCAGGACGACTGCAATTGATTGTACATTTTTCCTTAAAAGGTCAAGCCCCTCTTTCCCGTTTCCTGCCTCCAAAATTTTATATTCATCTTGGAAAATATCCGCCAGCATGGTGCGGCTGATATCATCATCGTCGATAATTAAGATTGTGTCACGCTTCATATTCTATCCATACTTTCTTTATTTTATAGTTTAACCATTACTACCGTTTTGTTTCTAAGTTTAAATATAACCCTGCTCACCTGCGCTGGAAGCATATATTTTATAGAATTGATCTCGATGATACTTCCCTCGTATGCATTGCCTCTGACACATACAGGCGCTTTCATGTCCTGATCCGTCATGTTGGCAAGCTTGGAAATCTCAGCATCCAAATCCGCAAGTTCATGATCCTTTGCCACAATTGAATAATTAAGCTTTTTCAAAGCCTCCTCTGCAAGCTCTCTTTTGGTCGGAAGGGATTTTAAGACTTTGTTCCATCCTTCTTCCAAGGCAGACAGTTCGCTTAAAATCTGTTCCCTCCTTTCTGCAAACTTTACTTGTTCCCTGTCATAGATTTTGTTTCTGCCTATATCGAGATAGGTCCTGAGATGAGAACTGTTCCCCAGGTTATACGTATCTACTCCTTTTACCGCACAGATTCTTCCGCCCAGCAGCATCCCCTTGCTTCCCGATACTATAACTTTCCCCAGGGTATTAATATCGCTATTCATAATATAGTTTGCCTTGACATTTCCACCGGCATTAATATTTGCCGCTTCAAAGAAACTTCCAGAGACTTCGCCGCCTGCCTCAATAAAGCAGTCACGCTTAGAACAGCTTCCCTTCTTGATCATGACATTGCCGCCGGCAATCAGCCTTGCCGTTTCAACATTGTGCTCAACGATGATATCTCCCGCTGCCTTAATGTATCCTCCGGAAAAAACACTGCCGATTACATAAACCGAACCATCCACTTCCAGCTTTCCTGTGACAGAAGTAACATCTTCACGCACAACAATCATATTGGAAATCACAATCCTGCCGTTTGAATACTCGAATTTCCCACTCATCTTCGCAATGTAAGTCACTCCGTCCGGTGCAATTCCAAATCCGACTCCCTTAAGCGGCTTTTTTTCAAGACCATTGTTGGCATGAATCACTTCACCAAATACATTCTTGCCGTCCACCCCTTTTTCTGCAGGATGATAGACCGCCAGTTTTTCTCCCTCGTCAACCATTTCAAAGGCTTCTATGTTTACGTAGTCAACGCCTCCATCCGGAAGCGGCGCCGGAATACGGGGCAGATCGATTCTTACGTAAAATTCATACCATCCATCCTTACCTGTCTTGGCAGGAATCCCCTCTGCGATAAGGACCTTTTCATTCATTCTCCGCTTTTTAATCATTTCCGTAATCGCATCATGCTTGATTCCCAGAATAATTCCTCTCAGTTCCAGATCCTTCAAAATATCCTCTTCCGTAACCATATTACCGGGAATCCATGGAATATATGCATAAGCCTTATTTCCATTATCTTCTATTAAAATGCTGAATTCCTTTGCCCGGAGGGAATCGATATTTAATTCCATCTCCGTGCTGGCGACATTTTTTGATTCTTTTCTATTTAATAGATTTAAGCGCCTTTCCATCATATCGCTGCTGGAATAAATCAACTTTGCATAAGACGACACATCCAGCCCTGCTTCTAACCCCAGCCGAATCTCCCTCATCTGCCAATGGTTGAACAGACAATTGGTGTAAGTAGATACCATCAGCTTCTTCTCCAGCCCTAAACGAATTTCCTGCATCTGCATCCAATTATACTTCACGTTTGCATAGGCAGAAACGTCCATTTCCTCATACAGTCCTATTCTGATTTCATGAATCTGCTGGGCATACATATCATCCGTCAGCCACCTGTCAATGGGCAGCTTCTCTTCCCGCGAGAGCCTGATCTGTTCTAGTTCATCCCCCGCGAATCCTCTGTCTAGATATGGCATAAGATCAATAGAAGCATAAAAAGATAGTCTGATCTGCTTCATGGTATCAAAACTGTATGCAGGATTGGCATAGACTGAAACATCCACCTTATCCTTAAGTCCCATACGAATCTGCTCCATTTGCAGCCAGTTAAATTCAGGCTTGGAATAAATAGATACATCAAGCCCTTCTTCCTTTCCTAAACGAATTTCCTGATTTTGTTCATCAGAATATTCAGGGTTTTCTATTACAGGGAATTGCATCTCTGTGTTTTTTATATTGCCAGCTTTTAGAGATTGAATCTGATCAAAAGGTACATCACTCATGTCCATCACCATACTTTTTATAATAAATACACCCATATTATTATACTAAAACTAAAGCAGAAAGTCTACTTTTTTTACCTACTGTCAAAAACTCTCATAGGTATATTATAAGCGGCTGCAAAATGAGTGTTTCCACTGATTTCCGACTCATTCGCAACCGCCTATGTACCTTACTTTTTTGTTTGTTTTTGTTTACTTTACTTCTTTTTTCTTTGATGTGATTAGCAGAATTACTGCCGCCGCCATCATAGCAATGCCCACAAAGGTAAATACAAAGGTACCCATGCCGCCGGTGCTTGGAAGTTCAAATCCTTTCTTGTTGATGACTGTCTGTGTCGTATTGCCAATCTTATCCGGATTCTTGCCGCCATCTGTAAATGTCGTCTGGGAAGAATCGATAGTCGTCTTCACCAGCGTCTTTCCATCTGCAGTTTCCGTCCAAGTTGTAGAAGTCGTTATGTGTGTTGCATATTGTACATTCAGATTGACCTTAACCGGACCTTTCAGCAGATTATATCCTTCTTGCGTCTTTGTCTCCACCAGCCAGTAATCGCCGTTTTCAAGACCTTTGACACCTGCCGTTCCATCTGCTTTTGTTACCAGATCTCCGCCAATCTTTTGATAAACCTTGCCCGCAACATCTTCAAGCCCTTTCTCCTTTGCCTGTTCTGGAGTCAGCACATTTTCCGTCACGGTGCCGTCTACCAGCCTGTACAGTTCAAATACGACTCCTTCAAGAGGTTTGTTTTCCTCGTTTATCTTTTCGATATCTATCTGGAAGGTATAGACAACCGTGCTGTCTTCAATCGTATTCTTGCCAGGCTCTTTTCCATAGTTTGGATTATCTTCATCATAGCTGGGGAAGATAGCATTTGAATATTCCAGCTTGACAGTGTTGGGGTTTCCGGCAGTAGTCGTCTCGGCAGTGTCTAGCAGAACCGCATTATACTCTATTGTAAGTTCTTTCCCTGCAAACTTGTAATCGCAGAGCATACTGGAATTAAACTTTACCTTAAATCCATTTTCTCCATACGGTTCCACTGTATAAAATCCAGCCCACCCTTCGCCTTCTGGCAAAGTAGCTATTCCTTGGAATACCGTCTCATTCTTGTCGGGATCCCACCATCCACCGCTAGGAACTTCTGCCTTGACCACGATGCTGTCTATATCATCCTTCAAGTTGACAGGCGAATCCGTTACAACAAATTCATTAAGCCTCTTAAAAATAACCTCTGAAGGTATAGTCACTTTCACCCTGTATGGAATCGTATCACCGATTTCATAATCGGCATCTTTCCCCCAATTATCAGGATCCGATTTAGGCGCCACTTCCTTCACCAGGTCCGGCTGCTCGTTCATGAAAATAGGCGGCGCCGTTACCGAAGGGTCCGCAGTTGATACAGGATGCCACACTTCGGTATGGTTTCCGTCAGGCTTAAACCACATATCTCCATAAGGTCCTGAAGTTGAAAAGCTCCATTCCCACTCATATCCATCCGGCGTAACCTCAAATCCATAAGACGCATCCCCGTCCATGATATATCCGCCAACGGTAGATGTCTCAATCAGCCTATATCTTCCCAGCGCAAGACCTTCTATCGTAACCTTACCTTCCGCATCCGTCGTAAGATTAAACGCCTCTCCCGTACCTTCCTGATTATCGCTTCCCACTCCATGTGTAAGTGTTTCCCACTTCGTCGTTGTTTCATTGTATTTCTGCAATACAAAAGTTACGCCCTGCAGAGGGGTTGTCTGTGTTGTACCGGAGATTTTTCCCTCCTTGTAAAAAGTAATTGCACCGGAGGAACCCACTTCATTTTTGGGATATACATGTACATCATATAGCCATTCCGAACCGTTCGCCGTCATCGGGACTGCTACAAGAAACGGCTCTGTCGCCTTAAGCACCGTTGCCGGCGAATTGGTTTCAACGACCAGATAAACCCCCAGTTCCAAATTGTCAAACGAAGCCAAACCGTTCTCGTCTGTGGTAGCAGTCTTGGCAGCATTATATATATCACTTCCAATCTGCCATTCTGTTACACTCCATTTACCCGACAATCCATTTTCGGATGGATTTAAAGGATTTACTCCATACTGGCTCTTGATTTCATCCGTTGTCTTCGGAAGTTCCTCCACAGCCTTGCCGTCATACAAATCCATCAGGTAATCTTTGTCTTTTATTTTATAAATAGTAAACTCGACGCCCTTCAGCCCGCTGGCACCTCCGGGAATCGATCCGGTGATTTCCTGCCCCGTGCCGGGAGAACCTAAAATTAAATTCCCGTTTTCATCCTTTGCCTGCACATATTTATGAATCGTAATGCTTCCCTTGGCACTCTCGTCGATTACCGGTGAACCGCCCGTCCCTTCCTGTACCTCGTCAAGCGCTGCAAGTGCTGTCATGGTAAACATTGACATTAGCATTACAAACGTCACGATTCCTGCTAAAAATTTCCTAAACTTCTTCATCCATCTCATTCCTTTCTCTATTTTGTGCTTTTTTATCCGCAAAAATGTTCTGATACTTTTGTCCTATTTTTCCTTAACTCAGCTATAGCATTTTGTAAAAATTAATTCAATTTTTTATAAATAATCTATAAATTTTCAGCACATTTTCTAGTTAATTTTGGAATCTTTTGTTTATTTTTTTCGTATTTTTTTGTTCCCTCTACTGTTACATTTTAATTTTTTGCTTTTTTGAATAAAAAACTTTTCCATATTTAGGCAATCTGCTGAATTTTTTTTGAATACAAAAAACAGGCTCCTACTCTATCCGGTTAGTTTCTAAACTATAACCGGATACAGCCTGGCCAATTTAATCCGTGCGTCCTGCGTCTTAAACTGCCAGTCGATTTTTACACATTCTGCATTACGCCTGATAGTCCATGAACG
>CATLAK010000022.1 GCA_949878435.1 uncultured Lachnospiraceae bacterium
AGAGTAGCCAAGTCCGGAAGGGATAAACGCTGAAGGCATCTAAGCGTGAAGCCCCCCTCAAGATGAGATATCCGCATCAATAAGATGAAGGTCCCTTGCAGACTACGAGGTAGATAGGTCCGGGGTGTAAGCACAGCGATGTGTTCAGCTGACGGATACTAATAGACCGGAAGCTTAACCACAGGTATAGTGAAGATGTAAGATATGGAACCTGGTGTTCGGTTTTGAAGGCACGGCCTTCTTGGAAAAATGTTCCCAAGTTCGCCGCAGGCGAAACTGATTGTTCACCGAAGGTGAATCAATTTTCCTCGATAGCTCAATGGTAGAGCACTCGGCTGTTAACCGAGTTGTTGTAGGTTCGAGCCCTACTCGGGGAGGTAAAAGGTAATTTTACAAGACCTGTAAACGTGATGTTTACAGGTTTTTGTGTTGTGTGACAGACAAAAATAAAAGGGGCTGTCGGAAAATAGGCAGCCCCTTTGCGGCAGGATATTGGAATTAGGAAGAATACAGCCGTATGCCGAACTCGTGGCTCATCCTTGCGGGGTGTCCGGCAGGATGAGGCGGCATATGGTAGATATCTTCATAATGATTATGGGCGATAATGTTGCTGCCTTTTTTTAGAAGAAGAAAAACATCTACATCGTCTCCAAACCGTTCGCCCAATTCGGCAATCAATACTTTCTCATCTTTTCCCAGATAGATTTCCGATTCTCCTCTGCCCAGCGTATTTCGGCAGGAATCAGTGATATGCCAGACGGCGGTGCAGAGCCCTACATCTTCCTGAAAATCATTGACAGCATAGACAGCGTCGATTTGATTCCGATATTTGAGGAAAATGCCAATAGGCATATTGCTTTCCAACATGGCATTTAGCCCTTTCTTGGGGATTCCCCACCAGTCATAGAGACCGTAATAGCTGGTGGGTCCGATATCGCTGAAAAGAAATTGCACGTAACCCGAGTTAGGAGTATATTTCTGCATCCGGTAATGCTCCGTGTAGTATTTCAGGAGCTGATACTGATAGTTCTGTATCTGAGGGATGTCAGGCATCATTTTCCGGAGGCGCTCATATACGGCAGGCGCTTTTATAAGGCTTTCACCATATGGCGGCGCATCAAACCCGTACTCCGTGTTCAGCTTTTCAAAGGTTCCGTATATATCACTGTAATGAGTTGCTTCCCCGCGCAGCGAGCCCAGATAATTGTGGCTGTCACCGCTGTCGGGGTCGTCGGCGCAGAAGGAGCCTTTGATGACTGGTCTTGTGGGATCGTGCCTGCATACCGATTCATACAGGATTGGACCGGGGGTTACATCCATGGAGCGGCTGTGGCTCCTAGTGGCTGATGCTTCGGTGTCAAGAAGCCCCGGCTCATTCATGCAGATCCAGCATAAGAGGGAGGGATGATTTTTAAGCATATCCACCGTCTCAAGGTAGAGCTGGATAAAGCGTTGGGCGAACTCGTCAGTGAAAGGATGTGCCCAGTTGTATTCGGAATCATGCATGATGCCAATGCCCATTTCTGTACACAGTTCATAAAATGCCGGCAGGTCTACATGTACGTGAACCCTGATTATATTGAACCCGCAGGACTTTATCGCCAGAATATCCCGCCGGTACCTGTTAAGACTCATGGCGGACAGATAATTATCCGCAAAGTATGCGGTTCCTCTTACATAGAATTGATGTTGATTCAAAAGAAAAGTAGTCTGGTTCTCATCGCGTATCATCTCAACCTTTCTAAAGCCGGTGATTTCCGTGTACTTATCAAGAACTCTTCCATCCCCGTCTTCCAGCCACATGGCAATCTGATAGGTATAGGGCGTGCCCTGATCCCATGTGCTCCAGAGGTTCACATCTTTTAAAAGGTCTTCCGTTAGATAGGTATCCTTGCGGGAAACGGGGCAGGCTGCTTTAAAGACCTTATCTTTCGTGTAATTGTCGATGCATTCCATGTGAAGAGTCACGCTGCTTGCCCCGCAGATCTCGACGGAGGCTTTAAAGGAGATGGCGGCGTCTTTCAGATGGTCTGACAAAGTATAGGAAAACTCCGGCTTTGCCAAAAACCATGCCTGCCGGAAACTTTTTAAAGTGACGCTGCCGTAGATGCCTACCGGATTTACGTCACGGGGAATGAAGGTGTCCGAATGTTCATAGGTTCCTTTGACCATATTCCGAAAGACATCGGTAGTCCTGCGCATCTGATTGTCCTGGTCCACCTTTGCATCCCATGGCGACCAGACTTTTACAATCAGCCTGTTTTTGCATCCGGTCTTTACATGGGGGGTGACAGTATAGGAGAAGGGGGCAGAATACCCTTCGTGCGCTCCGATAAAGACGCCGTTCAGCCAGACTTTACAATAGTAGTCTACGTTGGTGAAGGTGATGATGTAACAGTCGGCAGTCGCATCATCGATGAAAAATTCATTTTTGTACCACCACGGCGCGTCATTAAAGTATCTGAGTTCCCTCCCCCAATAGGGGGTCTTTGAAAACAATAGCTGAAGATGTTTCAGTTCCGGTATTGCTTCCCACTCTGACATTTGGGGACCTATCATGGTCAAAAAGTCGTCGTTGTTATACAGATGCAGCTGTTCGCCTGCATCGTGAATATCTTGTAAAACGAACCAATTTTTTTCTAAGCAAATTTCCATTTTGAGACCTCCTTTTATCAACTTAAATTATTCAAAAGAAGGAATCTGGATGACCTCGCCGCCATTCATGGCAGATTGGTGGGCGCAGATGCCGGTGGCTGTCCAATAAGCGCCTAGGCAGTCATCGATGGATGCCGGGCGTTTTTCAATGATGGAGCGCACGAACTCATGGACCAAATGAGGATGGGAGCCGCCGTGCCCGCCGCCCTGTGTAAATGACAGGTGGGTGTTTTCATTATTATAAACGGTATTGGTGGTGAAAGATGCAATTTCCTCTGGAAGCAGGTGGGCATAGTCAGGTATTTCTACGCGTTCCGCTTTGATTTCTCCTCCCCGGATGGAGGGTTTATTTTCACCAGTCAGGATATTGCTCTCTTGCAGCGCACCTGTCCGGGTGTACAATACGGGGGCTTCTTTTTCCAGCTGCTGCCATTCAAAGCTTTTATGCTCTCCATAAATACGGAAGCATTCAGAGTAGCTTCTTGCCACGCCATATAGGAAGCGCTCCAGTTCGATGGTAATATCGCTGTCCTTCAGGCTGATAAGTGCGGATTCAAATGCAAATGGGCATCCATATTGTTCTTCCAATTCCCGGCGTACTTTTCCTGAGCCGCGGGCATATACCTTGTCGGGCAAGTGTCCGGCTAACATCAGACAGGGTGCTACCGCGTGGGTAGGGTGCATTAGAGGTGGGAAACCTTTCCAGTAGCTGGGCCATCCTTCCATGTCCTGATAATGGGCGCAGGACATATACTGCAGCCTGCCCAGTTCGCCCCGTTCCTGTAACTCTTTCATATAAAGAAACTCCCGCTGGAAGACGGTGGTTTCCATGAACATATAATTCTTACCCGATTTCTTTCTTGCCTTTATGACATCCTGCAGTTCTTCGATGGTCAATCCCATAGGGATGGTGCAGCCACAGTGTTTGCCGGCTTCTAATACCCGTATGGAAAAGGGGGCGTGAGTTGCAGGCGGGGTGACTAAGTGCACCGCATCGATTTCTGGAAGGTCTAGTACCTTCTGCAGGTCCGTAAAAGACTGCTCTTTAGGAATGCTGTAGCGTTCCCGCGCAATGCTTAGCAGGTTCTCATCCTGATCGACAATATAGACCTTGTCGATATCGGGATGCCGGCAGTAAATCGCCACGAATTCCAGACCAAAGCTTAGACCAACTAGTGCCACATTCAATTTTTTCTTCATAATTTTTTCCTTTCTATGCATTTATAAATGGTATTTGATAAAGATGATTGTAAGACAGAAAAAAGGAAGTAGGAATAAAGAAAAGTTTGAAAAAATTTTCTTAAAACTTAAAATGTGTTCAGCTCATGCAGGTATGATGTATACCCAAAACGGTATGATGAAAATTATTTAAATACTTGTGAAAAAAATGAAATAATATCATTATTCAAAAATAAAAAGCGGTATGATTTAATATTTGTAGACGATTCAGTTAACCGGTGAAATTGAAGTGTGTAAAGGAACATGAGAAAAATAACCAATTGAAAGGGAAGGGAATACTATGAAAAAAAGAATCATGGCAATTGCGCTTGCAGTGACTGTTGTAATCAGTATGGCGGGGTGTGCTTCACAAAGCGGGGAAACGAAGACTAATGCCAATGAAAATAGCGGCGGGGAAGAGGGCAGCGGAGAAACAAGTGAAAATACGGATGTTGCTGGAGCGGATGCTGCAGGGGCAGTGCAGGAGGGCGGAGAGATCACGATGCTGGTGCTGAACGGGCTGGTCAGCGATGAGGAACAGGGGATTGCTTTTAAAAATGTAATCGACCAGTACGAAAAGAGTCACCCGGGCGTGAAAGTGACCCTGCAGGCAGCGTCGGCGGCAGATATTAAGCAATCCTTTCAGACTGCGGCGCTGGCAGGCGTAGGAGCGGATATTGTAATGGCGGACAATTCAGGACATGCAATAGATATGGCGGCTATGGGACTTTTGTATCCGCTTACAGAAATTACAACGGAGGAAGAGCTGCTTTCCCTTTATCAGCCGGGACCTCTAAACTCCGGTAAATTCAGGGGTGAATATTATTCTGTACCATGGTACATGGATTGCTGCGGATTTTATTACAACAAAACGCATCTGGAGGATGCAGGTCTGGAAGTGCCTACGAACTGGGAAGAGCTGAGCAATGCGCTGACGGTTTTAAAGAGCAAAGGATATGGCGGGATTATCACATATGACAGCGCTTATGCCTTTTATCCTTTCTTTTATCAAAATGGATGCCAGGTAATCGATACCAGCGGGGAGATTCCCAAAGTGGTCATCGATAATGAGGAAGGAAAAGAAGCATGGAACTATATCTGCAATATCATAGAAAATGGCGGTATGGTGGAATCCTTTAAAGAGGCGAATAACTGGAGCAAGGTTTATGAGAGCTTTGCCAACGGCGAGGCAACCTTTCTTTTAGGCGGCGACTGGTGTGCAGGCGCAATCGACAGTCTTGCACCGGATCTGGACTATGGCATAACCGTTATGGTGGAGGGAAAGGCACCGGCGACGGTTCTGGGCGGATTTACATGGAATATCAATGCAAACTGTAAAAATCCGGAACTGGCTTTTGATCTGATTCAGTATATCAATTCTGCGGACGGGGATGAGGTACTGTTCGCGGAAGGAAAGAGTTCTGCGAGAAAAGACTTTGATTATGCAAAGACGCTGGAAGGAAAAGAGAAACTGGAAATACTCACCACTCAATTCCCATACACCATGCCGAGACCGGCAATCATCAATGAGCAGGCAATCGATGAGCTTATTACCAATGCAATTATGACGGTGGTATACGGCGAGGCAACATCTGACGAGGCGCTTTCGTCCCTGGCGCAAAAGATCAATGAAAATATTCAGCAGAACTATCAGTAAAGCTGGCGGTACCAGAGAGATAAAGATGGCATAAAGAGAGCAAAAGGATGCCGCCGCATTTATGATCTGTACAACATATGGATGTCTGTGAAAGGATGGTATCCGCTGTTTCATCATTTATGCGGCGGTCTGTTATATGTAGGAGACGGATATGGAAAGTAAGCTCATATATCATAAAAGAAATTTCAAAAAAAATCTGCCAGGTTACCTTCTATTGGCGCCGGCGACGATAGCGGTACTGGCATTGTCCATTTACCCAATGATTCGGGGTATCTTCCTCAGTTTTATGAATTATAATCTTGTCAGAGCGAGGGGGGATTCTTTTCAGACATTTGCGGGACTGGAAAATTATAAAAAGATCTTTGTAAATGAAATATTTTTAAAATCCATCGGCAATACCATAAAGTGGACGCTGGTGAATCTGATTGTCCAGTTGGTGGTGGCGATGCTGCTGGCATTGGCGCTGAATCAGAAATTGAGAGGACGCGCGGCATTTCGGATTCTGACCCTGGTTCCATGGGCGGTGCCGCCTTATATAGCGGTTATGACCTTCACCTTTTTGTATAGCGCGCAGGTGGGAATTCTCAATATCCTGGCGGTCAGGCTGGGAGTTGTGGCAGAAGCCGTATCATGGCTTGGGAACAAAGGCTCCGCCTTCTGGTGTATTGTAGCCCTTTCTGTCTGGAAGGGGATGCCCTTTCAGATGGTTTTTATTCTGACTGCCCTGCAGGGAATACCGGGAGAGGTATACGAGAGCGCAAAGATAGACGGAGGCAGTGCATGGCAGATTTTTTGGAAGGTCACCCTGCCTATTATCAAAGAGCCTTTGATGCTCACTACCGTTTTGAATGTGATTGGAATTTTGTCTTCCTTTTATCCATGGATGATGACGGAAGGTGGACCGCTTTACAGCACGGAAACCATTTACACGTTTGCATACAGGCAGGCATTTGTCAATCATGATTTTGGGACGGCTTCTGCGTCCGCTGTCTTGTTATTCATATTTACGACCATACTGACATGGATTTATCTTAGGATTATACGCGAAAAGAATTAGGGGGACGTTATGACAGGAAAACAAATAAAAAAGTCAATAGAAGTTTTGATTATCTATATCTTTCTGATCCTGATGGTCCTCATCAGCGTAGGACCTTTTGTTTATGTGGTGCTGACTGCTTTTAAAACGCAGGAACAGATTTATGATCCAAGCCAGATTATTCCTACCTATGTGAGTTTTGACAATTTTGTCAAGGTTCTCTTTCACTCTAACTTTATAAGGTATTTTATCAACAGTTTTTTCGTTTCTGCGGTCACAACCGGAATCTGCGTGGTATTGTCCGTTATGGCTTCCTATGCGCTGAGCAGATACGAGATTATTGGGGCGGATAAGATAAAGATGAGCATTTTGATGACAAGGATGTTCCCGGGCGTCCTTTTGTGCATTCCCTTTTACATTATTATGAAGCAGCTTAATCTGATTGACACCCATTCCGGACTGATTCTGCTTTACTGCTCCTTTACGCTTCCGTTTGCTATCTGGAGAACCAATGCCCTCTTTAGCGGGATCCCATGGGAATTGGAAGAATCTGCACGGATTGACGGGTGCAGCAGATTGGGCGCGTTCTTCCATGTGATTATTCCGGTGGCGAGACCGGGACTGTTCGTGAATATGCTTTTCTGCTTTATGTCTGCCTGGGAGGAATATATGTATGCATCCATCTTTATCAATACGCCGCTTAAGAAGACAATCCAGGTAGGCATGAAAGATTTTGTGGGGCAATATACCATAGAGTGGGGACTTTTGATGACGGCGGTAACCTTAAGCCTGATTCCCGTCATCCTGTTTTTTGCGATGGTTCAGAATAATCTGGTAGGAGGATTGGCAGAAGGGTCGGTAAAAGGATGAGAAGGAAACAGCGCTTTGAAGAAAAAAGCATTCGGACCCAGGCGATTTTCTATATGGTTCTTTTTGTGATACTGCCATTGGGAGTAGCGCTGGTCGTATTAAATATTTATCTGCAGAAAGTAGTCTGGGAAAATCGGGTCATGCATAACAGTGCAGCAATCCTCCAGATTCGGGATCATATCAATCAGACGATTGAGACAGCGAATTATTCCGTTGGTTCCCTGATGCTCAACAGGGAAATCATGTATGCGGTCAGACAGGTAAATACCCAGAAGGACAATTATGAATCTTATCAGGCAAAAAACTTGATTTCAAAAAGAATATCAGAACTGGAGAACAGCGTGTTCAACCGGATGAGAGGCGAGACCGTCTTATTGACGGACAGTGGCTATTTTATCGGTTCTTCCCTTTTAGGGCAGGGAAGTTTGGACTGTCAGAACGAGAGCTGGTATGTGGAAATCATCGAGAATGGGCGCAATGTGACGTTCAGACCGGATCTTGCCTTGATGTTCAGACAGATACACCCTTCTTCCGATATAGAGGACTACCAGTATCTTTACTTCGGGCAGAATATACAGGATTATTCAGGGAAAAATATGGGGATTTTTGTGGTGAAGTTATCTGTGTCGCAGTTCTGGGATGCCTACGCAGAACCGCTGGAACTTAAGGACCAGGGTGTCATGTACATTTTGGATAAAGACAGAAAAGTTCTGATGGCGTATAATGAAAGCGGAAAGGTCAGTCAGGAGATTACGCAGGAAGCCGAAAATTGGTCGCTTGAACCGGATAGCATATCCAGTGGAATGACGAAAGACGGATGTTTCTATATGGCGGCGCTTTTGGGAAAAACGGGAAATATCCTAGTGTATACAATTCCGAGAAAGAATATCATGACGGAAGGGCAGAGAATCACAGCGGGAATTTTGTGCTCCATCTTGATTTTGGTCGTATTTACAACAGTGACCATGTTCTTTTTTTCAAGGAAGCTGTCCAGACCGCTTATTTATGTGATTAATACGATTGAAAATTCCCCCAGCGGCATCACCAATATTGCGCAGCCCGCCTATTCCTTTAGGGAGGTCAATAAGCTGATTTCCAGCTATAATGAGGCGGGAAGGCGCATCGAAGAGTTGATTTGCCGGGTAAAGGAAGAAAGCCGGCTGAAGGAAAAAGCCCACTATGATATGTTGATGTCCCAGATATCGCCGCACTTTATGTTCAATACGGTAAACGCCATCCGAATCATGTCAAAAGAACATGGCGATGAAAGAACGGAACGGGCATTGGAATCCTTAGGGGAAATTCTGCACGGTGTGTACAGAAATCACGATGGGATGACGACCATAGGACAGGAGGCAATGATTCTACAGGCTTATGTAGATATCATGAAGATGAGATTCGGCGATTTCTTTCAGTATTATAACGGTATACCAACAGATTTATATTTTTATGAAATACCTGCTTTTACGATACAGCCCCTGGTGGAGAACGCCATTCTTCATGGCGTAAAAGATATACAGGCGGGGCAGATCATTATTTCGGCAGTGGAATATGAACGGGATATTGTGATTTCAGTCTTTGACAATGGACGTTCTGTGGACAAAGAATTGATGGAAAAACTGCTGCGTTGTTCTGAAAGGAACCGGCGCGGTTTTACGGGAATCGCTCTTTATAATGTGAATGAGAGACTGAAAATGCTTTACGGGGAATCTTACGGATTGATGTGTAATGACCAGACTAAAAACGGTTTTGAAATGTTGATCAGGATTCCTAAAAATATCTGTGCGCTGCAGGAGGACTAAGTGGAAAAGACAAATCGGACCTATAAAGTATTGATTGTAGAAGATGAGATTTTGGCAAGACTCGGGCTGCGCCAGCTGATTTGCTGGGAGGAGCATGATTTCCTCCTTCTGCCGGATGCAAAGGACGGAAAGGAAGCAATAAAAAGTATTTCGGAACAGCAGCCGGATATTCTGTTGCTGGATTTAAATATTCCCGATGTAGACGGTCTGCAGATTCTGGAATATATTAGGGAGCAGAACATTCAATTAAAGGTGATCGTAATCAGCTGTATTGAAGAATTTGACGTGGTAAAAAAGGCAATGAAACTGGGCGCCTATAATTATCTTAGAAAATTTAATCTTTCCGAAGCAGAGCTGATGGAAGTTCTTGAATGCTGCAAACGGGAATTGGAGTCAGAGGCAGGACAGACCCTGCGGGCGGATGACCCGGCATTGGGGGAAATCCGTTACGAGGAGATCATCAGCCATAGCGGCAGGGACATTTTTCAAAAAGCAGGAGAATATCGTACGCTTATGTGTATTCTTGCGCAGAATCAGGAGAGAGCGGATTTCCTTTACCTGTTGGCGGACTGCGTATGTTGTTGGATGAAGGAAAGAAAATACTCCTGTCTGCGGATTCTGAAAGGAAGTCAATGCTGTTACTTTTTATCTTCCGCGTCATTTCCGGAATCTGATTTGGAGCAACTCTTGGAAAAGTTGCAGGAAAATTTCATCGGGAAAATTTACCTGGGCGTTTATGAGGAACGGATTGATGGTGTGGAAGCCTTGAATGAAGCGATGGTTAAAGCAGAGCAGGTTACAATCGTCAGTTATTATGACGAAGAAACGGGGATTTATCGCTTTCATGAAAAAATTCCGATGGCAGAGCACAGTCCAAGGGAAATTAAGCAGTTCCTGGCGGAATTAAAGCGTGCAGTGGATGCCTTTGAAGCGGAGGCGGCGGAGGACGTGGTGCGGAAGATATTTGCCCTCATCAGAAAGGAACCTTACATCCGGATTAATATCCTGCAGAGAATATTTATGGAAATGCTGGGCGTTTATTCTATGGCGGCACGGATGCTGAACAGGGCAATCGAGGAAGTTCTGGTCTTAGGCGATAACTGTCATTATCAGAAACTAATGATGATCAGCAGCCTCATCCGAATGGAGGCATGGTTTGTGGAATTTGGAGAGCTCTTTTTCCAGCGTTTCCTGATTGATTATAAAAGCAGCCAGTCCGATATTTTAAAGCAGGTCTTCGCCTATATCGATGCGCATATAGGCGGGCAGGTGCAGCTTTTTGAAGCCGCGAAGGATATCGGTGTGTCAGGAGCGTATTTAAGCACCGTTTTTAAGAAGGAAATGAAAATGAATTTTATTGAATATGTGAACCGCAGGAAAGTGGACATGGCAAAGGTAATGTTGGAAGCAGGAGAGATGGTCTATGAAGTGTCGGAAAAACTTGGATATGAAAACAGTACTTACTTCTCGAAGGTTTTTAAGCGGTATGAAGGGATTTCCCCGGATGCTTATCGAAAAAAATGAAAAAATATCTTGTCAAATAGGTTCGAGTGTGATACTATATTGCTTGTTAAGTTACCAATTAGATGGGGCTGTAGGGATGGAAGTGAAAAACTGTTCCTGAGGGAAGATAAGGCTCCGTGGTCAAGCGGTTAAGACATCGCCCTTTCACGGCGGTAACACGGGTTCGATTCCCGTCGGAGTCATTTATTTATGCGGACCTTTAGCTCAGTTGGTTAGAGCAACCGGCTCATAACCGGTCGGTCCTGGGTTCGAGTCCCCGAAGGTCCATTCTTTCGGCTGGCATAGCCGCCGAACTATATATTTTCAAGCGTTGGCCCGGTGGCTCAGTTGGTTAGAGCGCCGCCCTGTCACGGCGGAGGTCGTGGGTTCGAGTCCCATCCGGGTCGTGTAGAAATTTACTTTTGGGATCTTAGCTCAGCTGGGAGAGCATCTGCCTTACAAGCAGAGGGTCATAGGTTCGAGCCCTATAGGTCCCACTAATCAATTTCATATTGATTATGCCGGCGTGGCGGAACTGGCAGACGCACAGGACTTAAAATCCTGCGGGACTAATCTCCCGTACCGGTTCGATTCCGGTCGCCGGCATTCCTTTGAAAGAGACCTAAGAACTAGGTTTCTTTTTATGTTATACAGTAATTAGGAAGGGAAAAGCTATAGAGAAAAAGTTATATGGAGAATCAGAATATGACAATGGAACAAACCATTAAAAGAATCAATGAATTGTATCATAAATCTCAGGCGGAAGGGCTGACGGAGGAAGAGAAAGAAGAACAGCAGAGCCTTCGGCGCAGATACATTGACAGTGTAAAGGGAAACCTTAAGGGACAGTTGGAGAGCATGTCCATCCAGAGACCAGACGGTACAATTGAAAAGGTAAAAAAAGGAGGATATAAATGAAAGATTATAAGATGAGCACGAAATGTGTACAGGCAGGTTATACACCGGGAAATGGGCAGCCTCGCCAGATACCGATTATTCAGTCAACAACCTTCAAATATGATACCAGTGAGGATATGGGAAAGCTGTTCGATCTTGAGGCATCAGGATATTTTTATACCAGACTCCAAAATCCCACCAATGACTATGTTGCAGCTAAGATTGCGGAGTTGGAAGGGGGAAGTGCGGCTATGCTGACTTCTTCGGGACAGGCAGCCAATTTCTTTGCTCTTTTTAACATTTGCGAGTGCGGCAGTCATATTGTATCTTCTTCTTCCATTTATGGAGGAACCTTTAATCTGATTTCTGTGACGATGGCAAAAATGGGGATTGAGGTTACTTTTGTTTCCCCGGATTGTACAGAAGAAGAACTTGATGCTGCTTTTAAAGAAAATACAAGGGCAGTGTTCGGCGAGTCCATTGCCAATCCGGCGCTTACCGTGCTGGATATAGAGAAGTTTGCGCGCGCAGCTCATGGGCATGGGGTTCCGCTGATTGTGGACAACACTTTCCCCACGCCGGTAAACTGCCGTCCGATTGAATGGGGAGCGGACATCGTTACTCATTCTACAACAAAATATATGGATGGACATGGCGCGGCAGTGGGCGGTGCGATTGTGGATGCAGGAAAGTTTGACTGGATGGCACACGCCGACAAATTTCCCGGGCTTTGTACACCGGATGAGTCATATCACGGCATTACCTATGCAGAGAAATTTGGCAGGGAGGGTGCTTTCATTACCAAGTGTACATCCCAGCTGATGCGGGACTTAGGATGTATTCAGTCTCCGCAGAATGCATATATTTTGAATCTGGGGCTGGAATCTTTGCATGTAAGGATGCCCCGTCATGTTGAAAACGGACAGGCAGTGGCAGAGTTTTTAAGCCGTCAGCCGCAGGTAGCTTACGTGAATTATCCCGGGCTTGTAGGGGATAAATATTATGAGATTGCACAAAAGTATATGCCCAAGGGAGGGTGCGGCGTTGTCTCGTTTGAATTAAAAGGAGGACGGAAAGCGGCGGAGTCCTTTATGAAGCATTTGAAACTGGCTGCTATTGAGACCCACGTGGCGGATGCCAGAACCTGCTGTTTAAACCCGGCGACTTCCACTCACCGCCAGATGACGGAAGAACAGCTCACCGCGGCAGGTGTTCCGGCAGGGCTGGTTCGCATTTCCTGCGGTCTGGAGGACAAAGAAGATTTGATTGCCGATTTGGCGCAGGCATTGGCGGCGATATAGACTGGCGGGAGGAACCATGAAAGAAATAATATGGAATTTATACAAAAAATATGAAGAGATTGTCAATTACCTGATTGTCGGAGGTATGACTACGCTGGTGAGCTGGGGGACTTATTTTGCCTGTGTGTGTACTTTCCTGGATGCAAAAAATCCAATCGAGCTGCAGATTGCCAATATTTTATCTTGGATCGCGGCTGTGGCATTTGCTTACGTAACGAATCGGAAATTTGTGTTTAAAAGTAAGGAAAAGAATATCTTTAAGGAGGCAATGCAGTTTTCGGCGTCCAGAGTATCGACGCTTGTGCTGGATATGGTGGTTATGTTCGTAATGGTGACACTGATGGGGATCCATGACGGAATCAGCAAGATTACATCGGCAGTCCTAGTTACTATTGCCAATTACATTATCAGCAAATTTTTTGTTTTTAAGAAGAAGGAAAAGGAATAAAAGTTCCTTTGCGTCCGCATACTATTTTTGGAGGTGTGGATGCGAATGGATGGTAATTTTTCAGCCCTTCCTCTGGGACTTGGCATGGCACTTATGATGAACGAGCGTGCAAAGCAGGGCTATGAAAGTTTGACTGAGACAGAGAAAGAGCACATTATTTTAAGATGCAGGGATGCAAAATCCAAGGAGGAAATGGATAAGATCATTGATTCCATGGCATCTGAGGATGGAATCAGAGATTTGTTCAAGGGACCAAGTATTGGTTAAAACAAACAAATTTCTGGAAAAAATGAGAAGAATCAAGTATAATGAAGTACGAGCCTTGGGGCTCGTACTTTTGCTAAAAGAAGTTTTTTGATGTAAGAAGGAGACGCTAAGTAAGATGAGAATATTGGCGGCGGTAATGTCAGCGGTTATCATACTTTCCTCCGGGCAGTTAGGAACGCTGGGGAATCCAAGGAGCAGTTATGGTCTTGGAAGTGCCCAGTATTTGAGGGGGAGAAATCTGCTTTATAGTCTGTATGTGGACACTACGGAGAGCAGCTGGAGCGGGGAAGAGAAGGAAGAGGTGCTTTCTAAATTGGAGATTGCCTCTGCTTACATAGAAGACAGCGCAAAGCGGTATCATGTGAAGACGGAGCTGGTCTGCAACTGGCAGGAAAATACAGATTTATCTGGGAGCGCCAAAGTAAAATTTCCCATCGATGACGAGGCTGATTTTGAAGACAGGTTAGATCAGGAGATTGCTTTGTGGGTGGAGAAAAAGGTGGATTATGATGCGCTTATGGAAGCGTATGACGCAGAGGGAATTGCACTTTTGATTTTTGTCAACAATCAGGTTTCCTCGTATGCTATCGTATATGACGGTATCGATAATCCGAAGGAGAGCGTGATTTTGGCGGGAGAAGAAACACCCGCCGCCTATGCCCATGAGATTCTGCACGTGTTTGGGGCGCATGATCTGTATAAGGGCGAGGAATACACGAAAGATGTCACAGATTATGTGAAAAAAGCCTATCCTATGGAAATCATGTACAGGGTAACGGACTTGGACGGCAAAAGATATGAGGATCGGGTGGTAAATGAGATATCACCCATTACCGCCTATCATTTGGGCTGGATTGCCTATACGGAAGAAATCGATATATTTCCTCAATTAAATAGAAAACAAAAGAGTGAAGGAAAAAATGAAAGCGAGAAAAGACAATGAAAGTAAGTAAGATTTTTGAAGCAAAGAAAAGCCAGGGGAAGCCGGTTCTGTCATTTGAGATTTTTCCTCCAAAGAAGGAAGAAGCGCTCAAGAACATTGACGCTACATTGGAAAGGCTGTGTGATCTTCATCCGGATTTCATCAGCGTGACTTTCGGCGCCGGGGGCAGCGCAGTGGACAACCAGACGGTGGAAATCGCGAAGAAGATCAAAAATAATTATGGCGTGGAGCCAATCGTGCATCTGACCTGCCTGCATTATGAAAGGGGAGAGATCAGTGCACTTTTAGGACAGCTGTCGGAAGCAGGAATTGAAAACGTGCTTGCCTTGAGGGGGGATGTGAATCCCAATGTTCCCATGAAGCATGATTTCAGGTATGCAAATGAACTGGTAGAATTTATCAAGAAACAGGGAGACTTTCACATCAGCGGGGCATGCTACCCGGAAACCCATTTAGAGGCGCCCGACGCAGTTACGGATATACGCAATCTAAAGAGAAAGGTGGATGCAGGCGCGTCTCATTTGGTGTCACAGCTGTTTTTTGACAATGAAGCATTTTACCGATTTTATGAAAAGACAAGAATTGCAGGAATCGATGTTCCCGTAGAGGCAGGCATTATGCCGGTCACCAACAAGGCGCAGATAGAGAGAATGGTCAACATCTGCGGTGCCACCCTTCCTAAGAAATTTGAAAAGATTCTTCACAAGTATGAAGACAATAAGGAAGCGCTTTTTGACGCGGGAATGGCATATGCCATCAATCAGATTGTGGATCTGATTGCCAATGACGTGGATGGTATTCATGTTTTTACCATGAACAATCCTAAAGTGGCGGGAAGAATCTGCGACGGAATACGAAACTTAATTTAGGGATATATATGTATGAGGAAAAAAGTACTGATTACAGGAGCTTCACGCGGAATTGGCGCCGAGACGGCACGCACGCTGGCAAAGGACGGATATGACTTGTTCCTGGTGTGCAGAAATTCACAAGAAGCACTTTTGCGCATCAAAAAAGAACTGGAAGGCAAATATCAGATTTCCTGTCAAACTGCACTCTGCGATGTATCGGATCCTGCACAGGTGGAAACAATGATGGAACAGGCGGGGCAGATTCATATCCTGATCAACAATGCGGCGATTTCCTATGTGGGACTTTTGACAGATATGACATTAGAACAGTGGCATCAAGTGATGAATACGAATCTGAATGCTTTATTTTATATAAGCCGGTTTGTGATACCGCAGATGGTGCGCCGCAGAGAGGGAAAGATCATAAATGTATCTTCCGTATGGGGAAACACAGGCGCCTCTATGGAAGTCGCTTACAGTGCGTCTAAAGGCGGTGTGAACAGTTTTACCAGGGCACTTGCCAAGGAACTGGCGCCTAGCGGCATTCAGGTGAATGCAGCAGCCTTCGGGGTAATCGATACGGATATGAATGCCTGCTTTTCCAAAGAGGAGATGGAGACGCTTAAGGAAGAAATTCCGGCAGACCGTATAGGAAGCACAAAAGAGGCGGCGGAAATGATACGTCAGATCATTAAATCCCCATCCTATCTGACGGGACAGATCATCACCATGGACGGGGGATGGAATTAGTTAAAGGAAAAGAATGGAGGGATTATGATGTATGATGTTGTGATAATTGGATCCGGTCCTGCCGGTCTTTCTGCTTCTATTTACGCAAAGCGGGCAGGTCTTAAGGCAGTTACCTTGGAACAGAATCCTATGAGTGGCGGGCAGGTTCTGAATACTTATGAAGTGGATAATTACCCCGGGCTTTCCGGTATCGGCGGATTTGATTTAGGGATTAAATTCAGAGAGCATGCAGATAAGCTTGCATGTGAATTTAAAGAAGCTGTTGTCCGCACCGTAAAGAAGGAGCCAGAAGGCTTTACGGTGGTTACCGAACAGGAGGAGATCAAAACGAGGACGGTGATTGCTGCCATGGGGGCGACCCACGCTAAGCTTAACATACCGGGAGAAGAAGAATTTGCAGGTATGGGCGTATCTTACTGCGCCACCTGTGACGGTGCCTTTTTCAGAGGCAAGGTGACGGCTGTCATAGGCGGCGGGGATGTGGCTGTGGAAGACGCAGTCTTTTTATCAAGAACTTGTGAAAAGGTATATCTGATCCATAGGCGGAATGAACTGCGGGCGGCAGCCGTCTTGCAAAAGGAAGTGATGGAACTGCCTAATGTAGAAATATTATGGGATATGGTAGCGGAGCGTATTGAAGGCGACGGACAGGTGAAGGCGCTTGCTCTCAAAAATGTAAAGACGGGAGAAAAGAAGAGTCTGGCAGTAGATGGCGTTTTTGTGGCGGTAGGGATTATTCCCGCCAGCGATATCCTTAAGGATGTGACGGAGTGCGACGCAAAGGGGTATCTGGAGGCAGGGGAGGACTGTGCCCTTGATACACCGGGATTGTTTGCGGCAGGAGACGTGCGGAAGAAGAAACTGCGGCAGATTGTCACGGCGGTGGCAGACGGAGCCAATGCAGTCACTTCCATCTTGGAATACCTGCAGGGTCAGACAATGTGATAATTACAAAATTGTAAAATTTGTTCCAAAAATAATTAAATAATTTTTTGTTCTGCGGAGAAGAGTCTGAAGAAGGGAAAAGCCTTTTTTTAGGCTCTTTTTTGAATGATTCTACTAGATATAGTAATCTGGAAACTATTTCCTGCGGTTGACAGATGGAGGTGCAAGTGATATATTTATTAACAGATGTAACAAATTTGTAATAATTCATAAGATTGATAAAAGAATTACCATAGATAAAGTGATTCAGCGGAGGTTATCATGCAGAAAAGAAATGTGAAAAGAGCAGGACGCGCTGCCGCATGTGCGGTATCAGCTGCAATTATGTTTTCCAGCATGCATTTAGAGTTATTGGCAAAGGAAGCAAATGGACTTCCTTCAGCAGGCATAGACTTTTTCTTATCAGCCGATGCAACCAGTGTTAAGAGCCTTAAAGATGAAGAGACAGAGAACGCATCGGCAGATGAAAAGACGGGTGAGGATGCAGAGGAAATGGCATTCCCGACAGCGACAGCTGCTGCAACGGCATCGCCGACAGCAACACCGATGAAGGAGCAGGACGAGGAAAAGGAAGAAAAGGTCATTGAAGAGACCATGAAGGCTTCCACCACAAAGACGGTCAACCAGAAAGAAAGAGAACTTGAAGCAAGGAGAGAAGAAGAAGGATTTAAGTCGCTGGTCATTGCAAAAGTAAATGATTATGTAAATGTAAGAAGCATTCCCAGTGAAGAGGGCGAGATCCTTGGAAAGCTGTATGATAAATCGGTAGGAGAGTTTATCTCCGAAGAGAACGGATGGTACAAGATTACTTCCGGCAGTGTTACCGGATATGTAAAAGCAGAGTATTGTGTGACAGGCGATGATGCAGTAGCACTTGCAAAAGCCGTAGGTACCAGAATTGCGACAGTTACCACCACGACGCTGAAGGTAAGAGAAGATCCCGGTCTTGACACGACGGTGCTGGGACTGGTACCGATTGAAGATCAGCTTTTGGTAACAGAAGAGCTGGACGGCTGGGTCAAGGTGAACATAGAGGAAGGGGACGGATATGTATCAATGGATTATGTCACCCTTTCCACAGAATTTGTAAAGGCAGAATCTAAGGAAGAAGAAGAGGCAAGACTTGCCAAGGAAGCAGCAGAGAGAAAGGCAGCGCAGGAGGCGGCAGCCAGGGCAGCAAGAGAAAGACAGGCACAGAGAAACAGTTCTTCTTCGCAGGAAACGGAAGTGATTGCACCGGTCATCACTTCAGGAAGTGGCAGCGAGTTGGGAAAATCGGTAGCAGATTTTGCCTGCCAGTTCGTAGGCAACCCTTATGTATGGGGCGGCACCAGTCTTACAAACGGTGCAGACTGTTCCGGTTTCGTAATGAGTGTCTACGGTAATTTCGGCGTCAGCCTGCCGCATTCATCCTCCGCAGACAGAAGCGTGGGGACAGCCGTAAGCGGACTTGAAAATGCACAGCCGGGCGATATCATATGTTACTCTGGTCATGTAGGAATTTATGTAGGAAACGGACAGATTGTCCATGCTTCTACAGCAAAAACAGGTATCATCGTTTCCAGTGCAACGTATCGTTCCATCCTTTCTATCAGAAGAATCTTCTAAGGAAATGATAAAGACACATAGATTAAAGAGGACACTTTCACTCCGGTGAAAATGTCCTTTTTAAATGTCACAAAATATCTGAAATTATTTTTACTCCTAAAACACCTTGACAAAAGCAGACTTGTACAAGTTATACAAATATGAATTTGACATGTTCAAAAAAAGAATTACGGGAAGAAAAATCCTAAAAAAGATATCCACATATAAAAGGCAGTAAACAAAGGGGTTTCGAGTTATACACGGAGTTATCCACATTATCCACCAACGAAATGACGAAATCCATCGTTCTTTTGATTTGCCAATAAGAACGGGCGTTTTGTGAATTATGATAGAAAGACAAAAAAAGCAGAGGAAATATGGAAGACACAGGTAAGATAGAATTGTCCGAAAATTATTGTGGCGCTAAAACCAGAAATAGGAATTGTTGCATAACAGGTACAAGATGTGGTATAATGTTCACACAATAATCCAAGGAAAGGATGATGAATATGAATTTTATTATTGCTGGCAAAAATATCGAGGTTACACCGGGGTTACGCAGTGCAGTCGAGGATAAGATCGGAAAACTGGAGAAATATTTTACTCCGGAAACCGAGATTCATGTAACACTGAGCGTTGAAAAGGACAGACAAAAAATTGAAGTTACCATTCCTGTAAAGGGAAGTATCATCCGTTCTGAACAGGTGAGCAATGATATGTATGTCTCCATCGACCTGGTGGAGGAAATCATAGAAAGGCAGCTGAAAAAGTACAAGCATAAGCTGACGGACCACAAGCAGTCGGAAAATTACTTTAAGAAGGAATTTCTTGAGAAGGAGTACATGGAGGAGGAAGAGATCAAGATCATCCGCACCAAGAAGTTTGACATCAAGCCCATGTATCCGGAGGACGCCTGCATCCAGATGGAATTGCTCGGACACAATTTCTTCGTATTTTTCAATGCAGAGACAGAGCAGGTGAATGTGGTTTACAAACGCAAAGGAAACACCTACGGATTGATCGAACCCGAATATTAAAAGGATTTTATAACAAAATAGGAATAAAAGAAAAGATGTGTGGCGTGCTGCACATCTTTTTGTTATAATTTAACATGTTGGAAGGAAATTGGTGGCATGTTTGTAATTCATATTATTGCTTTTTGCTGTTTGATATTATTTATTTCGTGGAAGTTTAAGATACAGCTGGTGGAGTCAGTTCCAGTGGGAAGCTGCCTGCTGGTGCTTCTTCTTTATGTGCTTTCTTTTTTCAGAATCCTTTCTTTTTCTGATTACATTGCTATGGCGGGGGTTCTGGCGTCTGTGGTTTATGTGCTGCAACAGAGCAGGGGGCAGCGTAAGGAAGTGATGGCATTTGCCCGAAGGGAGCTTTTAAGCCCGGCGGCACTTACTGCGTTTGGGATGACGGCGGTGATGGTCCTGTGTGTAAGCGGCAAAGCGGTGAGCTGGTGGGATGATTACAATTTCTGGGCGGCGGATGTAAAGTCTTTGTTTTATTTGGACGGATTTGCACCGAAATATGCCAATGTGGCGGCGGAGTTCGGAGATTATCCGCCCGGTACTCAAATGATGAAATGGTGGTTTTTGCATTTCTCGCCTGCTGAATTTAAGGAAGGAATGATGTTTGCCGGATATTATTTTATGAATCTGGCGTTTCTTTTCCCGCTGCTTAAGTGCCTGAAAAGGAGAAATATTTTGCAGATGGCGGCTGGAGCAGCAACGCTTTGGCTGTTTCCGGCGGTGACGGAGGTGTTCTGGTGCGACGGCTGCTGTGCAGATTTGACTATGGCGGTGGTATATGGCGCCTTTCTGGCGGCGGTGGCGGATAGAGAGGGGCATGGGCGATTTTTTTATTTTGGACGTCAGGCGCTGTTTCTTATGGTGCTGGTAATGTGTAAAAATACGGGCTTTATCTGGGCGGCATTCGGGCTTTTGTTTGATTATGCGTATCAATTTATGATGCATAAAAAGCAAGGAGCTGACCGGCAGGAAAGAAGCAGGGACAGGCGAGGGCTGATTTGCGTTACGCTGCTTCCGGTTTTGACAGAAGGTTCATGGCTGGCATTCTGCGTGCTGAACAGGAGAGTGGCGAAGCTGACTGGAACTGCAATTCAAATGGCGACAGGGGGAATGCATATTCCGGCTTATCAGGAAGAGATGGTAAAGGCGTTTGCGGAAGCATTTCTTAAATGGCCCCTGCACAGATGGAAGACGATTGCGGTTGACTTAAGCCCTCTTGCGCTCTATCTTCTGCTTCTTGTATTTCTTTTTTTACTATACAAGTTTCAAGGTCTGGATGGAAAGAAGGCAAAGTTTGCGGGCATTTTTTTTGCCGCCACGGGGATTATATTTTATGGGATGAATCTGCTCAGCCATCTGACGATTTTTGCAGTGGAGACCCAGTATCTGGAGCCTTTTGGAATGGTCTCATCCATTGAGCGCTATGGGGCGCCTTTTACCATAGGAGGGTTGTATCTCGTGGCATTTTTTGCTTTGAATGGGAAAAAGCCCAAAGCAGGCGCTGTCGCATGTATAATCTTCGTACTTTTGACTACAGACTATACCAGTGCTTATCGGGCGCTAATCGATTACAGGGACACGGTGGGAGAAATTTTGGCGCAGCGCAGCGAAATTGTGGATGAGAAGGCGGAAGCCTTTTTAGAGATAACAGGTTCTGCCAAAAAAGGAAGCATCGGACGGGTATTATATTTAAGGGATATATCAGACGTGAGCTGGGTGAGGAATACCTATGTGGGATTCGAGGCATCTCCGGTATCGGTCCTGTACGGAAATGTGGACGCTTCTTCCATGGGAAGCCAGGATATCGAGAATGCGCTTTTGGATGCCCATGCAGGCTTTTTGTATGTGGATGAGCTTGCAGGAGACGGTGAATCGCTTTTTGCTCCTTTGCTGGAAGATTCGGAATTTGCGTATGGATGTTTGTACGAAGTGACAGAAGAGGCAGGGAAGATACGTCTTGCGAAATTTTAGAAGGGTTATTGAATCACATGAAAAATGAGGAACAAAGATGGGAAGTGCCGATTGTCATCCCTTCCTATGAGCCGGATGATAAGCTGCCCGGACTGCTTTATAAATTAAAGGAAACGGGCTTTCGCAACATTGTGCTGGTGGATGACGGAAGCGGGGAAGCGTACGCGCATTTTTTCGAGGAGGCGGAAGAAAAATATGGGTGTGTTGTTTTGCACCATGCGGTGAACCAGGGGAAGGGAAGGGCGCTAAAAACGGCGTTTCACTATTGCCTTCGGGCATACAAGGAAATGCCCGGCGTGATTACAGCGGACTCTGACGGACAGCATTCTCCTGAATGCATTCTTTCCTGCGTGGATGCAATGCTTATAAATACAGATGCGCTTATTTTAGGGTGTCGGTGCTTTGAGGGCGAAGATGTGCCTGCCCGCTCAGAGTTCGGCAACAAATGTACCAGAGTAGTGATGAAATATCTGACAGGCATTACCATCAGCGACACCCAGACGGGACTTAGAGGGATTCCCACCGCGTTTATGGAACAGCTTCTTTCGGTAAAGGGAGAGCGGTTTGAGTTCGAGACGAATATGCTGCTGGAAACCAAAAGCAAAAAGATCAGAATCGTGGAGGTGCCCATCCGCACAATCTATATAGAAGAAAATAAGACCAGCCATTTTCATCCCATAAAGGATTCCATGAAGATCTACATGATTTTTGGAAAGTTCCTTTTTTCCTCTGTCTCGTCCAGCGTGGTCGATCTGGCTTTGTTTTCTCTGTTCTGCTTTCTGATGAAGGACAGGCAGTGGGGAAGTATCACTTATATTACGGCATCTACCGTCCTTGCAAGGATCCTCTCAGCGCTTTACAATTATACCTTAAATCTCAAGGTGGTGTTCCAGAGCGAGAAAGCGGTAAAGACCACCCTGCCCCGCTATGCCCTGCTTGCGGTGGTACAGATGGCGCTTAGCGCATTCTTGGTAAACCGCCTTTACCCTTTGTTCGGAGGGGCGGAGGTAGCGGTAAAGATACCGGTGGACGTATTTTTGTTTTTTGTCAGTTTTGTGATTCAGAGGGAGTTTGTGTATGCAGATTCAAAGTCCACAAAACGGCAATCTGACTAAAGAAGGATGTGGATATGTGATTGATTATGCTTGCAGTTAGGCATATAATGAATATGAAAGGAGTGAGATTATATATGGCTACTACGAATATTAGTGTACGTGTGGATTCCGCATTAAAACAGGAAGCAGAAGAACTGTTCGGTGATTTGGGCTTAAGTATGTCTTCTGCAATTAATATGTTTTTACGTTCAGCCATTAATCATAATGGCATTCCCTTTGAAGTAAAGCGTCCGGAACCAAATGCAGAAACAAGGGCAGCACTAAGTGAATATGAAGAAATGAGAAAAAATTCAGGCAGTTATAAGCGCTATGGATCTTTTGATGAAATTATAGATGAGGTGCTTGCCGATGCTTGAGATAGTACCTTCTAATCAGTTTAAAAAGGATGTACTATTCTTGTTTAGGACGGGAACTCATTCTGATTTATTTTGATCAAATATTGCAGAGCGCAAAGAAGTCTGTCTATGCGCTCTGTTTTTCTATTCATGGAGGCTTGGTAGAAGTAAGTAGAGAGTTATGCGTCAGGGGTTGCTTTAGGCAAACTGTCTTTTGTGTATTCCAGGACCGCAGGGTCTTTCATTTGGAAATGGCGGAACCATTCTTTGGTTTCCTGATTCTTTTCGGTAAGGGAACGGTTTTTATAAAGAAAACGGGTCAGGGCATAACAATCGACCCAGATTTCATTATTTCCTTCTTTCTGTGACTCATCGAAGATGAGCTGCAGACCCCAATGGAGGTGGACGGTATCGATGTTATTCGTGTTTTCTTTGGTGCTGTAGCCGGTGTGTCCCATGTAGCCGATGACGTCTCCGGCAGTGACCACGCTTCCTTCTTTAAGATCAAGGGCATAAGGGAAGTTCTGGCGCAGGTGGGCATAGTAATAGTAGCGCTTGCCGTCAAAGCTGCGGATGCCGATGCGCCATCCGCCATATTGATTCCAGCCAAGGGCTTCCACATAGCCTGATTCAATTGCAATTACAGGCGTACCGATTTGGCCCATCATGTCGTGTCCCAAATGCTGCCTCTTATACCCATAGCTGCGGGAAGACCCAAAATCATCATAATCACTATATTCAAACCCCTTGGCAATGGGAGAAAAGGCTTTCAGCCCATACACCTTTTTCCAGATTTTTGTGCCGCTTTCATCTTCCTGTTCTATCTCATATTCCCCCACCATACCTCCCAGAATCGCTTCATATGCCTCGTAATAATAATCATAATATTTCATATCTTTCGTCAGTTCCTTCAAAGTCGTCTTCCCTTCCGAAAGCTCCGACGCAAGTTTTTTGATCAAAGAGACACTGTCTTTCCCAAATGTCCCCCCGTTTTTTGCACCGGCATAGGCAAGCAGTTCAATCCAGTTAAGATGCACAGGAGCATCATAACTCTGAACATCCAGCTCATAAGCAGCGCAGAGCGCTTCATAAGAAACATTGAAATCCACCCATTTGATATAATCGCCGTTGGTTCCGGCAGCAACTTCAATAGTGGAGTATTCCCTTGTAGTTATGCGATTTTCTATAAAAAGACAGACTGCCGCAAGCAAAAGACAAACGACAAATGTAGTAAGATAACGACGGATTTTTTTCATACGACACCGATTAAAAAGCAGGTTACATAAACATATGTAATTAAAAGTAAATTTATGCGCAGCAAAAGTTTCGTGACTTGGAAATTCCTTACAAAGGTAGTTAGTTACGTTCATTACTTCCGCGCGCAAGGTAAGGGCAGCGGCATGGACAGTGAAGGGGCTTGGCATAGAACGGCACTGGCGGCGCACCATCTCTTTCCCAGTCTTTGCGCAAAATCGGCAATTTCACTTACAGAATGTTGGATTCCTTAGGGCAAAATCGCCATGAATGGCGATTTTAGGAGCCAAGCGGCATGGATGCCGCCCTGGCTCCGACCCGACCGTTTTGAAACACCTATACACATTCTGTTAGTGAAATCCGATTTTAAGAAGAGACTGGGAAAGAGATGGTGCGCCGCCAGTGCCGTTCTATGCCGAGCCCCTTCACTGTCCATGCCGCTGCCCTTACCTTGCGCGCGGAATACACACAAATTTTTTGTGAATTGCTCATGGAATTGATTGCAAAAACAAGCCCTCTATGATATAATAAATCTGTTCGCAATGATAAAAAATTAACAATCATTGCAGCAGAAAAATAGAATAAGTTATTTATAAAACGGAGGAAAGAATAATGGCAAAAAAAGTAGTTTTAGCCGGCGCATGCCGTACTGCTATCGGTACAATGGGCGGTTCCTTAAGCACAGTACCTGCCGCAGAGCTTGGAGCAATCGTAATCAAAGAAGCTTTAAACAGAGCAGGGGTAGCACCTGAAGCTGTAGATCAGGTTTATATGGGATGTGTTATCCAGGCAGGACAGGGACAGAACGTAGCCCGTCAGGCTTCTATCAAAGCAGGTTTACCGATTGAAGTACCTGCAGTTACCATGAATGTTGTATGCGGTTCAGGTCTTAACTGCGTGAACCAGGCTGCACAGATGATTATGGCAGGAGATGCAGACATCGTTGTTGCCGGCGGTATGGAAAATATGTCCATGGCTCCTTATGCAATTCCTCAGGCACGTTATGGATATAGAATGAACAATGGCACACTGGTGGATACCATGATCAAGGATGCGCTCTGGGATGCATTCAACGACTATCATATGATCAAGACAGCAGACAATATCTGTGAGGAATGGGGACTTACCAGAGAAGAATTGGATGCATTTGCATTAAAGAGCCAGCAGAAGACAGAAGCTGCCCAGAAGTCAGGCGCATTCGATGCAGAAATCGTACCTGTTATGGTGAAAAAGAAAAAAGAAATGATCGAGTTCAAGGTAGACGAGGGACCTCGTGCCGGTTCTACCATGGAAGGACTTGCAAAACTTCGTCCTATCAATCCCAACGGATTTGTGACAGCAGGCAATGCATCCGGTATCAATGACGGTGCAGCAGCAATCGTTGTCATGAGCGAAGAGAAAGCAAAAGAATTAGGCGTTAAGCCCATGGCTACTTTCGTAGCCGGCGCCCTTGCAGGCGTAAGACCTGAAGTGATGGGCATCGGTCCTGTGGCAGCAACCAAGAAGGTTATGGCTAAGACAGGCATGAAGATCGAAGACTTTGATATCATTGAAGCAAATGAAGCATTTGCAGCACAGTCTGTTGCAGTAGGAAAGGAATTAGGAATCGACGTTGACAAACAGCTCAATCCTAACGGAGGCGCTATTGCACTTGGACATCCTGTAGGAGCTTCAGGCTGCCGTATCCTTGTTACACTGCTCTATGAGATGCAGGCTAGAGGTGCTAAGACAGGTCTTGCAACGCTTTGTATCGGCGGCGGCATGGGATGCTCAACCATCGTAAAAATGGAAGATTAGATTAACGGACATGAAAACATGGACGGAGCTTCTAAGGCGGAATATACCGCCTTGGAAGTGTCATGTTTCATGTAAGAATCATGTGGGAAGAATGGCTCTGCGGGGTCATTCTTCATTGCGCGTTTATGAAGGATGTGCGTTTTGAAGCTTTAAGGCGGAACTGAGAAAGCAGGACCTGAAAAGACAGACGCATAAATATAAAAAGAAAAGGAGTCGTGAAAATGGAATTTATCGTATACGAACAAAAGGGCGCATATGGCGTAATCACCATCAGCCGTGAAAAGGCGCTCAACGCACTCAATTCGGCAGTGCTGGAAGAACTGGACCAGACCCTGGATGCAGTCAATCTTGACGAAGTGAGATGCCTGATCCTCACAGGTGCAGGACAGAAGTCCTTTGTGGCAGGAGCAGATATCGGAGAGATGAGCACTCTTACCAAGGCAGAGGGAGAAGCCTTCGGAAAGAAAGGAAATGATGTGTTCCGCAAGCTGGAGACCTTCCCCATTCCTGTAATCGCCGCTGTCAACGGCTTTGCATTAGGCGGCGGATGTGAGATTTCCATGAGCTGTGATATCAGAATCTGTTCTGACAATGCAGTGTTCGGACAGCCTGAGGTTGGACTTGGAATCACCCCCGGTTTTGGCGGCACACAGCGTCTGGCACGTCTGGTAGGCGCAGGCATGGCAAAGCAGATGATTTATACGGCAAGGAATATCAAAGCAGACGAAGCATTAAGAATCGGTCTTGTAAATGCGGTCTATACACAGGAAGAGCTGATGCCCGCAGCAGAAAAGATGGCAGCAGGCATTGCCAAGAATGCACCTATCGCAGTGCGCAACTGCAAGAAGGCAATCAATGAAGGCTTGGACGTAGATATGGATCAGGCAATCGTGATTGAAGAGAAATTATTTGGCGACTGTTTTGAGACGGAAGACCAGAAATACGGCATGGCATTTTTCCTTGACAAGAACAAAGAAAAAGTGAAAGAGCCGTTTAAGAACTGCTAAAAAGAGTTTAACACTGCCCTAAGGCGGTGATAAATACAAAACCAACATAGTATAGGAGGATTTGAAAATGAAAGTAGGTATTATTGGTGCAGGTACCATGGGTGCCGGAATTGCACAGGCATTTGCAATGACAGACGGATATGAAGTATGTCTTTGCGATATCAAAATGGAGTTCGCTGAAGGCGGCAAGGCAAGAATCCAGAAAAACATGAATTTCCTGGTAAACAAAGAGAAAATCACACAGGAAAAAGCTGATGCCATCATGGCTAAGATTACCTGCGGTTTAAAAGATATTTGTACAGACTGCGATCTGATCGTAGAGGTTGCGCCTGAAAATATGAAGATTAAGAAAGATACCTTCAAGGAATTGATGGAAATCGTTAAGCCGGACTGCATGTTCGCATCCAACACTTCTTCTTTATCCATCACAGAAATCGGCGCAGGTCTGGACAGACCTATGATCGGTATGCATTTCTTCAATCCTGCAGACAGAATGAAGCTGGTAGAAGTCATTGCCGGTGAAAACACACCTGACGAGATGGTAGAAAAGATCAAAGCAATCGCTGTAGAAATCGGCAAGACACCGGTACAGGTGAAGGAAGCCCCCGGCTTTGTGGTAAACAGAATCCTGATCCCTATGATCAACGAAGCAATCGGCATCTATGCTGACGGAACAGCAAGCGTTGCCGACATCGACGAAGCTATGAAGCTTGGTGCGAACCATCCTATGGGACCTCTTGCACTGGGCGATCTGGTTGGTCTTGATATCGTGCTTGCCATCATGGAAGTACTGCTGAACGAGACAGGCGATCCTAAATACCGTCCTCATCCACTTCTTCGCAAGATGGTACGTGCAGGAAAGCTTGGAAAGAAAACCGGAAAAGGTTTCTATGATTATTCTAAGTAATACAATATTAAACACTTTATGGAGGAATCAATATCATGGATTTTATGTTAACAAAACAACATGAAATGGCAAGAACTCTTTTCAAAGAGTTTGCAGAAAAAGAAGTTAAGCCTTTGGCGCAGGAAGTTGACGAGACAGAAGTCTTCCCCAGAGGAACCGTTGAAAAGATGGCAAAAGCAGGTTTCCTTGGCATTCCTGTACCGAAGGAGTACGGCGGACAGGGCTGCGATCCCCTTACTTATGCTATGTGTGTGGAAGAGCTTTCCAAAGTCTGCGGCACCACAGGCGTTATCGTATCTGCCCATACCTCTCTTTGCTGTGATCCGATCATGACTTACGGAACAGAAGAGCAGAAGCAGAAATACTTAGTTCCCCTTGCCAAGGGCGAGAAGTTAGGTGCATTCGGTCTGACAGAGCCCGGTGCAGGAACGGACGCACAGGGACAGCAGACAAAGGCTGTTTTAGACGGCGACGAGTGGGTGTTAAACGGCTCCAAGATCTTTATCACAAACGGTAAGGAAGCCGATATCTATGTTATCTTTGCAGTGACAGATGTTGTCACAGATGCAAAAGGCAGAAGCAAAAAAATGATTTCTGCATTTATCGTGGAAAAGGGAATGCCTGGCTTTACCTTTGGTACAAAGGAAAAGAAGATGGGTATCCGCGGATCATCCACTTATGAATTGATCTTCACAGACTGCCGTGTTCCCAAAGAGAATCTTTTAGGTCAGGCAGGAAAGGGATTCGGTATTGCCATGCATACACTGGACGGCGGACGTATCGGTATTGCTGCACAGGCTCTTGGTCTTGCAGAGGGCGCTCTTGACCGCACCATTGAATATGTAAAAGAAAGAAAACAGTTCGGAAGAGCCATCGGCGCATTCCAGAATACACAGTTCCAGCTTGCTGATATGGCTACCAAGGTACAGGCTGCACAGCTTCTCGTTTATAAGGCAGCTATGGCAAAGGCAACACAGAAGGTTTACTCTGTAGAAGCAGCTCAGGCTAAATTATATGCGGCAGAAGTTGCAATGGAAGTGACCACCAAGGCAGTTCAGCTTCACGGCGGATACGGCTACATCAGAGAATACGATGTTGAGCGCATGATGCGTGATGCAAAGATTACCGAAATCTACGAGGGAACAAGCGAAGTGCAGAGAATGGTTATCTCAAGTGCGCTGCTTAAGTAAACCGGAACATAGAAAAAGATTAATTTATAAGGAGAGATAATACAATGAAAATTGTTGTTTGTGTTAAACAGGTACCTGATACCAAGGGCGGCGTTAAGTTTAATCCCGACGGTACTCTTGACAGAGGCGCAATGCTTACCATTATGAATCCCGACGATAAGGCAGGATTGGAAGCAGCGCTTAGATTAAAAGATCAGTACGGTGCAGAGGTAACGGTAGTTACCATGGGTCTTCCCAAGGCAGAAGAAGTGCTCCGCGAGGCAATGGCTATGGGTGCAGACAAGGGAATCCTTGTAACAGACAGAGTGCTCGGCGGCGCAGATACATG
Organism: uncultured Lachnospiraceae bacterium; assembly: GCA_949878435.1. Taxonomy (GTDB): domain Bacteria; phylum Bacillota; class Clostridia; order Lachnospirales; family Lachnospiraceae; genus Suilimivivens. The sequence continues at coordinate 29,672 of CATLAK010000022.1, forward strand.
GGCAACCTCCCAGACACTTGCCGGTGCAATCCGCAATCTGGAATATGACCTGATCATCACAGGACGTCAGGCAATCGACGGCGACACCGCACAGGTTGGTCCCCAGATTTCTGAGCATCTTGGAATCCCCGTTATTTCTTATGCACAGAAGATTCAGATCGAAGGCGACAGCGTAATCGTTGAGCGTCAGTATGATGACAGATATCACGTATTAAAGGCAAAAATGCCCTGCCTGATCACAGCCCTTGCTGAATTAAATGAGCCCCGTTATATGACTCCCGGCGGAATCTTTGACGCATACAATGCAGAGATTACCGTATGGGGAAGAGCAAATTTAGTTGATGTTGAGGATTCCAACTTAGGACTTAAGGGATCACCCACCCAGATTGCCAAAGCTTCCGACAAGGTAAGAAAGGGAGCAGGCGAGAAGGTAAATCTTGATCCTACAGAATCCGTGGAATATATTATCGATAAATTAAAAGTAAAACATGTAATCTAATTACTATGATGGAGGTTCAAAATGAATATTCAAGATTATAAAGGAGTATTTGTCTTTGCACAGCAGGTAGACAATGTACTCAGCGGAATTGCTTTAGAATTAGTTGGCAAGGGAAAAGACCTTGCGAAAGATTTAGGCACAGAAGTAACGGCAGTTTTGGTCGGCAGCGACGTGAAGGGACTTGCAGATGAGCTTGCTGAATATGGTGCAGATAAAGTTATCGTTGTGGATGATCCCGAATTGAAAGAATACAGGACAGAGCCTTACGCACATGCCCTGGCATCTGTGATTAATGAGTTCAAGCCTGAAATTTTCTTAGTTGGCGCTACCGCAATTGGACGTGATTTAGGTCCCAGAGTGTCTGCAAGAATCCACACAGGTCTTACAGCAGACTGTACACAGCTTGATATCGGTGATTTCCCGATCAACCCCATTCCGGGCAAAGAACAGCTTCACAATCAGCTGCTCATGACACGTCCTGCATTCGGCGGAAACACAATTGCAACCATTGCATGTCCTGATTTCCGTCCCCAGATGGCGACCGTCCGTCCCGGCGTTATGCAGAAAGCGTCCAGAGAAGCTGGCAGGAAGGCAGTTGTGGTAGAGTTCAATCCTGGATTTACACCCAACGATAAGTATGTAGAAATCTTAGAAGTTGTAAAGGCAGTTTCAGACGTAGCCGATATCATGGATGCAAAGATCTTAGTATCCGGCGGACGCGGCGTTGGAAGCCCTGAGAACTTCAAGATTCTGGAAGACCTTGCAGAAGTAATCGGCGGCACAGTAAGCTGCTCACGTGCAGTCGTAGATGCAGGCTGGAAGCCCAAAGATTTACAGGTTGGACAGACAGGAAAGACCGTTCGTCCCAACGTATACTTTGCAATCGGTATTTCCGGTGCAATCCAGCATGTAGCAGGCATGGAAGAGGCAGACATCATCATTGCAATCAACAAGGATGACACAGCGCCTATCTTCGACGTAGCCGACTATGGTATCGTAGGTGATTTGAACAAGATCGTTCCTGCGCTCACCGAAAGATTGAAAGCAGAACTTGCTGCAAAATAAGATATAGGAAGCTGGCAGGAATGAACTTTCCTGCCAGTTTTTTATGCGTAGGTTCGCAGATGAAAGTTTGCTGCTGGTGCAGCATGCGGACTGCGCGGCGGGCAGGGAGAAAAACTTCCCCTGCTCGATTGGCATATAAAAAATCAGAGGAAGAGGCAAAATGAAAAGAATTTTAGTCGTGGAGGATGACAGAGGACTCCGTGAAGGAATAGAGCTGGCGCTTAGAAGGGATGATTTGACCTTTACCTTATGTGAAAGCATTGCAAAGGCAAGGGAGGCGCTGGCAGGCAGCGCGGTGTTCGATCTGATACTGCTGGATTTGAATCTGCCCGACGGAAGCGGCTATGACCTGCTAAAGGAGGTAAAGGCAGGCAGGGACATCCCCATCATCATCATAACTGCAAATGACATGGAGATCGACGAGGTGCGAGGCTTGGAACTGGGGGCGGAGGATTACATTACCAAACCGTTCAGCCTTATGGTACTCCGCGCCAGGATCGACAAGGCGTTAAAGAATGCCGGGAAGCAGAAAAAAGAGGTCTGGCGTTTTGGAGAGTTGTCCTTTTGCTTTGAAGAGATGAAGATTATGCGCGGAGAGGAAGAGATTGTCCTAAGTAAAACGGAACTTAAGCTGCTGCAGATTCTCGTTGAAAATCAAAATATTGTCATGGGAAGGGAAAAGCTGATCGATAAAATATGGACTGACGGGGCAGAATTTGTGGATGAGAATGCTTTGTCGGTGGCGGTCGGGAGGCTTAGGAGCAAATTGAAGGAGGACGGAGAAGGACATCTGCAGACGGTCTATGGAATCGGCTATGTGTGGAAAGGAGAAATTAGATGAAATTCCCGCGATTTGGCGTGATGAGGCGGCTTGAGGAGATGCTTGAGGACGCCATCAATGATACCTTTGAAGAACGCGCTTATGATGAGAGCAGGCTTTCCAGGCTTGAGGTGAAGTGGAAAAAATTCCTATCTTCTTCTGTAAGTTCTAAACACCGGCTGCTTGAAGAACAGAAGAAGATCAAGATGCTGATCTCCGATATCTCCCACCAGACGAAGACACCTCTTGCCAATATCCTTCTATATGCCCAGCTTCTGCAGGAAAAGGAGACAGATCCGGAACTTGTGCCTATCGTAACAAATATCAAAGAGCAGTCGGAGAAGCTGGATTTTTTGATACGGTCACTGGTGAAAGTCTCCCGGCTGGAAAGCGAAGTGCTTGTGCTTAAGCCGAAACGGGAAGCAATCATGCCGTGTATCAGGGCAGCAGCCGCAGGGGCGGAGGAAGCGGCGGCTTTAAAAGGAATCCGGCTTAGCATAGAGGAGACGGATGTAAAGGCGAATTATGACCGGAAGTGGACGGAGGAAGCGCTTGGAAATCTGCTGGACAATGCTATCAAATACAGCCCTGCAGGCAGCGAAGTGAAGGTACAGGTAAGAGACTATGAAATGTTTGCCGTCGTTTCCGTGACGGATGCAGGGATTGGAATCAGGGAAGAGGAGCAGGCGCAAATTTTTGAGCGTTTTTACAGAAGCGCGGAAGCAGCGCAGGAAAAAGGCGTGGGAATCGGTCTTTATCTGGTGCGGGAGATCGCGGCAAAGCAGGGAGGCTATGTGCGGGTGAAGTCAAGGCATGGCGAGGGAAGTACCTTTTCCTTTTATATGGCAAAATAAAGATTCTTTCAAAACTGTTAGATTTGAGACAGAGGAAAGAAAGGTTTTCCTGTTATAGTTTAAAAAAGAAAACTTACAGGAGGCAGTCTTATGGTCATTTTGGAAACAAATGGATTGAAAAAATATTACGGAGAAGGAGAAAGCCAGGTAAAGGCGCTGGACGGAGTAGATTTGAAGGTAGCTCAGGGAGAGTTCGTCTCTATCGTGGGAACCAGCGGAAGTGGCAAATCCACACTGCTGCATATGCTGGGCGGTCTGGATTATCCCACGGAAGGGAAGGTGCTGGTGGACGGCAAAGACATCTCTTCCCTGAAAGAGGATGCACTTGCGATTTTCCGGCGAAGGAAAATCGGCTTTGTATTTCAAAGCTACAACTTAGTGCCGGTATTGAATGTATATGAGAATATTGTGTTCCCGGTTCAGTTAGACGGAAACCAGATCGACAAAAGCTATGTGGATAAGATCATAAAGACGCTGGGCTTGGAAGCGAAGATCAACAGCCTCCCATCCCAGCTCTCAGGAGGACAGCAGCAGAGGGTAGCCATTGCCCGCGCCCTTGCGGCGAAGCCGGCGATTATCCTGGCAGATGAGCCTACGGGAAATCTGGATTCCGGCACCAGTCAGGATGTGCTGGGGCTTTTGAAGGTGACGGCGAGGAAATTCGAGCAGACCATCGTCATGATTACCCACAATGAAGAGATTGCCCAGCTGGCAGACCGGATGGTACGGATTGAAGACGGAAAAATCGTGACAGGAGGCGGTAAGGCATGAAGAGAGTTGCAAACAAGAAGATCATCCGCACCCTGTCCTACAGAACCATGCGGGAAAAGAAATGGAAGAACATCATAGCAATCCTGGCGATTGCCCTCACCACCTTGCTGTTTACGGCGTTATTTACGGTGGGCACTTCCATGATGGAGTCCATGCAGGAGGGAATCTTCCGTCAGATCGGCACCAGCGCCCACGGCGGTTACAAATACCTTTCAGAGGAAGAGTATGAGAGAATCAAAGCGGCAGGCGGTTACAAAGATATTGCTTATGATATTGTAGCCGGATTTGCCCAGAACCCGGAACTGAATATGCTGCAGACGGAAGTGCGCTACGCAGAAGATAAGATGGCAAAGTGGAGCTATTGCTATCCCGAAAAGGGCGGAATGCCAAAGGAGATGAAGGAGTGTGCCGCCAGCAGCAAAGTGCTTGAGGCGCTGGGTGTCCCTCTTGAACTGGGCGCGAAGGTGCCGCTCACCATCGTGACCCATGATAAGGATGGCAGGGAAAAGACGTTTAATGAGGAGTTTATCTTAAGCGGATTCTGGTATTCCAATGACGCCTCCCATGCGCAGGAATTTTGGATTTCAAGGCAGTGGCTGGATGCGCATGTAGATTTGCTGGAAGAAAACTATTATAAACGTGAAGAGGAAAGAGGGCTTTTTCATCCAGAGGGAACACTTTCGGCAAGTGTATGGTTTGATTCCTCCTATGACATAGAGTCCCAGGTCAGCGACCTGACTAAGAGAGCCGGCTTTGCCGAAGACGAATTGAGGGAATCGGTCAATTGGGGATATGCCACCGCCACCATGGACGGAATGACGATTGTGCTGGGAGTCGGGTTGCTAGGCATTATCATTTTGTCAGGATACCTGATTATCTATAATATCTTTTATATCAATGTGAGCAGTGATATCCGGTACTATGGACTTTTAAAGACCATTGGCACCACAGGAAAGCAGTTAAGAAGGATGGTACGCGCCCAGGCGCTTTTGCTCTCCGCAGTGGGGATTCCCATAGGGCTTTTTGCCGGATGGTTCGTGGGGAAAATGCTTTTGCCCTTTATCTACAGCGCGGTCAGCGTTTCTGTAGAAAATATCTCTCTTAATCCATGGATATTTGCTGGTTCGGCGGTATTTGCTCTATTCGTGGTCTATCTAAGCTGCATCAAGCCCTGCCGGCTGGCGGCGAAGGTATCTCCCATAGAAGCGGTGCGCTATGTGGAGAACAAACAATATAAAAAGAAAGAAAAGAAATCCGGCAGGATTTCCGCCGCCCGTCTGGCAGCTGCCAATATGGGAAGGAACAAACGCAAGGCAGCGGTAGTGGTGGCATCTTTATCCTTGAGCCTCGTTCTGCTAAATGGAACCTACTGCCTGATCAAAGGATTCAGTTTTGACCAGTATGTGAAAACATATCTTTTGGCGGATATGCAGGTCAGCCATTACAGTGCGGTCAATATGACAGCGCCGGAGACAGATTATGAAGCGGTCACCAAAGAGGCGGTATCAGAGATACAGAAAATGGACGGGGTAGAGAAGGTCAGTTCGCTGCAGTGCAGGGGTGGTCTTCTGACTTACTCACCGGAAATGCTGGAGAAATTTTCAGCCTATTGGAGCCCGGAGAAAATAAGCGAGAAGGGGCGGTTCATGGAGCAAATTGTGGCACAGATCATGGAAAGCGGAACGACTAACGGACGCTGTTATTGCCTTCCCGACGACCTGTTTTCGGAGCTTTCTTTGCTGGAAGGAGAATTGGATCTTGAGAAGTTTAAGCAGGGCGGATATGCACTGTGGACGCAAAGAGACGATGAAAACTTGATTTCCGTAGGTGATAAGGTTACGCTGGGAAGCGGCGACGAATCGCTGCCTTCAAAAGAACTGGAAATCATGGCAATCGTGGATTACCCTTATGCCATCAGTACCAAAAGCTGGGTGGTAGGCGGCGAAGAGTTTGTACTTAGTGAAAAGGACTTCGAGGAACTATATGACACGAGAGGAGCCATTCACGCCTGCATCGATGTGGCAGAAGGGACAGATAAGCAGGTGGCAGCAGAAATCACCTCGCTGCTGGAAGAGAAGTACCCAGATTTAGTATTGATTACCAAGGATTCCCTGCGGGACGAATTTGCCAAGGAGACACGGATGTTTTCTGTGATTGGCAGCCTGCTTGCATTTATCTTAGGGGTGATTGGCGTCTTAAATCTGATCAACGCCATGATTACCAGCATTCTTGCAAGAAAACAGGAATTTGCCATGATGCAGGCGGTGGGCATGACGGGAAAACAGCTGGAAAAAATGCTCACCATGGAGGGCATCTGGTATGGCGCATTTACCCTTTTGATTTCACTGACTTTAGGAAATGTGGTCAGCTGCGGATTGATTTACATGCTTGGGAAAAATATGGCTTACTTTGAATGGAGCTTCAGCATCCTCCCCATGGTGGTCAGCATTCCCGTAATCCTTCTCATGTCCGTCATCCTGCCGGTGATCTGCTACCACAGCATGTGTAAAAAGAGCATCATTGAACGCCTCCGGCTGGCAGAGATGTAATCAGATTATTGGTCGGTGCGGTGGGTACAATTGGGGTTCGTAAGGTCAAGCCCTGTTCCCTGCTCCATGGGGGAGCTTTCCTTCTGAACTGTTTTGGGAGGGGAAAACGGAAAACCACAGTCGAACTGTTTGCCGAACTCTAAGTTAGCCTGAATCAGATTATATTGCAGTAAAAGTTTTAGTGTGCTGGAGAGACACTCGGAGGTGTTGCAGTTTACTTCACACACATCTTTAAGGGAATGGGACAGATTGAGGATATCTAGTGAGGTTATTGCCATAGGGACTCCATAGGATACGATTAGATATAAGAGTGGCTTGTGTTTTGCCGCTCTTTTTCTATAGTATATGTGCAGAAAAGGGGTTATGTGCAGGAAGCCGCATCCATCCGTTTAAGTACTGCCTGCCGCTCCATAGCCCTGCCTGTTCCGCTGCCGCCTGTCGCTATGCGCCGCCCGTAAATCCATCCCTCAATTGTCATGCTCATTTCCAAACTCATTTGGTAAAATGATATTCATCTTTACAGTCAGTTTGAGCGATTGCTATGCCTTAATACAATTTTCATAATTATTTGTTTTTTGCCATTGCAATTATTGCCAAAATAGCATTTATTAAACACCATGCTGCCCAGATATTTAAATCTACAAAACTTCCTGCTGAGCCAAATCCTATTAAAGATGCAAGAAGAAATAGGATAATCAGAGCAATGTTTCCGCCATTACGTTCGCTTTTTCTTGTGGCAACGGATACTATTCCACCAGATAGCATAAGTATTGATAAAATAATTCCGCCGCTTCCGCTTGATTCTCCATTATTTGTGATTGCGTTTCCAAGTCCGGCGGCACACGACTGGAAAGAAACTAAAAGGAATAGCACCATTGATAATATTCCAGAAACTAATTTCCAAGTCGCCAGAGGTGCTCCTGCTGACTTCTTTTTGCTGGCTGATGCGGCTGCATTAGCTGATGCATTTGATGATAATGAAAGCTTCATCGAATGACCACATTTAGGGCATTTGATTGTCTGACCTGCCGACACTCCGGATATTAAGTTTCCACACTTTGCACATTTTACATTTGCCATTTGAACTTTCTCCTTTATATTTTATTGACTTAACTTGAGAGTCATTTTGTCCGATTTGTCATTAAACGAAAATGATTCTTTTACTATGACATCCACATCGCTCATATCTGATATAGAGTAAGCACTACCGACTCTTATTGTTGTACCTTTTTGTACATCTTTTGATTCATTACTTGTATATTCGTTATCGTGTATATACGCTAGATCGCACTCTATTCCATTTTGGAACACTTGTGAATATACTGCCAGCAAAGCGCTTTGTGGTTCATCATCATTATTGGTAAAATCATAATAAATGATAACACAGGGATTTCCATCATAATCAGCAGATACTTCATGACTCACATATTTTAAATGGAAAGTATCAAAATCCATATCAATAATTTGAGGATTACTTTCATTCTCCCTTACCGTAATATTACTATTTTCAACCGAGTTCGATTGATTATCGTTATTTTCAGAGTCATTATTTTCAATAACAAGTTCTTTGCTGTAATTGCTTTCATCATACTTTGTTTGATCAGAAGCCGTAAAATTTTCCACAATATCAGTTGGCGTTGCAACATTCGCTTGCTCATATCCATTTGTTTGGGAAACCACAACGGCAAACATGACAAAACCTACTGCTGAACAGATAATTCCACAAATTGAAGGCCATCTGGCATATAGGTCGTTTCTTAATGCAATTATTGCTAAAATAAGAGAAATGGCGCATGGGATAACGCCAATGACGATACACGAAAGGCACATTCCCACAACGCCAAATATCAATGATAATAAACTGATTAAACCTAATTCCATAACATTATCCCCCTTTGTAATATGGAAAAGTATATCATAATTCAGGGGGGGCAATAAATATTTCCATTATCCTGCATTTTTTTCAAGCCTATCCGCTAAAGGAATATTTATCTTAACAGTCAGCCGGTATACGCCTGTTTGAGCGTCCGCCGTATTGCCTTTTAGTTGGTTTGTTGATAGAATGAAGAAGGCAAAACAAATTATAGTGTGACTGGGAGAGTCGATAGATATGACACAGGCGATTTTAAGCGATGGAAAACGGAAGAAAGAGGAAAAGAGAAGGATAAAGGAGCGCAGGAAAAGAAGGGAGCGTATCAACTCGAGAATCGAGCGGGCGGTATCTTTTCTGGCAATCCTTTTATGTGTTGTTTTTTCTGTGTTAGATGTATTGGAGAAAAAGAGGATAGCGGGCGAAAGAGGAAGAAAGGAAGAGGCAGCAGGCGATGAGTGAGAATATTATGACATACGAAACAGTGGATTTAAGCGATGATGACGAAAGTGTCATTATTATTGACCAGACCAGATTACCGGGAAAGGTAGAGATGATTCGTTTAAGGACGGCGCAGGAAATCTGGGATGCGATTTATCTTTTGAAGGTCAGGGGAGCGCCGGCAATCGGGGTGGCAGCAGCATTCGGGATTTATGTGCTGGCAAGGCAGATTGCAGAGGAAGAGACGGAGTTTGAGGGATTTTATAAAAGGTTCAAGGAGCAGAAGGAGTATCTGGACGCGGCGCGTCCTACGGCGGTCAATCTGGCGTGGGCGCTGAATCGGATGGACAGGGTGTGCCAGAAAGCACATGAGGATGGAAATGATGTGCCAAAGATCGTGGAGATTCTTGGCAGAGAGGCTGGGGAAATCAAAGAAGAGGACATCAGGGTGTGTAGAGCCATCGGGGAATACGGTTTAAGTCTTGTAAAGCCGGGGGACGGGATTCTGACCCATTGTAATGCGGGACAGCTTGCGACCTGTAAGTATGGGACGGCGACGGCACCGATTTACTTAGGGCAGGAGAGAGGCTATCAGTTCCGGGTATTTGCAGATGAGACGAGACCGCTTTTGCAGGGAGCAAGGCTGACGGCATATGAACTGCACAGCGCCGGGGTGGATGTGACCCTTATCTGTGATAATATGTCAGGTATGGTCATGAAAAACGGATGGGTCAACGCCGTGTTCGTGGGATGTGACAGGGTGGCAGCCAACGGGGATGTGGCAAATAAGATCGGAACCAGTGTGGTGGCGGCAGTGGCAAAGCAGTATGGGATACCGTTTTATGTGTGTGCGCCTACTTCCACCATCGATTTGGACACGCCTACAGGGGCGGAGATTACGATTGAACAGCGTCCGGCAGAGGAAGTGACGGAAATGTGGTATAAAGAGCGGATGGCGCCGGAAGGGGTGAAGGTCTTTAATCCGGCGTTTGATGTGACGGATCATGAACTGATTACGGCAATTGTGACAGAACATGGTATCGCAAGGGCGCCGTTTACGGAATCTCTGAAAAAGTATAAATGACTGCCTGCGGAAATAAAAAGGTATCCTCCCACAGGAAAACCGTTGGAGGATACCTTTTTTATAAGCTCTGATGTTTCTATCACCCGTATAACCAAAATTCATACATGATAGAGTAAAATATGTATGTCGTGTGTCGTCTGCAGCGCATTGTATATAAGTTATTGGACAGAAAAAATTCTTCTAAGCTTTTAACTTGAATTGTCCGACTAATCCTTCCAGATTGTCAGACTGTGCGGACAGTTCTTCACTAGTAGCGGAAGTTTCCTGCGCTGCTGCTGAATTATTCTGAATGACTTCAGAAATTTGTTCCACGCCCATTTCAAGCTGTTTCATGGCATCGGCCTGCTCGTCGGATAATTCGCTGATTTCCTTTGTGGATGAGGCAAGCATTTTGATACCTTCGATGACAGCTTCAATGGCGGCTGTGGTTTTGGCTGTGATTTCATTTCCATGTTCGATTTCTACAATGGAGTTTTCAATCAGTTTCTTTGTATTAATTGCGGAATTGGCGCTGTCTGATGCCAGCTTGCCAATCTGATCTGCCACGACGGCAAATCCTTTTCCGGCTTCTCCTGCTCTTGCGGCTTCGATGGAAGCGTTGAGAGATAGAAGATTTGTCTGGGAAGCGATGTCTTCGATTTCAGCGATGATGTTTGCAATCTGCTTAGAAGTATCGTTGATCCGTCCCATTGCGGTGTTGAGAAGCTTGATATCTTCATTGCTCTTTTCGGCGGCTTTTTCAAATCCTTCTGCGTCTTTATAAGAACGTTTTGCCTTTTCGGAACTGTGTACGACTGCCTCTGTGATATTTTGAATGGTCGCAGTCAGTTCTTCCACGGAACCTGCCTGATCGGTAGCGCCTTCTGCCAATGCCTGCGCGCTTTCAGCCATCTGACCGGCGCCTAATGCAACCTGCTCGGCAGCTTCATTGATATTTTTGAGTGTGCCGTTTAAAGAAGATATAATTGTTTCAAGGGCATCCGACAGGGCTTTAAAATCACCCTTAAATTCTATGTCGGAAGTGATAGTGAAATTGCCTGTGGCAGCTTCATTAAGGCATCTGCTCAATTCATTGATATACAGTTTCAGGCTGTCAGTAGCTTCCCTGAAAGAGTCGGTCATCTCGCCGATTTCATCAGGATACATTTTTTCAATTTCAATATCCAGATTCCCCTGTGCAAGTTTAGCGGATGCTTCCTTGACATGCGTGATAGGCTCTGAAAACAATTTTGCCACAAATTTGGAGAACTTTGTAGCGACTAAAACGGCAAGCAAAGCAACAAGAACGATTACGGCTAAAATAATATAAGTTTGAATCCCTAAAGAACTGGACACTTCATTTCCCATTTTCACATTTAAATCGATCAATCCTTCTACTGCATTGGTCAACTGCTTCAGGGCAGGTTTGCCTTGGGAAATCAACATGTCGCGGGCTTCATCATTTTTGTTTTGCATTGCCAGTTCCTGCACTTCGGCAAATATGCTGCGGTATTCAGGCAAAGTTTCTTCAATGATTTTAACGTATTCCTTTTCTTCGGCTGTGTTGCAATGCTGCACCATCGTAACGACGGCAGCATTTGTAATTTCCTGTGTCTGCGCTAATTCGTCTGCAGATTCCTGCAAATCTGCCTCATCTTCTAAAAGAATCATTTCTCTTATAATTGCAGGTTCCTTATTCAGATAGGTGCTGAAGATACCAATTTCACCTTGGGAAAATCCATTGGAGACCAAAGCGTTACTGTATTGGATATCGTGGAGCAGCAAAAAAATAAGACCTAAAATACCAGAGATGCTGGCGATGGCAACAACCAGTGCAAAACAATACCTCAGCTTCTTCTCGACCTTCATATTTTTAATCTTGTTTAACATAAAATTCTCTTATCCTCCCTTTGGGAACAAATTATGTCTGATTCCCACATTTTTACTGCGATTCAGCCTTTGCACCGGTGCATGAAAATACGGGCATAAGTCTGAAAGGGTAAGGTAATTTTATCTGTGAACAGCTTAGATACAATACTTTATTATGATGTCAAGGTTCGGGTTCTGAAATAATATATCAGTTAATAGATATATTGCATAATTAGAATATGTTTCATTATACCATTTTTGGGAAAAATTACAATAAAATGGGCAAAATCAAAAGCCCAAATTTTTCAGTTCAGATACGATCCGTATATAGGCTTCAATGACATCGAACCCTTTATAGTCTTCCCGTTTCAAATCGATCATATCTCCGTGGGAGATTCCCCGCCTGCCGCTGCTGGCAAAAACTGTCTTGAAGTGTCCCCATTTGGCTGACTCGATGCTTACGAGTCCGTCGTTTTTGGGGGCGCCGGTGAAGAACATAATGAGGTTGGGGATGCTCAAAAGATGGTCCCCGAGGGTGTGCTTTACATAAGAAGCATAACTTTGATAATAGACGCATGGGGCGTCCTTATAGGTTTCATTGAATGTTTTGCAAAACTCACTGGAAAGCTGCTTGCTGGCATGGTAACAGTCCGGCGCCGGATCGCCCAGCCTCTTATAGGTGGAGTCGAAAAGGGAGGCAACCAGACGGTAAACAGAATCCGGCAGTTTATTTAAAACATTTAAGAGTTCCGATCCTCTGTGGGGAGTGGATATGGTGGTCAGGGACGCTACCTGATTTTCCATATGTAAGCCTGAGATTAAATAGCGGGCGTCAAGACCTCCCTTGGAGTGGGCGATAATATTGACTTTGTCACAGTGGTTCTCTGCAAGAATCTTCTCTATTGTATCCCTAATAATCAGCGCATTGTCCTCGATCGTTCCCCATGCCTGCTGGTGACCGTAATAGACAGTGGCACCGTTTCTCACCAATTCCGCTGGAATGCGCCCCCAGTAATTGAAATACTGCAGATCCCGAAATCCAATCCCGTGGAGCAGGACGATGGGATATTTGGTAGCGCAGACTTCAGAATCCGCCCGAATCTGTCTGTTTTCAAACCGATAGACCTCCGCATCATATTCAATTTTTGCCCGCCGGCTCAGATACCGGGCAAGAAACAGATGAATGAGCGGTATCCACAAAAAGAAGACAAACACCACCCTTTTCCAGACGCCAAGGCTGCGGCAGGTACACAGAATTCGTATGCATCCGTTCAAAATAAGAAAATAAAAGAAGAAAAAAGCAGCCACCGCGTCAAACAAGACGACAGACATTCCGCTGCCGGAAAACAGAACAAGCGCAGGGGTATATAGTTTAAAGAAATAAAGGAAAGGCTGTGCAAGAATCCCCCAGAAACACAACCGGAAGATTTTCGTTGCCCCTTTCATGATCTTAAGCCGGAGAGAGACCGGATTCTTGTCCTTGTAAGGCATAAGATGCAGGTAACATAGGACAGCGGCATATATAAAAATCAGCAATACAGAAAAAACGGTATACAGCAGGTATTCTCCATGTTTATACTCCCAGTCGTAACATATGTCATAGGCAATTACGCGCAGTAACTGCAGCAGTAAAATAATATGCGGTAAAAAAATCATTTTCCATCCCTCTTTTGAATAAATCAGTTGTTGGTTCTATCAATGATTTCATTTTACCATAATTTGCACGTGAGAACAAATCTGCCACATTTCTTTTCTCGGGGATGAACAAAAATCGTCAAATATTAACAGGAATGGCAATACCGCAAGAAACCTTAAGAAGCTATAATAAAATCATAAGGAAGGGAGGAGTCTGCTATGCAATACGGGCATTTTGACGATAAGAACAGAGAGTATGTGATCGACAGGATTGACCTGCCGGCTTCATGGACCAATTACTTAGGCGTGGAGGATACCTGTGTGGTGGTCAATCACACGGCAGGGGGGTACATGTTCCATAAGACACCGGAATATCACAGGGTAACCAGGTTTCGGGGAAACAGCGTTCCTATGGACCGCCCGGGTCATTATGTATATCTTCGGGATGAGGAAAGCGGGGACTACTGGAGCATTTCCTGGCAGCCTGTGGGAAAGCCGCTTAAAGAAGCGGATTACAGATGCCGCCATGGACTGTCTTACACCACCTATGAATGCAGCTACAGTAAAATCAGGGCAAGCCAGACCCTCTGCGTACCGATTGGGGATGCGCTGGAGCTGTGGGATGTAAGGATAAAAAATGAGGATCAGGTGCCGCGGAGCCTTAAGGTATTTTCCTATTGCGAATTTTCTTTTCACCACATTATGATAGATAACCAGAATTTCCAAATGAGCCTGTACTGTGCGGGGAGCAGTTACGAGGACGGTATCATCGAGCACGACTTGTTTTACGAGGAATATGGCTATCAATATTTTACCATGAACGAGACGCCGGACGGATTTGACTGTCTGAGAGATAAGTTCTTAGGGCTGTATCACACGGAGGATAACCCTAAGGCGGTAATCGATGGCAAATGCGGAGGATCTTTTGAAAAAGGAAATAATCACTGCGGCAGCCTTCAAAAGGATATCCTGCTTGCCCCCGGAGAGGAGAAGAGGATTCTCTTTATCTTAGGGGAAGGAAATAGGGAGGCAGGAAGGCGTGCAAGGGAAAAATACCAGGATTTCAAAGCGGCGGATCAGGCATACGAAAATCTGCGTCTTTACTGGAAGAAGAAACTTGATAAGCTGCAGATTCATACCCCCAATCAGGGGATGAATACACTAATCAATACATGGACTTTGTATCAGGCGGAAATCAACGTTATGTTCTCCAGGTTTGCCTCCTTTATCGAAGTGGGAGGAAGAACCGGTCTGGGGTATCGGGACACGGCGCAGGATGCAATGACGATTCCCCACTCCAATACGGAAAAGTGCAGGCAGAGAATTGTAGAGCTGCTTAAGGGACTGGTGTCGGCAGGGTATGGCTTACATTTGTTCCAGCCGGAATGGTTTGAAAAGGACAAGAAAGAAAAGCCTTTCAAGTCCCCCACGGTGATACCGGATTTTAACAAGAAGAATATGGTCCACGGCATAGAAGATGCCTGCTCGGATGACGCCCTATGGCTGATTGCCGCAATCACAGAGTATGTAAAAGAGACGGGAGATGTGACGTTTGTAGATAGAATCGTTACCTATGCAGACGGCGGCGAAGGCAGCGTTTATGAGCATATGACAAAGATTCTGGATTTTTCTGCCAGTCAGGTGGGGCAGCAAGGCGTCTGCAAAGGACTTCGGGCGGACTGGAACGACTGCCTTAACTTGGGCGGCGGCGAAAGCGCCATGGTATCCTTTCTCCACTACTGGGCAATTGAGAATTTCCTCCAACTTGCAGAATATCTGGGGAAGAAAGAGGATGTAAAGAAATATACTGCCATGGCAGAGAAGGTAAAAAAAGTCTGCGACGAACAGCTTTGGGATGAGGAATGGTTCATCAGGGGAATCACGAAAAACGGAAAGAAGATTGGAACCAAGGAGGATAAGGAAGGAAGAGTCCACTTAGAGTCCAATGCATGGGCAGTCCTCTCCGGCGCTGTTGATGAGGAAAAGGGAAGGAAGGCAATGGAATACTATGACGCGCTGTGTCCCTATTATCAGAATGACAAGATTGAAGTGCGGGAGTCGGAGCCTTATTCTTATTGCCAGTTCGTGATGGGCAGGGACCACACCGGCTTTGGAAGGGCAAGGCATCCCTTTATGACGGGCACGGGGGGATGGGCATATTTCAGCGCCACGCGGTATATCTTAGGCATCAGACCTCAGCTGGATTATTTGGAGATAGATCCTTGTATTCCTGCCTATTGGGAAGGATTTTCAGCGGACAGGGTCTGGAGGGGCGCTTTGATTCACATACAGGTGGAAAACCCGAATCATAAGATGAAGGGCGTAAAGGAAATCTGGCTGGATGGTCAGAAGGTGGAAAAGATTCCTGTGATGGAAGAAGGCTCAGAGCATCAGGTGAGAGTCGTGATTGGAAAATGAAAGGGTAACGGCAGACCGGCGGCGCATTTCATGCGCAGCTGGCAGGCAGTCATGTGAAGCAGAAGGAACGGAGGGAAAGCGGATGATTAAATTTGGTACCGGCGGCTGGCGGGCAGTGATAGGGGATGGATTTACAAAGGAGAATATTCAGATTCTTGCAAGGGCAGTGGCAGACAAGATGCGCGCCGAAGGGGTGGAAGAGAAGGGAATCGTAATCGGTTACGACCGCAGATTCCTTTCCAAGGAAGCCATGCAGTGGGCAGGAGAGGTGTTCGCAAAGGAAGGGATTACGGCGTACCTGATCAACAAATCAGCGCCTACGCCTCTTGTCATGTTTTATGTGATGAAGCATGAGTTCCCCTATGGAATGATGGTGACGGCAAGCCACAATCCGGCAATTTACAATGGCATCAAGGTCTTCACCAAGGGAGGACGGGATGCAGATGAGGTTCAGACGGCGGAACTGGAAAGCTACATCAAAGATTTGACCGATATTCCGCCGGAGGAGATGGAGTATGACGAGGCGGTGGAAAAAGGGCTGATTAAAGAAATCTATCCCTTAAATGAATACCTGGACAACATCATAGCGACAGTGGATATGGATAAGATCAGAAATGCCGGACTTAAGGTCGCCTTAGATCCCATGTACGGGGTAAGCGAGACTTCCTTAAAGACCATTCTGCTCACCGCAAGATGCGATGTGGAGACCATTCATGAAAGGCATGATACCTTGTTTGGCGGCAAACTCCCTGCCCCCACAGCGACGACGCTGCGCGCCCTGCAGAATTACGTGATAGACAAAAAATGTGATATCGGCGTTGCAACCGATGGGGACGCAGACAGAATCGGCGTCATCGATGATACGGGAAGATTCCTGCATCCAAATGATATTCTGGTGCTGCTCTATTACTATCTGGTCAAATATAAAGGATGGAAGGGACCTGTGGTCCGCAACATTTGTACCACCCACATGCTGGATAAGGTGGCGGAAAAATTCGGGGAGAAATGTTATGAAGTTCCCGTTGGGTTCAAGCATATTTCAGCTAAGATGTATGCCACAGACGCAGTCATAGGCGGGGAGTCCTCAGGAGGTCTTACCGTGCGAGGGCATATCAAGGGGAAAGATGGAATCTATGCGGCGGCGCTGCTGGTGGAGATGATCGCAGTTACAGGGAAAAAGCTGTCGGAGATCGTAAAGGATATTGAGGCAGAATGCGGTTCCATATCGATGGAGGAACGGGATTACAAGTTCAACCAGGAAAAGAAGGACAGAATACGCAAGGTATTGCTGGAAGAGAAAAGATTGCCGGAACTGCCTTTTGAAATCAGAGATGTTTCTTATTTGGATGGAAGTAAGGTGTACTTTGAGAATGGAGGGTGGGTGACGGCAAGGTTTTCGGGGACGGAACCGTTGCTTCGGATTTTTTGTGAGATGCCGCTTAAGGAGGATGCTGCAAAGGTGTGTGGGATATATGAGGAGTTTTTTGGGTTGAAGTAAGGTTGTGGCAGGCATC
The DNA here is from genome assembly GCA_949878435.1 of uncultured Lachnospiraceae bacterium. Classification (GTDB taxonomy): domain Bacteria; phylum Bacillota; class Clostridia; order Lachnospirales; family Lachnospiraceae; genus Suilimivivens. The sequence continues at coordinate 47,040 of CATLAK010000022.1, forward strand.
AGCTCCGGCAGCTTGGCGTGTGCGGCATGGCGCTGGGAGGGGCGGCTGGCTTCTATGACGGAGAAAGGACCACGGACAGGCGGCGGTACATAGTATGGTTTCAAGTCTCTTCTCAAAATCGGATTTCACTAACAGAATGTGTGTAGGTGTTTCAAGGCGGTCGGGTCGGAGCCAAGACGGCATCCGTGCCGTTTGGCTCCTAAAATCGCCATCCATGGCGATTTTGCCCTAGGTTTTTCTACATTCTGTAAGTGAAATTGCCGATTTTTCGCAAAGACTTGAAACCATACTATGTACCGCCGCCTGCCCGTGGTCTTTTCTCCGTCATAGAAGCCAGCCGCCCCTCCCAGCACCATGCCGCACACGCCAAGCTGTCGGAGCTGATGCCTCTTATACGGTATTGAAATGATATGGAAATGAAGATGAATGATATGTGGCAGCGGGCGGGATTGCGGAAGGGAAAAAGTTGTAGGGGAGGATGGGATGAAGAGGAGAAGGCAGCTTAAGTGGAGTATGGTTGCGATGTTGACGGTGGGGTGGTTTATTCCGCTGTTTCTTTTGTCGGTGATGGTGTTTTTTTTCGTGGACCGGCAGATTAATGACCAGTTGGAAAAGACGATTATTACGTCTACGGATAAGGCGGTGGAGATTTGTCAGATGAGGATCGATGATGTGGTGGCGGCGTCGAAAACGGCATCTTATCTTCCTACAATCCGGGCGTCTTACGGGCGTTATCTGAAGAATCAGGACGGTAATGCGCTGAATCAGGAGGTAACGCTGTTTCTGACGCAGCAGTATAATTATAATACGAGTATCAATATGACGGTGCTTTATTTTACAGATCAGCCGGAAGTGCTTTATCATTGTTATGCGAATAACAATAGGGGGTCTTTTGCGGCGGTGCAGGCGTTTAAGGAAAATGCGATGGAGACTATCCAGCAGTTTGCGCCTAAGATCGATACGGATATTGCGTTCCTGAATATCGGGGGCAGGGTCTATCTGGTGAGGAATATTATGGACAGCAGTTTTCATGCGTATGGGGTGATCGTGATGGAACTGAACATGGATAATATCCTGATGGGACTTGACGGTGTCTGGGGGTATAAAGAGGGAGATTTGTTTGTGGACGGGATCTCGGTCCTAAATGAGGATGGTGTGGATCCGTGCAGGGATGATTTCCCACAGAGAAGAATGAGGAGCAGCTATTTTGAGAGGAGTTTCGGGAAGACATATGAAAAAAAGAATATTATCACTCATTTTAGCAACAGCTATGGTATGCGCGCTGGCAGGCTGCGGAAGCAAGCAGACCGGCAACACGGTGGCAGACACTTCCGCTACTTCCGACGTGACCTTTAAGACCCGTGTCATCACAGACTTTGAAACAGGTTCAGAGCCGGATGTACTGTTCTTCTTCAACGGAGCAGACGCAAACAGCTTCATCGAAGCGGGCAAGGTGGTTTCCATTGACGAGATCAGAAAAGAGTATCCCGACTATGCAGGCAATATGAATGACGACCTGATCACCGCTTCATTGGTTGACGGAAAGAAATACGCAGTGCCCGTAAACGGATTCTGGGAAGCAATGTTCGTGAATACAGAAGTACTGGACGCAGCAGGAGTATCCATGCCGGGGGCAAACTATACATGGGAGCGCGCAGCTGTGATTACAGGGGCAGAACCGGTAAAGAATTGGGAGGCTTGCGAAGGCAATGTGTGGAAGGCGAGAATCCCTAATAAAATGCTCATGTACGGTAAAGAAGCAAGTAACCGAAAACAAGAGATAGACCGCCAGCACCACACTATTCCGAACCAAAGACCAAAAGACAAGCACCGTGGAAATGTGTATAACTTGCTATTCCATCATGGAAAAGTCCGTTCACAGAACATGGAAAAGCTAAAGTGCAGCTTTCCCACATTCTGCAAACAGACTTTCCCACAACTCCATAAGATAGCAAGTTATGCACATTCCCACAAATCCAAACTTAGGAGAAATCCAAACTTTTCCGCAAATCACTTGAAAATAAAGGATTCTTCCAGAGAAAAGTTTGGATTTCGTTTTAATGATTTCAGCGTTTCAAGCCACAGAAACCAG
>CATLAK010000023.1 GCA_949878435.1 uncultured Lachnospiraceae bacterium
TTCGAAACATAGTAAAAGCTATGTTTATTTCTCATGCTTTTTTTCGTTCCGCACATAATATTTACTTTTCAAAGTTCAATGCCAGAGTTTCGCCGGCACGATCACTCACAATTCCGAGAGATCATTTGTTGATGAAGTGATTTGTGAGATACAATCTTTCCGTCTTTGATTTCAAAAAAACCTGCAATACGAAATAATGTTTTCCCTTTGAATCTTGCTTTTGCATAGACACCCACCGTTGGCTTTTGTGTATCTGCAAAGACCTTTACCATTTCTATGGCAGCGCCCGCAGAGGTAAAGAAATCCTCATTTCTTTTAAGGAACGCCTCCGGTCCTTTCCCTTCAAATCCGGGCGTGATCTCTTCAAATTCCTCCGAAAAATAGTCCTTGATCCTATCTGTTTTTCTGGCATTGCATATTACATCATACATTTCTATTATCATTTGTTCTTCCTTCATTTCTAGTCCCTCTTTTATAAAATTTTTTCTTTTTTTGCAAATCCTTTTCTTTTTTAATCTGCACTCTATCTTAATTTGAAAACACATCCCAATGCTCACAGAGCTGTCCCTCGCTGTTTATCCGGTAAAAATCCACCACCGCAAAGGATCCTCTCTGATTTTTCAGTATGACCGCCGCCATGTCTTCGCCTAAGACAATGTCTTCGATTTCAATGTTAAACTTTTTGCCGGAAGCAAATGCAGCAGCAAAAGTATTGATAAATCCTTCTCTGCTATCCTCCACGCCTGGGTTGTGCTGGATATAATACGGCGCTATGATTTTTTTTGCATAATCGATCTTCTGTTCGTGAAAAAATTCCTTATAAAAATTTTTAACATCTTCCTTTGTCAGCTTTCCTGCCATTTTTTTCTTCCTCCTATGCATTTATTTTTATATAAAAAACACAGGAGGGCTGATAGCTGCCCCCCTGCTCTTGCCGATATGTTTTATTCTCCAATAAGCCGTGCCATCATCTCATGGTGACGCCTTACCTGATCCACCTCGTCCACAAAATCATCCATGGTACGTTCCTGACGCGAACGCTGTCCCTCAAATTCTGTGCACATATAGCCATCCCAATTATTCTTTTTCAGAACATCGATCACCTCTTCATAGAGAAGTGCCGGCTCCTCATATTGCCCGGGTTTGCCAGGTATCTCTGTCAAATCATGGCATTTTCCATGAATAGAAAATACATAGGGTAATATCAGCTCAAGATCTTCGGGCGCCGCATGCATCTTCCACATAAGCGTGCGTTTTTCTTCCCCAGAAAGCCTTCCTGCAAATCTCTTTTCCACTTCTGTAGATAATTCTCCCAAGGAAACTTCCTTCATCAGGGCAGTAATCTCACTGGCAAGCCCCTGATCCTTCATATCTCTTAGCATTCTCTCCACCGTATCCAGATGCGGTCCTCTTGCAAAGATGCCCATATCAGGCACGAAGCCAACATGCTTTGTACCCGTCTTTTTAATAAATTCCACCGTATCCATTACAGCAGTTCCAGGACTGTCACAGAACAGTCCCTTGATTTCCGGGTTTGGTCTGATGGGAATCGGTGCATGTATCTCCCATGCAATCTTTACATCCAGCTTGACAGCCGTATCAAGGGCACGCTCTGTAACCTCCACGGGCAGTCCTGTCATAGTCCTGATGTGCTTAAAGCCCATGTCGTGTGCCAATTGTAAATCCAGCTTGATCAGTTCAGCCGCTTCCGCCTTATTCATAACATGATCCCTAAAGCGCATCGTATCAAGGAAACAGTCAAGTGCCACCGGTGTTAAATCATAGCGGGCCATCGTATTTGCCCAATCTGCCAAAAACGCTCTCGACGGGAAAGGATATCCGGGCACAGTCGCCTCATTGATGATTTCCACGCCATCACATTTTAGGTTGTCATGCAATTCTTTACACATATCATGATAATCCATTTGTCCAAAATACTGCGCCTGTTGGTAGCTGTAAAATGAAACGCCTCTTTTAATAGCCATTTTTATCTCCTTTCTTACTCCACAACCATATCATAATAATAAACTTCTGTCTGCTTAAAGGGCATATCCCTGGGATCCGGCGGATTATCGATCCACTCCTGGTCATGAGGCTGCCATCCGTACTGTACAAGAACGCCCTGCATGATGCCCAGCTTGTGATGTCCCTTTGAAAGCCCTCCCGGCTTGTCCACATACACCGTTCCAAACTCTCCATAATCCCAGTGTTCCCAGACCGCCTTGGCAATTTCATCAAAATCCCTGGGCTCTTTTCCATTGATTTCAAACTTCTGAAGATTCCTTGGATACTCCTCCCCATCCAGATCAATGTAATACCCATTGTGAAGGCTCAAAAAGCACCCCCTGTACTCTGCGATACGGACATCGAACTTAAAGCCAACTATTTCGCCGTCCTTTACCACGTTTTGAAGACTGTTTTCTCTTACCAGAAAATTGTCAAACATCTTTTCCTCTCCTTTCTCTTTGTTTATGAAATTTTTATGCCCCGGCATTTGCGGAGGCAGATTCCCTATCCTCTTTTACGATTCTCTTTTTCTTCCATTTGCCGCTTTTGTAACGTACAACTGCATAGGCGCCCGATACCATCCACCCAATGGGTGTCCCCAAAAATACGCCAATATAGCCAAGGGGCGTAAAATGGGAAAGAACATAAGCGCTGCCGATTCTCACTGCCAGTTCGATCACCGAAATATAAACGGCAGCAGAAGCATCCCCCGATCCGCTTAAGGTATAACGTACCGTAAAAACAATGCCGCAGAAGAATACGCCAATTGCCGTCACTACCAGATAATGATAACCAATCGTCACAGTCGCGGGTGTTGCTGTGAAAAATTCCATTAAGGACCGCCCAAACGCAATCAGCACAAACGCCGAAAATACAGAGTACACCGCTATAATCTTAATACTGGCTTTTAACCCCTTGCCGACTCTCTCAAACTTGCCGGCGCCTACGTTCTGACCTGCCAATACCTGCATTCCCTGGGATATCCCCCCGGGCGGATAAGAAATAAAAGCTTCTATCTTCGTTGCCGCAGCGTAAGCAGCCATAACGGGAAGCAGCGGCGTGTCAAAAGCATTTACCAAAGCCTGGACAAGCAGAATCCCGATCGTGACAGTGGAAGACTGAAGCGCAGACGGAAGACCGATTCTAAGCACAAGCTTTGCCATTTCTCCATCCGGACGAATGGTATTTTTGTCAGGATGTACAATGGGCATTTTCTTCCAGATGATTCCCCAGCAGACGATTGCCGAAAGAATCGTTGCCAATATGGTTGCATATGCTACTCCCGGAACGCCCATGTGGAAAACGGCCACAAAAAGAATGTTCAAAAAAATATTCAATATGCTGGTAACGATCAGCACAATCATGGGAGTTACCGAATCTCCCAAGGCTCTTGACATGGAATTTCCCATATTGTATAGCGCAGTGGCGACAGAGCCCGCAAAGATAATCACCAGATAGGATGCAGCATAGTCAAGCGCCTCCCCTGACACGTTAATCAACATCAGCAGATTTCTGGCAAACACGATTCCTATAATCCCAAATACAATTGCCATTCCCACGATAATATACAGACCTGTTGTGATCGTCTTCTTTACTTTTATTTCATCCTTCGCACCTATATACTGGGAAAGCACCACTGCCATCCCCTGTGTGCATCCGCCAATCAGCATCAGGACAACATTTGTGACGCTTCCGCAGGTACCTACCGCCCCCATTGCCGTATCGCCCAGATATCTTCCTACAATCAGCGTATCTGCCATATTATACAGATTCTGCAGCAGCATGGATAAAACAAGGGGCCACGCAAAAATCAAAAGCTGTCGTCCGGGATCTCCTACCGTGAAATCCCTTCCTTTCCTATTCATTTCCTTTTCCTCCTAACCTTGCTCCTATGTCAAAATTCTTTTTTAAATGATTGATTTAATTGTATTGCATTTGAAACGTTATCGTCTCTTATGAATCTTTCCTCTTGTCCGCTCCATATTTTTCATTTTTATAAAAAATGTTAATTATTAGAAAATACATATCAATTTTTCACACCACATTTTTGATATGCAGATTCAATTACCCAATCTCACAGGAAATCTTTCACCACGCAAAAAAAGGAGCTGCCGTACTAAATAATTAGCACGCAGCTCCTCTTTGCACCAAATACTTCTTCTGTGCGGTTACTGCTTTTCCACCCCTTCTGTCTTAATAATGAACTTCACGCTGCCGTCCACATCTGCCGGAAGCTGTGTAAAGGTATTGTACTCCTTCCCTGCATCAGCCACCGCCTTTAATCTGTCGATCACATCCTCCACGTCATCTCCGAACAGGTCCGTCAGCTTACTGATTCCTTCCTCGTCAAATTCAAACATGCCATCCACCAGCGCAAGTGCGCCTTCATCTAAGGTTCCCATCCCTTCATCCAGTGTCAGTACACCATCCCGCAGTGCGCCTGCGCCGTCCTTAAGACTTCCTGCGCCATCGTTCAAAGTTCCGACGCCCTGTACCAGCTGTTCTGTTCCGCTCTTAAGTTCCGTGGTTCCATCCTTTAATGTGGCAGTGCCGTCCCTTAAAGCGGATGCCCCGTCTTTCAGCTCACCGGCGCCGCTTTTTAGGGTGGAGGTACCGCTCTTTAGTTCACTGGTACCACCTTTTAAAGTGGCTGCCCCCTCCTTCAAACTGCCCGCTCCCGCCGCCAGTTCGCCGGCACCGCTGTCCAAAGAATCAAGTCCGGTTTTTAATTCATTGACCCCGCTGTTTAATTCTGCTGCACCTGCAAGGGCACTCTGGGTTCCGTCCGCCAGACTTCCTGCACCCTGTACCAGTGCCGTCATCTTTGCCGTACTTTCCTGGGAGTTAAGTGTTCCCGACAGTTCCGCCAGCTTTTGATCAAGAATCGCCGCATAGGTAATTGCCGGTCCCCACTTTGCAATCAGTGCACCCTGATCCACGCCATTTGTACTTATGGCGGCGATCTGCTCATCGATTGCTGCTATCTGAATCGCATACCCGCTCACTTCCCCCTGGGCAGCTGCCACGTCCTCCATGGCGCTCTGATACTCATATGCCTTCTGCTGTAGATTGTCTGCGTCCACCGACTGTACCGAAATGGTATCGCTCTCTACCACTTCCTTCGTCACTACCCCTGTTCCTGTGACGGACTGTGTCTCCACATCCGTGGTCTCATCGATGACCTCTCCGCCGCCTTCTCCGTCTTCCGATTCTCCTGCCACCACCCTTGTGGTCGTGTAGACAGGCGCATCCACCGTCACATCTACATAACTTTCCTCCTCGTGGGTACCCGTCACTACTTCAAATTCCATGGTGTCCGCCTGGCAGGCTGCCGCCAGGTCTGCCTGTGCTGCCGAAGCTCTGTCCTGCGCAGCCGCCAGATTTCCGCTGGCAGCATCCAGATTTGCCTGCATCTGCGCTCTCTGCTGCTGGAGGCTTGATAAGATTCCATTGTAAGATTCCTGTGCCAGTCCATCCCCTTCCATGCTTGCTTTCTTTAAGGACTGATTGAGCAGATAAGAAACCTGCATCAGGGTCGCCGGATTGGACGGATCGACTCCGTCCCCGGAACTTACCGGAGTTCCTATTCCGGCTTTCAGCATTTCCATCTGTGCCGCCACCTGGTCCACGCCATCCTTGACCATATGCGCCCCATCATTCAGACTCTGGGTGCCACTCAAAAGATTTCCAGTACCTTCGCTCAACCTTTGTCCGCCATCCTTTAAGGTATGTGTGCCTGTAAGCAGTCCCACGAAACCGCCCTGCAAAGCCGCTGCTCCCTCATAGAGCGCCGACGCTCCGTCGTTTACCTGCTTTGCCCCATCGTCCAGTTTTCCAGCTCCGTCATATAATTGTCCGGCTCCATCTACCAGTTCTCCGGTTCCATCATACAGCTGCCCGGCTCCATCTGCCAATTGCCCTGCCCCATCATTTAAGATGCCTGACTTATCATATAACTCCTGGGTGCCATCCTTAAGCTCTGCCGTGCCGTCCCACAGTTCATCTGTTCCCGAGAGCAGTTCCTGTGTTCCATCTTTGAGCTGACCGCTGCCATCTTTCAACTCCAAAGTCCCATCCTTTAATTTGTCTGTAGCTTCCTTCAGTTCATCCATGGAATCGTTTAATCCGGACAGGTCAAAAGAGTCCGTCAACTCGATGTCAGAAAGAATATCGCTCATGGCGACCGTCATGGTCATTCCCAGTTCAAAGTTTTCTGCATCCGCCGTGATTTCAATGTAATCTGGAATTTCCAGTTCTTCTATCTTTTCCTTATCCTCTCCATCTTCCATCTTGTTTTTAAGACTGTCCATGTCGATGCTCTCCCTAAGCCCCGGAAAAGCCACGCCCACTACCACACTGTTGTTTCCCTCCGAGAGCAGTCTGGCATTGGTCACCTCAATATTTGAAAACGTATCCTGAGGCAGGACGACGCCGGAGATCATGGCAAAGGGAACTTTGATTTCCTGCTCCTTTCCGCCTATTGTTACCGTCCTTGTCTCCTTGTTTTCATAGTCCATACGGATTGTCACTTTGCCACTTTTTCCGGCAAGTTCCTGGGGAGAAATCTCCTCCCCGTCAAGCTGATAAGACAGCTTCACTTCCACTGGGACTTCTTTATCCGTGGTGCCGCTGTAATAGATATCCGCTCCATTTGCCTGCCAGATAAGGTTTCCCTCCTCATCTGTTTCAAAACTCTCATATCCCTTCATATTCTGAATATCTGTAAGACCAGAACTGTCCATCAGGTTTTCACTTCCGCTGCCGTTTTTCAGCCAGTCGCTGACAATGACCTGGGTTACGCTGCCGTTTGCATCGGCAAGCACATAGACCGTTTCTTCTTTTCCCGCTTCACTGCTGTGGGATGGATTGACCTGGGCATTCAGCACACTGTCTAACACCTGTTCTTCATTTTCCTTCGTTATGACCGATGCCTGCTGCGCATCTGCCTTCCCACATCCTGCAAGCCCCAGCGCCATTGACGCACTAAGCGTAAGGCATACCGCCTTTTTTATCATTCTTTTTTCTTTTATTTTTTTCATAGTGAAACTGCCTCCTGTCCGATATTTTTCTTTTTATTCCCGCGAGCAACGAGCCAAGTGACTGCTTGCAGGCATTTGGCGACTGCCGCGAGGGTCAGTCCCCGCCCCTTGGGGCGCTTCAAGTTTGATGCCCCGCTGCTTGCGGCGGGGTATTTGACTGCCTGCTCCGCTTCTGATTATGATCTTATCAAACACCATAAACATAGAAGGCAGGATAAAAATAACCGATACCATGCTGATCAGCGCCCCTCGTGCCATCAGGGTGCACAATGAACTAATCATATCGATGTTGGAATATAAGCCCACACCGAAGGTCGCTGCAAAAAAGGACAATGCACTGACCACAATAGATTTTACACTGCTCTGGCAGGCAACGGTGACCGCTTCCCTTTTCTCCATCCCGCCATAGCGTTCCTTGCGGTACCTTGTGGTCATCAGGATTGCGTAATCCACGGTTGCGCCCAGCTGAATGGTGCCGATTACCACAGATGCGATAAACGGAATCTGCGTCCCTGTGTAATAAGGAATACCCATATTTACAAAAATTGCCGTCTCAATGACCGCCACCAAAATTACCGGCAGGGAAACCGATTTAAACACCAGCAGAATAATAATAAAGATCACGCCGATGGAAACCACGCTCACCGTATTGAAATCTTTGTCTGTAATCTCAATCAAATCCTTGGTACAGGGCGCCTCGCCCACCAGCATCCCCTTGCTGTCATAGGATTTACATATGGCGCTTAATTTCTCACACTGGCTGTTGACCTCACTGGAAGCCACCTTGTATTGGGAACCAATCAACAAAAGCTGCCAGTTATCGCTCACAAGGGAACTTTTGAGTTCCCCCGGAATCAATTCGTCCGGGATGGCATCCCCTTTGATGGAGTTGAGCCCCAGCACCCAGTTCACACCCTCCACCTGTTTCATTTCATCCGCCATATGCTTTACATCCTTGGCAGGAAGGTCCGCGCTTAAAAGAAGCATATGGGTTGCATTCATATCAAAATTCTCATTCAGTTTTTCATTCGCCATAATGCTGGGGAGATCCTTAGGGAGGGTCTCATCCAGATTGTAATAAACGGCTGTATTTTTATAACCGAATATGGCAGGGAAAAGGATTGCAATAAACAAAACAATAAATACTCTGTAATGCTTCGTCACAAAACTTCCGATGCCCTTCATATCCGGGAGCAGCGCCTTATGCTTTGTCTTTGTAAGCGCTTTATCACATACCAGAATCAAAGACGGGAGAACTGTCACGCATGCGATCACGCCGAAGACTACGCCCTTTGCCATGACGATGCCCAAATCCAAGCCAAGAGTAAAACTCATAAAGCACAGGGCAATAAATCCTGCTACTGTAGTCATGGAACTGCTTACCACGGAAGTGATTGTCTCTCCAATCGCCTTTGCCATTGCCTCCTTTCGATCCGGCACCTCCCGCTTATTTTCCTGGTAACTGTGCCAGAGGAAAATGGAATAATCCATCGTCACACCCAATTGCAGTACTGCGCTCAAGGCTTTGGTGATATAAGAAATCTCTCCCATAAAAACATTGCTGCCCAGATTATAAACGATTGCCATTCCTATACTTAGCAGAAACAGGAAGGGAATCAGAAACGAATCCATGGTAAGGGACAGCACCAGGCAGGAAAGCAAAACTGCGATACACACATAAATCGGCGCTTCCCGCTCCGAAAGATTCTTTGTGTCCGTCACCACCGCCGACATGCCGCTCAAAAAGCAGTTCTTGTCAGCCACCTTTCGGATCTCCTCAATCGCCTCCATGGTTCCGTCGGCGGAGGTGGTCTCGTCAAAGATGATCGCCATCATCGTGGCATCCCCGCTGTTGAACGCTTCGTACACCGCATTCGGCATCATCTCCATAGGAACCGATATATCCATGACGGAATCATACCAGATGACCTTCTCCACATGCGTTACCTGCTCGATTTCCTCTTTCAGCCTTACGACGTCTTTGGGCGCCATTCCTTCCACCACGAACATAGAAAACGCGCCGGTTCCAAATTCATCCACCAGAATATCCTGTCCCACCATCGTCTCAATATCCTTGGGCAGATAAGAAAGGATATCGTAATTGACTCTGGTACTCACATATCCCAAAAAAGAAGGAATCAAAAGCACCAGGCTTAAAATCAGAATCGGTATCCTAAGCTGCACCACCTTTTTCCCAAATTTTTCCATACACACACTCCCTTTAAATTATGACCAATAGTCATTTTTATTTATATTTCGTATTATACTCAAAAATGACTTTTGGTCAATATTTTTCTCTATAAAAGAATCCTAAATTTTATAAAAAAAATATAAACGCCGAAAAACATTGCATTTTAGGGCGTTTACCTTATAATATGACTTATCAGGCAGCCGCCAAATGGACATGCCTCCATGTCCGCCTGGCACGCTGCCCGCGTGAATCAATCAGATAGGAGCTTTCATGGGAAAAATTGATTTGAACAAAAAAAGAAAGCGCGAAGCGCTTCTAAATACTGCTTTTGAGCTGTTCACCACCCAAGGCATCAATAAGACCACCATCAACAATATCGTGGAGACTGCCGGCGTGGCAAAAGGGACCTTTTACCTCTATTTTAAAGACAAATACGATATCCGCAACAAACTGATCGCCCACAAAGCAAGCAGCATCTTTTCTGCTGCAGATGCCGCCCTTGCAAAGACTAATCTGACCGAATTGGATGACCGCATCATTTTTCTTGTGGATAACATCATCGGGCAGTTCAATGCGGACAAGTCCCTTCTTAACTTTATTTCCAAAAATTTGAGCTGGGGAATCTTTAAAAATGAATTGATTTCCTCTAAAGATGAATCAGAAGTGGATTTTTATAATATTTATGCCATCCTTGAGAACTCTCCAAGAGCGTTTAAAAATCCGGAGATTCTTTTGTTTATGATCGTGGAGTTTGTCAGCTCCACCTGTTACAGTTCCATTCTGTATAATGAACCTACCGGCATTGAAGAGCTGAAACCATATATTTTCGATGCAATCAGACAGATTTTGAAAAGCCAGGAAATCCGCCCCGAATAGCGTTTATACGCGATAAAGGGCGGACTTTTTCATCTGCTCAAAGCCTTGCCAGATATTTCACTTAATCTCTTTTCCCTTTCCTGTTCTAAATCATAGTTTCCTTTCAATATTCCTGTAAGGGTATCAGTAAGATAAGAAACTGCCGTATCCCTTGGAATGAATCTTCCTATTTCTTTTCCATTTTTTGTTACAACAACTTCATTTCCATTTATAACCATATTGAGATACTTGCCGAAATTATTTTGCATTTCTGTTGCTGTTGCAGTTGCACCAATCATAAAATATCCCTCCTAAAAAATGAGCTATTTTTAGCATATCATTTTTTCTCTACTTTACGAGATAAAAATGAAAAGCACTGCCTCCATCCATGTGAGCGGCTTCGTCCAATTCCCTTGGAATATTTTCCACAAAGCCTTTTATTTTAAAGCCCGATACCCAATGTGCCAAAAGAATAACTAAGTATACGGAATTAAGGCATTATTACGAAGATATCTTAAGAAGCGGGTTTATGAAAAAAAGGTTGCAATATTCAAAGACAATTGCCGCATTACATGGTCGCTGAGCACAGTCCTTGGCTGAACCGTCATATTTTTGATTCTATAATGGGAAAATTGTCATGTGAATATTTCCGAAAAATCATTGACGGAATTTGCTTATTGGGTAAAATATCATTAAGGGAGAGTCCTTCCAACAAGTGGATGTTCAAAACGCGTTAGCGTTGCTGCAGTGACACTACATTCAAGGACTAGGGTAAAGTTCTAAATGAAGAATTTGATTAGATTAACCAATCTGCAATCAAGCGAAGTATACAAAATATTCAATATCGCAGACGAAATCAGTACCGGAAAATATAATGGTTTCCTAAATGGAAAAAGTGTTATTCTGTATTTTCCTGCTTCAAGCATCCGAACACGAGTAACCTTTGAAAAGGGGATATATCTGCTAGGCGGGCAGCCCATACTATTTCCAAATGATGCATTGGAAAAAAGGAAGATTTAAGAGATATCTGCGGTTACTTAAACAATTGGGCAGATATCGTTATCGTGCGGCATGGGGACATACAGTTGATTGAAAAATTTGCTGAATACTCAAAAGCGCCGGTTATCAATGCAATGACTGATATAAATCATCCTTGTGAAATTCTGTCAGATATGTATTCCCTGTCAAAAATCAGAGATGACTTTATAAGTGATAAGTATCTGTTCTGTGGCAAATCCGGAAATATCGGTCTGGCTTGGAAAGAAGCATCTAATGTTATGGGATTTGATTTGTCACAGTGTTGCCGTTCCGGTTATGAGATGGATGATGTACCAGTATATCATGATATAAAAGCGGCAATCAAAGGAAAAGATATTATATGTACGGATTCTCTGCCTGCCAGCGTATTAAATGATTTTAGAGAATATCAGATAACCAAAGAAGTAATGGACTTGGCTAATAAAAATGCTGTCTTAAACCCCTGTCCGCCCTTTTATCGTGGTGAAGAAGTTTCTGACGACGTAATGCAGTCAGAATATTTTGTGGGATATGAATTTAAAAAGAACTTGTTAGTGGTTCAGCAAGCTGTTATGATATGATGTATGAGTTAGGCATATTAATATGAGAGAAATGTTCATATGGCATTTATTTTGCGAGGTAAAGATAATGACAGAAATCAGATATGTAAAATCAGAAGATAAAGAATTTTGGTATAGTCTTGATGAACATCTGCCAGAACAAGAATTTGATAATAAGGTTCAAAACAAAAGAGGATATATTTTATTAGATGACGATAAACCTGTTGGATTGTTAAGATATAATCTTTTCTGGGACAATACACCATTTTGTACAATGTTGGTTATTGATTGGAACAATCACAGAAAAGGTTATGGGAAAAAACTTATGGAACATTGGGAAAATGATATGAAATCACAAGGATATAGTATGCTATTATCCTCTACTCAGGTTGACGAAGAGGCGCAGCATTTCTACAGGAAATTGGGATATAAGGATTGCGGTGGTTTTATCATAGATATTCCAAAATATGAACAGCCAATGGAGATGTTTTTGATTAAGGGCATTTAAGCCAAATCCCCGCCACAAGCAACAGAAACCAGATCTACCTATCATAAAGAGTCCGGTTTGCGTTTTTTATTTGCGCAAGGTCTTTAACTTTTAATCTGGCAAATCTTTACTATGTTGGAGTCATTCCAAACGCAATGCACCATCCTATAAAAACAAACCAGAATAATAACACCTTTGTCCACATAGACATCCTAAAATATTTATCAAATTTTCTATTAAGAGGACATACTAAATAAGACATTATTATTCCAAACACGGCGGCAAAATATCCTCCATTTGTTATGGTTGCAACCACAAAAATCAGTAGTATTATCGGAAATAATATCCAGCGCATTATGTCAAATATTATTCTAATTGCCTTCTTTACTTCCGCATTTAAGCACTGCCCTGTTGTTTTTTTCTTTTGCTTTGCGCACTTTGTATTATGTACAGTTTGGTTTTCTGGTACTGTTTTCTTTACAATATCCTTTTTCATACCCCTGTTAATATTTGTATTATTTGGGTCCGTAAATCTTCTTCCTGCCACTTCCTTTATGTTTTCTCCACCATTTACCTCGAGATTTACTTTGGCAGTCTTATTCTCTTTAGAATCATATCTACCTTTACCATGCCTTACTGCAATTGGCGGTGAAATAATATCATACTCTTCATCGTAACTATCTATCAATTCATATAAAAAGCTCCTATCCCATAGCCTAACTCCCGTTGTTTGAGCTAAATTTATCGCCTGTTTCGTAAAGTTACTATTAGTCATTACTGCCGCTGCATCACAATGATAATAATCACATCCAATCCCTGCCTCCTGTACCGCTTTTACACTAACATTTGAGTTATATCTTTTACATTGAACGGCATACCTTACGGTTCCACGTCTAGCCAAAATATCTATGCCATAATCTCCTGCGCCTTGTGTAACTGTAACATCACGATAACCTGCATGACGAAGTAATTCAGCACAAGCATATTCAAACTCATGCCCTTCCATTCTATCGAGTTCTTCCATAGTATATTGCATAAATATTTTCCTCATACAAATTTAAATGGTCTAAACAAACAGTTCTCCTTCCGTTTCGCACAATATCTGAACAAGCACTTTATAATCAAGGTATTGCACACCCTCTACCCCATTGTGTATTTTCCCCGCCAGCACACTGCGGTAATAAATATCCATTGCTGATTCTAAGGAAATTCCTTTCACCTCTGCCAAATAAGCAATCATTCGCTCTTCCAGATTTTCCTGATACACTTTTTCTATGATTTCACCGTCCATCCCTATACCTCCTCAAAGGATTTTAATACCAGCAGCTGATTTATCGCCCTCTGACTGATAAAGGCAATTTGATCATAAGAAGGATAAACTTTGATTTCCTTGAGCGCACGCTCTTTATCCCAAATTCCTGTATGATACATATCTACTACTCGAAACACTTTATCATTTGCCACCTTACCAAAAACCAAATCATATTTTTGATAGTCTTTCTTTCCATCCCTGCATCCGCACACAAAGTCAATCCATTCCAATAAGTCTTCATCGAAAACCTTTATCTCAAACCCGTCAACATTATCACTCATCTGATAACAATTTAAAATAGCTCTATCTTTTCCTAAAATATCTGCCTTTCGCCTTGCCCACCTCAGAGCTTGTTCCCTTACTGTGGTCACATAAAACCCAGCGCCAAAGTCAAGCGCTCTATAGGAATGAATTACATCCGGTTTTTTTACGATTTCCGTTGAGCCATGATACACAATCATATTGTTACACCCCGCACTTTCAGATATTCCTTAATATCATCCACAATATACCCCGTTGCCTGCGTGTGCAGGATATCATAATGCGGCACCAGATAGTTTCCAATACAGCCGGCGCTCTGGAGTTTTTGATAAACCTCAGAGGGCATCATCCCCCATTTGTTGGCGCAGGCATGAATCATATATACGACAAACGAAAAGGATTCTTTATCCACCAGTCAGCCTCCTTTTTAATACCTTCTGATAATAAGTATAAAAAAAAATATACATTCTGGCAATATAGTTTTTCTGTGTACACGTGAAGCTGCGCATCTGATTTTATTTTATAGGACGTATTTCCACATGAAATGCAAAAGTTCAAACCAGTCCCCATATTATAAAGAGTCTGATTTGCGCATATTGTAAATACATAATTTTTTTAATATAGTTATTTTTAAATGCCGCAATCAGTGTGTCCAATGCTATGCGGTATATTTCACCCCCATTGTGGCTCAGTATAATGGAGCTGTTTCCAAGATGCTCGTGCTGTGTCACCGTCTTGATGATGGTGTCTACGCTATAGTCCTTCCAATCAAGGAAATATACGTCCCACTGTATGGTGTAATATCCGCAGTCCTTTGTCTACGGCGGAAGTAATTCTTGCCCTGGCGGCGGTGGTTACATTGGTGGGAATTTCCCGGAAACTGTGGTTCATAGTCTGCTCACTTTTCAACCTGCCCACCTCGCTTTACCAAATTGACCGCTTGTTCAATACTCATTTCTCCCATGTCCTGTTTATCAATCTGTGCATCTCTTTGTCTTACGGATACAGACATATTATTTTTCTCATTTTCGCCTATAATGATCATATATGGCACTTTATCCATGCGTGCTTCACGAATCTTATATCCAAGTTTTTCGCTTCTGGCATCCACTTCTGCCCGGATATCATTTTCTTTCAGCACCTCCTCAATTTTCTCGGCATAATCATTATATTTATCTGAGACAGGAAGAACCTTGACCTGTACAGGTGCAATCCACGTTGGAAATTTCCCCGCATAATGTTCCAGTAAAATACCAATAAAACGCTCTATCGAACCGAACACAACTCTGTGCAGCATGACCGGACGATGTTTCTCTCCATCTGCCCCGATATAATCAATGTCAAATCTTTGAGGCAGCTGGAAGTCGAGCTGGATCGTTCCGCATTGCCACGTTCTGCCTATGGAATCTCTTAAATGAAAATCAAGTTTCGGTCCATAAAATGCGCCGTCTCCTTCATTTACTGCATAGGACTTGCCCATTCCCTGCACTGCTTTTTCCAAAGCTTCCGTAGCAAGCTGCCAATCCTCATCACTTCCTATGGAATGCTCTGGTCTCGTCGACAATTCTATTTCATACGAAAAACCAAACTTCCGGTAAACTTCATCAATAAGACGCATGACACCCTGTATCTCATCCATCACCTGATCTTCTCTCATAAAAATATGCGCGTCATCCTGCGTAAATGAGCGTACTCTCATGAGACCATGTAATGTTCCCGACCTTTCCTTGCGATGCACAAGTCCTAATTCTCCCATCCGTATGGGAAGCTCCTTATATGACCTGGGTTCCAGTTTATACACCAGCATTCCGCCCGGGCAGCTCATTGGTTTGATTGCATAATCATCATCTTCAACCTTAAGGGAGTACATGGCATCTCTATAAAAATCCCAATGACCAGATGTCTCCCAAAGCCTTCTTTCCAACATAATAGGCGTAGAAATTTCAACATATCCTTCCCTGCGATGGATCTTCCTCCAATAATCAATCAACAGGTTCTTCAATATCATTCCCTTGGGCAGAAATACGGGTAAGCCTGGTCCCTCATCAAAAATCGTAAATATTCCCAGTTCCTTGCCCAATTTTCTGTGGTCTCTTGCTTTTGCCTCTTCGACCATATGCAAATATTCATCTAATTGCGCCGCTTTTGGAAAAGATATACCATAAATCCTTGTAAGCATTTGATTTTTTTCGCTGCCTTTCCAATAGGCTCCAGCCACCGACAATAACTTAACCGCTTTAATCTGACACACATTAGAAATATGCGGACCTGCACAAAACTCTTCATATTCTCCCTGCTTATAGAAACTGATTGGTTCCGTATCATTCAGTTCCCGAATCAGCTCAATTTTATATTTTTCACCTGCATTCTCCATAAACTTAAGAGCTTCCTCCTTTGACTTCTCATAAACCTGCAGGGAGATAGATTCCCTTATAATCTTTCGCATTTCCGCTTCAATCGTCTTTAGATGCTCTTCTGAAAGGGGAAATTCAAACTGAAAATCGTAATAAAATCCATTTTCAATTGCCGGACCAATGGCACACTTCGTTTCCGGATATAAACGTTTTACAGCCTGTGCAAGTACATGTGCGCTCGTATGCCAAAATGCCTTTTTGCCCTCCTGTTCTTCAAAGTTTACTTCTACAATTTCTCCATTTTTTCGTAGAACCTTCATAATTTGTTGCTCCTTTCTCTTTTCTGCTTTATCTATTTGGCAACAACATAAGAAAAGCACCCATAAGACCATGATTACATAGTCCTAAGGGTGCGCTTAGCACGGTTCCACCTTAACTTTTCACTTCAGATTCCATCAAATCCTATCCTTTAACGCAGGTATACGGTAACGCTTACTCCTTTCAGCATTACAGCTCTGGAATGGTTTTCGTCTAATTTCCACATAAACAGCTTCCACCAAGTGCTATTCTCTCTGGATGTTTCCAACTAAACTACTCTTTTCCGTCATCGCTTTTCTTATGTTATTAACCGGATTTTATCACGGCTTTTTTATTCTGTCAACTTCTAATCAACAGCCTGAAATTTGTGTAAATTAATTTTTAATCTGCCGTCCTTCATGGTTCATATGGTATTTATCCCGATAGATCAGTTCCGAAATGGGTACAAAAGTATACCCTTCATTTTTTAATGTAGCAATCAGGGTATCCAATGCCTGCGCTGTGTATTTCGCCCCATTGTGGCACAGGATGATGGAGCCGTTTCCAAGATGTTTGTGCTGTGTCACCGTCTTGATGATGGAGTCTACGCCATAGTCCTTCCAGTCAAGGGAATCTACATCCCACTGTATGGTATAATATCCGCAGTCCTTTGCCACATTCACCACTGCATTGTCATAATCCCCGTAAGGCGGTCTGAACAAAAACATATCATAGCCGGTCAGCTCCTGCACCTTAGTGTGCACCTGCATCAGTTCTTCCTTTTTCTCCTCATCCGACAGCTGGCTCATATTTTTATGATTTTCGCTGTGATTTCCCAAGTCGTGTCCGGCGGCAAGAATGGCTTTCACGTCATCCGGGTAGCTTTCCACCCATCCGCCCGTCATAAAAAAGGTTACATGGACATCATGTTTTTTCAAGATTTCCAGAATTTTTGCCGTGTCCTCATTTCCCCAAGCGGCATCAAAGGAAAGCGCAATCTTTTTGTCCTGTGTCTCCACGCAGTAAATCGGCAGTTCCCGACCGTCTACGCTGTTGCTCACCGTCACACTTTCCCCTGCCACTACAAGTATCCCCCTCAGCACAGCAAACGCGGCAAGCGCAAAGGCTCCATACTTAATCCCTAAAATCACTCTCTGCTTCGCATACTCTTCTCCGCTCTGCCCTTCTTGCCGCGGAGGAAAAATCCTAATCAACTGCTTTACTTTTTCTATGTACTTCTTCATAGTAAACACCTGCCATAAATGTTGTTACAGTTTATGACAGGTGAGTTTGGACATATGCATATCTTTGCGCCTTCCCGGCTTGTCTGCATTATTTTTCTCTCAGATACATTCTGGCTTCATAAGGGCGCAGAATGGTCATCTGGCTGGTCTCCTTATAATTGCCGATCAGCAGTTTCATAGACGCCATGCGTTCTTCCAACGGACAGCTTACCGTCTTATCGAAGAAATTGCAGACAACCAAAAGTTCCGCCGTATCATCCTCACGGACATAAGCAAATATGGCTTCATCCTCCTTAAGCAGCATCTGGAAATTGCCCTCCATAAACACAGGATACTCTTTGCGCAAGCGAATCAGTTCTTTATAGCATCCGAAAATGGAATCTTCATCCTCCACCTGCTCTGCCGCATTGATCTCCTTGTAATTGGGATTGATCTTTATCCAAGGCTCCCCCCCTGTAAATCCCGCATTTTCCTCTGCATTCCATTGCATCGGGGTCCTTGCATTATCCCGGCTTTTTGCATGGATAGAACGCATAAGTTCTTCCTGCGCAAATCCTTTTTCCAGGCGCTCCTTATATACATTTAAGGTTTCGATATCCCGGTACTCCGCTATATCATACGCAACATTGGTCATTCCCAATTCTTCGCCCTGGTAAATATATGGCGTTCCCTGCATCCCGTGCAAAAGGATTGCCAGCATCTTTGCCGATTCTACCCGATATTTCCCATCATTCCCCCAACGGGAAACGATTCTGGGCAGATCATGGTTGTCCCAGAAAAGACTGTTCCATCCTTTTTGGTAAAGTTCCGTCTGCCAACGTCCAAACACCTCTTTCAGCCTCATAAACGGCAGCGGCGCCAAATCCCATTTTTCCTTTCCTTCTACCTGATCCAGGCAGATATGCTCAAACTGGAAGACCATGGATAACTCGCTGTTGTCTGGATTGCTGTACAGCTTTGCCAGTTCCGTCGTTGCTCCCCATGTTTCCCCCACTGTCACCAGATCAGCCTTCTGGAAGGTCTCCCTGCTCAGTTCTCTTAAATATTCATGAAGACGGGGTCCATTGTTGGTAATCCGCTTGTCCGGTTCTTTCGCTATCTGGTCGATTACATCCAGTCGGAACCCTCCCACGCCCTTGCCGATCCACCAGTTGATCATATCATAGATTTCCTGGCGCAGTCTGGGATTCTCCCAGTTTAAATCCGGCTGTTTTACGGAAAACTGATGGAAATAATACTGCTGCAGTTCCGGAACCCATTCCCATGCCGAACCGCCGAAGGTCGCCCGCATATCATTGGGGGGAACCCCTTCCTTTCCGTCACGCCAGACATAATAATCATGGTAAGGATTTTCCCTGCTCTTTTTTGCCTCCTGAAACCAGCGATGCTCATCCGAGGAGTGATTCAATACCAGATCCATAATAATGCGGATATCTCGCTTTTTCGCTTCTTTAATCAGCTCCTCCATATCCTCCAGCGTGCCGAACATAGGATCAATATCCTGATAATCAGAAATATCATACCCATTGTCATCCTGTGGGGACTTACATACTGGAGAGAGCCAGATTGCATTGATTCCCAGGTTTTC
This sequence comes from uncultured Lachnospiraceae bacterium, assembly GCA_949878435.1. Lineage (GTDB taxonomy): Bacteria > Bacillota > Clostridia > Lachnospirales > Lachnospiraceae > Suilimivivens. The sequence goes on from CATLAK010000023.1 coordinate 19,213, forward strand.
CAGATAATCAAGTTTAGAAATGATTCCCTGCAGATCTCCTATTCCATCGTTATTACTATCAGAGAAACTACGCGGGTAAATCTGATAAATCACCGCGCTCTTCCACCATTTATTTTTATTTTCTTTCATGATATCCATTCCTTACCGTTCTCCTTCTTTTTTCATTCATAATACCATGGCGGATGGCATCAAGCAATCCCTTGATTCCTTCCGCTGCTGTGATGAAAATTTTGTACAAACTTCAAAATATGTATGTTATATAATCCCTTTTTCTGTTAAAATAAAATAAAAGGGCACGGGGTGGGGAATATGACACACAAAGAACGCGCTGATCAATTGTTACATCAGCAATATCACTGTTCACAGGCATTATTCGGAGCATTCGCACAGGACTTAGGGCTGGATTTAAAGACTGCGCTTAAAATCAGCACCTGTTTCGGCGGAGGCATGCGCCAGGGGGGAACCTGCGGCTGTATCACTGCTGCCTTGCTGGTACTGGGGATGGCGCTGGGCTTTCATGACCCGCTGGATCGTGAACTGGAAGTCTATGGGAACAAGAAAACGGATGAATTTATCCGCCGTTTCACTGCAAAAATGGACGGAATGACCAACTGCCGGGATATTTTGGGCAAAGACATCTCTAAACCACAGGAACTTGCCATCATCCGCAAAGACGGGCTGATTTTCCAAAAGTGTCCAAGAGCAATCAACATCAGCATCGAACTCTTAGAGGATATGCTTAAAGACCACTTAAAGTATGTGACCGAAAACAATATCAGCCTGAAAGATATCCCTGATAATGACATGCAGAGTATCCTCAAAAAAATTGCTAAGATCCGCCATTTTAGAAGAAATGTAAACCAGCTTTTGTATTCCTCCACCCGCGAAATCGGCTTTATTCAATTTGATATCCGGAAATTTAAAATCATCAATGATTTATACGGTGAAAAATTCGGCGACGAGATTCTGGACTTTATCGAAAAACAATTGCAGGAAATGTGCCAGGGAAACCAATTTTTTGTCAATCTGTCAAGCGACGTTTTCATGATTGTCATGGAATATAACTTGGAAGAGGAACTTGAGGCTTTCATCCATCTGCTGGAGCACAGAATCAGCATCTTTAAAAGTGTCAAGCTCCAAACTGTTTACGGCGTATATACGGTAGACGACAGAAATATGGAAATGCGGCAGATGGAAGACCGTGCCTCCATGGCGAGAAAAGCTGCCAAACAAAACCTTTTAAGCAATATCTCATTTTACAAAGAGCAGTTTAAAGAATCCCTGTACAACAGGAAATTCATTGAAGAAAATATGCAGGCTGCAATTATGGATAGGCAGTTCAAGATGTACCTTCAGCCTAAATACAGCATTACCAAAAATGAGATTATAGGAGCAGAAGCGCTTGTAAGATGGCAGCATCCTGAACGCGGCATGATTTACCCCAACGAGTTTATCCCCATCATTGAAGAAAATGGCTTCATAAAGAAGTTGGACTATTATATGTGGGAGGAAGTGTGCCGCTTTATCAAAAAATGTCTGCTTGACAACGTAGCCTGCTGTCCGATTTCCGTAAATGTTTCCAGGATCCATCTTCAGAATGATGACTGTATATATGTGCTCTCTGAACTAATCAAGAGATATGACATCCCCAAAAGCTTATTGGAATTAGAAATCACCGAAACGGTTGACGACCCGCAGGTAAGCATGATGGCGCTGCATCTGAAAGAAATCGGTTATACCTTATTGATGGACGACTTTGGAAGCGGCTATTCCTCGCTGAACATCCTTTTGGAAACGCCTTTTGACATGATCAAGCTGGATAAAAAGTTCGTAGAAAATATGATGGTATCAAGCAAGGGAAGGATTATCCTTGAACAGGTCGTTCTAATGGCAAACCAGCTGAATCTGGGAATTCTTGCAGAAGGAGTCGAGACAAAGGAACAAATTGAACAGTTAAAACGTATGGGCTGCGACCAGGTACAGGGGTTTTATTATGCCAGACCCATGCCGAACGAAGCATTCTTCACCCTGCTTGAAAAGCAGAATCGGCAGGCATGAACCCCTTTCATAAAAGGATTTTAGTAAAAGGGACAGTGGATTTTCCGCCGTCCCTTTTCTTACCATTCATTATTTGTCATGAATCTCGCTGTGCAGCTCCTGAAGGGATTTAAGCGCTCCGCTCTCATGGGTCTTCACATAGTGGATGCCCTCCGCCGCCACCTTTGCCGCAGCAACGGTGGTAATATACGGGGCTTTGGCTTTGATTGCCGCCTTTCTCAAGTAGCTGTCGTCATAAATGCTGTCCTTGCCCACAGGAGAATTGATGATCAGGTCAAAATCGCCGTTTGTGATCATATCTCCTACATTGGGACGCCCTTCAAAGAGCTTCTTTGCCTTCACCGCCGGAATCCCTGCCGAATTAATAAGGTCACAGGTTCCGCTGGTGGCAACAATCTTAAATCCATCCCCTGCAAGGCTTCTTGCTACTTCTACCACTTCATCCTTATCCTTCTTATTGACAGAAATCAATACCGTCCCTTCTAAGGGCAGCTTTGACTGAATCGCTTCCTGCGCCTTAAAGAAGGCTTCCCCGTAAGATTGGGACAGACCAAGTACCTCTCCTGTGGAACGCATCTCCGGTCCTAAGATGGGATCTACCTCTGGGAACATATTGAAGGGGAAGACGGCTTCCTTTACTCCGTAATTGGGAATCACCTGTTCCTTTAAATCCCTGATGGGCGAAGGGCGCCCTGTAATTTCAGCAGTAATGATATCTGTCGCCAAAGGCACCATGCGGATATTGCACACTTTTGATACCAAAGGCACAGTGCGGGAGGCTCTGGGATTTGCCTCGAGCACAAAGACCTTCCCGTTTTCAATGGCGTACTGCATGTTCATAAGACCCTTTACATGCATCTCTTCCGCTATTTTCCTTGTATACTCTTTAATCGTCTCCACACTCTCTGCAGGGATATGCACGGAAGGAATGATGCAGGCGGAATCGCCGGAATGAATCCCTGCAAGTTCAATATGCTCCATCACAGCCGGCACAAAAGCATGTTCCCCGTTGCTGATGGCATCCGCTTCGCACTCCAGCGCATGATTCAAGAAGCGGTCGATCAGAATCGGACGATCCGGCGTGACGCCTACTGCCGCATTCATATATTCTGTCATGCTCTCATCATCATACACCACTTCCATGCCTCGTCCGCCTAACACATAGGAAGGACGCACCATCACCGGATAACCAATCCTGCCTGCAATGGAAAGCGCTTCTTCCACCGTGGTCGCCATGCCCGACTCCGGCATAGGAATCTCAAGTTTTTCCATCATGGCACGGAACTGGTCACGGTCTTCCGCCAGATCTATAACAGAAGGGGACGTCCCCAGAATCCGCACGCCGTTCTTTTCCAGATCGGATGCAAGGTTTAACGGTGTCTGACCGCCAAATTGTGCAATGACGCCAAGGGGCTTTTCTTTCTTATAAATACTCAAAACATCTTCCAGCGTAAGCGGCTCGAAGTACAGCTTATCAGAGGTATCATAGTCGGTAGATACCGTCTCCGGGTTACAATTCACGATGATTGTCTCAAATCCCAGTTTCTTAAGCGCCATAGCCGCATGTACGCAGCAATAATCAAATTCGATTCCCTGCCCGATACGATTGGGACCTCCGCCCAGAATCATGATCTTCGGCTTATCGGTATTTACGCTGCTTTGATCCGGTGCATTATAGGTAGAATAATAGTATGCGCTGTCCTTAGTCCCGCTGACGTGAACCCCTTCCCATGCTTCCTCCACCCCTAATGCAATCCGTCTTTCGCGAATCTCGGCTTCTGAAACTTCCAAGAGCTGGCTTAAATATTTATCCGAGAATCCGTCTTTCTTTGCTGCAATCAGCACCGCATCCTCCGGCAGAGTGCCTTTATATTTGAGAAGCGCTTCCTCTTCTTCCACCAATTCCTTCATCTGTTCGATAAAGTATGCCTTCACCTTCGTAATTTCATGGATTTCTTCCACCTCAGCGCCTTTGCGCAGCGCCTCGTACATCAAAAAGTGCCGCTCGCTGGACGCTGTGTTCAGCCTTCTAAGCAGTTCTTCCTTTGATAAGGTGTCAAAATCCTTTGCATGCCCGAGCCCGTAACGCCCTGTCTCAAGAGAGCGGATTGCCTTCTGGAACGCTTCCTTGTAGGTCTTGCCAATGCTCATGACCTCACCTACCGCACGCATCTGCGTTCCCAGTTTATCCTCCACACCTTTGAATTTTTCAAACGCCCAGCGGGCAAATTTGATTACCACATAGTCGCCGTCCGGAACATACCGATCCAACGTGCCATATTTGCCGCAGGGAATATCTTTCAGCGTAAGGCCAGCTGCCAGCATGGCAGATACCAAAGCAATCGGAAAACCGGTCGCCTTGGAGGCAAGCGCTGACGATCTTGATGTACGGGGATTGATTTCAATGACAATGATACGGTCGGTTACCGGATCATGTGCGAACTGCACATTGGTACCGCCGATAACCTGCACAGATTCCACGATTTTGTATGCCTGTTCCTGCAGTCTTTTTTGGCATTCCTCCGAAATCGTGAGCATGGGTGCGCTGCAGAAGGAATCTCCTGTATGCACGCCAAGAGGATCGATATTTTCAATAAAGCATACGGTGATGATGTTGTTGTCCGCGTCGCGCACCACCTCCAGCTCCAGCTCTTCCCATCCAAGGATCGATTCCTCCACCAGAACCTGTCCCACCAGACTTGCCTGGAGCCCTCTGGCACATACGGTCTTTAGCTCATCTTTATTATAAACCAGACCTCCGCCTGCGCCGCCCATGGTGTAGGCAGGACGGAGCACCACCGGATATCCCAGCTTCTCTGCTATAGAAAGAGCTTCCTCCACAGAATAGGCAACCTCGCTGCGCGCCATTTCAATCCCCAGCTTATCCATGGTCTTCTTAAATTCAATGCGGTCTTCTCCCCGCTCAATGGCATCCACCTGCACGCCGATGACCTGGACATTGTATTTCTCCAATATTCCTGCTTTGTTCAGCTCTGCACATAAGTTGAGCCCCGACTGCCCGCCCAGATTGGGAAGCAGCGCGTCCGGGCGCTCTTTCGCGATAATCTGTTCCAAACGTTCCACATTCAGGGGCTCGATATAAGTCACATCTGCTGTTTCCGGGTCCGTCATAATGGTCGCCGGATTTGAATTGACAAGTACAATCTCATATCCCAATTTCCGAAGCGCCTTGCACGCCTGTGTTCCCGAATAATCAAACTCACAGGCCTGTCCGATAATGATAGGTCCCGAACCAATGATCAGCACTTTATGAATATCTGTTCTCTTAGGCATAAAAAGTCCTCCTGACTCTTACAAAATTTATCCTGCTGTGCATCATTTTATCATTATCTTGGGAATGGTGTCAATTCGGATACTTCTCTTTCAGCCTCTGATTTATTTTTTCTGCCTGCTTCAGGTCAACAATATAATAAGCAGTAAATGCCAGAACATACACCCCCGCCACCGACAGGCACATCATGCGGATTCCCGCCGCATCCAGCGACATCCACGAGAACCAATAGCCGCATGCGATCATCACCCCGCATAACGCCGCATAGTGAATCAGCGTTCCCACAAGAACCGTCATCTTTCTCCTTCCCTCCTTAGGATACAGGAACATTGTGACCAGCGTCGTAAGCGCGCCCGACAAAAGAATCTGCCACAACGTCACCATGGGAATCGCATCCGAACCGTAAAGCGTAAAATTGACGGCGCAGACAATCAATATCCCCATTGTGATATACGAAAACCATTTAATAAAGTCACGAAATACGTTCATCCTTTCCTCCATTCTATTCTATATGCCCAGCTTCTTCTTAAGTTCCGGAATATACTGCCTTGATATAATAATTTTCTCATCGTTTTTCAGCTTTGCTTCAAACCGCCCGTTAAAGATCGGCTTCAAATAGGCAATCTTGGCAATATTAACAATAGAAGACTTGGAAATCCGCAAAAAGTCCATATGCCCATACTCTTCTTCAATTTCATACAGTTTCCGCCGGACCTCATATACTCCTTTGTCCGTGTACGCAAACACTTTATTATCCACCGACTCAAAATAAAAGACTTCCCCAGGCTCAAGCTTGACAATCTTGTCCTCCACATATCCCATCATCTTATCCTGCTGCGTTTTTAACGCATAAATCAGCCTCATCAGCCCTTCATCTAAAGCCGTACAGCGGACAATGATCTCGTCCTCTTGTCCCGGAAGCGGCGTTTCTATCGTGATTTTCATCCTCTTCCCCCATTATCTGTCTGCTTTTTTACCATATTTCAAAACTCCCGTTCCAATCACAAGAAATACCATACCAAAAAGTAAAATTAAAATTCCCTCGTCTCTCACATTTAAGCTTCTGCCAAGTAAGTCCAGATCAATCCCCATAACCTCACAATATCCTGCCCTCACTTCATCGGGAAGACCGGCAAAGGTAGTTTCAATGATGCTTCCCGACATCACGCTCCGGAACATGGACGTACCGTAAATCACCGGGGTGCATTTCATGATCCTTCCAATCATTTCAGACAAAGAGCCTATGGGAATATAGATGCCCCCCAAGAATCCCACCAGCGTCCCTATCACCGTTCCCAGACCGCTCCATGCGCTCTCCGTCTTGGACATCATTGCCAGAAAATACATAATGGCGGCATAGGCAAAAGAATTAACCATAATCATTCCCAGTAACTGTGCATGTACCGCCAAAGAAAAAGGCTCCAAACCTTTTAAGACTCCATACCCTTCCGTCAGAACGAGCGTCAGCCCACAAACCAGTACAGACGCCGTCCATGCGGATGCCACATAACTTGCCGTGATAACCATACGGCTGATCGGCGCTGTATAAATAGAATTCAGTTTCCCTGTAGCTCTGTCCTTAATCATTGTAGAATATACCGCCAGCGTTACCGTCACGGCATTAATAGAAATAATCCCCGCACAGGTCCATGAAAGAATCAACAGTTCCACATTCTTCTGGTCCGCCTGCCTGTCCCTGCCTGGAAACTGCCCTAAAACATCCAAAATGGATTCCACATTCATATCTCCCAGGAAAAATACCATAAGGCATATGACGATAAGCGTGGATAACAGCGAGAAAAAGACCGCTCCCCTGCTCCTAAAATAGGTCTTAAGATTACGTCCCGTCAAAACCAAAAATTTTTCCATCTTCCTCCTCCTTTAAGCCAGTTCTTTTCCAACTGCATTTAAAAACATATCGTCCATGCTTCCCTGAATCACTTCAAAGCCCTCTATCATCCCCTCCGCCTGACGAATCAACGGCAAAGCCTGCAGTGTCGCCGGAATCTCCGCTTCAATGATATGGTCGTCAACCAGTTTAAGCTTCCCCTTTGCCGCATTTCCTGAAGGAAGGAAGTCTTTCATTTCCATAATCTGACGCCCCTTACCCTCTTTACAGTATAACTTTAATTTGTCCGATGCAAACTTTTCCTTTAATGCAAAAGGCGTTCCCGATGCAAGGATATTGCCATGATCCATAATGATAATCTGCTCTGCCCCTGCCGCCTCCTCCATGTAATGGGTGGTGAGGAATACTGTCATGCCCTCCATCTTCCGAAGCGATTCAATTGTCTCCCATACATCCGCCCGGGTCGCCGGGTCGAGCCCCGTCGTCGGTTCATCCAGAAAAAGAAGCTCCGGCGTATGCATGAGCGCTGCTGCAATCTCGCATTTTCTCTTCTGCCCTCCGGAAAGCATCTGAACCCTCTTTTTCATGATTCCTTCCAATTTTAATATCTTCCCCAGCCTTGTACACTGCTCCTTCGCCTCCGCCCGGGCTGCCCCGTGAATCATTCCCCGGCACATCAGATTCTCTCTCACCGTGAGAATATCATCAAGACAATTCTGCTGATATACGATTCCTATTTTCCTGCGTATCTCCTCATTTTCCTTCCCCAGCCTTTTGCCACACACCTTAGCTTCTCCGCCGTCAGGCGTAAGCAATGTCGCCAGCATATTGATGACCGTCGTTTTCCCCGCGCCGTTTACCCCAAGATACGCCAGCATAGTACCCCTTTCCACCGAAAACGATACATGATCCACGGCAGTAAAATCCCCATACCTCTTCGTCAAATCATTCACCTTGATAATCTCCATCTTTCCCTCCATTCCGAAGCGCCACAAATTCTTAATATCCCTCTTCCTGTTTCAGATGGATGTATCATAGCAGTCCAAGGTAAATTCATCAAGGTGCCAGATGGTAAGTTACTCTCCAGCATAGGTAAGATACAGAAAAAGACACGGGAATAAGCAATCCGGCAAGCAAGGGCGCCGCGGTGGCAGGATGGCAGTGGCACGGAGCGGAGCACAGACCAGGTACAGGAGGAGCGTATATCATATCTTTTCAAATCTCTGCGAAAAATCGGCAATTTCACTTACAGAATGTGGAATCCCTAATCGAGTAGGGGAGATTGAATCTCCCCTCTCACACCACCGTACGTGCCGTTCGGCATACGGCGGTTCAATATAACTTCAGAGCATGGCGTTCCAGATAGTAATCGTAGCAGCTGACAAGCCCTGCCTTTGACAGCTTCTCTTTGGAGATTGCCCTGACCACACATGTTTTCGTCACTACCCATTGATAATGGTCTCCCATGTGTGAGGTCTGTCTCGCAAGGTCTCTTCCGACTCCCAGCTTCTGCAATCCCCACTGCCTCTTTTTCGGTACTTTCCATTGCTTCCAGATTATTACCCGCAGTCTTGTACGCAGGTGTGCGTCTGTGTCCCTCATTGCCCTTTTCATGGAGCCTGATGCGAAATAGTTTATCCATCCCCTGATTATCCAGTTCAGTCTCTGCACCCTCACTGCAAATGGCATAGACCAGCTCCGGTCTGTCAGCTCTTTCAGCCTCCGCCTGAACCTGTCCACCGAATCCTTATGCGGTTTACATTTCCATTCCTCTTCCCTGGTATCCCTGTAGAATCCAAATCCCAGATATTTAAGGCTCTCCGGTCTCATGATTCTCGTCTTTTCAGCATTGACTTTCAGCCCCAGTTTCCTCTCTATCCAGCCCGTTATCGAATTCATGACACGTTTGGCGCTCGCTTCACTCCCGACTGCTATCACACAGTCGTCCGCATATCTCACGAACCGCAGCCCACGTCTCTCCAGCTCCCTGTCCAGTTCATTCAGCATGATGTTCGACAGCAGCGGCGACAGGTTCCCGCCCTGTGGCGTTCCTCTGTCCGTCTTCTCATACCTGCCCTGTACCATTACCCAGCTTTCAGATATTTCCGTATCAGCGATTCCGTATCTCCGTCATTTATGATGTTGTGCACCAGGCTCATCAGCCTGTCCTGTGGTACATTGTCGAAGAACCTCTCTAAATCGATGTCCACTATCCATTCATATCCCTCATTCAGGAACCGGAGCATTTCCCTGACTGCCATCTCACAGTTCCGGGACGGTCGGAATCCGTAACTGTTCTCTGAAAACCACGGCTCGCACATCGGGCTGATTACCTGTGCTATCCCCTGCTGGATTACCCTGTCCATCACTGTCGGTATCCCCAGTTCCCTCCTGTCTCCGTTCGGTTTGGGTATCTCTGCACGCCTCACTGGCTGGGGACGGTACCTCCTTCCCCTGATCTGCTCCCTGATACTGTCCCAGTTCTCACGGATATATCCATCCAGTTCTTCTATCTCCATGCCGTCTTACAGAACACGGGCATGCCCGTCATACGGGCAAAATCGCCACGGATGGCGATTTTAGGAGCCGTTAGGCAGGATGCCGTTTGGCTCCGACCCGACCGTCCTGAAATACCTATGCACATTCTGTTAGTGAAATCCGATTTTGAGATGAGACTTGAAAAGATATGATATACGCTCCCCCTGTACCTGGTCTGTGCTCCGCTCCGTGCCACTGCCATCCTGCCTGCGCCACTGCCGCCTTGCCGGTCCGGTCCGCCCTTAAAGCCTACAACATTGCCTTCTGAAATTCTTCAACGGAAGCCGCCTTGGCAGCAATCTTAAGCCAGCGCACAAGCACCTCCAGATTGCGTTCACACAAGATTTTCTTTCTCAATTCATCCGAAACCTTTCCGCATTCTCCTAAAAGTTCCAGTACATTTTCTGCTTTTCCCGTTGCTATCCCTTCTACCCTCTTTGCCTCAAGTTCATCAGCCATCAATTCTTCTAACGCTCTGCACATCTCCTTCGCCTCCTTAAATCTTTCTTCATTCATATGCACAATAAAATCCATCACCGCTGCATACAGCGGATTCCTTTTCTTTTCTTCATAACTCCTAATCAACTCTTCCGCCGTCCGGCTGTCAGGAACTGGATTATTCAAATGAAACAGCCACGGATTTTCCTCCTTCGACAATCGGGACGTTACCACCATCTGCATTGCAAACTCATCCCCCTGTATTTGCCAGATTCCCTTTTCTTTCCTAACAATACTATAACCGCGGCGCCGCATTAAGTACTTTGCCAGCTTGCGCGGATAGCCATGGCAAACAAAAGTAATTGTTATTTCATTTGTTTTAATCCGTTCTATCACTCTTGCTTCACATTTGTAAAGACAGGCATATGCATACACCTTATAAAAATCATCAATACTAAGATAATCCCCCGGGCTCTTGTACTCTATAATATTGTACCTACGGAAGATTTGCCCAATATTCTTCTTAATGGAAAAACTGTCATCCTTTTTAATAATAAGGATATCTACTGCAAGCGGTTTCGTGCCAAGCTGATGCTCATTTTCAAACTGAAGCTGCCCTGCCTCCTCCTCAAATTCAACCTGAATCCCCGCATACATTGCCGGATGCCACTGCATGACCCTTCTTTTCTTTGGTCCATCCATCCAAAACCTCCTTATTCAATTCCCAGGAGGTCCCTTCCACGAAAACTCCTGCTATAAAATGTGAATACAAAGCATGAATTTTCTGAAAGGACAGGCTCTCGCCTGCTTTTGATTTGATATAGAAATCGAAGACCTACGTCTTCACAGAATAAATACTAGAAAATATGCTTTTTACCAGTGTAACACCTATATAACGAAATTGCAACCACTATTTCTCTTTTTTACCACAATCATTAATAGCTTTTTGGCTGCCGCTACTTCGGCAAAACTAACATCAGCACACTCTGACCAAGCCAATAAATCACTATACTATAAACAATGATAATTAGCAGCGGGAAACGACAGCCGGGAAGCAGGATCGTATGGCTGGTGAGCGGACTGCATACCGGCAGGACGGCAGCAGCGCAGGCTTTAAGGACGGCTCTGGGACAGAGGGAGCGCATATGCAATCGCTCCAAGCCTCTGGCGAAAAATCGGCAATTTCACTTACAGAATTGGTGAATATCAGGGGAATCCGGCATGGATGCCGGATTAGGAGCCATTAGGCAGGATGCCGCTTGGCTCCGACCCGTCCGTATTGAAACACCTACGTCCAATTCTGTTAGTGAAATCCGATTTTGAGAGGAGACTTGGAGCGATTGCATATGCGCTCCCTCTGTCCCAGAGCCGTCCTTAAAGCCTGCGCCGCTGCCATCCTGCCGGTATACAGTCCGCTCACCAGCCATACGATCCTGCTTCCCGACTCCCCCCTCTCCCCTCAATTATTCAGAATTTATTAATAGACTTTTCCCGCAAATTCACTATAATAGAACTCAAAAACACCCAAAGAGGTTCCCCATGAAAAACATACTAATAGTGGATGACGATATCAATATAGGAAATATGCTGGAAGAGCTCCTTACCAAAGAAGGCTACCAGACCACCCGTGCCTACTCCGGCACGGAAGCGCTTTTCGTCCTATCTTCTAAGCGTCCGGATCTGATTCTGCTGGATTTAATGCTCCCAGGACTTGACGGCAAGGAAGTGCTCCCCAAAATTACAGGAATCCCCGTCATCATCCTAAGCGCCAAATCCAGTGTAGAAGATAAAGTAGAACTGCTCCTTGGCGGCGCTGCAGACTATGTCACCAAGCCTTTCGACATCAAGGAATTGCTGGCAAGAATCACCGTACAGCTGCGAAACGCCTCCGCCACTGCATCCCCATCCATTCTCAAATATGAAGACCTCCTTATCGATATCAGCTCTCATCAAGTCAGCGTGTGCGGCGAGGCGGCTCGGTTGACCCGGACGGAATATGCCATTTTAAAGCTTCTTATGCAGAATCCCTCGCAGGTCGTCACCAAGACCCTTCTTCTTGAACGCTTAAGCGAAGACACACCCGATTGCATGGAAAGTTCCCTGAGAGTGCACATCAGCAACCTGCGGAAGAAATTGCGGGATTTAAGCGGGAAAGATTATATTGAAGCAGTCTGGGGCATCGGATTTAAGATGAAGGAAGAATGACTTGTAACAATCTTTACATTTTCTTTACCCTTTTCTTAACAGCTTTCTTAACAAATGTCCTGTATGATACTACTATCAAATTTGCAAAAAGGAGGCAAACATTATGGAATATGCTTTGACGACCAACGCCTTATGCAAAAATTACAGGCACTTTAAAGCATTGAATGGTCTTTCCATGCATGTCCCCAAGGGATCTATCTACGGATTTGTTGGCAAAAACGGCGCTGGAAAGACTACTCTGATACGCCTGATCTGCGGACTGCAAAATCCCACTTCCGGCGATTACACTCTTTACGGAACCAAAAACACACAAAAGGAGATTCGCAAAGTTCAGCGGCGGATTGGTGCAGTCGTGGAAACGCCTTCCATCTATCTGGATATGACTGCCGAAGATAATTTAAAAGAGCAATACCGCATTTTAGGACTCCCTTCCTTTGACGATATTTCTTCCCTCCTGCATCTGGTTGGATTGGAAGATACAGGAAAGAAAAAAGCCAAGAACTTTTCTCTTGGCATGCGGCAGCGGCTTGGAATCGCCATTGCCCTTTGCGGAGATCCGGATTTTCTTGTCCTTGATGAACCAATCAATGGTCTTGATCCCCAAGGCATCATTGAAATGCGGGAACTCATTTTGAAGCTGAATAAAGAACGGCAGATTACCGTCCTTATTTCCAGTCACATTTTGGACGAGCTCTCCCGCCTGGCAACCCATTACGGATTTATTGATGATGGCTGTCTCATCAAGGAAATCAGTGCCGAGGAGCTGGAGAGAACCTGCCGGAAATGTCTGCGCCTGGAGGTCTCCGACCTGCGCGTCTTTGCCCGCGTAATGGAAGAGTTGGAAATAGAATATTGTATCATATCTGACACAGAAGTTGATGTATTCGCACATATGACACCCACCAAAGTCATCCTGGAACTTGCCAAAAAAGGATGTGAGGTGTCTTCCATCCATGAACGGGACGAAAGTCTTGAAAGCTATTATGTGAGTCTGCTGGGAGGTGCTACAAATGAATAAATTATTATCCGCTCATTTTTCACGATTAAAATCAAATAAATGTTTCTGGATCTGCATTCTGTTTACGGTCTTCGTCGCTGTCTACAGAAGCATCGATTCATATCTTGCAGTAAAAGACTATTACGCTATGGTATCTTTAGAAGATCTCTTTTTTACCTATGTAATGCTGTCTGCTATTCTTCTGCCTGTTTTCTGCAGTCTGTTCCTGGGCACAGAATTCAGCGACGGCACCATCCGCAATAAGCTGATCATCGGTCATTCCCGCAGCAGCATTTATTTATCCAATCTGGTTCTTTGCACTGCTGTCGGTCTTCTTATCGCACTTGCTTATATACCGTTTTCCCTGCTTACCGGTGTGCCTTTACTAGGCTTTTTTGACCCAGTCACTCCCCGGAGCGCCATCTTCATCTCTATTGGATGCTCCATCGTGCTGACGCTGGCAAACGCCGCAATCTACACCTTTGTCGCCATGCTCAACCAGAACAAGGCTGTAACCTCTGTCATCTGTATTTTGAGCGCCTTTTTGCTGCTCACCATGGGCGGTTATATCCGTGTACAACTGCAGGAGCCCGAAATGTGGGAACCTTATGCATTTGTTTCCGAGACCGGAGAACTGATACAGGAAGAAGCTTCCCCTAACCCTTATTACGTGGGCGGCATCAAGCGGGATGCCTACGAGTTTTTAAATGATTTTCTCCCCGGCGGGCAGGCATGTTCTCTTATCTCCGTGCCTGCTGCGCATCCCGGGCGGATGGCTCTATATTCCGGTCTCATTACAATTGTTTTTACCGGTTTCGGTATTTATTGTTTTCAAAGAAAAGATATCAAGTAAGGGAGTATCGATAAATCATGGAAATCTGGTTATGGATTCTGGTTGTCATTCTCATTTGTGCTATTTTATTATTAGCAGTCAAAATTGTCCTTCTTCAAAAATCTGCGGATGAAATACGGGAAGGACTTGCCCACAAGTTCATGACAGAAACCAATACTCTGATTGATATTTCAAGCCGTGACCGCCACATGCGCAGACTGGCTGCTGACTTAAATGACCAGCTCCGGTATCTGCGCAGCGAGCGGCTCCGTTATCAGCAGGGCAATCTGGAAATCAGGGAGAGCATCACCAACATCTCCCATGATTTACGGACTCCCCTGACGGCCATATACGGTTATCTTGATCTGCTAAAAAAGTCAAAGAGTCCCGAAGATACTGCCCGTTATCTGCACATCATCGAAAACCGTATGGATGCTCTGAAGATGCTTACGGAAGAACTTTTCCGCTACTTTACAGTCTCCTCCTCCATCAGTGATGCTTCCTATGAAAGGGTAGTGCTTAGCAGCGCCTTGGAAGAAATCCTTTCCGCCTATTACGCTGCATTAAAGAAAAGCCGGATTGAGCCAAAGGTCACCCTTCCAGAAAATAAGATCACCTGTCTTTTGAACAAAAGCGCTCTGTCCCGCATTTTTGCAAACATTATTGGCAATGCCATCAAATACAGCGACGGAGATTTAATCATTACTTTATCAGAAAATGGGGAAATCACCTTTTCAAACCACGCTTCCAAGCTGAATGAACTTCAAGTCATGCGGCTGTTCGACCGCTTTTACACGGTAGAGACTGCATCCAATTCTACCGGCTTAGGACTCTACATCGCCAAAGACCTTACGGAACAGATGGGGGGAACAATCCGGGCAGACTACGCAAATCAAGCGCTGTGCATTTCCTTACGATTTCCGCATCCAGATCCGGAAACGCAATAACCGGTGCAGGATGGGAATCGTGGGCACCAATCTCTTTTTCCATCCAGACCATATTGTACCAGTTTCCAAATTTGTAACCACACTTGTGAAATTCACCCACCATAGAATAGCCCATGTGTGCATGGAACTGAACACTGTTTTTGGTCAAATAAGCATCCTCTGCTTCGGGATAACCGATACATGCATTCAAGCTTAAAATATGCTGGATTTTCGATATGGCTTCCAGCGCCTCATACAGCTTTCTCCCTATACCCATTCTTCTTTTATCTTCCTTCAGATAGATGCTTACCTCTGCTGCCCATGCGTAAGCTGCCCGTCCTACAAATGCACCGGTATAGGCATAGCCAAGCGCCTCATCCCCCTGACATACAATAAGATAGGGATATCTTTCCAGCGTGTTCTTGATTCTTCTCTCAAATTCTTCAATTTCCGGAACCTCATATTCAAAGGTAATTGCCGTCTTTTCCACATACGGCGTATAAATTTCCAACAGCTTCCCTGCATCCTGTACTCTGGCGGTCCGAATCTGAATCTCTTTTGCCTGCGTGCTGCCTTCTGCCGCCCTTTCCTCATACTTCATACATTTCTCCCATGCTAATCAAACCTTTAGAAACGGACCAGCATTTCTACCAACGGCATTGTCGCCACCGACAGAATCGTGGTAAGCGCCACACCCTTTGACGCCATCTCATAATCCCCGTCATACTGCTGTGCCAGCATCGCCGTCATACTTCCCACCGGTGTGGCGAGCATCACCATACATACCCCACAGATTACAGCATTATCTACAAACTGCCTTACAATCATTATCCCGATTACCGGAATGATAATCAATTTAATCACAGAAAACAAAATCAGCCTTCCATCGGTGAACAGTTTCTTTAAATCTATCGTTGCCAAGGAAGCGCCAATGACCATCATGCTAAGAGGGGCAGTGAGATTGCTCAAATGTGTAATGGTAGTTTTAAGGAAACCGGGAACGGGTATGCCTGCAAGATAAATCACAATCGTTAAGATACAGGCAATCACACCAATGTTAAAAATTCTGCCCAATGATGACTCTTTTTCGTCCTCTTCCTTTTTGACCGTTATTGCAGATACTCCGTAGGTGTAAATCAAAATATTGTAGGGAATCATAAAAAGTGCCGCATAAAGCAGCGCGCCGTTTCCATACAGAGCCGATATCACCGGAAATCCCATAAACCCTATGTTGGAAAAAACCGTCATCGCCTTATACGTCCCAAGGCTTTTTGTGGGTACCTTAAGCAGACGGGGCAGAAGTTCTGCCAAAATCAAAAGTGCCACATACATCACAAGCATGATTCCCACCGTCAAGAGCAGTTCTCTTCCCTGAATCTTATTCTCTCCCATACATCCCGTCAAAATCAGTGCCGGATTTGCAATGTTGACCACGATTGCGGAGAGCTTTTTGCTCACCTCGTCCGTGATAATCCCCTTTTTATAACAGAAATATCCGATTCCCATTAAGATAAATAATACGATCATTTGCTGTAAAAGTAACATCTTTTCCTCCCTTACCTTCCATAATATAAAATGACAGCGTTCACTTTTCCTTTTTTACTGATACTCTGCTGACCGGCGTACGCAAACTTTCCATATCCCCGGGCACTTACCACATCGCCGCTCTTTAACATCTGACTGTTGTTCTCACAAAGCCTGCCGTTCACAAATATCCGCTTCTGCCTGAAAAGCTCTGCTGCTTCGCTCCGCGTCAGCTTATACACCTTCGCCAGCACACCGTCTATCCGCTCTGAGGCAATCTGAATCTTCTTCTCCTGCTTGTCCTTGTCCTCAAATACAGGCATCTCCTTTGCCCTGCTAGAGCGCACGGAAGTATGCTTCACCTTCACCAGATTTTCCATAATAAAGTTCGCCATGCTTTCGATACAAAAAAGATATCCCACATTGTCCGTAATCAGGATATCCCCCAGCATGCTCCGCTCAATCCCCAGATTCATGAGCGCACCAAGAAAATCCCTGTGGCTCAACACATCGGCAAACTTTGCCGCCAGAGGCTTTAACTCGATGCAGGCAATGGGAAATGCTTCTTTATACCCCAGCTCCTCCTCGCTGCCGAACCGAATCATGACCCGCTCGCATACCTCACTGCCGCCCCATATGGTATAGGGTACATAGGAGAGCTCCTTTTCTATCTCATAAAAACAGGATAAATCTGCAAGGCATAAAAAACTTGTGAACGTATATTGATTATTTTGATAGCACTTCCGGGCAAGCTCCCGTAAACGCTTCTTTAACAATTCTTCTGTTTCCATATTCATCACATCCTCCAACATCATAACACATATTTCTGAATTACAAACCCCCAAAAAATAATTTAATAAATATACATTGCAAACAAAAGGCAATTATTATAATATCAAAATAAAAAATGCAAAAGTAAACAAAAGGATGAAAAAAGTTATGAAAATCATTTTTATTATAGCTGCCGTGCTGGTCATATTGCTGTTTGCAATATACATCAATCATCAAATTTATTTAAAAAGGAATCCAAGCTGCTTCTCCCTCTTGGACAAATGGTTGAAGTTGATGGGCACCAGATGAGCGTTTATACCGAAGGGACAGGTGAAACCACTCTTGTTTTCATGTCCGGCGGAGGTACATGTTCCCCGATTCTGGATTTTAAGTCCCTTTATTCCCTTTTAAGCGATGAATACCAAATTGCCGTAGTGGAAAAATTTGGATACGGCTTTAGTGATATTGTTGATAGAAACAGGGATATCGACGTCATCCTGGAAGATACAAGAGCCGCGCTTACAGCGGCAGGATTAACTGCACCGTATGTTCTCTGCCCCACTCTATGTCGGGACTAGAGGCATTGTATTGGGCACAGAAATATCCGGATGAGGTAACGGCAATCATCGGGCTCGATATGGCTGTTCCGCAATACTACGACAGTATGCCCATCAATCATTCACTCCTTAAAGCTGCCAGCCGGACTGCAACCATAACCATGATAAATGAAACAGAATCTGTCAAAGAAAATGCCAAAAAAGTGGAACTTGCAGGCGTGCCCCAGCTTCCAATGCTGCTATTCATTTCAAATGGGCAGGGCGGGACAGGCTTTGATGAAGAAACGTGGCGCGAAATCCCGATAGAATATATTTCCCAAGTGAAGGATGGAAAATATATAGAATTAGACTGCCCACATTATGTTCATGATTACGAATACAAGACCATCAGTGAAAGTATGATTGCATTTTTGAAAGGAAATAATATTACCAGATAAGGAGCCTATCATGAATCTTTCAGACGCTTTAAAAAGCATTATAAAACCTCACGATAAAGACACGCTTCTGCCTCTGTCCACTGCCTTCGGTGAAAGCCTGTCGCCGGACAACATATTGCCCGAATATCCCCGTCCGCAGATGCAAAGAGACTCTTTCATCCCGCTGAACGGATATTGGGATTATGCCATCACCCAAACCAGCGATTTTCCAGCGCAATATGAGGGCAAAATTCTGGTACCCTTTTCTCCTGAATGCACCTTATCCGGTGTGAACAGACAGCTGCGCCCTTCTGAATTTCTCTGGTATCACACCTGCCTTCCAGTCACGGACAAACCTGCAGCCCGCGATACCCATTTAATCCTGCACTTTGATGCAGTAGATTACCGGTCGGAAATCTATTTAAACGGCAGCCACATTTTTTCCCACAAAGGCGGCTATCTTCCTTTTCAAATCGACCTCACAGACTACCTTGGCAAGGATAAAAACGAACTAACCGTAATGGTGCAGGACACCACCGATTTAGAAAGTCAGGCAAGGGGAAAGCAGTCCCTTCGCCGCGGCGGTATTTTTTATACTGCCCAAAGCGGTATCTGGCAGAGCGTATGGCTGGAACAGGTTCCCCCTGCACACATAAAGGAACTATGGTTTGAAACCGACTATGACGCGCGCCTGGTCACTGCCCATGTGACAGCCGCTGCACCGCACATGCCCACTATACATGAGTTTTCTCCCCTTTCCCTGTCCGTCCTGGCAAAGGGAAAGGAAATCGTCCATCAGTCCATGCACTATGAGTTTCAGGATTCCTCCACCCCCAAATGTTCACAAACAGACTGCCAGGACCAGATTTTCCGCGCCCGTCTTTCTTTTACCATTCCGGAAGATGCTTTTTACAGCTGGAGCCCAGAGGAACCTTTCCTATATGACGTGCATGTGACTTTTGGCAAAGATACTGTACAAAGCTATTTTGCCATGCGTATTTTCACCATAGAAAAGCTACATGAAAGCAGGACTGATATTCCTGTTTTCTGCCTAAACCATAAACCCTATTTTCTCATGGGCGTACTGGATCAAGGCTATTGGCCGGACGGTCTCTACACCGCGCCCTCCGACGAAGCCCTTATCTATGACATCACCGCCATGAAATCCTTAGGCTTTAATATGCTGCGCAAGCACATCAAAGTAGAACGCGCCAGATGGTATTATCACTGTGACCGGCTGGGCATGATTGTCTGCCAGGATATGGTCAACGGCGGAAGCTGCTATCACATGCCCGTGATCAGCTACCTTCCCACCCTGTTCCCTAAGCTCTCTGCTCATCTTAAAGACTCCCATTATGCCATGCTCTCCCGAAAGGACAAGGCAGCCAGAGTACAGTGGGAAAAAGAATGCGCCGAAACCATTGATTATCTGAAGTTCTTTCCCTCCATCGCTATCTGGGTTCCCTTCAACGAAGGATGGGGGCAATTTGATACGGCGCGAATCACGGATATGATAAGGGAAAAAGACCCTTCCCGCCTGATCGACTCTGCCAGCGGATGGTTTGACCAGAACTGCGGCGATTTTATCAGTGTGCACAATTACTTCCGCCCACTTTCCGTTCCCGTAAAAACTTGGGGCTCACGGGCATTTCTTCTATCCGAGTACGGCGGATTTGCCTGCCATATAAAGGAGCACGCCAGCGTGGATCGAATCTTTGGCTATAAGCGCTATGATACCCTTACGGATTTCCGCCGCGCTTATCATGAACTGATTGAAAAGTCCCTTCTGCCGCTTAAGGAGCAAGGACTGAGCGGCGCAGTATTTACACAACTCTCGGATGTGGAGGAAGAAGTGAATGGGATATTGACTTATGATAGAAAAGTGAATAAGTTGGAATAATGTAAAATAGGTTGTTTTATAGCTAGAATTTGCATATAATATGATTGAAAGCGAGGTGTATATCAAATGACAATAGATACAAACACAATGATTTCAATTACAGAAGCGAACCAAAATTTTTCAAAGGTGACCAAAGTAGTTGATGAGCATGGAACGGCGGTTATTCTGAAAAATAATGTACCCAGATATCTGGTCATTGATTTCAGCAAGGCAGAGAAAGAAAAAGTAGCCGATAACAAAGATGTTTTTGCAATTTCTGAACGATTGATAAAACAGAATATGGAAGCATATGAGGTTCTTGCAAAATGATTATTTTGAGCAAAGAACAGATATTAAAGATTCATACAAGCCTAATAAAAGCCACTGGAGGAAGCGATGGCATTCGCGATGAGGGAATGTTGGATTTGGCGCTCAATAATCCCTTTCAGTCGTTTGGCGGAAAAGAACTGTATCCAAGCATTCAAGCAAAAGCCGCCAGGCTCTGTTTTGGTTTGGTAAAGAACCATGCTATGCTTGACGGAAATAAAAGACTTGGCACACATATAATGCTTGTTTTTCTTGCATTAAACGGATATGAATTGTCTTATGGACAAAAGGAACTAAGCGACCTAATTCTCTCATTGGCATCAGGAGATATTGGCGAAAAGGAAATTCTTCAATGGATTATAGAACATCAAAAATAGTCCTTTTTTTGCCACTCCTGCTATATAATTTATTGTAATTGGTTAAGGGCTTTGAAAAAATAATAATATTGGGCTACCCCATCATCTTCTGAAGTTTTCGCCGCACATGAATATACGCAGGTATCAGAAAGGCATCTGCGAACACCCAGGCAAGCGGGCTTGCAAAGCAGGCTCCTATAAATCCGAACTTGGGAACCAGTACCAATCCTGCCAGCGTTCTTGCTATCATTTCAAACACCCCGGCTAAAATGGCGAAGGTGCTGAAGCCCATCCCCTGTATCATGAACCGGATGATATTGACCAGCGCCAGTGGGATATAGAAGGAACTGCTTACAATCAGCAATAACCTTGCATTGTGGAGCAGCTGCTTTTCCCCTGAATCTACAAATAAGGATGCCAGATTTTCGCCGAAGGCAAACAGCACCGCAAATGCAATCAAAGAGTAGATCACGCCAAGCAGGATACAACTTTTTAGCCCCTGTCCTAAGCGATCCAGCTTCTTTGCCCCTACATTCTGCCCACCGTAGGTTGCCATAGTAGAACCCATGGCGTCAAAAGCGCAGCAGAAGAACATGCCCACCTTATTGCCTGCGGTGACAGATGCCACTGCCAAAGACCCAAGGGTATTAACCGCAGTCTGCAAGATGACGGAACCGATTGCTGTAATGGAGTACTGCAGTCCCATGGGAATCCCCATCCCGCACAAGACCCTCATGTGGGACAGATTAATTTTCCATTCCTCCTTTGTAATGTGAAGGATTTCAAATTTTTTCATCATATAAAATAAACATAAAATTCCCGAAATCAGCTGAGAAACCACAGTTGCCGCCGCCGCACCGGCAACGCCCATCTGAAAATTGATGATGCATAAAAGGTCCAGCCCGATATTTAAAAAGGAGGACAAGGTCAGGAAAAACAGCGGCGTTTTACTGTCTCCCATAGAGCGGATAATACCTGACAGCATATTATAAAGGTAAGTTGCCGGAATCCCTAAGAAAATAATGAGTATGTAGATATAAGCATCTTCAAAAATATCCGCCGGCGTCTTCATCCATGTCAGAATATTTCTGCACAAAGCTGCCACAATCACCGTCATGACCACCGAAAAGGCAGCAGCAAGCCATACACAGTTGGCAACAAACTGCCGCATGCCCGAATAATCCTTGGCACCGAACTTATGTGCCACAGGTATGGCAAAGCCGCTGCATACCCCCATACAGAACCCAATAATCATAAAGTTGATTGAACCAGTGGCGCCCACTCCCGCCAGTGCATTCACACCCAGGATACGCCCCACGATGATCGTGTCCACCACACTATAAAACTGTTGGAATAAAAATCCAAACAAAAGGGGAATCGAAAACCCCAGAATCAATTTCATAGGAGAGCCTACCGTCATATCTTTCGTCGATTCCATCATCAAATCCTCCTGCATCCGCACATAATCTTTATTGCAAGTAAAAAACTGCCAAGTTCTATGGCGCTTGTGCTTAAAAAGCCTATGTGATCAACCAAACTAGAGTATAATCACACAGGCTTTAAAATGCTATCATCAATAGTGACAAAAAATATTTTTATTTCAACGTTTTTTTAAGCAAAAGGATTCTCCGACTTGTACAGCATTCCCTTAGGCTGATTGAAACCGATCTCATCAAGCTCCACTCCTATGTACTTGAACACCTCAAACAAAGCCTTTCCATGATGACCAAATGCCACCGCGCCGTGGTGCGGATAGTTGCCTTCAATCAGGACATGACGGTAAAATCTTCCCATTTCAGGAATTGCAAATACACCGATGCCGCCAAAAGACCTGGTTGCCACAGGAAGAACCTCTCCCTGTGCGATATAGCCGCGCAACTTGCAGTCTGCCGTGGATTGTAGACGATAGAAGGTAATCTCACCTGGCACAATATCCCCTTCCAGCGTACCGTTGGTAACTTCCACCGGCAGGGATCTCGCCATGATCATCTGGTTCTTCATACTGCAGAACGCCAGCTTCTTAGAGCAGGTGTTGCCGCAGTGGAATCCCATAAAGGTATCCTTATGCGTATAATCAAATTTGCCCTTGATCGACTCCTCATACATATCTGCCGGCACCGTGTTGTTGATGTCTAACAGGGTAACAACATCATTGCTCACCGCCGCGCCGATGAACTCGCTTAAGCATCCATAAATATCCACTTCGCAGGATACCGGAATGCCCATGCCGGTAAGACGGCTGTTTACATAACAAGGGACGAAACCAAACTGCGTCTGGAACGCAGGCCAGCACTTTCCCGCAATGGCAACATACTCACGATACCCTTTGTGCGCCTCCACCCAGTCAAGCAGGGTCAGCTCATACTGCGCCAGCTTTGAGAGGATTTCCGGTTTCTGGTTGCCTTCTCCCAGTTCTTCTTCCATTTCCTTAATCTTAGCCGGGATTCTCTCATCCCCTTCATGTTTATTGAAGGCTTCAAACAGATCCAATTCCGAGTTTTCTTCGATTTCCACACCCAGATTGTAAAGCTGCTTGATTGGCGCATTACATGCAAGGAAGTTAAGCGGTCTAGGACCGAAGCTGATGATCTTAAGGCTCCTTAATCCTACGATTGCCCTTGCAACAGGAACAAATTCATGAATCATATCTGCACATTCATCCGCCGTTCCTACCGGGTACTCAGGAATATATGCCCTGATATTGCGGAGTTTTAAATTGTAGCTTGCATTGAGCATGCCGCAGTAAGCATCCCCGCGTCCCCCCACCAGATCATTCTGGCTTTCTTCTGCTGCAGCCACAAACATGGCTGGACCGTCAAAATGCTTTGCCAGCAGAGTCTCAGAGATTTCCGGTCCGAAATTTCCAAGATATACGCACAGAGCGTTGCATCCTTCCTTTTTGATGTCTTCAAGCGCCTGTACCATATGAATCTCACTTTCCACGATACAGACCGGGCATTCATAAATATCAGCTTCATCATATTTTGCCTTGTAAGCTGCCACCAAGGCTTTTCTTCTGTTGACAGACAGCGCTTCCGGGAAACAGTCACGGCTTACCGCAACGATTCCGATTTTGACTTTTGGTAGATTATTCACTCTTCCTTCCTCCTTTTTCATACATGATTTATCATTTTCCCGCCATCCTGGCGTTCTATCCTAACATACTGCCCCAGCATACTTTCCCAGCGTGTTTTCCACGCCAATAATCTTCTTATGCATCGATGCAAAGATTTTTCCCCACAAGCCCCATAGGACTTCCCTCCGGCAGTCCGCCTTCCGGGTGACCTAAAAGCCATTTATTTTTTGCAGTCAAATGCGTATCCTCACCTCCCCCGTGCCCTTCCTCCAAATCCAGGTTCGTTCCTTTCGGCAGGACAATTACAACCTTGAATCCAGCGCCGCCCACACCGCAGGGCGCATAGTGCAGCGTCGTTGCATACACTTCCACTGCAGTCCCCTTAGGAACCAGAAATGCCTCAACAAGAGACGTATCGTAAGTAAAATCCTCCCTGATATCCTGCTGACAGCCCAACATCAGAACCGCATCCGTAGCTGCCACATTGATTTCCGAACTCCTGTGGTACTCCAGTGCATTTAGCATAGAATTATGCCCATTGCAATATCCCACCTGAATCGGAAGTTCTCCGTATGCTTTGTCGGTCAATTCTTCCGTCACCAGAAGCGATTCAAGCGCCGGAAGACTTGGAACATACTCCACCCCGTCAGGCATCGGCGTACTTTCCTCCAGAACTTTCACAAGTTCCGAAAAGTCAATGTTCTTCACGACTCTTCCGTACTTTTTAAACCTCTCGTCTGTCACGTCGTAAATCTTCATTTCATATTCCGTCCTTTCCTTCAATCGTTTATTGCTGTTATTTAATGATTTCAAATAAAGGCTTGCAGGCAGGGTAAATCTCCTTAAACTGCTGATATCTCGCCTCATACTTTGCAACAAGCTCTTCCTCCGGGTATACGGTGTCAACAATCTTCACGATCTTTTTCGCCGCAGCCTCTACGCTTTCATATTCCCCGCATGCCACCGCTGCCAGCATAGCGCCGCCCAGCGCAGGTCCTTCCTCGCTTTCAATCACATCCACCTTGAGATTTAAGATATTTGCAATCATCTTTTTCCAAAGAGGACTCTTCGCCCCACCGCCGCAAATCTTGGTTCTCTCAAGATGAATGCCCAGCGACCTGGCAACCTCAAGGGAATCACGCAGGGCAAATGTCACTCCCTCCAGCACCGCCTGGGTCATATCTGCCCTAGTGGTATCCATAGTCATGCCGATGAAAGTCCCCCTTGCATTAGGATTATTGTGGGGAGAACGCTCTCCCATCAGATAAGGCAGGAAATATACATGATTCTCTCCCAGCTTCACGATATCCTTCTGCTCCTTTGCATAAGCGTCGGTGCCAATGATATCCTCCATCCACCATTTATTGCAGGAAGCCGCACTGAGCATGCAGCCCATCAGATGATAGTATCCGTCTGCATGCGCAAACGCGTGAAGGGCATTAAATTTATCCACCCCAAACTTCTTAGAGGAAATGAAAATCGTTCCGCTGGTGCCAAGTGAGATATTGCACATGCCTTCTCCCACCGTTCCGGTTCCAACCGCCGCAGCTGCATTGTCCCCCGCCCCTGCCGCCACCTTCACTGTCGCCGGAATTCCCAGTTCCTTTGCAATCTCTTCCTTCACAGTGCCCACACATTCGTAACTCTCGAAGAGCTTTGGCAGCATTTCTTCACCGATACCGCAGATCTCACACATCTCCTGCGACCATCTGCGATTTTTCACATCAAGCAGCAGCATACCGGACGCATCCGACAGGTCGGTGCAGTGCACGCCCGTCAATTTGTAAGCGATATAATCCTTGGGCAGCATGATCTTGGATATCCTTGCAAAGTTTTCCGGTTCCTTGTTCTTAACCCATAAAATTTTAGGCGCCGTAAAGCCTGTAAAGGAAATGTTTGCCGTGTATTCAGAAAGTTTTTCCTTTCCGATTTCATTATTTAAATAATCGCACTCTTCATAAGTCCTACCGTCATTCCACAAAAGCGCAGGACGAATCACCTTGTCTTCATTGTCCAGAATCACAAGCCCGTGCATCTGACCTCCGAAACTGATTCCTGCAACCTGATCCTTATCCACCTCCGCAATCAGCTCCTTGATTCCCTCCATGGTCTGGGAAAACCAATCCTCTGGTCTTTGCTCAGACCAGCCCGGCTGTGGAAAGAAAATAGGATATTCCTTGGAAACAATCTTGTGAATCTTTCCCTCCCCATCCATAAGCAGCAGCTTCACTGCGCTGGTTCCCAAATCAACACCAATATACAGCATAATAGCCTCCTTTCATTTGTCTTATTATTCATCCCTAAAACAACAGAGATTTCCGCTCATAATAATTTCCAGCTTGGAGTAGAAATTCCTTTTTTCATGCACGATTCCATCACACATCTCCTCAAATAAAATCTTCATCCCCAGATATGCCTGTTTGCTCAAGTCCTGATAGACTACCGCATCGATGGTGGAATCCTCGATATCCTTTTCAATTTCTGTGTAAAGGTCGAAACCTACCAACTTGATATCCCACCTGCCGCTGTCACGCAATGCTTTCGCTGTCATGTCAAGCCGGTAAGTCAAATCAAAAATGCCTACAAGTGCCGGCTCCCTTTCGATGCAGGAGACCGTCTCCTCATACACCCGTTCTCCCTCCATCAGTCCATGCACGATGGGAAGCACTTCATACTCCGGATACTCCTCCAACTTTTTCAAAAAGCCTGCAAGCCTCGCCTGAATATCCTGATTGCCTCCATATTCCGCCGTCACCGGTATAAATACCTTCCCCTTCCCGGAAAGCATCTTGCCCAAAAGCTCGGCGGCGAGCTGACCGCTTTTATAATAATCTACTCCCACATAGTAATTTTCATGTTCTTTTCCAAGATTACGGCTGAGCAGCACGACCCGGCAGCCCTCACGCTTTAATTGCTCCAAAATTACTTCTATCACCTGTTCGTCAGAAAAAGCAAGTACAAAGTCCCTTATCCCCTGCACCAGCATCCGCTCCACCGCTTCCGCCTGTTCCCACGGCTTTTCCACATCAAATTCCGCGATTACCACATGCAGTCCGTCATCCCCAAACTCTTCCACCGCCCTGTCTATTCCAGCTCTGACCTTGGGCGCAAAATAATTGGCGCTCCTGGAACGGAATCCGGCATATCCAATGGTATACTGCCTGTTCATGGCAAGGTTCCGTGCATTCTTATTCTGCACGTAATGGTAACGTTCCAGCGCCTCCATAACTGTATGCCGGGTCTTTTCGCTGACATTACCTTTCCCTGCCAGAACCTTATAAATAGTAGTCCTTGAAATACCGATTGCTGCTGCAATCTCTTCCAATGTCATTCGCTTCATTTCTTCCATAAGGTTCCCCCTTTCTACAAAGTCAAAGCCCCCGCCGCAAACATCAAGGTGTCCTTAGAATAGAAAAATGGTGTTACAGAAAAGTTAACACGTGTTAAATTTATGGTAACACCATAATCATACCTTGTCAATTTGCATTAGTGCTCATGATTTCCACTGTATTTTTGTGCAATTTATACGAAGAGTATATTGCTGGCGTAGCACCAGCAGGGAAGAAGGAAGGTATGGCTGGCTACGGACCGTCCTATGCGCAGTCCGTAGCCAGCCATACCTTCCTTCTTTCCTGCCTCCTCTATTTCACCACTATAAGTATGCAAAACTATTATTAATTCGTTTAACCCGTAATTCTTCTGTCCAGTTTCTTGGAAAGCTTTGTTCCAATTACCTGGAGAATCTGTACCAGCGCTACCAACAGGATTACCGTTACGATCATGATGTCTGCCTGATATCTGTGGTATCCGTAACGGATAGCAATATCTCCAAGACCGCCGCCACCAACTGTACCAGCCATCGCTGAATATCCTAAAATCGTTCCCAGTGCAATCGTTCCCCCCACAATCAAGGATGTCCTTGCCTCCACCAGCAGAACCTTCCAGACAATCATCCAAAGGCTTGCGCCCATGCTCTGGGCTGCCTCGACTACGCCGTGGTCTACTTCAAGAAGGGAAGACTCCACCAACCTTGCCACAAAGGGAGCCGCCGCTATGGACAGCGGAACGATGGTCGCAGTCGCACCGTAGCTCTTTCCCACAATGAATCTTGTAAAAGGAATCAGCAGCACGAGAAGAATCAGGAACGGGATGCTTCTTACGAT
Organism: uncultured Lachnospiraceae bacterium; assembly: GCA_949878435.1. Classification (GTDB taxonomy): domain Bacteria; phylum Bacillota; class Clostridia; order Lachnospirales; family Lachnospiraceae; genus Suilimivivens. Next base: position 47,417 of record CATLAK010000023.1, read on the forward strand.
ATTCACTACAACATCCAGGATCTTATATACAATCTTATTCGGTTTTAATCCGCCGGGGGCAGTCACCACCAGCGTGATTCCCATGGGCAGCCCCAGTATGTACGCAATCAGCGTGGAAACCAAGGTCATGTAAAGGGTCACGCCTGTCCCTTCCACCAGCATCATAATAATCTGTTTATCCCACATAATGATCGAGCTCCTCTACTTCCAATTTTCTATTCTTTAAATACTGTATCATCTTTTCAGCTGCCCCATCATCCTCCGGGAGCTGAAGAATCATCTGTCCGTGCGCCACCCCGCCGATATCCCTTGTATCCGCCAGCAAGATATTGACCGGCACCTTGCATGCAAGAACCATGTTGGCGATTACAGGCTCAAAGGAGGAATTGCTGGTGAACACGATACGGATGCATCTTTTCCCTTTCATTTCCTCATAGGGTGCGCTCTCGCCTTGGAAGACAAGCTTCTTGGCGGCTTTGCTCTTTGGTCTTTGGAAGACCTCTTCCACCGTCCCCGTCTCCGCCAGCACCCCTTCATCTATGATCGCCACGTGGCTGCAGATTTCCTGCACCACCGCCATCTCGTGAGTAATAATGACAATTGTAATGCCATACTTCTCATTAATTTCTTTCAGCAGCGCTAAAATTGCCTTGGTGGTGGTGGGGTCTAAGGCGCTGGTTGCCTCATCGCACAAAAGAATCTTGGGATTGGTCGCCAGTGCTCTTGCAATCGCCACCCTCTGCTTCTGTCCGCCGGAAAGCTGTGCCGGATAAGCCTGCTCTTTTTCCGAAAGCCCTACGATAGCAAGCAGTTCCCTCGCTCTTTCCACTGCGCTTTTTCTGTTCGTCTTGACGATTTCCATGGGAAAACAGACATTGTCAAGGACGGTCCGTTGCATCAGCAGATTGAAATGCTGAAAAATCATTGAAATCTGCGTCCTCGCCGTCCGCAATTCTTTATCTGACATTGCAGATAAATCATTTCCTTCCACCACTACCGTTCCGCTGGTAGGTCTTTCCAAAAAATTAAGGCATCTGACCAGCGTGGATTTACCCGCGCCGCTCATGCCGATAATACCGTAAATCTCTCCCTTATGAATCTCCAGGTTAATGCCCTTTAACGCTTCTACCGTATTGTCCTTGCCAACAAAGGTCTTTGTGACATTCTTTATTTGAATCATCGTTTCCATAAACCGCCTATGACCTCATTTCCTTTTATCGCTGGTTTTTGTTTCATTTTCTATGCATTTCTTAACCTTATCATCTTACCACAAAGCCGTTTGGCTTGCAACGCACCTGCCGCTTTCCGTTCCAGTACTTTTCTATTGCATGTTCTAGGTTTTGCCTAACTTAGTGTCTGCTGATTAATTCTACAACGCTTGATTTTACTGATTTGTGCCCCGATATCTGATATAATATCTACAAAGGTTTCCATGAAACAGGCTCATTTTTTTTGCAGCTTTTTATAGATAACG
>CATLAK010000024.1 GCA_949878435.1 uncultured Lachnospiraceae bacterium
TGATGACGAATTTGAAGAAGGTTTTTATATCTTCTAAATCATTCGTCTTATCAGCGTGCCCGTCTCCGGCGGGCTATTTTAATTCAAGATTCCTCCGGCAGGAGGAATTTCCTATTATATAAAAAAAGAATGGATATACCATTCTTAATCCCGCCAATGGAATATTTGGATTCGGGCACTACCCACGCCTTCCTACGGTCTATAACTAGATTAGCACATCTCCACCAGAACTTCAACTACCTTTTCAAAAAAATGGATAGCTGAACCAATGTCATGATGTTGAGCTCAAAAGCCCAGCATCATGACATTTTACCACCTATAATGAATTCATTAATTCCTGATACCGCTTATCTCCTCTCAAAAACCCCAAGCTCTCTTCCTCCCTGAAATTCTCTACCAGTTTCTTTTTAAGCTCCGCGGCAAATTCTTCCCCCGGTCTTTTAAACGCCATGTGCTCATAAAGCGGTGAATCCACCCATTCGGCGACGGTGTCAACTGCCCCAAGCGTCTGCTCCATAATTGCAATCACTGCATCTGCATCCTGCATAGCAGCCGCAAGCTCTAGCCCTGCGGAAACGAAAGTGTACTCTCCCCTCTCGAACAGGACTGCCATCTGTTTCTCCTTTTCCACATAATACCGCGCCTTTTCCCAGTTCTTTTCCTCTATGGCGAGCATATGCATGCTGTGCAGTACCATGCTCGTCATTTGATAGCCCGAAAAGAGAATTTCTTCATATGCCTTATATGCTTCCTGCAGCCGCCCTGTTTTGCTGTAAAGGTATGCCTGTTTCCTTTTCCGCTCCGGACTGTCGGATGGAAAATACGCAAGGTACGCTTCCGCTTTCTCCCACTGTTCTTTTCTAGTATAGAAGCCAAACAAGGAATCCGCCGCCTTTCTTCTGAGCTGTTCATCACTGCCTGCCAAAACACGGGTATAACAGTCACAAAGATACTCCTCATATTGCTCTATATCCGGAACCTTGTTGAACATACGCTGGGCATCGAGCACCACCGCCATCTGCCAGATCAGCCACTCGCAGTTTGGATATTCCTCCATGATCTTCTTTGCCCACGAAAATACTTCCCCGTAGGAACCCTTTTTTAATCTATCACTCAATTCATTTACCAAACCATTGATTTCTTCCCTTGTCAGTTCCTCCCTGAAAGACAAAAGTTCATCCACCGTGATGCCAAGCAGCCGCGCGATGGGCGCAAGGAGCATGATATCCGGCATGGAATTTCCGTTTTCCCATTTATTGACTGCCGGAGCGCTCACGCCCAGACGCCCTGCCATTTCCTCTTGTGTCATATCTTGTTTTTTTCTGTATTTTCTGATTACCTCTCCTATCTGCATAGCAGCAAACCTCCTTGATTTCTCCCCGCATGCAACGATTTAAGCACCTGCTTGCAGCGGAATATATGACTTGCATCGATCTTTGCTCTCTTATCTTAACAGCCCATCTCCCATCTATCAACTGAACCTCCATTAACATTCCGGGGATAAAATTAACTGCTGTTCACTTATTGTTCAAAACGGAGATCGCCTGCAGAAGGAGTACACCTACGTTTTTTATTCTACAATCAATATGGACGGCTCCACCTTCTTTATTTTCCCTGCTGCCAGATAGGCAAAAACAAGAAACAGCCCGCTCACAATCACCCCTGAAAAAAGCATCTGTAAGGGACTTAGGCTGGATTCAAATCTGCTGACGCCGCACATGGTCAGCATTGCCGTCACCAGCGAATCTGTAAAAAGCCCGCTCAGCACATTTCCAAGGGCAGAGCCGATCACAGCCATCATGCAAAAGCGCAGGGCAAAGGACATCCGCAGCTTCCCTGCTGTAAAGCCCAGCGATTTGTATATTCCAAGATCGCGCTTCTCTTTGTATAAGACCTTACTTCCCGTCAGATAAACTGCCACCAAAATAAATACAGCGGTTATGACATACATAAATGCCTCTATCGCCGTCATCGCGCTTAAAATTGCCTCAAGTCCCGACCACTCATTCTCATCTAGGTCTATACGATCCTTATATTTCTCATTCAGCAATTCTGCAATTTCTCCGACCTCTGAAGAATCCTCAAGGATATAATAATGATAAAAAGATACCGGCTCACTTTCAAACCGTTCCCATCCTTCTTTGCTGATTGCAAAGTTATCTCCCATATCATTGGCGCACTGATAAATGCCGCTGATGATAAATTCCAGTTCCTTTCCCTTATAAGAGACCCAAACGGTATCGCCGGTCTGCGCCCCGATTACATCTGCAACCAGCTCTGTCACCAGCACCTCATTCTCATATTTGCAGGTTCTTCCCTTGATCACATTAAAATATTCCGGGGCGGATGCGATATTGACCGGGCACTCATAATTGCCGATCACTGCACGCTCCATCTTGAACTCGTACCAGGCGGCAACCTGGGCATTTTGGGCAATCAACGCATCCACTTCCCTTTCCAGTTCCTTGTCCTCACATCCAAATCCGATATCAAATCTTACAGGTGAAAAGACATTCATAAGACCTTTTCCGTCCGGTCCCATCCACACGCCGATCCTTACGGACAAAGAGATGAAAAAGACCAAAAGAGCCGCCACCATGCAGGCGCTTACATATTGCTTCTTTCCTGATAGAAGCTGCCGAAGCGCCAAATGCAGTACCAAACCTCTTTGATAAATCCTGGTGGTGAGCCGGCTGCTGAAATATACATCATCCGCTCCGCCGCGGATTGCCCTGATTGGCGTAATCTTCCCGATTCCTGCGGTTTTAAGGCTGATAAATACCGTCAGCAGGCACAAAATCACACCAAGCGCTGCCATACACATTGCCAGATTGCCATCTGCAGGAATAATCAATCCCGTCGTGGTGACCGTCAGCCTGTTTATGAGCCTTACCACAATTCCCGACAAAAAGCTGCCTGGCACCATCCCCACGAGCACGGCAAGCACATATTGCAGAATCTGTATCCTTTTAAGATCCGCCCTGGTAAATCCCACTGCCTTCAGGATTCCCATATTCACATAATCCTGTTCGATACAGCTGCTGATGCTGTGCCCGATGACCACCATCGTGATGACCAAAAGAACAACCACAAAGACCAGTAAAAATCCGGCAAAGATATTTTGAAGAATCAGCATAAATCCCTCAATTGCCTGTGCTGAATAAGTAAAGCTGGCATAATCATTTACCTGGGTCTTCTCCCCCAGCAGATTTTGAAATTCCAGCATGGACAGGCTGCTTTGCTCCGATTGAAAGATATGCAGAAGACAACTTTCCGCCGCCTGTGCCTGGCTTTCTGCTTCTTCTATCCTTTTTGACAATTTCTCTATATCTACCGTATTCATAAGGATGGACTTTATTCCCATTAAAGCCGTTCCCGCCGCCGGATCCTCAAAGAAACCTTTAATGGTATAAACCGCCCTGTCCTTCTCTCCTTCAATCTGTATGGCAATCTCGTCCCCTGCCTGTGCATCATATAAAGAACAAAAGGCTGGGGACACATATACTTCCCCCTCCGAAGGTTCCTCTGCGCTTTCTTCTATTCCGGTCAGGTTTTCATTAAATATATGGTAATCATACCGCCCCTGCCCGAACGCAAATATCTGCAAAGTCCCCGTTACATTTTCCTGCCCATTCACATAATATCTTGATATTATAATTGCGTCCTGGACCTCTACTTTCCAGACATCTGAAAGCGCCTCTATCTGACCGCGCAAATCTTCAATATTATCTTTTCCTCCTATCCAGCTGGTGATATCGCCATACCCGGTGCGCAGGAGCTGTTCCTCTTCATAATCATTGGCATTTTTCCATATTGTGAGAACTGCCAGCAATGAAACCGTAATAATAAACATAAGAAGGGATATCCCGATAAAACTTCCCTTCTGGCTTTTTATGTTAGCTTTGAGTAAGGTAAAATATTTCATGCCGCACCTCCTACCATTCCATGGAGGAAAGCCATGCTTCCACCTGCTTTTCCCGCCGGCGCGCCTCTTCCTTCTCGTATGCCGGCAGGGACATTTCATCCACCACTCTTCCGTCTTCCAGATACAAAAGCCTGGTTGCCCGGATTGCCGCCTTGATATCATGCGTCACCATCAGAATATTCTGCCCGTCCTCATTGATTTTCGTCAAAAGATCAAGCACCTCCTGGGTATTGCGCTTGTTCAGCGCTCCGGTAGGCTCATCCGCAAACAACATCCCCGGCTCATTCATCATGGCTCTGGCAATCGCTGCCCGCTGTGCCTCTCCCCCCGACACCTGAGAGGGAAGCCGGTCCGCCGCCTTCTCCACATGCATCTGGCTAAGCAGCTCCTGCGCCCTGCTCCTTACCTCCTTCTGTGTCCTTGTCTTGGTGAGATACCCCGTCACTGCAACATTCTCAAATAAGGTGAGATTACTGACAAGATGCGCCTGCTGGAATACAAATCCAAACTCTTTTGCCCGCAGCTGCGCCATCTTCTGCTCTTTCAAATGGCTGATCTCCCTTTCTTTATAGCAGACGCTTCCGCTGGTAGGCTTATCCATCCCGCTTAATGCATAGAGCAGGGTAGACTTCCCCGCTCCCGAGGAACCCATAATAACGGTAAAGTCACCGTCATAGATTTCCAGATTTACCATATCAAGTACGTGGTTCTGTCCGCCGTTATTTGCAAAGCTCTTACAAACATCCTGCGCTTTCATGACTGCTGTTTTCATAATCGACTCTTCCTTTCCCCTGCTGATCTTAAGGTGCTTTCGCTCCCTTTAATCAAGCATAGCAGAACAATTATTAACAAATCTTTAAGAAGGACTTTTTATAATCTGTTTTTTTTTCAATGAATATGGTATACTGACAAAAAGACGGGATAAAAAGGCTAATACCAATAATGAAAGGGGTTAATAACATGGCTCTGCAGCAAGAGAAAACTTATACAATTGATGATATTTACTCCCTTCCAGAGGGGCAAAGAGCTGAATTGATTGACGGTAAAATTTATATGATGACGCCGCCCGTCAGAATTCACCAAAAGCTGGTAGCAGAGCTTGTATCTGCTCTTCACCGATATATCAAGGACAACAATGGGGACTGCGAAGTTTATCCCTCTCCCTTTGCCGTTTTTTTAAATGCTGACGACAAAAATTATGTTGAACCGGATATTTCCGTAATCTGCGACAAGTCAAAGCTGGATGACCGCGGCTGTAACGGTGCGCCTGACTGGATTATTGAAATCGCTTCCCCCAGCACCAGCACCTTGGATTACGGCATAAAGCTTTTTAAGTACCGTACCGCCGGTGTCCGTGAATACTGGATCATAAACCCCATGAAGGATTCTGTCATGGTCTACGACCTTGAGCACAATGCAAAGACAAACCAATATAGTTTTGATGAACTTATTCCGGCATCGATTTATAAAGATTTAAATATCAGAGTTGCCGATTTGCTTCTATGACCCAGGATAAAGCAAGCACTGCCGCGTTTCGCGAGCCGGCTTATTGTAATGCTATAACCCTGCACCATACCACAACTTCCAATCCATCCTGGTGATTGCTAAGGCTCACCCCGCCCCCCATTTTTTCCATAATATACTTTACGATATATAAGCCAAGTCCTGAACCATTCTTATCGCCAACATTTTTCCCTCTGTAAAATTTATTGAAAACAAAGGGAACATCCTCCGGTAAGATGCCCTCTCCATAGTCCCTCACATGAATTTCGTATCTGTTCCCGCTTACTTCTGCCCACACTTCCGCTTTCGCCCCGGATGCATATTTGCGTATATTTTCCAGCAGATTTAGGAGCACCTGCTCTATCCTTTTTTCATCCCCTAAGACTTCTGCTTCAGGAAGCGGCTGACGCAAGGTCACGTGAGAATCATCCAGATCCTCCCAAATCTGCAGGAGCATCTTTCGTATATCCACTTTCTGCCGCTTTATCTCCAGATTCTCCAGCTCAGATAGTGCATGCAGCACCAGATCGTTGGTAAGGCGGGTGACCTCGTCACATTTTCTCATAATGACCTGTAAATACCTCTCCCTCTGCTCGTAATCCGCTTCCAGATTTGCTTCAAGCCCCTCTGCGTATGCTCTGATTGAAGCAATCGGTGTTTTGATGTCATGGGACAATGTGGCAATAATTGTTTTGTTTTCGCTAATCGCTCTTTTTTCTCTTTCCCGGGCATTTATGATTTCCTTCCGCATATGGTCGAATGCCCAGGTAAATGCGCCGAAAAAGTTCGTCCTCTCAACCTCCAGCGGAAAATCCAAATCCCCACTTGCAAGCCGCCCTGCATACGCTTCCAGTTTGTCAAATGGTTTTAATATCTTTAAATAAAGATAGCCCGACCAGCATAGCAGACATAGAACCGTAAGCATCAGGCAGACTGCCGCCATCTGCCTAGCCATAATTTTTCCTCCTTGCGCACGCTCCTCCTTCAGCTGCCCGCTCAACTGCTCTATCTCCTTCTGTGCCGGGTTTTCGCCCTCACTTGAAGAAGTCAGCTGGCTGATCTCATTTAAGAGCACAAGATTATCTTCCGCACTGCTTTCTCCGATTCCTTTTTCTATCAGCATCACAGTGCCTGAAAAAAATAAGAGAAGCACCCCGATACTTACCATAACCATTATTCCAAATTGTTTTTTCATTTTCCCTCTATCTTAAAGCGTTTTACGCTTCCTTCACCCCGTCAATCTGATACCCAACGCCCCATACCGTCTTGATGAACCGGGGAGAAGCCGGATCCTCCTCAAGCTTTTCCCGAAGCCATCTGATATGGACCGCTACCGTAGAAATCTCAACCTCCGAAAATGCGCCCCACACTTCCCGGAGAAGTTCCTCTTTTCGGATGATTTGATTCCCATGGGCACACAGGTACGCCAGAAGGTCAAATTCCTTCAAAGCCAGCTTTATCTCTGCACCGTTCCTATTCACCGTCCTGCTTCCCGCATCAACGACCACTTCGCCAAACTGCCATACCTTTCCTTCCTCATCTGCACCGTAGGTCCTGCGCACCAGCGCATTCACCCTTGCAAGTAATTCCCTTAGCGAATACGGCTTGGCAAGATAATCATCTCCGCCCATATCAAGTCCCCGCACTTTATCGTCCTCGCTGGTCCTTGCACTGGCAAAAATAACTGGAACCTTAGACACCTTCCTAAGCTCCCTGCACACCTCAAATCCTGTTCCATCGGGCAGATTGATATCCATCAAAATCAAGTGAAACTGTATATTTGTAAGAAGCGCAAATGCCTCTTCACAATCTCTGGCAGTCTCCACCTCATATCCATAGCTTTTCAGCATATCACTGGTTATCTTTGCAAGATCCTTGTCGTCCTCAATAATCAGCAGTTTCCTCTTCGTCATACCACTTTCCTCTCTGCCATCAGTCACGCTGCCTCTATTGTATTCCAAATACATTTTTTTAGCAACCGCAGTACCGTCTTTACGGACTAATCTGACGAAGCTAGGCTGGCAAATATTTTAGCATTTATCCAATTAAAATAATAATTGTATTATTTTTTTCCGTGTGATATAATATGAAAAAGCATATTTTCTTTATGACAAATCTGATATTTTCTTTTTTCTAACATTTCAGAAAATCCATGCTTTTATTTCCATCATTATTTCTTATAAGCAGGAGATTCTGAAATAAAAAATCAGACCTCCTGAATCAAACTGCCAAGGAGGATAAAAATGACAGATGTACAGACACAGCGTAATTACAAGGATACTATGTTCCGAATGCTATTTAAGGAAAAAAAGCATTTATTAAGCCTTTACAATGCAATCAGCAGAACATCCTACACCGACGTGGAAAACTTGGAAATAACCACATTGGAAAATGCAATTTATATGAACTACAAGAATGATATTTCTTTTGTCTTTGACTTTGAATTGATGCTTTACGAACACCAATCCAGCATAAATCCTAATATGCCTTTAAGGGATTTGATTTATGTCACAAAAGTACTTCAGAATATTATAAGGAACGAAGACCTATATCATTCCGTACTCATCAAACTTCCAACCCCCAAATTTGTTGTTTTCTATAACGGAACAGATTTTCAGCCGGATAAGCAGACCCTAAAATTGTCTGATGCATTTAAACAAAAATTAGCGCACCCGGAACTGGAACTTGTCGTAACTGCATACAATATAAACTGGGGCTGCAACCCCGAACTAATGGAAGCGTGCCAATTATTAAAGGAATATGCACAATATGTAGCACAAGTCAGAATATATGCAAAAGTGCTGCCATTCGAAGAAGCAGTTGAACGAGCAGTAAATTATTGCATCCAAAATAACATCCTTAAAAACTTCCTAACTCAAAACCGGGCGGAGGCGATAGAAATGAGTATCTATGAATACAACGAAGAGCAACACCTAAAATGTGAACGGGAATGGGCATATAAAAATGGTCAGAATGCAGGCATTGAGCAAGGACGTCGTGAAGGTATTGCTTTAGGGCGTGAAGAGGGAGAACAGCGTCTTTCCAAACTGTTGCAATTGCTTGCCGACGCAGGAAGAGGCGCGGACTTAAACCGCGCCATCTACGATACTGCCTATCGGGAATCTCTGTATCAGGAAAATCATCTATAATTTTCATTCCCATATTCCCCTGCATGTTACGCCGGACTTCTGTGCCAGCGATTCCAGCTCTTGGATTTCCTGCGGCTGCAGTTCAACCCTGACCCCTTTTTCAAGTGCCTGTGCATGCTGTGGCTTAGTAAGACCGACAATCGGCACCACCTGCTTCGCCAGTGCCCATGCAATTGGAATTTGAGAAACATCCACCTCATATTTTTCAGCCAATTTTTTCTCCCATTCTATAAGCGGACTAACCTTCCTGAATTTTTTCTTTCCAAACGAAATCCCTCTTAATGAAAAAGCGGGAAATGGATGCTGCAAATCATAGTGACCGGATAATGCGCCCTGCTCCAGAATCATATAGCCGAAATAGAGGATGTCATTTTCTTTGCAAAAGGGAATTATTTTTCTTTGCCATCCTGCCGCCGGATGCCAAGCGCAAATATATTTTTTTAAATTCTCTCTTGACTCTGACGTTACGTCATAGTTTATCATGTAAAAAAACAGAAAAGGAGCTAACGAGATGAAAGTATCTGCTATACGCTCAGACGGCGTTTATTCTAAAATTATGAGCGCACCTCTGGATAAAAAGAACGACATTTATCGGTCTGAACTGATGATGCCATTTGAAAAGAAATGGGCTTGTTATAATATTCCCATGAAAGCAAAAACGCCTAACGGCTATGATGTTATTATGGCAAGCACAATGCTTGGGCATATTGCGCCAGCAAAGGTAGATGAAACACAAGAACAAAATATTCGGCTGATTTCCGACGATACGCTCTGGAAAAAATGTGAGCTGGCAATCAGGAAATCGTTAAATTGCTTTCTGGAACAGGGGATTGATTTACCTGTTCAAGAGTATCTATTTACTATATTGCTTGCAAATCCTGAAAACCCTTATATGATATTAAATGAGGGCTATTGTGGGGACGGCGGTATACCGGGATATATTTTTTCCTGGCTAATCCCAAACGAATATACATTAGAACATCTTCCCGCAGCTTTGGCGCACGAAACAAATCACAATATCCGTTTTCAGTTTATTGAATGGGAAAACAACATCACACTTGGAGATATGATAATCAGTGAAGGCTTGGCAGAAGTCTTTGCAACTTCTTTGTATGGCGAAGACAAGGCAGGTCCCTGGGTGACCAAAACAGATAGGGCAACTTTGAACGAATGTATCAAACCCATTATCCGGAACGGATTACATGTACAAGGATTGGAAAATCTCAATGCTTATCTTTATGGTGATGAAATGGCTAAATTACAAAATTATCCGCAAGCAGGTTTACCTTATTGCGCCGGATATGCCTGTGGTTATCATTTAGTAAAGCATTATCTGAAAAAAACCGGAAAAAGTGTTATCGAAGCGACACTTTTACCAGCAAAAGAAATTCTAGAGGCTGCGGAGGACTTTTGGAATGACTAAAAAAACTATGTCTGTCCATGACGTTGTTAAATTGACTGGTATCACCGCCCGCACCCTTCATTATTATGATGAAATCGGACTTTTGAAACCAACACATGTAACCGAAGCAGGCTATCGAATGTATGATGATACGGCGCTTAGCCGTTTGCAAAGCATTTTATTGTTTCGTGAATTACAGTTTCCCTTAAAAGAAATCAAGGCTATTCTTGACAGCCCTGATTTTGACCCATCAGAAGCAATCGCCCAGCAAATTAGGTTGTTGGAATTACAATATGAACACATAGGGAAACTGCTTACCTTCACCCGTGAAATCCAAAGCAAAGGAATCGCAACAATGAAAGGAGTTTCAACAATGAATTTTGATATTTTCGACAAGAGTGAAATCGAAAAGTATGAGGCGGAAGTCAAAGCAAAATGGGGCAATACCAAAGCGTATCAAGAATACAAGCAAAAGGAGATTGCCCGAAATGAAGATAATTATAGTAAACTCACAGAGCAATTAATGACAATTTTTTCTGAATTAGGACAATTGAAACACTTAACTCCTAATGCCGACGAAGTGCAAAAGAAAATCTCTGCATTACAGACATTCATAACCGATCACTACTATACATGTACGGATGAAATCCTTAACGGATTAGGTGAAATGTATGTATGCGATGAACGCTTCAAAAGCAACATTGATAAAGCAGGCGGCGATGGAACTGCCGACTTTGTCAAACAGGCAATTGCTGTATATTGCAATAAATCTCCATTTAAAGGACAAATACATCATCAAGCAGAAGACGCACAGACATGAGATAGAGCCGACAAACTTGTGAAATCACAGTTTGCCGGCTCTTTTTATGGTCAAAGACTTAAGCCGCTTTTCAATTTTCATTCATCTTCGCCAGCTTCGCCGCCTGGTCCGCTGCAATGCAGGCATCGATGATCTCCTGAATATCACCGTCCATCACCTTGTCAAGCTTATACAGGGTAAGCCCAATCCTGTGATCCGTAACACGTCCCTGAGGGAAATTATAAGTACGAATCTTTTCAGAACGGTCCCCGGTTCCAATCTGACTTCTCCTAAGTTCCGCCTCCGCATCATGTGCCTTCTGCTGTTCGATATCATAAAGTTTGGCACGCAGCAGCGCAAATGCCTTAGCCTTATTCTGCAGCTGAGACTTTTCTGTCTGGCTGTACACCACGATTCCAGTAGGATAATGGGTCAGGCGCACTGCAGAGTCCGTAGTATTGACACACTGACCGCCGTTTCCCGATGCACGCATGACGTCGATACGGATGTCCTTCTCATCAATGACAATATCCACATCCTCCACCTCCGGCATCACCGCTACCGTAATGGTTGAGGTGTGAATACGCCCGCCTGACTCTGTCTCCGGCACACGCTGCACGCGATGGACGCCGCTTTCATATTTCAGCTTGGAATAGGCTCCCTGACCGCTGATCATGAAATTGACTTCTTTCATACCGCCGATGCCAATCTCGTCCACATTCATGGTCTCCACTTTCCAACGCTGCCCCTCCGCATAATGCACATAAAGACGATAGACCTCTGCCGCAAAAAGAGCCGCTTCGTCTCCCCCTGCACCTGCCCTGATTTCGACGATAACATTCTTGTCATCGTTGGGGTCCTTGGGCAGAAGAAGGATTTTTAACTCCTGCTCCAGCTCTTCTATGCGCTTCTTTGCCCCATTTAACTCTTCCTTGAGCATTTCGCGCATATCTTCGTCCGATTCTTCATCCAACATCACAAGGGAATCTTCCACGTCCTGTTTGGACTTCTTATACTCTTTGTAGGCGTCCACAATAGGCGTAAGGTCGCTCTGCTCCTTCATCAGCTTGCGGAACCGCTCCTGATTATTTGCAACCGTAGGCTCATTCAGTTCGCCCATGATTTCTTCAAATCGAATCAATAAGTCTTCCAGTTTATCAAACACCGTTCTAACCTCCATACACGCCTGACACGACTCTGTCAAGCCCTGCTAAATCCTTGCAGACTGTCACTTCCTTATAGCCTGCCTCCTTCAAATATCTGCTCACATCTTCCGCCTGGGTACATCCGATTTCAAAAAAGAGCATGCCCCCGGGATACAGATGCTGCCCTGCTCCTTTAATAATTTCTCTGTAAAAGAATAATCCGTCTTCTCTTCCATCCAAAGCCATAAGCGGGTCATGGTCCCTTACCTCTTCCATAAGCGTCAGAATCTCCCAGCTTGGAATATAGGGCGGATTCGAGACGATTATCTCGTACTTTCCCTGCACCTTTTCAAACAAATCGCTCTGAATAAATTCCGCCTCCAGCAAAAGCGCCCGGGCATTTTCCTGCGCCACCTGCAATGCTGCTTCCGAAAGGTCGCATCCCGTGCCCACACAGTCATTAGAATAGCGCAAAAGGCTTAAAAGAATACATCCCGAACCGGTACACATATCTAAGATGCGCATGCCGTCATGGAGATTACGCATCACTTCCTCCACCAGCGTTTCCGTATCCTGCCTGGGAATCAGCACATCCGGCGTTACCTTGAATTTCAATCCCATGAACTCCTGATACCCCAAAATATGCTGTAAGGGTATGCGTTTGCTCCGCAAATCAATGCACTTCATATATCGCTCAAGCTGATCCTCTGCCACGGGATGATCCCCATGTGCCAATAGGTCATTCCGGTCTGTGCCGCAGACCTCTTCAAGAAGCAGCCTGGCGTCCAGCGCCGCTTCCTCCACGCCAGCCTCTTTCAGCTTCTCTGCACCCATATCGTATAATGTTCTATACTCCATCTGCATCCGCTGCTTTCCCGTCCGCTGCTTCCTCATCTGCCTGACCGTTCTCTTCTACCGCATCCTCTGATGCCCTATCCTCTGCTGTCTCCTCGTCTGTGGGTTCATCTACCAGCCAGGAGTCATCCACTTCATAACCAAAGGTCTCATTTAAGTAAGCTTTCCAATCGAACACCGCCTCCACGGATTTCATGGCAACCTCCACCATGCTCTCGTCAGGCTCCTTGGTGGTGAGACGCTGCAAGAGCATTCCCGGGGCGGAAATAATCTTTACAAAAATATTATCGCTTCTTCCCGCAAGACGTATAATCTCGTAAGAAATCCCTGCAATAACCGGTATCAGTAAAATACGCAGTGCGATTTTAAGCGCCGGATTCTGCACTCTGATAAAAAAGAACAGGATAATGCTGACGAACATGACAAAAAACAAAAAGCTGGTTCCGCAGCGTTTATGAATACGGGAACTGCGCATCACATTGTGCACGGTGAGCGGTCTGCCTTTTTCAATACAATTGATACATTTATGCTCTGCACCATGATACTGATAAAGCCTTCTGATATCTTTCATCAGACTGATTCCCACCACATAGGCAAGAAAAATCAAGATTCTGATTGCTCCTTCCATAATCGCAAGGAGAGATGCATTTCTCACAAAACCGGCTAACAGCGATGAAAGAAAATAGGGCAGTAAAATAAAGATTCCTACTGCCAGCACAATGGAAATCACTGTGGTTATACCCATCAGAATGCCTTCGCCCTTCCCTCCCGTCACCTTATCCAGCGTTTTATCCAGCTTCGTTTCTTCCGCCTCTCCATCTTCATAAAAAGAAGCTGAAAAATTCAGCGTCTTCATCCCCAGATGCAGAGAATCAATAAAATTAAAAACCCCTCTTATAAAAGGAATCTTGGTCAGCTTACTTCCATGCATGCATCCGTGGAATACGTCCATTTCCACTTCAATTTCACCATCAGGCTTCCTGATTGCCACGGCATAGTCGTCCTTATTCCTCATCATGACGCCTTCTAAGACTGCCTGACCGCCTATTCCTGATGAGCGATTTACTTTGTTTTTCTTCATATGACACTCCATATACAAACAACGGATGTCACGCTTTGCGAGACATCCTCATGTTAAAATAAGGTTGAGATGTAACACCCCAACCTTTTCCTGCAGAACTATTTGCTTACCACACCATATTTCTTATTGAACTTATCAATACGTCCATCGGCTCTCGCTGCCTTCTGCTGACCGGTGTAGAATGAATGGCACTTAGAACATACTTCAACGTGAATATCCTTTTTCGTTGAGCCTGTTACAAATGTATTGCCGCAGTTGCAAGTTACAGTTGCCTGATAAAACTCAGGATGGATTCCTTCTTTCATGTTTTCACCTCTCTATAATAACATTATAATCTGAATCAATTTGTTCTCATCTGCCGAACCGTCTATCTGTGCAGGCATGTACACTGGCACAATGATAACCCGAAACAGCTTTTTAATTGTAGCACAGCTTATGCAAGGATGCAAGTACTTTTTAAAACCATTTTATTTTTTTGACAAGATTCACAAATTCCTGATTGTTTCTTGTCTTTGCAAACATATCCAGTATTTTATCCACTGCCTCTTCCGGTTTTAAACCATTTAACGCCTTACGCATGATGTTGATTGCCTCCAGCTCATCCTGTGCCAGCAGAAGATCTTCCCGCCTTGTACTGGATTTGGGAATGTCAATCGCCGGAAACACCCTCTTCTCAGAAAGTTTACGGTCAAGAACCAGTTCCATATTTCCGGTGCCTTTAAATTCCTCATACACCACATCATCCATCTTGCTTCCGGTGTCCACCAGCGCCGTTGCAAGAATTGTCAGGGAACCGCCCTCACGCATATTCCTTGCCGCACCGAAAAACCGCTTCGGCATGTGCAGGGCCGCCGGGTCAAGACCACCTGACAAGGTACGTCCGCTTGGCGGAACCGTCAGGTTATATGCCCTTGTCAACCTGGTGATACTGTCAATCAGAATCATTACATCCTTTTTGTGCTCTACCAGACGTTTCCCTCTTTCGATTACCATTTCTGCCACACGTTTATGATGATCCGGCAATTCATCAAATGTAGAATAAATCACCTCCACATTTGGTCCCTCAATGGCTTCCTTGATATCCGTCACCTCTTCAGGCCGCTCATCAATCAGAAGGATAATCAAATGAACATCCGGTGAATTACGCTTGATGGATTTTGCCACGTCCTTAAGAAGTGTGGTCTTACCAGCTTTAGGCGGGGAAACAATCATACCGCGCTGCCCCTTGCCCACCGGACTGATCAAATCCATGATCCTCATAGATACACTTGCCCCCGGCATCTCCAGATGCAGCCTTTCATCCGGAAAAATCGGCGTCATATCTTCAAAATTACACCGCCTTGCCGCAACCTCCGGCGCATAACCGTTAATCGACTTTACATAAAGAAGGGCAGCAAACTTTTCTCCCTGCGTCCTGACACGGGTATTCCCCTCTAAAATATCTCCCGTTTTCAGCCCAAACCGGCGTATCTGGCTGGGCGCCACATACACATCATGATCCCCCGGCAGATAATTCTCGCAGCGGATAAACCCATATCCGTCGGGCATAACCTCCAAAATACCGCTTGCCGCAATCCCGCTGTCCAATTCCGTAGGGAACTTGTCCTCATCCGTTCTCGGCTCCTCTACCCTGCCTTCCGCACGCTCCGTCCGATATTCCTGCTTCTCCGTGCGCTCTGCCCTATATTCGCTTCTCTCCGTTCTTCCTTCCGTCCTGCCTTCTCCATGCTCATTCTTTTCCTCTGTTCTTCCAGCAGGCGCAGTTCTCACCGGTGCTGGTCTTGCCGGAGCCGATTTAGGCTGCACGTTTTTCCCCTGTGCTTTATCCTTTTCATCCTCCGCGAGCATCAATTCAATCAGCTCTGCCTTCTTCATCGTCGAAGTTCCTTTCAGCCCCCTGGCTTTCGCTATCGCCTTCAGATCCGCCAATGCCAAAGACTCATACTTTTCTCTCATAAAATCCTCCATTCATCTATAATGATAAAGAAACTCAAATAATTTCAAACTAAAATATATTCTTCCGGGAATTTATCACGATTTGTTATCTGAAATGCCTATACAAAGGATTATACAACATAACTTTCAAAATAGAAAGAGGGTTTTCACAAAATGCAAAAGAACGATGCCAGCAGGGTTATGGTTCAGATTACACGCGGGGCAGGATAAGATAAGGCAGGGAGTGGTATGGCATCCTGTACAGCTGGAATGTATGGCACGAAGACGCCAGCGCAGCCTGTGCCTTCTGACCATACATTCCAGCCCTGCCTACTCCTTACCGTCCCAGCAATAGGTGCAGAGTTTGTTCCTATCAATCCCCACCGACTCTATCATATCATCCAGTCTATGGTATTTCAGTGAAGTGAAATTCAGCTGCACCCCGATCCGTCTGATCATCTCCTGATATTCCGCCGTTTCAGGATTGGAATAAGCGCTCAGATTCACATGCTTGCCCTCTCCCTCCATCTCTTTGATGATCCTTCTCGTAATCAGGTCCATCTCCGATGTGGAACGGGAGAAGTTAAGATACTTACATCCGTACAAAAGGGGTGGACAGGCAGGTCTTATATGGACTTCCTTTGCGCCGCTCTGGTAAAGGAACTCTGTAGTCTCCCGAAGCTGGGTACCCCGCACGATAGAATCATCGATGAGCAGAAGGCTCTTATCCTGAATCAGATCATGCACCGGTATCAGCTTC
Organism: uncultured Lachnospiraceae bacterium; assembly: GCA_949878435.1. Classification (GTDB taxonomy): domain Bacteria; phylum Bacillota; class Clostridia; order Lachnospirales; family Lachnospiraceae; genus Suilimivivens. Next base: position 16,555 of record CATLAK010000024.1, read on the forward strand.
ATTTTTGCAATCAGATTCCTCTGGCTCTGGATCGTCGGCATAAAGGATCTGGGCCAGGTAGGCGTATATTTAATAAACGGTCTGGAAAAAGGAATCCCCGACGCATTAGAGTACCCAATTGCATGGGCAATGCCTGAATCCGGCACGCCTGCCACATTATCAGGCGATACGTCATCCCTTTTGGCAAGAAGCGCTCCGCAATTGTAGCGCATCTTCTCCACGCTGATGCCCTCATAGGAAGAAGACGGGTAGCCGTAATAAACCCAGAGGAAGGTACAGATCTTCATATCTGTGCCGGGCTTTACTAACGTTCTGACCTCCTCCGGCGTCACGATGACGATTTCACCCGGACCTAATTCCCGCTCTTCCACGTATCCCAGATTTAAATAAGCAAAATTTTCAAAGGAAATACAGTGCCCGTCTTCCTTTTTACCGATTGCAACAGGCGTCCTGCCCATCTTATCCCTCGCCGCATAAATCCCTTTTGGCGTCAGCAGGGAAATCGTCATGGAACCGTCAATCAGCTCCTGTGCATAGGTGATACCTTCGATGAGATTCTCCTTCTGATTGATGATTGCCGCCACAAGTTCCGTGGCGTTGATATCGCCGCCGCTCATTTCCAGGAAGTGGGTATGCCCCATGTCAAAAATCTTTTTTACGATTTCCTCCATATTGTTGATCTTTCCCACCGTCATGATCGCATAGGTTCCATGGTGGGAACGAACCAAAAGAGGCTGAGGCTCATAATCTGAAATACAGCCGATTCCCAGATTGCCATGCATCTCATTTACATCTTTATCGAATTTGGTACGAAAAGGTGCATTTTCAATATTATGGATTGCACGGTCAAAGCCGTTTTCTTTACTGTATACAGCCATTCCCGCCCTTCTCGTCCCCAAATGGGAATGATAATCCGTGCCGAAAAACAAATCAAATACACAATCTTTCTTTGAAGCCACTCCAAAAAATCCGCCCAAAAGTCACGCCTCCTTAAACATTAATCTCTGCTTTTATGCCAAGCAGATCCTTATTTTTATCTAAAACGGGGTATACTGCCTGCGAAAGGAACTTCTCTACCTGCTCTTTAGAACGCCCCACATATCTTGACGGCTCCATGGTCTTTTGCAGATCTTCCAGCGTCATGTTGAAGGCAGGGTCCACCGCTATCAACTCTAAGAGATTGTTTTCCTTCCCTTCCACCTTCACGTTTCTGCCTGCTTCCATAGAAAGTTCTCTGATCTTCTCGTGAAGTTCCTGCCTGTTGCCGCCCATCTTTACTGCATCCATCATGATATTTTCCGTTGCCATAAAGGGCAGTTCACTCATCATATGTTTTTCGATGACTTTAGGATAAACCACAAGACCATCCACCACATTCAGGCATAAATCCAGAATGCCGTCGATTGCCAGGAAGCCTTCCGGTATGGAAAGCCGCTTATTGGCAGAGTCATCCAAGGTTCTTTCAAACCACTGGGTGGCGGAAGTAATTGCCGGATTTAACGCATCCACCATCACATATCTGGAAAGAGACGCGATCCGCTCGCTGCGCATAGGATTGCGTTTATACGCCATGGCGGAGGAACCGATCTGGCTCTTTTCAAAAGGCTCTTCCACTTCCTTTAAATGCTGCAGAAGTCTGATATCATTGGACATTTTGTGGGCGCTTGCCGCAATTCCTGCAAGCACATTGGCGACTCTCGTGTCTACCTTTCGTGAGTAAGTCTGCCCGGACACCGGATAGCATTCCTTAAAGCCCATCTTCCCGGCAATCATGGGATCGATCTTGTCAATGGTCTCCTGATCCCCGTTAAACAATTCCAAAAAGGATGCCTGCGTTCCGGTGGTTCCCTTGGAACCTAGAAGCTTCATGCCGCCAAGCACATATTCTAAATCCTCCAGATCCAGCATGAACTCCTGCATCCACAGCGTCGCCCTCTTTCCCACCGTGGTAGGCTGTGCCGGCTGAAAATGGGTAAATGCCAATGTAGGCTGGGTTTTATATTTATCTGCAAAGGATGCCAGCTTAGAAAGCACATTTACCAGTTTCTTCTTCACCAGTCTGAGCGCTTCTGTCATCACGATAATATCCGTGTTATCTCCCACATAGCAGCTGGTGGCGCCCAGGTGGATGATGCCTGCCGCCTTAGGACATTGCTTGCCGTATGCATAGACATGACTCATGACATCATGGCGCACTTCCTTCTCTCTTGCCTTTGCCACGTCATAATTGATATCATTTGCATGGAGCCGCAGTTCATCAATCTGCTCCTGGGAGATGACCGGCTTTCCGTCCTGGGAAAGACCAAGTTCCATCTCCGTCTCTGCCAATGCGATCCACAACTTTCTCCAAGTCCTGAACTTCATGTCAGGTGAAAAGATATACTGCATCTCCCTGCTTGCGTAACGCTCCGACAAGGGACTTACGTATCTGTCTGTACTCATCACAATCCTCCTACTTTTGCTTCCTAATGATCGAACTCACCCCTGATATCCTCGCAAGGCGGTTCCATGGGATAGGTTCCTGTAAAGCACCCCTTACAGATGCCTCTGTTTTCCACGATCTCATCAAGGCGCTCTTCCCGAAGATAGCCAAGGGAATCCGCTCCGATGATTCTGCAGATTTCCTCCACAGAATGGTTATATGCAATCAGCTGCTCTCTTGCGGGCACATCTGTCCCGAAATAGCAGGGCCACAAAAAGGGCGGTGCGCTGACCCTCATATGTACTTCCTTAGCGCCGGCTTCTCTGAGCATATGCACAATTCTGTCGGAAGTGGTACCGCGCACAATAGAATCATCAATCATAATGATGCGCTTTCCATCCACCACTTCCCTTAAAACATTTAGCTTCACCTGCACACTGCTTTCTCTGCTTTTTTGTTTCGGTTTAATGAAGGTCCTGCCCACATAGGTATTCTTTACAAACGCCTGTCCATAGGGAATCCCTGACTGTAAGGAATACCCCAATGCCGCACAGTTGCCTGATTCCGGCACCCCTACGACGAGGTCTGCCTCCACCGGCGAATCCATTGCCAGGAATTTCCCCGCCAGAATGCGGGAATTATAAACGCTCATACCGTCTATATAGCTGTCCGGTCTTGCAAAATAAATGTACTCGAACACACATCTGGCATGCTGCTTACTGGGGATACACAGACTCTTATCTGATTCAATTCCTTTTTCCGGAGAAATGGTGACGATCTCTCCCGGCTCCACATCCCGGACAAAAGACGCCCCCACCGTATCAAGGGCACACGTCTCCGATGCCAGAATATAGGCATTATCCCGCTTTCCGATACAAAGGGGCTTAAATCCAAAGGGATCCCTCGCTCCGATCAGCTTCCGGGGCGACATAATGATCAGCGAATAAGCGCCCTTAATCTTCCGCATGGCGCGCCCCACCGCCTCTTCTACCGTCTTTGCGTTAAGGCGCTCCCTGGCAATATGGTATGCGATTACCTCTGAATCGATGGTAGTCTGAAAAATGGCGCCGGTGTACGCCAGTTCCCTTCTAAGTTCCGGTGCATTGATCAGGTTTCCGTTGTGGGCAAGTCCAAGGGTCCCCTTTACATAATTCAGCACCAGCGGCTGGGCATTTTCTCTGGTGGAACTTCCGGCAGTAGAATATCTTACATGCCCCACGCCGATGTCCCCCTTTAACTTTTCTAATATTTCAGGGGTAAACGCCTCATTCAATAATCCCATATCCTTGGCGCTTAAGACCTTTCCCTTGGGACCTGCGGTGTCGCTGACTGCAATGCCGCAGCTCTCCTGTCCCCTGTGCTGCAGCGCAAACAAGCCATAATAAATGGTGGATGCTACGTCCCCGCCGTCAAAATCATAGACGCCGAAGACGCCGCATTCCTCCCCCAGCTTATCTGACGCCGTATCTTCTGTTTTATACTGTCTCTCTCCTGGCTCCACAATGCTGTCTTTCGTTTTCATAATTTACTCCCCATCCGCTTCTGCGGATATCCGTTCCGGCATCTGCATCAAAAATATCTATGCCAGCCCGAGACGCTTAAATACTTCGTTGTATGCCTCTTCCACATTTCCAAGATCCCTGCGGAAGCGGTCCTTGTCCAGCTTCTCATTGGTATTTACATCCCAGAGCCGGCAGGTATCCGGTGAAGTCTCGTCTGCAAGAAGGATTTCCCCATGGAAACGTCCGAACTCGATCTTAAAGTCGATCAGCTTGATATCCGCCTGAAGGAAATATGCCTTCAACACCTCATTTACCTTAAATGCATACTTTTTGATCACATCGATTTCTTCCCATGTGGCAAGCCCTAAGGCAACGGCAAAATAACTGTTGATAAGGGGATCGCCCAATTCGTCGTTTTTGTAGCTAAATTCAATGGTAGGTTCTTTAAAAGGCGTTCCCTCGGGCACACCGAGGCGCTTTGAAAAGCTTCCAGCAGCCACGTTACGGATGATCACTTCAAGAGGTACGATCTCTACCTTCTTAACAGCAGTCTCCCTGTCGCTTAATTCCTCAATCAAATGGGTGGGCACCCCTTCCTTTTCAAGAAGCTTAAAGACATGGTTCGTCATGCGGTTGTTGATCGCGCCCTTTCCCACGATGGTTCCCTTCTTTTCTCCGTTAAAAGCGGTAGCGTCGTCCTTGTAATCCACGATCACTACATCAGGATCCTCTGTTGCAAATACCTTCTTTGCTTTTCCTTCATAAAGCTGTTCCCTTTTTTCCATTGTTTCCTCCATTCCGCCGCTATGCGGCAATATGATTTATGATTGAAATTTACCTATAAACGCTCTGACTCTTTCCTTGTCGGATGCAAAAATCTCTTCCGGCGTCCCCTGTGCCTGTATGATGCCCTGTTCCATAAAGATGATTCTGTCCGATAATTCTCTGGCGAACTGCATTTCATGGGTCACGATGATCATGGTCATGTGCTCCTTCGCCAACTGCCTGATGACCTTTAAGACTTCCCCTGTCAGCTCCGGGTCAAGCGCGGAAGTGGGTTCATCAAAAAATAAGATCTTGGGCTGAAGCGCCAGTGCCCTTGCAATCGATACTCTCTGCTGCTGTCCGCCTGAAAGCTGGCAAGGGTACGCATCTGCCTTGTCCGCAAGCCCCAGCTGCTCTAAAAGCTCCTTTGCCCGGCTGACTGCTTCCCGCTTCGACACGCCGTTCACCCGCATGGGCGCATCAATAATGTTGCGCATGACACTGTAGTGGGGAAATAAATTAAAATTCTGAAAGACCAGACCAAAATGCTTCTGAATCTTCTTCAATTCCTGTTTTTTGGCATACACACATCTGCCCTTTTCTTCCCATGCCGCCTTTTCTCCGAGATAAATAAGGCTCCCTCCGTCCATCTTCTCCAGCATGGTTGCACACCTGAGCAAAGTAGATTTCCCCGACCCAGAAGGTCCGATAATGGACACCACCTCTCCCTTCTTTACAGAAAGGGAAATATCTTTGATCACATCCAGTTCATCGAAGCCCTTGCTCATATGATTGATTTCCAATAAAACCTCAGCGCCCATCCTTATTTCCCTCCTATCTGTAATAATCCATGGCTTTTTCGATCCGTTCCATTGCAAACGCCACTGCAAAATTGAAAATGTAGTAGAACAGACCAGCCACCATAAGAGGCATCACGCTTGTATCCTTTGCCGCAATCTGCTTTGCTATGGTAAACATTTCTGCATGCGCCAGCACAAACGCTAAGGAAGTATCTTTTACCAGCGTAATCGTCTCATTTGTGATAGAGGGCATGATACGCTTAAGGACCTGAGGCAGAATGATCCTGAAAAAAGTCTGCCCCTTATTGTACCCCAGCACCTTTGCCGCTTCATACTGCCCTACGGAAATCGATTCGATTCCGCCTCTGTATATCTCGGCAAAATACGCCGCATAATTGATACTGAATGCCAGTATAATAGCCGGGAACCTGTATCCCCTCAAGTTTGCTCCAAACAAATAGTAAGGTGCGAAGTAAACCACAAGAAGCTGCAGCATCAACGGAGTTCCCCGCATAATGGATATGTAAAATTTAGAAATCCCTCTTATGATCCCATTCCTTGCCATCCTTCCAAAGGATACCAATAGACCAAGGGGCAGTGAAAAGAGAAGGGTCAGAAAAAAGATTTCCGCCGTTGAAAACATACCCTTTCCCAGCTGCATGAACATGGTTCCTGTACTCATTTGCTCTCATTCTCCTAAATCGAAAACTTTTCCGGGAGTAAACAGGGCAGAAAGAACAACCCTTGGCGTGCGCCCTTGCACATCCTATTGTTATAAATTCTGCCCTAAATCACTTTATTTACCAAGGCATACGCTGCCTTCCAAACCGTATTTTTCAGCAATCTCCATGAATTTGCCATCCTCCGCCATTTCAAGGAGCGTCGTTTCAACCTGATCCTTCAACTCGTCATTTCCAAGAAGAAAGCCAATGCCGTACTGTTCTGTGGCAAGCCTTTCATCCATGATCAGGTAGCCTTCGCCTCTGGACTTGATCTGATAGTCTGCAACCCCTATATCGATTGCCAGAGCATCGATAGCCCCTGCTTCTAAATCCATGAATCCCGTATTATAATCTGCATACTGATTCAGTTCCGCAAAGGTTGCTGCAAGATCCGCTGCATCCCCTTCGAGTGCTGCCAGTGCGGAAGAATCCTTCTGAACGCCTACCAGCTTGCCTGCAAGATCATCAAAAGAAGTAATCCCTGCATCCTCTTTAACCACGAATACCTGACTGTTGTCAACGTAAGGCAGGGACCATGTGTATGCATCTTCACGTCCGTTCATGGTAAAACCATTCCAGATACAGTCGATAGAACCTGAAGAAAGTTCAAAATCCTTGGAGTCCCAATCGATAGGCTGCTTTACCAGTTCCCACCCTCTGCGGCTGCATACCTCCGCTGCCAGCTCAAGGTCAAAACCGGTATACTCTCCATCTTCATCCATATACCCGTAAGGCGGAAATTCTGCATCGAATCCCACAGTAAAAGTCACTTTGTCATCTGTCTGCGCCGTTCCTTCCTGCTGTGCTTCCTGTGCACCTTCATCTGCCGCTGTTTCCTGCATATTTGTGTCTGTCTGTGCCGTCTCCTCCGAAGCGGAACCGCATCCGGAAAGCAGCCCTAAAGTCATAGCTGTTACCGCCAAAAGCGCCATACATTTTTTCATAATCTCTCCTCCATTTGCTCAAAGCATTTTACATGACACTGCACTTTGCTAATATGGTAAAGTGCATTTTTCATACGTTAATCATGCTATCATGCCCTCAAATAGAAGTCAAGAAAAATCCTCTTCGTACTGTCCCACAATATCAAGAATCTCTTTGGCATATTCCGGATAACTCTCCGCAAGATCTTTAATCTCAGCCTGTGCTTTTCCTGCAATCACTTCTTTGTTATAATCCATGCGCCGTCTTAAGGACTGCCTCCTGATGATCAGATTGTGGCGGATCTCGACCATTTCTTTCCTGTCAAGGATTGCCGCCGTCTGATGGAGCCAGATCATGGGATCCTTGATCTGATAACGGCGGAGAACATGCAAGAGCTCCTTCTGGCACTGATCCAGTTCCCGCTCCGCCTGTTCATAACTGTGCCGCTCCGCCTTCTCCACCTGGTACTGCTGCCAGGTCTTTCCAAGTTCGCTGGCACTTGCCACATTATATTTCATATAAAGATAATCCAGCAGATGAGTATTATTGACATACCGTATCTTTACCGTATTCTGAAGCCTTATGATGCGGTTGATGCCGCCTTCCACCCGGGATAATTCCTTCACTGAATCACTGTGCTTTACAAAAATTGCCGTAATCGCAATGGCTCCCACAGCAGCCACCGCCAGATATCCCAGCTTGGCATTCATATCAAATCCGAACTGCAGAATAAAAAGAAGTAAAATACATGCAATCACTGCCACCGAACACACCACCGCCATGGACCGCGTATCCGTAATGACACGGCGAAGCTCATTTCTCCTAAACAGATAAGCATGTTTTTCTCCATCCAGCTTACGCAGATCCCTCTTGATAAAATCCTGATATTCTTCTGCTTGTGTCAGTTTTTCAAACCCTTCCTGAATCTCTTCCTCAAGACGCTCCATCTGGTGATAAGCTTCCTCACTCATCCGGTTTGCTCTCTCTTTATAGCCGGACTGCTGTTGCTCTAAGGCATCAATCTTTTTGGCACACTCCATAAGCTCTGCCATCTCTTCTTCCGGCAGCGCTTCAATCTCCTCCATATCCTTTAAATAGGCAGTGACCATATTATATTCAAATTGAAGGTTATCAAGCTCCCTTGACGCCTCCGCAATCTGTTCTAGGCATCCCCTCACGTATTCTTCACGCTGGACCTTATCATTAATCTGATAATCTTCCCTGTCGTAGACCACCTCATTCCAGTCTTCAATCTCATATTCCGGCACTTCCTGTTTCTTTTTCCGTTGTAGCAGTTTCTTTATAAAACCCATACTTTTCCTATCTTCCTATTCGTTTTCATTTCGTTACTGTCCCACTAGTTCCCTGTATGCATCCTTTTTGCCGGAAATAATCTTATCGATTTCCTCATAATAAGAAGCCACATTCCCCTCATCCTTATAAATCTTAAGTGCCGACAGCATTCTATTATCCTGAGATGCCTCAAATTCGCCCTTTGCCTTTTCCAGCTTCTTTTCCACTTGCAAAGAAAGATCATGAAATTCTCCATGCCCGGCAATAAAGGCAATATAAGCGCTCTCCTTAAGATTCATCCTCTGCGCTGTAAGATACTGTACCCCCGACTCCCTGTTACCAGTCATATCATATGCCTTTTTGAAGTACCGCGCTGCCATCTCAAACTGGAACAGACTTGCATATGCTACACCCATATTATGACATATAGGCGGCTTGAGCGCGCTTTCTGTTTCCGGCAGCTGCCGCAGGAGGCGGTCATACTCCTCTATCGCCAATCTGGGTTTCGCATTTTTTAGAAGAAAATCTGCCTGCCTTTTCTGTCTTTCATAATCGTTCAATCCTGCATTGCTTTGGAGCACGTCCTCTATTTTCTTTTTTTCCTCCGGCGTGCAGTAATTCACATAGTCCAAAATAATGCTCACAAAGATTCCCGGCTGGCTGCCCTTATGAAACAAATTGAGCAATTGATGGCTCAATTCCGTAAGACCACATTCCTGCCCCAGCCACTGGGCAAGCCCTTCATCCATGATTTCCCGATTGATCATAAAAGGTTTGCTGGCAAAAAGATAGCAAAGTTCCTCAACACAGTACACATTCACGCATACACTTTCAACAAAATATGGATTTTCGGCATATTTTCCTGTACATAATAAAATTCTGCCCATAAACGGTCACTTCCTAAACCTTTCTCCAAATTAGTAATCCTTCTACCACCCTATTGCACCATAACCGTCTGTGTCCATGCCTTTCCGCTGGATTTGAACAATTCTCCGAATCCCATATCCTCTATCGTTATAGCCGCCTGATTGACAGCAGTCATCTCAATATGTACATTCAACCTAGTGGTTCGCTTTGGACGTTCCGGCAGCCCTTCCAGCGCCAGAATCCTGTTGGTCACATTTCCTCCCGTAAGTGGCGTAATGACAAAGTCCACGGTATTGCCGCTTTCCAAAATCAAATCAAAATCCGCTGCTGCCTCATACCAATTAGTTCCTGCATCCAATAGTGCATAGTAAGAATCTTCTCCCCGTCTGAGCGCCTTAATTCCGATGTTCGCCTTTAACTTATCGGCTCCAAGATATACATAATCTTTCCACTCTTTACTGGGATTTAAACGTTCCAGCAGACCATAGCAGGCGCCTTTGCTATAGAGATTATTCCCTTGAAACACCCTGCGGTTCCTGCACAGATATTTTAAAGACTCCTTCGCCCAGTTCTCCTTAAATCCGTCCCCCAATAAAAACACGGTAGAAACGATTCTGTCGCGGACCCCCTCCTGCACGATTCCCAAAAACAGCTGATCCAACTCCTCCATCTGCTGTTTCTTCTCCTCCTCATCTTCCTTCCAGACTCTCCTTCTCATCTCCGGATAATCTGTCTGTTCAATGAACACCACTTGTGGCATGGTCCGTGTATTACACTCTAAGCACAAACTTTTAAGCGTATCATGATATTCAAAAATCACAACATCATTCTTCCATAATTCCTTGTCCTGGTGGAGCGTATAGGCATAAAAACTTTCCATATGGCTTTGAAAGCAAATCCGGGCATCCCCCAGCTTCAGTCCCACTGCCACCTTCTCAAGTACATCCACCATCCGCGGCGTAAGTTCCTCCACCGTAAACATAAACGCTTCAATCTGATTGAAAGGAACGCGCAGATTTAGAAGTGAAAGGCTCCTTTTGACGAACAGCGTAAGAAGCGCTGCTGGGTCAAATGCCTCTCCTTCCACCATCACGTCCTCCCCCCGCTGCGCAAGAGTAATCAAATCCTCTATCAGAATACCGTCTTCTTCCTTAGCAAATTTAATAGCCTCTTTTCCATAATACCATTGCCCTACGCCCCGTCTTTTACACAAGAGCGCTGGAATGTTGTATTGCTCCGTACCTGCAACAGCTGAAACAGTTTCCGGCTCCGTCTCTTCCAAAGCGCAGTAACTAATCTGGGCAAAATTTCTCCCCAAATCATATCCCACAGCCACTTTCTTATAATTCTTTTTACCTGTCTGATCTCTCTGACTTTGAAACATGTTTATCTCCCCTGCACACTGAACTCTTATCCCTCTGACATTAAAGCATATGGAACAATTCCTTCACAATATAATCCTGTTCAAAGTACTCATGCAGCAGACTTTCCATGGTATCGTAATCATGCAGATTTCTTCCGATTGAAATATCGTTGAGCATGGTATACTTGTTTTCCTTCTGCTCTCTTACAGTGTCGTTCCTGCTTAAGGTCCCGCTTTCCGTCAGGTACTCTTTCCCGTCTTCTATTTCTGTAATATAATACTGCAAATGCTCTCCAAAGAAAAGGATAAACTCTTTGACACATACTCCGCCAAACATATCCTTCATCTCTTCCTTGACATATTCCCCTTCGGCGCCTTCCTCCTTTTCCATCAGGTAATGAATGACTGCCACATTGCCGTCCTTCACACGGTACTCCACCATGGTCTTGTCCATGAACTGCCGCATAAAGGCAATGTTATCCGCATATTCTTTAAAGTAAGGAAAGCATAGTTTCTGCATCAATATCTCCCGCAAAAAGACAAGCAGACAGCGCGATATATGTTCATCCACCAGTTTCTTATTCTCCGCATAAAATTTTGTATAGGCAAGCTTACAAACAAGGGGAATTTCCTCCTGCCTGTTGATGACCCTCTGCATATCCTCTAAAACAAACTCACTGGTCACCTTATCCTTCACAAAATAGTCATAAGCGCTCTGGGAAAGAAATGCCAGCTCTACCTCAGTCTTAGCCCCGCCAGAGATGTATTTTTTAAAAATGTCTGCGCCCTCCCCCACAAAAGCTCCTGTATAGAGCATCTGTATCAAGATCCGCTCACAAAGCTCATAGGTTTCAACGCCGAAAGCCTCCGCCGCTTTCCAGATATCCCGCATCTCCTTGCAGGTTCCCTTAAAATACATGCACAGATAGCGCAGCAGGTTTTCGTCATACTTGCCTGCCTTAAATGCCATGAAGATCAGCATCGTCATGGTACTCTCCTCTGTCATGCCCTCCACCGCAAGCAGCCGGCTGCAAAGTCTTACAATCAGTTTTGCCTCTATCCCCTCTCCTCCGCGAAGTTTAATCCAGTCGTATGCCTTCTCATACATTCCTCTGAGAACCATAAAACGCACTACTTGGGCGAAACAGCGATTTTCAATTTCCGCAGGCGATAGTTCCTTCAAATAGTCATCCAACTCCTTCATCCTGTCCTGATCGTAGAAAAAGTGAATCAGTTTCATCTTGATTTCACGCTGGACTTCCACTTCCACCTGATCGGATTCCGTAATCCGTTTCATATATGTCACATTGTTCCCGTTGATCTGAACCATCTCCCTGCCCTTTTCGCAAAGCCAGAGATCAAAGTGGATGCAGTCCGCCACATAGGGTGCTATCATGGAAGCAATCTTGTCAGGCACAAGGAGCCGGTCAATGATATATTCCTCTCCCCTGCAGTAACGGTTCCCCCGACCATCCTCCAAGAGCAGGCGACAATCACTGCCATAAACGGGAATATACACTTCCCCACCGGTAACAGGATAGACCACTTCCTGCTTTTCTTTATCATACACCAGAATAACTTTCCTGATATCCTTACGCATAAGGGTTAAACGATGCATGAAAATAGCGACCGAAAGACCTTTTGCCGTTTCCTCCGTAATCATCATGGGTGTAACCAGATTTTTATACAAATATGCCAGATATTGATTATTTTTTCCTTTTAAAATCTGGAATACCATAAAACGCTCGATCTGCTCACGGTAGCTTTCGTACAGTTCCGGATACTGTGCCTTATTCCGGTGAATATAGGCGTAGAGAAAAGAGTTATGTAAACTATCCAGATTGCTGTCAAATGCAAAATACATCAGCACAATCTTCGGAATCTCTTTATCCGGCGTAAGTTTTAAAGACATCATATAGTATTCATACAGTCTTGTGATCCTAAGTTCCTTTTCAATTCCCTTTTCATACCAGGGAAATGCAAATTCATCCGTCACATTTCCTTTGATCAGCAAGGTACAGATTGCCTGCAGCACTTCATCCGTGGGAACGATTTTGTAACAGCATTTTAAGATAAAAAACAATCTTCCCGAGTAATTTTTCTGTTTTCCTGCAAGATAAATAATCTGCTCGATCACACTAGGCGAAAGAAGTTCCTTCCTTGCCGCATAGGTCAGAACCTGCAGTTCAAAAGGTGCAAGTTTCATCAAAAGTGTAGGGTTAGATAAAATCAGATTCCATGCCTCTATGTAGATTACCGGGCTTTTACACCCCTGCATGCATTGATCCTCCAAAATAATCCACTTTCTGGAAGGGCTTCTCGTGTAGTCCTCTGCCAGATATAAAAGAAGCCATGCAATCCGCCAGTTATCTGAATTTTGGGTAAAGATTCTTTCCACCTGACCTGCCACTTCATCGATATATTCTTCCTGCCTGTTGAGCAGAGTAGTCAGATACAAATGATAGCAATAAAGCGTTGGGTCAAAATCGCCATCCAATTGCCCCGATACCTGCTCAAGCAGCCACTGCGCTTCGTTGTAACGTTCCTCCGTGATAAGGAGCTGCACCTGAAAAAGTTTTGCTGCCCTGTCATGATCATCCATCTGGATCAGCTTGTCAACCAGCTCCCCTGTCTCCTTCATCCACAAAGCGGCACTGATTTTTCTGGTGCGGAATGCCTCATAATACTGCATCAGTTCCATGATCATGTGCTTACGCTGCCTGCGCATGCCGAACACTTTCGTGGTCACCGATTTGTTGACCACCGTGATCTGTGCCGTCAAAGAAACATAAGGATTGTACAGGTGAATGGTTCCGTAATTCCTGCCCCCGTGAAGCTGTTCCTCTGAAATATAAAAAGGCAGCCTGTAGCAGTTTCCCAGAAAATCCTCCTCCCTGATCACCTGCTTTTCCAGCACAAGGAAATCTCCCTCTTTTTCTATAAAGAGTTCTGAGTATCCCCATCCATTCCTGTTAATGATCAGTCTCCCCTCTTCCATATTCCCCGGATTATCCATCCGGATTTCCGCTTCCTCAAGCAGGAACTGAACCTTTTGTTTCTTCTTAATCTCTAGCAGAAACTCTTCCACATTCTGCTGTCTTCTGCTGCCTTTTACAAGCCCTCTATAAATTCCAAGGTACTGCCTGTCTACTCCCGTGAACACACGCTCAAACTCCTTTGAGTGGAACAGCGCTACCGCTTCCTCCCAATTGGTCCTGGCAAGATTGGCAAAATGAAACAGATTCTTGATGCTTCCAAGTCCTGACTCCAATGTCCCCGAAACGATACGCACATCATAAGGCACATAATATTCTCCCTGATTGGAGATAATGCGAAACTCCCCCTTAATGACATCCCCTTCCATCATGCCGGAAGCATCAAAAAAATACTGAATTTCTTCTCTGGGACCGGAAAAGCGCTCCGTCAGACATCTCATGCGCAGCCTGGTGGAAGATACGATTCCAGCCGTCACCTCATTTTCAGGACCAAATATGGTGAAACTCCCCTCATAATCCTCTCCCTCGCGCAGAGAAAGTTCGATCACAGGATCTGAAAAATCCAGAGAGCGAACCCCTTTATTAAAATTTCCTTCCAAGATTTTTTCTATTGTGTCCTGCACGGCTGCCAATCCTCCAGTTGCCTGTTTCTCGTACGTAATCTTCACTATAAGTATACCATCATTCCCCCATTTTTCGCAACAGGGGAAGTTGGTCTTTGGGAAACTGAGTGTATGGTGTGTGGAGACGGACCGGGAAGGAGGAAAGGCGCTGGGGTGGCGGTTGGGACGGGGAGGGTGATTTGGCGGCAGGGGCGGTATCGTGCAGGTTTCAAGCCTCCTTTCAAAATCAGATTTCACTAACAGAATGTATATAGGTGTTTCAAGGAGGACGGGGCGGAGCCATGGCGGCATCCGTGCCGCCAAATCACCCTCCCCGTCCCAACCGCCACCCCAGCGCCTTTCCTCCTTCCCTCTTATTCTTCCAAACAAATTCTCAGTTTCCAAAACTGCTACTTTAAATTATTTTGCCTGGATTCCATCAAATTTGAATGCCGCAAGGCGGCAACAATGGGTTTATATAATAGCATTGTTATGGATGCATTCAGACCGCCTTTGATTAGATTAAAAGGTAAAAATGCCGGAAGCAGTAATTCTGCAACAGCTTCTCTTGGATAGCCCATGTAGATTGGAGCAATCAAATAGTTCCAAAGCATCATTACTACAACCTGGCATCCCCAGCCGCACAAAAGCCCCAAAATGGCACCTGAAAGTTTACGCTTCTTTTTGTAGATAAATGCGGCAGTGCACGCAAAGGAACAGCCAGAAATAATATTCATAACGCAGCCTAAAATTCCTGTTGTACTGATTGTAAGCATTTCCACTGTAGAAACAATCACCGTTATGGCAAGGGAAGTAAGCGGTCCGAAAATCAATCCGCCGATTGTTATGATGACATCTTTGGGGTCATACTTTAAAAAAAGTATGAGCGGGATGCGCCCAAAAGCTACTGCAGCATAGGCAAGTGCGCATAGCATTCCTATTATTGTGAGTTTCTTTGTTTTACTGATATTCATTTGAATACCTCCTTAAATTAAAATTAACACTTGAAAGATCCGAATGCCTTTCAGGTGTTAAGATTTAAGGTGTATTGGAAATGTCAACAGTGCAATTTGACAAAAAAGAGTGCAAAAGTCATTGTCAGATTCATTCTGACAATTTCAATACACCTTCTTTAATCCGGACTATACCGTCGGTTCTGGAATTTCACCAAACCCCGCGCTTTCGCGCCCGCGGACTTTAACCGCCGATCGGGAATTTCACCCTGCCCTGAAGACATTACTGCTATTCAATTGTTTCAATAAATATAGCATACCGCAGCCGTTTGTGCAAGCATCGGCACAATGGTCTTTAAGTCTTTCACGGGGGCTTTCCACATCTCACTTTTGCTTGGGATGTTTTTTATAAGACTTTTGGGGTTCAGTCCTATTTCCTTTGCCATACGGATTTCTTCCTCTCCAATACGGCATTTTTTCTTTGCTTCATTCCACAACTCCTGTTTATATGCCATCTTCTTTTCCCTCCCATAATGCAGCGAAATCTATCCTAAGGTTCTTATCCCTCTGCTTCGCCTACATGCTCTGGTATATGACTTCCTTATACTTTGTGTCTTTATTTTCCCTAACAATCCTCATTATCTCATAACAGTATGACAAATCACGGAAAAAAGAATCCCTATCGCGATCATTCTGATAGGTTGTCATAAAAGAATTGCAATGATAAAGATCTTTACCCCTCTCCGATTTGACAAGCCCCAAATGCAGGATTTTCTTCCCTGTTTCATGCACAAGCAGGTAATCGCTCTGAAACTCTGAATCCTTATTCTTTTCTTTTTCATACAGGTACAACTTTGAATAAGACGAAAACATTTCTCCTAATTCCCCAAGATTGTCCAATTTTCTGTGGATTATTTCGAGCATCCTGCGCTGTTTCTCCTTCGTCTTATAATATTTCCGCACCAGCTTTTCTACCGATTCCATTGTGACACGCTGCTTTTTTATCGCATAGGCGCCGAAGTCTCCGGTGAACTGATTTGGTTTCCCGAGATACTGCATTCCCATCAAATGCGGTATCTTAATTTCTGAATTTGTAAGGTGGAGGATACGTTTATGTGTATAGATATAGTAGTCATACCTGCACAGTACCTCTTTCGTATCCTGAAAAATCTGCAAAAGTGTCCGCATTGTCTCATCCTTCCGTAAAAAGAAATGTAATGCCTGAGCAGTTAGGCTCAGGCATTACATTTCTTTTTGAATTGCAATTCACACTTACTGAACTGCTAATATTCAATAATATTGGGAGCAGTCCTATGATAATTCCATAGGCAGAGACGACCTTTGTATTTCTATTGCCCGCAAAGTCGGGACGGGTAGCTCCTCTCTATCGCCGCAAAAGCACTGAAGCTTTTCATTATCTACAATCTATCATGCATCTGCCGCATTGTCAACTGCTTTCCTGTCCTTTTCTGCATCTGATTTTTCCGTCATTTACATTCTATCCCATTTCATATCAGTAGGATAATTTATTCTTGTTAATTTATTCCTTCCATAACGAATCTTAATAAATTGAAAATGTCATCCAGTTAAAATAGTCTATAAAGAAAGCTGCTATCTGTCTGCCCCATTGATAAGCAATACTATTATCTACGATAGTTAGTGCCATACAATATATTCCAACCACTATACCTATGCCAAGCAATGCACAAACACACTCAATAAGAATCCCTTTCAAATGCTGCATCTTTTTTATGCACAAAATTATACGAATAACCAATGCTCCAATTACACTTATTGGAATAAAAAATGTCAGAAAAGCAATTCCAATATTTCCTGCTCTAGTATATTCCAGCGATACATCTCCAAAGCCACCCCATCCATGCCATAGTGCCTCAATAAAAATACCAATTTCCAAAAGGGTTAAAAGAGTAAACACCAAAATAATAACTATGAAATGTTTTTTCACCAATTATAAATCCTCCTGGTAATAAAATAAAATGACTCTTGAAATATGATTTTTCTAAAAAAGCGCTTTAATCAGCGTTTTCCTAAGCACATGGTCTTAATTTATTATAATACTACTGCGAATGCAAGCGCAATTCAGAAAAAGATTCCCGTTACTGTTCTGTTTATGTCTAATTTCAGCAATGAAAAAGCTATGGTTGATTATACAGCATAACCAAAATATCCTCAAGGATTACAGTTCCTATTGACATATTGGTAACTTGTTGCTATAATGCCAATCGTAACAAGTTACTAATGTGGAGGATTGCATGAATTTAGATGATCTGACTACAAAATTTTCAAGTTCCACTGAAAACCAAAGAAAGGCTATTTTCAGCACATTGTTTATTGCTGGGAACAAGCTGCAGACACTTTTTGATAACCATATTCCAGAAGTATCGTTAAAGCAATTTATGCTATTATCAATCGTCAGACAATCAGCGGAACCGCTGACATTTACCCAATTAGGAACTTTGCTGGGATGTTCAAGGCAAAACATCAAAAAATTGGCTGATGTTTTGATGAAGAAAGGATTTATCACGATTCAGCAAAGCCCCCATGATACAAGAGCGCTGTGTATCTGCCCCACAGAAAAAGTAAATGACTATTTTACAAATGATTTTTTCAAATATCAGGAAGAATTGAAATATCTTTTTGAAGTTTATTCAGACGAAGAGATTGAAACGCTTTTTATTCTTTTATCAAAATTATATGCAGGAATAGAAAATCTGGAAAAGAAGACCGCTAATGAAAATCTTAAAAAGGAGATTTAAGCAGATGAAAATAATCGTAATTTACAATTCACAAACAGGATTCACCAAGCGCTATGCCGAATGGATTGCGGAAGAGACGGGAGCTGACTGCCTTGCATTATCCGCCGCCAAAAAGACAGACCTGACCGCATATGAAGCAATCATCTTTGGAAGCTGGGCATGTGCAGGCGGTATCAGTAAAATTAATTGGTTTAAGGGAAATATAGACAAATGGGCTGATAAGAAGCTGATTGCATTTTGTGTCGGAGGAAGTCCAATCGACAATCCGGAGATTGAAACCTCTCTTAAACAAAATTTCAACGAGCACGAGCAGAAAAAGGTAAAAGCATTTTATTGTCCGGGAGGATTCAATTATGAAAAAATGTCTGCGCCGTCCAAACTTATGATGAAAATGTTTATTAAAACGCTCAAAGCTAAAAAAGATAAAACCGAAGAAGAGCAGATTATGATAAAAATGATTTCTTCATCCTATGATATTTCAGACAAAAAATATATTGAACCAATTCTTCAATACCTAAAAAAATAGAACTAATCAAGAAAAATATTATAGAATCTTAGACCTCCCTCTTAACGCCTTGAAGGAGGTAATGGAAGGAGGTCTCTGCACCCGGCAGAAAACTCCTTCTATTACCGGTCCTGCTGCTTTGTTGCTCCGGCGCCTCGATAGTCTGTGTACTCCTGTCTTCTATCTCACCCAGGCTCAGAAATCCTGCTGACCCCCACATAAATATTAGAGATACTATACCAAGTAGGATAATCCACGATTCCGGACTGAGGAAGATCGAATATCCTCTGGAAGGTCCTTACCGCATTGGCAGTTGCCGGTCCATAAATCCCATCCGCAGAAATAGTAGGAATGGCGGGATAATTTCTTGCAATCCGGTTTAGCTGCTGCTGAATCTGTCTTACCTTCTCCCCCGAAGCTCCTATATTCAGATTGTACCCCGGAAAGGAAGAAGGAACCCCGGCAACGCTCTGTGCTGTGTTGATATACATATCGCTTCCGTAGTAGTAATGAATAATATCTATTGCAGAGTAGCCCTCTTCTCCCAGATACTTGGAGCCCCACTGACTTAGCCCGTTACAGGTGACCCTTCTGCCGTCGCAGTAGGAAGTAAAGATTGGCTGACGCACACCCGGACGGGACAAATAATTGGCAAATACGCTATCCACGATCCTGTCGATATTCTGGTAGAAGTTTCTCCCATGCATCCATTTTTGGTCGTATGCAGTGGAGGATGTAATGGTGAAATTATACCCTTGGTTCCGATACCATTCCGTATAGACTCTGTTCAGCGTAAATGACATAATGACAAGGGTATTGGCATAGATGGCGCTCTCTGGCCAGGTAGCATAGATTTCGGAGGAAACAACGTTTTTGATATAATCCCTGTACCTTACATAGTAATTTGGCGCCGTTGGATCGTCCGGAACACCGTCATGAACGACCACATACTCCGGAATCACCACGCGGCTTAAGACGATTTCTCCGCTTTCATCTATAGGCTTGATCTCATCTTCCGGAATCTTGGGAGGATATTCCCCGTACAGCGTGTGATCCGGTATCACGATCACTTCCTCTTCTTCCTCCGGCTCCTCTAAAGGCGTCAGGCTGACCGGCTGCACTGCCGTGACATCCGGCAGGACCTCTGTTCCCGAAATCAAAAGAGGCTCATATCCGGGCGCTTCGATTTGAATATTATACTCAGAATACGGCTGCTGTTCTACCGGTGTCAGACTGTATGCAAGGGGCGGTGCCGGCAGGTCGATTTCTTCTGTCTGACCTGACGAATCTGTAGTAAGTTTCTCTATGGTTACATCCGGCACGCCTGTATAGGAAATTGTCACGGTGGCATCCTGTATCGGTATCAGTCCCAGGGTGGAAGTCACATTAATCTGGAGTTTTCCGGAATACGTGTTATCCGTCTGGGCGCTTCGTAAAATATTTTCGGGCATAAAAATACCTCTGCATATATAGTTATTCATATCATATGCAGAGGTATATAAATTGTTCATATGCCGTTTGCCGGCGGCTAATCTTTATTTAGTAAGAAGCATCATGATATCGTTGCTTCTTGCCACAAATTTACTCATTGCCTCAGGCTCTAAAGGCGCATGCTGCAAAAGAGCCAGATCATACAGCTGCTCGCAGATCATGTTTACATTGTCGCCTTCCGTATGCTCCATAATGTACTGCACCAGCGGATGCGCCGCATTTAAGATCAGCGTCTCCCCTTCCTTTCCAAAGCCGCCCATATCCATACCGGGCATAGAGTACATCTTCATCATATCCTGCATTCTCCTGCTCTCCTCTGAAAGGGTGATCATGGAAGAAATTTTCTTGTTTTTCAATTTCTCGACTTTGACGGTAATCTTATCCTTTTTAAGGACCTTCTTCATCACTTTGGCGATGGCATCTGCTGCCTCTTCCAATTCCTTTTCTGCTTTCTTGCTGGTCTTTGCCTTAAAGGTATCTGTAAGATCCGCATCGATTCTCTGGAATTTGATTCCCTCATTTTTCGCTTCCAGCTGAGAAATAAAGGGCTGGTCGATGTTGTGGGTCAAAATCACGGCATCCATCTTTGCTGCCTTGAACATGCTGATGTATTGTCCCTGCTGCTTTTCATCGGTCACATAATAAATGACCTTTTCCTTCTTTTCTTCCTCTTCGGCATCGTCTTCTTCGTCTGCTCCAGCATTCACCACGTTGCCGTCTGCATCGATGACCTCTGCTGCCTGAGACTCGCTCTCATCCTTGCCGTCTGCTTCTGCCCCTTCTTCCTTTTCCTCTTCTACGTCTGTCTTATTAACTTCTAAGCATTCGGGGAGCGTTAAGTATTCTCCCTCCAGGTTCTTGAACAGGATATAATCTGTCATCTTTTCACAGAACTTGTCGTCCTTAAGGCATCCGAATTTGATAAACGGGCTAATGTCATCCCAATACTTATTGTATTCTTCCTTTTCTGTCTTACACATACCGGAAAGCTTATCTGCCACCTTTTTGGAAATATAATCAGAAATCTTCTTTACAAATCCATCATTCTGCAGCGCACTTCTGGACACATTCAGCGGCAGGTCGGGACAGTCGATGACACCCTTTAAAAGCATCAAAAATTCCGGAATGACTTCCTTGATGTTGTCTGCAATAAACACCTGATTGTTGTACAGTTTAATGACGCCTTCGATAGATTCATACTCCATGTTGATCTTGGGGAAGTACAAAATACCTTTTAAGTTGAACGGGTAATCCATATTCAAATGAATCCAGAACAAAGGCTCCTTGTAATCCTGAAAGACTTTGCGGTAAAATTCCAGATATTCTTCCTTGGTACACTCATTGGGATGCTTTGCCCAAAGAGGCATGGTCTCGTTCAAAAGTTCAGGGCGCTTTACAATCTTGTATCTTAATTTGTCTTCTTCCTTCTCCGGCTTGATCTCCTCTACCACGGTATCTGTGTCCAGCTTCTCATCCGCATCGATGGTCTGGGTCTCCTTGGTATTTTCCTTGGACAGATAGATTTCAATAGGCATGAAAGAACAGTACTTTTTGATCACTTCTCTTGCCTTATACTCATTGCAGAACTCCAGCACATCTTCATTCAAAAACAGGGTAATGGTGGTACCCACCTCTTCTCTTTCCCCCTGCTTCATGTCAAATTCTGTTCCGCCGTCGCATTCCCAGTGGACAGGCTGTGCGCCTTCCTGCCAGGAGAGGGTATCGATATGCACCTCGTCGGCTACCATGAATGCAGAATAAAAGCCCAGTCCGAAATGACCGATAATCTGATCCTCGTTGGTCTTATCCTTATACTTTGCAATAAAATCCGTTGCGCCGGAAAAGGCGATCTGGTTGATATACTCTTCCACTTCATCCGCCGTCATGCCGATGCCGTTATCGATGAACTTAAGGGTCTTCTCCTCAGGGTTCACCAGCACCTGTATTTTCCCTTTATACTCTGCTGGAAGAGAATATTCTCCCATCATGTCCAGCTTTTTCAGCTTGGTTATGGCATCACAGCCATTGGAGATCAATTCCCTGAAAAAGATGTCATGATCTGAATACAACCATTTCTTAATGATCGGGAATATGTTTTCACTGTTGATTGATAAGCTTCCGTGTTTCTCTGCCACGATAAATCACTCCTTTTTCTACTCTTTCCATATCCATGTTTCATATAAGATCGCTGCATGTCCCGCCGCCGCTATCTTAAGCTAAAAATAAGTGTAATTCCCTTTTTCTTAAAAGTCAAGGTAAAATTAGCACTCATTTATCATGAGTGCTAATAATTTGCGTTTTTCCTTGTATTTACGGGCTTTTTCTAATTCTAAAATTTTTATTAATTAAAATATTGATTATAAATGTCAAAGAAATCCCTGGTCGTCACTTCGTTGTTCTCTATAAACGAAACCGTTTCCCACAATTCCTCATTCAAGGTTCTGGTAAGGGATTTCACAAAAGCATCGTATTCCTGACCAAAAACCTCTTTCCGCCTTTTTTCCACGATCTTTACCTTGTTGGCATCAGTCTCTTCCCTGTTGAAGGTACTGATACATTTGATGATGTGGTAGCCGTACTCGGTCTCCACGATATCGCTGATCTCTCCATTTCCCAAATTAAATGCCGCTTCCTCAAAAGCCGGATCCGTTTCTCCTTTTCCGAAAGAAAAGGTTCCCTTATCCCCTTCGCTGTATTGAAGCACCAGTTCTTCAAAATCACTATCCTCTTCCCTTGCCAGCTTCAAGATTTCCTCCGCCTGCCGTCTTGCTTCTTCTTTGGCATTCTGGGTATACTCTATCTTTTTGCCGGTGCCGTCCAGCGCATATGTCACGATCAGAATATGTTCCACTGTAATGGTTCTGGCTTCGTCATCGCTGATCTCAGGATTGATATCCTTGATGATATATTCATAGACCTTGTTTGCCAGGGCAAACTCCGCATACAGATTTTCAATGGTTTCCTCCGTGACATCCATGCTCTCCCGCTCTGCCTCATTCAAAGACGCATAATATGCCGCTGCGGCAGATTTCGCAAGTTTATGCTCGGCATCGCTTAAGGCGACGCCGTGCTGCTGCGCCAAAAGATTCATGGTCTTAATCTGCGCAAGCTGGGCAAGAACCGTCTCCTTTATGTTTTCTTCAAGCGTGACACCATTTAAATCTGTTTTCCATATTTCTTTTCCGTAAACACTTTCATATTGATCCTGGGTATTGGTGAGATATACCATAATCTCGGGCAGAGTACAGGACATGGTTTCTATCCTGAAAATCTCATCTTTCTTAAAGCCAGTCGTCAACACCAGTTTAGTGTCTGCGTCATTTTTTTTGCATCCGCCTGCAAAAAGGAGCAAGAGCCCGCAGGCAAGCAGGGCAGCTATCCTTCTTCCTGTCTTCATGCTTCAAACGTCCTCAAAATACTTCTCGCAACACTGATGCCATTGGCTGAGGCCTGCTGAAGCCCCCTGGTCACGCCTGCTCCGTCGCCGATTGCACGTAGTCCTCTGATACTGGTCTCAAAATCTTTGTTCACGATCACTTTATTGGAGTAGAATTTTACTTCCACCCCGTAAAGCAAGGTCTCGTCTGCGGCAATCCCCGGCGTGATCTTATCCAGTGCAAGCAGCATCTCCTCAATATCCACCATGATCCGGTGAGGAAATACCAAAGAAAGATCGCCCGGCACTGCATCCTTTAAGGTAGGCATGATATTGTTGCGGCAAAGACGCTCCTCCGTTGTCCTTCTGCCTCTTCTAAAGTCCCCAAAAGTCTGCACCAGTATCTTGCCTCCGCAGAGCATGTTGGAGAGCTGGGCAATGTGCTTGCCGTACTCAATCGGCGTCTTAAATGGCTTGGTGAAGTTCTTGCTTACCAAAATGGCAAAATTGGTGTTGTTGGTCTTATACTCTCTGGACTTATAGGCATGACCATTGACCACCGCCAGACCGCCTTCGTAATACTCTGTCGCCACCTCCCCGGACGGATTGGTGCAGAAAGTCCTTACCTTGTCGTCAAAGGTAGGCGTATGGTAGATCAGTTTTGCTTCATAAAGATTTTCATTTAGGAACTGCATCACCTCATCCCGGACTTCCACCCTGACGCCGATATCCACCGTGCCCGGGGTAGTCTCGATACCGATTTCCTGACATTTATCCTTAAACCAGTCTGCCCCCTCACGCCCTACTGCAGACACGATTTCCCTGGCATAAAAAGTTTCTCCTTTATCCGTCCTTACGCCTACCGCCTGTCCGTTCTCCACCAGAATCTCTTCCACCATGGTGTTGAACCGGAAAGTCACTTTCTTTTCCTCCAGATGGTGCTGCAGTTTTTCGTAAATCTTGTACCCCTCTTCCGTTCCCAGGTGACGGATGGGACATTCTACCAGCTTTAAATTGGCATTGATCGCTTTTTTGCGGATTTCTCTTATTTCTGCCTGTTTGTCTACGCCGTAGACATTGGTGTCCGCGCCGAATTTCAGATAAATGGCATCCGATTCCCTGATCAGTTCCTCCGTCTTCTCATATCCTAAAATTGCGGGCAGATTGCCGCCTACATCCGGTGAAAGAGACAGTTTTCCATCGGAAAACGCGCCGGCACCGGCAAATCCTGTGGTAATCGAACAGGGACTGCAGCCCACACACTGCTTTGTGATGCGCTTAGGACATTGACGCTTTTCAATAGAGCGCCCCTTTTCCACCATTAATACTTTTAAATCCTCTTTTTTATCAAGCAATTCATAGGCACAAAAGATACCTCCGGGACCTGCGCCGATGATGATCACGTCAAATTGATTTTCCATGTAAATCCTCCTTTCCAGCCAAACGGCTTCTATAACCATTGCATTTATTACGATAACATAACAAGCGCCTTACTTCCAGCATTTGTTTTGTCGATCTGTATCTGATTTCCGATCTTTTCCGCAAGCTCCGGCACATGGGAGATAATACCGATCAGCCGGTCCCGCTCCACCAGCGTCTGCAAAGTAAGGCACGCCTGGTCAAGGGACTCCCCGTCAAGGCTGCCGAAACCTTCATCGATAAACAGCGCCTCCACCTTAAGCCCTCCGCTTTCCGACTGTACCACATCGCTCATCCCTAACGCCAATGATAAAGATGCCTTGAAGGCTTCCCCTCCTGAAAGAGTCTTGACGGAACGATATTTGCCCGTATAATAATCTAAAACCTCGATTTCCAGATTGTCCTTGCTTCTCCCGTCGCTGATCTGTTCCACCCTTTTCAGCTCATATCTGCCGCTGCTTAAAAGGCGGAGCCTGATATTGGCGGCGGTCAGTATATCCTCAAAGTAAGCGGCAAGTACATACTGTTCAAAGACCAGTCTCTTTTTATTATTCCCATTTGCAGCATCATCCAAATCCTTGATCAGGCTGTATCGCTCCATCAGCGCCGTCAGCTGCCTGTTCTTCTCTTCAAGGGAGGAAAGACCCTTTTTCACGCTTTTGTGGCGGTTGTCCAATATAAGCTGCTCGTCAAAGAGGGCTTTTCTTTCTTTTTCTGCCTGACGGAGCTGTTCTTTCAGTTCCTGCATGTCCATAAGCTTTGCTCTGCCGGTCTCTTCTGCAAGGTGGCTGAGCATTTCCGCGTTCAAATGGCAGTCTTTCCGATAAGCTTCGATTTCCTCCCGAAGCGCACGGATTTCCTTTTCTTCCCTGCGTACTTTAAGATATGCCTCTCTGGATGAAAAGCCTGCCGCCTTTAATCCCTTGTCAAATTCTTCTCTCTGCTTTTTCAGTCTTTCGCTTGAAAGCATTTCTTCCTGCTGCCGCTTATAAAGCAGCTTTTTCTTTTCCTTAAGGACGGCGCTGCGCTGCTGATACTGCTTTATCTGCTCCCGGAAGGCTTCCTGGCTATGCTCCGTAAGATACACCCCTATGACAGGATTTCTGCTTTTCCTGCATGCCTCAAGCTGCATGCACTGATCTGTCCAGTCTTGTACCTGCCGCTTAAGTTCCCCGCTTTCCGCCGCACAGGCGGCAGTCCTGCCGTGAACCTCCACCCGTTTCTTCTGCTTTGTCTCATAAACGTCCTTCAGTTCTTTTACCCGCTCCTTTGTAGGAAGGCTGCCGCTCTTAGCTGCCGGCTGGGGATGGTGCACCGCCCCGCATACCGGGCAGGGGATTCCCTCTTTCAGCCCTTCCGCCAAAATTCCTGCCATACCGTGACGATATGCTAAATCTGTCTGTTCGTATAACCGTTTTGCTTCTTCCTCTTCCTGTTCTGCCGCCAGATAAATCTTTTGCTGCCTGTGCAGTTCTTCTTCCTTCGCTGCACTCTTTTGACGCTCCTTTTTAAGCTGGTGTTCCGCCTCCTGCCACCTTTTTTCCTCCTCATAGCCGGCGGCAATTTCCTCCTGCAGTTCAACAAAAGTTTCTTCTTCTTTATTTTTTTGCTCTAAAAGACGAATCTCCTCCAAATAGTCCTGTATTTCCTTTTTCAGGGTCACATTCTGTTCTTCAAGGGCAGTCAATTGTATTTCTATGGTTCTCAAAGAAGATGCCCGCTCCTGCTGCTTTAGCAGATCTTCCTTCTGCTTTATTTCATCCGCTCTTTTATCAAGTGACTGGGCGCGTACTTTTTCTTTTTCCAACTTGTCAAAAAGGCTCTGTACCCGTTCATTTTCCGCTATCTGCCCGGCAAGGACCTGAACCTTTTCGTCCTTCCCGGCGTAGGCTGTGCGAAGCTCCTTCCCCTTTTTCCGTAGTTTTCTTTCTTCCCCCTTAAGAAGCGCTATGATGCCCTCATAGTAATGGCTCCCTGTTTTTGCCCCATCCGCTTCCTCCCCAGAAAGCATGTCGATGTCTTCGTCCATTTTATGCCTGCATTCCATGATCTGCTTATAGATACCGCCGGATTTCCCCTTTAAAGAGGCTGCGATCTTCTCGTACAGATCCGTTCCGAAGATCTCCCGAAAAATCTTCGTCTTTTCCGAGGGCGGCGCAGATAAAAGCCTTGCGAACTCTCCCTGGGCAATCATGGATAACTGCTTGAACTGGCGGTAATCCAGCCGCAGAAGTTCCTGTACCTTGCGAGTCACTTCTCCGCTTCCCTCAATGGATTTTCCGTCCGGTCCCGTAAAGACTGCCCGCTCCTTTTCCTTCGTCAGAAAATCTTGTTCTTTTGCATCTTTTCCCTGTGTCCTGCGCTTTTTGGGACGCATATACTCCGGATTCCTGTAAATCTCATAAGTCTGTCCTGCATGGGTCATGATAAGCTCCACATAGGTGGGCGTTTCCCCCTTTGCAAAGTCGCTGCGGACACTGTTCTTCTCCCGCATCCCGCCGCTCATGTTTCCATAAAGGGCATACGTAATGGCATCAAAAATAGTGGTCTTTCCTGCCCCGGTTGGTCCCGTGACCAGAAAAAGCCCTCTTTCATTAAACCCTGTAAAATCAATTTCCTGTTTTTCTTTGTAGGGTCCCCACCCGCATAAGGTCAATTTGACCGGCTTCATTCTTCACCCATTTCCTTCCAACTCTTTTACGATATCCGCCACTGCCTGCCTGCTTTCATCTGTCAGTTCCGCCTTGCGCACTTCCTGGTAAAATGCTTCAAACAAGGAAAGCACATCCCGCTGTCCGGCAAGCATCCTGCTCTTATTTTTCAATATGACACCCTCGTCAGAAGCACGTTCTGCCTCTTTCCTTACAATCTGCATCACGTTTGGATAGACGCTTCTGATGGTTCCTATGGGATCGATCAGTTCCCCTTCGTCGGTCAGGATTGCCTGTATATAATCCTGATATTGACCGTTTCTCTCAACAGAATCCTCTATTGCCCCCTCCAGTACTTTCTTCAGGCTTCCCTCTATCTTCCGCATTTCCCGCATAGGGCGAAGGGGGAGCGGCTTTACCTCTTCAAGTCCCTTCCCGCCGAGCCGGACCAGCAGCGCTTTTTTGGTCTGGCTGACCTCTCCAAAGGAATATTTAAGCGGAGCGCCGGCATACCAGACCGGTCCTTCCCCAATTTGCTGGGGCTTATGGATATGTCCTAATGCCACATAATCGAAGCCTTGGAACAAAGAAGCATCCACATTGTCTAAACCGCCTACATGGATGGTAGTCTCACTGTCCGAAAGCTCCGGCTCCTTTTCCCCGTGGGTGACAAAAAAGTGCGTCACAAGCACTCTGTTCTTGGGCTTTTTCTTATCTTCGCCCTGCCAGTAGCCTTCCAGCATGCGTTCTACCGCCTCCCCGCTGGTACGCACCCCAAGCTGTGCCGGTTTTACAAACGGCAGCAGTATGAACTCTGTCTCCCCCGCCTCTTCTTTAAAAACTATTTTAGTCAACTCTTCCTTATACATGCCGGAAATATGCACGCCCTGCCTGCCAAGCAGGTTTTCTCCGAAACTGATTCTCTCCGGCGAATCATGATTTCCGCTGATCATAATCACCTGAATATCCAATGCGGTCAACGCATTTAAGAAGGAATCCAGCAAGGTCACTGCCTCCCCCGGCGGAATCGCCCGGTCATAAATATCCCCGGCAATGACCACGGCATCTGCATGATTTTCCTTTGCCATGCCGCAAATCTGTTCCAATATGAACTTTTGATCTTCCAGCAAGGAAAAGTCATTTACTACCTTTCCTAGATGCAGATCCGCCACATGTAAAAATATCATATTGCCTCTCCCATTTTATTGAACCACTTGTCCCCATCGGTCAACAAATAGTCTTCCCCGCCAAGCACTGCGTTGCAAAAGTCCTCGATGGAAGCAAGCTTTCTCTTAAACGCCATTCCTCCGCCAAGGATACTGGTGGTATGCACATCTGACCCTGCCGTCATAGGGAACTTATGCGCTCTCGCATAGTCGATTGCCCTTGCATTGTACACAAAATGGTCGTAGTACGAGTGAATGGCATTCAGCCCCTCGACACCGTCAACCGCTTCAGGAAACAGGCGGATTTCCGGAATATAATATTCCTCCCTGAAAGGATGGGCATGGATGACCATCCCTCCTGCCTCGTGAATGAGCCGGTACTGCTCCTTTACAGAAGCATCCTTGATCTCGGGATGGGAAATCAGCCAGTTCTTATCTACACCATAAACCAGAAATTCCGTTCCGTCATAGCCCGCTTCATATCCAAAGAACACCTGCAGTCCGTTTTCGTTTCCCCATTGCCTTGCATTTTCATATCCTTTGCTGTACTGCTCTATCCACGCTTCCCAAGGAAGGCGGGAGTCGATACAGTTGTTTCCATACCAGTTGTGATTGGTAATGATGACGCCTGTATAACCAGCTTCCTTCGCCGCCTTTGCCATCTGCTCCCCCGTACTGCGGGCACAGGCACTGCTCTCACTGGTGTGCATATGGGTCTCATATAAATAAGGGTAGTCTTCTCTTTTCATATTTCCTCTCATTCCGCCTTGTAAGCCATAAAATTTCTTTTATTACCGTCAACGATACTATTATACTACAGGAAAAGGGGATTTTGTAGCACGGAATTGTTTTCTTATTCTGTGAGATAAGGTATAATGAATACTAGCTGCAAACTAACCGGCAAAAGAAAGGATAGGGATTTGGATGATACGGACGATTGTTTTTGATATGGATGGCACGCTTATTGACTCAGAGGCACTGATTCTGGACGCCTGGAAGGAAATTGCCGCCCAGAACCAGATTGCAGATATTGAACAGACTTTAATTGAATGCATCGGAATCAATACGAAGGAGACAAAAGCGGTTTTCCGCCAAACCTATGGGGATGATTTTCCCTACGAAAAGTACAGTAAAATGGCGTCCGCTCTTTATCGGACAGAGATAGAAAAGAATGGTCTGCCCGTAAAGCCCGGAGTCTATGAATTGTTTGACTTTCTCAAGGAGAATCGCTACAGAATCGGTCTTGCTTCCTCTACCCGGGTGGACGTAGTGAAAAGTGAAATGGAAAGCATCGGTCTACTCGATGCCTTTGAGGTGATTGTGGGCGGGGATATGGTCACCCACAGCAAACCCCACCCTGAAATCTATTTAAAGTCCTGTGAATTGCTGGGCGTTTCTCCCTGTGACTGCTATGCAGTGGAGGATTCGCCTAACGGCATCCGCTCCGCCTATCACGCCGGAATGAAAGTGCTGATGGTACCTGATCTGCTGCCGTCGGATGCGGAGCTTCTTAAGTTCCTCTATAAAGAATGTAAGGATTTGCTGGAGGTAAGGCAGCTTTTAGCGAAAGAAATCAATGGGCTGTCAGTTTCCTGACAGCCCCGTTTCACGTATCAATCGTTTTTTCTGTCTTTTGTCCGCATACATCATCTGATCTGCAGCATCCCGGAAATTCTCTTCTTCAATCCTGCAATACCCAATGGCGTAGCTGATGGGAACCGTACTGGAAAGATTATAATCTCTGCACAGCTTCTCCAGCTTTTCTAAAAACTCCTGACTCTCTTTCCTATACAGAACCGCGAACTCATCCCCTCCCTGCCGATATGCCCTTCCGTCTGCTCCGGCTGCATCGGCAAGCAGACAGGCAAATCCCTGCAGCAGTTGATCACCGGCTGAGTGACCAATGGTATCATTTACCAGTTTCAAATCATTAATATCTGCAAGAAAATAATACAGTTCTCCCTCTTCCTGCCATTTATCCAGATCCCGTTCTAAGGCATTCCGATTATGAATATTCGTCAGGTAATCGATATAGGAAGACGGCTCCCCACCTCTGCGCTAAATGCAATAATGTTCCGCATACAGCTGTATTTGGTGGCTGCTGCATCGCCTGTCAGGATTTTCGTCTCGATGCTTATGTTCTCTTTGCCGTATTTACCTTCCACGCTATGCTGCGCTTTCTCCAATACAGTCTCTGCCTTCTCTTTTGAATTGGCGATAAAAACCACCCCATTCTCGCAGACTCGGTACCCATACAGACGATATTGCTTTATCTCTCTGTGAATGTCATTTAGAATCCGT
The DNA here is from genome assembly GCA_949878435.1 of uncultured Lachnospiraceae bacterium. Lineage (GTDB taxonomy): Bacteria > Bacillota > Clostridia > Lachnospirales > Lachnospiraceae > Suilimivivens. Next base: position 47,450 of record CATLAK010000024.1, read on the forward strand.
ACATCCTGCTTCCAATCCAGACTGTTTTCTATCTTACAAAAGCAGATTACTGCTATGGTAAGTTTCTGCTTATCAAAATCATATTCGTCCAATACCCTTTCAAAAGAATATTGGTTAAATAATGTTGTTTTCTCATCTACATATTTTTCTGTATTCTCATTGCTTAGAATCAATCCAAGAAGGATCAGCGTAGAACAGACCACTTCCACCAATGTCTCGGGAATCAACATTTGAATCACCGCCGCGGCTACATAGACAGGAACTGCAATAATAATTGCCACTCTTTTCTCTCCATCCAGCTTCTTCCAGTATCGAAGGCAGTAGTATAACAGCAAAAGTAAATAAATTACCAGACTCCCATATAAAGCGTAGGCTTTCGGACCTAAGGAATAATCGGTTGTTTTCCCATGCACATAGGTAATCGGCAGCGTAAAAATTCCCACTGTCGATATTACATAGGGCAAAAACTGCAAAATCCGTACCTGCTTCGTAAATTTCAAGGAGATTTCCAAATAGCTTCTCATATACAAAAACAGAAGATAAATAGTGTCTGCTGATTAAGTGAATATCTGTATACTCCAACGTTTGTATCCGTTCCTATATTGGAACAGATATAAAAGAGCGTAAAGTATCCGCTTGTAAATCTTAAACAGATTCGTCACGAATA
>CATLAK010000025.1 GCA_949878435.1 uncultured Lachnospiraceae bacterium
ATGATGACGAATTTGAAGAAGGTTTTTATATCTTCTAAATCATTCGTCTTATCAGCGTGCCCGTCTCCGGCGGGCTATTTTAATTCAAGATTCCTCCGGCAGGAGGAATTTCCTATTATACAAAAAAACGCCATAAATGGCGACACCATTGTAAGTGCGAACCAAATCATGGCGTAGTTTCTTGGGAAAAATCCTGCTATGAAATTTGTGTATAAATAATAACAGGATACCATTCCTGTAAAAAAGGCAAAAACATTTACAGCCGCCCTTACAGGCGATGCACTCTTAACCGATATACAGACAGCAATCAAAATCCACGGTGCAAAACTGCCAAGAAAATTGTGAAAATCCAGCCGTTCGTCCATGATATGCAATAAATATGGAAGCTGTGCCTGACGGTAATCCAGATATTTGGAAAACGTTCCCAGCGCTGCCCCAAACAACAAGATTGCTAAAGTCGTCAATATCTGTTTACTTACTTTCTTGTCTTTATTATATATTTTCATTTGTTTTTTCATCTTTTCAGCTTTCCTGCATTCTGATTTTTTGTCTTCATAAATCATCTTGATTAATTCTCCTTAATATCCTGCAAGGATTCCCTGCTGCCACGCAGTTCTCCGGCACATCTTTCGTCACCACGCTTCCTGCTCCAATCACGCTTCCGTTCCCAATAGTCACTCCCGGCAGGATAATGACACCGCCGCCAATCCAGCACCCGTCGCCTATGGTAACAGGGAGCGCATATGTGCGGCAGAAATATTCTCCGCTCTCCGCCGTCCATTCCGGCGTCAGCCTCTCCCTTAATTCCACCGGATGGGTAGCGGTGTAAATTTGTACATTAGAAGAAATAAGCACATTGTTCCCCACCGTGATCTTATTGCAGTCCACAAAGGTACAGTTCATATTGACAGACACGTTGTTCCCCAGCGAGATATTTCTTCCATAATCACAGATAAAGGGATTACCCACAGACACATTTGTCCCTGTGCGTGCAAACAGCTGCGTAAGAACTTCCCTTCTCCTTTCCTTGTCCTCGTAAGGCAGTGAATTGTATTCTTTCACCAGTTCCCTTGCTCTTTTCTTAAATGCTAAAAACACTGGATCGTGACAGTCATACCACTCTCCTGCCAGACACTTTTCAAGTTCATTTTTCATACCAATTCCCTCCAATTAAAACGTTGCATTTATTTCCGGTAAATAGATGCATTTACCTTTGCACCCCAAAATTCATTCATACGAAGATATACTCCTCCCGCCGAATCCCGTGTAAAAATGGTCATTTTCTCAACATACAGTATGCAGGAACTTCCCTGCTCTTCAAATGAAAGCTGATAATCATCTCCCGAAACCTCTTTGTCATAAAACTCTGCCGCCTGATTCGCAAACTCAATCGTCAACGTATCCTTATCAAACACATACCACAATCTGTCCCCAGCATTTTTATGACTTAAGATTTCTATAATCTGTTCCTTTGTATGCGGTACATGATAAACATACACCACATGCCTTCTGTCCGGCGTAAGCACTAAATTGTCATCCCTTTGCAAATTTCTCTGCCACTCTCTCACAGAAGTCTTGATCAGAAAGGAAGTAAAGGAGAGCAAAATAAATAAAAAAACTATAAATATCATACCATTTCAACAAACCTTTCGATAAATGAATTTACCAGTTCCGGCGCATCGGTATTGGAATTATGTCCTGCATTGTCTATCCATTTGATAGGAATGCCCGTCTTTTTATGCCATGCCTTGTTGTACCGCTTTGTGGATCCCGCTTGGTCGTGCCTGCCGCAGATCAAAAGTGCCGGACACGCAATTTTGTATGGAAGGTCAGCTTCCATGGCATCCGCCAGCATCCGGAACCCATGACCGGCAAGTTTGGCATACCGCTCTTTATCCTTGTCATATACCATCATGATATCCCGCATCAATTTCCTGCCGTATTCAGAAACCGCGCATCCATTTGATCCCGATTTTAAAAGCAATTTCCACGGATAATAGCGATATACCGGTTCCATCCTTTTGAGCAGCCATATCTCCATCCCCGTTACATACTGCCTTTGGAGTGGCGCGGAATCAATGGAGATAAAGCCCTTAAGTTTCCCCGGGAAGCACTCTATGAAAGCCTGCCCTACATATCCGCCCATGGATTGCCCGATGATGATGGGTTTATCCATCCCTTCCTTTTCCAAAATCTCATTAAGCCACCCGGCTTTATCCATCAGTGAAAAGGTCAGCTCAAACGGATAAGAAGATGCATGCCCCGGCGCATCCCAGACAAGAACCGTATATTTACTGCCAAAATACTCTGTCTGCTTGTCAAACAACCTGTGGTCAGCAGTCAATCCCGGAAGAAATACCAGTGTGTATTTGCTTTTTACCTGCTCTTTGTTTGTCCAATAATGAATCTTTCCGCAAGGTGTCCTATGTACTTTTTCTGTCATCTTTTCCTCGATTCCGAAAGCTTTCCTTCCGCCCCGTTTTTAATTCCATTATACATGCTAATATTTTTTGTCACAAGAAACTAATGGCGTATGGAGAAGTAATTCAATAAAATTTCTTTGATATGGTTATATCGTCTGGCATACGAATTTTCCACCCTGATAATCTGCAAATTATGCGCCCTGCAGATATCGTTCTTCTTCTGATCCCTATTCTTTACGACCTCATCTTCAAAATGTTCCTTCCCATCCAGTTCAATTGCAAGAACCGGGATCTCTTCATTCCCCAGCGCCTCATACACGACAAAATCAAAGCGTCCGCTATAAAATAAATCGCTGTAATTGATATTATCCTTAAATACATGGGAAATTGCCACCTCTTTATATACTTTGTATGCGCTTTGGGACAGCCAGATATTTTCCAATGCGTGCGTCAGGTTCTGTAAAAATGCCTCTTCTGTCGCTGTACTGAATGGCTTGACACCCAGCGCTCTCGAGTTCGTCTGCTTTTGCGTCACTTTTGCCTGCCCGTTCGTTTTAATATACTGTACCAGTTCAAACAAATCATCCTCCGCATCTTTTTGATGCAGTCTTTCCAGGTTTTTCGTATTTGACAGCAAAATCAGTTTTTCCCTCGCCCGGGAAGTTGCAACATTAATCAGCTCCTTATTATTTTTCAGCCACTCATAAGTTCCCGCCTTTGTATGGCTTGTGATTGCCGTTGAAAACAAGACCACATCCTTTTCATCCCCCTGAAAGGCATGGACAGTTCCACAGGTTACATTAGATAACTTTTCACTTTTCAGCATTTTCTCTATCAGATTTTTCTGATTGACAAAGGGAGTGATGACCCCGATCGTCTTATCTTTATTCGCTGCCGCATAGCGCACGATTTCCAACGCCTCGGCAGGCGCAGTATTTTTATAATCCGACTCGTCGCTTTGCACGTCCACATAAATAAGCGGATTCGTTTCTTTGCTCTGCGTCATAATCTGCAATTTGGAATTATAATATTTCTTATTGTTGAACTCGATAATCTGCTTATGGCATCGGTAATGGTTATGCAAAAGGATTTCATCGCTGACTGCGTCACACGCCAGATATGTTTTGTAAATGGAATTCTTTCGGTAATCGTAATCCTCCGAAATATTATATTTCTTTCGTAATTTTTGATTCGTCATTTCGTCCAGCACGATAACCGGATTAAGCTGCTGAGGATCCCCTACCAGCATCAGGCTTTTTCCCCGTATCACCGGCACCAGCGATACCGCCGTATTGCACTGGCTTGCCTCATCGATAATCGTCATGTCAAACATGGGTTCCGGTTTTCCCAGACGGTGTGCAGATATACAGGTGGTTGCCACAATAGGAAAGATTTTCTGCAGCTTCCCGATATTTTCCGGCTCGCTTAAATATTTTGCAAAGGCTGCTGCCTGCTCTTCTTCCTCCGCTGCCATGACGATTTCTTTCAGCTCCTTGTTTTTGGGTTCATCGAGCTTCTTGATGTATTTTGCAGATGTGTAGTAAAGATACTTCGCAAGCTCTTCCGGATGGTCGTCCAGCAAGTCTAACGCCTGCGCATCAGTAATAACACCCGTTTTTTGGATTTCGCTGTTCACCTGTCTAAGCTGTCTTCCGCTTAAATCCGACTGGAATGGTACCATTTGCAGAGACTGCTTTCTCCTTTTCTCATATTCCAGCAGCCTGTTCAGCGTTTCGCTCCGCTCTTTTAAATCCAGCAATTCCTCATATCGCTTCAAAAGCTCCGACAGCCTTTTTGCACGTTCGATCCTGTCTCCTTTATTCCGATCCAATGTACTTTCAAACACCGTGATTTCCTGAACCTGTTCATACAATGTTTTTATGTAAATTAAAGCTTCTTTTACCTTCTCGTTATTACCCAGACGCAATATTGGAAACGGTATCGTCCTGCCTCTGTACTTCATGCCGGAGAGCTTCTCAAATACACTGTTGATGGGATGATTATTGTAGGAGGCGAACAGTACCGTTCTTTCGTTGAAAAAAGCTGTCACGATTGTGTTGATGATCGTATTCGTCTTACCTGTCCCCGGCGGTCCCTGAATATAGGCGACCGGATATTTCATTGCATTATTAATCGCCAGAAGCTGATCCATATTGACCTTCTGGTTAACCAGTGCAATCGGATATGCCTTTTTACGAATCGGACGGTTCAATAAATCACCAAAAAACGCTTTGATTGGCACTGCTACCTGATTTTTATGATACATATCGACAATTGACTCATACTCCTTGTGCAGATCCAATGCAATATCCATCCCCAGCCCTATTACATAGGGCATATCATCTACCCCAAGATTCTGCCCCCTTCGTCTGGTAATACAATCCTTTATCTTCTCCTGATTCGCCTCAAAGTCTATGAGCATCTCATACTCTTCTGCATCCAGATAGCGCCGTATATTTTCCATTGTTCCGTCCAAAGTATACTCCGTGCAGATTGTAATCTCCTCTTCCGGCAGCAGAACTCTTCTTTTCACATCCAATTGCAGCTTTCTGTATGCAAGCACATAAAGCCCTTTCGCAGTATGGATGCTCAGCACATTCATTGCAAGTTGCTGAATCTTTAGCCTTCCGTCCTTGTATTCCTTTTCCTCCGCCTTATACTGAAAATTCTGCACAATTGCCCGGAATTGCTCCTCACGCAGCTCGTAAGTCTCTCCTGTAAAACTCTCCCTGTCTAAAAAACGAACCAATTCAAAATCCGAATAATATGGAACGGTATCCATGCGGTTACACATTTCCAGATAGTTTAAGATTTTCAAATTGGCTATATTATCAAATAATCCTTTATATCTGTGTGGGTTTAAATAAATATCACGAACGAGTTTCTGATTGACAGGACAGTAAGAACCCTCTATCACTTTCGATGAGAGAATAGAATCAATATAAATATAGTCATAAGCATCCGTCGTGTATTTGCCAAGGTGAAGCCCGTCCACTGCCAGCGTACGCTTGGCAGCATTAAGATTGCGGATGCCTATCCAGTACTTTGTGATCTGCTTTTCCTTGTTGCAATACTCTATCCCCAGCCATTTTCCTTCATGTATGGCACGGAAGATGTCGCGGTAAATTGAATTCATTTCCCCTTTTCCCTGCTTTTCCATAGTTTTCCATAGAATTAGCACTTGATTGTATCGTAAGTACAGATTCTTCACTTTCTTGACACGAAAATTATAGCATATAACCATCTATATCACAATTACTCGTTAGCCCTTAAATTAAGATAGAGTCTGCTATTATGGAGAGATAAGAAGGTTCCTTTATCACGGGCAGGAAGAGCTCAATAAAAATCTATGATGAAATCCCCTTCCCCACATTAGGATACACCGCACAGTAAGCGGCATCCATAACAAAAATAAGCAGGAAAACAAGGCACAATGCCATCCGCCATTTCCTAGGCACACGTCCATACATTTTTTCATAAAAGGGTAAAAACAGGCATACCAATACACTCCCCAACAGCCCGAACATCACTGCCCCGAGCAGGCAGATTCTTCCGCTGACATTCAAAAAATGCCCGCTGTAATCCCACCATCTCACGCCAAAACGCCTTTCCAGAAAAAAGCTGGTCAAATACTCCAAGACAGAACAAAGCAGCATCGATAAAAAAAACACTCTCACAGGCTTTTTTCTATAGGAAGAAAAAAGCAGGCATAGCAAAAGCCCTCCTACCCCATAAATGGGCAGATAGGGACCTCTGTATACGCCTCTGTTGATAAAAGCATGTTCCGTAAACACATATAAGATCACTTCCCAAAGCCAACCTGCAAAGGCAAGCAGGAAAAACAATAACACATAATATTCAAACTCATGGGGCAGCCTTTTCTTTCTCATACTCCTTAGTATACCCCGTTTGCTGCTGAATTATATCACTGCCTGCCCTTTTCCATTTCCCCTGAAAATAACGGGCGATATTAAAACTTCCAGCCAGAAACCAGGTAAGCGCAGTCGCAAGCCAGACACCCCATACGCCAATCGAGGCAACCTTAGTCAGCGGTCCAGCAAGACAGATTCGCCCCAGCATCTCCACCAATCCGTTTAAAAAAGCAAATACCGCATCGCCTGTACCGTTTAAAAGTCCCCGCGTCGTATAGATTGATCCCAGGAACAAATAGAAACAGCTGGTAATCTTAAGCGCCCTTGCCCCAAGTGCTATCACTTCCGTCTCACTGACGAACAGCCGCATGATAGATTCCCCGCCCAGCTGCGCGATAGGCACCATGATAAGTGTAAACGCTGCCATGATCAGCATCCCTCTTTTATAGCCCTGCCTCACTCTGTCAATCTTTTTTGCCCCGATATTCTGCCCTGTGTAAGTGGACATTGCAACTCCCAAAGTATCATAGGGCTGCTGCACCAACTGTTCCACCCTGCTTGTAGCCGTAAAGGCAGCAACCACAACGGAACCAAAGGTATTGACTACACGCTGCAGCGCAACGCAGGATATGGCAATCAGCGAAGTCTGAAATGCCAGCGGCACCCCCATCCTTACGCATCGCCAAATAATCTCCCAGTCTGCCTTTAACTGCTCTTTTTCTATTTTGAAAAAAGGATTCTTCATCAGTGCAAACACTAAACTCCCAATTCCCGCCAGCAGCTGGGCAATAATCGTTGCTGTTCCGGCTCCCGCGACGCCCCAGGAAAATCCCCGGACAAACAGCAGATCAAGGACAATATTCAGAACACTTGCACCAATCAGGAAGTATAAAGGCGTCTTCGAGTCCCCCACTGCCCGCAGAATCGCCGACACACAATTGTACAGCGCCACAGCCAGAACCCCCGCACACATAATCCGCATGTACATAACCGCATCGTCCAAAATATTCTCCGGCGTATGCAAAAAAATAAGAGCCGGTCTTGAAAGCACTGCCCCCAGCACTCCCATCAGGATGCTGACCGCAACCATAATATAGGCGCCGTTCGCAACCGCCTTTTTGACCCCGGCTTCATTCCCCGCACCGAAATTCTGGGAAATGACGATACCAGTCCCGCTTGCCATACCCACACACAGGGCAAAGAAAAGATAGGTCACCGAACCCGTGGATCCAACTGCTGCCAGTGCATCCGCCCCCACATACTGCCCCACGATCATAGAATCCACCAGATTATAAAGCTGCTGGAAAATATTCCCCACCACCATGGGCGCCATAAATGATAACAAGAGTCCCGCAGGTTCCCCTGTCGTCATATCCTTTACATACGTCTTCATTGCGCATCTTCCTTTTACGTATCTTAGAAAATTTGTCTTTTATCCGTATTATACTATACCTTTCCCCTCCCTTCTCACAAAATATGCTCATTTTTTAACACAATACTACTATTGTGGCAAAATAATAATTTTCACTGCAACACGCCGTGTTACACAAATACCAGAAAAAGCATATGATGATTGATAGACTAGCATTCTTCAATATGACATAATAAATAAGCAATGATCATTGGGAAAAATTAAATGGAGGAAAAAATGAGTTTAGGAAATAATATAAGTTTTTTGCGTAAACAGAAAAAACTCACACAGGAACAATTTGCTGACAAGGTAAATGTCACCAGACAGACCGTATCAAGGTGGGAAGCTGACGAAGTGATTCCGGAGCTGGATAGACTTGTGGAGATGTGTGAGATTTTTGCATGTAAACTGGATGCCCTTGTGAGAGAAGACCTGACCGGCCAGAGCGAAATTTATTCAGAAATAAAGATCAAAAGAATCGCCCCCTTTAAGGCAGCTGGCTATGTAATTGTTTCTTCAAATCCAGAAGACGATGCCCTGGGTCATATGGACAGATGGGCGGAAAACTGTGGTCTTAAAAAGGTATGTCCTAATGTCAAACTGATTAGCAAGAGATATCAAAAATGGAATTAATATTTGACAATCCTATATCCATCGATTATAATTACAATTAATTTCATACAAGTGATTGAATTGAAAAGCTGTGATAAGAAGAAGTAGCATGGGGTGAAGCATACAGAAAGTTGCCGGTTGATGAGAGGCGCATGGGAAGCCACATGTGAATACATCTTTGAGCTTCGCACCAAATAATCTCATGATTTAGTAGGCTGCGACGGTTCCTGCATCCGTTAACATGCTAGAGTATAAGCCCTGCGGGTCGTACTCGAAGAGGTAGACAGCGCGAGCTGTCTATGAACATTAGGTGGTATCACGAGATCTGACTCTCGTCCTATTGAAGGACGGGAGTTTTTTTCATAAGAAATTGTACCCCATGAAAGATAATTGGATGCGCAGCTTCGCTCACGACACAAAAGCCGCCCAACGGCAGAAAGAGAGGAAAAATGAAATGCAAACCAACGAAAAAAATTTAGAACAGGAAGTCAACCAGCAGATGCGTATCATCCTAAAGGGCGCCGCGCAGCTGATTGGAGAAGAAGATTTAAGGACAAAACTCGCTCTCTCCATCCGCACAGGAATCCCCCTCACCGTCAAGCTTGGACTCGACCCCAGCGCCCCGGATATCCATCTGGGACACACAGTCGTCCTCCGCAAGCTGAAACAATTGCAGGACCTGGGTCATCACATCGTCATCATTATCGGCGACTTCACAGGACGAATCGGGGATCCCACCGGAAAATCAAAGGGACGCCGCGCACTTTCGGACAGAGAAATCCTCGTCAACGCCCAGACCTATCAGGAGCAGGTCTTCCGCGTTCTCGACAAAGCCAAAACAGAAATACGCTACAACGGAGAATGGCTGGAGCTTTTAAATTTGGAGGAGATCATAAGACTCGCCTCCACCACCACCGTTGCCCGCATGCTGGAGAGGGACGATTTCCAAAACCGCTACACCCACAATACCCCAATCGGTCTGCATGAATTTCTTTACCCACTCATGCAGGCTTACGATTCCGTTGCCATAAATGCAGACCTAGAACTTGGCGGCACCGACCAGACCTTCAATATCCTGATGGGACGCACCTTGCAGAAATCTTTCGGCAAAGAGCCTCAAGCTGCCCTTTTCATGCCCCTATTAGAAGGACTTGACGGCGTGGAAAAAATGAGCAAAAGCCTTGGAAACTACATCGGCGTGCAGGAGGACGCAAGCGTCATGTTCAAAAAAGTAATGGAAGTGCCCGATTCCCTCATTATCCGCTACTTTGAACTTGCAACCGATATCTTGCCCGACGAACTGGATAAAATAAAAGCCTCTCTCGCTAACGGCGCCAATCCCAAAGACTGCAAACTGCTCCTTGCCCGCACCATTACTTCCCTCTACCACATGCCCCAAGAAACCGCCGCTGCCGAAGAGTTCTTCCGCCAGGCTTTTACCAACAGGGAAATCCCCCAAGAAGTCCCCTCTCTTCCCCTCCCGCAAAACATCAACACTTTGCAGGAAACCATCCCTTTCCTTGTAAAAGGCGGCTACGCCGCAAGCAACAATGAATTCCGCCGCCTGCTCACCCAAGGCGGAATCTCCATAAACGGTCAAAAAACCGCCTCCCTGCATACGCCCATTAAAATCGGTAATGTGATAAAAATAGGCAAAAAGACATTTGTCAAATTAGATAGAACCACCGCTTAACTTGCGATACTCTCTGGGCGTTGTATTATAGAAGCGTTTGAACATCTTGGCAAAATTGCTCGGGCTGTCAAACCCGCACAAAGCCGCGATTTCCGTCAAGGTCAGATCTTCTGCGAAATGATGATGGATGTAATCTAACATCTTAGTGGTTCTTAAGTGATCCTGATGGAGCCTCTTATCCTCCACCTTGATCTGCGACTCAAATTGTTGATATAGGGAAAAGCAGATGCGGGACAAATTGTCCCTGACAATAAATTCATACCCCGGCGCATCCGATTCCAGCGCCGCAAAAGCCTCCTCAAAAAGCGCGATCTGCTCTCCATGCTCTTTAGCCTTCAGTAAATACCCATCCGGCGAAGCGGCAATCAAAGGCAAAATATATTTCTTTGCAAACACGGAAACTCCAAAGAACCATGTGCTTTTAATTCCTTAAATGCGCGGTTGACGCTCACACCGCATTTCTGTAATCCCATTTTTATCGCCGCCCTTTTTCGCGTAAGTCGTTTTTGTTATATTATACGTCCAAAATGGGGTTGCATCAACTCTGATCTTCCTGTATTCTAATTGCAATACGGCATTTTTACGCATTCTATGCAAAGGAGGAACGTCAAGTGTTTCAGTTATTATTGGCTATCATTTATCTTGCATTTATCAGTCTGGGGCTTCCCGACTCTCTCTTAGGCTCCGCATGGCCTGTCATGTACCAGGAACTGCATGTGCCTGTTTCTTATGCCGGAGGCATCTCCATGATCATTGCCTTCGGGACGATCATCTCCAGCCTTTTGAGCGACCGGCTCACCAGAAGGTTTGGAACTGGTCTCGTCACCGCCGGCAGTGTGTTCATGACCGCCGCTGCTCTTTTTGGTTTTTCCATAAGCCACTCCTTTCTGGCGTTATGTATCTGGGCAGTTCCCTACGGTCTTGGCGCCGGCAGCGTGGATGCTTCCCTGAATAATTATGTAGCCCTCCACTATGAGAGCAGGCATATGAGCTGGCTCCATTGCATGTGGGGTGTGGGCGCATCCCTGGGACCTTACATCATGGGCTTTGCCCTGACCGGAGGAAAAGGCTGGAATATGGGGTACCGCTATATTGCTATTTTGCAAATAATATTGACTGTTATTTTAATATTCAGCCTTCCACTTTGGAAAAAGCGTCCGGCTCAAATATTAAATTCTGATTCAACATCAGATATTGTCTCTGACAGACCCCTTTCTCTGCGCGAAATTATAAGGATTCCAGGAGCAAAGGAAGTTATGATTACCTTTTTCTGCTATTGTGCTCTGGAGCAGACAGCCGGCTTGTGGATCAGCAGCTACCTTGTTCTCCACAGGAACCTCCCCACTCAGACAGCCGCCTCCTTTGCCGGATGGTTCTATATCGGAATCACCATCGGCAGAGCCTTAAGCGGTTTCCTCACCATGAAGCTGAACGATACGCAGATGATCCGCTTAGGACAAATCATCATCCTCTCCGGCTGCCTTACCTTACTATTGCCTTTAGGCAGCCAGATTTCCTTTATTGGGTTGATTTTGATTGGTTTAGGATGTGCACCCATCTATCCTTGTATCATCCATTCCACCCCGGCACATTTCGGTGCCGATAAATCCCAGGCTGTCATCGGTGTCCAGATGGCTTCTGCTTATGTCGGCACCTGCCTGATGCCTCCCCTGTTCGGTCTTATTGCAAATCATATCAGCATTACCCTATTTCCAATCTACTTATTGCTGATCCTGATTATAATGTTCATCATGCACGAAATGCTGCTGAAAAAATGTATATAAAAGTCTCCAAAAATCCCGCCTTTACAAGCAAATGATAAAGGCGGGATTTTTAAAGAATATACGCACTACTTCTCGCGAAACGTCCACGCGAAAAATGGTACCAGCGCCACCGCAGGAATCAGACACAGCCATAGGCGCTGCCCTGTAGGCACTCTTGTAAGGACGATAAACCAAACCAGTACAATCGCCAGCATATTGGCGGAAATGATTTTGAAGATTTTTCTTCTTTTCTGGGAAATGCTGCCGTCCTCCACCGTCTCTGGATGGGTCATGCTGCAATATACCACCGCCCCGAACCGTCCTATGACTCGCTCCGCAGTGTACTCCACCCCATCGACTTCAAAGACCGGATACATCCCTTCCTTCGTGATGACGAGATGCAGCTTATTTTCCTCCGCATACGCCAAAAGCGCATCTGTAAATTCACGGGGATTCATGACCATCGTATCCGGTCTGAATGTGAATTTCCGCATCCCCTCCTCCTTCTTCACCTGCTTGTAATCATTTAGAATCGACATAAAGATTCCTCCCTTCTCTTCCATCTTATCCATTTTCAGAAGCACATCCTCTACGTCCAGTGTTTCAAGCTGCGTATGGCACAGTTCCTCACAGATACTGATACAGGATTCCAGCTCGCTCCTCTTTTCCAAAAGACCGTCCAGATGCATTTGGATTGCCACGTCAAAAGCGATCTCCTTATCCATAATCCTGCGAATATCCTCTATGGGCATATCCAGCTTCCGAAGCGCTTTAATAGTCATGAGTTTCCTTACATCTTCCTGATGATACTCCCGATACTGATTGACTTCGTTTCTCGATGGATGAATCAATCCCTTCTTTTCATAGAAACGGATATTCTGTTTGGTGATTCCCGTCATGCCTTCCAGTTCATTGATATTCACTGCTTAATCCTCCTTGCTTCTATAGGCAGAGTATAAGGGTTATAGTTGGTATAAGGTCAAGAAATATTTTAATATTTTTATTTTTGCAGTTATAACCGCGAAAATTAGTAAATAATTATTGTTATGCAGTTATAAATGAATTATAATGTACCTATACTACTTTAAGAGGTGATTAGCCAAAATGATTAAACGCGAAATGTATATGAAACAGATTCGTCCTTTTATGAATAACGATCTGGTCAAAGTCCTGACCGGAATACGCCGCTCGGGCAAATCCGTTATGCTGGATTTGATTAAACAAGAACTACTTTCATCCGGCATTTCCAATTCCCAGTTTCTTACAATCAATTTTGAAACAATGTCTAACGCCAGATATTGCACAGCCCAATCTCTCCACGACCGAATCGAAGAATTTTTTTCATCCGCGGAAGGCAGGACATATCTTTTTTTTGACGAAATACAGGAAGTTAAAGACTGGGAACGCTGCATCAATTCCTGCCGCACAGAGTATGATTGTGATATCTACATCACCGGTTCAAATGCAAAACTGCTTTCCGGCGAACTGGCAACCTATCTTGCCGGACGTTATGTGGAATTTGTCATTTACCCCTTTTCTTTTACAGAATTTTTGGAAGTAAGCAGGTTAAGAGAACCCTCCATTGATGTTTCTCTTGCTTTCCGCAATTACATTTTGACCGGCGGGATGCCTTTTCTCGCAAATCTGCTCGGCAATTCAGATGCTTGTACACAATATCTAAAGGATATCTATAATTCCGTCGTCCTAAAAGACGTAGTCAGGCGCAACAGCATCCGTGACGTGGGCCTATTGGAACGGACCATTACTTATATGCTGGCAAATGTCGGTCATTCTTTCAGCGCCAACAGTCTAAGCAAATATTTTAAAAGTGAAAACCGCTCCATATCACACGAGACAATTCTGAATTATATAAAAGCATGCACGGATGCGTTTCTTTTCTATAAAATAAGCAGAGAAGACCTTATCGGTAAAAAAATTCTCTCCATCAATGAAAAATATTATGTTGCCGACCATGGACTGCGTGAAGCCGTCTACGGGTCCAACAATCGCGATATGGATCAGATTCTTGAAAATATCGTCTGCTTAGAATTGCTCCGCCGGGGCTACCATGTATCCGTAGGCAAAACAAATACAAAAGAAATTGATTTTGTATCGGTTAAAAACGGACAGCGGCTGTATATTCAGGTTTCCTATCTGCTCGCCAGCGAAGAAACCATAGAACGCGAGTTTGGCGCCTACAAAAATATAGCAGATAATTACCCCAAATATGTACTCTCCATGGATGAGTTTGACATGAGCCGAAATGGCATCAAACATTTCCATGTCCGCGATTTTCTTTTGATGAAGGAATGGAATTGATGTCATAAGCGCACTTCATCATTTGGCGGCAAAGGAAGGACCTTTGCCGCCAAATCTCCAGCCCCCAATTTTCTTAGCAAAATACAATGATTCTTGAAGGCGTCGTCTGGGGCGGAATGCTTCTCGTAGTAACACTGTAGTAGACAAGCAAGGTCTGGTTCGCCGGATTGCAGTCAAACCGCTGTCCATTCGACGTTCTTACCATCGTATTCCCCGCAATATTCAGCTGCAAAGAGCGGTCCGCAGCCAATAGATTCCGGTCAAAATGATTCAGCATCACCTGCTCATTCCTGCCGATTACCGTGACCAGCTGTGCCCGGTACTGAGGCGGAAAAATTAAAGGCATAGGCAGGGAAGCATCATAAAACGCTGCAATCCGCATTCCCACCCGAAGCTGTATATCATCGATTACCTGCGTCTGTGCACCTACCACAAAGTTCACGATTCCGTCATCGGAACGCATCATCACCATTTGGCTACAGCAATCATTTCCTCTGGTAATATTTACAATAACACCCGTTACAGGGACAAAATCTTTATACGACATAAATCTACCTTTTTTATTTAAATTATGCTTCCGAATCAAAGGGGTTCCTGGTAGAAGGCGGAAGACAGGTATGATCTTTGCAGATATAGTAAGTCGTCTTTCCATCGATCCTTTTATATTCCTTTGTCTCCCTCAAAAGAATCCTCACATCCGCATAAAGCGGCAGTTTCCTTCTGATTTCCGTTTCCTCCTCCTGTTCTGACAGAACAACCGTTATTTTTTGTGGCGGATTCAAATAAAACAGCAGGGAAGTTAAGAACATGCAATGTCCTGCGGGGTAAGCGCCTGCTTCCCCCGATAAGAAGGCAAGTTGTCCCTTTGCCAGACGCTCATACGCTTGATCATCCAAAATCTGAAAAAGGCGCACCAGGCAATATGCCATCACCGAATTTCCGCTGGGCAGGGCGCCGTCGTAAGTTTCCTTAGGCTTCATGATCAGGCTGTCATTTCCCTCGCCATACAAGAAATATCCGCCTCCGGCTTCATCCGCGAACTGCCTTCCGGCTTCCTTACAAATCTGCTCCGCCCGATTCAAATAAGCCTCTTCTAAAGTGGCTTCATATAGGCTGATAAGCGCCGCCGCATAGTAGGCATACTCGTCCAAAAAACCTTTCACAAAGCGTATATGGTTCCTGAAACTTACATAAAGGGTATTGCCATATGCAAGGCTTTTCTCCACGAACTGCTGCGCCTGCTTCGCCGCCTTTAAGTAATCCTCTTTGCCTGTGGCACGGTAAAGCAGCGACAGGGCGCAAATCGTAAGGCTGTTCCAGGAAGTCAGAATCTTGTCGTCCATATGAAGTCTGTAGTGCGTTTTCCGATAGGAATACATAAGTTCTTTTTCCCCCTCAAAGGGATCGGACAACGCGTTTCCGTTCAATAGGTTGGGAATATTCCTGCCCTCAAAATTTCCTCTTTCTGTTATGCCGAAATGCTTGCAGAACCGCTCTCCCCGTTCTTTCCCCAAAAGCTTTAACACATCCTCATACCGCCAGGTATAAAATCTGCCTTCCTCTCCGCCGCTGTCCGCATCCTGGGCAGAGTAAAACGCTCCCTCCGCATCCCGCAGATCGCGCAGAATATATGTGGCAGTCTTTTCCGCCGTATCCAAAAACCCTGCATCTCCTGAAATCTTATATGCTGCCGTATATGCCATGATTAGCAGGGCATTATCATATAACATCTTTTCAAAATGAGGAACCAGGAAATACTTATCCGTAGAATATCTGGAAAATCCAAAGCCAATGTGATCAAAAATACCGCCCCGGCGCATCATCTCAAGGGTATGAGACGCCATGGAAAAGGCATTCCTTTCCCCGTGTGTCTGCGCATAGAGCATTAGGAATAAAAGGTTATGCGGCGAAGGAAACTTAGGTGCGCCGCCAAAGCCGCCGTGTTTTTTATCAAAATTTTGGGCAAAGAGCCTTGCCGCCGCATCCGGCAGCGACGTATCTATATGTTCACAAAACCTGCCGTCTTCTGCCCGGATATGGGTAAGGATGCGTTCCGCCGACAAAATCAGTTCTTCTTTATTGTTTTTCCATTGCTCTGCAATCACAGTCAGCAGATCATGCATCCCTGCCATGCCCCTGGAGGATATAGGCGGAAAATACGTACCCGCAAAAAAAGGCTTTTGGTCGGGCGTCATGAAAATGCTCATAGGCCATCCACCGTTTCCCGTCAGCGCCTGACAGACAGACATATAAACGCTATCGATATCCGGACGTTCCTCCCTGTCAACCTTGATCGACACAAAGTTCTTATTCAGGATCTCTGCGATTTCCCGATTTTCAAAACTCTCCTGCTCCATTACATGGCACCAATGACAGGTGCTGTAACCAATACTTAAGAAAACAGGCTTGTTCTCCGTCTTCGCCTTTGCAAAGGCTTCCTCTCCCCAGGGATACCAGTCCACCGGATTTTCTGCATGCTGTAAAAGATAGGGACTGCTCTGATCCTTTAAATGATTACTCATAAATACCTTCCTTTCTTATCATTTGTATTTTGTGTAATCATTTATAAATTATGCAGTTGTCTCGGCAGCACGCAGCAGCGCTACTGCAGTTCCTCCATCATCATCTGAAGCAGCATGATGTGATACTCCTCGTCTTTTATGATTCTTACAAGCACTGCATTCACATAGGGGTCATTGATCATATTGATATGCATCTGGTATTGATTGATGGCATCTCTCTCCGCTTCTATGTCTGCAAGCAGCATCTTTTTCACGTTTTCAGGGATTGTCAGATATTCCGGAGTCCACATCCTGGCTCTTCCGTTCTGCTGCCTCGCCACAAAATCAACATTTCCGCCGAGCAGGTAAATCAGCTCCCCCAGCTTTTGCAGATGCATCATCTCCGCCATGGCGATTCCCAGAATCGTCTTCGCCATTGCGCATCTGTCACAGGATAAACGATTTTCGTTGTTGATATACTGGGTGGTTGCAGACAGTTCTGACACCGCCCCGCAGTAATCATTGCTCAGCAGATTTGCGTAAACCGGATTTCTGCCTGCGACCTGAATAGGCGGATATGGCAGATCCACCATGACCGGCCTTACCCCTGCAAAACTGCAGGTATTGACAAGGATGTTCTCTCTTTCTTCCATTTACAGTTTCTCCTATACCATCTTTCTATAGATAGTATATGGGAACTTTTCTGTAACGTACCTCTTAACTATGAAAAGGTTATTTCATCCCCGCTGTGCACATAAAAAAGCTGCTCGCCCATGCATTCCTTCATAATCTGATAAGGCAGCTCTCCCGTGCAATGACCTGTATAGTATTTTGTTTCCGTTTGTTTCAGTTCCTTAGCGATTTCCTTGATGACAGTCAGATCTTCCTCGGTATAATCTGATTTTTTTCGCATATGGAATCCGCTGATGACCGCATCCGGGTCTGTTCCGTATATTTCACGGTACTTTTCGAGAATATTCAAGATTCCGTTGTGGGCACACCCCGAAATCAGTATCTTCTTCCCATTCTCCTCCACCACAAGATACTGCTCGTGCACAAATTCATCCTGAATAAATTCCCCTTCCCTGTTAATCTTCAATTCCCGGTTTCCTGCAGGCCACAGCCTTCTTCCCGTCACGCCGCTAAAAAGAAAGAGTTCCTCATCGATTCTCTTATCCCCCTCAATCAGCTTAAGCTGCGGAAGCTCCATAATCCTTCTGTCGATTCCGATATATCTTTCCAGTGCATCGTTTTTGTGATAGTACGCTTCCCCTGCCGTGCTCTGCATGAAAATCGGGGCGCCGGGATTCCTGTCTGCAAATGCCAGAATCCCCCCTGCATGGTCATAGTGCCCATGGCTTAAGAATACCATCTCCACTTGGCACAGATCCACACCCAGCTTTTCAGCATTTAAAAGAAACAACTCCGTAGCCCCGGTATCTACAAGGATTTTATGCTTTAAAGTCTCCACATAAAAGCTGAGCCCGTGCTCAGCCCCGCAGCAGCTGCTGCCCTGCGTATTTTCAACCAGATTAATGATTTTCATTTTCTGTCTCCACAAGCCGGCATACATCTATCCAGCCTTCTTCCCCTGCATATCTTTCCATTTCTGGTATGGTAAGTTCGATTGCACTGTTGCTGCTGCCGCAGGCAGGAAACACCGTCTCAAACCGTTTCAGGGATTCGTCTAGGTACACCTTTACCCCTTCCTTCACCGCAAACGGACAGACGCCGCCCACTGCATGTCCCACCAGCTCCGTCACCTGGTCTGATGAAAGCATCTTTGCCTTTGTCCCGAACTGCTTTTTGTACTTGGGATTATCCACCTTGGCATCTCCTGCCGCCACAATAAGCACTGCCTGCCCTTCCACCAAAAAGGAAAGGGTCTTGGCAATTCTGCTGGGTTCACACCCTAACGCCTGTGCCGCCAGCGCAACTGTTGCACTGGATACCGGAAATTCCCGGATGCGCTCCTCCATCCCGTATTGCCTGAAATATTCTTTTACCTTGTCGATTGCCATGTCCATTTCCTTCCTATCTATTATCCTATATTTTGGAAAAAGCCGCTTGTCACCAAGCGGCTTTATATGTATCCAAATCCAATTATACCTTTATTTACCAGCACTTATCAAGCGAAAGATTAAAGTCAATCTTATAAGGGCTGTCGGCTGCTGCCTTCAATTCTTCATAAATGGTCTTTCTTTCATCACTGCTCTCAAAAGTCCAATATTCATAGCCGATGAAATACCCCTCCATAAACTGATCCCATGAATCATAAGAGTTTTGAATCTCTTTTGCAACCTCCAAAGACTTTTCCAATGCCTCTTCCTTTGAATAGTATCCTGCAAGATATGCATCTGCCAGAATCGTCATCATACGGCTGTAATCCCATGCCGCTATGCCATGCCCCTGATTTGCCTCATAATAAGTATACCAGTCCACATAACTCTGTGCCTCGGCATCGCTTACCGTAAAATTAGCAATCATAAAATCCTTTTTCTTATCTGCAGGCAGGTCGCCGATTCCCAGTTCCTTCAGATAAATCATTTCATTTGCGAATTCTACTCCATGACCCTCTGTTTCCAGCATCTTCAGCGTTTTATCCACACCGCTGCGGTCTGTAATCTCCCAATAATCCGTCAAAAACTGTTGCACTACAGCTTGGTTCGATTCATTCTCTTCAAGCCCGCCATACACATTATAGTCCCATCCATTCGTCTTTATCAAAATTGCGCAGGTAGCATTGAACCATTGGAGTGTCTCATCCAAACTTGCGCTTGCAGGTGCAGGAGCAGGAGTTGCCTGTGTTCCTTCCGCTTCAGCCGCCGTCTCCACTGCATCCTCAGGCACGTCCTCGTCGAAAGTCGCACACACTTGCTGAAAATACTCTGTTTTTTTATCATCTAATGCCGGCGCTGCGTATAAAATACTATAGTAGGCATATTCCGTCTCGCCATACACGATATAGCCGTCTCCACTTACATCCTCAAGGTTGACTGAACCCTTATAAGCCTCTATTCCGCTTAAACCGGAAATTGCCGGCTTCGCCATTTCTTCTGCCTCAGATACGGCAAAGGAATCCTCCACCATATCCCTTAAATCACCAATGTCAGAGAGGTTGGTATAAGCCGCCTTGGGCATCTGCATCACCACGATTCCCTCTGTCTCATCCTGCGTAAATGCCGCAATCCAGTTATCCACTCCCATATCCTGCGCATTCCAGCTCTCATCCATGCGAATCGTCACCGTTTTGTCCGCAGAAGCAAACTCCCGCATAATCGTTTCGGAATCTTCCTTGCAAGCAGTAAGCATCATTACCGCTGCCATAATAAGAATGATACATGATTTCTTTAATCGCCCCATAATTTCCTCCCCTTTCAAAACTTCTACTACTTTTTATATCTCTTTACCGTAGATTTGTCAACATCTTCCGGTTCTCAATTTGGAAATTTTCTCCAATTATCTAAGATAAATTCTCATGCACTGTACCAATTGTTCCACATCAAGCGGTTTCGTGATATGCTCATTCATCCCTGCTTTTTTGCTTGCAATCACATCATCGGTAAATGCATTGGCAGTCATTGCTATAATCGGTATCTTCCCGGCATCGCTGCGCCCGGCTGCCCTGATTGCTCTCGCCGCCTCATAACCATTCATGATAGGCATCTGTACATCCATAAAGATCAGATCATAATATCCTGTTTCCATCTCCATGAATTTCTCTAATGCTTGTTTCCCGTTTTCAACACTCTCCACCTCGACGCCTGTGTAGCTTAGAATTTCCTCCGCTATCTCGCGGTTGAGCTCATTGTCCTCCACCAGAAGGATTCTTCTGCCATGGAACTTCTGATTCGACAGATCTTCTTTTAGATTTTCAATTTTCTTTTCTTCATTACCCTCTGTGACCGCGTAATGTCCTGCATCTGTCTGCAGCCGGTCCTGCTGCTTCAAAAAGATAGTGACCGTAAACCTGGAGCCTTTTCCTTCTCTGCTTTCTATATTAATGTTGCCATTCATCTTGTGAACAATATTAAGCGCAATCGTCATACCAAGCCCGGTTCCCTCTATCTTGCTTACGCGGGAATCTTCTGCACGGCTGAAAGGCTCAAAAATCTGACGCTGAAACTCATCTGACATTCCAATCCCATTATCACTGAAAATGAACTCATAGCATCCATAGTCATTTACCTTTGACTCTTTCTCATTTACTTCAATCTTGATTCTGCCGCCCGGCGGCGTATATTTCACAGCATTGCCAAGAATATTCATGAATACCTGTTGCAGACGCATGACATCTCCGATCACGCTTTCGTGCCCGACCTTGTCCATGTCCAGCGTCAGATCATGCTGTTTTTGCTGCTGCACAGGACGAATCATGGTCAGCAGACTGTTCATTAAATCCGACAATTTAAAAGGTTCTTCGGCAAGATCGACCTTTCCTGACTCTATCTTGCTCATATCAAGGACATCATTGATCAAACCGAGCAGATGCGTGCTTGAAACCGTTATTTTGTTCAGACAGTCTGCAACTCTGTCCCTGTCATCAAGATGTGCGCCTGCAATCGTCGTCATTCCAATGATTGCATTCATGGGTGTGCGGATATCATGGCTCATCCTCGATAAGAAATCGCTTTTAGATGCATTTGCATGCACTGCAGATTCATATGCCTCTTTTAAGATCTGCTGTGCGCGCTCTTCCTTCCTTTTGCTTTCCGTTACATCCTGTGCCAGATATAGTACTTTTCTAGGCTCTTCCCCTACCGTCTCTGAGAGAATCGCCGTGGCGCGAATCCAGCCGTTATCTATGATTTCTCCATCCTGCTGCACAATTCTGCGATATTCCACTGCCTCAAAAGGATGCTCTCTGCTCAACTTCTTACGCATATGTGCCATGTCCATCACTTCTAAATAAGATTCCCGATCCTCGGGGTGTATGAACATAGCGGCATATGTCCTGAACGCTTCCCGGCAGCTTCTCGCATTCTTCAGCGCATCTCTTACTTCCTCCATCTGGTTGACCATCCTGAAGGTATCCGTCTCCAAGTCCAGATAATAGGCCGCAAAAAACAGGCTGCTCATACTTTCAATGACATGACCCTTTTCTATTTTTTCCCTTGCTGCCTCCGCCTCCTTCTGCTTTTCCCCGGTGATATCCCTCCCGAGTATATTTACAACAACCGTCTTATCCTGCCTGATAAAATAGATATGCGACTCCGTCCACTTGGTCTGCGGCGCACTCATTCGGAACTGGCAAACGATTTCTGCATAGTCTTCCACTTCTTCTGCTTTCCTGCGCAGATTCTGTATTGAAAACGTTTCCGCAAAATAGGCTTTGTCCTCCTCGAAAATCACATCATTTAGTGCTATCTGATAGTACTGCTCATAATTTCCCGAATATATTTTTCCTGCTTCCCCTGCTTTATTCAAATAGATCCTATCACATGCCCCCGTCTCTAAATTTACGACGCTCATCACACTATAAGCCGATCTGAAAATAGCCGCCATCTGCTTATCATTCTGGCGGTAGGCTGCTTCCTTCTGCGCACTCTCCCTATCGTCTGCCTGCGGCGTGACGGCAATTGAAAACGCAGGGATCTCCTCTTCCCATAAAATCCGTGTTACCGTAACATCCACTGCTTTTCCAAACGGATCGTTGAATTTGACGGAACGGCTCTCTTTTTTAT
The DNA here is from genome assembly GCA_949878435.1 of uncultured Lachnospiraceae bacterium. Lineage (GTDB taxonomy): Bacteria > Bacillota > Clostridia > Lachnospirales > Lachnospiraceae > Suilimivivens. The sequence goes on from CATLAK010000025.1 coordinate 22,279, forward strand.
TTCCTATAATTAAAAGCGGACAATTTACACAGGATCCCTCCCACAATTCGTGGCAGGGGATTCCTGTTTGAACTTTCGGAAAAACTTCCCTTATCCGCTTATTAAAGTACAAAATCTTATGGTCATCCTCACGTATCACATAAACTCCCGTCATTTGAAGGGAATCCAGAATTGCTTCATAATCTTTTGCCTTCACCACAGCTCACTCCTCTTATATTTATATGGGCTGATTATGATCCACCTTAAAGTACTGAATATCCAGAAAACTCTTGCAGTCTTTATTATATAGCCTGCTCAAATCGTTGTCAAAGCCAAGCAATACCCACGGCATGACCTGACCGATATATTCCAGCGTCTCCAATGCCTTCTTTTCCCCGGCAACTGATATTTCAGACTGCCTTTTGGCAAACACGTTCTGGGATTCATATTTCTTTTTATCAATCGTATTTAAGACAACACTATATGTCGTACCTGTCTTGATTCCGTTCGTGCGGTGCGTGGTCGTCTTCTGATACGCCCACACGATCTCATCATTTAAGAGCACGTGCGGTTTGCTTCCAATCATAAAGAAGGTCAGCCTGCGTCCTATGCGGAAATCATCCGATTTCAGAATGATTCTGGCGCTCTGGTATTCAAGATCTGCCTCTGCCTCTCCAAACCCGGCATCTGCAAGCTCTTTTTTGACTGCCTTAAGACGTCCGCCATTTACAGCGCTTATGATCATCCAAATCCCCATTATCACCAGTACAAGCGCTGCAAATGCAAAAACATATGTCACAACGGCAAGATTCGTCGGTACCACCTCTGTATTGATAAAATACGGCAGCGTGTTCTCCTCAAACTCTTCCTCCGTCAGCCCGGCGCCCATAAAATATTCTCTAAGGAACTCATAATCCTCATCCGGCATTTTTTGTATTTCGCCGCTGTACATGATTGGATCGCAAGGTTCATTATAATAAGTGGCTTCCGCCATCGCCTCCATCTTTTTCTCATCAGAGGCTGGAACTTTGATTCCCATATAACGGTAATCCGCTGCATTCGCATCTCCTGTCCAGATCACATAGTACAGATCGGTGGTACGGGTATAATGTGTCTGGGTGTTTTCCTCATATTCTTCTATGTAGCACCCAAAATTGGCATCCAATGTAACATCTACCAACAGATTTGCCTTAACTTCATCAGGCGCCAGGGTCTCAAATGCTATATTGCCCTTCATCGCCCCCATCACTCTCGGAAATAGGAACACCAACGCCACGCCTCCAATAATCAAAAGCACAATCGCCGGAAACATCCTCTTTTTAATACTTCTTTTCTTAAGTTCTTCAAACATACGCTCTCTCCTTTACCCCTCATATCTCTATTCATGCTCTGATTTATCCCAGCCATCCATAATGTTCTTGAATGCCTCTAACACCTTGGGATTGAATGACCCACACTCGCCTTCAAAAATCATTTGCACAGCTGTATCATGGGAGAACGCCTTTTTATACACTCTAGGCGAAATCAGCGCATCATACACGTCTGCCACTGCCACCACCTGCGCCCATATGGAAACTTCGTCCCCCTTAAGCCCGTCGGGATATCCCTTTCCGTCCCAGCGCTCATGGTGATGCCTGCAGATATCGTAACCATACTGGAAGATTCCCTCATCCATGATATTAGGAATGCTGGAAAGAAGCTCACATCCCTTTACCGTATGCAGCTTCATCTCCTCAAACTCTTCCTGGGTAAGTCTGCCCGGTTTATTCAGAATACCGTCCGGTATAGCGATTTTTCCTACGTCATGGAGCATGGCAGCCGTAACGATCTTTTCGATTTCAGCGTCCGCCAGCGTGTATTCGGGATAAAGCTTTATCACCTCAAGCATCAGTTCCCTTGTCAAAACACAGATACGCTTTACATGCTCGCCGGATTCACAGTCTCTGAATTCAATCGCTGTAGCCAGCACCTCCACGATGGATGTCATAAGTTCATTTAACTTCTTCGCCTGACTGCGCACCCTCTTTTCCAAAGCATTCCGATACTCATATAGTTCAATGACACTGCTGATTCTGCACCTTAAGAACTGTGTCACAAAAGGTTTTCTTATAACATCCACTGCCCCTAAATTGTACCCCTCGAGCAGCATCTCCTGGCTTTCCGCCGCAGTAATGAGGAACACAGGAATCCTCTTTATCTTTCCATTCTCATTCATTGCCCGCAGCACTTCAAGCCCGTCTACATCCGGCATCAGCAAGTCCAGGAGTACAGCTGCAATATCTTTTCTCTCATCCAGAATGTCAATTGCCTCCTGTCCGCCTCCAGCCTCTACAATCTCATAATTATCTTTAAAAATCTCCGCCAGCATAATCCGATTGATGTCAACGTCATCCACAATCAGTATTGTTTCCCTTTTCCTCATTCCATCCTCCACTGTACTGTATCTTTTCATTATAATACGACACTTGCTGCGTATGCACCTGCCTCCTGCATTTACCACATTACCACATTTTTATGTCTACTCTTTATCATATATGATAGTCAAAAATTTTTCAACAAATATCGACGCATATCTCTGCCTATTTTATGGAAAATGCTGCCTTCATTTGTAAAATTCGTGTACAAGGCTGCGATACCCCCATTTCTTCATTGTATCGTAACGGATTCTATAATTTCCTTTATAGTGCCGTCCCGTAACTGCATATCGAATATATTGCTGCATATAGGCATCGATTTCCCGCAGTCCCGTATCTACAGTCAGGTTCGGGAAAAACCATCTGTTCCAGCAAAATTCATCTTCCGCCTCTTCCCCATTTTTCTCAGTTCCGTAAAACTTCCGGTTCATGGCACGGATAAATCCGATGGCTGCCTTCTCCCCGGAAAGTCCTTTTTCCCGCTGCCAGCGGCGCAGCGCCTGCGCCTTGCGCCGGATTCTTGCTTTCGTCTTTAAGATGGTGTGGGCAGATAAATCAATCTCTCCCCTTTGATAACAGAAGCCTAAAAACTCTATCCCTTCTCCAGGACTGTAAATGTTGACTTTATCAGGGTTCAGCTTTAGTTCTAATTCCATAAGCGCCTCTTCAAGCTGCTTTTTTCTGATTTGCAGTTCCGTTAAGCTGTCCGCAAACAAAAGGATATCGTCTGAATACCGAAAATACAAAATGCCCTCTCTCTCAAAAAAGGCATCCACATCCTTTAAATATACATTTGCAAAAAAAGGAGAAACCGGCGTTCCTGCCATAGCGCCGTGCTCCTCGCACAAAATCCTGCTTCCCGATCTCACCTTTTTTTCTAAAAGCATCTTTTCAAAGAGCTGGTACAAAAGAAAATCATCTTCCTTTAAAAAGACCAGCTTTGCAAGCAGCTTTTCCACCTTAATAGAGTTAAAGTAATTGCTGATGTCCACTTTCAGGCAATAGCTCTCCTCTACCCGCTGCTCCATGCGCAGGCGCCTAATAGCACTTCTGGCGCCGATTCCTCTCCGGAAGGCATAACAGTTGCCGCAAAAAAGGTCGTCATACCGGTAAAGACAAAAGGCGATAAATTTGAGGAAGATCCCTTCGTCCCCCTCAAAAGAATAGACCACCCTTTTCTTTTCCGTGCCCTCCTTATTTACAGTCCTCTTTATAGGAAGTTCAGAGGGAAACCTCCCCTCCTGCCATGCCCTGCAAAGGGGCAGATATGCCTTCCTGCCGATAAACTGCCGGATCTGTTCCTCTTCTGCCTTCGGAAGATGCTGCTTTTCTATTTTATAATTTAAAAACTCCTGCCAGCCCTCTTCACTGGCGCATGTATGTAAGATGGATGTACGCATATGATTTTCCCATTAAAATAAGAGAGAGAAACAGCTTTGAAAGCAATAAAGCCGTGCTTATTGCTACCAGATTCAACATGCCTCCATTGCCCGCAAAACATCAAAAACCAAAGCATGCTTCATCCCTGACGGGCGCAATCAACAAATTGCATTTCTCTCTCTTTTCCAAAAATTATGAAGTTACAGACCAATTATGCCGGCATTTCCTCGCTTAAGCGCTCCTTGATATAGCTGCTGCGGTTGGGCAGATGCAATAAGAAATGGATGTATCCAATTCCCCTGTCTGCACACGCTTCCATCGACTGACGGACGATTTTTCTCTTATAATCATTTTTATTATCCAAGATATTGATCATAAGCACCGGTCTTCCATCACGGTATACACCGTGCGTATAAGTCCACTCTATGCTATCCGCACCGATTGCTGCAGACGGTACATACTTGCGCAGTTCGCAGCCGCTCCAGTTTTCATCCAGCACCTTTTGGATCCGGTTCCCCACCACTACGGCATCAAAACAGCAATCTTCTTCATCGGAAGATGTGTCCGGCATTTCACTGATTCCTCTGTTTAACAGCTTGTCTAAAAATCCCATACTAGTCCCCTATCTTTCATTTTGTGATTATGTTGCTTAATGAGCAAAATGATAACACATCTGCCTCTATTTTACAAGATACTGCCGCTCTCAATTTTCGCAACTCCAGGTGGCAGAAATTGCAATCTGCGATACATTGAAACCGATGATTTATGCCTGTTAGAATAAACAATGCTTAAACGCTAATTTTAAAATATTTTAAAGACCTATTATGAGGAGGAAATTATGAAAAAGAAACTCAAATTTTGTTTTGCCCTAGGCTGCCTTTGTGCCACTGTTATAAGTGGATGCGGTACAAAAAACACCGAAACAATACAAGCACAGCCGGCAGAAGGTCAAGAAGCTGCGGCTCCTGTAAATACACAGACTGATGCTTCTGAACTTACACCTGAGGATACTACCCTTGCGAAACACCCCGTACTCGGTCAGGCAGATTCCGAAGGCTCTGATGAATTCCAATATCTGTCCCGCATATTTCTTGAGTATGAGGACACCCCAGATTCCGTGCCCGTATATGTACCTGGCACTGAAGTCTATAATGACAACTACTATGGTATTGCCCACGGCTTTTCCTACGGCATTGATTACAGGGTAGAGTTAAATCCTATCCTGCAGTTTGACCAAGAAGATTATTCGCTGCTTGAAAATCTGACCTATTACCTTAAACAATATGAATCCAATACCTCCCTCATAGATTTTAAAATAGGCGAAGTTAAAAGCCTCGATGAGACGACAGCTTACGGCACAACAGAATATCTCACCAGCTATGAATATAACGACAGAACATTCTACGCTGCATTTTTTTCAACTTACCTTGTAAAAGAACTTGATGAGGATACAACCATACTCGTATATATGCAAGTCGATACTGAAGAGGTGACAGATGAGACGGACGCCGTGATTGATGAATTGGAATCCTATTATCAGTTTGAAATGAATTGGGATGCAGAGAAAGCTGCGGCAAAGATAGCTGCGTTTAGCAAATAGTGGAGGAAGACAGGTACGTGATGAAAAAATTTTTATCAGTTATTACCATAATTATGATTTCTGTTCCACTTATCGCCTGTGGGGATAAAAGCAAAGAAACCGATATAAACGCAAACAGTGACAGCACCTTGGTTCAAGCAGAAGAAACTATCCTGCAAGAAGACACAGTCAACGAAGTTAACAATAATGTGAGCGATTTAACAGAAGATGCTCTGAGAAGTTATCCTGAAACAGATGCATCGTATTTTATAACGACGCCATCCCGAGAATCCATGCATGGCGTGGAAGGAGAGATTGCGATTATCGGTTACCAGGGTCCGGACAGCATTGTCGTAATACCGGAAGAAATTGACGGCAAAAGGGTCGCAGCGATTGAATATCTTGCTACAGAAAATATAACGGCGCTTTTAATTCCGGGATCCGTAATGCGGGTTTGTGAAGATGCATTTATGTCGTCTTACAATTTGAAACTAGTTGTTTTTGAAGAAGGAATCACTTCCATTGGCAGCGGCGCGTTTCTTGCCTGCAGGCAGCTGGAAACCGTACTGCTTCCGGAAACATTAGAAAGCATAGGTGCGACAGCATTTGCATCAACCGCAATCACTCAGATTACGCTGCCAAGTCAAATTAGAGAAATCCCACAGTATGCATTTAGCGGTCTAAACGATTTGACCATTACGTTAGAAGATAACATAGAATCCGTTGGTACATTTGCTTTTGATGAAAGTAATCATGTTACAATTATCGTAAAAGAAGGGTCAAAGAGTATGGAAGCAATTGAAAAATATAATGAAGAGGCAAGCCCTGATAACAAGGAGATACCGCCATTGAATATTGAGAAGAAATAAGCTTAAATATGCACAAGCCAAATACCAGCTTCCATCAGGGCTGTCCGCCTTGCAGTGCTATATACAGCACTGCCGGCAGGCAGCCTGAACTTTTTAATATGCTTCCAGTACCTATCTATACAGCGCGTATCCCTGTACTTCTCTGGAAAAGCCGCTTTTTTCAAGGCACTTCGCCGAATTGTCAGGATATTCTTTCACCAGGATTCTCTTTCTCCCTGTAAAAATCTGTCCTCTCCCATACCCTTTTGCAAATTCTTCAAGCGCTTCCTCCAGATGCGCCTCTTCAAACACGCGCAAAATCCCGCCATTTCTTTCAAAAACAGCCACCGGCATACCGCCCCGCAGCGCCACGGCGCTTCCCGTCACGTTTAAGAAAGCGCTGTCCGCCTGATGGGGGAGCAGTTTTCCCCACACCTGCATCGGGTCTGCCGCGTTCATCCATATAAGCTCCTCCCCCGCATTCCGAAGGCTCGCCGTGATTCCTCCAAAGTCCGTCCCTCTGATAAACTGTGCACCGGAAAGCCCTTCCACAAAATATCCCCTTCTCACCTGCCCTGTATATTCCATGATGCGCAGGCGGGATAACGCCTCCTGCCACGAAAGACCGCAGGCTGCCGCCGTTTCCCGGCACAGCACCTTATACCGGTCAAAGCAGCGATCCATCTGTTCCTCAAGGCTCAGCGGGCGGATGGGTCTGACCAGATCCCACCGCCCTGCACTTAACGCTTTCACCCTCGCCCCTGCCCGCACCCGCGCAGTTGACTTCCTAATCTTCTCCCTGTCAATCCACTGCCGCACTGGCACGAAACTATCCGCGCATACGATTCCCTTTTCCATCAGGGAAAGGAGGGTATCATAAGGCGATTCTCCGCCGATTGCACTGCCTAACGCCTGCATGAAGCTGGCGCCTCTGTTTAAAAGCGCTCTGGCAAGAAGTTCTTCCTTTTCCGAAAGCGCTTCCCACTCTATTTGGGGCGCGCTGTCATAGTCTATCCGGTCCGTCCTGCTAAAGCAGAGCCTTCCGCCTTCCTCCATATACCAAAAAATATCTCCCTTAGCGAGAATGCCATCCAGCAGATTTTCCCTATATCTCTGCACCCTTCCCGGCAAAAGGATTTCTTCCCACGCCGCTGCGGGATAGGAAGTGCCAAGCAGGGAGCCCAGCGCCCGTTCCAGAGCCTCCTCCGGCGGCGCCAACTGTTTTGTGCCTGCTGCCATCAAGGATGCATACGCCTCCGGTTTGCAGGTCCTGATTTCTTCCCTGCGGTTTTTCAGCGTTTTCCTCCTAGCGCGCTTGTACAATTGGGCATGATAGTAGATAACCCTCTCTCCGCCTTCCGGATCTTGTATATCGGCAGATACTGTCTGACGCACAACCTCCTTTTTGTCACACAATTCTTCCAGCACATCCTTTGCCGTCTCCTCGGTAAAGCCATAGCGAAGTGCCGTCTGCCTCAGGTCTGCGCCTCCCCGGTACCGGAGCATCCGGCGGACGATCTGGCACTGTTCCTTTCGTCTGCCCTCTTCCAGCGCCGCCCGGTATTCCTCCTGCTGTTCCGCCGCGATCCAAAGCCCCTGCTCCAGATACACCGCCCGCTCCTGTCTGTGCAGCTCCTCCAGCCACTCTATGGGAACCTCCAGATCCCCTGCCGCCAGATCGCCTTCCGTCATCAAAAGGGTGTGGAGCTGCTTTTCATCCTCCGGCAGCTTTTCCCTTGCCTGAACCTGCAAAAGTTCCTCCGCTCCCGGCAAAATCAGATGCTCCTCCTGCTTTAACGCTTCTTCCACCGCCTTGTGGATGCCCTGGGGCGTAGGCGCATAGTCGTACATCACTGCCGCCTCCTGGCTCCACTGCAAAGGCAGCGACATAGGGGAAGGAATCTGTGTATAAACCTCCCGCACCATCACCGCACCTGACCGAATCATGCCAAGCAGTTCCACGACGCCTTTTGCATCCCAAAGCTGTTCCATACATTCCTGCCTCGTCTCCCGAATCAGCGGATGCTCCTTTTCCCCTGCCACCTGATCCAGCATCTCCGCACTGCGCAGCCGCTGCATCCATAAGGGCTGTCTCTTATTCCCCTTTGCCCCCATCATCAGCGCCCTGCCGCAGTTATAGCGGAATGCCATATTAAATATGGGCGCAGACAAAAGCAGGGCAGACAGAACCGCTTCCGCCGTCTCCGGATCGATTCTTCCCAGAATCCCCTCCGGCAGCGGCTTGTCTCCGTATGCATAAAGCAAAAATCCATCCTCCTCGTCCACGCTCCCCACATTCATCCCCAGCTCCATCTGCGCCGCCTGCGCTGCAAGCAGGGAAAGCGGGGCATTGATCCGCCGTCCGAAAATGGAATGGATCATCAGCTGGCTGTTGCCGGAGGGATCCCGGAAGTGTTCCGCCACAATCGTCCGGTCGTCGGGCAGCCCTCCCGTGACCGCCATCTGTCTGCTCAAATATCCTTCTGAAAGCCGTGCAGCCGGCGCATCCAGCCCCAGCCCTGCAAGGGCGTCCATCAGCTTTCCGTCCCGGCAGGCATCCGAAAGGCTGCGCATAATCCGCCCAAACAGGATGCCAGTCTCCTTGCTCCGCCCCTTTAGTTCCCCCTTCCAGAAGGGAAGCCTTGCGCCTTCCACCGGCGCCTGGGTCACCGTCACGGTATCCCTGCCAATGTCCACTACCTTCCATCCGAATGCCCCCAAAATAAAACGGTCCCCGTTCTGGCTTTCGTAGACAAATTCCTCATCCGCCTCGCCTACCTTCACCCCGTCCTGTGTCCGCACGGTATAAAGCCCCTTATCGGGAATGGTACCCCCTGCCGATATGGCAAGCATTCTGCTGTAACCGTCCCCTTCCACTTTATCGTGAATCCTGTCATACAAGATTCTGGGGCGCACCGGAACCTCCCGCTTGTGCTCATAGTCCCCAGCCAGCATCCGAAGCACTGCTTTTACATCCTCCCTCGTCACTTGGGAAAAGGACCAGGCTCTTGGCAGGATCTTCATCACATCATCTACCTCATAACCTTGAAATGCCGCCATGGAAACCAGATGCTGCGCCAGCACGTCCAGACACCCTTTGGGCGGATTCATGTGCTCCACTTCCCCTTCTCTGGCAAGCTGCGCCGTCATTCCGCTTAAGATACACTCCGCCGGGGTTCTGGGAAACAGGTACATAACGCTGGTGCGGTCAGGATTATGTCCCGCCCGCCCAAGTCTTTGCAAAGTACCGGAAACTGTGCGGGGACACCCCACCTGCAGTACCTGATCGATTTCTCCCACATCAATTCCCAGTTCCATGGAAGATGTAGCGCATAAAAGACGCAGCCTCCCCTCCCGCAACGCCTCCTCCGCCTCTCGGCGCTGCTCCTTGGATAAACTTCCATGGTGCACGCGGGCAAAATCCTCCCCGCCGATTAGGTTTACATAATACGCCAGTTTCTCCGCATACCGCCTTCCTTCCACAAAGGCAATCACACTCCGGTTCCCCTGGCAATACTGATATACCAGCTTCGACAATTCCTGCCACACCGGATCCTTTTTCTTTTTGCTGCTGTCCACATAAGAACCAAGAATTTCAAGCCGCACCTTCTTTTTCATAAAAGGCGACACCACCCGTACCTCCTCCGGCGCAAGATAGCGGGCGGCATCCTCTAGCGGCGATATGGTGGCGGATAGTCCGATACGCTGCAAAGGTTTTGAACACAAGAAATCCAGCCTTGCCAGCGATAACATCAGATGGGCGCCCCTCTTCGTATCGATCATCGCATGCAGCTCATCTATAATCACAGCCCCCGCCGTGCAAAGCATATTCTGCCCTGTTTTACTAGTGAGCATCAAATACAAAGATTCCGGCGTAATAATCAAAATATGGGGCGGCTTTCGGATCATCTGCCGCCTCTCCTGCTGGGTCGTGTCTCCGGTGCGGATTGCCACCCGCACAAACGCCTCCCCCTCAATCCCCAAAAGCGGCTTCCGCAGGTTTTCCCTGATGTCCGATGCCAGAGATTTAAGAGGCGAAACATAAATCAACTGCAGTTCCTGTTTTAACGCCCCATCCAGTGCCATCCTCTTAAACCGGTCCAAAAAGACTAAAAAAGCGGAAAGAGTCTTTCCCGTCCCCGTGGGTGCAGACACCAGCACATGCCCGCCGGCTGCGATAGCCGGCCAGCTCTCCTTCTGCACCGGCGTAGGCTCCCCCAGCGTTTCCCTGAACCAATCCGCTGTCTTTGAATCAAATAGCTGCAAACAATCTTCCATTTTCCCGTTGCCTTTCCCTATTTTTGCTTCTCTAAGTACTAGGCACAGGCGGGTCCCTGCCCCCATCACTGCCATCTGCCTGCGCTCCCCCTTGGCTTAATGACATTGCCCTGTCGGGTGGCAGACTCCCGTACTATCAAATATCTCAAACAAACGGATTGAAATACCGGCTTCCATCCCAAAATGTCACCACCAGATCCACCACCAGAATCGTCAGCACGAATCCAATCGTCAGCCAATCATTCCTTTTCATCTGCCGTCTGGCATACCAAGTGCGCTTCTTTTTCTTACCGAACCCACGAAGCTCCATGGCGTTGCTGACCGTCTCAATCCTGTTCAGGCTCGATAAAATAAGGGGCAGAAGAATCGCCACAGAATTTTTCAATCTGGTAAACAGCTTATCCTTGCCGGATAAGTCGATTCCTCTCGCCTGCTGTGCCTGACTGATATTGTGATATTCCCGCTGCACATCCGGTATGTAGCGCAGGGCAAGGCTGACTGAATAGCCAATCCTGTAGCTGACCCCGATGCTGGCTAAAGACGCCGCAAACTCGCTTGGGTCTGTGCAGGCAATAAACAAAAGCGCCACCGGCACCACACAGATTACCTTCATGGTCATGTTGAGGTGATAAAACAACTGCTGCAGGGTAATCGTATAGGGACCTGCGATGGTAAAAAGAACATCCCTGCTGCCATACAATTCCACCCCGTATTCAGGCGCAAACAAATACACAAACAGATTATTCATGAGTAGAAAAACCGCGGCAAGTCCAAGCACAATGCGGATATCCCGGATTTTGATCTTACTCACCTTAAAAACTACGGCACTGATCAAAAGCATGCACACCAGCACCCGGGTATCGTAAGTGACCATGCTTGCCACGCTCCAAGCTATGAAAAAAATCAGCTTCGTGGTTCCCGTCAATTCATGCACAGGGCTGTTCCGCTTGATATAGCTCAATATTGCAATCCTTGCCATCCTACCGCACCTCCTTGTTCTCATATCCGATAAAGCATTCTGTAAAGACCTGAGGCTCCTTGATACCGCAGGCAAGACTTAACGTATACAGACTGGTTTCCTTTAAGCTCGCTGCCTTCACCAGTTCCGGGTCATTTAACACATGCGCTGCCGTGGTGTCAGCCAGCAAACTTCCCTCACTGAACACAATCGCCCGCTCTGTATATTCCAGCATCAGATGCATATCGTGGGTAATCATCAAGATGGTATATCCCTTTTCATTCAACGCTTTCAAAAAATCCATGATTTCCGTATAGTGGCGGTAATCCTGCCCTGCCGTAGGCTCATCCAATATGATCACCTGGGGACGCTGAACCAAAATACTTGCAATGGTCACACGCTTCTTCTGTCCAAAGGACAATGCCGAAACCGGCCAGTTCCGGAAGGCATACAGCCCGCACACCTTCAGCGTTTCCTCTACCCGCTTAGTGCGCTCTTCCTTGGGCATGCCGCTTTGCACAAGCGCCATCTCCACTTCATCCCAAATCATTGGCTTGGAGATCATTTGATTGGGGTTCTGCATCACATAACCAATCCGCGCCGCCCTCTCCTTGATGGTATCTTTCTCCAAATTTCTTCCTTCCATATAAATCGCACCGGAAACAGGCTTTTCAAAACCGCAGATTAATTTTGCCATGGTACTCTTGCCTGCCCCGTTCCGTCCTACAATGCTCACCATCTCACCCTTGTGGATGGTAAAATTTATTCCCTGTAAATTATACTTATCCGGCGTATAGCCAAAATCCAGATTCTCCACCCGCAGAAGTTCTTCCCCATGCGTTCTGGTCCGTATCTCCGCCTTCTGCACCTGATACCAATTTTGCACCTTCGCCTTATCTTCCGGTTCAAGCACCAGATGGTCCACATGCTCGGGATGCAGCTCCTTACAGATTTCCACACCGGCGTAGCGAAGAGCAGTCAGATAAAGCGGTTCCCGGATTCCATGCTGAAGGAGCAGATTTCCTGCAAGCAGTTCCTCCACCGGCATATCCGCCGCAATCTCACCTTCATTCATCAATATGATCCGATCCATGCTGCGCCAAAGCACATCTTCCAGCCTGTGTTCTATAATCAGGACCGCTGCCCCCGTGCGCTCATGCACCATATCGATCAATTCTATGGTGGACCGCCCTGCTGCCGGGTCAAGATTCGCCAGCGGCTCGTCAAATAAAAGCACCTTCACCTCTTCCACCATCACCCCTGCCAGGCTGACGCGCTGCTTCTGTCCGCCGGAGAGTTCCTGGGGCGCATATTCAAGATGATGATCGATATCCACCAGTCCCGCCACCTTGTCCACCAGCTGCTTCATCTCCTCCTGGGGCACACAATCATTTTCCGGTGCAAAAGCGATATCTTCTCCCACCGTCAAGCCTATAAACTGCCCGTCTGTGTCCTGCAACACCGTCCCCACCGTGTGGCTTAATTCAAAGATGCTGCTTTTGTCCGCCTCCGCGCCGTCCACTAAGAGTTTCCCTGTACTTTTGCCGGGATAAGCAAAGGGGATCAGCCCATTGATACAATTGCCGATGGTGCTCTTTCCGCTGCCCGAAGTGCCTGCAATCAGCACCTTTTCCCCCGGATAAATATCCAGATTGATATGCTTTAAGGTGGGCTCCGCTTGTGCCATATATTGAAAACTGTAGTCTTGGAACGAAATTACAGGGGATGTCATACAATTGCTCCTTCCGCATAATAGTCAAAAAGAGCCGCCGCATCAAAAACGACCGCTCTTCCGATTACCGTTATAGATTAATCTTCCTTATTCAGGGAACCTTTCTTTACAACCGTCTTTGCATATGCAACTAACAGAAGGGATCCTACGATTCCCGTTGTAATCATGTTCGATACACCTGCCACAAGCCCCTGTGCAAATAACTTCTCGATAGGCTCTGAATAAATCAGGATATCCAGACAAGGTGCAACAAGCCCCCATGACAACAGATGGGCGATGATCTGTGCAATATTGAAATGAATAATCTTCTTGGTATCAATTCCTTCATTCACATTCAGCTTCAATGTAACAATACCGATTACAAGACCTGCAAATGCAGAAGCGATGATCCAGCTCCACCACGGACCGTAATTGGTGGCATCAATCAACGTATGACCGATAAAGCCAATCAGCAGACCTGCGATTGGTCCGAACAAAGTGGCAAATACCGCCTGAATTGCATACTGCAGACTGATATAAGTATTCGGAACCGGTGTAGGAATCGAAATCTTTCCTAAAACAAAAAATAACGCTGCACCGATGCCGATGGCAACAACACTTTTGACAGATAGTTTCTTCATTAGAATACCCTCCCTCTTTCGCTATATAATATATGATTATGTAAAAAATCGGACACATTAATTATAGACTGACAATGGTATCGTGTCAACCGAAACCAACGCATTCTGCGCTATCCTATTTTCCTTGCCAGCACGTTTACCCACCGTTCCTCCGCCCTGTCCTTACGGACGTCGCATGTCACATAAAGATCTTCTATACAAAAACGATTCCTTTCCATAAGCTCTTTTAAATCCCCTTCCTTATAATTATAGAAAGTTCTGCCATTATCTGTCCTCTCTCCGTCTCCATATTTGAAAGAAGCATAAATCACCCCATCTTCTTTAAGCGCCATCCAAAGCAGTTTCAGCACACCGCTTATCTCCGTATAGGGGACATGCAAAAGAGATGCACATGCCCATATCCCATTAAATTCCTGTCTAAATTGCAGTTCTTCAAACCTTAAGCAAAAAACCTTTTGTTCAAGCAGCTCTTCAGCTTCTCTGCATATCTGCGCAGAAGCATCCATTGCCGTCACTCGATATCCGGCATCCAGAAACGCTTTTGCATCCCGTCCGCTGCCACACCCGGCATCCAAAATGTGAATACTTGACCGCTCATTCTTTGATGTATCTTCTGTAAGATTCTGTTGCCCCAAAAGACTTAAGAACCGGTCTCTGTTAAAACTCATATCCGCATCTTTTGTCGTCCTGCAAAACTCCTTGGCATTCCTCTCATAATAAGATATTGTCTGATCCATGTTTATCCTTCCGTTCCCGTATAAATCCAATCCTTAAACCCGCAATTTTTTGCGGACTGGTATATCGGCTGCACAATTTCTTCCAATGCATTAGAAAAACTTGCCAAATCCCTCCCCTTCCGATAAATCTTCCTTCGTACGGCATCATCGTTCAAATGCTCTTTCGCACATACTTCAAATGCATCATGTACCGCATCATACTCCCACATCATTTCATAGGAACCGTATTCCAGCTTTGCCAGCTGCGGAAAGTACCTGTTCCAGTCCGGCAGGTTGTTGCTCTTACTGCTATTAATGCTCCGCGTTGTGGGATGCAGGTTCCAAAATTCATCATGCGCCACATAGGACCATGGCACAAAATGGTCAATGGAAATATCTTTATCCGTTAATTCTATATCCCCATATATTTCGTGAACAGGCTTAAGGGTCAACAGCAATTTCCAATATTTTTTCACCTTTTCCAGCTTCCGCTCCTGCGGCGGATACAGCTTATCAGCAATTCCCGGCACACTTGGATTGCGTTTCTGTAAATATTTGATCATATGATACTGCAGCCATCCCTTAACAATTTCACGATTGATGTGTATATATGTAAACCATTCCGGGCTGACCCGTATCGTCGTCTTCATGCCATTCAACGCTTCAAAATAATACATTAACCTTCGTTCCTGATTGATCTTGGCAATTAATGCACTTTCCGGCACATCCCATTCCTTGCCCCTTACCTTATCCATAAACGGAGCCTGTATACGGTAGGGAACATTTTTCGTCAGTATTCTTTTCCTCTTTGCCACTTCTTTATCTTTACAGTCTGCCAAATACTGAATGATAGTTTCCTTTTTCTCTGAAGCTTTCATCTGTGATATTTGCTGTAAATAACGCACCAGACTTTCCAAAGTATCCCTGGGACCTAAATTCAGATGATATTCAACTACCATGTACCAGGCTTTTGCAATCATCTCATCAATCAGCTCTTCATAAGTCATGCGGCTTTTTCCCTCCAGCACCTTAGCCACAATCGCCTGAAACCAGAAGAACTTATAACACTCACTTGTATTATCAAATATCCGGCTTAAATATTGAATTTCTATGGTATCGGAATATGGTAACTGCATAGGACACCTTCCTCTTCTTTCTTTAAAAGCCTGCGGCAAACCTGACAAAATCTATAAACCAATGCATGCCTATCGCCATCTGCAAGTTCTTCCTTTTCATTAATAAAGCCATGGGCAGACCAAACAATGTCCCCCCAAGTATACACAATCCAATCGCTAAGGCAGGTGATTCTACAAATAAATCAGGATAATGCAGAAGTTCATGGGGAACTACCAATAAAATATAAATGGATATCTTTGAAAAACGATTTTCTACTTTCCCACGGAGTAAATAGCAGGCATATGCCAACAAGAAGAAGCGAAATACCACTTCCTCAGCAATCGCAGGCTTCAGCGCAAAAACAGCAGAACGCAACACATTTCCTACATTGATCCGGCGGCTTAACGAAAAATATAATACATTCAAAAAAGCCAACGGAACAGAAACGACCGCCCCCAAAGCAAA
This sequence comes from uncultured Lachnospiraceae bacterium, assembly GCA_949878435.1. Classification (GTDB taxonomy): domain Bacteria; phylum Bacillota; class Clostridia; order Lachnospirales; family Lachnospiraceae; genus Suilimivivens. The sequence goes on from CATLAK010000025.1 coordinate 38,364, forward strand.
CAATCGGATGCTTCCCGCACCCCCTATATGAATGGACGCATTTTCCACATTTGCCCGCTCATATAATCTACAGCCAGCATAAAAAGTAACCGCCACACAAATGCTCGTTATAATAATGTCTGCTGTTCTGGGGTCCCGAAACAGCGAAATCAGACATATGCCCCCAAGGAGCAGGGCTATGACTGCCTGCCGCCACAAAAAAATCCTTATCTTAATTATGTAATAAATCGCCAGCAGTAAAATTAGGATTTCTGTCACTACGCAATCTTCCGTAAGCCTCTCGCATATGCTAATATTCTTTTGGTCATTGATTCCTCCATACGATCAACAAAAGGATATACAATGGACTGCCCTTGTAAAACAAGCAAATCTTCCATATGGACATTGAGCATTCTGCTCAGCATATACAAATGATCGACCGACGGCAAGATCTTTCCTTTAAACCACCTGTATATAGATTGTGGGCATGACAAATGCAGGTATTCCTGAACGTCCTTCACATTATACCCTGCCGCTTTCAACATCTCCTTTATCTTTATGCCGGTTTTTACCTGGTCAATTGATTGGTACACCCTGACTCCTCCGCTAATGTTGTCTTTATCCCAGCCAGCCATAATTTTTAAGCTCTGCCCGAAATGCATTTCTCCGGAAATATTTATCTTTATATGAGGTCATGAGCCTTTGCTTTGCGCCTGATTCTCCGGCAGACTCCTGTACCTCACCCAGGGCTGCAATATACGCCGCACATTCCCCGTAATAATTCCTGCGATTCGCATCCATAATTCCTTCTACGCGTTTTTCCAACAAATCTGCTATTTTTTTGATTGCGGCGTTTCTGACCTCCGATTCCATCTGTACCATTGATTTCCATTTCAGAAGCAAATCATAAAACAGGGCATTCCCGCTTTTATCGGCATGATTACAAGTCCCCTTAAGATATGCTTCTTCCGAAAAATTCATTGCGGCTTTTACTATGCCGGTCATCGCAGTTATTCCTTTTCCCGTCCATTGACCTTCATAAATATATAGCAAATACAATGCAATTCCCTGTTTCATGAAAGTTCCTGACCATCCTAATGCTTCAGATTTGTTCAGACCTTCCTTTAGCACCTGAGCAAACTGCCCATCCAAAAACCTGAGCAATAAAATCATATTGCCATTAGGATTATTTTCTTCTCTCTCTGACCGTAAACGATCCCTCTCAAATACACTATATGTATCGCCGCTTTTATGCCCTGTTAATTCCGTGAATACTTTTCTAAGTTCTTCCCTTTTCTTTTCAGTCCCATATCCATTTAATAACGCACGGATATAATTTACTGCAGATGTATCGGATTCATATGCGGCAAAATAGCAGCTTTCCAGTAACGATTGCTTTGCATTTGCTTCAACAATATACTCTGCCGTTTTCAAAGCTATTCGGCTCCGCATCATATATTTCTTCGGCATGATATCCATAGCTTTTATCCCGATTGATATCAGATCACTTACATCTGCATATTTCTTATTTTCTAATGTATCTAAGTATAATCCCGGATGAACCGTGACATATTCCTCAGCATACTTGACCGCCAAAGAAACATCATTCAATAAACCGACCGCTTCTGACATAAGGCGGTCAGCATCACGCCCCATTTTTTCTCCGAGGTATGTAATCCAAAGCGGCAAAAACTTCTGGAAGTCAGGTAAAGCTTCATCTCCGTGCTGCATGATTGACTCTAATGTAATCTCTCCCTTACCTTCATTTACAATAAGCCCATACAACGCCTCGGGACGCTTTTTCAATGTTTTAGCATGATATGCACAATACGCCGTATCCAAGCCAACCTGCTTCAAATCACGATGTAAAAGTCCATAATACGTCATATCTGCAAGGGAAAAATCTTGGTCACAATATTCATTAATACATAGAATCTCCATCGCAAACATCTGGTTCCCAACTTCAAAACCTTCTTTATACTTTCCCATATCCATACAGGTGTGAACAAAATCACAGGCTTCTTCAAGCATACCCGAAATGCCGCTATTGTCTTCATAATAAAATTCTTCACTGCAGTCGTCATACCAATCATCATATTCTTCATTTAATATGCCCTCAATCATAACTTCCTGTGAATCTATTATTTTCAGATTATTTCTAACGTGCTTATGCATTTCATTTAGCGCAAGCTCTTTCGTCTCATCGATATTTGACGTTCCTTCCCCTATCGCTTTTAGCCTCCTCAAAAAATCCTCTCTTTGATCCTCTGGCAAAATTCGCCCGATATCATGAACAAATGATGCAAGCTGTGATGCAGAATATAGCACCGTGATGGCATCCATCTGGTTTAAAAAGTTTGTCAAATTCATAATGGCCTCCACTTCAAATGAACATATTTTAATTTAGTGCTTACAATTAAACAAAAAGCAGTTAATCATAACTGTTTAAAATAGTCTCGTAAATCCGCTTTGCATACTGCTTCAAGCTGCTTCATTTCAACTCCGCGGATAGCTGCTTCTAAATGGTAAAGAATTACAACACAAGTACCATTATACGCTGCTCTAAACAATTTTGATTTCTTTACACATTCAAGTGCAACTTTGCCAGCAGCTTCGCTCAATAACCTTTTTCTTTCCAAATCAGTTTCTTTTTTTGCTGCGTGCTCTAGATTTAAGGTCAGTTTCTCTAAACGTTCTATTAACCATGCTAAATTATGTATAGGGCGATATAACTTCAATAATTTTATCATTTCACGCCCTTTTGCATCGTCTGAATCAATTCCACCAATTTCATTTCTGAAAAATATGTCATTATAATCCACTTCGACTGGATTATAAAATAATTCATTTTCTATTTTAAAAGAACTTTGAAAGTTCCCTTTATACTTATCCCCTTTTGATAAATTACACTTTGGACATGCCCACATTAAATTCTCGTATTCCGTTAACAAGGTATCCCTTTTACCTTCAAAAGCTTTTACAGGTATAAAATGTTCTACATGATAAGATATTGTCAGCAACTCACTTGACATATTACAATAACAGCATCTGTCTTGAAAATCTTCTCGTAGAAACGGTTTATACTTCGCATATTTATCAAATTTTTCTTTACAAGTTCTTTTTATCTGATGGTTTTTGAAGTTCTCGTATCTCATTTTAATTCCTCAGCATATTTTCATATTTGTCAAGTAATGCAAACGCTTCCTTTAAATCATCCATTTCTAATTCTGTGTCTATCGTTGTCTGATACATTTGCTTGTACTTTGTTAATTCCTTCTCTATATTAATGATATTTTCAAGTATCTCAACATTTTCACCCTCTGTTTCAAGTTTTTGTAACTCGACAGACAACTTTGCTTCTAATTCTTTACGTTTCTTATCGTACCTATTAATATTAAGAAGTATATTTTTCACTAGCTCCTTTGTTTCCGCAGATTGTGGATTCAAAAACACTTTTTTTGCATATACTTTATCTGCATCAGTATGATTTGATTCTTTGCTTTCATCTGGTGCATTAGTCATTATTACCACAGGAAATTCAGGAAACTCATTATGTGTAAACTCTATTATTTCCCATCCTTTAATAATGTCTTCCGTTGTATCTAAACGAAAATCAACAATTAATGCCTGAATAACTTCATTAGAAACATCTTCTCTTATTTCATTAAAAAGAGAATCTTTAGTCTTATGTTCTAATACATATTCCTTAAATTCAATTTTTGTCCCTACATTTACATTATCAAGAATAGATACTTGTATATCATCTCTTTCACTTTTTACATCATCAATTATTCCTATTCGATACATATTCTTTCACCATTCCTTTAAAAATAATTTTCAGTCCGAAACCTTCACTTCTTTCTAATACTTCTACGATTCCATTATTTCTTTCTACTGTTTCTTTTACAACCCATAAACCTAATCCTGTCCCATCATTATCTTTAGAAGTCTCTCCCATTTCAAAAATTTTATCCGGATTATCTTTATACTTCTCTGCCAAAGTTGGTCCATTATTTTCCATCAAAAGGCAAATATCTTCTCCTTGATTATATAGTTCCAACCAAATCTCTCGTTGTGGATTATGTTCTTGCTCTAAAAACCAAGCAGAATTCAATAAAAAGTTATTCAAAATAATATAGAGATCAACAATTGACATCTTAACATTATCACTGGTTTTTCTTTCTTCAAAAATACCCGTTCTAATTGTTATATGTTTATCTTCAAGCATCAATTGCCATTTTCCTAATATATTGATAATTTCTTCATGCAATGAAATCTCTTTTTTTATCAAGCTTTCCTTCTTTAAACCCTCCATAACAACATCTAAAAACGCTGCTGTTAATCTATCATTCTTCTCCAGAATATCTATTCTAGTATACGGATTATATACTGGCAATCCCGTATATTCTTTCCCCTGAAGAATATAATTCACTCTACTCCTAATCTGCGGAGCCTGTATATGAAACTGTGTATTTATTGCATTAAACTCATGAAAAAAAGTATTAAGTATAATACCAGACGAACTCAAAATCTGTAGCATTTGTTTGCTTTGTAAATCACTCTCAGCCTCATCAACCAATTGCTGTACTGTTCCAAACAATTCATCCTCTGTAAATTGTTCTTTTTCCTCATGATATTCATTATGTGCTTCATCTTCTCTTTTTCCATTTTGTAGTTTATATGTACGTTTTCGCGCTTCTTCTTTCACACGTTCTGCGAAATCAGCTAATTCCTTCTCTATTGACACAATCCATTTTGCATATTCTCTATAAATATATTGCCTATCATATTCAAATTCATTAACAGCCTCTTGCAACATATTAACAAAAATATAGTATGCATCTGTCAATGCTATACCTTCTCGGTTAGCCATATCTTCAAGTTCAGGATTTGTCTCCCTACCAATCTTTACCCAACCAATCATCTGGTAGGGTTCAACTCGCCAGCGCCCATGCAAATGCGAAGGCGCTGCTGGACTTTTCTGTGCACGGACACCTAATCCCAGCCAATCATACAAAGCCCCTTCATCACCATATGGGCGAACTTTGAAATTATCTCTATAAATCTTTATACCTGAAAAATGCTCCAGTAATTTTTTTCTCTTGCGTGCAGCAACCTTTTTCATAATATCATAACCTGAACTATTAGCATTTCGCAAAAAAAACATTTCTGCATAAAATGGTCCTACACTCTGAACCCTATCTCTCTCGTCTTCTTTAAGCACTTCAAAAATTTTTATATTCTTAGTAATCTCTTTATTATAGTCATCCTTTGTGTAATTCTTGACTTGCAATTTTTCACTTTTCCAAAATTCATCTATATTTTTCGTTACCGAATGACCATACTTTTCAACCGTAATTGTACGTTTGGCGTTAAAATCGGGCGTGGCACCATGGCACACTGGACGATCTACTGCTCTGAAAACTATTTTACACCAATGATCAATTACTTTCACCGGCTTCTCACCGGAAGAAAGTTTGTTGCAGGTGATGAGACGCCCATCCAGGTGCTAAAGGAAGCGGACAGACGGCCGCAATCCAAATCTTATGTGTGGTTATTCCGTTCCGGTGATGACGGATTAAATCCCATCATCGTTTATCAGTACCATCCAACAAGGAATGGTGATGCTGCTGCGAAGTTCTTTCAGGGATCGGCGCCCGGCACCTATATCAATGTAGACGGCTATGCCGGCTATAACAAACTGAAAGATTTCAAAAGGTGCTGCTGTTATGCACACATCAGAAGATATTTTCTGGAGGCCATTCCAAAAGGTAAGGAAAAGGATTATACCGATCCTGCCGTACAGGGCTTCCTCTATTGCAATAAACTGTTTGAATATGAGCGAAGTTACCGTGGAAAAGGACTTTCTTACAAACAGATATACAGCCGTCGTCTCAAGGACCAGAAACCTGTCGTTGAGGCTTTCTTAGCGTGGATTGATAAGCAGACGGCTCCTGGCGGAAGCCGTCTTGCCAGAGCCCTTACCTACGCAGGAAATCAGAGGCTGTACATGATGACTTATCTGGAAGATGGCCGCTGCAGCATATCAAACAACTTAAGCGAGAACTCCATCCGCCCCGTAACAGTGGGAAGGCGCAACTGGCTGTTCTGCGATACTACAGATGGAGCCGATGCCAGCATGATGGTGTATTCACTCCTTGAAACCGCCAGAGCAAACGGTCTGAATCCTCAGAAATATCTGGAATACCTTCTCGAAGCAAGACCAAATCAAAACATGTCTGACGAGGAACTTGAAAATATGGCTCCCTGGAGTCCTAAAGTTCAGGAATGCTGTGTAAATAAATCATAGAATATTAAATCCGGGAAACTCCCGGACTTTTCCAAGAGAGATACCCTATTACTTAGCGCTTACTTTCTGTGGTGGAAATCAGGGTGATTTTGTGTGATTTTCAGGGCTTTTTCGGCGGTTTTTTCTTTGATATGCACCCTGTATCTGAGGTTTTGGGGATTTTTGTTATCATGGTGTTATCATAAAACTCTTTCTAATTCATTTGTGCAGACGGTCTGCACAATTTATTTTTTCATTTCAATCCTACTCCTAATCTCCTCCGGGTCTGGTAAAGCATTTTTCAAATCCAGCGGAAGATCTGTACACAAATGATATTCGCTTACACCAATAGGTTTCGACATATCTCTTAACGCATATTCTGCAATGGTTCTATTCTCATCTCTACATAATATTAGTCCAACAGATGGATTATCGTCTGGGGATTTAACCAAATCGTCCAGAGCTGACAAATAGAAATTCATTTTCCCTGCTTGCTCCGG
>CATLAK010000026.1 GCA_949878435.1 uncultured Lachnospiraceae bacterium
ATAGGCGCGGAGCGCCGCATTTTTTGATAGATTTGTCAAGTGTTTTTTGGCAAAAAAGTGGGGGATTTTATAAAAAGAGGAATCTGAAACCCTTATAGATATGGGCTTAGAGATTCCGAGAGATTATTGTAATTGAAGTGGAGGATCATGGGATTGGTATGGAGCCGGATCAGATTTCGCATATCAAAGAAGCTTTTTATCGAGTAGACAAAGCACGCAGCCGTGCTGCCGGCGGAGCAGGACTGGGACTTTCCATCTGCGAGCGGATTGCACAGCTTCACCACGCCGAGCTGACATTTGATTCTAGGTGTGGAGAGGGAACGATTGTAAAGCTGTGCTTTCCACAAGAATAAAAAATGTTTTACAAGTCCATAACAACTTCGAAATTTTTTTGATACAGAGCGATCTTATAGTATATTTATCAAAAACATTTGGAAAGGAGTTTTCTTATGAAACAAAAAGAATTTTTAAAACTTGCAGCAGTGACATGTGCCATTATTGGAGCAGGCACGATTCTATTCAATGTGGCGGCGGAAGCAGCTATGGCAGCAAAAGCGGGACAGGTGGAAACGGTGCCTACCAGTTATCAGGTTTCGGATAGTCCGGCAGCAGCATTGCCAGAGCCCGAAACCAAGGAAGAGGGCAATACAGAAATCAATTATCGCGTAAGCATGGATAGTCTTAATACCGAAACGCCCACAGACATGACGCTGACCATGGAAGAGGCTGCACAGACAGGTGCACAGTATCTGAGGAATATATTTGGACTGGATTTGGAAGGCGCATATGTATATATGATGTATTATTCGGGAACGAGCACTTTCCCACGTGCTTTTTGGGCAGGTGATGTTTTGTTCGAGAAAGAGCAGACGCCTGAGAGTACAAGATGGACATATATGATAGATGCTGTGACAGGAGAACTTTTCAATATTAGTTATGGGAGACAGTTAGATGCGAACCCTTCGCTTGCCTATGACGCAGGACTGGAACAGGATTATGGCATATATGCGGAACTTGCAAAGAAGAAAGTGGAGGAGTGCAATTTAATAGAGGGAACTATAGCCAGGGTAGAGTACAATTGCCAGGGATATTCTTTAAACGATCCGACCATTGCCATCAATGTTATTGGTGAGAACGGAGAAATTATCAATATGGATTTTTCACGCTATGACCAGACATTTTTAGGACTCATCACAGATACTTCACGAAGGATTTCAGAATCTGCGATGGAAAGTCTTGAAATGTGAAAAGATTTGTGGTTAAATGAGTATTAGTCGGCAGAAAACCGGTGAGAACAGGTTGTAAAGGGATATATTTGATATGAAGAGAAAATGGGTGCTTACAGTTCTTGCAGCGTTTTTATTGACGGGATGCGCAAGGGACGCAGTCACGGCTGCACAGATCCAGTCGGAAGACGGGGAGGCTGTGGAGTACATAGAAATGCAGGAATTTGAGTTAAAAGAGCAGGAGGAGAGCGCAGGGGAAAAGGTGCGTTACTGTGCGGTGATGATTCCGGCAGGATATCATGAATCGGAAGATATACAAGGGATGTATGTGCATGAAAGAAATCCCCTTGACGCTTCCAACATCTATTATACAGTTTCGGAGGGCAATGAAGAAGGAATGGTATCCGGCATGCTCACCGAAGAGGTTTATCAGCAGACCATGGAGAAAGCATATCAAGAGGCGGGCATGGAGGTCGCACTTGATATTGATTCCTTTGAAAAAATCGACATGGAAGGGATTCCCGGTTACAAGATACGAAGTTCTTACGAGGTGGAAGCCGGAGAGAGAATCGAGCAGCTTGCCTATCTGATTCTTGCGGAGGATACATATACAATCACCTATAGCCAGATGTCGGATGATGAATTGATGGCTGACTTTGAGATTTCCGACGGAGAAATCCGGTTAGTAAGGGATGAGAAGGTCAGCCTTGCAAAAGAGGAATAAAATTTTCAAAAAGGGTATTGACATTTCAGAAAACGGATGGTAAGCTAACTAGGCATGCGGAAAACGCATATACATCAAAGCAGAGTATCCACTCTCACCCTGCGGCAGGTTAGCTTGCAGGCGTTCATAATCTGGTAACTCCGTTTGAAATTACGGATGTTGGCTGTTGTGAGATTTTGTGGATAGTTATGCTATCCACTTTTTTATGCGCAGGGCGCGTAAGGAAAAGATGCTGAGTCATTATGTAGGGAGGATACAGTCATTAGCGAATTATTCATTAACGAACAGATCAGAGACAAGGAAGTACGTGTCGTTGGAGAAAACGGCGAACAGTTAGGGATCATGTCTTCAAGAGAGGCATTGCAGATGGCAGAGGAAGCAGGCGTGGACCTGGTAAAGATCGCACCCACGGCAAAGCCGCCTGTATGCAAGCTGGTGGATTACGGAAAGTTCAAATATGAACAGACCCGTAAGGAGAAGGAAGCCAAGAAAAAACAGAGAGTCATTGAAGTGAAGGAAATCCGCTTATCTCCTAATATTGATACCAATGATCTCAACACCAAGATGAATGCGGCAAGGAAGTTCATCTCCAAAGGAGACAGGGTGAAGATTACGCTCAGATTCCGCGGACGCGAAATGGCACATATGGCAAACAGTAAGCATATTCTTGACGATTTTGCCCAGGCGCTTTCCGACATATGCGTAGTGGAAAAGGCTCCCAAGGTGGAAGGCAGAAGTATGACAATGTTTTTAACTGAAAAGCGTTAGCCTGCCAGTTAAAATAGATGACAGGGACATGCCCTGTCGGCAGAAATTAAAATGAATATACAGGAGGAATCAGTTATGCCCAAAATGAAAACAAGCAGAGCTGCTGCAAAGCGCTTTAAAGCTACAGGAACAGGTAAATTAAAAAGAAGCAAAGCTTACAAGAGCCATATCTTAACCAAGAAGACTACCAAGAGAAAAAGAAATTTAAGGCAGCCTGCAATTACAGACAAGACCAACGTTAAGAACATGAAGAAGATTTTACCTTATTTATAAAATCGTTGTAAGGTGCATTTAAAAGTCGTAAGGAGGATTATAAGAAATGGCAAGAATAAAAGGCGGAATGAACGCCAAGAAAAAACACAATAGAGTATTGAAACTTGCAAAGGGCTACAGAGGAGCCAGAAGCAAACAGTATAGAATCGCAAAGCAGTCCGTTATGAGAGCTTTGACTTCCGCTTATGCAGGGCGTAAGCAGAAGAAGCGTCAGTTCAGACAGCTCTGGATTGCACGTATCAATGCGGCAGCAAGAATGAACGGTTTATCTTACAGCAAGTTCATGCATGGGCTGAAACTTGCAGAGGTTGATATCAACAGAAAGATGCTTGCAGAACTTGCAGTAAATGATGCAGAAGGATTTAAGACTTTAGCAGAGCTTGCAAAGAGCAAAATCGCATAAATACAAACGAAAGACCTTATTTAAACGGATAAGGTCTTTTTTTCTATCATATATTGGAAAGGAGCAATATGAGAGCGCTTAATAATCTGGAACCCAAGGATGTTTTTTACTTTTTTGAGGAGATATGCCGGATTCCCCATGGCTCGGGAAATACAGGGATGATAAGTGATTATCTGGTACGATTTGCAAAGGAAAGAAATCTTGTGCATTTCAGAGATGAAGCAGGCAATGTGATCATCATCAAGGAGGCTTCAGAAGGGTATGAGGATCATCCTGCTGTGATGCTTCAGGGACACATGGATATGGTAGCGGTAAAGAAGCCGGAATGCGCCATCGACATGGAAAAGGATGGTCTTAAGCTGGTGGTAGACAAGGATAGATTGATGGCGGAAGGGACCAGCTTAGGCGGTGATGACGGAATCGCGATTGCTTATGGGCTGGCGCTTCTTGACGGCGCCTATGCGCATCCTAAGATAGAGCTTGTCATCACGGTGGATGAAGAGGTAGGAATGGACGGCGCACGTGTCTTAGATGTATCGCCCCTTACGGCAAGGCGGATGATCAATCTGGATTCGGAGGAAGAGGGAATCTTTCTTTCCGGGTGCGCGGGAGGCGCCAGAGTAAATTTCCACCTTGCCTTTGAAAAGAAGCTAAGGCAGGGAATCCTTTGTGAGGTCAGTATCAATGGGCTTAAGGGAGGACATTCCGGAGAGGAGATCGATAAAGAGCGGGGCAATGCCATCTGTCTTTTAGGGCGGGTGCTGGCAAAACTTTCCGGGAAGCTGGATATCTGTATCTGCAGTCTTTGGGGAGGCGTTGCAGACAATGCCATTCCGGTCTTGGCTAAGGCACAGATTCTCCTTACAGGGTATGAAAATGGAAGCAGCAGGCAGAAGGTCATGCAGGGCGAATTTTCCCAACAGGAATGCCTGACGCTTTTTAGGCATATGTGTGAAAAACTTGACCGGGAGCTGAAGCAGGAACTGGACCAAAAGGACGGAGCGGTCTATATTCAGGCAAATACCATAGATATTTCCGAAAGCATAAAAGAGGAGAGTGCAATTGAGGAGCAGGAGAGCGAAAGAATCATCCGCTTTTTGAATGTGCTTCCCCACGGTGTGCTTTCCATGAGCGCTGCGATGCCGGGGCTGGTGGAGACTTCTTTGAATCCGGGACTTTTGCGAATGGATGGAAGTGAAGTGAGCATAGGGGTATCTGTGCGCAGTTCCATAGACAGTGCGAAAAAGGCGCTAATCGGGCAGCTTCAGAGCATGGCAGGATTAGCCGGGGCAAAAACGGATGTGACAGGCGAATATCCGGGATGGATGTACCGGAAGGATTCGCTTCTGCGTGATAAGATGCTGGAAATATATAGAAAAATGTATTATGAAGAGCCTACAGTAAGGGCGATTCATGCAGGAGTGGAATGCGGGCTGTTTGTGAGCAAGATGCCGGGTCTTGACTGTGTGTCCATTGGACCGAATATGAAGAATATTCATACCACGGAGGAGGAACTTAGCATTTCATCTACCCAGAGGGTGTGGAATTATCTGTTGGAACTTTTAAAGACGCTGTAGAAGGAAGCAAAGGAGAGGACAATGAATTTAAATCAAAAGAACATAAGAAAAATACGTGGGCTGATTTTATTTGCAGCGGTGGTGATTCTTGCATTGATGAAATTTGACCTGCTTTGCAGCGCCGCTTTTTTTATTATTCAAATTTTAAGACCATTTATGGTGGGAGGCATGCTCGCCTTTGTAATCAATATTCCCATGCGCTTTTTTGAGGCAAAGCTTTTGAAAGGGGAAAGAATCAAGAACAGAAAAAGTGACTATCTAAAAAAAGGAAGAAGAGGATTAAGTATCGCACTCTCGTTTCTGGTAGTCATCCTTGTGATCACATTGGTAGCAGTTACCGTCATTCCCCAGCTTGTGGCAACGATCAAGGTGCTTACCGATGAGATTCCGGTTTTTTGGGGAAATGTAATCAAGGAGCTGGAGGTTTTGTTTGCGGCGAACCCGGAACTGATCCAGGTGCTCAACGACTTTGAAACGATGGAAATTGACTGGCAGAAGATTATGAGTACAGTGATTGAATTTCTGCGCAATGGGATGAGCGACATGCTTTCATCCACTTTTTCGGTTGCCAGCAGCATTATAAGCAGCACGGTTAACTTCTTTATTGCACTGGTCTTTTCCATCTATATTTTGGCACAGAAGGAGAAACTGGGGGATCAGTTTACAAGGTTTCTGAAAGCATATACAAGCCCGAAGATCTATAAGAATGTTCTGAAGGTGTGCGGGCTTTTACACACGAATTTCAGCCATTTCATTACAGGACAGTGCACAGAGGCTGTGATTCTGGGGCTGATGTTCGTGATCACTATGACACTTTTTAGATTCGATTATGCAGTGATGATCGGCGTACTGATTGCATTTACGGCTTTAATTCCTATTGTGGGTGCGTTTATCGGGTGCTTTATCGGCGCCTTCCTTATGCTGGTGGACGATCCGGTAAGGGCGTTCTGGTTCGTAATTTTGTTTGTTGTGCTGCAGCAGATAGAAGGAAACTTGATTTATCCTCATGTGGTAGGCAATTCGGTGGGACTGCCTTCAATATGGGTGCTGGCGGCGGTTACCATTGGCGGCAGCCTTATGGGAGTTTTCGGGATGCTGGTCTTCATTCCCCTTCTGTCAACGGTGTATATGCTGCTTAGGGAGGATGTGAATAAAAAGAATAAAACAATACCTGTGTTAAAAGAGCCGGAACCGGAAGAAAAACAGAAAAGTCCACAATAACCGAAAGCGGGTGCGGCAAAAGCATCAAAATACATGATTTTGCTGCACCCCTTCAAGTGATCTGTATAATTGAATTATTATCTTTCTTAAATTTAGAAAAAGTACTTGATTTTATTTCTCATAGCATATATAATATAACTTGCGTTTCGGGGTGTGGCTCAGGTGGTAGAGCGCTACTTTAGGGAAGTAGAGGCCGCAAGTTCAAGTCTTGTCACTCCGATTCCTTAAAGAATTGATAAATGCTGATTAGATTGGCATTTATCAATTTTTTTATTTCCGCGAGCAACGAGCCAAGTGACTGCTTGCAGGCATTTGGCGGCTGAGGTCCAGCAGTAAAGGGATATACTGACCTAGACGAATTGTTCGCAGACTTAAAGGCATGAGGGACACGAAATATACTGTCAAACTCACCACACAATTTAAAAAAGATTATAAGCTGGCAATAAAACGTGGATTGGACATTGGGCGTGGCATTAGAATAACCGCTCTCCTAAATACTTGTCATGCGGAACGATCAGGCATTTTTCAATCGGCTTCCAATAGCTTTCATAAAGGTTCTTTTGTGCAGCACCATAGCTTTCTTTTGTATCAAATTCCCAGTAAAGCATATACTTGACGCTTTTTACAATGCGAGTGATTTCGAGAGGAGGAAGCCCTTCCTTGATTTGCTCCATGTCTATATGATATCCTCTTTTGACAAGACGAAGTAAAAGCAATCCCTTTTGCTTTTCTAAGAAATTTTGGGCTTCATGCATGAGCGCTTCAAATTCTTCCACCTTTTGCGGTTTAACTTGATAAATACATATTTCAGTAAATGGCATATGAACGTCCTCCTTTTTAACGCTATTTTACCATGTTTTTTGGTATCTGTCATTGCAATTACAGATTTGGGCAGATAGATCTATGTGACAAATCCTGTTGCATAGGGAAGGATTTTGTTATAAAATACTGTATAATAAATGACGAATTATGAGGGGGAAATGATTATGTGGATGAGAAGTGAATTGAAGGAACATGCAAAGCGTGTTTTAAAATTGAATTATTGGTGGGTGATTGCTGCCTTAGTAATTTTTATGTTTGTAAGAGAAGGAGCCGGCTCGGTTTCTTTTTTCAGTGTATCCTTATATAATGAGGATGTGCTTGACAGTTATCTGAAAGAATCCATGATGCTGCGGGCTTTTTTTGTGACCGCCGCTTCCACGGTGACTCTGTTGAACACTGCGGTTTCCGCAGCGCTGTGGTGTCTTGTCGTAAATCCGCTGATGGTGGGAATACAGCGATTTTTGGTAAAATCCTGCCGGGGGGGGTAATTCTTGGAGAGATTATGTCCGGTTTTTCAAGGTCTTACAAAAATATAGTTAAAATCATGTTTTTCAGAAATCTATTCACATTTTTATGGTCTATGCTGTTCGTGATTCCCGGCATAATCAAAGCCTATGAATACAGGATGATACCGTTCATCCTTGCTGAAAATCCTGATATCAAGATGGAAGATGCATTTGCTTTAAGCAAAAGAATGATGGATAACGAAAAGTTAAACGCCTTTGTCTTGGATCTTTCCTTCATGGGATGGATGATTCTCGGGGCATTCTCCTGCGGTATTTTTCACATATTCTATGTAAATCCCTATTACCAACTGGCAAACGCCGAGCTTTATCTGGTCTTAAAACAAAAAATAAGCCGTTAAAAAATTAAAAAAACAGTTGACATTTTTTTACAGCTGCTATATACTTTGACCGTCAAATAGTTTGATTATCAAAATATTTGACGGTCAAAGTTTTTTGGCAGCAAATAAATCAAAAGGGAAAAAGAAGGAGAAAAGATATGTTTGAAAAAGTAGTGGAAATCATCAAAGAACAGCTGAATATGGAAAATGCAGAGATCAAAATGGAAACCTCATTCAAGGAAGATCTTGATGTGGACTCACTGGATCTGTTTGAACTTGTGATGGCATTAGAGGAAGAATATGATATTGAGATTCCTTCTGAGGATCTTGAAAAGCTCACCACAGTAGGTGCGGTAGTTGATTACTTGAAAAATAAAGGGGCGGAATAATGGAGACCAGAATAACAGAGCTTTTGGGAATAAAGTATCCCATCATACAAGGCGGCATGGCATGGGTGGCAGAGCATCATCTTGCGGCAGCGGTTTCAGAGGCAGGAGGGCTTGGCATCATAGGGGCGGCAAGCGCACCGGCCAAGGTTGTGCGGGAAGAGATCCGAAAAGCAAAGGAACTGACGGATAAGCCCATCGGCGTCAATATCATGCTGATGAATCCCAATGCGCCGGAAGTGGCAAAGGTGGTGCTGGAAGAGGGCGTCAAGGTGGTGACTACCGGCGCGGGAAATCCGGCAAAATTCATGAAGGATTTTAAGGAAGCAGGGGTTAAGGTCATACCCGTGGTCGCAAGTGTGGCTATGGCAAAGATGATGGAGCGGTGCGGTGCAGACGCGGTGGTGGCGGAAGGCACAGAGTCGGGAGGGCATATCGGATCGGCAACGACCATGTGTCTGGTTCCCCAGGTGGCGGACGCAGTACAGATTCCGGTGATTGCGGCAGGCGGCATCGGGGACGGTAGAGGATTTGCGGCGGCATTTATGCTGGGCGCCGAAGCCGTGCAGATGGGCACCAGATTTGTGGTTGCCAAAGAATCCATTGTACATAAGAACTATAAGGAAAAGGTCATAAAGGCAAAGGACATTGATTCAGAGGTTACGGGCATGAGCACAGGACATCCGGTCCGCCAGATACGGAACCAGATGAGCAGAGAATATCTCCGATTGGAAAAGGAAGGGGCAGGGCTTGAAGAATTAGAGCACCTGACGCTTGGTTCTTTGCGCAAGGCTGTCATGGACGGAGATGTGGTAAACGGGACCCTGATGGCAGGTCAGATTGCAGGGCTGGTGAAAAAGGAGCAGACCTGCAAAGAAATGATAGAGGAAATCATGCAGGAAGCATCCCTTCTTTTGGGATAAAGGAAATGCCGCTTGGGCGGCGGAATGAGAGGAATTATGAGTAAAACAGCGTTTATGTTTCCGGGACAGGGAGCACAGTACATAGGAATGGGAAAAGACTTTTACGAAAAGGAACAAACCGCCAAGGAGATCTTTGATAAAGCAGGCAGTATCACAGGGCTGGATATGCCTTTTATCTGCTTTACGGAAAATGACAAGTTATCCATTACGGAATACACCCAGATTGCTATGCTCACGGTGGAAACGGCAATCTTAAAGGTACTGGAGGAAAGAGGAATCCGCCCGGATGTGACGGCAGGCTTAAGCCTGGGAGAATACGGAGCCATTGTGGCATGCGGTGCTATGCGTGCGGAGGAAGCCTTTGCAGTGGTAAGAAGAAGAGGCGTATACATGCAGGAGGCAGTGCCGGAAGGAGGAGCCATGGCAGCAGTGCTGGGGCTTTCTGCTGATGTGATCGAAGAGGTCTGCCAGAATACACAGGGTATCGTTTCTATTGCCAACTATAACTGTCCGGGGCAGATCGTCATTACCGGGGAAGCAGATGCGGTAAACAGGGCAGGAGAGGTCTTAAAAGAAAAAGGAGCAAAACGGGTCGTTCCCTTAAATGTCAGCGGTCCTTTCCATTCACAGATGCTCACAGGCGCAGGGGAGAGGCTGAGAAAAGATTTAGAAAAAGTGCAGATCAGTGAGTTTTCCATTCCCTACGTGGCAAATCTGACCGCAGACTATGTATCTACACCTGAAAATATCAGGGAATTGTTGGAAAAGCAGATATCATCCCCTGTAAGGTGGCAGCAGTCGGTGGAGAGAATGCTGGCGGACGGCGTGGACACCTTTGTGGAGATCGGTCCCGGCAAAACGCTGAGCAGCTTTGTGAAAAAGATAAACAGGGACGTCACAGTCCTTAATGTGGATAAATATGAGGATCTTGCCAAATGTCTGGAGGTGCTGAAAGTTGAATAAATTACTTGACGGAAAAACAGCACTGGTGACCGGTGCGGGAAGAGGAATCGGAAGGGAAATCGCAATAACGCTGGCAAAGGAAGGCGCTTTTGTAATCGTAAATTACAATGGTTCTAAAGAAAGAGCGATGGAAACCGTGGAAGAAATAAAGAAAGCGGGCGGTGAGGCGGTCCCTTATGGATGTAATGTAGCGGATTTTACGGCTTGCGGAGAAATGATCACAGCACTGGTAAAAGAATATGGTCCTATCGATATTCTTGTAAATAATGCCGGCATCACAAAGGATAACCTGCTGATGAAGATGAGCGAGGAGGATTTTGACAGCGTGATCGATGTCAATCTCAAGGGATGTTTTAACACCATGCGGCATTTGTCGAGGCAGATGCTGAAACAAAAAGGAGGAAAGATCATCAATATTTCTTCCGTCACAGGTGTCATGGGAAATCCCGGGCAGGCAAATTACTGTGCCTCCAAGGCGGGGGTAATCGGGCTTACCAAAAGTGCGGCAAGGGAGCTGGGAAGCCGGCAGATTACGGTGAACGCGGTGGCGCCTGGCTTTATCGAGACAGAGATGACCAAGGATCTTCCAGAGATCGTAAGAGAGAACATGAAAGAGCAGATTCTGCTAAAGCGGACGGGAACGGCAAAGGAAGTGGCGGATGTAGTGGCATTTCTGGCATCTGAGGCAGCAAATTACATTACCGGTCAGGTGATTTCAGTGGACGGTGGAATGGCAGTATAGCCAGAACTGGCGGTATAGTCGGAATTGGAGGTAAAAATGAGCAGACGTGTAGTTGTAACCGGTATGGGAGCCATCACTCCCATCGGACTTAATGTAAATGATTTTTTTCAGTCTATAAAAGAGGGAAAGCATGGTTTTGGACCCATTACCAGATTTGACAGCGACGGATATAAATGCCATGTTGCAGCCGAGGTAAAAGGATTTGATGCAAAGGATTATATGGATTTCAAAGCGGCGAAGCGTATGGAACTTTTCAGCCAGTATGCGGTGGCAGCCGCCAAAGAGGCGCTTTTGGATGCGGGTATCGATATGGAGCAGGAAGACTCTTACCGTGTGGGATGCGCGGTGGGCTCCGGAATCGGAAGCCTTCAGGCGATGGAGCGGGAGTATGACAGGCTGGTGAACAAGGGACCGAACAAGATCAGTCCCCTGATGGTGCCGCTTATGATTTCCAATATGGCAGCAGGAAATGTGTCTATTCAGTTTGGGCTTAAAGGCAAAAGCATCAATGTGGTCACGGCATGTGCCACAGGAACCAATTCCATCGGGGAAGCATTCCGCAGCGTTGCCTACGGGGAAGCGGATGTGATGGTCGCAGGGGGAACAGAGAGTTCCGTTACCCCCATCGGAGTGGCAGGCTTTTGTGCGTTGACGGCGCTCACTTCTGAGGACGACCCTGACAGGTGTTCCCTTCCTTTTGACAAGAACCGCAGCGGATTCGTCATGGGAGAAGGCGCAGGCATCGTCATCTTAGAGGAATTAGAGCACGCAAAGAAAAGAGGCGCCCATATTTATGCGGAGGTGCTTGGATATGGATGCACCAGCGACGCATATCATATCACTTCCCCTGCGGAGGACGGCATGGGTGCGGCAAAGGCAATGCTTGCGGCGATAGAAGACGGAGGCATTACGCCGGAGGATATCACTTATATTAATGCCCATGGAACTGCAACCCACCACAATGATCTTTTCGAGACGAGGGCAATCAAGGCGGCGTTCGGTGACCATGCCAGGAAGATTCATATCAACTCAACCAAATCCATGATCGGACACCTTTTGGGCGCAGCGGGAGCGGTGGAATTTGTAACCTGTGTAAAAGAGATGGAAGCCGGATTCATTCACAAGACGGTGGGGTATGCGACGCCGGATGGGGAGATCGATTTGGATTACTGTAAGGAGCCTTATCAGGAGGAAATTCCTTATGCATTGAGTAATTCCCTTGGATTCGGCGGACACAACGCAAGCATATTGATTGGAAAATACCGTGATTAAAAGTGAATAGTTGCCGCGAAAGCGCTTCGGGATGGAGGAAAAAATGGCATTATTATCAGCAAAAGAAATTATGGAGATCATACCCCACAGGCAGCCCTTTATGCTGCTTGACACGGTGGAAGAGATGACGCCGGGGGTTAAGGCAGTGGCAAAAAAATGTGTGTCTTACAATGAACCCTTTTTCCAGGGACATTTTCCGGCAGAACCGGTTATGCCCGGCGTATTGATTATAGAGGCATTGGCACAGACCGGTGCGGTGGCAATCTTAAGTCTGGAGGAAAACAAGGGAAAGACGGCGTATTTTGCCGCTATCAATTCGGCAAAGTTTAAGAAAAAGGTGGTGCCCGGCGATGTCTTGATGTTGGAGACAGAAATCATTAAGCAGAAAGGTGCCATCGGCATAGGCAAAGCAACAGCAACGGTGGACGGCAAGGTGGCAGTACAGGCAGAGCTTACCTTTGCAGTTTCATAAATAGAAGGAAGACAGTTTGGAGGCAGAATATGTCAGGACGATTTCGCAGAGACAAGTACATACACGTAAAAGGAGCAAGCGAAGAAGAAAAAACATCCGATAAGCTTAAGATCATAAGCAGGCTGACTGAAAAAAGGGCAGGGAAACGAGAGGAAAAAACGGAAGATAAGCAGGTTTTTGTCTGTCCGGACTGTGGCAGGGAATTAAGCAAGGCAGACGTGGTGGTCAATCACTACATTTGTACGGCATGCGGAAGCTATTTCCGCATAAGGACAAAAAACAGAATCCGCATGATCTGTGACAAAGGTACTTTTACGCCCTGGTTCGAGGAAATGGAAAGCGCGAATCCCTTGAATTTTCCGGGATATGAGGAGAAACTTTCCGACGTAAAAGAAAAGACCGGGCTCCATGAAGGCGTCAGTGTAGGCGCAGGGGAAATCTGCGGGGAAAAGGTATGCATCGGTGTATGTGATTCCAGATTCCTGATGGGAAGCATGGGGCATGTGGTTGGAGAAAAGATTGCCCTTGCGGTAGAGCGGGCGACGAAAGAACGGCTGCCCGTAATCCTCTTTTGCTGTTCCGGGGGTGCAAGGATGCAGGAGGGAATCATTTCCCTGATGCAGATGGCGAAGACTTCGGCGGCGCTTAAGAAACATTCGGATGCAAGGCTTTTGTATGTGACGGTACTGACCGATCCCACCACCGGAGGGGTGACGGCAAGTTTTGCCATGCTGGGCGATATTATATTGGCAGAGCCCGGTGCGCTCATCGGCTTTGCCGGTCCAAGGGTAATCGAGCAGACCATTGGTCAAAAGCTGCCTAAGGGCTTTCAGCGCGCGGAATTTCAGGTGGAACATGGATTTGCTGACCGGGTGGTGGAAAGAGATGAGCTTAAGAACGTATTGTATCAAATCTTGAAATCCCATAGGATTTCTGCAGAAAATGAAAATTTCAGCCAGTTCACGGAAGAGATAAAGAAATTTGACCCAAGCGAACTGGACAAGGAAAAACAGGCAAAGACCGCTTTAAAGTCAGCCTGGGAAAAAGTGAAAGAGGCAAGGAGCATCAACAGACCTTCTGCCCTTACTTACATTAATTTTATTTTTGATGAATTTATAGAGTTTCACGGAGACCGGGGCAGCGGTGATGACAAGGCTGTTGTGAGCGGAATCGCATGGCTGTATGGGCAGCCTGTCACGGTAATCGGCATCCAGAAGGGAAATGACGCGGATGAGTGTGCCAGAAGGAATTACGGAATGGCGTCTCCAGAAGGGTATCGCAAGGCGCTGCGCCTGATGAAACAGGCAGAGAAGTTCCACCGTCCTGTCATCTGCTTTATTAATACTTCCGGCGCTTATCCTGGAATGGAGGCGGAAGAAAAGGGACAGGGCGAGGCAATTGCAAGAAACCTCTTTGAGATGTCCGCGCTTACGGTGCCTGTCCTGTCCATCGTAATCGGCGAAGGGGGAAGCGGCGGTGCTTTAGGGCTTGCTGTGAGCAATGAAGTATGGATGCTGGAAAATTCCACCTATTCTATCCTTTCACCGGAAGGGTTTGCATCCATTCTCTGGAAAGACGGAAAGCGGGCAAAGGAAGCGGCGGAAGTGATGAAAATCACAGCGGAAGATTTGAAACGCCTTGCAGTAATCGAGACCATCGTTCCCGAATACGGCAGCGCGGATGCCTCCACGGTGGAGGATATTGCCGGCTTTATGAAGGAGCATATGGTTGCCTTTTTGAGAAAGTTTGACGGCATGGACGGCGCGGCAATTGCGCAGGACAGATATGAGCGGTTCAGAAAATACTAAGGAAGCGCTTAGGTCAGAGTCCCTCAGATTGTGTAAGAGGGATAAAGGCGGGAAAGCTGCAATGCAGGCAGATTGTGAAAGGGCATGGTTACAAAATGAATGATAAAAAAGGATTGAGAATCGGGGAACTGACTGCAAGGATTCCGCTGGTTCAGGGAGGAATGGGAGTAGGAATCAGCCTGTCCTCCTTAGCAGGCAATGTCGCATTAAACGGCGGAGTAGGCGTAATCTCAGCAGCCCAGATCGGCTTTCGCGATGCTGCGTGGGAGGAATATCCCATAGAAACTAATTTAAAAGCGCTGAAGGAAGAAATTGCCAAGGCAAAGGAAATTGCAAAGGGCGGTATCATCGGAGTCAACATCATGGTGGCAACTAGGTTTTATGAGAAATATGTAAGGACAGCGGTTGAGGCAGGCGCGGATCTGATCATTTCGGGAGCAGGTCTGCCGGTCAACCTTCCTTTGCTCGTACAAAATGCAAAGACCAAAATCGCACCCATCGTCTCTTCCTTAAAATCACTGGAAGTGATAACGAAATACTGGAAGAAAAAATATAACAGACAGCCGGATATGGTGGTAATCGAGGGACCTCTTGCCGGAGGGCATCTGGGGTTTCACAAAGAAGAACTTGAAAATATAGAAGGGCTTCATTATCATGAGGAGGTAAAGAGGATCATTGACCGTGTCCATGAGATAAATCCTTCCATACCGGTGGTGGCAGCAGGCGGAATTTTTGAGGCGGCAGACGCGGCTCCTTATATGGAAATGGGGGCAGATGGGGTACAGGTGGCTACCCGATTCGTCACTACCTATGAGTGCGATGCAGACTTTCGATATAAGGAAGCCTATCTCCGGGCAAAAAAGGAGGATATCGTGATTGTGGAAAGCCCTGTAGGAATGCCGGGAAGAGCAATCCAAAATCCTTTTCTTGAACAGGCCAAAAAAGGCGCTGTTACAAAAGGAAAGTGCCACCAATGTCTGGAAAAATGTGATCCGCTAAGGATTCCATACTGTATTACAGATGCCCTTATTGCGGCGGCAAAAGGCGATACAGAACACGGGCTTATTTTTTGCGGCGCAAACGCCTACAAAGCAGAAAAGCTGGAGCACGTGGCGGATATTATGAAAGAATTTGAGGAGGTACTGTCATGCCGGCAAGAATAATAGGAACAGGAAGCGCGCTTCCTGAAAAGGTGGTCAGCAATCAGGATCTGGAAAAACTGATGGACACCACGGATGAATGGATAAAGAGCCGTACCGGCATAGAAAAAAGGCATATTGCAGTGACGGAGACCACCACCTCCATGGCAGTGGAAGCGGCAGTGCGCGCCATGGAAGATGCAGGGGCTGCGGCGGAGGAAATCGACCTGATCATTGTGGGAACGGTGTCGGGAGATATGTGCTTTCCCTCAACAGCCTGCCAGATACAAAGCGCCA
This sequence comes from uncultured Lachnospiraceae bacterium, assembly GCA_949878435.1. Classification (GTDB taxonomy): domain Bacteria; phylum Bacillota; class Clostridia; order Lachnospirales; family Lachnospiraceae; genus Suilimivivens. Next base: position 15,861 of record CATLAK010000026.1, read on the forward strand.
TAAAGGCATCCAATGCCACAGCTTTTGACATCAACGCTGCCTGTGCAGGTTTCCTTTTTGGACTGTCCATCGCAGATGCCTATATGAAATCCGGCGCGGCTAAAACGGCGCTGGTGGTGGGGGCAGAGACCCTGTCCAAAATGATGAACTGGGAGGACCGGGGGACTTGCGTTCTGTTCGGCGACGGCGCGGGAGCCGCGGTGGTCAGAAGCGAGGAAGCAGGTATCATAAGCATGGTGCAGGGATCGGACGGTGCAAGAGGCAATGCCCTTGTATGTCACAACAGAGAAGTGAATAACCCTTATGTAAAAAATAGCTGTGCGCTGGATTATACTAGTATGGATGGGCAGGCAGTCTATAAATTTGCCGTCAAGACAGTTCCTTTGGCAATCATGCAGGCGTTAGACCAGGCAGGCGTATCCGCCGATCAGGTGAAATACTTTATTCTGCATCAGGCAAATATCCGCATCATCGAAGCCGTTGCAAAAAAAATGAGCCAGCCAATCGAAAAATTTCCCACAAACCTTCAGGAATGTGGTAATATTTCAGCAGGAAGTGTTCCGATTTTGTTGGATTTTGTAAATAAAGAGGGAAAGCTGAATAAGGGAGACAAAATTGTACTTGCAGGATTTGGGGCAGGACTTACCTGGGGAGCGGCGGTCCTTACATGGTAGAAAGGGTCTTTTTGCAAAGAAGGGGCTTTCTGTAAAGGTTAAAGGGAGCGATTAAGGAAGTACCGCAGATGCGGCATAGGACAGACGATAGGCGGCAGATGGGAGCAGCGACATGGAACTTGATAAAGCATTAAATACATTGCTGGTCAAATTGTTCAGGGACATCATGAATATTGAAGAAGAGGTGCTGATTACAGGCGAATTTACGGATATCACCATCAATGATATGCACGTAATCGAGGCAATCGGGACAGGCGGACCAAAGCCCAGCTCTGTGGTCGCCAAAAAGCTCTCTGTCACCATGGGAACCTTGACGAAATCCATAGACAGGCTGACCAGAAATCAATATGTATTGAGAGAGCGGAGCGACGAGGATAAGCGTCTGGTGCTGCTTTCTCTGACAGAAAAAGGAATAAGGGCTGATGCCCATCACCAGAAATTCCATAAGGAAATGATCGAGGCGGCGATGGCGCAGTTTGATGAACAAGAGACCAAGATCTTGTTAGAATCGCTGGGCGGATTGGCGGACTACTTTTCAGAGCACAAGAAAAATGTAATCGCGTACGGAAGGAGCAGCCAGCCAAGCGTATAGCCGGTTAAGTGTATGGGAAGTTAAATGCACCTGAAGGCGGTTGAAGCGTGGAGGACGAAGATGATAGACAAGGAGAAGTTTCATGTTCTCAACTATGTAAAAAAGGAAGAATACAGCGCAAGCATGGACGGCATGCGCTATATGCTCAAGAAAAAAGAGATAGAGGAAGGCTCCAGGCTGGAAGTGATCATCTGGCCGGAGCCTTACTGCTATGCAAAGACGCCGGAGGAAAAAAAGCAGCGAAGAGAATTTGATTTTACACCGGAAGGCGTTACAGAGGCGGCGCAGTGGCTGAATGAACAGTATCTGGAACAAAAGCCTCTCTGGGAATTGTCCAAGAAGATGTCTTGACGTAACAGTTCCGCCTGCAAGTACAGGAGAGCAGCTTGGAGAATGGACGGCTCAGCGCAGATGGCGGTACATCTTATCTTTTCCAGTCTCATCTCAAAATCGGATTTCACTAACAGAATGTATATAGGTATTTCAAGACGGTCGGGTCGGAGCCAGGACGGCATCCATGCCGTTTGGCTCCTAAAATCGCCATCCATGGCGATTTTGCCCTAGGCTTCCTTACATTCTGTAAGTGAAATTTCCGATTTTTTGCAAAGACTGGAAAAGATAAGATGTACCGCTATCTGCGCCGAGCCGTCCGTTCTCCAAGCTGCTCTCCTGTACTTGCAGGCGGAACAGTTTCGTCTTAACTAAAATATTTTATTTTTTTGTTGAAATAACTATGTAATATGGCTTATAATATATGTAGTTGACATAATATGAGGGACGTATAGGAGAGTGTGTTATGACATCGTTGATATTTGATGAACGGAGATTTAATAGAGAGGTATCGTTTTGCAGGGTGTATAGCCTGACGAGTAAGGAAAAGTTGGAAAAGCTGTTCTTGCAGAACAGGATATCTTATTTTATAGAATGGCAGGATCGGTCTTTCTTTTCAAGATTATTCGGGGGCGATAAGAGCAAAGAAAAAAGTACGTTTACAATCCGTATCAATGAAGCGGATGTGGAACGGGCTACCGAACTGGTTCAGGGAATGGAATCTGTTAAGCTTAAAAAGGTGAGGGACGATTCATAAAGGTAAATTCGCACAAAACCCTGGGTACTGATACCTGGGGTTTTTATAATGCCCGGTGTTTATGGAAAAAAGCGGTAAATAAATGGCATATACAGCAGAATTGAGAGGAAAAGGAAATGAGCAGGAAGGTTCAAACAGACAGCAAACCGTTATCAGAGAAAAGAAAGGAACAGCAGCCGGAAAAAAAGGCGGTGCTTTGCCCGGTTTATAAAAAATGCGGGGGCTGTCAACTCTTGCACATGGATTATAAGAAGCAGCTGAACTGGAAGAGGGAGCAGCTTGCCACACTTTTAAAGCCTTATGGGAAATTGGAGGGTATCATCGGCATGGAGACGCCGGAGCACTATCGCCATAAGGTGCATGCAGTGTTTGGCAGGGACGGCAAGGGAAAGGTGATTTCCGGTGTCTATAAAGAGGGGACGCATATCATCGTTCCTGTGGAGAACTGCCTTCTGGAAAATGAAAAGGCAGATGCCATCATTCAGACGGTCAAGGAACTGCTGAAGTCCTTCAAGATTAAAACTTATGATGAAGACACGGGGTACGGTCTCCTCAGGCATGTATTGGTCAGAGCAGGATACAGCACAGGGCAGATTATGGTGGTATTGGTTTTAGGCTCCCCCATTCTGCCCTCCAAGAATAATTTTGTGAAAGCGCTTCGCAAAGTACATCCCGAGATTACCACGGTGGTGGTCAATGTGAATGACAAAAGGACCAGCATGGTCCTGGGAGAGAAGGAGCAGGTGATTTATGGACCGGGGTACATTGAAGACCAGCTTTGCGGCATGACCTTCAAAATATCGCCTAAGTCTTTTTATCAGGTGAATCCGGTGCAGACAGAGGTGCTTTACCAAAAAGCCATCGCCTTTGCAGGTTTATCCGGCAAAGAAGTGGTACTGGATGCGTACTGTGGCACAGGAACCATCGGGATGCTGGCATCGCCTCACGCAGGCAGTGTCATCGGTGTAGAGCTGAACAAGGACGCTGTGCGGGATGCCATAGCCGGGGTAAAAAGAAATAAGCTGCCGAATATTCGTTTTTATCAGGCTGATGCAGGAGACTTCATGGAACGGATGGCTGGCGGCGGTGAAAAGGTGGATGTGGTATTCATGGATCCGCCGCGCACGGGAAGCAGCGAGAAGTTCCTTGCGGCGCTGGTGAAGTTAAAGCCTCGGAAGGTAGTGTATATCTCCTGTAATCCGGAGACATTGGCGAGAGACTTGAAGTATTTAAGTGAGAAAGGGTATCGGATGGAGACGGGGGTGGGGGTGGATATGTTTCCTTTCACGATGCACGTTGAGACTGTGTGCCTCTTGAGCAACCGAAAACCAGATACGAAAGTAAGGATCGATGTGGATCTGGAAGATTACTACCGTATCAAGGATTCTAAGAAGAATCAGGATTGAAAATAAAACACCGAGCTAAGAGCGAAAGCTGCTGATGTGTAAAAGCATTGGCAGCTTTTTTCGTCGAAGGGAGGTGGTGCCTATGATCCAGCATGAGTGATTTTGGAGAAGTACCTGACAATCAACGACAATCACGAAATGGAGGAAATTATAATGGCAAAGAAAAGAAGCATTAAAGTTTACGGACAGAGCGGCTATAAGTATCGGGAGACACCGACGATCACGTTGAAGGGGATGTGGCTTAGGGAAGCCGGGTTCGACATCGGGGATTATATCTCCGTCATCTGCGAAGACGGCAAGCTTATTATCACACAGGATGCCGAGAGGGCTGCTGTGAAAGCCGCAGAGGCAGAGTTCATGGAAAGAGAGATGAAAGCCTTACAGAAGCGTTACGAGGCCGAGAAAGTCAAAATAAGGGCTCAGATGGTGGCGGAGCTGGGAGCGAGGTGGTGAGCATGTTTACCACGGAAGAACTGCAGGCGATAGATCGGAAGTATTTCACGGTGATCGTGGCGGATGCCTATGATGTGACTCTGATCAGCAATAACACCCGGCACGTCTGGTATATCCACAATGTGGAGCTGACGGATAGGAACCTTTGTCTGGTCTATCACAAGCATAAAATCACTCATCCTTATCACAGCCATGCCAGATGCGGAACTCTGAGGAAGGCAATCAAAGATATCAAGTCTCATGATCGATTTCAGTTGAACGGCAGAAAGCCCGTCTATAAGCATTAAAATAAGAGCGGTAACACCCGATGATGGATGTTACCGCTCTTTCTTCTTTACTTACGGTTCTTCTTGTGGTGACGGAGCTTCAGATACTCACAAACGGCGTCATGTGCGTTGTTGATCTCCTGGCGGCCACGACTGGGCTTAAGGTTGATCTGGATGCAGATGTCGCCAATCGGTACTCCCTGCAGGCTAAGACGGATAATCTTGGCGTAGCGGGGATTTTCCTTGTCAAAGTGAGCGAGAAGCTTTACCTGTAGCTCTTCTACCGTGGGCTCCGGACAAAGCCTGTCCAGCACCTGATCTTCAAGAGGCGGCTGGGTAGTATCCTCAATATCGAAGGTTTCTCCGTCATACTCATAATCGATTGAGAGAATCTCAATACGATTAGGGTTGTAGCGTTCGAGAAGTCCCTTGTTCGGACAGCCTTTGCACCTTCTGGTATAGGGGCAGAGCTTGTCGGAACCGTCAGGGTTCTTCCCGATGATGCAACGGCCTTCGCGGCGCATCTCCATGTCCTTATTGAGCTCATCCCAAAAGCCTTTCATGTAAGAGGGATACTGGGCCTCATCAATGGCCATGAATCCGATGTGATACCGAAAGTCGCCGAGCCTCATTGTGGTACAGTTCTCATCGATGTAGTCTTTCTTCTTCAGATCAAACAGATCGATGCGGAAGGGTACCAATACCTTGCCTGTCGGAACAGGCTTGCCGTCGAATGAGCGGCGGTTGCTGTACTTCTGTGTGTTTGAATAGTCTGCTTTACGTGCCATGTTAATTTCCTCCTTGGATTGGCGTGGAGGAAATCCGCATGGCATCTGTTCAGTTGTGTCTTCAATCGGCCATTCATAGGAAATCCTCCTAGTTTTCGTGAATGGCCAGTTGCCCTATAGACTGGACCTGGTAATAAAGTGCTCCATCAAGGGGCTTTCGGGCATTGAGTCGTACCTTCTCAACTCACCCTCCTGACGGAAGTTAGTATCTGGAATCAGTTAGGTCTTCGGAACGTCTTCCTCTGACTGCGTCCGCCGTGATCTTTTTGCGTTAAAAAAATCCGTTCCTGGTTAAAAATGTCCGTATCGCAAACCAAACCTTTGACAAATGGACACGAATGTGCTATACTCAACTCTGTGTACCATGTTGTGCGGCAGCCGGTGTTCCAGATGCTGAGGCTATTATAAAAAACAGGGTATTTGCGTTTGGGGATGGTTTGGTTCACCGTGGTTCATCGTGGTTCAAATCTGAAGAAAGGAAGAAAACATTCGTGGAATTCAAGGACTTCTTTGCTATGATGAAAAATCGAATATCTGACGGTGCGGATGTACCTTATTTCTTCAGAGATCTGATGGCTATGATTACTGATGTCACAGAGGATGAATGGGGAACACCGAAGGATCCGTCAACGAAGCTGACTAAAGAGAACACGCTTCGTACATATGCCAAGAGGGGCTTTTCTCAAAAATTTGCGCTGAGTATTGTGTATAGGCTATCTCCGGAAATGTTTGTGGAATCGCTTAATGAGAGACCTAAGGCGGCTGTAGCTCTTTTGGCTGATGATTATAAGAGCTATGATCCGACCACTACGGCAGCAAATGTAGCTCAGAAGCTGGCGGATTGCTTTATAGATATTATTCGCAGGGCTGCTGGTCTTGTGCCTCAGGATGAGTTTGAGAGACAAAGACTGATGCAGCAGGCTTTTGATCTGAAGCAAAGATATGGTGAATATCTGAGAGATGAGACGGATAATGTGTGTGCGTTCCCTGGATGCGGAAGGCTTTTAAGCGTTGCCGAAAACGGGAAGATTTCCCCGGTATATGAGGTTGGTCTTATAGACAAGCAGAAGGAGCCTAAAATAGATAATCTGCTGGCCTTCTGTCCGTTCTGCCACGGCGCTTATCTGTTTGATCACAATAAGAAGCTGTGTAAGGAACTGGTATATATAAAGAAGATCCTTGTGGCTCACAAACAGAGTATGCGGCTCCTTGACGGAATGCCGCTGGAAAAGGAAATAATCGGCGTCATTTCCAAGATTAAAAACTTGAAGGAAAAAGACTTGTTGGATCCGTCGCTGGATCCAAAGGATATCAGAGATAAGCTTATTCCGGATGACAATCTAGTTTTGTATAAAACCGTCAAAGGGTATGTTGACACTTATTACGTGACGCTGAAGGAAATAATCACAAATGCGGATAAGCGTGGTGAAATAGATTACGATGAAGTCCAGGATCAGATGAAAGCAATCTATAAGCGATTAAAAAAAGCCAACAAGTCCAATGCGGAAATCTTTAATGAGATTTCCGAAAAGGTTCATAAAGTAAGCCTGCAAGAAGATTTATATTGTCAGATTGTTGTCGCTTTCTTTATAGCGAAGTGTGAGGTGTTCGATGCAATTACCCAATAAGCTGTATTCCTATAAAAACAGTACGCTAGCGCTGATACCGGTCGTACTGAACAGAATAAAAAATGGTCCGGTACCTGTGAAGGAATTATATGACCATGTTAAGCCGTCGCTGAAGGATCCGACGGATTTCATGTCGGTAATGGACTGTTTGTATGCTCTCAGGGCGGCAGATATAAATGATGATGGGGAGGTGTTCATATGCTTGTTGAAATGATGTCACCGGCCTTTAAGAAGCAGGGAGAGGTAAGGCCTCCGATAAGGTTTAAGGAAGGGTTGAATGTTGTGCTGGGCAAAGAAGACGGCGCAATGTCAATCGGAAAGTCTTCATCTCTTCTTGCAATCGATTTTGTCTTTGGCGGAGATACATATATAAAGAGCGATGGTGTTAAGAAGGAAGGACACCATACCATATTTTTTACGTTCAAATTTGATGGCAAAGAATATCATTTTGCCAGAAATACAGGAGACAGCAATACTGTCTTTATTTGTGATTCAAAGTATGAGATGACAGGTAGTCAGTACACGAAGGAAGAGTTTACCACTTGGCTTAAGAAGCAGTACAAGATGGATTTTGTGGGTCTTTCTTTCAGAATAGCGTTGAGCAGCTTCTTCAGAGTATATGGTAAGAAGAATACAGATGAATTGAATCCTTTGCAGGGCATTCCCGGACAGAATATGGAGAAGTCCATCACTTCGTTGCTGACGCTTTTTGATAAATATAAGGATATTGAAGAGTTCAAGACCAATGTTACGGAGCATAAGAAGAAGCTGGAGGCTTTCAAGGAAGCCAGGAAGTACCATTTTATTTCTGACCTGGTAGGCGGTCAGAAGAAATATGAAGAGAATTTGGCTACTATTCGGGATTTGGAACTACAGCTTGCGACATTGATGGAAGAAGCTGAAAAAGGTCATTCCGATGAGGAAATAGAGCTGAATAAGAAAAAAGCGGCGTTGACCAATGAAAAAATGAAGGTCGAAAAGGCTATCCATGCCAAAGAAATGAAACTGCGACTTGTTAGCATGAGTCTGGAATATGGCCTGTATCCAACCGAGGCGGACATGTCCGCTTTACAGGAATACTTTCCTGAAGTGAATGTACGTAAACTTTATGAGGTTGAGAAGTATCACCAGAAGCTTGCAAAAATTCTTGGAGCTCAGTTCGCTGATGAAAAAGAAGCGATTGAGGGACAGATATCTGTTCTTCAGGAACAGTTAAAGGGAATAAACACAGAGATACGTCAGCTGGGATTTGTGGGTAATATCTCAACAGAGTTCCTTGACAGGCACTCCGAGCTTCAGGGTGAAATTGCAGCACTGAAGACACAGAATGACGCATTTCTCACCCAAAATGAATTGCAGGCGGCTAAGGCAAACGCAGATGCGGTATTGAAAAGAAGTATTGAGGATATTCTTTTTGAGATTGAGCAGACGCTTAATACGAAGATGGAAGAGTTTAATGACTCTTTGTTTGATACGAAGAAAAAACCGCCTCATGTTCATTTCAATTCGTATAACAGCTATAAGTTTGAGACCCCGGATAACACGGGAACAGGGTCAAACTATAAAGGTATGATCGTATATGATTTGGCAGTCCTTTTTACGACGGCGTTGCCTGCCTTATCGCATGATTCGCTCCTGTTCAAGAATCTGGGGAAAGATATTGAGGATGGAATAATAAAGATATACAACAGCACAAGTAAACAGATTTTTATAGCATATGATAAACAGGGGGATTGCAGACCGGCAACGCAAAAGATTTTGGAAGATAACTGCGTGTTGAGATTATCAACAAATAACTGTGAACTGTATGGTAGATCGTGGGATATAGAAGAGGTAAAGAACGATGAAAATGAGTTATAACAAACTGTGGAAACTACTGATTGATAAGCAGATGAAAAAGTCTGATCTGCGAAAAAAGGCGGGCATCAGTTCTTCTTCACTGGCCAAGCTTACAAAGGATGAAAATGTCACGACAGAAGTTTTGACTAAGATTTGCCGTGAATTGAAATGCGATGTGGCGGATATTATGGAATTCATTCCGGATGAAGAAGAGAAAAAAGAAAATGTAGAGTAAAGATGTGAGTTCGTTTTATGGGACAACACATTTGATATGATTCGATTGGCGGATGCTGGTTGAGGAAGGAAATAAGGAAAAAGAGGTGCCAATAAGGTGAGTGAAATAAAGAAACTATTTGAAAGGCCGTTACCATCTGCAAGAAGTGGAGCTTTCTTTAATACATTTTCATATCCAACTAAAATTTCACCTGAATCAATAGCTGTATATATTGCATCTATGACTAAGCCAGGAGATACAGTTTTAGATACTTTTGGGGGAAGTGGAAGCACAGGTATTGCAGCGCTACTATGTGAACACCCTACCGAACGTATGAAAGAACTGGCAGATGAGTTAGGCGTAAAGCCCGTATGGGGATCAAGAAACGCTGTTGAATATGAGATAGGAACGTATGGTTCATTTGCTGCAAAAACTATAAGCAACAGATTAAAAGCAAGTGAATTCAAAAAAGCAGTTGAGGATTTTGTTGAGAAGGGAAAAAGGCAGTTAATGCGCTATTACTCTGCTATAGATCCTGATGGGAATATAGGAGTTATAAGATATATCATTTGGTCTGAAGTGTTATTATGTCCACATTGCGGGAAGGAAATATCTTTCTTCGAGAAAGGAACAAAACGGAATCCGGTTAAATTCGAGAAAGATATTATTTGTCCACAATGCAAGAAAAAAGCTTCTGTAGATGAGATGAAATTCCAGACAGAAGAGTATATGGATGGATTGACTGGGAAAATCTCTATAAGGAAGAAACGTATTCCTTCTTGGGTTTATGGAACTACAAATGATAAAAATTGGGAAAGACCAGCCACGGATGAGGATCTTAATAACGCTCTTGCAATAGATAAGGAATTGCAAAGTATTAGTGATGAACCTAAGGAAATCCAGTGGGGAGAACTTCACAGAAATGGATATCATTTTGGGATTTCATTTTTGCATCAATTCTATACATCCCGTAATTATTTGATTATGCATAAGTTATGGGATGCTACTGAAGTATATGATACCAAGATAAAAGATGCTCTTAGGTTATTACTGCTCAGCTATAATTCTTCACACTGTACGCTAATGACTCGTGTTGTTGCGAAAAAAAATGCTAAAGACTTTGTTTTGACTGGGGCTCAAAGTGGGGTTCTTTACATAAGTAAACTTCCAGTTGAGAAGAACATTATTCTTGGTCTGGAAAGAAAATCGAAACCGTTTTATGAAGCTTATAAACTTCTGGAGAATTGTACTGGTAGTTTTATTATAAAGAATAAGTCGAGTGAATCATTGGACGAGAAAGATAATACAATAGATTTTGTGTTTACAGATCCACCTTTTGGTGACTTTATTCCATATGCAGAAGTTAATCAGATAAATGAATTATGGTTAGAAAAGCCTACCGAGAGAGAAAAAGAAATAATAATTAGCGCATCACAAAATAAAGGAATTCAAGATTATCGGATAATGCTTTCAAAGGTGTTTTCTGAGATTAAAAGGGTGCTAAAAGATTCGTCATATGCAGCTGTTGTCTTTCATGCGGCAAAAGCACAGATATGGTCTGCATTTGAGGATGCCGTATATGATTCGGGGCTTAATATTGAACTGACCAATATTTTGGATAAAAAGCAATCCAGTTTTAAGCAAGTTGTATCGGAAGCATCTGTTCAAGGAGATCCTTTGCTGTTATTAAGTAAACGGATTCAAGAATCAAGTGGGTCTGAAGATGATGAAGATATAATGGAAAGAATAATCCTGGCGATGAACGATGGAAATATCTTTGATGAGAGGCGAGCATATTCTTTATATGTTAATGAATGTCTACGAAAGAATATTCGTGTTACATACGATGCAAAAGATGCATATGTCCTTCTTCGACAATTGAGAAAGGGTGTTATGGATGCAGCATTACAAGGATAATAGTATAAAAATAAAGCAGTATGGGCAGGTTTTTTCTGGCAAGCGTATCGGTGAGTTGTTGGTATCGATGTTGCCAAAGAATTTGGTAGTAAAATCAATAATTGATCCAATGGTTGGCCGGGGTGATTTGCTACAAGCAGCATATACAAAGTATCCACAAGCAGATAAGGTTTTGGGTATAGACATTGATGTAGATGTCAGGGAAACCTGTAAGAGTGCTGTTCCCAAAGCAGAAATTCTCATCAAAGATGCTTTTAAGAGTGATGAAGTTAATATTACTGGAGGTTGGGGTTTGGTCATAACTAATCCTCCTTATATTAGATATCAAACACTCAAAAAAAACCCAGAGATAGGTCTGCCAGACGGGAAAGAATTAAGGGAGAGTTTAATTAATCATATTCAGAACACAAATAATTTAGATGATCAGGAAAGACAAATCTACATTGAAGTGTCAAAAAGATACTCGGGCTTATCAGACATGGCTGTGCCATCGTGGATATTATGCGCCTCGATAGTAAAAAAAGGTGGGTATATGGCAATGGTAGTTCCAGAAACGTGGCTAAACAGAGATTACGCAATGCCAATTCACTACTTACTTTTACGATGCTTCGAAGTTGTTGCCATAGCACGTGATGTAGAATCCGTGTGGTTTGAAGATGCTGAAATAAGAACATGTTTGGTTATATGCAAAAGAAAAGAAAACGAGCCTATAAGGAATAGTTATCCAGATACGGTACTTCTTGAATTAAAATCTGGAATAATCGACAAGAACTCCCTTGTCGGATCCATGAAGTTCAATGGCTATGCCGGGTATGAAGCGTTAAATTATATTATATATTCAAAAACAATATGTTCTGTGGAAGGGTTTTCTTCAAAGATCATTCCAGCGATGGAATTATTTCCAGGCTTGACTAGAAAGCTAAATGATCAAAAGTGGATCTGTAAGGAAGATAAAATGAGAGATGAAGAGTCTGCTGTTCTTCCTAACGAAATTCGAGAAATTGTGAACAGTAGTTGCGGAGTCGAGTATGATTCTTTGGAAGATTTGGGATGGTCCGTTGGGCAGGGTCTGCGCACAGGTGCAAACGATTTCTTTTACGCACAGTTGCTGTCGTCAGATAGATCTATGTCCGTTGCTCAAACTGAATCATGGTATAACCGTAATATTATGCTGTCCTCGGATAATATAAGAAAAGCTTTCAAGAAACGTTCGGATGTGAATGATCTTGTTGTAAACTATGATGATTTGCATAAGTGTATATTCTACATTCAACATCAAGTAAGACAAGTGGATTACTTAAGATTATCTAAAAAAACAGCGGAACAATATACCTTGATGGATTCCGATTTGGATGATTACATTACACAAGGAGAAAGATACATATCCCCAGTGCATAAGAAGCCGTTTAGGGAACTTTCAGCAGTTATTACGAATGAAAAAAAGATAGGTGATGAATTTGAAAGATTTTGGTATATGCTTCCTGAATTGAAGGAAAGACATGTACCAAACCTATGTATTTCCCGTGTTTGCGGTGAGAGTCCTGAGGCCATATTTATTCATCAGGTGCCAGGAAGTGAGATAATAGTTGACGCTAATTTTATTACACTTTGGAATTTAGAGAATCGTGATCAAATAATTGCATTAGCGTTGTTTAATTCTACATGGGCAAAGCTTTTTCTTGAAGTCGTAGGAACCGCAATGGGCGGAGGTGCCTTAAAAATTGAAGCAAGTCATGTAAGGAAAATAGTATTTCCACGAATTGATGATAAAAGGAAAACTGAGCTCGAACATATTGGCAAGGAGATTCTAATAAATAGAAGTATAAATAGAACGATTCAAAAGCAAATTGATGAGATTGTAACATCTCCATTTGGTGATGAAAACAGTGTGTTCGTGAGTAAACAGTTGGAAATGTTACTCATAAAAAAAGTACAAGAAAGGACTAGGCGAAAATACGATGAATAAGGACGAATTAAGGTCATTTGCTGCAACTGCTCAGCATGAAATAGATAATGGATTTGTGGAAGATAAACTAAGACACTTGCTATCAGCGAGTCTTAGTAGAATATTCCCCGATACACCGTGGTGGGTTCAAGAGCATGTGATGGGTACAGAGACCTATCTTCACTTTGCCAATGCTAAAGGAAAAGAACGGATAGGTTTTGCGGATTCCGTAGTTGGGAAGACTGCAATTGAATATGAGAAGAATCTGAAGATATCTTCTATTTTTAACGAGGGGTATCATCAGGTAGAAGAATACTGTGCAGCATTATGCAATTTAGGCATTGATGAAAGTGAGATCCTTGGAATCCTGTCAGATACGGTGAGATGGTATGGCTATACAATTAAGATTTTAGATAATCTTGATAGGGGTAGATTATTTGGAGCTAATGATATCGAACTTCAACAAGTTGATTTTGTTGACCTTTCAAATTGTTCGGATGAGGAAATGGACAAGTTTGAACTATTTGTAAATAAATATCTAGGCAGGGATCAGTCCAGAATTCTCACTGCAAAAACGCTTGTGCTTGATTTCGGTTTAGAAAGTGATTTTTACCGTAAAGAGATTGATGGGTACAGGGCTACAGTGGAGAATGCAATGCGCTCAAATCCATCATATGCGGAGTTGATCAAAAATGTATGGCAGAACTTTGTTGCATATTTAGGAGCATCTGAATATGGGACCTTTTCGATGGATACATATACAAATGAGTACTATTTGGTTACTGTGGCGAAGGTCGTATGTGCAAATATTCTTAATGGAGCTCCCTTAATTTGTGGTGATGCGGAAGTCATTAAAATTCTGAATGGAATATACTTCCAGCAGAAAAATATACAAAACCTTGTAGACTATGACTATTTTGGATGGCTAAATAATTCGCCCTATGTTGAGGGTATCGTAGAATGTGTGAAAAGAATACAACGACTTTTGGTTTGCTATGACTTTAAGGTAATTGCTGAAGAAGATTTGTTCGGAGCATTGCTGGCACAGTTGTCTAATCGTGAACATCGCCTGCTTCTGGGACAGGATTTCACACCTCATTGGGTTGCGAGAAGCATGGTTGAACATGCGGTGGAGGATATGGAGGAAGCACCGCGTATTTTGGACATGTGCTGTGGTTCAGGAGTTTTTTTAATTGAGGCAATCAGAAAAGTTCGTGAAAAGTATGCAATAAGCACACATGATTATGATAAGACGAAAGATGAAATAGTATTCTCGTGTGTTATGGGGTTTGATATTGATCCTCTTGCTGTTATGCTTGCAAAGGTCAACTGGGTAATGTTTATGAGGGATTTGTTTCCATATCATAGCGGTCAAATTATAATACCTATTTATCATGCGGACTCTCTTTTTGTAGCAACGCCCATTACGCATAATATGCCATTAAGTAATCAGGATTCTTATGTCATGTATTTTGATAATAATAAGGTTGAGATTCCTGGACACATGTTGACGCCAGCTCATAGACGAAATTTTGATGCGTTTATGTCTATTTGTTATAAATATGCTATGAAAAGAGCTGCCCAAGGGGAAAGTGACCTTACGGATAAACAAGTAGATTATGTTTTGTCTTCTGTAGAATCTGAAAGTAGCATAGTGCTGTCGCATGTTGAGCGACAAGCACAGAGGGTTGCGGCTTATAGTCTTATTTTGCAGTTAGAAAGTCTTCAAAGACAAGGGCGTAATGGAATATGGTATTTTATACTGAATAATAGCTATAAACCAGGATTGGTTACAAATCAGTTCAACTGTATTGTTTCTAATCCGCCGTGGTTGGCGATGAGTAAATTAGCTGATAATCCGTATAAAATAGTATTACAAAGAAAAACTGATTCTTTTGGGATAAAGCCGCCAGGAGCATCTCATCTCCACATGGAATTGGCGACAACCTTTTTATTAGCATCAATTGATAAATACTTAAAAAATGGAGCAAGATGGATGTGCGTTATGCCTGGAAGCATATTGAGTGGGTACCATCATGATCCGCTCAGGTTGGAAAAATATAGAGAATCAGATTACTCAGTAGGTACCAACGTGGATACGATCTGGGAATTACCAATGAGTACATTCAAGAACAAAGCTGTTGTTCTTGGGGGAATGAAAACGGTAGAAAAATCCGAATATCCAATTTCAGGAAGAGTTTATGATGAACCGGATTCATATGTTGAGTGTAACTATACACTTAACAAACAGGGAAACCGTTCTGCATGGACAAACAAGGGAGAAAACGCGGAATTTCTGGATGTCATCAACTCAAATCCCTGGGAATTTAATCAAGGCGCTGATATTATGCCAAGAACGGCTTTGTTTCATGAGTTTACTCAGTTACCGAATGGAACATGGACTATCAAGAAAATTGATAATAGATCAGAACTGTATTATTTGCTTAGTGATAGTCATAAGGATGTATGTAGAGATTTGGTAGCAGAGGGTTTCAGCGATGATTATTTATATGACTGTTTGATTTCAAAGCATCTATCTCCATTTTCAGTTGAAAGACCTGCAAAGGTTATCCTTCCAGGAAAAAGCATTGATGGTAAATGGAAGGGACTAACTGATGAAGAAATAGCTTTGTTGAATCCGGGAACATCTTATGTATTTAGTGAGATTCAAACAGAGAGTGAGATGCCTTTGTCTGTATTGTTTGATCACAAAATCAATATAAGAAATAAACTGGATAAACAGAACTTTGCACTGGCAAGGTGGCTAGTTTTATCTAATGCAGGGGGGACTAATCCATGCGCAGCTTATGTTGATCTGAATACACTCGACAAGAAAAAACTGATTATCGATCAAACTTTGTATTGGTATTTAGCTGAATCTGAGGAAGAGGCTCTTTATATTGTGGGTATATTAAACAGTATGACATTATCTACTGCCATATCTGACTTCCAACCGCAAGGGGGATTCGGTGCAAGGCACATTCATACGATACCGTATAAAATCATTCCGAGATTTAATGCTAATGATGATGCACATATGGAAGTTGTTACAAAGACCAGAGAGCTTATTAATGAATGGACAAGTTTCTGCAATACTGATAAGGTTGGGAAATATCTTTTACCAAACAGTGGAAGTCTTAACAGTCGCCGCCGTAAGTTGCAAACGGTCCTCAAGACAATGACTTCTTACGCGGAATATGAAGAGGCATGTGGCTGTATTTTATGTACAGAGTAGAAGGTGATTATGGGAATAGCATTCAGACATTCGGCCGGGTTTGGCAAACGGATGGAATATAATTTGGTTGGGAAAATGCTCATGGAGGGGCTTGATGTCTATATGCCGCTTGTCGATGATCATGGCGTTGATTGCGTTATAAAAAAGGAAGACGGCACATTTATTGAGGTTCAGATAAAAGCGAGATCCAATGAAGTTACAGATGGTGACGCAGCTCTTTTTTCGGCAATTACCCATGAGAAGACCGAGAACTTCTACTTTGTGTTTTATTCTGAGCGTCTGGAGATGATGTGGATCCTATCTTCAGAAGAGTTCCTGCAGGAGTGCGTAACCAATAAAAATGGTAAGAATGCCGGAAAGCATGGTATATGGTTCAACGGCAATAAAACAGATAAGAAAACCGGAATCAAGAAAGAGTATTGCAAAAAGCAGTTTGAGAAATATATTGCAACAGATTTTTCGAGATTTCATTAAGGTGGGGCATGGAAGAAACAAATTTGAAGCAAGTGCTGAAGGAGTGTAATAAGTCAGCTAAGACTGGATACAAAATAGCTTCAGCTCAAGAAAAGAATTTGAATAGGGCTCTGGCTTCGGCACAAGAGAAGGTGCAGAGCACTATTATTGATTTCAATAGTTCTCCGTGTTATGCACCAGAGGCTACAGAACTATTGGAAGTACAGTTGGTGGAAATCAGAGATGCGTTCAATCGTCTGTCGTTTGCTTTTAAGGAGGATCTGCAAAACCTGAGAGAGAATCTTTCAAAGTTTTCTGTAACTCTTTTTGGAAGGACTATGGCTGGTAAATCTACGCTTATGGAGATCCTGACTGAAGGTGATGGATCTTCTATCGGAAAAGGCTCCCAGCGTACCACAAGAGATGTTCGTAAGTATACTTGGAATGGGCTGGAAATCACAGATGTTCCGGGAATTGGAGCTTTTGAGGGTGAAGACGATGAGCAGATTGCTTTTGAAGCAGCGAAGACCGCCGATCTGATCCTGTTTTTGATTACAGACGATGCTCCGCAGGTCGCGGAAGCAGAATGTTTCAGCAGAATTGTGAATCTTGGAAAGCCTATCATCTGCATCATGAATGTTAAGGCTTCGATAGCTGAGGATAAGAGTTTGAAGCTGGCATTGCGAGATGTAAACAAACGCTTTGATATGGAGCGGCTGGACAAGATACGGAATCAGTTTCTTTTGCTTTCCGAACAGTTCGTTCAGACATGGAGCCACATTCCTTTTGCATATGTCCATCTGAAATCTGCTTATGCTGCCATAAAAGCGGAGGATCCGGAAAAAAGCAGAAGCTTTCATGAAGTGAGTCGTATTGATTACCTGAAAAGAAGGATTGTTGAGCAAGTTAGGACAAAGGGTGAGTTCTATAGAATAAAGACTTTCATAGATATTATTTCAAATCCGATTCTTGAATCTATGGAAAGTCTTTTGGAACAAAGCCAGATTAACAGCGTCCAAGGGCGAACGATCCTCGCAAAGAAGAGGCAACTTGGAGATTGGAAGAATGTCTTCTATCGAGATGGACGGGCTCAGATCAAGTCACTGATTGTAAAGATAAAGAGTGAGCTGAACGGAGAGATAGCGGCATTTGCTGAAGATCATTTTGATGATAAAAACGCTGATAAAGCATGGAATAAGCTGTTGAAATCCCGGAAGGTGGAAGTCAGGTGTCAGGAACTGCTTGGGGATCTGGAAGCAAAATGTAACGATAAGCTCAAAGAGATTTCCAGAGAAATCACGAATGAGTTAAAGTTTGCCACATCCTTTGAAGGCGATAAGTCCCTCCGTATGCATAAGATCATTGATGGGAAAAAGCTTTGGGATTGGTCATCGATTGCCTTAGGCGGTGGTTTATCTATAGCAGCCGGGATTGCATATTTGGTTGGTGCTGCGGCAGCAGGTCCTTTAGGATGGGCGGCATTAGCTGTATCTGTAATTGGAATAGGTGGATCTTTCCTGTTTAAGAGTAGGGATAAAAAAGAATTTGAAGCAAGAACAAGGCTTGAGAAGAAGCTTAGAGAGAATGTAACTCAGATATGTGATGCTCTTGAAAAGCAAATGAATAAGAATCTGGATTCGCTTGTGCCGGTTAGAATTGAAGGGCTAATGACAGAAATGGATAAAATCAATTCCGTCATATTCCGGTTAGCTGACACACAGAAAGAACTGGCATGGGGATTGAATAACCATATGCTGGAACTGAATAATCAGATTTTGACGGAGGCAATACGTCTGATAGGTGCTGAAGGATTACAGTATCATGTACAGTCAGTTGCAAGGATTCCTGGAAATACAAGCTTGATTCTGCTCAACGATGGGACGGTTTTTCCTAAAGAACAGAAGGAAGACCTGTATAAACTAATGGCTGAACGAATTGAATATTCTAACGCTTCGGAGCCACCGTTTTATCGCTTGAGAGCCACCTCGGATTTTAACACTTTAGAGCCACCACAAACACAAGATATAGTAATGGAGCCATGAGCATGAGCTCACAGCTCCA
>CATLAK010000027.1 GCA_949878435.1 uncultured Lachnospiraceae bacterium
CTCCGGTTTTAATTGTTTCTGAGCAACTCAATTATACCAAACCAGATGGCATTCATGCTATTTTTATGCCAGTTATGATTGAATTTTCAAGGTACATATGCACTTATTCAAGTGCGAAGTTTGAGTATGATTGCCTTAATAGACTAATCCAAATAGAGGTTTCAAATGGAACAGAGATTAATTACACGTATTTGGATTCTGCGTTAGAAGTGGATATTAAAGAAAAATCAAGTATTAATTTGAGATATTTATATAACAATCTAGGGAAATTAAGGCGAGTGATTGATGGTGAAGGAAATGTAACAGAGTATGAGTATGATATAATGGGAAATTTGTTATCTATATCCCAATCGGTTGATGATGCGGAAATAAGAAATAAGGATATTTGTGAAAATAATAAACAGAAAAAAACGATTTTAATAGAATATGAACGAGATTTACTTGGAAGAATAATTTCGAGAACCGATTCATTTGGGAATAAGGAGAAGTTTGAATTAAATCGTTCAGGAAAGATTACCAAAAAGATAAATTCAGAGGGAAATAGTACTGAATATGTTTATTATGATGATGGAAAGATAGCGGAAATTACTTATTCCGATGGGAAGTGTGTCAAGTATGAATATGACTGTAATGGCAGACTCATTAAATTTGTTGATTGGAATGGAGAAAACAAAATAAAAAGAGATAGGGAAGGAAGGATACTTTATGTAGAGGATTATAGGGGAAAAAGGGTTGCTTATACATATAACGAAAAAGGGCAAAGAACTAGCATAATTTATCCGGATGGTAAAGAGGTAAAATATGAATATGGTAAAAATTTTAAATTAATGCAGTTATGTTTTGATGAAGAACAAATTCTATACAATTATGATGAAAATGGGAGATTAATAAAGAAACGATATTCAAATGGAATCGAAACGGAATATAAATATGGATGGAATAATAAAATATCAGAATTGAAACATTTTGATGGGGAAGGAACAATTGAGCAATATTTTTTCCGATATAATGAATCTGGTTATAGGGTAGAAATAGAAAAGAAGGGGAAATATTTAGGAAATGTTGGGGGAAAATATCAGTATATTTATGATATATCTGGAAGGTTGGTGGAAGTAGTAAAGGATTATAAATCAATAAGAAAATATCAATACGATATTCGGGGAAATAGGATTGGAAAAATAGAAGAAGGTATTTTGACAAGCTACAAATATAATACATTAAATCAATTGATAGAAATAGAAAGCGAACATCAGCATTGTCAATATAAATATGATAAAAGGGGAAATTTGATTGAAATTATTGAGAATGAAACAATTCTGTATCGTTTTAATTTTAATATGCTTAATCAATTGACAGAAATATATGATAAGAAGGGTAAGAAGTGTAGTTATACATATAATGCATTAGGATTCAGAGTAAGCAGTTGGGAGAGAAATGATGAAATTAATTCTTCTGAAAAAGAGAAAAATTTTTATTTTGATATTGAAAGAGACAGTAATAATTTACTGAGGATAGAAGGAGATGGAGATAGCAATTATATATGGGATGATGGCATTGTGGGGATTAGCAGTGGAATGAAAAGCAAAATATTTCTCCGTGATAATTTAGAAAGTCCTATATATTTAACAGAAAAAAATGGAAGAATAACAGAAAAATATACCTATGATGAATTTGGAAATACAAAAAAAAGTGAAAAACAATTATTTGGTTTTACTGGATATATTTTTGAAGACATACCTGGTATGTATTTTGCGCAAAGTAGAGAGTATAATTCGGATTTAGGTAGATTTATGAGCGTAGATTACTACAAAGGGAATATATACGCGCCAGTAACATTGAATGAATATGTATATTGTATGAATAATCCTATAATGCTTGTGGATAGAAACGGGTTGATAGCATCAGACAGTGATTTTCATATGAGTGATATATGGGATTATGCTCAGGAAAAAATAGACGAATTTACATATAGTATTCATGAGAAATATATGAGTTTTAACGATGGATTTAGAGAAAAATCTTTTAATGCTAATTGTCAATTTAATGATTATATGCGGAGTATTAATAATGGAATGAATGAAACCTTGCAAGGGTTTGAAAGGTATATGGACGAAGGGGTTGCTGAGATAGAGAATGCATTTAATAAGGGATTAGAAAATATATCAAATGCTTTTAACTCAGGTGTAGGTACGATTAAAGAAGAGGCAAATAAAATTTATGAAAGTGCAATTTCAGAAATAAACTCTACCTTGGAAGCAGGAAAGGAGAATGTACCAATATTAGTAGAAAAGTGTAAACAATTTCTGAATGCCAATCTTTATGGTGAAGAAGAAATAATAACTAGTAGCATGAAAAATGAAGGGGATTTTTGGTACAGGTCTTCTATGTTGTCAACAACAATTCCAGATTCAGAATATACAGGCAAGTACATTGTAAAGACAACGGTGATAAAAGATGGGGAGTTTTTGGCGTCGGGATATTCATTGAATTTGCCGTCAATTGATTGGGGCAATGGATTTAGCATTGGAATACCAATGAGTGTAGGTTTTTCTATTGGAAATAATGGATTAGAAATATCTTCTTCCGTAGGAACGGATATAGGTTTTTTTAAAGAAATTGAAAGATGTAGTATGTCAATTGGAGGGGAAAAAATATTACAATTTGATCGTTCCCAAGGAATTGGAATTGTAGATGTTCTTTTTGGGTGTGGTTCACGTTTTCCGTTTGCAGGCAATGAAAATATAGAAGTATTTTTATTTAATGAAATAGTAGCAGATAATATGAAAATACATAATGAAATAGGAGGACATGTAAAAACAGGTTTTGCCTATTTAACTGTAAGCGTATTAGCGGCAGGATTGGCGGTACTATCAGGAAATCCTGATGGGGCATTGGAATTAATCAGGCAGGCTATAGAGAAGGTATGTGGAGGATAAAATGCAAAAAAGGAGAAAAAGAATTGATAGTGGCCCAAAGGATAACAGAATATCGCCAGCTGTTTTTATAGTGCCAGGTATACTATTTATAGTAGGTGTAATGTTTTCATTTTTGGTGATAATAACAAAAATAATATCAGGGGATGAACGTAAAATCTATTTGGCATCAGATTCATCTATCGGTACAGGCAGGGTCATGTATCCCGAGGGCGTTGAAGGAACGTATTATGAAAGTCTGCAAAGTTCTATGGACGCTTATTGGACGATAAAAGATATTGATGGTCCGGCTCCGACGCAAGAGAATGAAATTATTTCATTTGGGGATGATTTCTTGTTCTCTATATATGCAGATGAACTTTATCTTTTGGGTCCGGCGGTACGGTGCACCGTAGTAGAATGTAAAAGCGGGTTATATTCTTGTCCAATATATTTTTGGTGCCAGCCTGTTTTAAAGACTTATTTTGAAAAAGAAATGTCATCAGAGGAAGATAAGGTGGCAATTAGCTTGATGACATCCTATTCTCATAGAGAGGCAACCATGCAGGCAAATGATGGTTTACCCATATTTTATGGCGTGGGAACAGAAGAGAGGGTGAATCATCTATCTATTATGGGGAAAAAACCGGACAAAATATTTTCCTATACGTTTGAGGGAAACATTTATTATTTTTGGTATTACATGGATGGATCGGAATTTGCAGCGCATTTTGACAAATATACCGACTTGGATCAGATGACGGTAGAGGATGCAGTTGCTTATTTTGAAATCCGATTTGTGGAAGGAGCGGATTCATATGGAGGTTAACCATAAGAAAATTTATATTTTGCTGGTTCCAGCAGCATTTATTATAGGTTTTTTATATAAAGGTTTTGATTCTGTAGGAGCATGGGAAGGAGATTTATTTTTTGTTTACATAGCGAGTAAGGAAGTCCGCTTTTGCATTTATGGATTGATCGGGGGCTATATGATGGCAGCTGTGGCAAGCGGGAGTATCCTGGTGCTTGAATATATCTTGAAGGAGGGAAAAATAGGGCTGTTATTGATATTTTTGCTTGCAGGATTTTGTGTAGGAATGGTGACCTTGATTCCGTGTTACATTTTTAACTTAATTCGATATGCGAGGGAGAAAAAAAGAGAACAGAGTAAACCTTTGCCAGTAGTAATTCTGATTTCTCTATTTTTGCTTGTTTCTATTTTCCTATGGATTATATTGCATGGGGAAACAAATGTAGGAGAAAGAAAGGTGCATCAGGCAACACTTTGGGAGAAAGCGGGGAAGGAAAAGAATGGTCAAAATGAAAATAGTCTTTTTTATGATGGAGCTCAAAATGCATTTAACGCTTTCTGGGCATCAGGAAATGCTCCAAAATTGGTACATCCTGATGAGGACAATGAAATCATACGTTTTTCTGACAAAAATGGAAGTCTGATTTTGTGGGCAAGTGAATCAATATTTGACACAGATTACATTATAGGCTCAGATTTTGAGATGAAAGGAGAATTATTTTCTTTTCCTAAGGATGTGTTCTGGCAGGAAATAGATAGTATGTGGAAAAGAGGAAGTGTATATGATGAACGTCAGAGAGTAGTGTGGGATATTGTTGCATCATACATGCATAATCTTTCTATCTGTTTTGGTATATGCATGGATGATAGTGTAGAAAATATGAAAATTATGGGAAAAATTCCGGATGGAATTAAGGAATTTGAATACGGAGGAAAACGTTACTATTTATGGTATTACAATGATGGGAAATTTATATGGGAAAAAATTGAAGGAAATGAGGATTTTGAAAACCTGAATATGGATGAAGCTGTTAGATATTTAGAAATATCGTTTTTGTAAATATAAATTATAAATTGGAGAGAAAGAATGGACAGATACATTTTAAATAAAGACGGCATCAAAAAAGAAGAAAAAAGAACCTTATACAGGCAGCGCGAACTGGAACTGATGACGACGCACCAGCTTCGGGAGATCTGCAGGCGGGAGAAGATCATACAGGGCATGATCAATCCCATGGACAAGGAGGAGCTCATCCACATCATCATGCGTTACCGCGGCACAAGGGAGCAGCTGCTGATCATGGAGGAGGACAAAAATGGGAGGGAGCGCCTGGAACATCTGCTGGCAAAGGGGAAGATATCAGCGGTGCAGGATGGGACGCTGCACATCCCCTCCAGGCTCGTCGTCTACGAAGGGCTTTCCATGGACGAGAACGACGGGATACATATCCCATACAGGAGCATCATGGAGAATACCAACGCCCTCCTTGTGAGCGGAGGGCGGGAAGTCTGTGGAATCTTTTACCTGCATAAGAAAAAGGAAGACGGGGAGCGGCTCTATGTCATGAGGAGCGGGAAGATCCCATGCAGGGAAGCGAATCTGAAGGATTATGACCTGTACTGCTTCAGCCAGCAGGATTCCGACAGGATATTTTCCATCTATTATGGGAAGAGCGGGACAGAGCCGGAAGGGATCACTGCCTGCCGTATCCCGCTCATGGATGTGGAGGTCAGGAACCCGATTCCCTTACGGATGCCGCTCGTGGTGGATTTCGGTTCCACCAACACCACTGCCGGGGTCTATCTTGATTCTGTTTATTTTGAGGATGCAAAGGGCGCCCTTTTTACGGAAAATATGGAAAAGAACGCCATCCACTACACGGTCTTTGAAGATGGGAGGAAGCTGATGCCTTCCGTGGCAGGAGTGATATCGGTGGAAAAGGGGAGCCCGCAGTTTGTCTTTGGGCGGAGTGCGGAGGAACTGGGGGAATCCTGCTACGTGGATGAAGGGTTCAGTATCTTTTATGACATGAAGCGGTGGATCAGTGACTATGAAAAGGAAGAAGAGGTCACGGACCGGGAGGGCAGGCGGACCTTCCTTGCACGGAAAGAGATCATCAGGGCTTTCTTCCTGCATATCATCGAAAGGACGGAGAACCAGTTCAAATGCCGGATAAGGCAGATGCATATATCCTGCCCGGTCAAGCAGAAATTCCTGTTCCGCAGGCTGTTCGCGGAGATCCTTCCCGAACATATCGCGCAGACAGAGGAGATGCTGGATGAGGGGGCTGCGGTCATCTATAATACCATCTCGAACATGCTGGAGAGCCGGAAGCTCCAGCCCGACATGACCTATCAGGCACTGATCGTCGACTGCGGAGGCGGGACCACGGATTTATGCGCATGCCGTTTCAGGGTAAGGGACGACAGGGTGGCGTACCACATCAGGATCGACACTGCCTATGAAAACGGGGATACGGATTTCGGGGGGAACAATCTGACCTACCGGATCATGCAGTATATCAAGATACTGCTGGCGGAAAAGCTGCGCCTTCCCATGGAGAAGACTTCGGGTGATATCCTGCGGGAGCTGGATATGGACATCTTCCGGTATGTTGACGGGCATGGGACAGAAGAACTGTACCGCAGTCTCGAAGAGGTATACGGCATGGCGGAAAAATATATACCCACCCGTTTCAAAGAATATGAAACGAGGAGCAGGGAGGCTTACTTCAAGGTGAAGAACAACTTTTATCTGCTCTTCTTCCTGGCTGAACGGGTGAAGAAGCATTTCTACGAGCAGGCGGGCATCCTGAGGGTGGGAATCACCTCCAGGGACGATGGGGACGATGATATTGCATGGATCCAGGCGGATAAGTGGAAACTGTCCCTGCAGGAGGGAGAGGGATTCCGCATGCTGAAGGAGCTGCCGGAGATCGTGATCAATCTCTATGAACTGGAACTGATCCTGAAGGGGGATATCTATGGCATCATCTGTAAATTTATGGAGCCGTTATACAGGCAGGACCGGCTTAAAGAGTATTCTTTCCTGAAGCTGACAGGGCAGTCCTGCAAGATCGATATCTTCCGGGAAGCGCTGAAGGAATTCATCCCCGGAAGGATGATCCAGTTCAAGCGCAGGAACAGGGATATGGCAGGAGACATCGACTTAAAAATGAACTGTGTGGACGGCGCGCTGAAATTCATACGGGACAAGCGGCTTGGATATGCAGAGATCGAGCTGCATTCGGACAAGCCCGTCCTTCCCTACACGGTGAGCGCCTTCACCCATAACGGCAGGGAAGTGGAGCTGGTCAACGGCTTCCTGCGGGAAGATGAGACCAGGGCGGTATCGAGGAATCTGGAGGATGTGACGCTGCAGCTGTATCTGAAGGACACGGAAGGCAGGGTACGGTACCACTTCCATTTCGACTGTGAGCCGGAGAAGTTCAGGGAAGTGACCTATGAGGATATCAGACAGGTGCACGGTGAGAATATCCCGCAGAAGGAAACGGACAGCATCGTCAACCGGGAGATTAGGTTCTTTGCGTGGAAGCGGTGCAGGGAGTGGGGGTATGTGATCGTGCCGGTGTGCAGGAAAGAGGAGAGGCTGTATATGGGGGAAGAACAGTTTTATCCTTTTGAGCATGAAGGATGGGTTAGGAATTATTTTGATGGGATGAAGTAGGCAGAGAGTATTGATAGAAGGAAGGAAAAGGCATGGAACATATCTATCCCGCATTTGAACGCGGAAGAATCATGAAAAAAGAATTATTATGGGCGCTCCGGGATTATTCTTATTCCGCCCTGCAATTGCAGTATCAGGATTATCCAGACGGAATCATCAGCGGATGCAGGATAAAGGTCAGGGATGACCAGTTAATCGTGGGGACAGGTATCATCAAGTGTCAGGACTTTATATTTTTACTTACAGAAGAAGAACAGGTGGCGTACGCGTCTACGGAAGTGTTTGTAAGTCTGAAATTCAGGGTGAAATCAGTGGAAGAGATGCCTGACTATACCAGATATGTGACGGAGTTCGTGCTAGATGAAAATCTGGGACGGGCGCAGAATGAACTGGAGATTTGCCGGTTTAAGCTAAAAGAAGGGGCGAGGCTGCGGACAGAGTATAAGGATTTTTACGATATCCAGACAGAATTTGATACTGTCAATCTGGCAGATGCCAGCTGGGCAGGGCGGGGAGGAAGGACTCTGTCGAAGGAGATAACAGACTGCTTTGCAAAGAAAGTTCTGGCAAGCAGAAAAGCAGAGGGGGAGGATATCCAGTTTGCCTGTCTGCTCCTGCAGGGCAGGGAAGCAGTTCCATGGGAAATCCTTGCGGGATACATAAGCAGTAAAATCGGTGATGAACAGGCGGATAAGGATTTTGAAGGAAAAGAAGTTTTTAGAAAAATGGAAGAGATTCTAGACAGGATTAGGAAAGGGGAGAGCAACAGGGGGGCTGGCAGAATTGTAACAGATAACAGGATGATCGTCTTGGACTAGAAAGCTGTGCTGAAAATGCAAGAACTTATGGGATAAAAGGATGGAAAATGGAAGGAGAGGAGGCAGTATATGTCAGATAAAATCACATTGGGAAACCTGAGGATAAGGTGCAGATTTCCAGTCATAACGGTGGAGCAGTGCCGTATCCATGCAGAATGTGGCAGGCATACGGAGGCAGAAATCGTCTGTATAGTAAAGGGAAACGAAGCGGAGACAGTCATTACCCAGACCGGGGAGGATACACTGGAAATAGTCGGCAGGAAGGAAGATGGTAAAGATGAGATTCTTTTTTTCGGTGTAATCCGCAGGCTGGAACTTGATGAAGAGGGAGATTATGCCAGCCTCCGCCTCTGGGCAGCATCCCATACGTGGCGCATGGATATCCAGCGGAAATCACGGTCCTTTCAGGATTTGTCGCAGACCTACAGAGAGGTTGCAGAGGCAGTCCTTGAGGACTATAAGGGCGCGGCTGTATGGAATATTCCGGACCGGCAGCTTACGCATCCGCTGATCCAGTACAAAGAAACGGATTATGTTTTTCTTAAACGGATCATGAGCCATCTGGGCGCGTGCGTGACGGCGGAGGATGTAAAAGCAGGAACTGCCGTCCATGTGGGGATGAGAAAAGGAATCCACAGGGGCGATCTGGATATCGGCAGATATGCACATTCTCTGGTTCATCACAGCGAAGGATGCGCGGGACAGAGTGCCGGATATGAGATTCATGATATGGATTACATGCGGATGGGGGATATGCTGCGCATCCAGGGCAGGGAGTTCTTTGTCATGGCGTCGGAAACGATCTTTGTACATAATGTCTTAAGCTGCACATGCAGGGTGTTCCCGGCACAGTGCTTCACGCAGAAGGAAATACCTGCGCATACCCTGAAGGGAGCCGTGCTGGAGGGTAAGGTCTTAAGCACGGGTAAGGAACTTGTCAGGCTGCATCTTGACATCGACAGAGAGGAGGCTTTCGGCGGAGCGTACGACTTCCCATGGAAGCCCTTTACGGGGAATCTTTTCTACTCCATGCCCGAACCGGGGACGAGGGCAGCCCTCTATTTTGGCAGGGCATGCGAGGATTCCGGGGAGGTCATTTATAATATCAGGGAAAACGGAGAATCATGCGGGGAGCTTGCGGATTATCATGACCGGTACTTTACAACAGAAAATAAGAAGCAGATGTATCTGAAGCCTTCGGAAATGGGTCTCCTGAACAGGGAAGGGAACAATGCGCAGATAGCCCTGAAGGACGACTCCCTCGTGCAGGTCAGATCAGAGCACCGGATATCCGTGCTGGCGGAAGGAAGGGTGGAACTGAAAGGAAAGAATGTGACAGTCACAGCGCCCAAGGAAGCCACGCTGGTGAGGAAGGACATGCTCTCCCCCACGGTTATCAACCTCTGCAATGCGTTTGATGCAATAGGCAGAAAGGGCAGCTTCGCGGCATCGGAGCCCCTGGCGGAGAAAAAGAAGCGCGCTCCCGGCGGGGAGATATGGGAGGACAGATATCCCCTTGAGGGAGCCGTGTCAGCAATCCTGTCCAACATTCCCATGGACGGTGGAGGAGACCCGGTCATGGAAAAGATTGCAGGGAGCATGCCGGTCATTATTTAAGGATAAGGAGGATGCCTATGAGCGAAAGCGTAAGAATCGGAGGAATTGGCAAAAATCCTGCGATTGACAAGATAAACAGATTAAATGAAGTTGATATTAAGAGGTATGCGGTGAAAAGGATGGAGGAACTGCTGCTGGATGACGGAGGGAAAGGGCAGGTCTATGACATTGAGGTCCCCATCGATTTTTCAAGGGCGGTATGGGAGGAAAAGGAGCATGGAGAGCATTAGGGAAGAGACCGGATGGGAGACGGTGGTCTGCCTGGACGGGCAGCTGGAGATACAGCTTCCCGGGGGCTTTGAAGCCGTGACAGGGAAGGAAGCGGAAAAGAAGTTTCCGTACGGGCAGGGACCCCAGGAAGTCTATATGGATCATACCGGGGAAAAGATCATAACCTTCAATTTACTGGATAAAGCACTGGAGGAAAAGCAGGTATACAGTGCTGTCAGGGAGATACAGGTGCTGATTGGGCATCTTTATCCCGAAAGCATCCGTCAGCAGGCAGGATGTATCAGGGCAAAGGAAGAGACGGCAGGATGGTTCTCCTTCGCAACAGGAGGGCTTACAGAGGATTGCATCCATATCCTGTTCGTTCTATCTCTGGAAGGAAAGATGATGTTCGGCAGCTATCATTTTCCGGCAGGGGATGAGGCAGAGGAGAGAAAGACATTTCAAAAGATCATACGGAGTGCGGCAGTGAAGAAGAAAAAGCAGGAAAAAGCGGGAGGATGGTATGTGGGAGGAAACATATGGGGATAAGCTCATTCTGGCGCTCAGGCAGAAATATGAGCAGAGACAGCCAGAGAATCTGGAAGCAGCTAAGGACATAAGAATCGGTGCAAAGAGGATACCGGCACACAGGCAGAGCCTGTTTGAAGGAAGATGCTCCATCCTTCTGCCCGATAGCATGACCGATATGGCGGATGCGCAGGCAGCAGCCCGCTACAGGAGCCGGCAAAGACCCCAGATCATCAAGGCGGAAGCCGGAGGGGATGCAGCGCTTACTTTCAGCCTGCTCCCACTTTATCAAGAGACGATGAAAGAGATGGGAGCACCGGACAGGCTCAAGACAATCCGCCGGGATATGGAACGGATCTGGAAACAGAATGTATTTTACGATACAGGAAAAGTGAAGGCAGGGCAGGAAGAGATTCCATGGATGGATCTTAAGGCATTCTGCCTGAATGGACAGCTCTATAGCCTTATCTTTCTCTTTCAGATGCAGGGGGATATGGTACTGGGAAATTTCCACTGCAGATTCCAGCGGTATGATATCTGGAAAGCAGCCGTCTTAAACATACTTACAACTTTAGAGATACAGGAGGAGAGCCATGAGAGATTATGAAATCAAGATAGAACCTTTTGAATACATTGCACTGAAAGAACTTAAAATCGACAGGAAGGTCAACTGCCATGCTGGGGCAGAGGTCAGACTGAGGATCAAAGACGGCATGGAAGAGCAGTATATGGGAGCCCTGATAAAACAGACCTGGGTGCGCATCACGGCTGTCGACAAAGATGAGGAAATTGCAGTGTATACGATCCTTTTCCATGGCGTCGTTACGGATTTTTCATTTATCCATGACGGGTATGAGACGATACTGGCGCTGGAGCTGAAAAGCGGGACGATACTGATGGATTTAGAGCCGCACTTCAGGGTCTTCCAGAATGAAGAGGCTTTGTGCACATCCATCCATCAGAAAATAGCAGGCACATATACAGGCGGACGGGCATCCTGCACAGAGGGAGAGCAGGACCGCACCATGGGGACGCTGATTCAGTATCAGGAGACAGACTGGGCATTCCTAAAACGCCTTGCAGGAAGGACAGGCATGTACCTTGTCCCTGATGCGCTTTCAGAAGGAGCCGGATATACCATGGGGATGCCGAAGGGAAGAAAACGGGAGGCGGAAACCGGCAGGATTCAGGTAAGGATGGATTTCGGGGAATATATGGAGAAATCGCGCAACGGCATGCCGTCCATTCAGCCTGCGGATCAGATGGAACTGGTGTTTATAAGCAGAGAAATCTATCAGATGGGTGATCTGGTTACTTATCAGGGCAGAGATTATCTGGTTAGCGCAATTCTAACAACCTATCAGGGAGCGGAGTGCTGCCATGAATACACATTAAAGACCAGAGCCGGTCTGAGGGTGCTGCCTGCATGGCACAGGGAGCTGACAGGATGTTCCTTCGATGCGGTAATCTCGGCTGTCAGGAAGGATAAGGTACAGGTGGAAATCATAAATGATGAGTGGAAAGCTCTGGACGGAAAGAAATGGTTCCTGTATTCCACGGTATACTCATCTCCCGACGGGACAGGCTGGTACTGTATGCCTGAACCTGGGGACAGCGTGCGCATGTATGTGCCGGAGAAGGAGGAGAACAGCTTCATCATCAGTGCGGTACATAAGGAAACAGACGCTGCCAGACAGAATCCTGACTATAAGTCCCTTAAGACGAAGTACGGAAAGGAAATTCTGTTCACGCCCGATTCCATCCTGATGACCAACAATCAGGGAATGATGGTGGAGATGAACGACAGCGAAGGGATTACCATCACCAGTGATAAAGATATCGTGATTCAGGCAAAGGAGAACCTGACTGTAGCCAGTGGGGCGGAATCCCTGCTGATTGCGGCGGAGGATAAGGTGCAGGTGAAACAGGGCGGGACGACTATGACATTGAGCGGGGATATTTCGTTTACTGGCGGGGAGTTTAGGATACAGTAGAGAGAAGGGAAGCCTATGGAAAAGGAATATGAGAAGTATTTAGAAGAACAATATGAGGGAAATGTAGTTCAAAAATACAAACAGATGAAGGATGATGAGCAGAAAGCGCTTGAAATAGCGAAGAAAGCAGAAGACATTCAGGACGGGGCAATAAAGGATGAGGTCAGGAGAATTTTAAATAAGGAAGAAGTCTCACAAGCCGATATTGATAAAGTTCTTGAAGATTATGCGTCCAATGATGATTATGCGGAGTATCTCGTAGATGGGGCAAGGCTTCAATGCAATAAGGCTGTGCTGGAACCGTTTGAAATACCAGGTGAGTCTAAGATTGTTTTAGAATTAGGAAAAGAAAGCGCTGAAATAAGCGAGAAAAGAAAGGAAACTGTTTTAAGGGTTTCAGAGAACGCAATGAAAGATAATGATAAGACATATGCAACAGTTGGGGATTATATCTTAGGAAAAAATATTTTTCCCTTTAATTGTAATTGCGCGCAGCCTGCTGATCGGCAATACGAGCTGAGCAGGATAAGGGAGGATCCGGAGTGCAGCAAGCATGGAGTCTGCCGGCATCTTATACAATTAAACGATGCGTGGGAGAATTTCTCTTTAGGCAGGTCGTATCTGAGCAAACAGGATGATGAACCGCCGTACGAAAAGGATGGCATCACAATGACATCAATGCTTTTTTGCAGCCATGGAGGAATAATTACCCCGATTGATTCAGGGCAGAGCTTCTTCAGCATTACCATGGAAAGCGCACTACAACAGATGGAAGCATATTTAGACGGTGATCTGAGCGAAGATGAGGCAGCTGCATACATTCAGTTCGTAGCCCAAAGATGCGGATTGAAGATAGCAGCAATAAGCGACGGCGAGCTGAAAGGAGAAGATGTAAATAGAAATTTTGATGACAATATAATCGCGTGGACTTATTACTGGAACCTTAAAATCGATGAAGGCGCTTTTGGAAATAATAAGATTCCGGTAAGAACGGATGTAGTCAAGGCAATTATCATGCAGGAATCGCGTTGGGGGAGTAATGGGGCTAAAAACAGCGCAAGAGATGTCATGCAGTGCCTTGTGCCGGGCGATTATGCATTGTGGCTTTTGTCAGGATATAATCCGACAGAAGAAACGAATAATAAGCCCAGATATCATCAAGGTCAGGACGAAAAAGTAGTATGGGTCAGGGATGGCACAGAGTATAAACAAGGGAGCATGAGACAAGGATTTAATTATTATGTAGATGTTCAAAATAGAATAACTGCTACGAGCCATGCCGGGTTTGGGGAGGGATTGGGAATCCTGAGAAACAATGTGGTCACAATCATAGATGGTTCTGACAACATGCTGAAGGGATATGAAGGAGAATATCTGATTTGCTATGACAAAGAGACCCCTAATATGAGCATAGCGTGCGGAGTGGCTTATCTGGCATACTGTGAAGAATATGCGGGAAGTGAAATGGGAGGCGTAAGACAGTTCAATGGCGGAGGGGAGGAAGGAAAAACGGGAAAAGAGGATTCTTATGTAAAGAGTATTGAAGACAATCTTCAATGTCTGAGACACGAAGGTTATGAAATAGAGTCCCTAAAGGAGTAAGAGATGAGAAAAATCAAACTAATTGTAATGGTAGTTATATGCGGCATTTTATCGCTGGGTCCCAGCCTGCCTTCAAGGGCGATGCAGGGGGAGGAGACTGCCCTAGTTTATATGGTGAATGCAGAGGGAGAGATTATCATCACGGGGTGTAAAAGTGTAGGGAGAGAACTCTGTATTCCATCCCTGCTTGACGGATATCCGGTAGTAGGGATAGCAGAGGGTGTATTCCGCGGCAGGGCAGATATCGAGAAGGTGGTGATACAGTCAGGGGTGCGCTACATCGGAGAATATGCCTTTGCAGGATGCATGGGACTAAGAGAAATCGAGCTGGAAGGGGGCATACAGTATATCGCGGACAATGCTTTTTATGAAGATGCAAGCCTAGTGGAGGCAGTCTTGCCTGAGAGCATCGTTTATGTAGGGGAGAATGCATTTGGAAACTGCAAGGCGCTTGCCCGGATAGGATATCCCCAAAGGGCGCATATAGACAAGTATGCTTTCGAAGGATCCTTATGGCAGGAGGAACGTGACGGGGGGAAGTTCAGGATAAGAGGAAGCTGTCTGATTGAAGGGAGAGGGAACGAAGGCCCCATCATAGAGATCCCTTATGGAATCACAGAAATAGAAGACTGCAATTGGAGGGGACTGGCAGTGGTGGATCAATATTATGATGGCAGCTATGAACAGATTATACTGCCGGAGACGATGGTCAAGCTGGGACTCAACTGTTTTCAGAATGTAGATGTAAAAACAATAAAAATCCCTGATGGGGTGAGGGAGATACCATGGAGTGCATTTGAGCATGCAGCACTTGAGAAGGTAGAACTGCCAGGAGAGCTTAAGATTATCGAGCAAGGCGCATTTTATGATTGCACTGAATTAAAGACTATAATCATACCAGATTCTGTAGAGTTTATTGGAGAAAATGCGTTTGGATGGTGCATTGGATTATCAGAAATAATCATACCAGATTCAGTATATGAGATAGATTGTGCGCCTTTTCATCATTGCAGTAATTTATCAGAGGTAGTTTTTAATGAGGGGTTGAAAGAAGTCCAGGCGGATCTGTTTGATTATTGCGGAAGCCTTGAGCGGATACAGTTTCCGGAGAGTCTGGAAAGCCTGAACGGACTGATGTGGTGTTCCGGTCTGAGGAGGATATATATTCCGGGGAAAACAGTTGAAATTCATGATGATATTTTTGAGGCATATGCCAAATGGGGAGGTCCTATTACAGTTTATGGTCAGAAAGGAAGCCGTGCCCAGGAAGTGGCGGAGGCATCGGGCATAGAATTTGTGGAGGTGGAGAGCGGAGATGAAATGCCATGAAGAGGTTAAATTAGAAGAGTCCTGAAGGAGTAAGAGATGAGAAAAATCAAACTAATTGTAATGGCAGTTATATGCGGCATTTTACTGTTCGGTCCCAGCTTGCCTTCAAGGGCGATGCAGGGGGAGGAGCCTGCTCTGGTTTATATGGTGAATGCAGAGGAAGAGATTATCATCACGGGGTGTAAAAGTGCAGAGAGAGAACTCTGTATACCATCCATGCTTGACGGATATCCGGTAGTAGGGATAGCAGAGGGTGTATTCCGAGGCAGGGCGGATATTGAGAAGGTGGTGATACAGTCAGGGGTGCGCTACATCGGTGAATATGCCTTTGCAGGATGCATGGGACTAAGAGAAATCAAGCTGGAAGAGGGCATGCAGTATATCGCGGACAATGCTTTTTATGAAGATGCAAGCCTGATGGAGGTGGTTCTGCCTGAAAGCATCGTTTATGTGGGGGAGAATGCGTTTGGAAACTGCAAGGCGCTTGCCCGGATAGAATATTCCCAGAGGACGCATATAGACAAGTATGCTTTCGAAGGATCCTTATGGCAGGAGGAACGTGACGGTGGAAAGTTCAGGATAAGAGGAAGCTGCTTGGTTGAAGGGAGAGGGAACGAAGGTCCCATCATAGAGATCCCTTATGGAATCACAGAAATAGAAGACTGCAATTGGAGGGGACTGGCAGTGGTGGATCAATATTATGATGGCAGTTATGAACAGATTATACTGCCGGAGACGATGGTCAAGCTGGGACTCAACTGTTTTCAGAAGGTAGATGTAAAAACAATAGAAATCCCGGATGGAGTCAGGGAGATACCAAGGAACGCATTTGAGCATGCAGCACTTGAGAAGGTAGAACTGCCAGGAGAGCTTAAGATTATCAGGCAGGGTGCATTTTATGATTGCACTGAATTAAAAACCATAATCATACCAGATTCTGTAGAAATTATTGAAGAACAAGCGTTTGGAATTTGCATTGGATTATCAGAAATAATCATACCAGATTCAGTATCTGAGATAGGTGACGAGGCTTTTACTGATTGCAGCAATTTACATGATGTTTCCTTTGGAGAGGGGGTGAGAGAAGTCTGGGCGAGTCTATTTAATTATTGCGGAAACCTTGAGAGGGTACAGTTTCCGGAGAATCTGGAAATTCTGAACGGATTGATGTGGTGCTCCGGCTTGAGAAGGATATATATCCCGGGGAAAACTGTTGAAATTCATGATGATATTTTTGAGGCGTATCCCAGATGGGGAGGTTCTATTACAGTTTATGGTCAGAAAGGAAGCCGTGCCCAGGAAGTGGCGGAGGCATCGGGCATAGAATTTGTGGAGGTGGAGAGCGGAGATGAAATGCCGTAAAAAGATTAAGAGAGTACTGATCAGCTTATGCATGCTGTCCCTTGTGGCAGGATGCGGGAAAGCAGCCGCAGAAGAGGAGAGGGTGGTACTGCAGGAGAAAGAAACCGGAGTTGCAGCAGTAAATGAGGAGAGAGGGGAAAAAGTGGATGACAATGGAATGGTGGGGGATTACGAATATTGTTTCCTTGAGGATGGTTCTGCAAAGATATTAAAATATACTGGAAATGAGTCCGTGGTCTTTCTGCCAGAGAAGCTGGAAGGAAAGAAGGTCAGTGCAATCGGCGAATCGGCATTTAAGGATAACGGACAGATCAACCAGGTGATTTTTCCCACGGGGATTATTGTGATTGGAGACAGTGCTTTTGAGGGCTGTGTGGAACTACAGTATGCTTTTCTTAATAAAGAATTAAGGGAAATCGGATACAGAGCGTTTGGCGGATGTACCAGCCTTGAAGAAATGACCTTTCCGGAAGGTATGACAGATATAGGGGCAGGCATATTTGAAGGCTGTACCGAATTGAAAAAGATAGTGCTGCCGGAGAGCATGTGCTCCATAGATGAGAACGCATTTGCAGGGTGCACGGAATTACAGCTGGTTTACGGTGATAGTGAGTTTGCAGAAGCATATGCGGAAAAAGAAGGGAAAACTTATGTTGACTTCAACCGGATAAGGGAAGAAGGCAATCAGGTGTGGTGAAATGCAGATGAATAATCGGAAAAAGGAAATAATGCAATATATTCAAAAACATATGGAAGAATATTTTAACTCGTCCTGCAGACAACTCCAGTCATATGTTGAGGCTCATGCCAATGAAATATGGGGTGATTTAGGGCAGGCAATAGATAAAGTGCTGAAATCCGTCCAGGAAGTTCAAGGTGAGAGGCAAAAGGGAGCGCTGCAATACCTGATTTTTAGTTTTTTGAGAAGCAGCTTGCATCAGGAAAGGCTTAAGTTCCGAATAGAAGCTTATGACGACAACTTCTATTTGGATAACAGAGAAACAGCTGGAAGTTATCAGCCAGTATTTTTACAGGAAAGGTATGCGGAGGATTTATCAGACCTTTATAAAGATGCAGGCAGTAAATTTGTAAGGCTGCAGGGATATGAATTACTCTGGATAAAGGAGCAGTATACCCATTATTATGAAGCGATTGTCTACAGAATAATTGAGAATCTGTCAAGGCTGATTATGCGGAATGTGGAAGAGAGCAGCATTTCTATAACGGATGATTTCAAAATCATTTACGGAGAATTTATGGACAAGGCAGTTATCTTATACACAAAGGAGAAAGATAAAGATGGAGTATTTTCTGATTGAGACAGGAGAAGGGAACCGGATTCCTTATAATATCAATAAAAATCGGGCGATTGATATCAGATTCCTGACAAGGGAGGGGATTCGCAGGTTCCCACGATGGAATGTGATGGAGATGAATTTTCCCATGGAGGGATTTTTCCCAGATCTGCTGTGCAGTCCCTGCATTATGGTATCCAGATGTTTTATGGAAACCACTCTGATGTATCATGCTGGTACTCCATACATAGGAGCCAAGCTGTGGGATAAAGAGAGTGGAAGCAGTGCTACTTATTTTTTACCAATATTTGAAGAGATAGAGTGTCTTTCGGATAAATGCCAGTATAACAGCATAGGGAACAGGATGACAGAACTGGTGCTGGAGAAGGGTAAAATCAACGCATTTGCAGCTTTTAGAATAAAGGATTTTAAAAGGAACTGTATTGTTGGCAGACTTGATTTTGTGGAGAGCTTGTTGCGGAGGGGGATACAGGGGATTAAGCTGACGGAAGTGGGAATGGTTGACGTGGAACAGGCATAGCAAATGCAAAAATGATAAGGAGAAATAGAAAAATGATTGAAGTACAAATTAACTCGATAAACAATTTAATAGATGAAATAAAAAAATTGAAAGATATGTATGGAAAGCAACCAATATGGTTCAGGGGGCAAGAGAATAGTAATTGGCATCTTGAGCCATCAATATTTAGGGGAAAACTACGTCAAAAAGAAAATTATGTTACAAATGATTTTTATATTTATGTAAAACAAATTGAAAATAATACGCCTAATAAAGATAATTATGCGGCATGGATGTCATTAATGCAGCATTACGGATTGCCGACAAGAATATTGGATTGGAGCAGTTCTCCTCTGGTAGCATGCTATTTTGCCTTGGAAAGAAACATAGATAAAGAAAATGATGCTTGTATATGGGTATTGATTCCCCGAAGAATAAATGTGCAAGAGGGATTTGGAGAATTTGTATATCCTATAGATGCCTATACAGTGCAGCAAATGTTATTACCGGCATTTAAGAATAATGTGATGTTAGAAGATAAGTTTATGAATAAAATTATTGCATGTCATTCAGTGGAGAAAGATTTACGAATGTATTCGCAACAATCCTCCTTTACAGTACATAATTCACCAAAAAAGCTGGAAGATATTTGTGATGATGAAACGCTTTTTAAATTTGTTATCCCATGCGAATCTAAAGAGAAACTGTATGAGAGTGTAAATATATTGGGGATTTCTACCAGTTTTATTTATCCAGATATGGAACACATTTCAAAAGATGTTATAAAAAAGTATACGGAATGAAATTTAAAGTATATATGTATACGAAATAGGAAAGAGATAATAGAAAAAGTAAAAGAAATTTTGACTAAATGGTATACAGAAAAAATTGATGAACGTGATGTTATCATTAAACTGCATACAGGAGAGGGAAAGACTTTAATAGGATTATTGGTTTTAATGACAAAATTAAATAAAGGAGACGGACCATGTGTGTATATATGTCCCAACAAATATTTGGTTGAGCAGGTTTGTAAAGAAGCTACAAAATTTGGAATTCCTATTTGTACAATAGGGGAAAACAATCAACTTCCCAATGAGTTTCTTGCAAGCAAAAGAATTCTTATAACTCATGTTCAAAAAATGTTTAATGGTAAAACAATATTTGGGACAGGAAATACTTCAGAAAAGATAGGGGCAATTGTCTTTGATGATGCACATGCATGTCTTGATGCGATACGTGATGCATTTGTAATAAGCATAAAAAGGAATGAAGAAAAAGAATTATATGAAAAAATTTTTGAATTATTCGAAGATGATTTATCAGAGCAGGGAGAGGGAACATTATGGGATATAAAAAATAATGAAGATTATGATAGCATCATGATGATTCCTTACTGGGCATGGATTGAAAAAAAATCTCAGGTACTTGAATTATTAGCAAAAAGCAAGGATAAAAATTGTATTACATTTGTCTGGTCACTTATAAAAAATAGTGTGGAAAATTGTCAAGCATTTATAAAGGGGAATGAAATACAAATAATGCCGTTAGTAGCGCCCATTAATATGTTTGGATGTTTCACCAATGCGAAATATAGGATATTAATGTCGGCAACGACACAGGATGATAGTTTCTTTGTAAAAGTGTTAGGAATTTCAATTAATGCAATAAAAGAACCGATTATAAATGAAAAATTGAAATGGTCAGGAGAAAAGATGATTTTAATTCCTTCGCTAATTTCACAGGAATTTACACGACACTCTATAATAGAGTATTTAGGACAGATGACGTATAAATTTGGTGCGATTGCATTAACACCTACATGGAAAAAGCAGGAGGATTATTGTGAGTTTGGTTGTATACCAATTGATAAATCTAATATATATCAAGAAATGAATAATCTGCAACGGGGAGATTACGGAACAGGAAAATTGAGGGTTTTGGTTAATAGATATGATGGTATTGATTTACCAGATAATGCCTGCCGCATTTTGATTTTAGATTCGCTTCCATTTTCTACAAATATGAGTGATGTATATGAGGAAAAGGCAAGAAGTAAAAGTCATTTGATTCAGAAAAAAATAGCGCAAAAGATAGAACAAGGATTAGGAAGAAGCGTAAGGAGTGAAAAGGATTATAGTTGTATTATTTTAATTGGATCTGAACTCGTAAGTTTCATACGAAGTAGTTTGACTAGGGAATTGTTTTCTAATCAGACACAAAAGCAAATTGAAATAGGATTACAAGTGTCTGAATGGGCGAAGGAAGATGGTAAAGAATTAACGATTAAAGAGACAGCATCCCTTATGAATCAATGTTTAAAAAGAGATAATGGATGGAAGGCTTATTATGAAAGTGAAATGAATCGTATAGAGGTAGCGGAAAAAAACAGAGAAGATGAATTGGAGATATTGTCTTTAGAGCAAAAGGCAGAAAATATGTTTTTGCAAAAAAAATATGATGAAGCTGCAAATGTTATTCAATCTATTTTGGATACAATTAAATGCGATAAAAGTGATAAAGGATGGTATTTGCAAATGAAGGCTCACTATATGTATCATAGTAGCAAAATAGAGTCGCAAAAATTGCAAAGGGCAGCTTTTGAAAGTAATTTTGAGATGCTTAAGCCAAGAGATGGAGTTACATATAAAAAAATGGAGAACATTAATTTAAACAGAATACAAAATATTATAAAGAATATTCAAAAGTTTAAATCTTTTGATGAATTGATGCTGGAAATCAATAGGATAAATG
The DNA here is from genome assembly GCA_949878435.1 of uncultured Lachnospiraceae bacterium. Taxonomy (GTDB): domain Bacteria; phylum Bacillota; class Clostridia; order Lachnospirales; family Lachnospiraceae; genus Suilimivivens. Next base: position 21,441 of record CATLAK010000027.1, read on the forward strand.
AATGCTTGAGTTTTGGCGTAACGGCAGATAAATTTGAAGCAGCTGTAGGAGAGCTGGGAATATTGTTAGGATATGTGAGTCAAAGACCTGACAAATCAATTAGAAAGGGACCAGATAATCTGTGGGGGATGGGGAATAATTATTATGTTATGTTTGAATGTAAAAGTGAGGTGTCGCTAGGAAGAAAGGAAATTTATAAATCAGAAGTTGGACAAATGAATAATCACTGTGGCTGGTTTGACAAAGAATATCCAGATGCACATGTGCTTAGAATAATGATTATTCCGACAAACTGTGTTGCATATGATGCAGATTTTACACATGATGTGAAGATTTTGCGTAAAAACAGCTTAAATCAGTTAAAAAAGAATGTGATAAATTTTTTCAAAGAATTGAAAGAATATGATTTAAATTGTTTAGAAGAAAGATTTATACATAATTGTCTTAAAATGCATGATTTGGATAATGAAAGTATAATAGATAAGTATGTTGAAAATCCTAAAATACAAAAGCATCAATAGTAAAAAATTCAATGTTGTGTAAAAGAGAGTACCTCATGACAATAATAGAATGATGATTATTATTGATTGAGAGACTTTATGAGAGGGATAAATATGGCAGCAATTACATCAGGAGAAATCAGAATAGAGACGGCGGTACCAATAGAAGACTTAAGGGCGCTTCACATGGAAATTAAAAAAGACTCCCATGCAGTCATTGAACTTGAGGGATTTCTTTCTGAGAAAGAAGGTGAAGAAGCATTATGCAAGCCTATGGAGAAGGCAGATTTAAATGTGTGGACTGGTGATAAACTTCTTTTTTCAGGAATGATTCAAGAAATTCGGGAGGTACAGGAAGGGCAGGGATATCAGATATCTGTACGGGGCATTTCAAAGACGGCGCAGACAGACTGCAGGAAGAAAAGCCGGACTTTCCAGAATGTGAATAGGACTTATCAGGAAATCATGAGAGAAGTTTTGCAGGATACTGTCGGGGCGGACATTCGTTTTCATGTAGAGGATCAGAAAATAGAAATTCCCCTTTATCAGCTCGAAGAGACAGACTGGGAGTTTATAAAGCGTCTGGCGAGCCGAATTAGTACGTCCATAGCACCGGATGCACTGTCGGGAAGACCGGAAATCAATGTCGGTCTCCCTAAAGGAAGAACTCATAGCCGGAAAACGCTGGATGCTTTTGAGGAAAGAGCATGGTTTGACAGACAAAAAAGAAAGATTGGCAGGGATGTCAGTACCTATGAAGACCTGAATCTTGGAGACAGGGTAGAATGGGAAGGAATTTATTATAGTATCGCGGGCAAAGAATGTCAGCTCAAGAAGGGGCTGCTGTGCTTCCGGTACAGGATGGAATCCAAAGGCGCGTTTTCCGCAGAGCCTTATGAAAATCAGGAAGCCACAGGAAGACTGCTTTCGGCAAGTGTACTGGAGACAAAAGATGAATTTGTCAGGGTGAAATTTGATATAGACGAGATTCAGCAGGCGGAGGAGGCTTACTGGTATCCATGGGAACCGGACACGGGAAACCTCATGTACTGCATGCCAGAAAAAGGAGAACAGATTTATATTCAGCTGGCAGGTCCATTTGACAGTAAGGCAAGAGCAATATGCGGTGTACATACAAATGGATGGGGGCATCCAGAGATGAAAACGACGGACAGATACTTTACCACAATGAATCAGAAGCGGATGCACCTTTTGCCAGACAGAATGGGATTTCAGGATTTAAAACAGGAAAATCCGCTGAAAATATCTCTTACGGATGAAAGCGGAACTGACTTTGTCAGCAACAGAAAGATTGTGATTTCTGCTACAGACACCGTAGGAATTAAGGCGGACCGCTTATTTTTTCAATCGCCCAAAGAGATTTCTCTTGTGAGGAGAGATAATACCGCTCCGACGGTCATCAATATGTGTAATGGTTTCGACTCTATAGGCGCTACGAATAAAGTGACGCTGGCAGGCAACGATCATGCTGGGTTTCCGGTGTTTCATGAATACCAGAGTGAAAGCGGAAAAGAATGTAGTCTGAATGAGCTGGAAATGGATATCATTGCATCGACCCCATGCAAAGCCTTGGCAGGCGATTTGGAAAAGCAGATACGCGGCATACAGGTGAATCAGATTGGACTGGAAGAGACAGACAACAAACTGGTTTATGAGGGAGGGGTGAAAGGATGAGTAAAAGCATCAAGACAGGTGGGGTAGGAAAGAGTCCTGCCATAGATAAGATGAATCGTCTGAATGAAGTGAGCAGCCGGGTGCATGCGGCTGCTGCATTGGAGAAAAAAGCATTTGATACGCAGAATGAAAAAGCACAGGCAGTGCTTTCGAGGAGAAGACAGATTATAACAGAATTTAAAGTCAGTTTTAAAAGGCAGGAAAGGCTATGAAGACTATTTTTGACGGGGATGCGGAAGGAAGCATACAGAATACACTTGATCTGGTCAAGTGGGATTTTGCTGAAAGGAAGTTCAGCCTGGCGCTGCCGGGAAATTTTGCAGAAATGAGCGGAGAAAAACAGGAAGGAAGCTATCCTCTGGCAAACCGACCCCAGATCATACTGGAGGAGGAACAAGGGAAGGAACAGATTACGATCCAGTTTTTTCGCAAAGTATTGAAGAAAGAGGATGTCAGAAATGCAATAGAACAGGTTCTTGAACTGACACAGGAGGCTTTTGTGCAATATACGTATTCGCCGGTCTATTTATACGGGGACGGAGCGGTTCCTGTGGGTTGGTTTCTCATGCATATGAAGGACATGGAGAAGGAGCATATTAAAGCGTTATTTCCAATCAAAGAATATATGGTGCTTCTGACATTTACCTACCCGGAAGAAGAAAGCATAAAGTGGTGCAGCTTGAAAGAAGAGATATTTGCATCCATTAAGGAGGATAGCAGTGGAACAGGTACTATATGGAGACCTTGATCTTTTTCTCATTCAAATGAAAAAGCGGTTTGGAAAAGGGACGGAAAACGGACAAAAATTTTTAGAGGATACCTATCAGGAAGATTATGGAATGGGATTTTCCATTCAGATTCCTAAAGAATTTGAACAGGCAGACGCACAAAGCGCGGCTGCGGTATTCTGGTCAGAAAAGCGTCCTCCGGTTATCCTCATCACGCCTAAAAGGGAGGAGGGACTTACCTTTCAATTCTTATCGGAGGAGATGGCGGGAGCTGGCTGCTGGACCAGGAAAAGCATTTTAGGACCTTTCAGGACAGCGCAGTTACATATGAGGATATTTTCAGACAGATTACTGCGGGATATCCGGACGCAGAAGTGAGGTTCAACAGCCCCATGACAGATGCGGAAGGAAAACTTATTCTGCAATATTACGAAACCGACTGGCAGTTCTTAAAAAGGCTTGCCAGCAGAAAACATAAATTTCTAGTGGCAGAGTCCCGCATAAACGGAGGGCGGTTCAGCTTCAATCTGCCTAAGGGACAAAGGGCGGAAATGCCGGAAACAGGGAAATATGCAGTGATAAAGGAACTGGGAGAGTACCGGCGAAAGAAAAACGGGGGATTGACGGAACTTCGCGAGGAAGATGCACTGATCTATGCAGTGACTGACAGGGAAAACCACAGAATCGGGGATTACATGACGATTCAGGGAAGGACGCTGTATATCTATAAAATTGAAAGCAGCCTTGTGTCAGGAGAGATGCTCCACGAATGCTATCTGAAGTCAGAAGCAGGAATGGAGGTATTGGAAACAAAACATGCTGAGATAACAGGTGCAGCTCTCGATGGGATCGTGAAAAAGGTAAAAGAAGACCAGGTTCAGACAATTATCCTTGGGGATGAGAACGGGCAGCAGGATATAAATATCTGGTATCCCTATGCCACAGTATATTCTACTTCTGACGGAACGGGATGGTACTGTATGCCGGAGCCCGGAGACAGGGTGCGGCTTGCCATCCCGGGTGGAGAGGAAAAGGAAGCATTTGTTATCAGTTCGGTTCACATGGAAACAGACAGTGCTGACCGGAAAGACCCGGATGTAAAGTCCTTCAAAAGCAAATACCAGAAAGAAGTGCGCTTTACGCCGGATTCCATTGTAATCACAAACAATCAGGGGACAAAAATTGAATTGACAGATGCAGAAGGAATCCATATCGTCAGCGCCCATTCGGTCATGCTTGAGGCGGCAGAGGACATGACGATCTTAAGCGATACCGGTTCGCTGATTGTGGCAGGTACGTCCTCCGTCAACCTGCAGCAGGGGGGAACTGCAATCAACATGGACAAAGGCATCACCTTTACAGGCGGAGAATTGAAAGTGCAGTAAGAAATGGGGATAAGGAATGGCTAAGATTTTGGAACGGAGAAAGCGGCTGCTCCATGCCGCCGATGAACTGCAAAGAGAGTGTTTTGGAAAAAGCGTGCAGAAACTCATGGAAGAATACGGAAAGGAAGAAAACCGCCGGGCGGTGATACAGACGTTTGAAGAACTGGCATGCCGGTGGAAGGAGCTGCACAAAGACCCTGCCGATGAAACGAAGGCTGCAAGCCTCGGGATCACCTACTGTCTCAGCAGTATTTTGACAAAGTCCTATGCGTTTAGGCTCTATTTGTATGGGAAAGAATTCTGGCTGGAAGAAAAACCTGCAGAGCTCATATGGAAGCCGCCATATTTCTTTGAGTTCCTTGAGGGGGACATGGTATCGATCGTAAAGGGATTAGGCGGCAGCTTTCCCAGACTGTGCAGGGCGGAAGAGGATGCCGTCATGCTTCAATGCGCGGATTATTATCTGGCGGCAGTCCAAAAGCTGTGCGAGGACATGGCGGAGGAGATTATGGACAGTATGGGATTCAGGGAGTTGAAGAAGACGGAAGATTTTTTCCTCTTTTTTGGCAGATTTCAAGGGGAAGGTGAAAAAATATGGAATATTTCCAGTTAAAGACGCAAAGGGGAAACCCGGTTCCGGAGATCGTCTCATGGTATGGAAAGTTAGATACCCGAAAGCTGACCAGAGAGCATTATAAGGAACTGCCCAAATATTTTCTGCTGAACATGAAGACAGGGATGGATATCTTATATCCGGATATTCTGACGGAGCCGTTTCTTCTGGTGTCAAAAGAGGTGATGGATGTATTGAAAATGTATGAGGAGACCATGCCATTTCTGTTTGTAGTCCTGTTTGACACTGCTAAAGGAGAGAATGCATCTTATTACCTGCCGATCCTGAAAGAAGGAGACGGAGACTGCAGAGAACCGGTCTATCGCATAAAAAACAGGAATCAGTGGGAAATCAGGGTACGGATGGATGTGGCGGAGAGCCTGCTTGCAAGAGGGGCGGAAGGAATGGAATTAACGGCGATTGTATAAAGAAAGGGGAACGGAAGATGGGAAAGGATTATCTGGTAGATGGGGCGAGGCTGGTCTGTGTAAACGGAACCGGCGTCAGGGAACTTCATGTTCAGGAGGAACGCGGCTATAAGGAGAACGGAAAGGAAAAAGCCAATTGTAAAGACTGCATTGCAGAAACCAATATCCCTTATTTTGACAGCTGCAGGAAAAACGAAGAGACCCATATGTGCAAGGGCAACATGGAGCTGGAGGACAAATGGGAGAATACGGAAGGCATGTCCTCCCAGATAGAAAAAATCAATGATGAGGAAGCCCTTACAATGAGCAGCGTGCTGGTCTGCAAGAAAGGAGGGCTCATTATGCCCCTTACTTCCGGTCAGGGAGACAGAATACCGCTGATTCCGCCGCTGTTCGCGCTCAGATATGCGAAGGCGTTCTTCTGGGCAAAAGGAAAGGGCTTGGGATGCCAGATTTTTGGCTGCGACCCCATCAATATGAATACCGGGAACTTCATCTATGAGAAAGAAGAACTCATTATACCTGGGATTACCCGTATGTCCTTCAAGATCTTCTATAATTCCATGGATAAGGGCGGCGGCAGCATAGGGAAGGGCTGGTACCATAACCATGAGATGCATATCAGGAAAGAAGGAATCGGGAGCCTTTTCCTCTGTCAGGGGGACGGAAAGGAAATTCCCTACCGTGCCCTTACCGGCGGGCTGTATGTCCCTGTACTGGGCGATAAGGGGATGCTTGCGGAAACCAAAGAAGGATTCCGGTATGTGGACGGAGCCGGCAAGGAGTATGTTTTTCCCCGGAAGGATGGCTGCTTACAAGGAAGGATAAAAATGGCAACGCAGATATCTATACCCGGGATGCGGGCGGGAGAGTGGCGAGTGTCAAAGGAGCGAACGGGGGAGAACTGCTTTTCACTTACAATAAAGAAGGCTATCTGATCAGGGTAAAAGATCACACAGGCAGGGAAGTGAGGCTGTGGTACCGTTACGGAAAGCTGTGGAAGTTCGTGAATCCCTTAGGTTACGCTTATATCTATGAGTATAATGAGAACGGGAAGCTTAAGAGCGTGCAGACGCCGATAGGGATCACCGGGGTTCAGAATGAATATGATGCAGAGGGACGTGTGCTGAAGCAGAACATGTCGGACGGGAGCGTCGTGGAGCTTAGGTATGACGATGCAAACATGCGCACTTACATGATGGAGCCCAACGGGAATCTGATATCCTATGAAAGCGATGACAGGTGCCGCAACCTCAGAACCATCTACAGGGACGGGGAAGAAAGCTACCAGTATAATGACCAGAACCTGCGCACCCTGTATGTGGACCGGAACGGAAATAAGACAAGATACTGGTATGACGAGAAGGGGAATCTGACCGGAATCACCAATGCACTGGGTGAACAGTCAGAGTTCACTTATGATAAAGAAGGAAGAATGCTCACTGCTGCTGCCGGCGGAAAGAAGCTGGTCAGCAATACTTATGATGAGCGAGGCAGGCTTACGGAAACGGCTGATGCCCTTGGACGGAGCAGGAAAACATCCTACGATGAAAAGGGGCTTCCTGTGTGCCTGACTCAGCCGGATGGAAGCAGCTTCCAGATTGTGCGGGATGAAAGAGGGAATGTGGTAAAGATCACGGATCCATATGGAGGCGAGACTGCTTACACATATGACGGACTGAACAGGGTAACGTCTTCTACAGATGCGGAGGGTAATACTACCAGCTATCAGTATGATGAAAGGAACCAGCTGCTTCAGGTGACGAATCCGGAAGGAAATACCCGTTCCTATTCCTATAACGAAAGCGGGAAGCCGGTGCAGATGGAGGATTATGACGGGGGCATCCTGTCCATCGAATACAATGTCACGGGGAAACCGGAAAAGCTGACCGACAAGGAAGGCAGGGAGACCAGGCGCACCTATAATGAGATGGGGAAACTGGCAGAAGAGATCTCACCCGGAGGAGCTGCCACCGGTTTTACCTATGACAAGAATAACCGCCTTACAAGGGTGGAGATAAAGAAAGGCGCGAAAGAGGCGGAAGCTGCATCTGTGGTAGAGTATGCCTATGACCCGGCAGGCAACCTGCTTAAGATCCAGACAGGTGACGGGAAGGAGGTGCTCTCAGAAACCTCCTATACTTATGATGCATTGAACCGGGTATCAGAGATCACCAATCCGGCAGGGGGGAAGACCGTCTATGCATACGACAGGGCGGGGCATATCAGCAGCATCACGGATCCGGCAGGGAACCTGCGCACCTTTGTTTACAATGATGCAGGGGAACTGACCGAGGAAACGGACATACGTGGAAACACCACCCGGTATGAATACAATGCACTTGGACAGTTGGCGTTCGTCACGGATGTCATTGGCAGGAGGACAAGACACTTCTATCTGCCGGGAGGACGGCTTGAAAGGACCGTCTATGCTGACGGGAAGCAGATGGACTATACTTATGATAAGCTGGGAAGGATCACAGGCAAGACGGACGGACAGGGATACTGTCTGAATTACGCTTATGACAGCATGGGAAGGGTGACTGCCATCACCAGCAGCGCAGGACAGAAGAAGAGCTATACCTACGACGTACTGGGGAATGTGACCTCCATGACCGATGCCAATGGGAATACCACTTATTATGAATATACTTTGGGCGGCAGACTGAAGGCAGTGACGGATGCGCTGGGGAACAGGGCAGAGTATGCTTATGATAATGAGGACCGACTGATCCATATCCGCCAGAAGGGAAACGCCGGGGAAGCGGACAGGGAGACCTTCTATGAGAGGAATCCCTTAGGGCAGGTGGAATGCATCAGGGACGCCTTTGGGAACGAGGAGCACTATGAGTATGATGCCCTCGGCAGGACAATCCTCAAGGCAGACAGGGATGGATACCGGACAGCTTATGATTATACTGCTGATGGGAAGATAAGCCATATCTTATACGGAGACGGGACCAGCGTGGAGATGGAATACACCGCCCTGCGCCAGCTCGCCCTTGTGAAGGACTGGCTGGGAGAGACCAGGATAGAGAGGGATGTGACGGGAGATCCTGTGAGCATCACGGACCATAAGGGAAGGACGGTATCTTATGAATGGGGAAGCATGGGTGAGAGAAAGGGTATCATTTATCCCGATGGAAATAAAGCCGTCTATGAGTATGATGAGATGCTGAGGCTCCAGAAAATGCGGATCAGAAGAAGCGAAGACATGGAAAGGGTCAGCAGGGGATTTGATGACTTCGAAGAAATCCGATACAAATATGATGAGGCAGGAAGGATATCGGAAAAGCTGTTACCGGAGGGGATGCGGACTTTGTGGCATTATGATGACAGGGGGCAGCTTGCGGAACTTATACATGAAGACAGGCATGGCATTCTTGACAGGTACCAGTATGAGTATGATTCCATGGGCAATAAGACCGCCATCACTAAGGACAGAAGGGGGCTCAGGGAAGAGAGAGGGCGGTATGAGTATGGATATGATGCTTTAAGCAGGCTTGTGAGCGTTTCAAGAGATGGGAATGATTTAAGGAATTATGCCTATGATGCATTCGGGAATCGGAGCAGTATGGAGGATTATGTAAGGGGAAGGAATGTATCCTATACTTATGATGCATTGAACCGCCTGACATCTGCTGAAGAAGGCAGCATGGGTGCCGTGATGCAGAGAAATACAGCGCATACGGATTATCACTATGACAATAGGGGAAATATGGTAAGAGAGGAAACAGGAGGGAAACTGATTCACGGCTATGAATATGGTGCTATGAACCGTCTGGCAAAGGCATGGGATGATAAAGGGCAGGAGGCGCTTTACAGGTACAATGGGCTGGGGCAGAGGACAGGGAAAGCGGTGAATGGAAGGGATGAGGATTATCTTCTGGATCTGACAAAGCCATATCACAATCTGCTGGGAATCAACAGGGAAGGGAGTGAGCAGAACTTCTATTTTGACTGGAATGTGGTAATTATGGAGGAGAAGAGAAAGGGGGCAAATGGCTTCGGAAGGAGAGCATTTGCTGGTCTGCATTATTATATGCAGGATGAACTGGGAAGCCCGCTCCGGGTTAGTGGATTCGGAGCAGAAGAAGGAGCAGTGTCAGGCAGGAGCAGTTACCTGAGTTATGGATATGATGAATTTGGAAATGACCTAGGGAGAGAACTGGATGAGGCAGGGATACCGGATCCATACGATAGACAGGGAAGAGAACAGTCTTTCGGATATACAGGGTACCGGTATGATGAAATCAGTGGGACTTATTTTGCGCAGGCGAGGGAATACCAAATAGGAAATGGGCGGTTTACAGCAGAAGATTTGGTTAAGGGAAATGGCGCTGAATTGGGGACACTGAACAGATATGGATATTGCTTGCAAAATCCTAATAAATATGTTGACCTAGATGGTAAGAATCCAACGCAAGCTTTAGAGGAAGCAAGTTATTTGGCAAGTCAATTAGCACAAATGGATGGACCATTACCAATTGGTGATATAATAGGCTTGGGGATTTTGGCTGGTACGGTAATATATGTTGGTGGAACATTTATAGGAGAGTATGTTGGTCAAACGATAGAAAATGTAAAAGAAAAAACGAAAGAAGAGGCTGTAGCAATTGAGAAGGTTGAAGATGAACAAACATTTATATATAGATTAGGAAATGGGAACCATGCTAACTTTACTCCTAGACCAGGTATTGATATGGGTGGGTTGTCATACCAATACACAAAACCTGTAGGAGCTGCTTATCATATGACAACAATTGAGGCTGTAAATGCAACAGGGGTATTGAGAGCAGTACCTGATGGTCCAAATCATATTTCAGTAATTCCAATTGATAGATCACAATTATTGCCGTGGATGAATACTAGGGAAGGTGTAAAAGATAATGGATTGGGAGAGGTACACCCTTATACATATTTATTAGAAGGAATTACAATTGCATATTTTGATAAAAAAGGGTTGCCAAAAGAACCGGGATGGATTGATAATGAGAATGCAAGAAGAAATTGTCCATATGATTAGTTAAAATTATAGGAGAAGTGATGTGAATATGAAGCGAGTAGAAGATTTAATCCCTAAAAATATATTTGATTTTAGTGGAATTGATGAATTAAAACTGCTTTCAGATGAAGAAATAATGCCTATTTTACCAGCATTGCTGGAATGGATGAAAGATATGACTTGGCCAATTGCAAAAGAGATGCCCATGTTGCTTTCTAAGCATCAAAAGGTGCTTATTCCCTGTATTATCGAGGCACTACGACCAGAGCAATCGGAGTGTGATTGGAAGACCTTTATTATTTGGATGTTATTGCCCTTATTAGATAAAGATTATTTATCGATGCTTAAGTTATCATTGGAACGTATTGCAGAAAGCCCCACGCGGGGAGAAGAGTCTGAACAAACAAATATTGCAGCAAGGGAATTACTTGATGAAATGTCTGTTTTATAAAGCATTACTCTTCAAATTAAATATTATACTAATTGTTACTATTCTGCCGATGATGTTGCCCTGAACCGGATATCAGATGTCGCAAATCCGGCAGGGAACCGGCGTACCTTTGCTTACAATGATGCGAGGAACTGACGGAGGAAACGGACATACGAGGAAACACCACCCGGTATGAATATAATGTACTTGGGCAGCTGGCATCTGTCGTGGGTGCCATTGGCAGGAGGACAAGGAACTTCTATCTGCCGTGAGGACGGCTTGAAAGGAGCGTCTATCCTGACGGGAAGAAGATGGACTATACCTATGTGTTTGTAAGCGAGGTCATTTCCTTATAATAAGCTTAGCACTTCCCTAAAAACATCATTGTCAGACAATTATAATTATTCATTCATGCCTTGATTACTATTATCAATATGTTATTGGGAAATCAAGGATTTTACCCGCAATAGCGGCGCGGACGCGTCCTTGAATTCCTAATAATGTATTGATATACTGCATTACTGCATGAATATAAACGCTGATTATAGGGAATGACCACGATTGAATATTATCCTCCTTGGGAGCCACCAGTTTCCCGCTTGAGAGCCACCTGGAAGTTTCCACCTTGAGAGCCACCCCGGACACAAGATATAGTAGTACTGCCTCTGTTGCTTCAAAATACAACAG
>CATLAK010000028.1 GCA_949878435.1 uncultured Lachnospiraceae bacterium
CTGATCAGCGACACTTCCACCGCCGCAAGGTCAATGTTTGCCGGAAGGAACCACACCCCTTCCTCATGGGAAAGCAGCCCATATTCCGCTTCTATTTCCTGCCCTTCCATGATGGAAGTTATCACTGTGGCAAGCGTTTTATCCAGCCTGTCCGGCTCCCTGCTTCCCATGCTTGCGGTAAGACTTGCCTGTGGATCAGAATCTATGAGTAAAACCCTGTTCCCTGCCCTTGCAAGCCCGATCCCTAAATTTACCGTGGTTGTTGTCTTTGACACACCGCCCTTCTGGTTTGCGATGGCGATGACCTTGCATTTTCTTTCTGTCCTTTCCATATATTCTGTTCTCCTTTCTATCTCACACGGACTTTCAGCCCTTTCATGGGGATATCTTCATATCCCATAAGATAATAATCTTCCCCGTCATGCTCCACTTTTGTCTGCACCCAGCAGGGCTCTTCATGGGTATCTTCCTGCAGGAAAGCTTCAATCAGACTTCCACTGCGGTAACAATATCCTTTCTCCGTCCTATATTCCCCGTTTTCATCTTTATGAAGAGTACTGTTCTCCTGAACCGGTCGGAAAAGGTACTCTATGCTACCACCTATGTCAGCCAACTTCCCCATGATTCTTCGTATTTCCCTTAACTGAAACATCTGATCACTGTCCCTATGGTCCACATGCAGCCCCCGCAGGTCTGCATGTTCATCATAAGTGGTGACACTTAAAATATCATCAATCCGGCATTTCAGCCCTTTCATCTGTACTAAAGCCATACTTAGTTCTGCCATATTACCCTCCTTCTACACATGGTTCCACCGCGCCTTAACACGCTATCCTGCTTTATATCCCAAACTCCGATAAATCTATCGGGAAACAGTATTCCGGATAGCGCACCTTAACCGCTTCCCAGAAATATATTGCGTATTCACAGCAGAACAGGTCTTCCACTGTATACCGCTGACACTCCTTTACTTTTTCATCACCCTCAAGGGCATACGCGCTGGGCGTACCGTTGCAGAAAAGATTGAACGCCATACGCACCACCCTTGCGCTGCCGCTGGTGATCCAACCCTCTTCCAGACACTTTGGCTTTACGCTCCCTTTTTTGAAATCAAAAATTCTCTCTACATTCCGCCTTGTATCGCCGCTGATCCCAAGACAGTAAACCAATGCTTTATGGTATACGTCCTGCTGCCTGCACTTTTGCAGACAGTTTCTGTAAAATATTTCGTGTTCCTGATCTTTAAAGGTAATTGTACGTTTATTTCCTCTATTCATATCCATTGTCACACCGCCTTCCCCTGATATTCTTCAGTTCCTTCCGCTACCATCCCCGCCCCTTTTGGATCAGACCATATCCTGCCTGTCCTTTCCACAATAAGCCTGCCGCCCTCACAGGTTACTGATATTCTGTCACCTGTGGAAAATCCTAAATCCCGCAGCCATTTTCCCTGCAGCATGATCAATGGATTGTTTATCTCTATGCTGGTTCCCCTTGCCCTGTAAACCGTCATTTCCCTCTGCTTCATATGTTCTCCTCCTATTTAATCCGGGATAATCTCAACGATCCCATTACATTCAAGAATTTCCCGAATCCTGTTTATGCCATCTTCCAGCCTGTCGGAATCATGGATTGCGTCCATAATTTCCCCTGCAATAAATTCCATGCTTCCCCTGGTAATCTGGTTACTCATATAGATTCTCCTTTTTCTATTTCTGAACAGAAAAGAGGACCAAGCAGCTAATAAATTAACAAACTTAGTCCTCAATATCATTCCACTTCTCTCCGAACACTTTTCCGGGCAGATCGCTTCCCCTGCACCTCCTTAAAGCGTACTTGTCCCGTTCCTGACAGCTTTATGGTAATTTAGTGTCAAGTAGTATGATTTTCAGTTTCAAGATTAAAAACAGGCCTGTCCCAATCCTTTTTTACTGCTTTTGCAGTGAAAAAATATTTGGACTAAACCAGCGGAACACCTTGATTTTACTGGCTCCCTGCTGACTTGACACTATAATATCATAATCCCCCCATTCCCGGCTAGGATATTCCTCTCCCGGCGATCTATCAGCCCCCCTGATCAAGTAATTTTTAAGTTCCCGGCTCTCTACCCTGGGTCTATTCACTTCCACCACTGCCCACTGCAAAAACAGTGCCGCAGCCCCGGCTGCCAAGGCAACCGCCATGCTGGAACCGGTCCGTCTTCCCACTGCGGTGCTGATTTCCACCCCGGGGCTGCAGATATCCGGCTTGACACGCCCGGTTCTGGTATATCCTCTTCCCGACTCAGACCAGAAACTTCCGTTCTCGTCATTATAGGTAGTCGTTGTAATGACCTCCCTCACATTGGCAGGTTCCGTCAAGGTAGTATAGGGAGAAGGTCGCAGAAAATACGTATCGCTCTGCAAAAATTCTTTTATCGGAAGCCATATATGGAACGTACTTCCCGTCCCGTTTCCGCTGATTGTGACCTGGATCGTCCATACGCCGGGCACAGGATCCACAAATCGAAAAAAAATAAGTTCTTCGCCGGAGCCCGGTTCCACTAGGACATGATCGACCTGTATCCTGGTTTTGGCAAACACAAACTCAAATTCCCGGCTGCTCTGTTCCCTGAAATCCACCTTAGGCGTGACTTCTCCCCCCGGCGTCCTGATGGCTATGGCATGCTTTGCCGGAACGCAGCCCCATAGCTCCGCCGTAAATCCTCTAGTCCCCTCTTCCACCCTGATTTCCACATTGTCGGTGGTTTCCGCAAGCCCTTCCGTTGCGGATCCCAGATAGTGATGCGCACTGTTCCCTTCATTTCCGCCGCACACCACCACTGCCCTGCTTCGCTTGGTAGCAATCTGATTCAGGTAATCCGCCATGATGGATATCCCCTCATGATCCCCCATATTGGTTCCAAGACCAAAGCAGATCACCAGCGGTCTTGCCAGCGAAATGGCATAACTCTCCAGATAACGGAGGGCGACCATGATATCACTTTCTGCATACGCGGGGACCTCATCCGGTATCAGGTAAAATTCCCGCAGATGCTGCTTTGCCTGTTTCAATTTCACCATGACAATATCCGCCTGAGGCGCCGCACCTGTAAATTCCAGACCGCTTCGCAGCACGCTCCCTGCCGCCACACTGGCGATAGCCGTTCCATGTCCAATCTCGTCGTAGCTTGGTACAATCTCCCGCGGGTTTTCGCTCTTTAAGGCTAAATCTATCGTTTCTTTTTTATATTCTGTCCCGTATAGTATGCCTGCCGGCGGCTCCCCGGTCTGTATGGTCTGATCCCAGATTCCCAAAATCCGGGTGCTCCCGTCAGGGTTTCGGAAGACTGCATCATCATACCGGATTCCCTCTCCTGTCAAATATCTGCAACAAATCTTTTTATCTCTTTTTCAGGTTTTTACCACTTTCAGGTTCTAAGGAAGCGCTGATTAAATCAACGTTTCCCTGATTTCCTGCGCTCCTGCACCTTATCAAAAACTTCCCTGTCAATGATTGGTTCATGGTGTCCATAAGCGACCAGCCATTCTTCACGGGGGTTCATACGGTTCTTTCCGCCCACAAAATCTTTTGTATATTTCTTCTGTACAATATTCCCGATATAGATTTCATTTCGGAGTATCTGGCATATGGTGCTGCCGTTCCATAAAAATCTTTTCCCCTTCGGAACGCGGCTTGTCTTCCCCTTTTCAATCTTAAATTCAATCGGCGTCCTTATCCCTGCTTCATTGAACAGCTTCGCTATCTCCACGGATGTATTCCCTTCCAGCGTCAGGAAAAAAATCTTCCTGACAACCTCCGCTTCATCTTCCGCAATTATCAGCGCATGTCTATCCGCCGGATCTTTTTCGTAGCCAAAGGGGCTGTTTGCACTTACATACTGCCCCTTTTCCTTCCTGATGGCAAGGGAAGAACGCACTTTGTCCGATAGATCCCTGCTGTACAGGTCATAAAGCAGGTTCTTAAAGTTCACATCCATACCGGCAATACCGTCCTGGACGTCGGCACTGTCATACCCGTCGTTTACAGAGATGAAGCGGACACCAAGAAACGGGAAAATCTGCTCCAGATAGGAGCCAAGCTCGATATAATCCCTTGCAAACCTCGAGAAGTCCTTCACAATCACGCAATCGATTTCACCGCTCTTTATCTTTTTCAACATTTCCTGTATGCCTGGACGGTCAAAATTGGTTCCTGTATAACCGTCGTCGCAAAACTCGATGATCTCATAGTCTGTAAACATTTCTTCTATATACCTTTTTAGGAGGCTGCGCTGCATGGCGATGCTGTTACTTTCTCCCTTCTGCCTGGCAGCTTTGTCTTTGCTATCCTCTTTGGACAGACGGAGATAGATTGCAATCAAGTATCTCTTCATATACTAAGCCCCTCTCCTCCTGCCAGCAGCCCGCTTTGCCCAAAAGCAAAAGTTACCTTACCCCTGTGCTCCGGGTAAATCTCTATCCGGCAGATCAGCGTCCTTACAATCTCCGCCGTCAGTTTCCCCTTCCCACCGCCCTTCGCCAAGGTACACAGGAAATGGTTCCTTTTGACCCTTTCGGAATCTATCCTCTTAAGCTTCTCCGCGGCAGCCCGGCTCTCTTCATGGATGAAAGCGGCATTTTTGTCGTTTTCCTCTTTTGCCCTCTTAAAGCTTTCCCTGTCCATCTCTCCCATGCGGTATTTCAGGTACTGCTCACTCCCAAGCTGCCTGATTCCGTCAAGCTTCCTTTCAAGCATGGCAAGCCTGCCATTCCACTCTTCTTTTAATCTTTCCATTTCCCGATTGTTCATCTTAGCAAGCTCCTTCGGGCGCATCCCTGACAGGGCAAATTCCTGCCGGATTACCTCTTTCATGACACTCGTAAGGGTATTCAGGGTTATGCTTTTCGGTTCACACTTAAGGCTGTCTATCCTGTCCGAATTAGGGCACTTATAACTGTACGTCCTGACCCGTCCTTTTGAGCCGGGCTGTTTCACCGCCGAAACTCTCTTCATCTTTGCGCCGCAGTCCCCGCAGTAAAGGATATCCGCAAAAATATCCTCATCTGCAGGCACTTTTTTTGAATATCCACCTTTATTGCAATAGGCGGAAGATTTTTCAAATTTTCCTGCCGCCGCAAAGAAGGTATCTTCGCTGACGATGGCTTCATGGGTATGTTCTTTTACCAGCCATTCCCCGGAATCAAGGTCATGTCTCCCCCGCATCATATAGTCCTTCCCACAAGTACCCTCCTGGACAAGGCAGCCCATATAGACCGGATTTGTCAAAATCATTTTAACTGTTGCTCTGGACCACTGTTCCAGCTTCCCCTCTTCCTGACAGTAAACCTGCCCCGTTTTATGGTACTGCGTTGGTCTTACCACCTTATTTTCATAAAGCCATACAACAATTTCCTTCATGTTCCTTCCAGAAAGGAATAATTCAAATATCTTCCCCACGATATCCGCTGTCGTTTCTTCAATAAAAAGGCATTTCTTATCCCCCATCCATTCCGCACGGTACCCATAGGGCGGCACGCCCCCCGTATAGCTGCCCTGCTCCCACTTTGCCTTCCGGCTTGCTTTCACCTTCATCGCAATATCCCTCGCGTACATCTCATTGACAAGATTCTTTAGGGCTGTGTCCATACTTCCCCCTATATCCCCGCCCTGCCCGGCTGTGCCCATACTGTCAAAATTGTCGGTGACAGCGATAAAGCGAACCCCCATAAAGGGAAAAATCTTATCCATATAATTCCCGGTCTCAATATGGTTCCTGCCGAACCTGGACAGATCCTTTACCACGATACAGTCGATTTTGCGCGTCCTGACATCTCGCATCATGCGCTCAAATCCGTTCCTCTCAAAGTTGGTTCCCGTCTTTCCCAGGTCCGTGTAGATATCATACAGTTCCATATCAGGCTGCCGTCCAATATAATTCTTTGCAATCTCCACCTGTGTCTCTATGGATTCATTTTTCCTTTCTCCGCAGTCCACGGAAAGCCGGGCATAAATGCCCGCGGAATAGATCCTCCCCGGCAGTTTTTTTGTTTCCTGCCTTTTTTTAGACGTCCTTGCCATTTATATCGCCGCCTCCCCTCCGCCTTCCATTTTTGATACCGCATCTTCCTGTAATGCAAGTGTTTTATGGAATTCCTCCTCCCCGCGCAGCTCCACGTAAATCTTTTTATCCTCGAATACCTCTATCCGGCTGATAAAACATAGCAGGGCGTCGCGGTCAAGCTCCGTCGGCTTCATGGTTTCCCTGAACTGTTCCAGCTTTACGCCAGACGCCACACCGCCCAGAAATAATTTCTTGATCATTTCTTCCTGGTTTTCCAGGGCTTCTTTTATCTCCTCATATTTCTTTTCATAAATCGTGCGGAAATTTTTAAAATCCTCCTCAAAGATTAGACCAGTCTTTAAGTCCTCATGCAGCCCCGCCCGCAGCTTAAGATATTTCTCCTGTTCTTTGCAGAGTCTTTCCACTTCATTCTCAAATCGGGCAATCTTCTCAAAATCTACTTCTGTATTCCGGATATATTCCAGCTGGCTGTCCATATCCAGAAAGACGGATATGTACGCCTGCAGCGTCTGAAAGACCACCGCTTTCAGTTCCTCTTCCGGAATGCTGTGCCTTGTGCATCCCTGCCCCCTGTTCCTTGTGGAACAGATAAAAGAAACCTTCGATACGCCCTTATAGCGGTTCACCCTCCGGTACATAGGTTCCTTACAGTCTGCGCAGAATAACAGACCTGAAAAGAGATGGGCACAAGATCCGTCTGTCCTTGCCCTGGTGTCAACCTTAAGGAGCTCCTGCACCACCTCAAAATCCTCACGGGAAATAATGGCTTCATGGGTTCCCTCCACGCGGATCCACTCCTCCTTTGGCTTTGCCACCAACTTCTTTACCTTGTAATTGACCTTCCCGCTTTTCCCCTGCACCATCACTCCGGTGTACATCTCGTTAGTCAGTATCCGTTTTACCGCTACCGCCGACCATTTTGCACTCGCCCCCGTCCGAAAGCTGGTGGAAAACTTTTCCCCGAGGGATTTCTTATATTCCAAGGGGGAAAGCACCCCCATCCCGTCAAGCCTTCGTGCGATTGCCAGTGCACTCATGCCGTCCATCTTCCACGCAAAGATGTTTCTGACCACCTGCGCCGCATAGACATCCGGGCAGAGCCTGTTTTTATCTTCCGCTGATTTTCGGTAGCCGTACACCGCAAAGGAACCTATGAATTTTCCCTGCTCCCTTTTGGTCCTCTGGCTGCTTCTCACCTTCTGGGAAATATCCCGGCAGTAGGAATCGTTGATGAAATTCTTTACCGGAATCACAAGGGATTTCGTGCTGCTGTCCGCACTTAAGCTGTCAAAATTATCGGTCAGTGCAATAAAGCGCACGTGAAAAGCCGGGAAGGTCTTCTGAATCAACCGCCCGGCTTCAATATAATCTCGTCCTAATCTGGACAAATCCTTTACAATCACACAGTTCACATTCCCCGCTTCTATGTCTGCCATCATCCGTTTAAATTCGGGCCGGTTGAAATTGGTTCCGGAATATCCGTCATCTATCTAAAAGCCGTCTTTGATACAATGTAACTTTGCCCCAAACATTTTAACTTTGCCTCCAAGGGGTGTACACGGAATAGAACCTTTCAATCTTCAGTCCTTTTATGGAACACGATCGCTCTGTCATAAACAATCTCATAATAGGATGCGCCAATACCGGTTTCATCCACATAGGCACGAAAAGCCATCAATAACGTATCCCCATTATCCACACCATAGTACTGTCCTTTTTCATTTCCGGTAGAATACTCAATAATTCTCGTATTCTCATCTAATTCTGTACGTGCCATTTTGTAGACATAATAGCTGTCGGCATCCGCACATCCTTCCTCCAGATAGTCATTTGCAGTCCCCGTGAACATGGAATCATATACGCTGCACACACCGTTCAGCATTGGACGGGCATAGAGCACTGCATTAGAATAGCGTGCCTTTCCCGTAGCAGTATGATTGACACCATAAACAACGATAAAATCCTCATCCGACTCGAGCGTAAAATTCTGTGTCATCAGATAAGCAGTGTCACGATTATCTCCCTGCGCATTCGTATCCTTTGTATAAGCTGTCAGTCCCTCTGGTACGGCAATATCGCTTGTAAACTCTTCATAGTCATACTTATCTGCATATTGTGCGATAAGAGAATTTCGGATTTCATCCAGATGCCGCTCAACATCACAAAGGACGGCTGCCTCATGCTCGCCGGTTCCTCTTGGAATCAGCTTTTCATTCTCATAAGGTGCAGACGCAGTCTCTGTCTTCGGCGTGATGCGGTAAACGGTGGAATTTTCACTCAGTCCGGTAATATAGTCCTCATAAGCATCCTGATCTGCCGGCTGGGAAATTCTTCCAAGAAAAGTAAACGTATCCTTTCCCTGCTCAAGACCCATCCGATATGTCTGTTCCGGAATAGTCATAATATTGATGACATCTTCCGAGAAACCGGCTTCCTTCAACTGCCCGATTACGGAATCAGTCACGCTCTTATTCGCGCTTACTACAATGACAGCGTTCGTTCCATAGGGAGTGTCACCTGTGGATTTGACATTTTCCGAATTTACAGAAGAACCAATGGATCCAAATACCGGGTGATAATATCCAGATGCTTCATTTCCAACTCTAAAATATCCTTTTTCATTGGAATAATCCTTATTCTCCTTCTCCGCAGTAAACATTATATAGTTGATGAACGAGTAATATTTACACTCAGGAGGCAGCTCCGTAAACAATACAAGCGCTTCATCGGCTCTCAGCTTATACTGCCAGCCTGCCGGAGAAAAGTAAGGATTTGCAGGAGCATTTTCCACCTCCGGATTATCATACTCCGTGACCTGTTCGTCATCCCAGCCGCGCTCAGGATTCCCTGCAGAATAGTCCTGATCCGGTGCCGCCGGTAAATAGAATACCGTATAAACCGAGCCTGCATTGTTGCCAAAGCAGCTGATCAGTTTTCCCTGAGAAGCAAGTTCAATGGTATCCAGTTCGCCAAAGCGTCCCTCCTGTACATAAAAATCCATCTGTTCCATATTTTCCTTAAAATCTGATGCTGTTCCAAATGCCCCAGTCGTTTCAGCTGCCTCTGCTGTCTGTGCTGTAACCTCCTTCACGGTTTGTTCCCGCTCTAATCCACATCCGCCAAGCAGCGCCAAAAACAATATCCCAGGCAAAAACTTACTACGCTTTTTCATTTTTCTTCTCCTTTGTTTGTCATATCATAGCCACGCACCTGATAGATGCCGTTCGTCGCCTCATACAGATTATAAAATAAGAGGCATATTTATGTTGAAGTTTCAAGACGATTATACCACCCCCATAGCTGCCTTTGAAGACTTTATTGCCCGACAGGCGCATAAATCTCCATCCCATTCTTAAAGGTAAAGCGGATATCATCCCTGCCGTAGACCGTCGCATAATCCACCAGTGCGTACCATGTGTCTTCATCGAAACTGTCTATGGCATCCGGCATCCCTTCCAGTGTATCCACTAGGTCCTGCATCATTTTCCGCTGTACCTGCTTTACCACGATCCCCTCCTGTGCTTCACCGAACCGCGCCTTTGCCCTGTCCAGTTCATCCTCCTGGAATATCGCCTCCTTTATCTCCTCAAAAGCTTCCGTAATCTCCACCCTTTCCCTGCAAAAACTGTTTAATGCCTTAACGAACAGTGCCTTGATGGCTTCCTCATCAAGATGGGGCGTGGTGCATTTCTCCTCAGCCTCGTACTTGTGGTTGCACTGCCAGATTACCTTCCGGTACTTATCGTTGGAATGCCACACCTTGGAACCGTACCAGCTCCCGCAGTCCCCGCATTTTATCTTTCCGGAGAAAACACCCACGCTGCTATTCCGGTTCTTCCCCTGCCGCCTCGCCTCCATCAGTGCCTGGACGCTGTCAAAAACATAAGGCTCTATGATGGCGGGATGGTTCCCCTCCACATAATACTGCGGCACCTCGCCCTCATTGACCTTTTTCTTCTTGGAGAGGAAATCCACCGTGTAGACCTTCTGGAGCAGAGCGTCGCCTTTGTATTTCTCGTTGGTGAGGATGGACTCCACCACCGCCCTTCCCCATACCTTTTTGCCGCCCGGAGTGGGAATGCCTTCTTCCGTCAGCATCTTTGCGATTTTATAAGGCGAATGCCCGTGCAGGAACAGTCCGTAGATTTTCCGCACTGTCTCCGCCTGTCCTTCGTTGATAACAAGGTTCCCGTCCTCTCCCCGGTCGTAGCCCAGAAACCTGCCGAACGGGACGCTCACCTTGCCGTCTGCGAACCGCTTCCTCATGCCCCAGGTGCAGTTCTCCGAAATGCTCCGGCTCTCCTCCTGCGCCAGCGAGGACATGATGGTGATGAGCAGCTCGCCCTTAGAATCGAATGTCCAGATGTTCTCCTTTTCAAAATAGCACTCGCAGCCGTTCTCCTTCAGCCTGCGGATGGTGGAAAGGCTGTCAACCGTGTTCCTTGCGAACCTCGACACGCTCTTGGTGATGATGAGGTCGATGCTGCCGGCAAGGGCGTCCTTCACCATCTGGTTAAAGCCGCTGCGGCGCCGTGTGGAGGTTGCGCTGATCCCCTCATCCGAATACAATTTGACAAACTCCCAATCCTCCCGGCTCTGTATGTAATTCGTGTAATAGTCACATTGTGCGGCGTAGCTGGCCTGCTGGTCTTCCATGTCGGTGGAAACACGGGCGTAGCCTGCCACCCTCCGCTTCTTCCGGCTGCTGATGGAGTCCGCCGTAAAGCGGTTTCGCGTAGCCGGTATCGTTGTCACGCTCTTTCCCATTTCTTCACCTTCCCTCCATAAAAACAACACTCAAGACTGCCGTCGGGAAGGACAGTAAGTCCCTTGACTGCTTCCCCAAAAGCCTCCGCATCGAATGTCTCCATTCCCATCAGTCCGGCACATATCTTTTGGAGCTGCGCTTCGGAATAATTACGGCTCCGGCAGGTGACGCCCTTCTCTTTCTTCGCCCTGCAGAACCAGCTCACATATTTCCGGTCTTTCACGGCAGCCGAACGCCTTGTATAATGGCATCCGCAGATACCGCATTTTATCTTCCCTGTGAAAGGGTAGACCGGATTTACTAATTCCGCCCTTCTGCTGATTTCATCCTGAGCCCTGTCAAAAACCTCGCGGCTGATGATTGCCATATGGTCGTTTTCCACATAATACTGCGAAAGCTGCCCCCGGTTTTTCATCTTCTTCTTCCTGATGGGGTCTTCAATAAAGCATTTCTGGTACCTGCGGTCGCCGATGTAAATTTCGTTGCGCAGGATATAGTTCAAATGGCTGTAGGAAAGGTTATAGCCCCTCCATGATCTTATCCCCATTGCCTCCAGTTCGCTTTTGATCTCCCCAAGCGGCACACCCGATGTGAACCTCTCGAATATCAGCCTTACGGCTTCTGCCTCTTCCGGCACGATCTCATATTTTTCGCCGTCATAGCTGTAACCGAATACCCGTTTGTTCTTTACTCCTATCTCGCCGGACTGGTACCTTTTGCGTATTCCCCACTTGCAGTTCTCCGAAATGTTACGGCTCTCCTCCTGTGCAAATGAGGCAAGGATAGAAAGCATCAGCTCCCCGTCGCCGGAAAAGGAATGGATGCGCTCCTTTTCAAACCATACCTCCACCCCGATTTCCTTTAAATGCCTGACCGTGGACAGCAGGTCCACCGTGTTCCTTGCAAATCTTGATATGCTTTTGGTCAGCACGATGTCCACCCTGCCAGCCTCGCAGTCCGCAATGAGACGGAGGAACTCGCTGCGCGCTGCCGTCCCCGTTCCGCTGACTCCCAAATCCGCATATACCCCGGCATATTCCCACTCAGGGTTCGACTGTATCAGCTTGTTATAGTAGCTCACCTGTGCGGAAAGGGAATGGGCGAGGCGGTCCGTTTCCATGGACACACGGGCATAGGCTGCGACTTTCATCTGCTTCTTCAGCGCCGGGATTTTCGGCTCTATCCTGCTTATTTTCGCCATAAGATCACTCCTTCCCAGCAAACAAGTATGCATACTTGTTTGCCGTTACTATACATCACTCTAAAACCGCATTAAGGCGGCGGTTTTCCAGCCAGTAATGTACCCGAAACCGGGCGGTATTTTTCCAGCAATTTTGTATCAATTATGGCGAATACCTCCCTGTCGATGACGCCCTTTTCCAGCATGGATTTAGCGATAGAAAGTGAGATATAATACAGCTTTTCCGCCCGGAACTGTTCCTCAGTCATCTGCCCCTCCTCCAAACCGGTCCTTGATATAGCAGGCGTGGGAGCAGTATTTTCTTTTAGAATTGCCATAAGCCGCAAACTCCCTGCCGCACCCAGCGCAGATATGGACGTAGACCGCTTTTTTATTCAGCATCTCCGGGTGCTCCTTCCACCATTTCTTCCGGCACTGCGCAGAGCAGAACACCCTTGTTTTCATCCCCTCTGCCTGCACCAGCGCCGCCCCGCACTCTTTACAGCGGCTGCCGGTTCCCTCCGGCGCTTTCCCCGCCATGTTCCCGGTCAGCCCATTCCGCCTGCAGAACGCCACCACGGCATCCTTTGTCAGCCCGACCTCCTTTGCTATGCTCGCATATCCAAAGCCGCTGCCCCGGCGCTTTATGATCACAATTTTCTGTTCTTCCGTCATGAGAACCACCTCCTGCAAAGGCTTATTGTTATAAAAACCTCCTTATGGCATCCTATGAGCTGCAGGCTTGTCACTATTCGCTGTTCTTATTTCATCCATACTTTTTAACTTTGCCCTCAAGGGGTGTATGTCCTCCTTGGCAGGGGTGTACAAAATCCATACACCCTGCCAAAGGATGAAAGCAAGTATCTGTCAGTCCACAAAAATAGGACTCTCAGAAATGGCTTTCACCATCCTGCGAGCCCCATTTATAGCATTTTAAGGCATTACACCGCATTAAATTGTATTAAAGTTTGGTTCTACACATCCACGTAGATGTCGAACAGCTCCATATCCTCCTGCTCCCTGACATAGGAACGCGTCATCTCTCTCTGCGAGCTTATGCTATTACTTTCCGATTTCATGCCGCCGTTCATATCTTCCCTGGACAGGCGAAGATAAATGGCAGCAGAATACATCATATGCTCTTTCATTCCACGTACCTCCAACATTCCTGGCGCCTGTAAAGGCTTTTTCTAATACTTTATTTCAGCAATTTTTTTGATATACTGCTCCATCCTGTCATTTAAGGTTCCTGCCTGCTTAGAATAGCCGATCTTTACCGCATATTCCCCTACCCTCACAAGGAAAGGGTTCCCCACCTTCCGTACATAATCTTCCACCCTTTCCGGAACCGGCTTCTTCATATCAATTTCAATTCCGCCAATATCCACAAGAGCATCCAGGTCAGCCTCCCTTAAGTCCGCCTGCTCCATTTCCTGTAATTCTTTCTTTGACAAATACATACCAACCCCTCCGGCATTACATCATATTTCATGCCGGGTATGTCCTATTCCTCTTTTTCGCCGCCTGCAGACTATTCTATAGATAGAATGTCGTTAAATCCTGTCACTTCAAAAATCTCCATAATGGTCTCATTTACATTGCGTACCACCAGACTTCCCTGCTTGTCCATTGCCTTCTGTGCTGCCAGCAGGACACGCAGCCCTGCTGATGAAATGTATTCAAGTTTCTCAAAATCAAATGTGAGCTTCTCAATGCCATCCAGATCCTTAAGTTCTGCTTCAAGCCCGGGAGCCGTCGTCGTGTCAAGTCTGCCTTCTAAAACAATCAGAAAGCTGCCGTTGTCATTTGTCTTTTCAATCGTCATGTTGTACCTCCGTTTTTATTAAAATGAATAATCAGGACATTCAGTCCCATGCTACGCGAGTAATCAAACCGATCGGCAATAGATGCGATCATTTTGATGCCAAACGTCTCTTTTCCATCCACGGATCCAGCAATGCTCAGATAATCGGACGGGTCAAAGGCAGAGCCGTTATCGCGCATGCGTATAATGACAGAATCCGGTTTATTAAAAATCATTACGTCAAACCACTTTTTCTCTCCCGGCTTAAAAGCATGCTGCACAACATTACCCGCCATTTCCTCTATACATAGGGAAATTTCATTCAACACTTTCTTGTCCATATCCCAGTTGTTTTCCAACCGCAAAATGCCGGAAGATATGTTCATCACTTCATCCATGCTGTTGCCGATAGAAAACTCCAGCCTGTCTTTCGGATTTCCTCCGAAATCCTCTTTCAAAAGCATATAGGACAAAATATTCAGGGAGAATTTTTTATTTTTTATGGAAACATATAGCACAACTGTAATAAACGTAAATACTTCCCCGAGAAGAAATGCCGTCCATACGCCAGTGCTGCCCATAGGTCCAATCAGCAGAAATGCCATAACAACGGTAAATACCAGGCTCTGGAGCACACAAATCAAAGTGGCAAGACCTGTTTTTCTGGTACTTTGATAGAAATTCATCATAACCGTATTCGTCAAAGCAATGGGCATCCCTACAGCGAACATCCTTATGGCTGTATTTGACATTTTCATAATAGCAGGATCCGTGACTCCGAAAATACCTACGAAAAATGATGGGAACAAAAGCAGAATAACAGCCCCTGTCACACACAGGGTCATCCCAATCCGCAGCGACGTCTTTAAGGTATCTCCAAGGGCAGTCCTGTCCTCCTCCCCGTAGAACATACCCGTCACCGGAATCGCTGCCTGCCCGATGCCGACAATCAGTGCGCCTACGATATTGTTCGCCTGTGTCCGTACATTCAGCGCTGTGACCGCACCCACACCGATAACCGTTACCATGAGATTATTCAAAATCAGCACTTTAAGGGTATCGCTGATCCGGCTGATTGCCGTAGGCGCCCCGGTTACGATCATAGAAGACAGTTCTTTTCCGATGCCCTTTACCGCCACCAGTTTCAATGTATTGTACTTCCTGGTGAAATGTGAACATCCTACCAGGACAGCAATGAAATAGCTGATTGCCGTCGCCAGCGCCATGCCCAGCATTCCTTTACGTAATATGAGCACCATGAACAGATCCAGCACAATGTTGCATAAAGTCATAACGGCGATACACACAATCGGCAGACGCGGAGACCCGTCAATACGGAAGAATCCCATCAGCGCCGTCATCATAATCGTGGGAAGGGCGCCCAAAAAGTAGCCATACAGATATTGGGTGGTCAACTCTTTCAGCGCTCCCTGCGCACCTAAAATGTCGGCGATCTGCGGTGCAAAGAGCAAACCGACAGTTGTAAGAATCACTCCCACAAAAAATGCAAACAGTATGGTAACCGTAAAAATACGGCATACCTGTTCCTTGTCGCCTCTGCCAAGCGCCTGGGAAGCCCTTGCCGTCCCTCCGCCGGAACAGATATTTCCAAAGGCAGAAAAGAGCAGACTCACTGGTCCCACAACGCCCATCGCTCCCAATGCGTCCGAACCGAGGAAACAGCCAACGATCATATTGTCAATCAGCATCCCTACCGTCGCCGTCAATGCCGACAATATGGAAACAATCACAAAAGAACGATATAAATTGCGGACGATATAATCATTTTTCATTGGAATCTCCCTGTTTTTTCAATGCTGCCGTCATAGCTTCCAATACATCATCCTGAGAAATTATGTAACCTAAAAACTGCTTGATCTGTTCCAGATTGTCCACAACGCCGCACTGGTCGATTTCCAAAAGCGACATATATGCCATTGCCACACGATAAGCGATAAATAGCTCCAACTGATCCCAATAGTGTTCGCCGCATTCCTTGTTCAGCTCATAGCCAATCTTAAAATAGGGCAGAATGTCCTCGTAAAGCACTTTACGGCAGTCTTCCCCCGCTTTATACCCCATAAGGAAACATGCCTGGACAAAGCTTGCCACGTCGTACAGATAGTTCGCATAGGTACAGCCGTCAAAATCAAACAGCCAGATATTATTCTCCTCTACAAAAAAGTTGTTGATATGAAAATCCCCATGGCAGATGCCATACTGCCCCAGTTCTTCCGGCAGAGCGTTTACTTCCTCCTGAAGATCCTGAATCCTCTTTTCGATTTCAGGAGACATCTTTTCCGACACGCGGTTCTTTAATTCTCCAAAGGTATCCCGCATTCTCTTACGGCCATACCGGATTCCCAGTTCTCTTTCGTTGGTGCTGACATGATGGATGGTTCCCAGCAGGTCGCCCACACAGATAAAGAACATAGGCTTCATCTCAGTAGTCAGCTTAATATTCCCACGCGCCGTACGGAACATGCTGGCGCGGTATAAGACGCCGTCTATCTCAAATTCCTCCAGAAGAATCCCGTTCAAAGACTCATTCGGCTCACAAATCGTCTGTTTGAACGGTTTTAAGTCGTCCACCCACATCAGTTCGCTAAGAATCTCTTTTCTGCTCTTTTTGGGAGAAATACTCACGCGGATCATATATGGCTTTTCTGAAAAAATGAAAGCATAATTCTGTGTCGAAAAACGGCATACCGCCTCTTCAATATCTACCCCATATCGTTCCATCAAAACTTCACGCATCTTCTTTTTCAATTCTTCGTTCAATGGCTCCACTCCCTTCCGTAGTTTACAGTAGATATTATACTATAAAACAATTACCTTGCAAAGGTAAAGTATGTACCTTGACAATATAATAACACGTTCCCCCGTATCCAAAAAACCAATGACCACCCCTCGCCCCGTAAGATTCAGTGCATCCCCCTGCACTTGGGTGATTCCGCTGCGCAGCAGCGCCGTAGGGTCAAAGGTATCCATCTGCTGCGTCTGAACCAGACTAGTCTGATACAGACCAGTCTGCATCAGCCCAAACACCTTCGGTATAACCGAGTGGGTAAAGTTGCTCACGCTCATGGGCATCATTACATCGGCACGGTTAATATAGGTCACCCCGATTTCCCCGCTGATGGGCTGATAAACATAATCTCCGGCGCTTTCCCTTACCTGAAGCGGCAATACATAATCCGTAATTAAATCATAGTAATCATTCGATAAAATCTTTTCCCGATCCGTCATTTACTATCTCATTGTCTTTTTTTTAATATATGTATGGGGCAAAAAAATGGGACTCTGCGGCAGTTTCTCCTGCCGCAGGTCCCGTTTAGCCTTTTCCTGTACCCTAATTCTGTGCCTTATCTTCTATCACCTTCAGATGATCCGGATTCTCCCCGCTCACGCTGCGGATATCGATCACCGGTCCGCCGGTGCCCTCAATATATTCCCTGGTAATGACGACACGTCCGATATTATCATCCTTGGGAATCTCATACATGATATCCAGCATAAATTCTTCGATGATGGCGCGCAGCGCCCTTGCGCCGGTGTCCTTCTTCATCGCCTTTTCCGCAATGGCTTCCAAGGCGCCCTCGTCAAATTCAAGCTTCACTTCATCCAGCTCTAAGAGTTTTTGATACTGTTTTAAGATTGCATTTTTAGGTTCCTTCAAAATCTTGATCAGCATAGGCTTATCTAATGCTGCCAATGTGTAGATTACCGGAAGGCGCCCCAAAAATTCAGGTATCATGCCGAATTTCTTTAAATCTTCCACCGTCACTTGGTTTAAAATATTCTTTTCCTTGTCAAATTTATCTTTCAGCTCCGCATTAAAACCGATGGAAGTCTGTTTCTTTAAACGCTGCTTAATGATCTCGTCTAGATCCGGAAATGCACCGCCGCAAATAAACAAGATGTTTCTGGTATTGATGGTGGTGAGGGGAACCATGGCATTCTTGCTGTTGGCGCCCACCGGCACTTCCACGTCCGCTCCCTCTAAAAGACGCAGCATGCCCTGCTGGACGCTTTCTCCGCTTACATCCCTGCTGGTGGTATTTTTCTTTCTGGCAATCTTATCAATCTCGTCAATAAATACGATTCCTCGCTCTGCCTTTTCCGCATCATTGCCGGCAGCCGCAAGCAGCTTGGAAATCACGCTCTCGATATCATCTCCGATGTACCCTGCTTCCGTAAGGGATGTGGCATCCGCAATGGCAAGGGGCACATCCAGAAGTCTTGCAAGGGTCTTTACCAGATAGGTCTTACCGCAGCCTGTGGGACCAATCATAAGCATATTGGACTTTTCTATTTCAATATCATCCATTGTCCCGGTAGCGACCCGCTTGTAATGGTTATATACCGCCACGGAAATCACTTTCTTTGCATGTTCCTGCCCGATCACATAATCGTCCAGCTGCGCCTTGATCTTATGCGGAGGCGGAATGTTCCTGATATCCAAAACAGGTTCTTCGCCGGCTTTCGGCTTTTTCTTCTTTACCCTCTGCTTATTGGGGATTCCTCCCTCCCCCTGCAGATCCGCAATATTCACGAAGCGAATCTGGGGATAGCCCTTGCCGCTCATATTTTTATTGAGATCATCCATAAAGGCGGGGTTGTTCAGCATTCCCTGATAATCGAACTGGCTTACCGTGTCCATCGTCTTATGCATACAGTCGTTGCACACCGTGATATTGTTGGGCAGCTTGAACATCTTCCCGGTCTTGCTTTCGGGACGGCGGCAGATAAAACAGACATCCTCGTATTCACTTTCCTTCTTATCTTCAGATCTCGTGTTCTCCAAGTCCGTCTCTTTGTCCTGGTGCTCTGTCTTTTCCAGTTCCTCCTTATCCTCGCCGTGATCTCTTTCATCAAAATCTGACATATATTTCCTCCATTCCTTCTGCAAAGCCGGTGCTTTCTTATACGACTCTTCTCACCGACAAAATTTCCTTATAAGTTGCGTGGGTAATCTTAATTCCCGTTCTCTGCGTGCTGGCATGCACAATCTGACCATTGCCGATATAAATACCCACATGCCCCGCATAGCACATGATATCTCCCGGCTGGGCTTCCGAATAGGAAACTCCCGTTCCGGTGCTCCTTAAGGAGTACGATGTTCTTGGTACGCTATATCCAAAATCTTTGTAAACTCTCCATACAAATCCCGAGCAGTCCGCCCCCTGGGTCAGGCTGGTCCCTCCCGGCACGTAAGGGTTCCCGATAAACTGGCAGGCATAATTGGCAATCTGTTGTCCCTTGCTGCCCGTTCCCGAATAGCTGGATGCCGACGCATAGTTTCCTCCGGAAGAACTGCCAGAAGATCCTGAAGATCCAGAGGATGAACCGGAGGAACTGTTAGAAGCATTCTGTGCCGCCTCATTCTGCAGCGCAAGTTCCTGGGCACGCCTTGCCTCTTCCTCCGCCTGTTTTGCCGCATCGATTTCAGACTGTTTCTGGGCAGCTTCCGCTTCCAGACGTTTGATCTCGTCATTTTGCTTCCTGATATTGGCTTTGTAGATTGCCGCTTCCTGCTTCGCCTGCGCCAGCTGCACTTCAAAGTTGTCATAGGCTTCCTGCTTCTCTGCAAGGATAATCTCCAGACTATCCTTTTCCTCTTGCAGCTCATGTTCCTGCGCTTCAAGCTCTGACTTTTCTTCTTCCAGCTTTTCCTTGAGCGCTTCCACAGCCTCTCTTGCCGCCTGATAGTCCAAAAGAAGCTTCCGGTCATACTCATAAAGCTTCTCTACATATTCTACCTTGTTCACCATATCGCTGAAGTTCTGGCTTTCAAGCAGAATCTGCAGATAAGTGATATCTCCTTTTTCATACATGAATTTGATCCGCAGCTTCATCGCCTCATATTGCGCCTGTTCTGTGGCTATAGCGGCGTCAAGTTCCCTGGCGGTTTCCTCTATCTGTTCTTCCTTTGCCGCAATATCCTCTTCAATCAGCTCGATACTGGCAAGAGTCTCTACAAGGGCGGCATCAATTTCGTCGATTTCTCCTGCCACCTCATCCACGTCAGACTGAATGGAACTCACCCTGCCGGAAGCATTGTTGTAATTTTGCTGCTCCTGTCTTCTTTGTTCATCCGCCTGCCTTCTTTGTTCTTCCAATTCCTCTTTCTGCTTTTCTAAATCGGAAATAGTGGTAGCCCTCACCGGTTCTACCACTAACAACATCCCTATACATGACCATGCAATTATCTGCAATGCAGTTGTCACGATTCTGATCCTTTTCTTACTCTTCTTATGCATCTTCCTGATTCACACCTATACCTGCAGCTTAACTCCTGATGCACTTATGCAAAGCATCTCTTTACTCTGAAACCGGCGCCTTTACGACGGCATTGTCTGCCAGGAATCCAACCACTTTCTGAACCAGCAGGTATTCCCTGTAAGCCTCCACATCCAGTTCTTCTTTATATTCTTCTATCTCGTATCCAAAGTTTGCCGCTTCCTCTTCCAGAATCTGATCCATTTCTTCGTCCGTTACGGCTATTCCTTCCGCATCTGCAATGGCTCCGATCATAAGGTACCTCTGCGCCATCTTGCCTGCCTCTTCTAAGATCACATCCTCGTAATGATCTGCACTGCCGCCGTATGCAGCCGCCACATAATCACCGACGCTCATTCCATACATCTGCGCATAGGAGGATACGGTATCCATCAAGGTCTCCTTCATGCGGTTTGTCATGCCTTCCGGCGCCTGCTCAAAGGTCACATTCTCTTCCACTGCAGCAATGGCGGCACTGGTCTTTTCTTCCTCAAAAGCCGCATTTGCCTGTTCCATGAGACCGTCATGTATAAACTTCGTATAATCTTCCACCGTAGCGCACCCGTCTATACCAAGTTCCGCCACGAACGCATCGGTCAGTTCCGGGATGATCTGTTCACTGATGCTGTTGAGCGTAAAAGTAAATACCACATCCTTGCCTGCTAAATCCGGGTTGTTCTGATAAGTATCGGGAAATCTCAGATCTGCATCCTTCGTCTCTCCGATTTCCATCCCAACAATGGCATCCTCAAATCCGTCAATAAATCCGCCTGCCCCGATGGTCAAGTCAAATCCCTTTGCACTTCCGCCGTCAAACGCCACGCCGTCCAGTTTACCCTCAAAATCGATGTTGACGATATCGCCGCTTTGGGCGCTCCTGCCTGTTACCGGCGAGACTTGTGCATGGGAGGATAAAACATATCCCATATATTCATCCACCGACTCCTGGGTCACCTCGGGTTTTTCAAGTTCTACTTCCACCCCTTTATACTGACCAAGAGTCACATAATCTGCAGCATTGAAATCTGCAATATATGCCGGCTCGCCTGAACGCTCTTCCTGTTCTTTCTGATCATCTGCACCCTCCGCCGGCTCGTCCGCATCCTGCTCTTTGCCTTCCCCGCTCTGGGCAGGCGCTTCCTGCGTATCGGTATTGCTGTTCCCGCATCCTGCCATCGTGACCGCAAGCATAACAATCATGATGACTGCCAAAATATTCTTCTTCATAAGGTTTGTCAATCTCCTTTTGTATTCCCTTCGTCCGCAGGGATTTCTAAACTGCCGCAGACGTTTGTAGGTACTCTACTTTTATACCACAAAACCGCAATAAACGAAAGTACTTAAGCACCAATTTTAGAACTAATTAACAATTATACACCAATCTTCCTTGAAGTTCAATGAAACCACTTGCCTAATTTCCCTAAAAATGCTAAAATAATTTGCATATCGCCGTCGGTTTCATTTGAAATACTGCAAGCGGCAAGGAGGCTATCATGAACACGCTAAGTATTGTATTATTAGTTATTTTGGCAGTTTTAATCATTGCCGTAGTCGTATTATATTTTCTCGGAAAAAAGGCACAGAAGCGTCAAGCGCAGCAGCAGGAACAGATTGATGCCATGAAGCAGACCGTATCCATGCTGATTATAGACAAGAAGCGGATGAAGATAAAGGAATCCGGTCTTCCGCAAATGGTGATCGACCAGACCCCCAAACTGATGCGCGGCAGCAAACTTCCCATTGTAAAAGCAAAGATCGGACCGCAGATCATGACTCTTGTATGTGAGGAAAAGATTTTCGAATCTGTTCCCGTCAAAAAGGAAGTAAAGGCAGTGGTCAGCGGCATCTACATCACAGATGTCAAGGGTCTGCACGGAAAAGCCCCTGCTGCACCTCCCCAAAAGAAAAGCCTTTTCAAGCGCACGCTTGAAAAAGCCCAGGAAAAAGCTGGTGCAAAGCCCGTCAAATAAGAAGTGACGGGCTTTTTTTACAACAAATCGATGCCTTCCTTTCTTGGCTTGATTTCCATCTCGATCCTGCAGTCCGCAAGATACTGGTAATTGGCTTCCAGTGTATATTCCACTTCCACCCGGATCTGATCCTCCTTCTCCTGCACTAAGATCGATTCTGTGTCTATTCCAATCAGGATATTGCCGTAAGGCGTCGTATAACTGGTCATATTCTTTTTGTTTTCTTCAAACAGCATCTGTACGTTGATCAGCCCTTTTTTGGAAACCTCAAGACGTGAATCGTTAAACTTGATCCTATTTTTTGTGACATCCGTAAAGCCTTCCATCATTTCTTCATAGAGCACATAATGGCTGCCGTTTTTCTCATAATAGTCCGCCGGCGTGATCGTCTCCATCGCCTGCGCATCTTCTTGGTTTTCCATCTGAAGTCCCTTCAGGGACAGAAGAATCTCTTTTGTCATTTCCCCTAATACTCCTCTATATGAATGGTTTTGGCGGATAAGATGCCGTATTTAATGATTGAATTGGCAAAATGCTTGAACTTTTCCGCCGCATCGCTTACAAAAAAGCGGTATTTATTATCTCCCAGCTTTGCCGCCTCCTCATTCAGCATATGCTCTGCTTCCAGCAGCTCTTTTAATTCTTTTGCCGTCTCATAGGCGGGATTGACTAAGGTCACGCCCTCTCCCACAATGCGTCCCACTGTGGAACGGATCAAGGGATAATGCGTACATCCTAAAATCAAGGTATCAATGCCTATATCAATCAGCTCCGTCAAGTATCGTTTGGCAATTTCGTCTGTCACAGGATCCTGCAAGAGCCCTTCTTCCACAAGCGGCACAAACAGCGGACAGGCTTTCCCTATGACGCTCACATCCGGCTTGATCTCTTTTATGTAACTGGAATAAATGCCGCTGTTTATGGTACCTTCCGTGGCGATTACTCCAATCTTCCCATTTGAAGTCGCTTCCGCTGCCACCTTGGCGCCCGGCTTTACCACCCCGATCATGGGAATGTCCGCTTCCTTCTCTATCTCATCCAGGGCATAGGCGCTTGCCGTATTGCATGCCACCACGATTGCCTTTACCTCCTGGGTCTGTAAAAAGCGGACGATCTGCCGTGCATATCTGGTGACTGTCTCCTTAGACTTACTGCCATAAGGCACTCTGGCGGTGTCGCCGAAATAAACGATTCTTTCATTGGGAATCTGCCGCATGATCTCTCTTGCAACGGTAAGCCCTCCCACCCCGGAGTCAAAAACTCCTATAGGTGCATTTTTATTTATCATAATCCTTGTCTCTTTTCTGTTCTTGTTCTTTATCTTCCTGATATAAATATTCCACAAGCCGGCTTTTTATACGGATATCGCCTATTCTAAGACCAGACTGATCCTCTTCTTCATATGCCTGCTCATATACCTCTTCCGTAAGACACATTTCGGGATACACAAATCCCCACCAGCCTATGGCTGCTATCAATATGAACGCTGCTTCGTATATTTTTCTCATTTCATGCTCTCATCTTTCCGCACACTGTTTAAAAACAATCTGCTTTCTGATAAGAGTCTTTCCGTTTCAATGCCGCTTATTCAATCTGCTTTCATTTTCCACGCGAATCTGTCTGATAATCGACTTTTCCTGATTGTCAATATGGATCCTTGCCGCCGCCATGGCACGTTCTTTATCTCGTCTGGCAATGCTCTCATAAATCTCTCTGTGCTCCGCTACCAGCGTATCGTGCTGGCTTTCCTCTTTGATATAGACAAACCGATAGCGGTACATCTGCTCAGACAGATTATTCACCAATTGCTGCAGACGCTGGTTCCCCGTGGCTTCCACGATAATATCATGAAGGTCCACATCTGCCTTTGCAATCACCGATGCGTCCTTCCCCCTTGCCGCCTGCTCAAAGTCCCGGCAGGCATTTAACAATCGTCCAATATCTTCCTCGGTGATCCTGTCACAGGCAAGCTCCACACTGAGCACGTCCAGCGCCCTTCTCACTTCCAGTACGTCCTTTAGGCTTTTTTCCGTAATCCGTGCCACCTCGGCGCCCCGCCGGGGAATCATGATGACCAGACCTTCCAGTTCCAGCTTTCTGATTGCCTCCCTGATCGGCGTCCTGCTGACCCCCAGCCGGTTGGCAAGGTGCACTTCCATAAGACGCTCCCCCGGTTTTAACTGTCCGGTCAAGATTGCCTTGCGAAGGGTATTAAAGACTACATCCCGAAGGGGCAGAAATTCATCCATATCCACCTGAAATTGCTCTTCCATTTTTACCTCCATTCCGAAGCGCTTTGCGCTGAGGCGGCGAGCGAAATGTCAGATTTCGCTCTGCCATCACAGAATTTGTGACGCTCCAACACAAATTCTTGATTGAATAAATTGCTATCGAGCAATTTATTCAGCCTTGCCTCCATTCCGAAGCGTTTTAACACGGATACCTTAAAGTGTCACAAAATCTGTGACGAAGATCTCTTTGGCAAGTCCTTGCGCTTTCACCGCTTCATATGCCTTCTTTGCCGTTTCCTCATCCTCATATATTCCAAACACGGTAGGACCGCTGCCGCTCATAAGGGCGTTCAGGGCGCCGTTTCTTTTCATTTCTTCCTTAATCTGCCGGATAACCGGATATTCCCTTATGGTCACCGTCTCAAGCACATTCTCCATCCGCTGCGTGATTCCTGTAAGGCTCCCCGCCTTTAACGCCTTTGCCATACCGTCAATATCCGGATGGAACTGCAGCCTGTCGGCATGAAGATTTTCATACACGAACTTGGTGGAAACGTGAATATCCGGCTTGGCAATCAATAAGTATGCCGCAGGCGGAGCGGGAAGCGGGGTCAAGATTTCCCCGATGCCCTCAGAAAGTGCCGTGCCCCCCATGATACAATAGGGCACATCCGCACCGATCAGAACGCCCAATTCTTTCATCGCCTCAAGGTCCATGGAAATGGCGAACAATTCATTCAGCCCATGAAAGACCGCCGCCGCATCCGTGCTGCCGCCAGCCATCCCTGCCGCTATGGGAATCCTTTTCAAAAGGGTGATTTCTACACCTTCCCGAATATCATACGTTTTCATGATCAGCGCTGCCGCCTTGTAAATCAGGTTGCTTTCGTCACAGGGAAGTTCCTCCTTAAGAGATGCCGTTCCAGTCGTATCTCCCTGCTCTAGCTTTATCATTATTTGAGGAACGTCCTCACGCTGTTCTTTCTTTTTAAATGTCAGCGTATCGTAAATCCCAACCGTCTGCATGATCATCTTCACTTCATGATATCCGTCAGGACGTCTTCTTACTACGTCCAGTCCCAGATTGATTTTGGCATATGCCTTCCGCGTTATCTGCTCCATACATCCCTCCATGTAATGTATACATAATACATTAGATTGTATTTAATTTTATACAATTTATGCATTTCTGTCAATGCCATAACGCGTTGTCTTTCTTTTTTATTCCTCATAAAGTTACAATTCACACCCATGCCAGTTTTGGCAATATTTTTATTTATTGAGGGTGTGAAAAGTAACCGCATAAAATCACTGCTCTATATACCTTGTTGCAAAAGTCTCCCTCAATGCGTGGGCTGAAAAGTGCTCTATTTCCTTTCCCTCCTGCTTTATCCTCTTAAGCGTGTCGCTGATTGCTTTATTGATGCTTGCATTATAGACCATGCCGCCGAATGTATTCTCAAATACAGGTCGGGAAAGATTGACTATGTTCCCGTGAACATAATCCAGCTTCTCTCTCTGCCCCTTCAAAACCTTCCTGATCGTATCGTTTAGCGGTATATCCCGGACACTTGTCCGGCTCTTGGGCATGTCAACCGTATATTCACCGGTAGCTGTCCGGCACACGGTCTTGGTGATGTGGATTACATTATTGGCATAGTCTATGTCATTCCATGTGAGCGCCGTTGCCTCTCCCACCCTCATTCCGGTACACAGAAGCAGCGCTATCAGCTCATACAGCATTCTTCTTTCGCATGCTCCATAAATAAGCACTGTTCCTCTTCCGTAAGTGCCCTGTGATAGATTTCTCTTGCCGCTTTATCATCTGTCTTTAGCGGCTTTACGCCTGCTGCCGGGTTCCTCACGATAATACCGTCCGAAACAGCTGATTCAAAGATGTTCTTTAGCTGTACAATGGTTATGTTGACCGTTCTGGGCTTTTGTTTGGCTGCAAGCGCTTTCTGCAGAAGGGCAACTTCTCTCTCCTCTATGTCTGCAACCTTCCTGTGCCCCATTGCAGGTCCTATATGGTTCCTTGTACCGGCACTCTATGTTGAGGGCAGTATTTCCTCTAATGGTCCCGTTGCGTGCTGCTTTCCACTCTTCATAGTACTGATCAAGCGTGATACTGCAATTGCTCACATACAAGCCTCTTTTATCCATATTATTATAACTCCAGGATTCTATTTGCCCCAGTGTTGTTCCCCACCTCAATTACAGCAAGTAGTTATTTTCCCGGTTTGCAATCTGTAAACCGACTAATTTGTAGGTTGCATATCCCCCCATAACCAGCGGCTCAGATTTGCAAATATCTTCTGCTTCCTCCCGGCTCTCTGTTTTTAGGATATACATACCTGCCATTCCCGGATAACCTTTAAAGACACCGCAGATTTCCAGCTTTCCTTCATCGTCCAGCTTTCTTATGTTCTCAACATGTTCCATAACTACCTGTTTTGTCATTTTGTTATAGGTCTTGCTTTTCTCAATCATCATCATGTACATCAATTTTTCCATACGATTTTCTCCTTTACATTCTATGAGGTTCACTGGGGTTATTATATTTATCCGGCAATAGCAATCTTACCCGTCCAGAAGGATTATCCAATTTCAAATATCGGCACTCTACCATATCATAAACATACCAACTAATATTACTTTCTCCTATAAAAATATACTTTTTTTGCCACTCATTTTCGTACCATATTTTATTATATTCAATTAATCCATTGATGCTTTGGTTTGGTTGCATACTTAACAGATCCTTATCAATTCCATATAAAATGAATCCATTAAATTCTAATCCATTTACATACTCTAATATTTTCACATAATCAATAGGCAAATCCACATTAAGTTCCGTTTTGGTTTCCGTAAGGAATAACTCAATTTCTGATTCTGTTGCTCCAATATTTACTTTTTCTCCATATAAATTTTTCTCTTGAATTATTTCTTGCAATTTATCTTTCCACATTTACATTTCCTCCTAGTGTTGTGCCGGATATATATTTCCATTAGGCATTGGCCACTGTACTGCTTGTACCTCTCCGATTTCCATTTGCCTTGCTACACTGTTTTGATAATTTGTTATAACTTTGTGATATGGCTCATTCTGTATGAGAACTAAATTATCGAAAGAATTCGTCCCACTATCATCTAGCGGTAATATATGATGGACTTGCCACCCATCTGGGACGCTTCCGCTATCTTTTGATGACCTTCCTCCCCACCATATTTTCCATCACATTTGTTCCCCCTTCCAGTGCATCACTTGCTTTCACTGCCATATTGGAGAAGGTCGTCGTATATCCCGCCGTTCCGGTCAGTGCGATCATCGCATCGGCATTAATGAACATATTTCCTACCGACAAGCAGAATGAATACTATCTGAAATCCTCGAGAAAGGAAGCCGAACTATGCAACAGGTTTGAACGCCTTGACCTGTCAAAGGAACAAAAGGATACCATGAGGCAGTGGACAGAAGCCATCCATGCCCAGAATGCTGCCTACATCATGGTGATGTTTCGCATGGCAATGCAGTACTGTTTTTCCTACTGATACAACTGGCTGATTTAAGGTAACAGAAAATCGACGGTAATCCATAAACCATTCCGGATTATGAAATACCGCCAGTACTATGTTTTTGTAAATATTCAGGAGAAATATTTCCCTCCTTATCCCCTAGTGCGTGCCAGTATAACATGGACTTTTCAGCATAATCAAGAAAAATGCATTGACAAAATTCACGGTCATGCTACATTACTTCATTTTCTATAAATTCTTCAACATACTCTTTTAAGTCATCCTCTAACTTATCCTTAATATCGACAATCCTTGCCCAATTTACACAATTGGAAATATCATGATACGATAAGGCATCGCATAATAAATGTAAAATCTCTTCTCTTGTTTCATATTTTACAGCAAGCAAATCTATTTTGATTATTTCATTTACTAAATACAAAACCTGTTCCTTACTGTACCCCCTAAAAACTATTTTGTCATCAATTTCTTGTACTACTTTAACCAAATCATTTTCAGTTTCATATTTTTTTAATTTTTCCACATCGTTTAACTCCATCAACTGTCTTCGCCTCCTAGATACAATTATTTCGCATATGGATCTAAAATAGGTATATGTGTATTATTCATAATACTCTCATCAAAAAATGGACCCTTAGGATTTGTAAATCTCGCTGGTTGAAATTCATTAATTGTATAATCATAATATTGCGTTCCCCTCTGAATCCTAAGTATCCAGCCATTAGCAGCATTCGAACCTGCCGGAGCTTCTGGATCCGCATTATGTACTCGCACTCGATATGTTTGCCCATCCTGTACCCATTTAAATTCAAATCCCTCAGTTGCTCCTCCTTCAACTGGATATAATTCTCTTAAAGTGGCTTCATCAGGAATTCTATCTAGTATATCATCAACCGTGCTCCCTTCAAGGTTAGTAAAATCCCCAATTTTACTTTTACTACCACCCCCACTATTATCATACGCCGCCACCTGCCCAATATTTGTCACCCTCTGGTCCTTCACATACAAATCAGGGTTCATCAGCCCCATCATAAAGATGATTTCGCTTCCAGACTGGGATGCTTCCGCTATCTTCTGATAGCCTTCCTCCCCCACCATATTTTCCATCACATTTGTGCCAACCACCCCTTCCAGTGAATCACTTGCTTTCACTGCCATATTGGAAAAGGTAATCGTATATCCCACTG
>CATLAK010000029.1 GCA_949878435.1 uncultured Lachnospiraceae bacterium
GCCTTCTGGCTTTTCCTTTTAACCGTTATTACTGTTCTTCTTGGTCTGGACAGATCTCTCTGTCCCGTTCGTTTCTGAATAATTCTTCTGAATTTTCAGGGTTGCATTGCTGTTCATTTGTCAAGGTCCTAATCGCCTTACGGCAATTTATCAGGCAATCATAGGAGATTACCAACGGAGAAGGAGGGATTTGAACCCTCGCGCCGCTATTAACGACCTACTCCCTTTCCAGGGGAGCCCCTTCAGCCTCTTGGGTACTTCTCCAAATCAAGCTGATTTATTCTTTCATATTGGACTGTAAAACAGTCCGCGGAGAAGGCATCTCCAGCGGAGAGGGTGGGATTCGAACCCACGCGCCCTTTCGGACAAACGGTTTTCAAGACCGCCTCGTTATGACCACTTCGATACCTCTCCATGTCGTGCGCCTTTCGGTCAGCGCAATGATTATTCTAGCAAATACATTTAGCCCTGTCAACACTTTTTTTCATTTTTTTTAGATGCGTAACTGTTCAGCCTGTAAGGGCGGATAATCGCATAGAGAACGGACAGCGTGGCATAGATAAGGTGTGTCGTCATCTATGCCGAGCCGTCCGCTCTCCTTACAGTTATCCTGCCCTTGCAGTTTCCTAAGCTCTTATGGGCGTATATAGCTGTCGATGAAAGCTGCCTTCACGACCATTGAGCGCTCATTGATTTGCTATTGCGCATATATTTTATGCTTAATCTCATCAATGATCTTAGAAATCGTGTCCAATGTGTCTATGATGGACTCCATTCTTATCTTTTCTTCATCATCAATGATACCATCTTTCATGATGTCAACAAGTTCTTTTGATATGTTATCCATATCCTGCGCCGACCCCAAAAACTTAAGTACAATCCGATCCAGACTTTCATTATTGTTCAACTGAAAATTATCTTTTAATAAGTAGTCCGTTGATACGGCAAAAAAATCGCTGATTGCGATGACCTTATCCGTTTCCGGCAGAGTCGTTCCAAGTTCCCATTTTGAGACAGCCTGCCGGCTTACATTTAATTTTTCTGCCAATACCTCCTGTGAGTATCCATATTGTGTCCTTAATTTCAACATTTTTTCCGCAAAATTCATTGTGCCTTACCTCCCATCCGGATTATATTTTATCGCAGGGCAGAAATCAACCATTTGCGGTGGCAATATCGCAACCTCAGGTTGCTCCGTTTCATCCCGTTCTTTGTTCCGTCATCTGAGCGCTCTCCATGCGTTCCCGCAGCAGAAGCATTTTCTTGTCAATCTTGTAAATGGCTTTGGCACACTCTTTCAAATCTTTTTCAAACTCGTTTTTACCGTAATTTCCTTTCTTATATACAAAATGATGCTCCACCACTGCCCAAAAATTCATTGCCTGCGTTCTGATCTGTATCTCCACTTTTTTCTTTAAAACGTCTTGTACCGGAATCAGAACGATTACATGCAGGCTCTGGTAACCACTCGCTTTAGGTTTCTTCACGTAGTCCTTGGTCTTAACAATCTCTACCTCTTCATCTTCTTTTAAGATTTCCACCAACTTATAAATATCATCCAGAAAATTGCATACGACTCTCACTCCTGAAATATCATTCAGACGTTCCTGCGCCGCCTCTTTTTCTATGTGATATTTTTTCTTGAGCATTTTGTTCAAACAGCTTTCCGGCGTTTTGATTCGAAAAGTTATCTGACTGATGAACGTCCTGCCCAGCTGCTTTGAATATGCAGCATTGATCTCCTCCAGCTTCCGCTGGATCCTTTGGCATGCTTCTTTGTAAGGAAGCAGAAAAGAATCTTCTCCCATCTGCTCTAAAAAGCCCTGATACCGCTCTTTTGCCGTGTCCATATTCTGCTGTTTCCTTCCGTACTCATACTCCCTATTATTTTAGGCTCTGAATACCATTATTATGTGAAACATAGGCAGAATATACCTAAATTTTATGAATATACACTTATCAATTTTTGATGCTTAACGCAAAATATCCTACCCCCGTATTAAACAACATACTATAATGAGGATATTCAACTCCAAAATCCTGGCTGAGCTGATCGCTGCTCAAGAGATTGACCTTTTCCAGTTTATTCGTTTCCAAAGCGTGATAATAAGAACCGACACGCTTCATAAACTGCTGGGCAATAAGGCTGCCCGCGTCTGCTGCCACTTTACTCACCTTCGTGAGCTGCTTGCCTAAAAGCTGATTAATAATATGCAAAAGAAGACCTTCCTCCAGCACAAAGAAAACTTGCGTCCTCTTATTTTCCTCATTGCGGTAAGTCAGGCGGTAGCATATCCTTTTTCCAAAGTCTTCTCCTGCATAATGTTCACCGATAATCTGTGCATGAAGTCCAAGCAGCTCCTTTATGACCCGGGTGACTGCTTCCTCCAAAACAGACAGTTCCTCTGTCCATTCATATTTCCATTTATTTGATATCCTTCCAGTAATGGCATGGTCTTCCAGCATGATATGCCCTGTCAGCCATCCAATGCAGATTCCCAAAAAGTGCTGAACCGATTCCACTGAATAGTCTGATTCAATCATATCTCTTTCCAGCGCCGGAAGAGTATTTTCCTTTAAATCATCGTGCACGCGTTTATGGGCAGCATAACCACTGTAATTGATAGACTTCATGTATGCTTCCTCATCGGCAAAGTGCTTCAGGGCATAATTTTTAAAGTACTTTATTCCTTCCCCGCAGACCCACTGCCTTCCCTTTTCATCTTCGTCGTCATAATTGACCATTTTGTTCACGATAGAAAAAAGTCTCTGATGCGCTTTGTCTATGGATTCTACTCCAATATTGAACCGATCATTCCACTGTATCTTTGTCGTCATACCCTCTCTCCTTTAGCTGTCCAAAAAATGTTCAACAATCAAAATGTCTTCCGGCGTCGTTATTTTCATATTTTCGTAAGACCCCTGTACCAATTTGACCGGGTGCCCCGTCAGCATTTCCACTGCCATAGCATCATCTGTGATCGCTATGTTCTCCGCCTTAAGCTTTTCTTCTTGTTCCAGCAGCCTGCGATAAGCATCCTTGATCAATCCATACGCAAAGACTTGGGGTGTCTGGACCATCCAGACCAGATTCCGGTTGGGCGTAGATACAATGTTCCCCGCTTCATCCGCAATCTTGATGGTATCCTTTACCGGCATTCCCACTACACATGCCTTATACTCTCTGGCACAGGACAATGCTCTTTCCAAA
Organism: uncultured Lachnospiraceae bacterium; assembly: GCA_949878435.1. Taxonomy (GTDB): domain Bacteria; phylum Bacillota; class Clostridia; order Lachnospirales; family Lachnospiraceae; genus Suilimivivens. The sequence continues at coordinate 3,212 of CATLAK010000029.1, forward strand.
ATTTCCTCCGTAACCATGGGGCGCGCTCCGTCATGGATAAACACGATTCCGCATTCCGTTATGCAGTTTAGCCCTGCTGCCACGGAATGATAGCGCTCCTTTCCTCCCTCCACAATTTGAACCACCTTATCAAACCCGTATTTTTCGACGATCTCTTTTTGGCAATATGCCTGATCTCCTTTGGACACTACCAGCACGATTTCATCCACAAAGCTCTCCTGAAATGTTTTCAGCGCATAATAAATGACTGGTCTGTCTTTGACCAGCATATATTGCTTCTTCGTGCTGCTTCCCATCCTCTTGCCGCTGCCTGCCGCCAGAACGACAGCGGCAGTATGTACTTTTTCTAAAGCATTCATGAATTCTTCCCCGCAATCACCCCGGCACCCTCTCGCCAAGTTTTAAATTCGGCACCGCATTTAAATCAAACCCGTGACGCACCCCTTTTTGATACTCATAAAATGCCGCCGTGCCTATCATAGCAGCATTATCCGTGCAGTATACCGGCGAGGGGTGGTAAAATGCAATGTTTTCTGCCTTGCAAGCCTTTTCAAAGGCGCTCCTTAAGCCGCTGTTAGAAGCCACGCCTCCTGCAATGGCAAATTTTTTGTAACCATATTTTCGTACTGCATCCATAGAATGATCCACCAGCACATCAATCACAGCTTTCTGAAAAGATGCGGCTACATCTGCCGTATGGATTTGCTCACCTTTCATCTGGCAGGAATTTAAATAATTCAAAACTGCTGATTTCAAGCCGCTGAAGCTGAAATCATATTCTGCATCCCCAACCTTTGCCCTTGGGAACGAAATTGCCTCAGGATTTCCTTCTTTAGATATTTTATCAATCTTCGGTCCCCCCGGATATCCAAGACCAATGGCACGGGCAACCTTGTCAAAAGCCTCCCCGGCAGCATCATCTCTGGTTCTTCCGATGATCTCATATTCTCCATAATCTTTCACCACCACCAGATGGGAATGTCCGCCCGAGACCACCAGGCAGATAAAGGGCGGTTCCAATTCTTTATTTTCAATGTAGTTGGCGCTGATATGTCCCTCTATATGGTGCACCCCCACCAGCGGAATGCCGGAGGCAAAACTGATTGCCTTGGCCGCCGATACCCCCACCAGCAGTGCCCCAACAAGCCCGGGACCATAGGTGACTGCAATGGCACTCATCTGGGATAATTCTTTGTCTGCATCTGTAAGCGCCTGCCCGATTACCTGATTGATCTTCTCTATATGTTTGCGGGATGCGATCTCTGGCACCACCCCGCCATATTCTGTATGAAGCGCAATCTGAGAATAAATGACATTCGACAGCACTTCCCTTCCATTCTTCACCACCGCCGCAGCCGTTTCATCACAGGAGCTTTCAACCGCCAGTATATATATATCCTTTTCCATATCAACCTCCGTCACGAAGCGTTTTCTTCTTCCAGCGTCCAGCCATAAATTTTCCAGTGTCCGTCTGCATCTTTGCGCAAAAGAAAGATTTCCTTGGAGGATGCAAGCTGGGTCCCTTTCCGCAGAGTGAACGTACATCTCATCTGTGCCCAGCTGTAGCCGTCCTGGGTAAAATACTCAACGTCTACGCTGGAGGCAGGAGCAAAGCTGGAGATGACCACACCCTCTTCTTTAAACTGATTGACATCCCATTTCAAGTTTTCAATATATTGTTTTTCTGTATTATTTGCAAGAAGCTCCTCATCATACAGCTTTCTCGCCTGCATCGCCAGTTCCTCAAATTCTTCATCCGTATAGTCGTCCCCGTACAGGCACTGGGCAATTTCACAAAAGTATTTCACCACTTCCCTGGGTGTCGGCGGATAATTTTTGTCCAGATTCCGAAGCAGCACATCCTGTACTTCACTGATCTTTACTCCATCGTCAGAATCTCCCTTGGGCTTTTTGTTGGAAAGATAATAAAAATAGCCAAGCACCAGCCCCACCAGTATAATCCCAATAATTACGACCTTCACTCCTGTTTGTTTCTTCATTCGGATTTCTCCTTCCCCGATTTGCTCTTTTCTACTCTTTCGTTTCTTCCTCTTCAAATAACAATTCTATGGTCTTTCCATCTTTACAGGTCTCCGCCCCCGGAAAGATCTTCCTTACTGCCGGGAGATATTCTTCCGGTCTGTTTAAGGACGGACTATAATGGGTCAGCCAAAGCCTTGAAACCTGTGCCCTTCTCGCAAGCTCTGCTGCCTCATAAAAGGTCATATGCTTATTTTCCTTTGCTTTAGCCTTCTTATCCGGCTCTCCATACATTCCCTCGCAGATAAAAAGGTCAGAACCCGCCGCATGCTTTACGATTCCTTCCGTAGGTCTTGTATCGGTGCAGTAAGTCACCTTCAGCCCCTTCCTTGATTCCCCGAGAACCATTTCCGGCACAAGTGTCATTTCTCCTGTATCTATGGTTTCTCCGTGCTGTAAGCGGTTCCAGTATTTCTTCTCAATCCCCAAAGCAACAGCCTTGTCAACTTGAAATTTACCAGTTCGGTCAATAGAGAGGGTATAGCCATAACATGGAACATTGTGGTTAACCTTAAACGCTTCTATCTTAAACCCGTCAAAACGGAGTGTATGTTCCGCTTCATTCAATTCCATACAGTCAATCACAAAAGGCAGTTCCGGCGCAATCACCCGCAGGGATGCAACCACCCTGGAAAGTCCCTTAGGTCCCACTAAAAGAAGCGGCTCTGTCCGCTCTGCATTCCCCATGGTGAGAAGCATTCCCGGCAGTCCGCTGATATGGTCCGCGTGAAAATGGGTGAAGCAGATCACGTCAATAGGCTTAGGGCTCCACCCCTTTTCCTTCATGGCGATCTGCGTTCCTTCCCCACAATCGATCAATATACTTTGTCCGTTATATCTGGCCATCATGGATGTCAGCCACCTGTAAGGGAGCGGCATCATTCCTCCTGTCCCTAATAAGCAGATATCCAGCATCTTTCCTCCAAACTGAATATTGACCATCCCAGCCAATTTTAAAATGAAGAGGTTTTAGATCAGTTCCACTGCCTCCTCTTCTTCTACCGGAATGGCAAATCCTTTAATCATTTTATCATAACATTCCTCGCACAAGTCAAAGGAATGTCTGCTTCCGTCTTTATTGCTGAAATAGCCAAATTGAATATTTCCGCTAAAGCATCCTTCCTTGATAATTCCGTTTTTAACGTTTAATTCTTTTTTGCACTGATTGCAAATAACAGTTGAAAGTTCCTTTTTATTCTTATCTAAATAAATGCGCATGGTCTTATCCTCCTTTGGTATCCTCTAAGTACCATTATACATAAAAGAGAACTGAGGAACAGTGGTAATTCTTCCATGCCCTTCCTATCTTTTCCACATGATCAGTGCGTCTTCATCCGGCTTGTCATAAAAGTGAGGTCTGACCCCCTCCCCCTTAAAGCCAAGCCGCTCATAGAGCCTGATTGCCGGCTGATTACTGACCCGAACCTCCAAAGTACAATCCCCGATTCCGACTTTGCCAGCCTCCTCTAACATATATTCCATCATCTTTAAGGCAATGCCTTTTCTTCTGTAAGAAGGCGCCACCACCACATTGGTGATTTCCCCATCGCCTGCAATGTTTCTGATTCCGCAGCAGCCTGCGATTTCTCCGTCCAATTCCGCCACATAATAATAGGCGTAATCCGCTTCCACCATTTCTAAAAAATCCTTTGCCGACCACGGCATGGAAAATACTTCGCTTTCGATTTTGCTGACGATTTCCACATCATCCGCTTTCATTTCCCTGATCAGCAACACTTTTCTGCCTTCTCCCTTTCAGCCTGCGATAATCTTAAGTATTCCGGCGCATGGTCCTTTGCCGCCACATAGTTTCCTTCTTTAAAATATTGAATGGCAAGAAAGGCAAACGCCGCCGCCCGCTGCCTGTTCATATGAGCAGGCGCAAACCCATAGGGAACATGCATAAGTTCCGCAAGACGCTTTGCAAAAACAGGCACCCCGTCCCCCAAAAAAATGACTTCCCGGTCATACGCATTGCACCTTTCTGCAATTTCCTCTATAGAAACCGCACACTGGGGCAGAAGTCTTGTCAGTTCATACGCAGAAGGCTCCTTCTGTGTTTTCTTAAATTCATAGATTCCCGTATAGACCTGATTTCTTCTTGCATCCATAATAGGGCAGATCAGTTTATCGGTGCCATACAGACAGCATGCCATGCCGTCCAATGTGGGTATTTCGATAAGCGGTATTTCAAGTGCAAATCCAAGTCCCTTTGCCGTTGCTGACCCAATCCGAAGCCCGGTAAAGGAGCCCGGTCCCTTTGCAAGCGCAATGGCATCCACCGTCTTTAAGTCAAGATCCACCATTTTCTTAAGCTCATCCAGCATGGGAAGCAAGGTCTGAGAATGGGTCTTTTTATATTGAACATTATACTCTGCGATGAGAATATCATCCTCCACCACTGCCACGGAAGCCACCAGCCCCGAACTGTCGATTGCAATTATCTTCATGTCAGATTATTTCCTCATTTTCTTTGTATGCTGATTTTCCTGTAGTCAAAGCCTTTTTCCAAATCCTTAGAAATCATAATCCGGGTATACTGCTCCGGTAAGATTTCCTCGATCAAATCCGCCCACTCAATCAGGCAGATTCCCTCTCCGTAAAAGCAATCCTCATATCCAATCTCATCCATCTCGGACACATCGCCGATTCGGTACACATCAAAATGATAAAAGGGACATCTTCCCTCCTCATAGATCTGCAAGATCGTAAACGTAGGACTGTTTACAGGCTCCGTAATCCCCAAACCGGCTGCCACGCCTTGTGTAAACACGGTCTTGCCAACACCCAGGTCGCCAATCAGTGTGTAGATACTTCCAGGCTCTGCTTCCGCTCCGATTTTCCTGCCCAGTTCAAAAGTTTCCTCCGGGCTATAGGTTTCCACAATTATTTCTTCCATCTGTTTCTCTTTCCTTTAGCTGCGGATCTTTACCTTTTTAGGCGGCATATGGGTGGATATCATCTCGATCACACCTAAGGTCTGCACACCTAAATCTTTTTTGGGAAAAATGGAAGCGTTTACCGGAGAAGTATAAAGTATGAGGCTCCGTGAAGTAGACACCGCCTTATACATGTCCTCCCACTTCTGTCCCTGCATCTCATCGCTCTGGGAAACCGTAACTCCCTCTTCTGTCATTTTGTAATGAAGGGGCGTTTTAAAAACCGGGTTTGCCAGATACTGCTGTCTGGATTTGATAAAAAGAGTCCAGGGCAGATAGGCAAGTATGATGATTCCTGCAATCAGAACGAGTACCCCTGCCCCCATGAAGTAAGCCACCACCATCAGCGCTCCTGCTGCCGCACCAATCAGTCCTGATGCGCTGGTGTAAGTGTGATGCAGCATATAATCGTAGAGGACTGCCGGTGTTATTGTTACGTCAAATTCTATTTCCATAAGTAATTCCTTCCACTGACTCAAAGAGCACCTACGCGGCAGGTGCTCTCTACTCCTCTTTATTATACTAGAAATATGATAAAGTGCAATATGAAAAATTTTGGCGCATGACCTATTACTCGCCAGAGTCAAATACCCCGCCGCAAGCAGAGGGGCATCAAACTTGAAGTGCCCCAAGGGGCGGGGTATTAGACCCTCGCGGCAGTCGCCAAATGCCTGCAAGCAGTCACTTGGCTCGTTGCTCGCGGGAATAAATAGACTTTATCCTTCAGCTATGGTACACTATCAGTATCAGCATAATAAACTATAACAAAAGGACGGTGATAATATGACAGACAATGAATTATTGCTTGCAATGTCTGAAATGCTGGATACCAAGTTAAAGTCAGAATTGCAACCGTTAAAAAACGATTTGCAAACCGTAAAAGATGAAGTCCATCAAATAAAATTGTATCAAGAAAATGTAATTTTACCAAGGCTCAATACAGTTGAATCCTGTTATACCGATACATATAACCGATATAAAAACTATGCAGACAAAATGGAAGCTGCTTTTGCTGATATCGAAATTATGAAAAAAGTACTTGCTGAGCATTCTGAAAAACTGCAGAAACTAGCCTGAATATGATAGCAGCAGTCCAAGTATGGCATCACCCGCAATTTGGACTGCTGTTTGTAACACGTATTTAATTATAAGCGGACATCTACACGTGTATAAGACGCAAGCTGTGGAACTGCATCCGTCATACTATTTGATTCTTTAAGTTCTTCCGTAGTCTGCGCCGTCTCTTTGTTGTCCTCGTTGTCCGCAGTATTTGTCTTATTGCCCTTTTCCCAGCTCTTTTTATCCGATTCATCTGCCTGTGTCTGCTGATCTTTCTGAGCTGCTTCTTCCAGCGTCCGGTTTGCATCTGCCAGGGTGTTCATCTGTGAGGTTTGTGCTTCCTGCGCTTTGCTCTTTGCTTCGGCAAGTTCTGCCTCTTTTGACGCTATTCCTGTGCTGCCGCCTCTGCCCTTATCCAGCTTTATTTCTGCCTCCAAAACGCCGGCTCTGCCTTCCATTTTCGTTGCAGCACTGCCCTGTGCTTTTGCCTGGTTCACAGAAGAATCCGCTGAAATCATTGCCTGCATGCTTGCAGTTGACAATCCTGCCCCTTTTGCCCCTGATTTGGCAGCACCGCTCTTACGGCTGCCGCCGGTCGCCTCTTCCGCAGATGAATCTTTTGACTGCTGCTCTCTTTTCTGCTCGATTTGATGCTGCCTTAACTGCTGTTGCAGATTCGCGATCTCCTGCTGGATCTCCTGTCTTTTTTTCATCTTCTCCTCCGGCGTCATCTTATCGTCTGCCGAAAGGTCTTTCAGCTTCTTCTGCGCATTTGCAATCTGATTCTGAATATTTCTGCTGACAGGATCTGTCTGCATATTCCCTGCCGGTTTACTTGCTCCCTGAAACGCCGTTCCGTTTACATTTCCAATTGTCATCATGATTTTGGTCTCCTTTCCAAGTCAAATATCCATGTCCTTCGGGCAAACACATCCTTTGCCCATCTTCCTCTATTATTTCGGAGCCTCTTTTTTCAATCTGAACCGATTTGCCGTGAGCAGCCTGTTTTCCGCTGTAGACCATCCTCTTCTAACATCAGCATGATGCTATCAGCATGATGCTATCAGCATGATGCTATCAGCATGATGCTATCAGCATGATGCTATCAGCATGATGCTGAGGATAAACTCCCGGTTCTTTAAGTCTATCGCTATGCCGCCGGAATATTTCTCTGCCACTTTACGGATATTAGACAGCCCGTATCCGTGCCCGTCTGTGCCTGCTTTTGAAGTAATCGGAAGTCCGCTTTCCTCATCCCATTGCAGACTTCCTGCAAAATAATTTGCCACTTCTATCATATAGGCATTGTCCCTGCGGTAGGAGCGAATGCGTATATAAGAGTCTTCGCTCATCTTCGCATTTTCAATTGCATTCTGCAGTGCATTGTTTAAAATGACACTGATGTCAAATGCATTAATATTGGCATTCTCCGGATAGTAAAAAGCTGACTGGAATCGTATCTTCTTTTTTTCCGCTTCATTTTTCTTTTCCAGCAAAATTACATCCGTCACCGGATTTCCACTTCTAATCTCTGTAAGGTCCTGCTCCCTCTCTGTTCCTGTAAGCGCTGCTTTTAAATCTTCACTATATTCCCGCGCTTCTTCCAATCGGTTTCCTGCGTAAAGCCCTTCCAGCGTAAGGATGTGGTTTTTCATATCATGCCGGATGCTTCGGATATTCTGATAAAGCCCTTCCACCTGTAAAATATGCTGCTGAATACTTTCAACTTGTGCTTCCAGCAGCCTGCTGCGCAGCTTTTCTTCCTGTTTTTCTTTGGTTTTCTGATATAACCCGATAAACGCAATCAGAATTACAAGAGAAACCGCATAATACAAAAACGAAAGCAGATCGTAAATCCCTGAAATCCCTTCTGCCTTTCTGATGTAAAAACTGCGGTAAAACTGTAAAATCTCATAGCCCGCTGCGCCCTCTATAGAAGGAATCAACAGCATAAGCAATTCTCCCTTTTCCATTTTTGCCTGTTTATTTGAGTAAATCTTATGAATCATCCAAACACATCCAGCTACGAAAAGCGTCTCGAATAATAAATAAAGCATAGACATGATAAGCCACAAAGCAAACCACCTATCCAAGTGTTCTGCCATGTAATCTGTTCTTTCCACCCATCTGTACAAGTGATCATACAGAATTTCTGCCATTGCATTTGTAGACCGGCGCATAAGAAAGAAGGTGCCTACAAGGAAAACTTTCTGCGCATAATTTCTGCAATCGCTCAAGCACATTACAAGTATTGTAACAAGCAGATCAATCCCATATGACACCCAGCTTTCCATCTGAAAACGTAATTCATAAAGAATCAACACAGTCAGAAAGAATGCGCCTGCGCTGAGCGCTGCCCCCTTCTTATTCTTCATAAAAGGCTTTACAAGCCAGCATAAGCAATATCCCTTTATCGCCAATCCAATTACCATCAGCACATAGGCAGTGTTTTCAACTGCCGCTTCATATTCTATCATCCCCTGTTTTTCTGCCTCCCTCCAATTGTAACCCTTGCTCTTTTGGCACGTCTATTCTTTGCCCTTCTTTTGAATAAACCGCAAATACCTCCCCACAAATTCCCTATAATTCTGCTTCGCCATAAGCGCCTGTCCTTTTTTCAGATAAACTGTGTTACTGTCGTACTTCCTGATAAACCGAAAATTCACAAGATAGCCTCTGTGTGTGCGGAAAAATTCATCCCCCGCCTGCTTCTCAAGCTCCTTCATTCTTCCATAATATTCGATATCCGAATCCATGGTATGAATGACCACTTTCCGATCAAACACCTCCGCATAAATAATGTCCTCCAGATTCACGACAACATGCCTGCCCCCTGTGGTTACCATAAGACTCGGCGTTTTTCTTCTGTTACCAGCTTCCTCCAACTTTACCCTCTCTTCAACCTGCTCCTCCGCCCTTTGCAATACCTCCGCGAGCTTACAATCGTCAAACGGCTTCACCAGATAATGAAACGCCCCCACATCAAAAGACTGAAACACATAGTCACGAAAAGCCGTCACAAAAATTAAAATTATATCTTTATGCCTTCTGCGCAGTTCCCTTGCCGTATCCATACCATTCTTCCCCGGCATTCCAATATCAAGCAGCAAAATATCCGGAAGATTCCCATCCAAAAGCACCTCCGCTCCCGACCGATACAGCTTAATGCACGCCTTTGGATAAATCTCCCTGATCTTCCCTGCAACCCCATCCCTTACTTCCTTTTCATCATCACATATACCAATCCGCATCTTTCCTTCTCCTTACCATAGAGATAAATCCATATCGGATTTTTTTACCTTCCCTAACACCTTCCATGCCGTAAACCGACCATTTTCCGCCGCCAAACATCCCTTTCAAAAAAATATCATTTCCAAATCATAATTTTCAAATCCCAAAATTAGGCGGGATATTTTTCTCCACCTCCGCCATTCGATACCGTTCCTTCAAAAAGCTTGGCGGATACGGCGCCGGCTGGCAGTCCATATGTACGCCGGCAGGACAGCGGTGACACAGGGCAGAGAACGGACGGCGCGCAGGACAACAGCGACACGGCGCATAGAGCGGACCGGTGCAGGGGGAACACCTACTCTATCGTTTCAAGTCTCTGCGAAAAATCGGCAATTTCACTTACAGAATGTTGAGACACTTAGGGCAAAATCGCCATGGATGGCGATTTTAGGAGCCAAACGGCATGGATGCCGTCTTGACTCCGACCCGACCGTCTTGAAACACCCAAATACATTCTATTAGTGAAATCCGATTCTTGAGAGGAGACTTGAAACGATAGGATAGGTGTTCCCCCTGCACCGGTCCGCTCTATGCGCCGTGTCGCTGCTGTCCTGCGCGCCGCCCGTTCTCTGCCCTGTGTCACCGCTGTCCTGCCGGCGTGCATATGGACTGCCAGCCAGCGCCGTATCCGCCACGCTTTTTGCCCACAGCCTCACGCATACACTTACTCGTGCCGAAGCGCCTCAATCGGACTAAGCCTTGCCGCCTTCCTTGCCGGATAAATCCCAAAGAAAATTCCAACCCCGCAGGAAAAAACCGAAGCAAACAAGATTGTCCCCAGGCTGACCTCCGGTGAAATATCTGCAATGGAACCGACTCCCATAGCCCCCAAAACGCCCAGCGCAATTCCAATCAGACCGCCCAGCAGCGTAATGATGCCCGCTTCCGCCAAGAACTGCAAAAGCACCGAACCGGTTCTTGCCCCCAGTGCCTTCCGGATTCCGATTTCCCTGGTCCGTTCCGTCACGGACACCAGCATGATGTTCATAACGCCGATACCGCCTACCAGAAGAGAAATCGCAGCCACAAAAGAAATGAATATGGTAATGAATCCTAAAATTGTGTCATACTGCGCTGCCACATCCGTAAAGCTCTGCATCATGATCTGACCTTCTCCCCTCACATTATGCCTGCCTTCCAATAATGCCAGCACCTTAGAGGCTACCTCTGTACAATAGGCAGAAGACTCTGCAATTACATAAAACTCAGAGATCTCGTCAATATAATAGCCCAGCTTATTTGCCATAAATGTCAGCGGGACTTCCGCCTCTATGGTGGTGACGCCGTAACTGCCGGTAATCAGCGACGAAGCGCTGTCCTGCCTGATTCCCACCACCCGCAGTTCCTGGGTGATTCCCCAGAAGGTGGCGTCAAAACTCATGCCGATCACGTCCGTAGTTCCAAAAAGTGCTACCGCGCTGCCCTCATTGATCACACAGGCATTACTTGCGCCATCGTAATCGTTTTGGGTGAAATATTTTCCCTTCACAATGGGCTCGCTTGAGGTATACTGCAGCCCAACCGTACCGCCGCTCATTCTGATATCAAAATCACCCTTAGGACCTTCCGCCGTTCCCCACGTTCCAAACTGGGGTGTAACTCCTTTTACATGATCAATCTGCGCATTGATTGCGTCAAAATCTTCCTGATTAAAAGTTACCGTAGTATCTTTCCTTGTTGTATCCACATAAAATGCAATCTGACCGCCGGCAAGACCCTCTAACTCTGAATTGACCTGTCCCCTGACACCATTTCCAATCGAGATGACCATGATGACGGAGGAAATACCAATAATGATTCCCAGCATGGTTAGAACGGAGCGCCCCTTATTGCTTCTGATATTCATCAGGGCAATCTTGATGTATTCCCATATCTGTGCCATTTCTACCTCCACTCTGTCTGCTGCTACTGGGGCATAGTTGCTACTGCCATGCCTTCCATAAGGTTGGCAGTCACATCCGTAACGACCTGTTCGCCTTCTGAAAGTCCTTCTGTCACCTGCACCATCGTATCGGAGGAAATGCCTGTTGTTATCCGTTTCTTTACTAAGATATTTTCCTCTACAACATAGACAAATTCGCCTTCCATATCCACATTGACTGCCGTTACTGGAATGAGCACGGCATCCTTTTCCTGTGCGGTGCTGATGATTACCTTTGCTTCCACGCCCAGAATGACTTCGCTGTCAGGATTGGTAATCTTGATTTCGGTACCTACCACAGAAGCGCCGCTGTTGTTCTGTTCCGCCATTTTATTGATTTTCGTCACCTTGCCTTCATATTCCTGACTTCCGATGGTGACTTTCGCACTCTGCCCTACCGCAATCTTATCCAAATCATACTTGGTCACAGTCACCCTGACCATGACATCCTGCGTACTTTCCAATTTCAAAATCTGAGAACCTGTGGCAACCGTGCCGCCCTCCACGGCATTTACCTCCGTAACAACGCCGTCAAACTCTGCCACCACGCCATTTGCTGCTGCCTGCAGGCTTTCCAGTGAGTCAGACGCCTCGATTCCCTTGGTCTGATTGTCTGCCTCCAATTCCTGGCGGGCACCAGAAGTCATTCTGCCTGCTTCTGCTGAACTCTTCTGCGACTTCATTTCCGAACGATATTCTTTGTAATCTGAGAGCATCTTATTATATACTGCAAGTTCATCCTCCCAGCCCTTGACCTCTGCGTTGTTCTGCTGTTCGTAGCTGTTGAGCTGCACCAGCTTCTGCAGGTTCATATACTCGTCAGAATCGGGATGATCCTGCCAGTCTAAAAGTGAAATCTGGAGCAGCGCGCCCTCATATGCCAGATCGCTCTTTTTCTGTTCGATCTTATTTTCCAGATTGGTTATGTAGGCTTCCGTGTCTGCAATCTGCTGATCTAGCACACTTATATTGACGTTCGCCTCGTTTAGATCTCCCCACTTCTGACCGTTGCTCTGTACGGAATTGTTATAATTTCCCTGATTCGATTGGATCTTGAGCTGTGCCAGCGTCGTCTTCGTTGCAAGATCCTCCGCGTCATAGGAAATCAATACATCCCCTGCCTTTACCGCATCACCTGCTGCCACAGCCACATCTCCGATTTTTACATCCACATCAGAAAAATAACTCTTCGTGGTTTCTGTTGTGACCGTTCCGCTGGTGCTGATGGTCTGCTCGATCTCACCGGTAATCGCACCTGTGGTCATTACAAAGGTCTGGGGACCACTGCTGCCAAAAACTTTGCTTACGGCAAAGAACACGATGACCACCCCTAAAAGACTGCAAAGGATGATTCTCCTGCGTTTCTTCTTTGCCGCCCTGTCTAAGGGCTTCTTTTCCTTTTTCTTCTTCTCTTTCTTTTCTTTCTTCTTTTTCTCTGAGAGTTCCTTGGATTTAGTAGTAGTTACCAGCTCCACGCTTTCCTCTTCCGGCGTCTTATCCTGCGCCTCTGACTCTATACTTTCCGCTTTTGCTCCATCCGGTGCATCATCTGCCGGTTCCATTCCTTCCGGTCGTGCCAGTTCCGCTCCTGCGCCCTCCTGCTTCAAATCGTCCGCATTTTCTAATGGGGACGCTCCCAAGATATCAACCACATTCTCCTTTTCCGTCTTGCTGTTTTTTTGTTTCTTCTTATCAGACATTTTCTTCTCCTCCCAAACGCTGTCTATTAAATTTCCTGCTGATTTATAATGTCATTCACAATCTTGCCGTCCATAATCCGTATGATGCGTCTTGCCCTGGCGGCAATATCGTTATCATGGGTGATCAGAATCACAGTTCTGCCCTCCGCATGTAATCCTTTTAATATTTCCATGATTTCCTTGGTGGAACCGGAGTCCAAGTTTCCGGTGGGTTCATCCGCAAGGATGACCGGAGGCGCCTGTGCGATTGCTCTGGCTATGGCGACTCTCTGCTGCTGTCCGCCGCTCATCTCGGAAGGCTTGTGATCCATTCTCGCTTTCAGCCCCACCTTTTCAAGGGCGGTTTTGGAAAGCTGCATTCTCTCTCTTTTTCCAACGCCGCGGTAAATCAGTGGAAGTTCCACGTTTTCAAGGGCGGTAAGCCCTGAAATCAAATTAAATCCCTGAAAAATAAAGCCAATTTCTCTGTTCCTGATATCGGACAGATCATCATCTGTAAGCCCCGAAACATCCTGTCCATTTAATATGTACGTACCGCTGGAGGGTACATCCAGACATCCTAACATGTTCATCAGCGTGGACTTGCCGGAGCCGGACTGACCGATAATGGCTACAAATTCATTCTTGTTGATTTTTAAATTCACATGATCCAGTGCCCGGACCTCATTCTCACCCGGATTATATATCTTGCACATATCCTGGATTTCGATTAATTCATTCATTTGTCTAAGCGCTCCTTCATTTATCTGTACTATTGTATTATATAACTAGTACTGTATTTGTCAATACTTAAATCATAAAATACCTTATTTTTGTCGCGAAATTGCCCCCATAACGTCATCGGCTCCACGCCAATCAGCGGAGTGATTGGCGTGGATGTGAAAAGTAACGCGAAATTTTCCACCACATATTATAACGAATTATATGGGGAAAAAATTACAACATACTATAAATTTTTCTTAATATTATCTAAAGAAAATCAGCGATATGCTTTCATTTCCTTATTTTAGGCATGCTCATATAAAAAAGAAGATACTACTCCTTGGCTAAAAAGTAGTATTTTTCTTTTTTATTACATATTGATTAATAAATTTAAAGGTAACTCTGCTGTAAAAGATATGCCGCGTTCTCATATTCCTTTTTCGAGACGAAGATCTGATAAACAAATCTGCTCGATGTCTCCATTCAAGTACCTTTGACTTCTGTTCCGTTGAAGTTGTTACGAACAATTCTTTTTTGAAAAACATAACCGCTACCTCACTTCCTCCACCAAATCCTCAAATTCCGCCTTATATTCGTCCTCCAGATCCATTCCCTTAAGCACAGACAGCACATGCTCCACCGATGCATCCTCCGGATATTCACTGTGGGATGCCAGAAGCCCAAATTCTGCCACTGCAGCCGCAAACTTAAAATCTTCTCCCGGCTCATAGGTATAGCTGTCATAATCCACCGGATACTGCAAAAGGCTGCTGGTATCTTCCGCCGGCTTTTTGTAACGGATGCTGATGGTCAGCCACTCTTCTTCCATCGCCTTGCTGCCGGCATCGGATGTCCCCAATTCCTCTTTATACTTATCGCTGTATTTCAAATCTTCTATCTCATTCTCGCTCATGGTTCCAAGAGGTTCTTTTAAGATAAGTTCATACATTGCAGTGACACTGTGTCCTGCGCCAATCTCGCCGGCATCCTTCGTGTCGTCATGAAAGTCCTTCCGATCCAATGCCCTGTTCTCGTAACCGATCAGCCTGTAACGCTCCACTACTGCCGGATTGAACTCCACCTGGAATTTAACGTCCTTGCAGATGGTAAGGAGGGTTGCTGTCATTTCCGTCTGCAAAACCTTTTTTGCTTCCCTAAAGCTGTCGATATATGCATAATTTCCATTGCCCTTATCTGCCAATGTTTCCATTTTGTTGTCCTTGATGTTGCCTGTTCCAAATCCCAATACGGACAGGAAAATGCCCGACTCTTTCTTTTCGGAAATAAGCGCTTCCAATTCCTCTTCCGTGGTCATACCGATGTTCAAATCCCCATCCGTTGCAAGTATGATCCGGTTGTTGCCGCCTTCAATGAAGTTTTCCTCGGCAATCCTGTAGGCGGTTTCAATCCCTCTGCTTCCCCAGGTTCCGCCGTTTGGGTTCAGGGAATTGAGCGCCCTCTTAATCTTGCTGGTCCGGTCTCCGCTTACGCCCTCTAACACCACTTTATCTTCTGACGCATATGTGACAATAGAAATCCTGTCCTTATCTGTAAGATTTTCCGCCAAAAGACCAAACGCCTCCTGCAAGAGTGGAAGTTTGTCACTATCTGCCATGGAACCGGAAACGTCCAAAAGAAAGACCAGATTGGAGGCGGGCGCATCTCCGTAGTCAATCTCCTGTGTCTTTAGCCCGATCGTCAAAAGCTGCGCTTCCTCGTTCCATGGGCACTGGCTGATTACAGTGGTCACGCCAAAAGGTTCGCTGCCCTTAGGTTCCTTGTAATCGTATGTAAAGTAATTGATCATCTCTTCTACCCTGACAGCGCCCTCAGGAATCTCATCCAGCAGATAGCCATCTGTAATCATTCTGCGCAAATTGCTGTAGGAAGCAGTATCCACATCCGCTGCAAAGGTAGATAGCGGCTGATTCAGCACAGAAGAATATCCCTTCTCGTTCCATTTGCTGTATTCCTCTGTGTTTTCAATAAGCACATCTGTCCTGTAGCAGGACTGCGCATAGCTTTCTTCTTCCGTTCCCGGTCTTGCTATGTCTCCCTCTCCTGCTGCCTCCTCATAAGATCCGCGCTCTGACGCTTCGCCAGAATCGTACTCCGGCGCGGACTCATCCGTAGCTGTTTCCAGCTCCACCGTCGTATTCCCTTCCTCCTTGGAACCGCTTAAACTTCTGCCGGCACCGCATCCTGACAGTGCTCCTGCCATGAGAGCTGCGCTCAAAATCATTGCTGTTAGTCTTTTTTTCATAATAACGCCTCCTCCGTACATTTCATTTCACATAAAATACTTTTCATCGTAAAGAAAGGTTTCATTACCATTCAAGTATATTTATGATACGCAGGAGAAGGCGTATTTTTATGGATTAAATTTAATCATCATAATGCCCTTTACAAGTGTAAGACGTCCCACAAAACGTGAAAATGGCTTAAAATAGCCCTTACAAACCGTGAAAAAACCATCCCTTGGGGTTGCTTTTTTCTCGAAATGTCTTAAGCTTAGTTCAAAATAAGTTGTAGATATTCAAGCCCAGCTCAAAACAGCCGGGCGTCAGAGAAAGGAGTGATCGCAGGTGGATGGTTTTTCTAATCCAGACAAAAATGCATCCGTCAGAGGGTACATTCTGCGGAGCCTTGTCAGAGGGTGCCGCTTTTCCCTTCCAGTAAAAACATTATCTAACAAGATGATAAGCTGCGGCTTGGTTTCCGACCCGGATATTTCATCCCATCTTTATTATCTTGAACAGTGCAGGCTGATTCAGTTCTCAGGCAGGTCAGACGCATTCACTGCATTGAATGATGATGCCATCGTGCAGCTTACCGCCGAAGGGATCCGTTTTATAGAAAACGGCGGGGAGCCAGAAATGGGGATCGACCTATGACGGAAAAGGTAAGGAAGCCCCGTTCCGATTCCAAGATGTACCAGCTGCCAAAGGATGTACTGGATCAGGTGAATGCTTTCCTGCTGGATGAAAATATGAAGTATTCAGATATCCAGCACTGGCTTGAGACCGAACATAACATGAGGATAAGCATTTCTTCCATATCAAATTATGCGGTAAAGATTTATCAGGCGGCGCAGCGTGTATCAGATGATCTGGAACGGACGAAGTTTTTAGTTGAATATATTGGAGACAAGAGCGAAGTTGATGCAGGCAGGGCGACAATGGCGATCCTGAGGAGCGGGCTGTTACAGAAGATTGCGACCGCCGAAGAGGAATTCAATGAGATGCCGGTCGAGAAAGCCGGACGGCTGCTTGTAGAGCTGAACAGGGCAGAGATAGCAAGGCAGCGCCTTGAGCTGGACTATAAAAAGAAGATGCAGCTTGCTTTTGAGGGCTTTGAATCCAATATCATGAAAGAGATCAGAAAGCATCCGGAACTTAAGGCAAAATTTGAATCTGCATTTCAGGAGCTGAAAGATAAGATGCAGGAAGATTAAAAGGAGGAATCAGAATGAATTTTAGTAAACTATTAGCAACCCAGGGGCTGCTAAACCCATTATGTGAGCATGTTTCAATGTTCACGGTCGAAAAGGGGGAAACGGTAGAAAGAGGTGATTCTATCATCGTGGATATGCATACCATGCGTGCAAGAAAACCGATAAAAGGGGATGGCTACCTGACAGCCGGGATTGCAGCAAAGGTCATCCGTCAGGAAGACGGCGGCCAGTCAGTGATCTGCATCGACGGCATCCACCTCTTATATGACCCGCGCGGTGACATTTCAGAAGCTGACATCGGGAAAGACTGTTATTTCCTTGATACTGACAATGTCACGCTGGACGGCACGAAAAGGACAAAGGCAGGGCGTATTGAGGCAGTCGAGCTAAGCGATGACCCGGCTGACATCGAGGACGGTGCAGACAGGCGCATATTTGTTAAAATGGATATTCTTCAAGGGAGGTATTTGAAATGGTAATCACTGAACAAAATATGTTTTCGTTATATCGGGGATATTCAATTGCTTTTAACAAAGCATTCGAGGAGACAGAAGTCTATTATCCCAAAGTAGCAATGACCGTCCCGTCCTCCACAAGGGAAAATACTTATGCATGGATGGGGCAGATTCCGACCATGAGGGAATGGGTCGGCGAACGTGAGATACAGAACCTCATGCA
The DNA here is from genome assembly GCA_949878435.1 of uncultured Lachnospiraceae bacterium. Lineage (GTDB taxonomy): Bacteria > Bacillota > Clostridia > Lachnospirales > Lachnospiraceae > Suilimivivens. The sequence goes on from CATLAK010000029.1 coordinate 20,996, forward strand.
GTATGAATATACCATCAAGAACAGGACCTTTGAGGCTACGATAAAAGTTCCTGTCGAGGATATTCAGGACGACCAGTACGGGGTTTACGCGCCTGTTGTGCAAGAATTGGGCATGCAGGCTAAAAAGCACCCTGATGAACTTCTTTTCGATCTGATCGGGAATGGGTTCAAAGAGAAAGGCTACGACGGGGTCCCGTTTTTCAGCGACAAACACCCGGTAAAGAGAGGGGAGGGCGTACAGTCAAATATGGGAACCAGAAAACTGGATAAGGATTCCTATGCAGAGGCAAGGTGTCAGATGATGGCTATCACAGGCGACAACATGAAGCCTTTGAACATCGTGCCTGACCTGCTCCTTGTTTCGCCGCAGGATGAGGCAGTCGCGCGGCAGATCCTGTTCGCCGACCTGATCGAAGGGAGCACCAACGTGTACAAGGGAACCAGCGACCTGCTTGTCGTCCCTGAGCTGGCAGCCTATCCAGACCAGTGGTACCTCCTCAGCACCAAAAGGTTTGTAAGACCTTTCGTGTTCCAGGAGAGGCAGAAGGCGAAACTTGTGACCAAGACCAAAGATACAGATGATAATGTATTCTTTGAGAATGAAGCCGTATACGGCGTTTCGGCACGCTACAACGTGGGGCTGGGACTGTGGCAGCTGGCATATGGAAGCACGGGGGAAGTAAAAGCCGAGGGATAATGGAAGCAGGGTGAGGATATGGACCATTATGAAATGACATTATCGAACTCCTTTCTGATAGGGGGAGCGCCTGAATATATACAGGTGCTCCCCTATGGCAGTATTTCATCAGAAAAAGGGGATTTCATTGTAGATGCTGAAAGTTTCAGGCTGATGAAGGAACACATGCAGCACAGGAAGATTGACATCGTAATTGATTATGAACACCAGACACTAAAGGATGTGCAGGCACCTGCAGGCGGGTGGATCAAGGAACTGCTCCTTAAGGATGACGGCATTTATGCAAAGGTGGAATGGACGGAGCGCGCAAAAGGATACCTTAGGAACAGGGAGTACCGCTATCTTTCCCCTGTCGTGATAGTCCGCAGGAGGGATAGGAAGGCGGCGCAGCTCCATTCAGTGGCGCTGACGAACACTCCCGCTATAAACGGCATGATCCCGATCGTAAACTCGGTGAAGCCGTCCCTGAAACCTGAAGCCGGTCTGGACGCAGTCCAGAAAGAGGTCTGCAGGCTTATGAATATAAGCGAAGCTGATTTTATGGATTACCATATGCGGAGGGATTGACATGGATGTAACTGACCTTATGGACAAAGTGGATATGACGGACGTGCCGGAAGCCTATCAGCCCGTTGTCAGCCTGATTGGGCTGGACAGCTTCCTCAAGCTCTGCAAGTACGCCATGGGGGACGAGCTTTATTTCCCGATGCAGGAAAGCATCTTACGGAACACGAGGAACAGGCTTGTCATCGGGGAATATAACGGCTATAACCTGCCGGAGCTCTCACGCAGGTACAACCTGACGCGGAAGCAGATCATGAAGATCGTAAAAAGCCCAAATCCGCCTTAAATGGCGCGAAGGCGTATTAGTTTGCACCGGGATAGGAATACCCCCGTTATAACGCGTTATAACGCGGTTATAGCGGGGGTATATATCGTAAGCCTGTCGCATTCAGAAGGACTGCAGGGTCTTCATCAGCCTGCACGCTTCCACGAACCCGGCTTTATACGCATACTGGGAAGTTGCCAGTATCGCTTCATTTACTATTGAATCTACATCTAACACAACTGATCTGGCATCCGCAAGGGGCAGGGATTCAATGTACTTGTACAGGCTTTGTGTAATCTGGTCTGCCTGCGGTCCGCTGATGTCGGCATTCATGTTACACAAAAGCTGATTTATGTGGTCAAAGATGTTTTCCTGATTGAAATTCAATGCTTCATCCAGTGGCTTGCTTGTTATCATGTCCGTCATTTTATACCCATCCTTTCTGACAAAAAACTTGTTAAATGCATCATAAGGCTTTATAATCAGTGTAGGGAGCCGCTGCTCCCTTTCCCCTTTCTATTATTCACCATTCTTTAGCTGGGCGGCTGAATGCAGGTGGGCAATATTAAGGGGGTCTTTTTCGTTATCCATGAGCCGCAGCGCGATGTTCAGGACTTTCACGCAGTTCCTGATGCCGCCGCGCAGCAGCGCCAGCTGGTGGAGGTAGGTGATGCATTCCCGGTCCAGTGAATACCTGCTGAAAATGGCTTCTATATCCTCCAGCGGCGGTTCCATGATATGCCTGCGGATCCCGATCCGGCTGTAGAGCTGTGCAAAATGTGCCTGCCCCCTGCCGTGCATCCTGTCATATACGGTAGGGTTCCCGCATAATACGATCCCTGTTTCCGTCACGTCATTTACTGCCCTCAGGTTCTCCAGCGCCCTGACAGAAAGGTGCTGTGCTTCATCGATGATGATCAGCCTCGGCGTTTCCGTCAGGCATTCGATGATCGCATCCACGAGAACCCTGTCCGTCCCGCTCTGCATCTTCCCGAGGCGGGAGAGTATCTTTTCACAGACTCCTTTTACTGACTTGTCACAGTCTTTCAGCTCTATGTAGATGGCGTCCGGGTGCATCCGGGCGTAATGCTTTAATGAAACGGTTTTGCCCAGCCCTGCGTCGCCATAGATCAGGGAGATGTCCCCGGCAGCTTCCGCAAAGGAAACTGCCATAATGACATTGTCCAGCGTCTGGGTATGTGCTATTCTGATGTTATCCATGTTTCTCCTTTCCTATGCCTGGTTGTAGGCTCTGTCCAGCATTTCCTTTTTGAATTTCTCACGGTGCCTTCTGAATATTTCGTTGTCTGCCTGCTGCCGTTCCCTTTCCCTCTGCCTCTGCTTCTCAAGTGCATCCTCATAATTCCGCTCTAGCTCTGACATGCTGGAACGCCTTGCATTCTCCTCCATTTTCGGGTTCCGCACGACCTCAACGGTCTTAGGCTCTGATACAGGGGCTTTTTCCATATGGGCGGCAATGATATCCAGCCGCTCGCCAATCGCTTCCGTAGTCCTGATCTCCCTGTTGGGCTTGTAGCCGTTCAGGGCACTTTCCCTTGCAGTCTTTTTGATATGGTTCGCTTCCGCATAATCTTCACCAGTAGGGCTGAAGGAAGATTCCTTCCGTCTGGAGGCAGTGAAAAGGAAGTTCTCCTCCAGGTCGAATATATACAGGAGACCGGGCTTTACCGGGTTGTACTTGGCAATGACCTTCTGCCCCAGCCGGTCCTGGAATTCGGGATTGAGATACAACGTATAGTCAAAAGTGATTCCCTCCTTCTGGATAGTCCGTACGCCTTTTGTCCTTAATAAACAGAAATCAAGAACATTGTCCGGCATGATCCGCTTCACATAGCCCAGCGTATTATACAGGTAATTCGGGGACTGGTCATTCATGCCGTTCCCTTTCTGGGGATCCTCATTATAGATTTGATAGGCATACTCGTCATGCTGCTCAATAAATTCCTCTAATGTAATCATTTCCATGACCTCGATTTCCCTGTATTCTTCCGGTCTTTCCTTTGCGTTCCTGCCGGCATAAGAAGGGTACATCTTTGCAAGCCGGCTTTCAAAAGTTTTAAACATGCGTTCTATCACTTTAGCCCTTGCATTATAAGGAATCGCGTATGTGACATCCATCTGCAGGTTCTTGGCAAGGTTATTGTATACCGTCCCGTTTTCCTCCATCATGAACAGGTCCCTTGCTTTATAATCCTTCCCGTTATCAAGATATACTCCCTTTGGGATGCCGAACTCTTCGACTGCCGGGGCAAAACTTTGCAGGACAATGTCCGCATTGGGTGAACCGTCCCGTAAATAGCCGGACAGGACTTTTCTGGTGCGCTGGTCGATCCAGTAGCTCCCCCACGGTCTTACAGGCTTCCATCCGCCGGCACCGTCAGGGACCCTTACAAATATATCCCACTCATGATGGTCAGCGACCCATATATCATTCGGGGCAAGCGAGGAATAATCTCTCAGCTGTGTCGGCATGCATTTGTCTTCAAAGGCTTTCTTCCCCTCCCTGCCTCTGATCAGGACAGGTTTGGGAATCTTGTCCCTGAGATTTTTGAACGCCTTTATCCCGGGGATGGTATCACCGTTCTGCTTTGCCCTTATCTGTGTTTCATGGAAGCAGGACTCTAACGTCGGCTTTGACTGCTGCAGGTACAGGCTTGTAAAGTACTCCCTGTAAAACGGCGGTATGCTGCTCTGCCCCCTGTTCTGACCGCCCCGCCTGTCAACGTTGCTCCTGCCTTTTTTCCTGTTCTTCTGCCATTCATAAAGGGATTTCGATGTCGTCTGGAAACCGGGGTGTTCCTTATTCCATAGTTCGATAAATTCAGCCCGTATAATCCCTTTTCTGGTCTCGCCTCCTTCTTTCCTCTTCTTTTCATACTTTTTATACTCGTTTACTGCCAAATCCCTTAATTCGCCTTTTTCCTTCTGGGCTTTTGTGCTGGTGGGGACCGTACTGACAACGACCTGCGAACCACCATAGACCTGATTGTGATATTCCTTTTGTGCATATTCCGGAAGGGATTCCAGAAGGATCTCTACCCTGATGCCGCCCCGTCCTGCATTTCCTTTTACGTCCCGATACATATAGAGCTTCCGCTTTTTTACATCATCTCGAATATCTCTTTCACATTTGTGTAATACTTTAGCAGCTTCTTTTGTTGATATCCATGTTTCGCCTGTCAGAGCTGGCATTATTCCAACACCTCCAGCAGTTCCAGGACTCTCCAGCATCCGCTAAAGCCGCTTCCAAGGTGGGTATATAAGCCGCCAACTGTCAGGGGATGCCTGCGGGTAATTGTGCGGCGCCTCTTTCCCTGCTTCCCGGTCTGAAAATCTTCCCTGATGATCCTGTATGTGTACATGTATGCACCTCCATTCTTACAGAATAAAATACTTTTGTGCAGCGTCATTTCTGGCATGGCTGGCGGAGATCGGAATCGGTCATGTCGCCAATACTTACAGAAAGAACTTCCGATATCTTCGTCAGAAGTTTTAAGGAAGGGTTCACGTTTCCCTTAATGATCTTGTTGATGTGGGATTTCGTGACACCGCATTGCCGTGCCAGCCAAGCCTGCGTCCTGCGCTGCTGCCACAATAACTCGCTGATGTTTTCTCCAAGCATACAAAAATCTCCTTTCTAAATATTTATTTTTCATTGTGCGATTAACAACACTGACTTATAATAAATAGTGTTGGTTAAACTAATTATAGTTGAGTATACTCAACTTGTCAACAAAAATATGAGTATGCTCAAGTTGCGGGAGGAAATATGGAAACAATAGGAAGCAGAATAAAGTTTTTAAGAAAAAGCGAAGGATTAAAGCAGGTTGACTTTGCAAATAGAGTGCTTGTGTCAGCTTCATACATTAGTAAGGTCGAATCAGGCAGAGAAATTCCCTCGGAAATTTTTACAAAACTTGTATCATTAGAATTTGGTGTGTCTTACCTATGGCTTAAGGATGGTATTGGTAATATGCAAGTAAATAGTAAGGAATATGATTATTTTGAAAGAAATAATACTAATACTTCTAATTTATCTAAAGAAATAACGGCATTGAATGCACAAATTTTATTAGCAGCAAATAATTCCTTTAGAGAACTAAATATTTCAGCAATTTGTCATGATTTGACATCATTATTAAAAACAGATTTAACAGATAATCAAAAAGATTTATTAATTGAAATTTTGTCATGCTATATAGGGACAATGGAAGAGTTTACTCAACGGTTGTATTCTATTAAAAATTCAGATAATTATTTAGAAGAAAGTGCACATCAGATATCTTCTTATCTAGAAGATATAAAAAAATGTTTATATGATTTTTCAGGTTTATTAACATAATCATTAAAATAGGTACTGCAAAAAAAAATCCTTTGTCCTTTATATAAAAAAGTCTTTCAAATTCGCTGAAACCCTTGTAAAATCAGCATTTGAAAGACTTTTTTTGATTTTCTAGCCATTTCCTTTGTAACCTCATTTTTCACGTTTTGCTTCCTTTGTAAAAAGGGCTAAACCCCTTGAAAACTCTAGCTTTTTGACAAAGGAGTTTTTCACGTTTCATGGGACGTCTTACAA
>CATLAK010000030.1 GCA_949878435.1 uncultured Lachnospiraceae bacterium
GTGTTCTTTAAAAATCTTTTGAAGGATGTTCATAAGAGTATTATGAAGGAATAAGGGACAGAAAACAACCCCACCCCTCAAGATTGAGGGGCAGGGGAGTTGAATAGGCGAAGCCTATTTTTTACTGGTATGCAAGAGAAAATGGGAAAGCGGCAGTTATTTTCTCAGCCGGAATATTGGCGGTGCTGTTTAATTTGACATTTTCATATGGTCTGATTTACTTTGATGTCAGATCTATTATGCATGTAGTTGTTTTTATAGCAGCAATCCTCCTTCTGCGAAAATCCCCTGCTAAGACACTTGTTATGATGGGAATGGCTATCATTATTGCTATTTCTGTAAAAATAATACTGCCCTTTCATTTATGGTGAAATTTATGACTAAAAATAGTGCATAGTTCATTTTTGATTGATATTATACTCCCTTAGGGGTATAATTTGAGCAAGGAATGGAGAGGATATTTTTATGGTCAAAACACTTTATCACGGCTCTTGCAATATCATCGAGAAGCCGGTATTTGAATATGGAAAATCTTATAATGACTATGGGTCAGGTTTCTACTGTACGGACAGTCTGGAGATGGCAAAAGAGTGGGCGGCAGGCAAGGATCAGGACGGTTATGCCAATTGCTACGAACTGGATTGTAATGGTCTCCAAATCCTTAATTTAAATGCACCGGAATATTGCATTCTGCATTGGCTGGCAGTGCTGCTGCGAAATCGGGAGTTTGATGTTCCCTCCGGTCTTGCGCTGGAAGCTAAGGAATATCTGCTTGGCGTTTTTAACGTTGATTATGAAACATGCGATGCCATGATTGGCTATCGGGCAGATGACAGCTATTTTTCATTTGCACAGGATTTCATCAACGGTACGATTTCTTACCGTCAGCTCAATAACGCCATGCATTTGGGAAAGCTGGGACAGCAGTTTGTCTTAAAGAGCAGAACGGCATTTGAGCGTATTCGGTTTGTCGGCAGTGAAGTTGTGGAGAGCAGTAAGTGGTATGCGAAAAAGATGCTGCGGGACAGAGCCGCACGCAGAGAGTATTTCAGCGTGGAGCGCAGCCGGCGGCAGAAGGGGGATTTCTATATTGCCCAGATTATGGATGAGGAGATGATGCCTGATGATTCACGCTTACGATAAAGTTTATCTGGATAAAGCCAGGACTGTGCTTGGACGTATGCTGGATTTTGCAGTGTATGATCTGAACTATGATATTGCTGATTTCTTCCAGAAATTCATTTGTTCCGGCGTTGCAGCACGATTTGAGATTGGCGATTTTACCGTAATTACCGGCAGATCCGGCGTGGAACTTGCCTATGAGGTCTTGGAGCAATCTGGCATTAAGCCAAAACGTATCAAGCCAAATTATACGGCAGACCGCAGTGAGGAATTTTGGCTGGGCTGGGTATTGGCGTATTATCAGTGGGAGACTTCCATGAGCTTTGCGGAGATTGTGCAGTATATGACGGTTAAGGATATCCTGGCGCTGTATTCACCCTATCACGAAATGGATATCCGGCAGTTTGTAGACAAGATGAATGCATTATATAAAGCAGCTAAACCGGAAACCAATTTAAAGCTTCTGCGGCAGAGAGCAGGGTTGAGCCAGCGCATGCTTGCAGAACTGTCGGACATTCCAATCCGCACCATTCAGCAGTATGAGCAGCGGCAGAAAAACATCAATAAAGCACAGGCAGAATATCTCGTGAGACTGGCAAAGGTCCTGTGCTGTGAGGCAGGGGATCTGATAGAGAAAATAGAATGAAAATACCGCACCATCCCCTTGAAAGTTTATGAAAAACACCTCCCGGCACAATTGAACTTCCCGCAAATTTGTAGTAAACTATTTTTGCACAGAGCATAACTTCAAAAGAAGGATTCGATTATTCTTTCGCATTTTTTTCATCAATACAACTTGAGATATACGATTTGACCTCATCCCGGGGTTTGCCAAGCGCGATGGACAGTTCCCCGTATAGGGAAGTCTCCGCCAGATTAAAGTAACGGTTGTCCAATGCAGTTACTTTATAACCTTTCATGAGGCGGCGTTCTTTTCGGAGATAGATTGTTTTAATCAGCTGAACCCATGCCTTGCAGTTGTTGGAACGCATGTATTCTTTGTAAGTCTTTTCCAAAGTCTTTTCATCGGTCAGCGGAATCAGGGGAATATCTGGAATGGACCGGATTAAGCTGTCGGCTTCATCTTTTGAAAGGGCGTGGCGAAGCGCAGTTTCTGCCGTATCCACAGGAGTGTATACAGTACTGCCGGACGCATAGACGGGTTTTAGCAGATAATACTGCCTGTCTTTATTAACACCCGCAATGTTTAAAGTGGTAATATCTTGTATTAGGCAGATTCCATTGTTACCATAGATTACATATTCACCTTTTTGAAACATCTCGTACCTCCTTATAAAATAGACTATATTATTTATTATACCAATTTTTTGAAGAAAATGTCAGCGAGTTAAGAGAATATCACAAAGTTTGTTTGAAATGCGCAAGAATACAGGGTCTTGTATTGTGCAAAATGAATAACCGTAAAGCCGGATTATGCCTTTGGAAGGGTGGAATTTCCGGCGGACGCAGCGTTGAAATGCTTCGGAATGGAGGAAAAGAATGACGCTTTATCTAGTAAGACATGGAGAGACCGATTGGAACATCGCAAGCAAAATCCAGGGACAGACAGATATTGCACTTAATGAAAAAGGCAGGCGGCAGGCAGAAGAATTTGCCGCCAGGATTATACAGGAGCATTACCAGATAGAAGGCATTTATACCAGTTTTAAGCAGCGTGCATTGGAGACGTCAAAAATCATCGGCGCGGCGCTGGGGATAGAGCCTAAGGTGCAGCCGGGGCTTGAGGAAATCTGCCTTGGGAAGTGGGAAGGCCATACCTGGAAGCAGGTAAAGGAACTGTTTGGGGAGGAATACCGAATCTGGCATGACAACCGCCGCTACGAGGCGCCGCCAGAAGGGGAGTCCTATCAGCAGCTTCTTGACAGACTCCTTCCGGCAATGCATGAGATTGCAGAAAAGGAAACGGGAAATGTGCTCATTGTAACGCACAGCGCCGTTATTATGACGCTAATGTCATATATATACGATACGCCTTTTGAGGATATGGCAAAGAATTATAAGACAGGCAACGCCGGAATCGTGGAACTTAATGCGGAGTTATTCAAAAAGAGGGGATAAGCTATGAGGCTGGGGGCTTTGGAGGCAGGTGGAACGAAGATGATATGCGCTGTGGGGGATGAAACAGGAAAGATTTTTGAGAAAATCACCGTTCCCACTAAGTCACCGGAGGAAACCATGCCAAAGCTGACTGCATACTTCAAGGAAGCGGAAATAGAAGCGCTTGGAATCGGATGCTTTGGTCCCATCGATCCAGACAGGCGATCTGACACTTATGGATATATCACCAGCACACCTAAACCTGCGTGGAGGAATTTCAACATTGTGGGAGCCTTTCAGGAGGAACTTTTCTGTCCGGTGGGATTTGACACGGACGTAAACAGTTCTGTCCTTGGCGAGGTTACTTTCGGACGGGCAAAAGGTAAAAACTGCGTCGTCTATGTGACCATTGGAACCGGGGTGGGAGCGGGTATTTATATCGAAGGGAAACTGCTCCACGGAATGCTCCATCCTGAAGCGGGACATATAATGATTCAAAAGCGCGCAGACGACGCATACCGTGGAAAATGCCCTTATCATAAGACCTGTCTGGAAGGACTTGCAGCGGGACCTGCCATAGAAGAGAGGTGGGGGCAAGAGGCAATTGCACTCCGCGAAAGAAAGGAAGTCTGGGATCTGGAAGGCTATTACATCGCGCAGGCACTGGGCATCTATATCCTGACGTTGTCCCCAGAACTGATTATTTTAGGCGGAGGGGTCATGCACCAGGAACAATTATTTCCAATTGTCCGGGACTATGTGAAAGAAATTCTGGGCGGCTATATCCGGACAAAAGAGCTGGATCATCTGGAAACTTACATCGTTCCGCCAAGCCTTGAGGAATGCCAGGGAATTATGGGATGCCTTGAACTGGCGCGGAGAGCGGTGGATAAAGAAAATGAAAAGTATTGAAAATGACCATTGAATGTTAGAGTGAAAGTATATCATTTAGTGGTCATTTTTTGTATTGTCTGCCCGTTACAATTCAACATTTATTTTACAATGGATATTGACATGGTCTTATTATAAATGTAAACTAATGATAGGAAAAATGAAAAAAGCAATCATTACTGGAGGGTAAATATTGAAGGTACAGATAAAAGATATAGAGCAGTATCTTTCCGGTGTGAAGGATGCAATTATAAACAATAGATATCGCATTGCCAGAAATGCGAAGAGGCAGGATAATATAGATGTTTTTATGAATTATATTGTAGATGAGGCTAAGACCAAGGAAATCCTGCTTAGTCTGACGCCAATGGATTTCTCAGAAGTCCGGCAAAATGAGCATAAAGGATTTGAGCATGAGAAACTATACGTTTTTGGCAAGGATGTACCTCTTTTGGAAAGAATCGGATTTGAAGAAAAGATGGTTTCCCTGTACATTAAGTTCAACAAGTTAGAAAATAGCTTTGTGATAGTGATTTCTTTTCACGAGCAAAAATACCCGCTCACTTACTATTTTAAAGAATCAGGAAAATGGAGGCAGCCATAATGGGAGAAAATGAAAAAAAGGATTTCTGTATAGAATGCAGAAAGGAAACCGAATATCTGTGGCAGGAGAAAACGATTGTAAAGACTATAAGAGATAAGGAATACCAGTTTCAAATAACAACGGCAGTATGTGCGGAATGCGGAGAGGAAATGAATCCTCCCGGGCTGATTGACCGGAATGTGCAGGAAATCGACGAGCAGTACAGGCGTGCCGAGGGGCTTGTGTCTGTGGAAGATATTGAAAAAATGATGAAAATCTATCAGATTGGAAAGGCGCCTTTATCCCTTGCGCTTGGGTTTGGCGAGGTGACGATTCCAAGGTATCTGGAAGGGCAGATACCGTCTAAGGAGTATTCTGATATTATGCGCTCAGCGCTTGCTTCACCGGTTTTTATGAGGCAGAAGCTGTCTGAAAACCGGGAAAAGATTACGGATGCCGCTTACCGGAAAGCGATGGGAGCGGCAGTGCGCCTTGAGAAGCTTTTTTCTATATCGGGGAAGCTGCTCAAGATCATCGCATATGTTTTTGAACAGCTTGAGGAGATTACGCCGCTGATGCTGCAGAAACTGCTGTATTTTATTCAGGGTATTTATTCCGCTTTGTACGGGAAAGAGATTTTTGCGGAGGATTGTAAGGCGTGGGTGCATGGACCAGTCTATCCGGAAGTCTACAATCTTTTTAAAGATTTTAAATACAATCCCATTGACGATGCACGCTTTGTTGTGCTGGAGGGGGCGCGGGAGGAACTGACGCAGGAGGAGAAAAGGGTTGTTAATTTAGTAGTAGATACCTTTGGCATGTATGGGGGGAAGACTCTTGAGAAAATTACCCATAATGAGGAGCCGTGGAGAAAGGTGCGGGAGGGATGCAAAAGCGATATCCCGTCCAATGAGACGATTACAAAGGAAAGCATCAGGAATTATTATATGGCAGTGGATAAGGCATATGGCATTCATTCTGAGGACGGAATCAGGCGTTATATTCAGGATATGCTGACGACAGAAGGAGGTATTTTCTGATGGAAAATACATGGAAGCGTATTACAATCGCCCTGCTTGCCCATGTGGATGCAGGAAAGACGACTTTGTCAGAGGGGATGCTTTATCTAAGCGGCAGCATCCGCAAACTTGGCAGGGTGGATAAGAAGGATGCTTTTTTGGATTCTTATGGTCAGGAAAGAGAGCGGGGTATCACGATCTTTTCCAAGCAGGCGATTTTAAGAAGGGGGCAGGCTGAAATCACGCTGCTCGATACTCCCGGGCATGTGGACTTTTCTGCGGAGATGGAGCGCACGCTGCAGGTATTAGATGCCGCGGTCCTGGTAATCAGCGGCAGCGACGGTGTGCAGGGGCATACCCTTACCCTGTGGAGGCTGCTAAAGCGTTACGGGGTGCCGGTTTTCTTTTTTATCAATAAAATGGATCAGCCTGATACGGATCAGGAGAGGATCTTGCAGCAGCTGAAGGAGCAGCTTAGTGAAGCGTGTGTTGACTTTTCAGAGCCGGGGACGGAAGCATTTTATGAAAGCATTGCGGTCTGTGAGGAGGACGCATTGAATACATTTCTGGAAAAGGGCAGAATCCCAGAGCAGCAGATACAGGTGCTGATCGGGGCAAGGAAACTTTTTCCCTGCTTTTTTGGCTCTGCTCTTAAATTGTGGGGCGTGGAAGAACTGCTGGGCGGGCTTGAAAAGTATATTCCGGCAAAGGAATATCCGTCCGCATTCGGCGCCAGGGTTTTTAAGATTACTCGGGATGGACAGGGAAACCGGCTTACACATATGAAGATTACCGGAGGATGCCTTAAGGCAAGGGAATCGCTTGTCGGGAGAGGGCTTGCTATGGAAAATGCTTCTGGTCAGGAGCAGTGGGAGGAGAAGGTAAACCAAATCAGGATTTATTCGGGAGAAAAATTTGAAGCGGTAAATCAGGCGGATGCAGGTACGGTATGTGCCGTTACAGGGCTGACGCAGACCTTTGCGGGGCAGGGGCTGGGCAGGGAGACGGAAGTGATTTATCCGGAACTTTCCCCTGTTTTAAGTTATCGTATCCTTTTGCCGGAAGGGTGTGATGCATTGCAGATGCTTCCAAAGCTGAGACAGCTCGAGGAGGAAGAGCCTCAGCTTCATATTCTTTGGGACGAAAAGAACCGGGAGATCAAAGCACAGATCATGGGGCAGGTCCAGATTGAAGTCTATAAGAATCTGATCAAAGAAAGATTTGATGTCTGTGCGGATTTTGGGGCAGGAAGCATTGTCTATAAGGAGACTATTGCAAATACGGTAGAGGGAGTGGGGCATTTTGAACCTCTGCGCCATTACGCGGAGGTGCATCTGCTTTTGGAGCCAGGGGAGGCGGGAAGCGGTCTTGTGTTTGAGGCGGACTGCAGCGAGGATATTCTGGATTTGAACTGGCAGAGGCTGGCGCTGACCCACTTAGAAGAGACGGAACATCCGGGGGTCTTAGTGGGGGCGCCGGTTACGGATATGAAGATTACCTTAAAGTCGGGGCGCGCCCATCAGAAGCACACAGAGGGCGGTGACTTCCGGCAGGCGACCTACAGGGCGCTGCGCCAAGGGCTGATGCAGGCAGAGAGCGTGCTCCTTGAGCCCTATTATGATTTTCGGCTGGAAGTGCCGGATGCGTCGGTGGGACGTGCCATGACGGACTTAGATCAAAGGCACGGAACCTTTACCTTGGAGCATACCGGGGAAGGGGTGGCGGTCCTTAAGGGAATGGCGCCTATGGCGCTTTTACAGGAATATCAGCAGGAGGTGCTTGCCTACACGAAGGGGGAAGGGCAGCTATACTGTACTATGAAAGGATATTACCCCTGCCATAACACGCAAGAGGTGATGGAAAAAACTGGGTATGATCCATTGCGAGACGTAGATCACCCCTGTGCGTCCGTATTCTGCTCTCACGGGGCTGGTGTCATCGTGGAGTGGGATGAGGTTCCTTCCTATATGCACTTGGAGAGCTGCCTTCGCGAAAAGGATGGTCTGCGGACCGAGGAAGAAGGATGGAAAAGATACTTGGGAGAAAGCATTCCGACTGTAAGCGGCAGGGCGTGCTTTAGGGGGAATAAGGAAGGGCGCCGGGAGGAAAATTGGATTGGACAGGATGAGATTGAGGAAATCTTAAACCGCACCTCCTACGCAAACCAAAAAGAAAACAGAACAGGAACAAGGATAGGATGGAAAAGGACGAAGGGGGCGGCTAATCGGATAGAAGGGCAGCCTCAAGTGAGGACGTATCAGCCAGCTCGGAAAAAGGAAGAATATCTGCTGGTGGACGGGTACAATGTAATCTTTGCATGGGATGAACTGCGGGAACTGGCAGAGCAAAATCTTGACGGGGCAAGAGGCAGGCTGCTTGATCTGCTTTGCAATTATCAGGCGGTCAGAAAGTGCAGTCTGATTGCGGTGTTTGACGCTTATCGTCTTGCCGGGCATTCCACGGAGATTCTGGATTATCACAATATTCATGTGGTCTATACAAAAGAAGCGGAAACGGCCGATCAGTATATCGAAAAATTTGCCCATGAAAACAGTGGAAAATTTGATGTGACAGTTGCGACTTCGGATGGGCTTGAACAGATTATTATCATAGGAGAAGGGTGCAAGTTGATTTCTTCCAGAGAACTGAAGGAAGAGATAGATCGGGCTTCCATCCAGATACTGGAAGATTTTCAAAAGACACATCCAGCTAGGAAGAACTCTTTAGGCGATATGCTTTCCGGGGCAGTCATGAAAGAAATGAATGCATTTAGGGAAAGCTTTGAGGAAAATTCCTAGCGGATATGTTCTTTTAAATCATCGTCTTCAAAATCAAATACGCATCGTTCATATGCGTTTATGATGTGGGTATCCATATATTTGTCGTAGCGTTTGTGATTCCGCCCATAGGACATGTGCACATGCCCGTGGAGAAAGAATTTGGGCTTGTACTTTTCAATCAGGTCCTTGAAGATTTGGAAACCCTGGTGGGGAAGATCCCGCCCATCATTTAACTGATAGGCGGGAGCGTGGGTTACTAAGATGTCAAAGCCATGGTGCCGCAGCAGTTGGAACCATAGTCGGGCAACTCTTTTTTTCATGCCCAGTTCCGTGTATTGGTGCGGTCCTTCCCGGTACCGCATGGAGCCTCCCAGTCCCAGAATGCGGATGCCGTTGTGGACGTAAATCTGGTCTTCGATGCAGATACAGCCTTCTGGCGGTATCTTGTCATATTTTCCATCATGATTTCCGTGTACGTACAAAACAGGCACATTGGAGAGGGTCACTAGGAAAGAAAGGTAGCGGGGATCTAAATCACCGCAGGAGATAATCAAGTCGATTCCCTCCAGCTTGCTTTTTTCAAAAAAGTCCCAAAAGTATTTTGATTCTTCGTCTGCAATTGCAAGTATCTTCATATGTAAATCAGCCTTCCTCTTTGATTACACCCTGCTGATTGATGACAGGCGCCGCTTGCTCATTCAAGTCTTCCTTTTTGGGGATGGAACCAATTACATTTTCTGCCAGCCAGTCCATGCTCATGATTTCTTCCGGTGTCAGTTTCCGTTCCGGATCATCTATGACGATGCCCGTCTGAGAATATAAGATGCCCGAAAAAGGATTAAATAATTCAGAACTAATGGTAGATTTTAACAGTTCTACCAGCCGCTTGGTGCCGATTGGAAGATGGTTGGACCACACCACGTCTATTACACCTGCGGACATACCCCACCAGTAGTTGATTGCCTTGGAGGAGGCGGATTTTTCGTCATATTTCCAAGTGCCGTCCACGATAGTGCGAAGGAGCTGTTCATAAAATTTCCCCCAATGGTACAGAGGTACGGCAAGATTTCTGGGGTGCTCGCCTTCCATATGATACAGCCCGAAAAAGCGGGAAGTTTCCTCAGGGATGGTCATATCTCTTCCCGAGATACAGGTAGACTGCGTCTGCTTGATCCGTTCGTCAATATCCACTTCTTTCATACTGGACCATTCAAGATAGACCTTTGCCCTCGGATTTATCATTTTTGCGCCCAGGGCGAAAGCATTGATGTTGGCAATGGTGCCGTAAATCGGATAATCTGCAATATAGGTCAGATGGTCGTTTGCCGCCATTGCGCCGGCGATGGCGCCCATCAGGAATTTGGCTTCATGCATCCGGGAATAGTAGGTACGGATGTAGCGGTGGGAGGTATTTAAGGAGCAGTTCAAAATACGTACTTCCGGATGGGCGATGGCAGCCTTTACACTTGCCTGCACGAAAGTGGGCGTAGTGGTAAAGATCAGATTGCAGCCCTCGGCAATTGCCTGCTCGATTAATTCATCCGCATTTTCGAGGGTTCCGTTTTCATAGCATAGTGTCTGTAGTTCCTCGGGGAAAGTCTGCTCCAGATAGAGTCTGCCCAATTCGTGGGCGTAAGTCCAGGCAGAGGTGCCGGAGGTCTTTTCGTAGATAAAGGCAGCTTTCAGCTTCGGAGCGCTTACGGGCAGAAGGATGCTGAGAAGCGGCTTCTTTTCCTGACTGGGGTTCATCTTCAAATCGATTTCCTGATCTTCCTGCAGAAGTTCAAATTCTTCCCAGCTCTTGGCAATCAGGGCTTTCAGTTCGTTTGTCGTCTTATCTTCCACTTCCTCATATCCATGCAGGGTGATAAAGGCAAGGAAAGCGTCTCCGGGCGTGATGTGCAGCTTGCTGCCGCCTTTTGCCGTGTATTCCGCTTTGAACTGGGTATAAAGCGCGCTGAACGTAAGAAGATCCTCATGACTCCACATTTCGCCCGGTTCTTTTCCCACGGCTTTCTGTAGTTTGGCAAAGTTCCCCTCCTGGGAAAACCAGATATAGTTGATGGGAGCAGACTGATAGAACTCCATAAATTCGTAATAGATTCTATTTTCCTTGTCTTCGCTGCGTTTTGGAACGATTCGGATGACGTTTCCCGGAATGGAGACGGCACCGTGATACTTCATGACGCTGACGCGCTTATTTCCCTCCAGGATATAGAATTTATTCATAAATTCGTAAGCCGTGATCGGGTCGCGGATACCTTCCTGCACATGACTGGTGCTGAGCGCTGCCCATTTGCTTGCAAATTCGGAGTTCTCCTTTAAGATCGGCATGAAGTTTCCGGCAAAAGAGTTGCTCCTTCCAATGGTCTTGGTTCCTGCTATCTGTTCGGTAGGAATCTGAACCAGACCGAGGGGCATTTCGTGGTAAGCGCCCTTTTCCGGCATAATGTCGTCCAGCACTTGTAAGGTGGGTTTTTCTCCTCGCAGCATACGCATCTGGTAGTCTCGCTTGCCCAGTTTATAAGCCTTGCTGTAATCTTCTCTTCCCATAATCAACCTCCAAAATTGAAATGTTTATTGTGTTATACCAGTTACCAGCGTTCCCAAAAAACGTAGATAATTGTAATGAAAGTAAGAACCGCTAAGATTCCACTATTAATCATATGCATACAGATTGCTTTTATTTTGGCTCTCTTGTCCTTTTCCTGCCGGAAGGAGGGTGAGAGGTAGTACTTATTGCCCAGTCCCAAAGCAATGGAAATATAGACCAGACAGATTGCAACATAACGGAAATCGCTGCTGCAGGTATATGGATAAATGATGACAAATGCTGCAAAAGAAATCAGCATGATCACATAGCCAGTCAAAAGGAAAATGGTATCTTCTCTGCCTGTACGTTTATGTAAGAGTACTGCCACCAACAAGACAGCAGTGGCAATTCCAAGGATAACGGCAAGCAGAAAGGTAATCTGACACAGCACCAGAAGAATGTCCGGCAGGTCTGTGGGATATTCCTCCGCGAACAGGGAAGTATGGTACATGATGACCCAGGTATTGCAGCATGCCTTGGCGCTGATTGGGTGAAAAGGAAAGGCAAAATTCCAATCAGAGAGGGCGGGAATGCCCAGCCGTTCCCACAGGCTGAAAGGAGCCGTATACATGGGAGAAGTTTCACCCGGAACCGGAACACCCGGTTTTTCACTGAACCGAATCAGATTGCGCACAATCCAGGAAAGACCGATAGGTGCGACAATCACTGCAAAAATACAGTAATTCTTCAGCCACTTAAGAATCAGCGGTTTATCCTTAGAACGAATCACGGAAACAAAATGCTTCAGGAAAAGGATGGCTAAGGGAATGGCGAGAACGGCTGAATTCAGCTTGGTGATCATGCCAAATCCGATATATAGCGAAAGGCGTATAAGTCCTGCAAGGTTTTTATCCCGAATCCACTTTAAGGATTCTAATATAATCAGGCACATAAAGAGGATGGTAAGCATGTCATTGTTGACACTTCCTGCCATGACGATGGTGGCAGGATGGAATGCCATAAAAGCAAGACCGATGTAGAGTCCTTTTCCCCGTATTTCAAGCACTTTCAGTATCTTCCATGTGACTACCATGCACAGGCAGGAGTAAAGCAGGGTCAAAACCTGCAGGTTCTCAAATGCAAGATCTTCCGCCACGCCGAACAGAATGTTGAGTCGCAGCCAGATGCAGGAAAGAATATGGTGCAGGGGCGGATGGTAATAGGCGAACAGTTCGTAAGGATTTAAATCCGGCAGCTTATGAAATTTGTAAATATATTCAATGTAGCCAATATGACCGGGGTTAATAAAATCCGTTCCCATGCCCGTATAGGCGCCGGCATCGTGCTGCCTGTCGTAGAGACCGGACAGGAGTACATAACTGCATCGCAGAAAGACGCCAAGCAGGATTATCATAAAGACATAGCTGCTCTCATCAAGGCGGCGGGCAGCTTTCAGGTAAAAGAAAGCGCCGACATAAGCCAGAAAGAGGAGCGTCAGTATAAGCACCTTTGTATAGTGGGTGCTGTAAAAAAATCCGCTGCCCTGTGCAAGAGCTACGAGCAGGCAGGACAGGATAATCGTAAGAATCAGGCAAAGGCTTGTCCTTTGAGCAGGAGTAATGCTGGAGGCTTTTTTCGTATTTTGAAACAGTAAAGTTTTCATTTGCATATCCTTTCGGTATATTCAGGAAAATCAAAGCCGGGGCTAAAAGCTGTGGCTAAAAGCTGTGGCTAAAAGCTGTGGCTTAGTAAATGGAAGTCACATTGGTAATTTCGTTGTCTATCACCTGAAAACGCCAGATGGAGTGACCGGGAAGGCGGTGTTCTGTGAGATACCAGCAGTCGTCTATCATGGTCATGTAATAGGGCGTACCGCCGCCGATAAAGTAGGAGTACACATCCTCGTAGGCGCCTTGAGACAAATCCTTTAGGTTCTTTACGCGGATCATGCCGGCATAATCCTGATTGCCGGTGATATCTGTGGAAATGGTAATATAATAGTAGTCCTGAATCTGTACAAGCTGGATCATGCCAGCCATTTCGGGTGGGACGGAGTATTCTTTTTTAACCTTGAAGCTGTACAGGTCTGCCTCTATGATGCTTGAATTGCCTGACACAAAGTAAATACGGTCCTCCATAATCGTGAACGAACGCACATATACGCCCGCCAGTGAGGGGATAGAGCGCACTTCGGTCAGGTACATGCGGGAATCCTCCGCTGGATGGCGGAACAGATACATTTCCCCGCTTTGGGAGCTCCACACATAAAAGGTATCGGTGTATGCATCATAGACGATAAAGTGGGGGCGGTTCCCGATATCCCGAAATTCCTGGGTGGGAACATAAATAGTCTGCCCGTTTTCGTTCTGCTCCTTTTCCATGACCAGCACCCGGTTGTTTTCCGTGTCATCGATCAGATAGACCAGTCCGTCGCTGGCAAGGGTATGCCCCATGGAAATATCCTTCGTCATAATCTGCCACTCATATAATGGATCGGTCAGATTGTCGTGATAGATGACCTGATTATTGTAACAGTCCACAATAAAATAGGTGTCATCCACCTTGGTGATATAGGTGGGCACATTGAGAGCCGCGTTAGGATTGTCGGGGATGGCGTTTAAGGAGGAGCGGTCAAAGGAGATAAGCGACGACTCCTGCAGGAAGCCTTCCGGGACATACTTTTCCGCAGGCTGCGGTCTGGATGCTCCGCAGGCGGCAAACAGACCGACAGCCATACATGCAAGGGATAAGACACAAAGTTTTTTTATGCAGTTTATGTAGTGAAAGGAAGAATCGGATAATTTATTCATAACGCTATTATAGTTTTTTTGCTTTTATTGTACAATGATTTTTTGTATACTACAAATAGATTTATTTTTAAGTGTGCAGAAAGGAACCGAATCATGACAACTTACAAAGAAAATAAGATCTTCCGTATTTTATCGGCAATCGGCATAATCCTTGTGGTGGCAGGGCATCTGGGCTACAACCTTTTTGAGATTGGGGATTTATTTCCTTATTATTCTTTTCATGTTTTTATTTTTCTGTTCGTCTCAGGATATTTTTACAAGAAGGAAGCGGAGGAACGGATTGGAAGCTATATCCTTGGAAAGTGTATCACGCTCCTTGTGCCTTATTTTTTGTGGAATCTTTTTTACGGAATCTTGACGAACATCCTGCATGGGGCGGGATTTGCCATTGGAGAGCCGCTGTCGTTCAAAACGCTGTTTTTATCCCCCTTTCTGGACGGGCATCAGTTTATGTATAACTTCCCCGCATGGTTCGTTCCCGTGCTGTTCATGCTGGAAGTTATAAATGTGTTGATGCGCAAGGTTTTGTCTCTGCTTCATTTAAATTATGAGTGGCTGATTTTTGCAGGCTGCCTTGCGGCAGGCATCTTGACGGTGTGGCTGGCGATTGGAGGGCACGTTTGGGGGTATTATAAACTGCCCGGCAGGCTGTTATTTATGATGCCGGGATTTCAGATGGGCAGGATCTATCGGGAAAAGCTGGAAGTACATGACACTTTAGAGGATGGACCATATTTTCTGATTGTGATGGGGGTTCAGGTGCTGATCACAGTCGCGTGCGGCGGTCTGGCGTTCAGCGCGGTCTGGGTCAGCAGTTTTGCCAATGGACCGATTGTGCCCTACCTTACCGTTGTGACCGGAATCGCCTTCTGGTTAAGGGTGTCCAGAATCATAAGCGGTATTCCTTATCTGGCGGGAAAGATGGTCTATATTGGGCGGAATACTTATTCTATCATGATGCATCATGCGGCGTGTTTCATGCTGGTGAAAGGCTTCTTTTATCTGTGCAGCCTGTATACGCCGCTGTGCAGGGAATTTGATGCGGAAATGTTCTTTGGCGAGATTGGGTTCGTCTACCTGGCGGGAGGCGCTGAGGCGAGCAAGTGGATCTACCTTCTGGCGGGAATTGGGCTGCCGCTGGGGATTTCGGAAGTGCAGCATCGGATAGGACAGAAGATCGCGAAGGTAAGGGAGAAGACAAAAGATAAAAGATAAAAGGGGAAACGTATGCTGAGTGTTGCTATTTGCGATGATGAACACCTTATAACGGGTCAGATAGAAGAGATTATAAATAAGATTTGCCGGAGAGAAAATATTCTGGCAGAAATCGATGTTTTCTTTAGCGGAGAACTATTGGAACAAGAAATAGGCAGGGGAAAAAGATATGACTTGCTGTATCTGGATATTCAGATGGAAAACGGTGACGGT
Organism: uncultured Lachnospiraceae bacterium; assembly: GCA_949878435.1. Classification (GTDB taxonomy): domain Bacteria; phylum Bacillota; class Clostridia; order Lachnospirales; family Lachnospiraceae; genus Suilimivivens. The sequence goes on from CATLAK010000030.1 coordinate 15,225, forward strand.
ATTCAAACGGCAAAAAATATCCGCAGGGTAGATGAAAATGTGATTATCGTCTTCGTATCGGGGTATGATCGGTATATGATGGAGCTGTTCCGGCTGGATGTGTTTGCGTTTGTAAGAAAGCCCATAGAGGCGCAAGTCTTTTCCAGGATTTTTTTAGAGGCAAATCAAAAAATCGGAAGGAGGAATTTTTACTTTTCATTTCATTATAAAAACGAGGAATTTAAGATTCCCTGCAGGAATATTTTGTATTTTGAAAGTAGAGGCAGACAGATTAAAATACATAGCCGCGATGGCAAAACAGAAGTGTTCAATGGAAAACTTGCCGATGTTGAAAGAAGACTGACAGAAGGAAAGGTTCCATTCCTCAGGATTCATCAGTCATTTCTGGTGAATTATCATATGATCAAGGTTAGAAACAAAAAGGAAATTACGCTCATTACCGGCGAAAAACTGCCCATCAGCGAAGACAGACAAAAGCAATTTTGCCATACATATGGCAGTCTGCTGGGAGGTGAGATTGATGTATAATCTGGGGAATCTTGTTCTGAGCTTTGCGATGGTCCTATCAGCCTTGTGGATTGTGCACAAATTTTTGGATGCGTTCTTAGAAAAGAAACAGAGGAACTTTTGGGGAATAGGGGCATGGATATTGTTTGCAGCGCTTCAGATCATAATCGAATATTACAGGGGGACAGCGTCTATATGGAAGTTTGTATTTAATATTATGCTTGTCTGCTTGATTTCCATATGTAACTATCAATGGGAAGGGATCAGGAATATGCTTTTTGTATTGCTGTTTTTTGTCATGTGGGCATTGATAGAAATGATAGTGTTTTTTGGTTTGCAGAAAATTTTTGTGGACGAACGTCAGGTAGTTACAATCGGTGTAGTGATATCTAAAATTTTAATGATTGTCTGTGTGTATTTATTCTCAATTTATTCAAAAAGAAAAGAGAATGAGATTATTCCCACGAGGTATTATATTGCATTATTGTTTGTTCCGGTAGGAAGTATCTACATGGCGCATATTATGTTTAATACCGATGGAGAATATAATTCTTTTTCAACCATGGTGGTTTTTAGTATTTTGCTGTTTCTTAATATTGTTATTTTTGAATTATACGATAAGATAATGGAATCTTTTTTGCTTGAGAGGGAAAAGGCAATTTATTCACAGCAGCTGGAAATGTTATCTAAAAATACGGAAGAACAAAAGAAAATGATGGAAGTTTTTTATAGAGAAAAGCATAATTGGATGAATGAACTGATTGTTCTGAAAAACAGTTTAGGAAGCAGCGATGAAAATATGGTATCGGAGGAGATTGATAGAATCATTCATATTTGCAATGCGGTCGATAAGATATCTGATTCTGGAAATTCTATTATTGATGCGGTTTTGAACGCCAAGTATTCCATGGCAAAAGAATTAGGAATAGACTTTAAGGTAAAAGTTTTTGTGCCGGAGGAGCTGCCTATAAACCAGTACGAGTTAGGAATCGCATTGGGGAATGCAGTTGATAATGCAATCGATGCAGTGAAAAGATGTAAAACGCATAAGAAGATGATAGACGTGTCGATAGGAATTAAAAAGGAAATGTTGGTTATCACGGTTAAAAATCCATATGAGCATGCTTTGCTCATGGATAAAAAAGGAAATCTGCTGTCTACAAAGGATAAGAGCGACCGTCATGGATATGGTCTTAGCTCTATAAGAAAGATAGCAGAAAAATATGGAGGGGAAGTAATCTGGGATGTTAAGGACGAAAAATTTTCTGTTGTCATTTTCATGAATCTGCAGGAATTTTGACAGCAAAAGGGGGTATTTTTGACATTATACGGGTTACAACAGCAAAATGTTGTATCATAAGTACATCATGTACGTAAAATTTTAAGTTTCACGGGGGAAGACAAATGAAAAAGACGAACAAAAAACCTATCGTAGCAAATGCCTTAGTTTCTTTGGCACAAAGGTCACTTTCATCGGCAGCCAACAGCAGATGTGCGTATGTGTTCCATCAGCCTAAGCAGCCGGAAAATGTAAAAAAATATAGAAAGTTCTAAGCATGGATAAAATTGCCCAGGGTCTTGTCAGATATGTCATCAATAAAGGGGTAATAACAGAAGAAGAGCGTGCAGAATATGTGTATGGTTTTACGACTGCTTTGGAAATGTGTTTGAGTCTGTTGGTCAGTTCCCTTATCGCATATAAGCTGCACACGATTGTAGAAGGAATTTTCTTTTTTGTCATTTTTATTCCGCTTAGGTCCTATGCCGGCGGACTGCATTTAGATCAATATTATAAGTGCCTTGCTTTATCATGCCTGACGTTTTTGGCAGTTATGCTGATCAGTAAAATGTTTACTGGAAATATGGCATATGAATTAATTGCTTTTCTGATTTTAGAATTGATTATTTATGCATTATATCCGGTAGAAAATGTTAACAGGGCAGTAGATTTAAAAGAAAATGCTTATTTCAAAAAAAAGTTGGAAAAGTATTTGCTTATCGATTTTGTACTTGCGGTCACACTTTTTCTTTTGGAGAAAGAGAGGTATCTGGTGTCGATTACGGCTACGTTGCTTTTGGTTGCAATTACTATGATCATCGGAAAAATAAAGAATAAGAATTTAAAGTTTCGATGTATGTAATTTAATATGCTTATATCATAATATGCCCAATATACAAGGAATCCGCCTTTTCTGTAGTATGTATTTGAGAAATCAAATATGGAGAAGGCGGATTTCTCATATTAAGCAAATGTATCATTGCAAACAATGCCGTGCAGATGAATGCGGAAGGCTGGCTTGAGGAGGAAGTCTATAGTGATGAAGGCAGTAGGAATTATAAAAGATAAAGATTTTTGGAAGAAAACATTACTAATAGGAATCCCCATAGCATTACAGGAGCTGCTAAGCACGGGGCTTAACCTAGTAGATACCCTAATGTTAAGCTCCATGGGAGATGCCACGGTAGCAGCGACAGGGCTGGCAAATAAAATCTTTTTCATATTTACCATCTTTATCTTTGGTATATCCAGTGGTTCGGGAATTTTGACTTCTCAATATTGGGGGAAGAGGGATGTAGAGAATATAAGAAAAGTTTTAGGCATATCCATATTGATAGGCATAGGAGTCTCGCTGTTATTTTTGCTTCCTTCGGTAACTGTTCCGCAAATGGTGATGCGGATACTGACACCTAACCAGGAAATGATTAAAATAGGTGCAGTTTATTTATGCATTACGGTATGGGGATATCCGATCATGGCTGTTGCAAAGGCATATGCTTCAGCAATGCGGGGGATGAATCAGGTAGTTATTCCGGCGATCATCAATCTTCTGGCAATTGTACTCAACATTTTTCTGAACTATTTGTTGATTTTCGGAAACTGCGGCTTCCCGGAATTAGGGGTTGTGGGGGCTGCCGTTGCAACAATTATTGCAAGATATGCAGAAGGAATTGGCTTATTAGTTATAATTTACATAAAGAAAAATCCTGCTGCAACAACAATAAAAAAGCTGTTTGACTTTAACATAGTGTTTGTAAAAAAATATATTACAACGATTTTGCCTGTAGTTGCCAATGAATTTATGTGGGGATTGGGGATTACAATGTATTCTCTGGTCTATGGACGTATGCGGGATGTTGAGGTGGCAGCAATCACAATTACACAAACGATAGAAGAGGTATTCCTTGTAATTTTTCAAGGGATCAGTGCAGCGTCAGCAGTTGTACTGGGAAATGAGCTGGGAGCAGACCGCCTAAAAAGAGCGGATCGGTATGCAGTAAACTATATCCTTTTGCAAACGGCTTTTTCGCTTATGATGTCATTTGCCTGTCTTATGCTGCGCTTGCCCATTATACATTTATTCCGTTCGATTACGTATGAAGTGCAAAGCCTTGTGAATTGCTGCCTGCGTGTATTTGCAATTTTTCTGCCGTTTAAAATGCTGAACTATCTTATTATCACAGGCATACTGCGAAGCGGAGGCGATACGAAGGCGGCGTTTGTACTGGAGGTGACCAGTGTATGGTGCGTAGGAATTCCGCTGGCGGTTCTGGGAGGACTTGTTCTCAAATTACCTATTTATGTTGTACATGCTATGGTTTTCTTGGAAGAGGTTTATAGGTTCGTGCTAAGCTTTATAAGGTATAGAAAGAAGAAGTGGTTAAAGAACATAATAGAAAAGTAGTGAACAAATTGATTTATATGGTTATATGGAGATGATAAACGACTCATAATAATAGGGAATTAGTGAGTCATGTGTTAGAAACTTCATTTCTTCAACTTTCGCCTGCGCAATCAGTATTCTATCAAATGGATCATTATGCCGAGGGGCATTGTCGGGGTATTTTAAATCTTTTAAGGCAAAAGTGTGTTGGTTTAAAATGGGCAGAACTTTAAATCCGCTATCTTCACAGCTTTTTGCCAGAGTGTATCCATCAATAATCACTTTTTCAGGGTGGGTCATATGCTTAATAATAATTTCCCATATTGATGCCGTACTATAAAATATTTCATTATGCTCATCCATAAGAATATCCTTTGCCACTTTTGGCAGCTTAGGATCATCCGATACTGCCCAAATGGCTATATGCGTATCAATTAAAATTTTCATTTATCCACTCCAAACATTTCAGCAATTTCATTGTTACACTCATCCAAATCATATCCATCAGCAATGAGCTTTTTCCCCTTTAGAATGCCTAATTTACGTTTTGGGCTTTGGACGGGGGCATCCATCAATTGACTTTCAGCTGGTTTCACAAAACGTTCTATCATATCAAGTATAAATTCTAAGCTGTCGTCAGACAAACCTTCTATTGACTGAACTATTTGATTTTGTAATGAGGACATTGTTAAACACCTCCTTCTAACTATATATAATTTACCATATGACGTAGAAATTATCAAGATTTGCGCTGGTTTGGTCAGAACTTTTCATTTTGGTAAGGATTAGGAGTGGCAGAAGGATTTAACAATTGCGTTTGATATGGGAGAAAAAGACGGAGTATATACGTCCCCGAAGCAAAATTTCTATTTCTGCCTGTATGAAGATGGCATAGATACAGGAGTGGTATTGAATGTTGATACGTGTAGTGCAGAACGGAATTATTATACGGTAACTTTTGCTGATGGCGAAAAGATTCTGTCTGAACAGATTGTTCTGGCAGGTCAAAAGGCTGCGGAGCCCGATCCGCTTCCGGAGAAAGAAGGCATGACCTTTGGAGGATGGATGCTTGACGGAACATCTTTTGACCCTAAAAACACAAACATTTCAAAGAAGACGGTTCTCCAGGCAAAATGGATAGGCGGGCAGGGCAATATCTTGACATCAGTCTGTTTAAGGATATCGGAACTAATTCTGTCCAGATTCATGAGTTGGAAAATGGGAATATCCGTATTACGATTGAGGTACCTGAGAGCTTGAAGAACACGGATCACACGAAAAAAAGAAAGTTCGTCATAATCAGGGTACATGATGGTGCAGCAGCCCTTTTAAGCGATTTGGATGACAGTGATGACGGAAAGATTTCCGGTGATAAAATATTTGACAAGGCGTCTTCTTCTATGGTAAACTAAACCCACTTACCGCTTAGAAATCTAATCAAGTGAATCATGAGTTATGAACAATTGACCTGTCTATGGAAATACCATGGACAGGTTTTTTTGCGCTGCCAAAGGCAGCAGAAAAGGAGTGTAACGAAATGAAAAAACGGGTTTTAAAGCGGAAAAAGAATATTATCGTATACAAACAACGCACAAACGCAGGAAAAGCAACTGTCCTTGCAGCAGCGGTATGCTTGTTTTTAACGGCGGCAGTACCGGTATGCGGCAAAGAGCCGGGAACATCATCCAGTCAGCAGGCGCCTAAAAGGGGCATTACGGAGATTCATCACAGGCATATAGGAAATGCCTCTGAATCCGGAGGATGCTACAATACGCCTATTAAGCATGAGCATATAGGAAATGAGACGACTGGCGGGGAATGTTTTCAGAAAGTGGTGCCTCACGTCCATCAGGGCAGTGAAAGCGAAGGTACAGGATGCTATGTGGTGCCGGTTGCACACGAACATATTGGAGATGAAATAAATGGAGGACCGTGTTATGGACCGTTGGAGACACACACGCATACAGAAGGGTGTTTTGAAGAGGCAGCCTGCATGCGTTCTTTCACCCCCGAGGAGGTAATCAGCACAGAACAGCGTAAATGTTTCCAACATCAGGAAACGACTTTTGTGACGGCGAGGGGAACGGAAGTACATGACAGCTGTCCTTTGGGGACGACAAGCGCGGAGTGGACCTACTGTCAGCTTTGCGGACCGAAGTCGCCCACCATCCATGACTATTCAAAGGAAATCTGCGGTATGGAGCAGAATCAGGTACTCAAATATGAAATCGTTTGTCCTAAAAAAGTCGATCGATATGATATCGGCTGTGGAAAAACGGATAAGGATGCCGATTCTTACCTGAAAACCTGTGAAAAGACAATAGATGGATATAAAATCGGCTGTGGTCTTGAAGATAATGAGGTGTGCGGCAGGCTGATCGTGGAGAATGAAACGGCAGGAAAGGAAGAGCAGGTCATCTTGCGGGCATGGGTAGAAGATCTGACAGGCGGAAAGCTGAAACTTGCAGCAGGCTCTTACCTATGGCAGGATGAAAGCGGAAATCGCCTGGGAGAGGGCGGGCAGATTTCGGTGAGTGAAAACGGCACCTATTCTGTATCCATAAAGCTGGAAAATAAAGACGTTAATCAACAGAGGATCAGCAGCAGGATTCAGGTTGACAATGTATATAAAACGCATCCGACTACTTCACCGAAGCCGACAGCGACACCTTCTGCTAAGCCAAAGCCAACCAGTACGCCGGCTGCTTCAGGCAGCCCTAAGCCAACCGAAGTGCCTGCGTCGTCTGCGCAGCCAAGCCCCAGCGATGTCTCTGCGCCAACGGAAGAACCAGAGCCTACTGGAACGCCGTCTTTTGTAAGTACGCCCACACCTTCCGGTACATTGAAGCCGGGGGCAGGCGGTGATTCATCGGATGATACAGGAGACGCTGATTCAAGCGAAGAGGCAGAAAATGGAACGGATCCGGAAGACGGGGATAAAGATAAGAAGACGCAAAAGAAAGAAGAGGGGAATACGCCTGACGATGATGGGCAGGGCGGCAGTAAACCGGTCGGAGGATCCAAGAAATATACTTCTCCTTTGACGGAGGGAACGCCTGCCCCGTCTGCGTCTGACAAGCCCATATTGAAAGAGCGGAAGGAGATAACAGTTCCAGAAAGAAAAGCAGCCGGAGAAAGTACCTATAAGGTGGGACAGGAAGAAAAGGGGCGAAGTATTTTTGCCTCCCCTGCGGTCAGGGTGATTTCTATAACGGCAGGTCTTGCCATATTGCTCCTAGGAATCTGCCTGCTTTTGCTGTACTTGAGGAACAGCGTAAAAGTGTATAATGATGATGGAAAGGGCAGAATGATTTACTTAGGAAGATGTATGGTGGAGACAGAGGAAGATACCTATTTCACCATCATCACGGATGCCATGGTGGAAAAGGCATATACCAACAGATATTGCATCAAACCGGGATTGTTCCTTCTTGGGAAAAAAGAGGAGGAGGAACTGATCGTTCATAAGGAGGCAAAGAAGGCTGCGGTCCGCCTTGACAAGGAAATGATCGTGATGCTGTAAAGTCGCATAAGAAATAGGATTGAACTGAAAAAAATGCATTTTATTTCATCCAAAATCCTTGATTTTGCATAGCGAACATGATAGACTCGTAGTGTTTATTAAGTTAGTGCATAATTATGCACAAGGAGGAGAATGTTATGAAAAAAATATCAGCATTATTACTGGCAGCAGTATTGAGCATGGGTCTGCTCACCGCTTGCGGAGACAGTGAAACTGCTGCAGAGGCAGGAAATGAAGCTGCGCAGGCAGAAGACACACAGGCACAGGACGACGTTGCGGCAGAATCCACGCAGACTGATGCAGAGGTAGAAGCGGATGCAGAAGCAGATGTGGCGGGCGCAGAGACAGCAGCGCTTGCAGACGGCGTACTTACCGTGGGTACCAACGCAGAATTTCCGCCTTTTGAGTACGTAGACGACAACGGCGAACCGGACGGATTCGATATTGCCCTTATTAAGGCAATCGGCGAGAAGCTGGGCGTAGAAGTTGAAGTGGAAAACATGGAATTTGCATCCCTTGTATCTTCTATCGGAAGCAAGATCGACGTTGCAATCGCAGGTATGACAGTGACAGAAGAAAGACAGCAGTCTGTTGACTTCTCTGACGCTTATTACGAGGCAGTTCAGTATGTGATCCTTCCTGAAGGTTCTGAGATTGCAACTGCACAGGACTTAGAAGGTAAGACCATCGGCGTTCAGCTTGGTACTACAGGCGATTTCATTGCAACAGATGACATTGCAGATACCACCGTACAGCAGTACAACAAGGGTGTAGATGCCGTAAACGACCTGATTAACGGAAGAGTTGACTGCGTAATCATCGACAAGAACCCTGCGCTTGTATTTGCAAGCAAATTTGAAGGTCAGCTGGTTGCCCTTGACGGCGCACAGTTCGATTTCGGCACAGAAGAATATGCAATTGCCCTTCCCAAGGGAGATGCTGACTTGGCAGAAAAGATCAATGCAGCTTTAGCAGAAATCAAAGCGGATGGAACCTTTGATGAACTGGTACAGACCTATATTGAAGGTGAATAAGCCTATTTTGTAATACGTATTAGACAGCAAAGGGGATAGCATAAACATGCATGCTATCCCCTTTTATAAGAGAAAGGAACGATGAGATGCAGGCATGGTTTGAAAAAGTTGGCGGGATGTTCGAGACCGCGTTTATTACCGGGGACCGGTGGAAGCTATACATAAGCGGTTTGGGCGTGACATTGGAAATCGCCTTTTTTGCGGCAATTCTGGGACTTCTGATTGGTACAGTCCTTGCCCTCATGAAACTTTCCACCACAAGAAAAGGCAAAAAGACCATCTGGGCGAGAATCGCCAATGCCTATATCGATGTCATCAGAGGAACGCCTTCGGTGCTGCAGCTTTTGATCATGTGGTTTATCATCATGGCGAACTGTAAGAATGGAATGCTGGTGGCAATCTTATCCTTTGGTATCAATAGCGGCGCTTATGTGGCGGAAATCGTCCGTGCCGGTATTCTGGCGGTAGATAAAGGGCAGACGGAGGCAGGGCGTTCCCTGGGATTATCCAAGGCGCAGACCATGATTTACATCGTCATTCCGCAGGCGGTTAAAAATGTGCTTCCGCCTATCGGAAATGAATTTATCGTTCTTTTGAAAGAAACGGCAATTGTGGGATACGTGAGCCTTACAGATTTGACCAGGGCGGCGAACCAGATTTCATCGAGAACCTATGAGGCGTTTATGCCGCTGATCGGTGCCGCTGTTATCTACTTTATCATTATTAAAATACTGACCATTTTACTGGACAGACTGGAGAGGAGGCTGCGTAAGAGTGATAATCGTTAAAGACCTGCATAAAAAATTTGAGCATAATCATGTACTGCGCGGAGTGAGCTATCATATCCAGCAGGGAGAAAAGATCGTTATCGTGGGTCCCTCCGGTTCAGGCAAAAGTACTTTTTTGCGCTGCCTGAATCTTCTGGAAACGCCTACAAGCGGTGAAATCTGGTTTGACGGTCAGTTGATCACGAACCCGAAGGTCAATATTGACAAAATCAGAGAGCATATGGGGATGGTATTCCAGAACTTCAACCTGTTCAATAACCTTTCCATCATGGACAATATTACGCTGGCGCCTGTGAAACTGAAACTGATGGGGAAGGAAGAGGCAAGTGAGAATGCGCTGAAGCTGCTTGCAAGGGTAGGGCTCAGCGAGAAAGCAGACGCTTATCCCAGCCAGCTTTCCGGCGGACAAAAGCAGAGGATTGCCATTGTCAGATCTCTTGCCATGAATCCAAGAGTCATGCTCTTTGATGAGCCGACCTCCGCCCTTGACCCGGAAATGGTGGGCGAGGTTTTGGACGTTATGAAGGAGCTTGCGGAAAGTGGCATGACCATGGTGGTGGTGACCCATGAAATGGGATTTGCAAGGGAAGTGGGAACCAAGGTTCTGTTCATGGACGAGGGAATCATCATGGAGGAAAGTGAGCCTGCGGAATTTTTTAGCAATCCGAAATGCGAGAGGCTGCAGGATTTCCTGTCTAAGGTTTTGTAAATGGACTAGTACTTCATCCAGTTAGTAACAATACTTTGCTGTGCTGGAAAAAATTGCTATACTCCATTAAAAACGGTATTGGAGGACGCAGATATGCCACGTTACATTGTCACGCTGACAAACGATGAAATACAGGAGCTGAAAGCATTAATACAAAAAGGCGGG
>CATLAK010000031.1 GCA_949878435.1 uncultured Lachnospiraceae bacterium
TGTCCTTAGTACGAGAGGACCGGGATGGACGGACCGCTGGTGCATCTGCTGGGAACCAGTCCCATGGCAGAGTAGCCAAGTCCGGAAGGGATAAACGCTGAAGGCATCTAAGCGTGAAGCCCCCCTCGAGATGAGATATCCGGGTCAATAGACGAAGGTCCCTTGGAGACTACGAGGTAGATAGGTCCGGGGTGTAAGCACAGTGATGTGTTCAGCTGACGGATACTAATAGACCGGAAGCTTAACCACAGATATAGTGAAGATGTAAGGAGGATATGGAACCTGGTATTCGGTTTTGAGGGCACGGCCTTCAAAGGGAAGATGTTCCCAAGTTCGCCGCAGGCGAATCTGATGGTTCACTGGAGGTGAATCAATATTCCTCGATAGCTCAATGGTAGAGCACTCGGCTGTTAACCGAGTTGTTGTAGGTTCGAGCCCTACTCGGGGAGCTGCCAGTATGGAAGATAAGGGACTGGCAAACGGTATCGGATCCTGTAAGGAAGATAAGGCTCCGTGGTCAAGCGGTTAAGACATCGCCCTTTCACGGCGGTAACACGGGTTCGATTCCCGTCGGAGTCATTTAATGCGATAGATTACAGACAAAATGGAATTGACTGTGATTTATCGATTTGTTATAATTACATAGTATGGCGCAGTAGCCAAGTGGTAAGGCAATGGTCTGCAACACCAGTATCCACCGGTTCAAATCCGGTCTGCGCCTCTTAAAAAGCCTCAAAAAATATAATTTTCGAGGCTTTTTGCTATATCAAAATAATTACCCAAGTCTTATAGAAATATCTTGAACTGTTTCCAGAATACGGCGGAAATTTGCGTCAATAAATTGATCGGTCATTCGGCTGAGGGGACCGGTTACGCTTAAAGCGGCAACAATTCTGCCGCTGCTGTTCCTGATTGGAAAGGCAATACAGCGTACGCCGGATTCACACTCTTCATTGTCATATCCGTATCCGCGCTGACGGATAACTGTAAGTTCAGCCAGCAAATCTTCTTTAGTGGAAAGGGTATGTTCTGTATATTGTTCCAGCCCTTTCAAAGCGATCATTTCATCTATTTTTTCCATTGGAAATTCGGATAAGATAACTTTGCCTACGCCTGTACAGTGCATGGGAGCGGCAATCCCAATGCGCTGGGTAGTGCGAAGAATCTGGTTCGGTCCATCTGATACATTCACATATATAACAGAATAATTCTGTTCAATGGCGAGGCAGACGCATTCCCGTAATTCATGGGATAATTTTTCCATCTGAGGAGCAGCGACCTGAACAAGATCTGTGTGACTGCTGATATGGCTTGCAAGTCCGCAGAGTTTGAAGGTCATGTGATATTTTAAGGTCTGCTTATCTTTATAGATATAACCGTTTTGTTCAAGTGAATTTAAAAAGCGTAATGCAGTACTGGTGTTTAAATTGAGTTCTGTTGCTATATCGATCAAACGAAGTGGAATTTCGCTGCAGGATAACAATTCAAGAATTGCCAGAACCTTGTCTGTTGATTGGTTGGTATTTGAAAATTTACTGCTTTGTGAGGTTCTAGCCATCGTATTCCTCCTGAAAGATATGTACTGATTTTATTGTTACAAAATATGGTGCATTTGTCAATAAGTTACTTTAAAAGCAGTATTTGAAATTTGTTTATAAAAATAATTGACATATTTCAAATAATGATATATAATTTCAAATATCAAAATATAAATGAGACAAAAGAGGTATAGAGCATAAAAGATAGGAGGTTTGGCATGAATATCAGTTTGATAGAACCTATTGGAGTTGAGGATGAGGTTGTATATCAATTGGCAGATAAACTGAAAAAGGAAGGGCACTGTTTTCATTATTACAATAAGAAAAGTGAGAATCTAGATGAACTGATAGGACGCTCGAAGGGACAGGATATCATTATGATAGCAAATCATCCTTATCCTGAAGAAGCCGTAAGAAGCGCAGAGCATTTGAAGATGCTGTCAGTGGCTTTTACCGGAATCGATCATATTGCACTTGATGCATGCAGAGTGAGAAAAATTAAAATCTGCAACTGTGCCGGCTATTCCAACCAGTCAGTAGCGGAATTGGCGGTGGGTATGACGCTGGGGCTTTTGCGCAAATTCAGTCAGTGCGAGCATGCTGTTAAAGAGGGGGGAGACGGAAGTGGTTTGACGGGTATGGAAATAGCGGGGAAAACGGTGGGAATCATCGGCTGCGGCAAGATTGGGTTTCAGGCAGCTAAGCTGTTTAGGGCGTTTGGCGCCAAGGTTTGTGCATTTGCAAGAAGAGAGAGAATGGAATGTAAAGAAGAAGGTATTGAATATACCGATTTGGACACACTATTGGTAAATAGTGACATTATATCTTTACATCTGCCTTTGACAGAGGAGACGAGAGGATTAATTGATGCAGAGAAAATAGCGAGGATGAAACCAGGTGCCCTTCTGATCAACTGTGCCCGGGGGGCGATCGTGGATAATCAGGCGTTGGCGGAGGCATTGAAGGAAGGACGCTTAGCAGGTGCAGGGATTGATGTTTTTGATATGGAGCCTCCGCTGCCGGAGGGGTATCCGCTTTTACAGGCGCCCAATGTACTTCTCACACCGCATGTGGCTTTTGCGACAAAGGAAGCTATGGCGCGGAGAGCAATCATCTTGTTTGATAATGTATATGCCTATCTTCAGGGCAGGGAACAGAATGTCTGCCAATATTGATACAATTTATTAGTTCAAAAAGGGGAGTTTTAGATACAAAGGGCAGAAAATATAAAATATGCGGAAAGGAGGACGGTAAAAGGATAGATGGTTTTGCAATAAAACAAATTGATACATAAAAATGAAAAAAACTTACAATGGAGGGTTATTCATGAAAAAGAGAATTGGACAAATAATGCTTTGCTTCTTGGTAATATGTGGACTGCTTGCAGGATGTGGAAAAACGCAAGAAGATGCTCCTGACGGACAAGCTGCTCCGGCTGCGGAAGACAGCGCATCGACAGATCAGGCAGATACATCGAATGAGGAAGCGACGGCAGATGCAGCAAGCGGCGGAAAAGTGTATTTTCTGAATACGAAAGGAACCGTATCGGAACAGCTGGAAGCGATTGCAAAAGAATACACGGAAAAGACAGGTGTGGAAGTAAAGGTGGTAACGGCAGCCAGCGGTACATACACACAGACTTTAAAATCTGAGCTGGCAAAAAAGGATGCGCCTACTTTATTTATTATCGATGGACCGGTAGGTTATAAGATGTGGAAAGACTATTGCCTGGACTTGTCAGATACGAAGCTGTATAAAGAATGGCTTATAGACGACAGCATGGCAGTTAAGGGAGACGACGGCGGTGTCTATGGGATTCCTTATGTGATTGAGGGATATGGCGTACTTTATAATAATCGGATTATGCAGGAGTATTTTGCACTTCCCGACAAAGCAGTAGAAATTTCTTCCGTTGAGGAAATCGACAGTTTTGATAAATGGAAATCGGTAGTGGAGGATATGACTGCCCACAAGGATGAACTGGGAATCAAAGGCGTGTTTGCCTGCACGAGTATGGGCGAAGGAGCAGCGTGGAGATGGACGAATCACCTTTCGAGTGTTCCTCTTTACTACGAATATCAGGATAAGGGAATTGTAGATTCAGACCGGGTTGAACTGACTTACTCAGAAAACTTTAAGAATGTATTCGACCTTTATCTCAATAATTCCTCAGTGGAACCGTCAATGCTAGGGAGCAAGCAGGTAGCGGATTCCATGGCTGAATTTGCACTGGAAGAAGTTGCAATGGCTCAGAACGGTAACTGGGGATGGAAGCAGATTGCGCCGGTAGAGGGAATCAAGATTAAAGAAGAGGATATTAAATTCATGCCCATTTACATTGGCGTAGAGGGAGAAGCAAAGCAGGGTATCTCCATTGGCACAGAAAATAATTATGCTGTGAACAGCCAGGCATCTGAGGCAGATCAGAAGGCTACCATAGAATTTCTGGAATGGCTTTATTCTTCAGAAGAAGGAAAAAAACATGTAACGGAAGATTTAGGATTTATCTCCCCGTTCAATACATTCGGTGAAGGTGAGACACCTTCCGATCCCTTGGCAAAGGAAGTTGTAAGGTACTTAAATGACAGCAATTACTACACTGTGAACTGGACCTTTGTCACATTTCCCGGAGATAACTTCAAAAATGCATTGACAAGCGCTATGTTTGAATATACACAGGGAAGGGAAGACTGGAACTACGTGCAGAAGACCTTTGTGGACAGCTGGGCAATGGAAAAGGATCTGCTTAAAGAACAATAATTGACAGCTTAATAGAACTATGTATATATAGGCACCCGCCTGCCGTCCGGTTTCGTTTTCGCTTTGGGATTTGACATACAGACGGCAGGTGACGGATGCCTAATCGTGTAATAGGAAGACAGGAGTTGTATATGCAAAAAGCGATTAAAAAATTTTCTTTCATTTTTCTGTTTCCATTATTTATTTCTTATTTTTTGACATTTATTGTACCTTTTATATTGGCGCTGTACTTGTCGTTCTGTAAGTTTGCCACGGTTACGGATGCTAAATGGATTGGACTGCAAAATTATCAAAGAGTCTTTATGGATGACGGGTTTATAAATTCGCTGTGGTTTACAGCGAAAATAACGGCAATATCCATGATAACGGTCAATGTCATCGCCTTTTTTCTTGCTTCTTGCTTGTCGAAGGGGAAGAAGGGAACAAATGTATACAGAACCATCTTTTTTATGCCGAATTTAATTGGAGGAATCATAGTGGGGTACATATGGCAGCTGATTATAGATGCAGTGCTTTTTCATTTTCAGACGACCATCACCTCCGATCCTGCTTATGGATTTGCAGGTATGATCCTCTTGATGAATTGGCAGTATATCGGATATATGATGGTTCTGTACATTGCGGCGATTCAGAATATTCCCATGGACATCATGGATGCGGCGAAGATAGACGGGGCAGGAAGAAAGGAATGCCTGCGGTATATCACCATACCCATGGTAAGTCCTACAATCACGATATGCTTATTCCTTACAATGACAAATTCTTTTAAGGCATTTGCACAGAATCTGTCGCTGACGGCAGGCGCGCCTTCTCAGAAGACGGCAATGGTTTCATTGGATATCTATAATACCTTTTATGGACGCGTCGGGTGGGAAGGCGTGGGACAGGCAAAAGCAGTGCTCTTTTGTATTTTTGTGGCAGGTATATCGGGGCTTCAGCTTATGATCAGTAAAAGGAGGGAGAGAATATGAGGGGAAGGAGGAAGACGGGCGGTAATATTGTGTTTTATGCGGTTCTGACGTTTTTGGGTGCTTTGTTTATTTTTCCGCTTATCATGGTATTGGTCAACTCATTTAAGAGCAACCTCTATATCAGTTCCACGGCATTTAAGCTGCCTGATGAAACTACCAGCGTAGGCTTGTCGAATTACTTTTCGGGAATTGAAAAGATTCACTTTTTCCGTGCATTAGGATATTCCGTATTTGTAACCTGCTTTTCGGTAGGGCTGATCGTTCTTCTGACGGCGATGGCAGCTTACTATATATCCAGAATGGGAAACAAGGCGGCAAAGTTTTTTTACTGCCTGTTTATCGTTTCTATGGTAGTGCCTTTTCAGATGGTCATGTTTACCATGACCAAGGTTGCCAATATGCTTTACCTGGATAATCTGTTTGGAATTGTCGTCATCTATGTGGGTTATGGAGCGGGGCTTTCGGTATTTACGCTGTGCGGTTTTTTGAAATCACTGCCCATGGATATGGAAGAGGCGGCACTGATGGACGGATGCAATTCTTTGCAGATCTTTTTCCGTATCGTAATTCCGCTGCTTCGACCCACCATGTTGACCATAGCGGTGCTGAATGCTATGTGGATATGGAATGATTATTTGCTGCCTTATCTGGTAATCGGAACCGAATATCAGACGATTCCGGTGGCGATACAGTACTTAAAGGGGGCTTACGGATCCATCGATACGGGAGCGATTCTGGCGGTGCTGGTTCTGGCGGTGATACCTATTGTGGCTTTTTATTTCTGCTGTCAGAAATATATTATCGGCGGAATTGCTTCCGGCGCAGTAAAAGGATAGGGTTGTGTGGGAAGGAGGGAGTACTTATGAGGGAATTATTAAGGGCGGAGTCAGAGATCTGGCAGGGCAGATATTTATATCTTCCCCGAAAAGAACGTATGGAAAGCAGTATTGCAGGTCTTAAAGGCTGTCGTGCAGAAATCCTGACGATACCCGATATAGGTGCAAAGATGGTAGATTACTTGTTACACATCGACTCAGACGGTGATACGGGAAGTGTATTTTGTAGTCAGGGGATGGAATATTTTCTTTATGTCTGTCAGGGACAATGTGAGGTAATGGTGGATGGTAAGTTGGGGAACGCAGGAGTAGGGGACTATCTTCATGTTCCGCCGGGTCATGAAATGCGGATTAAAGGAAAGGATGGTCAAGCGACCATATTTATTCATAAACAGCGTTACAGAAGCCATGAAGATGTTGTACCAAATCTGCTTTGGGGAAATGCCGATGAAAAGGCGGCAGCGTATACAGACGGAGCGCATTCCCAGACCTTGAAGAAACTGCTCGAGGATAGTGCGGACTATGATATGGCTGCCAATATACTTGGTTTTGAGCCTGGAGTGGGATTTAACCAGGTAGAAACGCATGCGGAGGAACACGGCATTTATGTGCTGGCTGGTCAGGCATGTTTTATGTTAGACAAAAAGTGGATTATGGTGCGTGAGGGAGATTATTTGTGGCTTGCTCCTTATACACCTCATGCATGTTACGGATTAGGGAATGACGAATTCTCTTATTTGCTGGTAAAAAATACCAACCGGGATTATTTACTGCTATGAAAGGAAAAGTGCGCAAAAGCGCACAGATGGGAGAAAATATGGAAGATATACAATTGATAAGCACTCGTGCACGTATTGTAAGGGGAAGGTATGCATTACTGCCGCCAGAAGGTCTTGTGACGAATTTATTGCCGGAAATGCCGGAATGCGATGTCAGGGTCCTTGCGTCCAGAGAATTGGGGGCGGATTTTGTGCAGCTGATTGTGACGGCAAAAAAGGGGCAGGGAACTGTAAGGAAATTTGCCGGGCAGAAGGGCATGGAAGCCTTTTTGTATGTGCTTGAAGGAGAAGGGAAAGTGATTTTTGAAGGGGAGCGTTACCAGCTTCAAAAAGATTCCTTTTTTTATTCACCGCCGGGGAGAGGGTTTGAATTTATTAATGATGGAAACGACGATCTTAAGGTGCTCATTCAGACGCATCACTATATTTATGCGGAAGGGATAAGCGAACCGGATATGTTGTTTGGAAATGCTTATCGTGATGAGGATGTTCTGCTCGGGGGAAGGGACAGAAACCCATGCAGGGAACTTTTCCCCTATGACCTGCGTTATGACTGGCAGATTGTGGTAAATATTTTTGAATCAGGGACCAGCCATGAATTTATCGAGACGCACCTGCAGGAACATGCGCTTTACTGTCTGGAGGGAAAAGCAAATTACATGCTGAATGATCAGTGGACACTGATACAAAAAGGGGATTTTTTGTGGGTGGGACCTTATGTTCCGCATGGATGTTATTGCCTGGGAACGGAAAGCTTTATCTATTTGTTCTCAAAGGTGGTGAACAGGACGCCAATGTGAGGGCTTTTATGATAAAGAATACCCCCACAAATTTTTAATCTGATAATGAAGGGTATCAAAATCCCAGTGCCTGCTGCTTCGTTCCACGCTGTTGGGATCGTTGACCAGGAAGCCGTTTTCATCATAGCCATAGAGAACGATAAAGTGCCCGCCGGTGGTAAAATCTCCGGCGCGCATGGCACAGATAATCGGATGTCCCTGGTTCAGATACTGCTTCATAGCATCTTCGTCCAGTCCCAATTCTTTGGCGTGGAGTCCGTACTGAGAGGCGGCATAGGTCATGAAGGACCAGTCGGTACCCGCGCCTTTCGTATAAAATCCCGAGCTCATGCTGTATGCGGCAAGGGCGTCCGGCGTGGCGGATAAGTCCCGGGTGAGGGCAAAAATCACCATGGACAGGCAGGTAGGACCGCAGCCGGCGGTTCCGATGCAGCTCCCGCCATAAGGAGCATAGCCCCAGCGCTGATCCCATTGCAGGAATAAAGGGAAGGATTGGGCTTCTTCTTCCGGGCTGATTCCTCCTTTTACGGTGCCGTCAGAAGAAAGGTAGCCTTTTATGAAGGGAATTAATTCCTGATTATTTGCAAGCGCGGTCAGCAGTTCTTCTGGGTATAGCTCCTTGTCTGCATAAATTTCTGCAATTTCTTTATTCTCCAATGCCAGTTTTGCCAATTTCTCTTCCAGTTCAGCGCTGGTAAGGGAGCCTCGCGCTTCCACGATAACCATATCCTGGGAAACAGCATCAGGTGCGGCGGAAAGACTGTCTGTGTGGTAATCTGCCGTGTAATCATAGGCAAATAAAGAGCTGGAAGAAGTGCTTCCGGAGGGCGTATCATAATGCCGAATAAGATCTTTTGCGAGAAAGAGCGCGATTCCAAAAAGAATGCAGGTGGCGATGAGTTGAAAGGTGAGCCTTATTCTTTGGAGGATGAGCTTTCTCCTTTTTCTTTTGCGTATCAGAGATTTGTTTTGAGTATGTGATCTTTTCATAATGTTTCCTCTTTTGAAAACAGTCGTATAGATTTAATGTTTTAAAAGAAGAATACCATTTTATTCTCTAAAAATTCTCTAATGAGGAACCGGTCTTGTCATCTGAAGGAAAACCATATAAACTGAAACAAAAGGATGTGATGGTATGAGATATTATATTGCGGATTTACACTTCTTTCACGCGGCTATGAACGATCGTATGGACTGCAGGGGATTTGGCAGTGTGGAAGAGATGAATGAGTATATGGTGGCGAAGTGGAACGGTAAGGTGCGCAGCAGAGATGACGTGATCATTATCGGGGATTTGTCATGGGGAAGCGTCAAGGATACGAATGCACTGCTGGGGCGTCTGAATGGAAGGCTGTATCTGATCCAGGGCAATCACGACCGTTTTCTTGGGAAAAAGGAACTGGACATGAGCCGTTTTGGATGGGTCATGTCTTATGAAGAGCTTTATGACAATAAAAGAAAAGTGGTGCTGTGCCACTATCCGATTATGTGCTATAATGGGCAGTATCGGCTGGACGATCAGGGAATGCCCAAGACTTATATGCTTTATGGTCATGTGCATGATACTCAGGATCAAAGGCTGCTGGAGCAGTTTCAGGAGATGACCCGGAACACCGTCATTACCGATGCAAGGGGAGCTGAGCGGCACATTCCCTGCAATATGATCAACTGCTTTTGTAAGTATTCAGACTATGAACCGCTGACGCTTGACGAATGGATTGTATGTGACAATAGAAGGAGAGCGGAGAATATAGCAGCGCGGCAGGTAGAAAAGGAACTGCTATCGTAAGCGGGACAGGCACAAAGGATGGACGAAGATGGAAAATCAATATTTTAATGAGGCGCTTCATAATTTTGTGCAGGATTTTGCATATGGCGGAGCAATCAGGCATTTGGCGGATTTAGGATATGATACGGATAGGATCATAAGGGAATATCATTATCCTCTTTCAAGGGATACCATAGATAAGATTGTAAAGGAACATTTAAAAGAGAAAGGCAGAAGTGCGGGCAGGTAAAGGAGACAGTATGATACCGAAACGGGAAGAGGCAGAAAGAATTTTAAAGGAGGCGGAGCCGTGTAACCCTGGTCCATGGGGAGACCACAGCAGGGTGGTTGCTGTGTGTGCAGAGAAAATCGCAGCGGCATGTGCAGGGATGGATTCTGAAAAAGCTTATGTATTGGGGCTTTTGCATGATATCGGACGAAAATTCGGGATAAGGCACATGGGACATATTTACGATGGCTATCATTATATGCTGGAGAAAGGGTATGACGAGGCAGCAAGAATCTGCCTGACCCATTCCTTTCCTACGCAGGATATCGCATCTTATATCGGCAACATTGATATTACACAGGAAGAGTATAGAGAAGTTGAAGAAGCACTGGCGGCTATTGAATACGACGATTACGACAGGCTGATTCAATTGTGCGACAGTGTGGGCGGGGCAGAAGGCGTCATGAAAATTGAAGACCGCATGAATGATGTGAAGCGCAGGTATGGTTCTTATCCACAGGATAAATGGGATAAAAATATAGAAATAAAAAGATATTTTGAAAACAAGATGGGAAAAGAATTAGACGAGGTCTTATAAAAGGAAAGTGCCGCAAAATGGAGGAAGATTTTGCGGCACTTTGATTAATTTTGTTATAATAAGCTTCAGCGTTTGTTACAATAAGCTTCAGCGTTTGTTACAGCCAGGAATATCCGTCGCCAAGGTAGTCTTGTACGTCGAAAACGCACTTCTTGTAATAAAAGTCTTTATCTTCGTCGGTAATTTCACGAAGGATGTGGCAGGGATTGCCGACGGCGATGACATTGTCGGGAAGATCCTTTGTCACAACGCTTCCAGCGCCGATTACTACGTTATCGCCGATCTTGACACCGGGCATGATTACGGTGTTGCCGCCGATCCATACATTGTCCCCTATGGTGATGGAGATGCCATACTCATAGCCGGAATTTCTGGCTTCGGGATGGAGCGGGTGTCCGGCGGTGTAGATGGACACATTTGGCGCTATCTGGGCATTTTTTCCGATAATGACTTTGCCCACATCCAGGACGGTAAAGTTGTAATTGGCAAAGAAATTTTCGCCTACTTCTATGTTCGTTCCATAGTCGCAATGAAAAGGAGCATTGATAAAAACATTTTTGCCGGTTTTGCCTAAAATCTCTTTTAGGGAAGCAACGATTTCCTCCAGGTTGGTGGGGTCAAGCTGGTTGAAGCGGGCAATCTTCTTTTTATTTACTGCCTGCTTGGCAAATAGTTCTTTGGTGGTCTTGTAGGGAAGTCCGGCAAGCATTCTTTTTTCCATGTCCAGAAGATCAATTACAAGAACCTGACAAGGTTTTAAGGTAATCTGGTCGTCCTGAATCTGAACTTCATCCTGATTGTTAAGAAGGACGGTACTTGCAGAGCTGTCCTTTAAATATAAAGTTTTCTCTTTTTTTCCAAAGTTGGCAAGGACTGCAACGGTCTTATCGTCTGTCTTACGTTCATAAGCGAAGATATACCCCTCCTCTTTGTAAAGAGGAAGAAAAGTTCCATATGTAAACACATCTTTATAATTTTTTGATTTTCGCAGCGAAAGGAGCTTTTTGTAGTAGGAGAGAACAGAATCTGCATCCTCAAGCTGCGACTTTACATTGATGGTCTTATAGTTAGGATTCACTTTAAGCCAAGGGCGTCCTGTAGTAAATCCTGCGTTTTCAGAAGCATCCCACTGCATGGGGGTCCTAGCGTTGTCTCGGCTGTTGCGGCAACAGACCTCCAGTGCTTCTTCCGCGGAAAGACCTGCGGCAAGCGCCATCTGATACTCGCCACGGGTGCTGATGTCATCATAGTCTTCAATGGACTCCATAGGGCAATTGCGCATGCCGATTTCCTGCCCTTGATATAAAAAGGGGATTCCTCGAAGCAATACGCTTATGGTGCCCAGCATTTTGGTTCCGGCATCATTTTGCGCGTAAGATGGCAGGAAACGGCTGATGCCCCTTGGTTCATCGTGATTTTCAATGATATTGGCAAGGAAACCCACGTCCAGACACTCGGACTGGGAATGAAACAGGGCATTTCTGAAGTCATCAAATTGAATGGGTTTACTGTCATACCATCCGTGCTCTCCCATAGAAAGGGAATGAGCGGAGAAGTCGAACATGGTGGAAAAGTGCCCGTTCTCGCCCACGAACTCAACTAATTCATCCTTTTTCATATTGAAGACTTCTGCCACGGTGAACGCCTGATATTTTTCAAAGGTGTTTTTCTTTAAATTTTCCAGTAAATCGCCTACGCCATTGACCTTTTCTACCATGTGCCATACGCTTGCAAGCCCGTCGGGTCCGTCCGGCGTAAGATCGGCAAAGGTGGGATCCTTCTTGATGTTGATGATGGCGTCGATGCGGAAGCCGGCAACGCCCTTTTCAAGCCACCAGTTGATCATGGTGTATAATTCGTTCAAAAGTTTGGGGTTGTTCCAGTTTAAATCCGGCTGCTCTTTCGCGAACATGTGGAAATAGTAATAGTCGGTGCCGGGCGCTTTTTCCCAGGCGCTGCCGCCGAAGTAGGAGCGGTAGTTGCTGGGGGGATTGCCCTCTTTTCCTTTGCGGAAGTAGAAGTAATCGCCGTATTCCCCTTCCGGATCCTGAAGTGCCTTTTGAAACCATACATGCTGGTCGGAACAGTGATTGATGACCAGATCCATCACGATATACATGTCTCTCTTTTTAGCTTCCGCAAGCAGGGTGTCAAATTCCTCCATGGTTCCAAATTGCTCGGAGATTTTATAATAATCCGAGATATCGTAGCCTTGATCTACGAAGGGAGACTGATAAATGGGAGAGAGCCATATGATGTCGATGCCCAGCTCTTTTAGATAGTCCAGCTTATCGATGACCCCTTTTAAATCACCAATGCCGTCTCCGTTTGTGTCACAAAAGCTTTTAGGGTAAATTTGATAGGCAACTTTGTCATGCCACCATTTCTTTTTCATAAAAATTCTCCGTTTCATGAGATTGTAATGACATTATATTATCTCATACGGAGGAAATCTTGCTTAAAATTCACTAATTTATTGCATTATTTTGACTTTTTGATTCTTTTCGATATTCGGATCGATACGCGGAAGGAGTGACGCCTTTTATCTGCCTGAATCTTCGGATGAAATAGCCGATGTTGTCAAAGCCTGTATCCTGAGCAATGGTAATAATTTTGTCGTCTGTCTCGAGCAATGCGGCAGCAGCTTTCTCAATGCGGACTTCGTTGATGTATTCTGTGGTGGTCTTTCCTATGTTCTCTTTAAAATATCTGCAAAAATATTGGGTGTTCAGATTGACCAGCGAAGCCAGTTCATCCAGGCAGATGGGAGAGGCGTATCGATCATTGATATAGGAAAGAACCTTTTTCAGATTTTCAATCTGATGTTCATTTTCATTGCAAATATTTTTCACATGTATAAGGCTGCTATTTTTATAGAGCAGGGCAAGTATATCGAAGAGAAGCAGTTTGATCTGCAGATAGGCGGAGTTTTTGGCAATTTCGTCCTCCGGGCTGCAGGCGTTCATTTCCTTGAGTGCACCTTCCATTTTTTCATAATAGCTTTTTACACCGGGAAAAACAGGGTCGGAATGTTCGATTAGAACGGGCAGACGAAGACGGCCATCCATGAGCGGGCGGATCAGTTTTGCCTGGATGGCGTCATAATGTTCAAAACTTAATATATTCAGATTAAAGACGACGGCGCTTTCCTGGCTGTCTGCATTCAGAATCAGGGAATGGAGCTCACCGGCATGAATGCACATAAAGGCAGGGGAACTGATCAGAAATTCTTTGGTGTTCAGCCATGCCTGAAAGGTCCCCTCTTTGAAATAAACCAGTTCCATCTCGTCATGCCAGTGAAGAGATACCCGCCAGTCTTCGGCGCCGCTCCATTCGTATAATGCCAGGGGAAAAATGACCGTGCCGTGTCTGGCATTTTCCTTTAGGGAGTGTATGTCCATGATTGAATCCTCATTTGAGAAAATTTGTTGCTATGAAAAATATTTTATTGCAACTATTCAATCTTGTAAAGTATGTATCTCCTCGGACAAAGGAATAGCTCAGCCTGCAAGTACAGGAGAGCAGCTTGGGGATTGGACGGCTCGGCACAGGTGGCGGCACACCCTATCTTTTCCAGTCTTTGCGAAGAATCGGCAATTTCACTTACAGAATGTTGAATCCGTAGGGCAAAATCGCCATGGATGGCGATTTTAGGAGCCAAGCGGCATGGATGCCGCCCTGGCTCCGACCCGACCGCATTGAAACATCTACACACATTCTGCTAGTGAAATCCGATTCTGAGAGGAGACTGGAAAAGATAGGGTGTGCCGCCACCTGTGCCGAGCCGTCCAATCCCCAAGCTGCTCTCCTGTACTTGCAGGCTGAACTATTACGTGTCTGGCGGATTGAATTGCTATATGATTATAGTTTACGTTTATCTCTTTTTGCTATCCACCAAATAGCAAATTTGCCAGCTGTGGCAGCCACGGGCAATCCCCCCGGTGCCATGAGCCATTGGCTGGCTATATAAAAGTTCTTCATGCCCTTAACGGTTCTTTTTGCGCGGAAGGATTTGACGCCCTTTTTCATGGTGAAGCTCATGTAAGCACCGTGGTAGGCATTACAGTACCGTTCGTAGGTAAGAGGTGTCCAGCAGTCCAGGACTTCCATATGCCCTTTCAGAGAAGGGAACTGTTGGTACAGGCGTTCTTCTATTGCATGTAAGATCCTTTGCTTTTCTTTCGCATAATCTTCTTTTGACAGGCTTCTCCAATACAGATATTCTGCATCATACTGTGCAATATTTACTTGGATCACCGTTTTTCCCTCCGGTGCAAAGGAGGGTTCGTAGTCATAGCTTTTAACCGACATCCGGCAGGTGCTGCTGCCCCCTGATTCGATGGGGCTGCAGTCAAAGAATATGGTGCCCCGTTCACTGTAAGCATCACGGTCAACTACGAATGCCGCCTGCATTCCGCTGAAAAGGGGGTAAGTTTTGCTGTCGCTGTAACAGGACTGCCATTTCTTGCTCATATATTCTTTGCCAATCAAATGGCTGAACATCTCCATGGTATCTGTAGCAGAAATTACATAGTCCGCCATGATATGCCTCCGGTCCTGCAGTTCGATGCCGACAGCCTTTCCGTTCTCAATTAATACGCTTGCAACGGGGGAGTTTAAGTATAACTTTCCTCCCATCTGGCGGAATCTTTCAACTATACGGTTTACCATGGCGAGAGAACCGCCTGAGGGAATTTCGCCGTTGCCTGATACCATGGTGCCGTAGGAAACCAGAAAGGAGCTTGCTACGTATTCTTTCGGCATATAGTCGGTGAAAAGTACTTTAAGCAGTGGATGCTTGAAACGTGCTGCCAGATCCTGTAAGTCAATAGAGCCGTATTCTTTCGTTACTTTTGGCATATATGCCATGGAAGCGCCCAGACGGATATAGTCTTTGATGCTCATAGCTTCCATGGGCTTCTCAGCAGGCACTTCGCATTCCGAGGCATATCGTACATGCTGAATAAATTTCTTGATTTCATCTGTATCCTCAGGGGATAATGCCAGAAGTTCTGCCTCTGTCCGTTCCAAATCCTTCCACAAGGTCATGCGCTGACCGTTTAGGACGGTGGTGTAGAACAGATCGTCGCCTACAAATTGCGTGTTTTCATCAAGCGCGCCTATAGTCTCCCACACTTCATACAGGGCGGAGCCTTTTTTGGTGCCTGTAAGCCAGTGGATGCAGTTGTCGATGTGACATCCCTTGCGGTTCCAGCCCATGCACTGACCTCCGGCGACGGGATTCTTTTCGTAGATTTCCACCTCATAGCCAGCACGGCATCCATAGATACCAGCCGACAGCCCGGCAATGCCGCCGCCTATAATTACGATTTTTTTATCAATTTTTTGTTTTGCAGTTGTGTTCATTTTTCCTCCATTCTAAAGCGTTTTTGCACGAAGTATATCTAAAATCCATTCCGGATTCGGCAGAGGGATGTCAGGATTTAAAGAATATTGTTCCATAAGACCATGAACGCAGCACCAGTACAAATTTGACAATGCCATTGGATCTCCGGGACGGATGCTGCCGTCTGCCTGTCCTTCTTTGATTCTGCGGCAGCTGTCCTGTACGGGATCTACGGAAACAGCCATTTGCCGGATGTGCGGAGGAATATCCTCAGATTTAACTACATGCGCCATAAAAATAAACATTTGGGCGACAAAAGGATTTTGCTTTAAAAACTGGAATAATAGGATAAGAAACTGGTAAAAGAAATCCAGACCGTTTGCTGCGTCTATCTGTGCAGGCATCTGCATTCCTGTAACGCCGAAACGCACCAGTTCCTCCAAAAGATTTTCCTTGGTGGGGAAGTAATGGAATAGTAATCCTTCGCTGATTCCGGCGCATTTGGAAATCTGGCTTGTCTTTGTGCCATAATAGCCTTGCTGCACGAACAAACAAAGCGCTGTCTGGAAAATCTGTTGTCTCCTAAATTCTTTCTGCTCTTTCCGTGTCATGGAAACACTCCTTTGCAAAGATATTGAGTATTGACTTAACATTAACATAGAGAGGATAAAAAAGATAGAGTTATTTACTCAACGAAAATACAGGAGTATCTTAAGGAAATAATAATGAAGTAATCCACCATCAAATGCTATAATAGCAAAAAGGGTTGCAGCTTAACCCGCAAGGGGTGCAGGAGGGATTGCGGGCTAAACTGCAACTTCAAAAAGATGATGAGGTCAAGAATGATGTTCCGTATCCTGATTGTAGAAGACGATCAAAAGATATCCGAAAAAGTGAAAAAGCATCTTGAAAAGTGGGGCTATGAGGTGGCATGTGCAGCAGACTTTGCAAATGTGGTGCAGGAATTTGCCCGGTTCGATCCGCATTTGGTGTTGATGGATATAGGGCTTCCCTTTTATAATGGTTATTATTGGTGCGGAGAAATTAGGAAGAGCTCTCAGGTGCCGATTATTTTTATCTCGTCTGCCGCCGATAATATGAATATCGTGATGGCGGTGAACATGGGAGGGGACGATTTTATTGCAAAGCCCTTTGACTTGGAAGTGCTGGCGGCGAAGGTACAGGCGATTTTAAGAAGGACTTATTCGTTCCAGAATCAGCCTTCCGTGCTGGAGTACAAAGATGTTCTGCTGAATCTGAGTGATATGTCTCTTTCCTATCAGGATAAAAGGCTGGAACTTACCAGAAATGAATTTAGGATCATGCAGCTTCTGTTTGAAAATGCAGGCGGGGTGGTTTCCCGTGAAAATATGATGAAGCGGCTGTGGGATGATGAATGTTTCGTGGATGACAATACGCTCACAGTGAATATGAATCGTTTGCGGAAAAAGATTGAGGAGGCAAAGATCACGGTGACGATTGTAACAAAAAAGAAAGTGGGGTATCAGCTTGGCGAATAGGGAGATTGTAAAAGCGTATATTAAAGAGCATATTCCTTATGCTGCCCTCTACATTCTCAGTATATTGATCTTGTTTTTTCTGGCAGGTCTGTATGCCTATGAGGATGCAATCGCCAATATGTCCTATGGACTGGTGCTGGCTTTCTCTTTGGCTGGCGTCTGCACGGCGTATGATTTTGTTTGTTATAGAAAGAAGTGCTTAAAACTGGCGGAGACGGTCTTGAAAGAAGGCGCCAGGGAAAGCAGCCTTCCGGAGGCGGATAATTTGAAGGAAGCAATTTATCGCCAGATTGTTTCAGCGGGGGAGGAAGATGTGCGCCGGGCAGTCACGGAGTATGACGAAAAGAAACAGGATATGGCGGATTATTACACCATGTGGATCCACCAGATCAAAACGCCTATTGCGGCTATGCACCTTTTGCTTGAAGATGTGCAGGAGACAGGTGCAGGTCCGGTGGGAAAGCAGGCTGCGGAGGAGCTGTTTAAGATTGAGCAGTATGCGGAGATGGCGCTTTGCTATGCCAGATTAGACAGTCTGTCCTCGGACTTAGCATTCAAAAAAATAGAAATTCACGAAGTCGTAAAGCAGGCGGTACGCAAGTATGCGGTTCTGTTTATCGGAAGCGGTCTTTCTTTTTCCTTAGAGGATTTTTCTTTAAAGGCTGTTACCGACGAAAAATGGATTTCCTTTGTAATAGAACAGATTTTGTCCAATGCCATAAAGTATACAAAAGAGGGCGGCATATCCATTTACGGAGCAGACGAAAGGGGAGAGAGGAAGACAGGCACAGTAATGTATATGGTGATAGAAGACACCGGAATCGGCATCCGCAGGGAAGACCTTCCCCGCATCTTTGAAAGGGGATTTACGGGATATAATGGAAGGATGGACAAGAAGTCGACCGGCATCGGTCTTTATCTGTGCAGTCAGATTATGGGGCGGCTGAACCATACCATCATGGTCAAGTCACGGGAAAAAGAAGGGACGAAGATTCTTTTAGGCTTTTGTCAGGAAATGTGACAAAAATGTAAGTTTAGAAAAGGGAAATGTAAGCCGGATGCATGGCAGCGCATTTTCCTTTTTCTTATAATGGAATCAGATTAAAGAAACGTAAGGAGAAGATGATATGGCGCTTTTAGAAGTCAAAAATATTAAGAGAGTATACACGGCGCGGTTCGGTGCGCTTAAGGTCCATGCTTTGAATGATGTAAATTTTTCTGTGGAGGAAGGCGAATATGTGGCGATTATGGGAGAATCGGGCTCGGGCAAGACGACGCTGCTCAATATCCTTGCATCTTTGGACAAGCCCACCAGCGGAAAGGTGATTTTGAAAGGAAAGGACTTAGGAACGGTAAAGCAAAGGGAACTGTGTGCGTTCAGAAGGGATCATTTGGGATTTGTATTTCAGGATTTCAATCTCCTCGATACCATGTCTCTTAAGGATAATATTTTCCTTCCGCTGGTGCTGGCAGGGGTAAAGTATGAGACCATGGAAAAGCGGCTGCTCCCGCTGGCACAGAAGCTATCCATACTGGACCTTTTGGAAAAGTATCCTTATGAAGTCTCAGGCGGGCAAAAGCAGAGAGCGGCGGTCTGCCGGGCACTGATTACCCAGCCGGATATCGTCTTGGCAGATGAACCTACCGGCGCACTGGATTCCAAGGCTTCCGGAAAGCTTTTGAATCTGTTTCAGGAGATCAACGAGGAAGGGCAGACGATATTGATGGTGACCCACAGCATACAGGCGGCAAGTCATGCAGGACGTATTTTATTCATCAAGGATGGCTGCGTATTTCACCAGATTTATAGGGGGAACCGGAACAAAGACACCATGTACAAAATGATTTCAGATACGCTCACCGTACTGCAGGCAGAAGGCGAAAATGGCGGCAGTCTGCAGGAAATGAGAGAAAGCGGGGCTGTAGCAAACGGCAGGGAGGAATCAGAGGATGAATAAATGGAAATTGCTGCCCCAGCTGGCACGAAAGGCTGTGGGGCAAAATGGAAAAGTCTATTACCCTTACATGATGGCAGGTATCTTTTCGGTGTTCACTTTTTTTGCATTTTCGTCCATTGTCTACAATGAAGAACTGATCAAAGATCTGCCTAAGGCGGCTTATGCGTGGATGCTGCTCACCATCGGGAAGGTGCTTCTTGGAATCATACTTGTCCCATTCTTATATTATGCCAATAGCTTTCTCATAAAAAGGCGTACCAGAGAGTTCGGACTGTACAGTATTCTGGGGCTGGAAAAGAGACATATCGGAATCATGCTGTTTTGGGAGACGCTGCTGCTTTACCTTGGTGTGATGTGCGGCGGGATTCTTATGGGCAGCATACTTTCTAAGCTCCTGTTTCTGCTGCTCCTTAAGGTCACCGGGCTCCCGCTGGATGTAAAGTTTGTTTTTTCCTGGCAGGCGGTGAAGGACACGGCACTCCTTTTTGGGGCAATCTTTTTTATCAATCTGGCATATGCACTTTTTCAGGTTGGAAGGTCGAAGCCGGTAGAACTTTTGTCCGGAAGTAAAAAGGGAGAGAAAGAGCCGAAGCTGATTGCAGTCTATGGAATATTGGGTGCGGTTCTATTGGGGCTGGGATATAAGACCTCCGTTATGTCAGAAGTGAACAGCATGATCTTTACAGATTTTTTTCTTGCGGTATTTCTGGTAATCATGGGCACGTATTTTTTGTTTACCTCCGGCAGTGTCGTGCTGCTTAGGGGATTAAAAAAGAAGAAGGGATTTTATTACAAGCCCAAAAACTTCGTGACGGTTTCCGGCATGCTTTACAGGATGAAAAAGAATGCGGCAAGTCTGTCCAATATCTGTATTTTTTCCACAATGGTGATTATTACGCTGATCTGCACCCTTACCCTGTACAAGGGACTTGACGGCATGGGACTTTATACGTACCCCTATGATGTGTGGGCGGAATATGGAGAGGGGGATATTGACCGCGAAACGGCGGAGGCAAAGGTAACGGAGCTGGAAGATGAGTACGGCAGGCAGGCGGTAAGAAAGGATCTCTTTGATTATATGAGATTCTCCTGCCAAAGAGAGGAAAACCAGTTTGGGAAAAAGCGGCAGGGTGCAAGGTATGAGGACATATTTACGCTTTATTTTTTGACCTTGGAAGATTATAACAGACTGGAAAATGATAACAAGATGTTGGAGGGAAATCAGATTCTGCTTCTTTCGGAAGGAAAGGATGTTGGGTATGAGACTATAGTATTTATGGGAATGGAACTGCCTGTAGCGGAAGAGATAAACCATATATATCCCTTCCCCAAGTCAGGGAAGGATACTTTTGAAACGGAATTTGTCATTGTGGTAAAGGATGATGCGGCCTTAAATACATGTGCGGAAGCCTTTGCAAAGGAAAACGGCATCACAGATGTGGAAGATTTTCTGGATAGCGGGTATCAGAGGCTGGGTGTGGTGCTGGAAGGAAAAGACGGGGATAAGAAAGCGTTTGTCAATGAGCTGTCTGCGTGGATGCAGGCACAGGAAGGCTTTACCGGTGTGGGAAACGGTCTGGAGGAGCGGTCTAATAACAAGGCAATGTTTGGAGGTCTTTTGTTTATAGGAATTTTGTTCGGTATGATTTTCTTTATGTGTCTGATTCTGATCATGTATTACAAGCAGGTTTCAGAAGGTTATGAGGATCAGGACAGCTTTGCTATTATGCAGAAGGTGGGGATGAGCGACAAGGAAATCAAGGGAACGATTCACAGACAGATTCTGCTGGTATTTCTGCTTCCCCTGGCAGGGGCGGTTCTGCACACCTGCGCAGGCATGTTCATGGTGGAAAATCTGATGGCGGCGCTTGGCTTATATGACAGCAGGCTGATGATTCTGATGACGGCACTGGTTTGCCTGCTGTTCGTCTTCATCTATGGAATCAGTTATCTGACCACAGCCAGGACATACTACAAGATCGTGAGGTGAGGGAATCATATATTCCCAACCAGAAAGTCTTTCACGACGCCCAAAAACTCCCGCATCATATTGTTGCATTGCAGAAAGGGTTCCCCCTTGGCGGCAATTCCGTACACATTTTGGTAGCCCGCCTTTTGGGCGATTTTGGTAGCCCGGAAAATATGAAAATTGTTGCTCACAACGCCCACTGAGTCGTTAGACGGATCCAGATACTCCGCGGAGAAGGTAAGGTTCTGGAAGGTGTTCTTTGACTGGTCTTCTAACAAGATCCGGTCAGGCGCAATCCCTGCATTCACCAGATAATCGTACATTCCCTGCGCTTCCGATATGGGCTCGTCCGGTCCCTGACCGCCGGATACGATGACTTTGGTGTCCGGGTTGGCTTCCAGATAACGGACAGCCTCGTCCAGCCGGTATTTGAGGGCTTTGGAAGGTCCGCTGGTTTTCATCTGCGCGCCTAAGACTACCACATAATCAAGTCCCTCCGGTCCCTTTTGGAAAAATCCGCTGAGGATAAATCCCTGCACGAAAAGAAAGAGGGCAAAGCCGATGCACACCAGGGCAGTAAAGGTCCGGCGCAGCCAGAGGGGAAAATGGGCAGTCCAGAATCCCTTCTTTAGAAGAGCTGCAAATGTGATGAGCCCAATGCCAATTAAGAGCCATATAAAAAAGAAGTTGGTTCCGTGCCCCACAAAAAATGCAATGCATAGAAAATAGCAGATTGAGATGATGCCCAGTAAAAATAATATTAGATGCATGGCTGCTCCCTTCTGAATGTTGCCTTTAATGATGTGATTATACTATAATCCTGGGCAATTGTCATTAGCGTTACACGGGGTTTAACTAGGATGTATAAATCTGGATTAGCCATGGAAAAATAAATATTATTTTTCATGGGGATAAGCATATGCATGATTTCTTTTATGGCTGGTACTTAAAATGCCAGTCCGACACACAGACCTTAGCGGTAATACCTGCCGTTCATAGTACAAAAAATGAATCCACCTGCTCTATTCAGGTGATTACGCAGGAGGATGCCTGGACAGTTACGTTTCAGGCGGATTTATTTCGGCGGACAAGAAAGAATATTTTTATTGGAGGAAGCCGATTCGGTGAAAAAGGTATTCGTCTGGCAATACGCACACCGCAGTTAACCATCAGGGGAAAATTGGATTTTGGGCGGCTTTCCCCTTTAAAATATCCTATCATGGGACCATTTGCACTGGTACCGTTTATGGAGTGCCGTCATAGCGTGTGGAGTATGCAGCATTCCGTTATGGGAAGTGTGCGCATCAATGGAAAAGAATATATGTTTCAGAATGCCCTGGGATATTGGGAGGGAGACCAGGGAAGGTCATTCCCCAAGGAATATCTATGGACGCAATGCTTTTTTCGGGGCGGATCCTTGATGCTGTCAGTGGCGGACATTCCCATGGCAGGTGTTCATTTTACCGGCATTATTGGCGTTATATTATGGCGGGGAAAAGAGTACAGAATAGCTACTTATTTAGGAGCCAAAGTGGTTCGGATTCAAAACAAGAGGGTCCGGATTGTACAGGGCGACTTGGAACTGGATGCCCATTTGCTGGAAGCATTTGCGCGACCTCTTAAGGCTCCGGCAAATGGAAGCATGGTAAGGACAATTCACGAAAGCGCATCCTGTAGGGCGTTCTACCGGTTCCGCAAAAAAGGCTGTACCCTGTTTGCCTTTGAAACGAACAGGGCTTCTTTTGAATTTGAGTATTTTTCCTGAGTTGCATTTAAAAAAGAGAATGGATATACTATAGATAAGCGTTAGGAGGATAGAGTAGATCTACAATTGTGCGCTGGAAGGAAAAGCGGGTTATGGCTAGGAATATTGGTATTGGGAATCAGGATTTTGAAAAAATAAGGATAAAAGATTATTTTTATATTGATAAAACCAATTTTATAAGCAAGTGGTGGGAGTCCGGTGATGAGGTGACATTGATTACCCGTCCAAGGCGTTTCGGCAAGACCTTAAATATGAGCATGGTGGAAAAATTTTGTTCCATTCAATACGCGGGTCGCGGGGATCTGTTTGAAGGACTTTCAATATGGCAGGAAAAATCTTCTGACGGGGAATATACATACAGAAAAATGCAGGGGTCATATCCCGTTCTTTTTATGAGCTTTGCAGGTATCAAGGAAAGCTCCTTTGCCGGTGCCCGGGAAAATATTTGCCGGACGATAGAAGAGCAGTATAATAAGCATGATTATCTCTTAGGCAGCGGACTGCTCAATGAAAAGGAACGGGATTTTTATCAAAAAGTTTCTGCGGGGATGTCTGACAGCATAGCGGCAGTGTCTCTTCGGTCTTTGTCAGATTTTCTAGGCAGATATTATGGGAAAAAGGTGATTATTCTTTTGGATGAATATGATACGCCTATGCAGGAGGCATATATCAACGGGTATTGGGAGGAGATGGTGACCTTTACAAGAAGCCTGTTCAATTCTACTTTCAAGACGAATCCCTATCTTGAACGCGCCATTATGACGGGAATTACCAGAGTAAGCAAAGAGTCTGTTTTTTCTGATTTGAACAATTTAAAAGTGGTGACGACAACCTCGAAGAAATATGCAGACTGTTTTGGATTTACCGAAGAGGAAGTTTTTGCAGCGTTGAAAGAGTATGGTTTGTCTGACCGGGAACAGCAGGTGAAAGACTGGTATGATGGATTTATTTTTGGAGACCGGTCGGACATTTATAATCCATGGTCTGTGATAAACTTTCTGGACGATGAGAAGGTGGGTCCCTATTGGGTGAATACAAGTTCTAACGGTCTTGTGGGGAAATTAATACGAGAAGGGAGCCCGGAGGTTAAGAAAACTTTTGAGCATTTGATTCAGGGCGAAAGCATTCGGATGGAGATAGATGAGCAGATTATTTATGATCAGCTTTCCACGAAGAGAAATGCCATCTGGAGCCTTTTACTTGCCAGCGGTTATTTGAAGGTGAAAGATCATCAGGCATATATGACGGAATATGGCGTATGGAAAGAAGAATACGAGCTGGCATTGACGAATCTGGAAACCAAAATCATGTTCGTCGAGATGGTGAGAGGATGGTTTGACCATGTATCATCTGATTATAATGAATTTATCAGGGCGCTGATGGATGGAGATATCAAGGCAATGAATATTTATATGAACAAGGTATCTTCGGAAATGTTTAGCAGCTTTGATACGGGAAACAAGCCTTCTGTGAGACAGCCGGAGCGGTTTTATCATGGGTTTGTCTTGGGGCTGATCGTGGAACTTGCCGACCGCTATGTAATCACTTCAAATCAGGAAAGCGGACTGGGGCGGTATGATGTGATGCTGGAACCAAGGAATACGGAAAACGATGCAATCATTCTGGAATTTAAAGTGCAGGATGAGGATGAAAAGGAACTGTCTGACACAGTACAGAAAGCGCTACGACAGATAAAGGAAAAGAACTATCAGGCGAAGCTTATAGCAAAGGGGATACCGGAGCGGCGTATACGGAAGTATGGATTTGCATTTTGTGGGAAGAGGGTGTTGATTGGGAGTACAGTAAAAGAAAGTTTATGATTTCTGTTCAGAAAATCAGGTAAGCCAGTCGCATAGTAAAAGCACTTCAGATTTACCGGATTTTGGCATGAATAATTATGATAGCGATTGGAGAACTTAAGCCAAGTCGCGTGGTTCTGTTGACAGGTGATGCTGATTTCATTCCAATAGCTGACATAAGAGATAAGATAAATGATCTCTCGGAATTGTGAGTGATCGTGCCGGCGAAACTCTGGCATTGAACTTTGAAAAGTAAATATTATGTGCGGAACGAAAAAAAGCATGAGAAATAAACATAGCTTTTACTATGTTTCGA
>CATLAK010000032.1 GCA_949878435.1 uncultured Lachnospiraceae bacterium
TCTGTTGTTTAAATTCCGGAGTGTAAGATTTTTGGTTTTTCGCCATGTTGAACGTCTCCTTTGCTCTTTCACTTGATAGTATAGGTTGTTCAACTTTTTCTGTCCACACTTATATACTAACACCAGCCTCCCTGTTTGGATTCCCCCAGGATTCCTTTTTCATTTCACAGGCAATCATGAAGCTCTGGCCGGAATATGAAAAGGCGATACCAAAAGAAAAACAGACAAACGGATGACGTACAGCAAAGGACGAAGCGCGAAACACGAAACGTTTCGGAATGGAGGTAAAAGTGAAAGTAAAATTAAAAGTATTGGATGAGAGGTTATGGGATTTGATTGATCCGGAAGCGGAAATGGAGGAGATTGTCCCGGATATGCATCTGACAGAAGGGGCATTATGGGATTATAAGGAGCATAGGCTCCTGTTCAACGATATACCGGTTTCCAACACCATGTACTGGAAAAAGAGCGGAGAAAGCGGCGTATTGTTCAGCAATGGGAAAAAGGCAAACGGGCAGTGCTTCGATCCACAGGGACGGCTGATCGTATGCGAGCATGCCACCAGCTTCCTGTCAAGGTGCCATACGGACGGGAGCGGTTATGAAGTGCTGGCAAAAGAGTGTATGGGAGTGGAACTGAACAGCCCCAATGATGTGGTGTGCAGGAGCGACGGACTGATTTACTTCACGGATCCTGATTATGGAAGGCAGGATAAACCAGCTGGGGTTTACAGACCGGTGCCTTCTGATAAGCGCCCCGTGTATCTATTGAATCCTGAGGACGGTTCCATCAGGATAGGGGCAGATGGTTTTGCCAACCCCAACGGATTGTGTTTCTCGCCGGATGAAAAGATTCTTTATGTGAATGATTCGCCTAACTATTGTATAGAGGCGTTTGATGTGGCACAAGACGGGTCGCTGTCAGAAAGGCGCAGATTTGCTTCTGTGCCGATTATGGATACCGACGATACGGTGCCGGATGGGATGAAGATTGATGAAAAGGGAAATGTGCTATGCTGTGGACCGGACGGTCTGCACTATTATCTGCCAGATGGAACCCGCTTAGGCGTGCTTATAATCTCCCACATGGACACAGCATTGAATTTCTGCTGGGGCGGGGATGACGGTAAGGATTTGTTCATTACATGTATTGGAAGCGTGCTTAAGACAAGGACAAAGGTGTGCGGTTATACGCACATACAATATCTGGACGGCGTATTTCCCAGGAAGGATAAGAGGTGAGACATATCAGGAACAGAAAATTGAAAATGGAAGAAAAGAACGGCATCATGGTGCTGGCAGGCATTTTGTTAGTGAGTATTCTTTTTGCCTGCACCACGGAGACGTTTGCTGCCACAGCCAATTTCCTGCGATTGCTCAGGCAGATGGTCATTATGGTCATCATTGCCACAGGAATGACCTTCGTGGTGGCTACCGGTGAAATGGATATTTCCGTAGGGGCAATCTACAATCTTACGGTGAATATTATGGCACTTTTGATCCTGCATACGGGGATGAGTCCGTGGCTGTGTGCACCCATAGGAATTTTGGCAGGGGTTGCCTGCGGAGTGATAAACGGGGTGGCAAGTGTCTCCTTGGGACTGCCGGCAATCATCATTACACTGGGTACTTCTTATATCTATAGAGGCGCCACGCTGGTGCTGACCGGCGGTTACAGTGTGGGAAATCTTGGAAAAAGCAGCTTTTTTAATTTTGGGACCGGATCTTTTATGGGGATAAACTATACGGTGTTCGTGGCGGTCCTGGTGGTTCTTGCATCGGCATGGTGGATGAGAAGAAGCGTTGCCTGCCGGGAATTTCTTGCCATTGGCAGCAATGCCAATGCGGCGAGGTACACGGGGGTGCCGGTAACTTTAAGAAAGATTCAGAACGAAGCCCTCATGGGCGGATTTGCAGGACTTGCCGGCGTGGTTTCCTTAGCATTTATGGCATCTGCCACTTCGGAAGGCGGAAGCGGATATGAGATGCTGGCAATCACGGCGGTGGTTGCCGGAGGAGGCTCTACCGATGGCGGAAGGGCTTCTGTGTGGGGAACCTTAGGAGGAATTGCCCTTATCATGATCATTAAAAACGGATTGATGCTGATGGGAATCAGCACGGCGTATCAGGAAGCCACGGAAGGACTTTTGCTGGTTTTGGTGATTGCCATGCAGAAACTGATGCACAAACGTACCCGATGAAAGGAGGCAGCTGATGAGTGAATATATTTTAGAAATGAAACATATCTGTAAAAGCTTTCATCAGGTCCGTGCAGTGAAAGATGTGAGTTTCGGGTTAAAGCGGGGAGAGGTCCATGCCATATGCGGAGAAAACGGCGCCGGAAAATCCACATTGATGAATCTGATTGCAGGGGTATACCGTTATGACGACGGAGAAATGCTGATAGAGGGACAGCCTTACCGTCCCAAAGATCCTGGGGAGGCAAGGAAAAGAGGGGTCAACATCGTCTTTCAGGAATTATCCTTATTTTCCCTGCAGTCAGCAGACAAAAACATCTTTGCAGGCAAGGAAGAAACAAGGGCAGGATTGCTGGCACATAAAAAAATGATGGAAAAGACCGTGCATACTTTGCAGGAAATGGAACTTTCCATCGATGTGGAAAAGCCGGTTTTCCAGCTCTCCATTGGTCAGAGGCAATGGATTGAAATAGCGAGGGCGCTGGCAGATGAGGCAAAAATACTGATACTAGATGAGCCAAATTCAGCGCTCAACATGTATGAGACGGAGATTCTATTCCAGCTAATCAGGGAATTGACGGCAAAGGGAATTACGATTATTTATATTTCCCATAGAATGGATGAAGTCTTTGACATTGCAGACAGAATCACAGTCATGCGGGATGGAAGCTACATTAAGACCCTGCGGGTGGAGGACACTTCTATAGATGAGATCATTGCACTGATGCTGGGAAAAGAATCAAAGTGCGTGTTCACAAGAAGCGTTTCCCAGAAAGGAAAAGTGATTGCGGAGGGAAAAGAAATCACAGTTGCAGGAAAGGTTGAAGAGGTCTCCTTCTCTGTGCGCCAAGGCGAGGTGCTGGGATTGTGCGGCCTTGCGGGAAGCGGTTACGAAACGCTGCTTCAGGTATTGTTCGGGCTTAAAAGGATGGACAGCGGCGCCCTCTATATGGAGGGAGAGCAGATAGACAGCAAAAGCCCCTTAGATGCCATGAAACGTCATATTGCCATGGTGCCTTCCGACAGGCGGGATACGGGTTTGATGACGGAATGGAGTATAGAGAGAAATATTGCCCAGAGCCTTTTAAGAATTACTTCCCACAAGGGACTGATCAATCAGAAGGAAAACCGGAGGATTGCGAAGGAGTATATCGAGCAGCTTAACGTAGTGTGCAAGTCGGCGGAGGATGCCATGGTGGAGCTCTCCGGAGGCAACCAGCAGAAGGTACTTTTGGCAAAATGGCTTGCCACAGAACCCAAATTACTTATTTTGGATGATCCCACAAGAGGAATCGATGTGGGGGCGAAGCAGGAGATTTATCAGCTCATCGACCGGCTGACCGGGCAGGGATTTGCTGTAATCCTTACATCTTCTGAAATCGATGAACTGACAGCGTTAAGTGACAGGATCATGCTTTTTAGGAATGGACGTCACATAGAAACGGTGGGCATGGGCGCTGCTAAAGGAGAAATCCTGAAATATATTGCAGGCGATGGAGAAGAGAGCAAAAAAGGCGGAAAAGATGCCGCTCTAAAAGAAGGGAGGAAGGAAGAAGAAAAGAAAAAGGAAAGTGTCGGCAGGGGCAGGTTCATGCAGAAGGCAGCGTCCTTTTTCAGAAAAAAAGAAACAGGGGTATTCCTGGCAGCAATTGCAGTATTTATTGGATTTTCACTGATGGTTCCCTCGTTTTTTTCAGGGCAGAATATAGCAGTCATCTTAAAGCAGATGAGCATCTTGGGACTGTTGACTTACGGTATGACTTTCGTGTTCTGTGCCGGTGAGGTGGATCTGTCTGTGGGAATGGTATTGAACGCATCTATGGCGTTTATGGCGCTTTTGATGACGAAGGCGGGACTTGATCCCTGGCTGGCTGTAGCGGCGGGACTTTTGCTTGCAGCGGCGCTGGGAACTGTCAACGGTTTGCTTGCGGTGGCATTTCGTCTGCCTACCATTGTGGTGACTTTGGGAACTGTATCGATTTACCGCGGTCTGTCGCTGGTTTTAAACGGCGGCAAAACCATCAGCGGTCTGCCGAAGGGATCTTTCCTTTTGATGGCAAGGGTGAAGCTATTCGGCGTTTCCCTGATTGCATGGATTTCTATTATTGTATTTTTGGCACTGCTATTTGTCTTTAAAAATACAAAGTTCGCCAGGCATTTGCTGCTGCTCGGGGACCATCCGCAGGCAGCAGAGAAAATGGGAATCAAAACAGGTCTGCTGCGTGTGAAGGTAATGGCATTAAGCGGCCTTTTAAGCGGACTTGGGGCAGCCCTTACCCTTTCTAACCTGACTTCGGCGGATACGACTACGGGTGCGGATTACGCCATGTCGGCAATCGGCGCGGTAGTAATCGGCGGTACGAAGATGGGAGGAGGGAGCGGCAGTATGTGGGGCTCCTTAATTGGAATCATGCTGGTCACTGTGATTCAAAATGGTCTGATCTTTTTAGGCATGCAGTCCGGATGGAGATCGCTCTTTATCGGCGTGACGATGATCGTTGCGATTTTCATTGACATTATCGTTGAGAAGAGGCGCATTAAGCTAAAAACTGCAAATTAAGAAACTTTTTATTTCATGACAAAGCCGCCGGAGCGGCAGAATGGAGGAAACTATGAAGAAGAAACTAGTTGCATTATTTATGGGGTTGGCATTGTGTCTGGCAGGTTGTTCCTCGGCAGTGAGCGTGGAGGGAGAGGATGAACAGCCCAAAACGCAGGAAACGCAGGCAGCACAGGAGGATGCAGCGCCGGCAGGGGGGGAAGAGGCACAGGAAACACAAACGGCAGATGCGTCTGCAGATAAGGAATACCATATTGGATTTGTGGTGCACACTACCTCAGGAGACGTTATGTCCTCCATCGAATACGGTGCACAGGCAGCAGCCGACGACTACGGCGTGAAACTGACCTACACAGGTCCTGTGGACAGTGACAATACAGAGCAGATTTCCATGTTTGAGTCTCTGGCAGCTGCGGGATGTGACGCAATCGTATTGATTGCAGGCGATCCTACCGTATGGGATGACCCTATTCAGGAAGCAGTGGATAAGGGAATCACCGTGATCGTGACAGATACAGATGCGCCCACTTCAGCAAGAGCTGCTTATTTTGGCGTAGATACGGCACAGCTTGCGTACGATTTGGGATCTGCTGTAAGGGAAAAGACAGGGGATGAAGGAAAGGTTGCACTGGGCGTATGTCTGTTAGGACCTGCTTCCCATACCACAAGAGCAGAAAAGGTTCAGGAAGCTTTTGAGGGAACGGGAATGGAGTTCCTTGGCGTATACGAGACAGAACAGGATACCACATTGAATTATAATAACTGGGAAAACATTTATACATCCAACCCTGATCTTGCCGCGATGGTAGGGCTTTCTGCACTGGAAACCACCAACATGGGGAAGGTGAAACAGACCTGTGGAGGCGAGACCGTGATGGCAGCTTATGACCCAGGCGCAGAAGCGCTGAATCTGTTAGAAGAAGGCTATCTTGATGTATGCGCATTCCAGAACGTATGGATGGAAGGTTATCTTCCGGTACAGGCAGCGGCAAGAATGCTGTTAGAGGGCAAGGAGCTGGCAGCAGAGGAAAACCTTTATCAGGGACAGATCGTGACTTCTGAGGAAGTGACAGAAGAATTAAAGAACAGGGCGCAGAGCGAACAGACTATGAACGACTGGTACAGAAATTACATCAAAGAAAACGGTCTTGAAAACTTTGGGCTTAAAGATTAACGGAGGATGCAGTGAAAAAAGGAATACACTTTTTATTTGGAATAAAAAATGAGGTGAAGGATTTCCGTGCGGTAATCGATCGATTTGCAGCTGTGGGATTTGACTTTGTGGAGATACCGCCGGAGCCTTTCCTTATAGATAAGGGGGAGCTCATTACAGAGCTTGCCGCCTATGGCAGGGAAAAAGGCATAGAGCTTACATTCAGCTGCGGCTTTTCCCGGGAATATGATATGGCGTCAGAGGAAGAGAAGGTACGCATGCAGGGAGCTTCCCATTTGAAAAGGATTCTGGAGGTAATGGAAAAGGCGGATATCCGTTTGCTTGGAGGGACAGCATATACTTGCTGGCCTTCCAAACGAAATCAGCCTCTGGAATTGGAAGAAAAGCAAAGAATCTTAGTAAGAACCGCCGGAATTTTCAGCAAATGCGTACAGGGAATCGAAAGTACAGGAATTGAAATCGCAATCGAGCCGCTCAACCGGTTTGAGGGATTTTTGGTCAATACGGCAAAGGAAGGCGCGGCACTTTGTGATCTCATAGGTAACAAGAATGTGGGGCTTATGCTGGACGGATTTCATATGTCCATGGAGGAGGATTCCATACAGGGCGCTGTTTACGATGCCGGAGCCCATCTTAAGCATTTGCATTTGGCAGAAAACAATAGAAAGCTTCCGGGGATGGGAGAGTTCCCGTGGAAAACCTTCTTTGAGGCGTTACAGAAAATCGGTTATCAGGGAAGACTTTCAATCGAGTCCTTTATGACGCCGGAGGGAGCAGTGGCAGCAGATGTGGCATTATGGAGGGACTTAGGACTCCCCGCAGATGTCAGAGAGCAGGATGCGCTCCTTAAAAATTCACTGGAATTTATAAAAACCATGTCTGTAAGATTATAATTCCAGGGCATAGGGAAAGATAAACAAAGGCGTTTGATGAAGAAAAAGTCTGGGCGGGATGCTCAGACTTTTTATACGATTATTATTTTGCCTGTGGTTCAAAGCACAAATCTACGGAAAAGGTATATTTATCACCCCGGATGACCGACTGGGTATATTCAATCAGCTGCCCGTCTTCATAACTTTGCCGCTCTAAGAGCATAC
The DNA here is from genome assembly GCA_949878435.1 of uncultured Lachnospiraceae bacterium. GTDB lineage: Bacteria > Bacillota > Clostridia > Lachnospirales > Lachnospiraceae > Suilimivivens. Next base: position 7,029 of record CATLAK010000032.1, read on the forward strand.
ATGGGATGGAGGAGGAAATCTGAAGATGCTCCCTTTCAAATGCCGAAGGAATGATAGGACGGAACTGCTCGGTTGCCCTGGTGACATGAAAATCATATTTTTGCTCCAGATACTGATACAAAGAATACTGTTCCAGAATATCGGAGTTTATCTTATAAAACCTGTTTCGCGGAAGATAAGTGGTCTCGATCATAAGCGGATAATCCCTGGCAGACCGAAGCCGCGTTATCTTGTGAAATGCATTAGAACCTGTCAAATGGAATTTCTCATTTAAATCCTGCTGATCCTCCACCACATGACAGTCGATGACGGTGTTATGAATCAGGATATTGCTATTTTTTAATTCATCCGTAAAAGAATAAAACTTGGTCAAGGGCTGATTAAAAACCTGAGGCTTCACATAAGAGCCGTTGCCGTGAATGGTATAAATAACATAATCATTCTTAAGCTTTGCCAGTGCCTCCCGAATCGTCGACCGGCTGACATGATACTTTTCACTCAGGGCACGTTCAGAAGGAAGGGGCGAATTTTCAGGATACTCACCGCTTTGAATTGCCTCTATAATCTTTTCTGAAATCTCCAGATACAAAGAAGACGAACGCATATTTTTTCTCCGTAAGTAATTGCTGTAAATCTGCTATGCAAGTTATAAATCTTTACTATTGTACAATTTTTTCCCCCAACTGTAAATAGTATTGCTGGATCCGGAAAATATATACTTCATATGAAGTTACAGTTCAGACTGTATGTGGAGCAGGAGAAGATAAGGCGGGGCGTGATACGGCATCCGTGCCAGTGTCATTAAGTTAAGAGGGGAGCTGGGCAGGAGGGCAGTGACACAGGGCGGAAAGCGGACCGGGTACAGGGGAGCGCATATCCTATCGTTTCAAGTCGTCTCTCAAAATCGGATTTCACTAACAGAATGTGTTTAAGTGTTTCAATGCGGACGGGTCGGAGTCAGCGGCATCCGTGCCGCGCGACTCCTGAGATCGCCATCCATGGCGATCTCACCCTACGGGATCAACATTCTGTAAGTGAAATTGCCGATTTTTCACAAAGACTTGAAACGATAGGATATGCGCTCCCCTGTACCCGGTCCGCTCTCCGCCCTGTGTCACTGCCCTCCTGCCCAGCTCCCCTCTTAACTTAATGACACTGGCGCGGATGCCATATCACGCCCCGCCTTATCTTCTCCTGCACCACGTAAGGTTCAAACCGTAACCATATGAACGTACCAGCTAGTGGCTAGTCATAGGACATTCAACCCGGCTTGAACTATATATGACAAATTGCATAAATCACAGTTTGCAGCGAATGATTTTTAATATCACGTAGTGGGGCTGATGACGTTAAGCGTATGGAAGGAAGCAGGAGGGGAGAAGGGATGGGGTGACGGGGTTTTGTTTAGGGCTGCAAGGCTCTGGCGAAAATCGGTAATTTCACTTACAGAATGTTGAAACCACAGGGGGAAATCGCCATGGATGGCGATTTCAGGAGTCGCGCGGCACGGATGCCGCTGACTCCGACCCGTCCGCATTGAAACACAAAAATACATTCTGTTAGTGAAATCCGATTTGGAGACGAGCCTTGCAGCCCTAAACAAAACCCCGTCGCCCCATCCCTTCTCCCCTCCCGCTGGAGCCATATCTTTCGATCCCACCTCACCCACCAAATTGTCAAATAACAAACGAAAATTAACACACCATACCTCTTTTGAGAGTGGTATGGATGAAATACACAGTCAACTTATAAAATTGGGCGAAAAAACGCCAATATAATTGAAAGTATCTAACAGGAATGTTAAGATGCACATACAACAATTGAAAATCAGGCAGGAAAGGGGGCAGGAAATTTTCTTATGGGATATTATCTCAGCGTAGATGGAGGCGGAAGCAAAACGGCATACTTGCTGACGGACCAGACGGGAAGGATTTGCGGCAGCCATACGGCACAGGGATGCACGTACTCTGTGATGGGCAGGCAAAAGGTCTTTGAGATCTTGAGCGAAGGCGCGCAGGTCATCATCCAAAAATCGGGTATCTGTCCGGAGGAACTTGCATATGCCGTCTGGGGCATCAGCTGCTTTGGAGAATATGAGGAGATGGACCGGTATTTATCAGAGAAGCTTTCCAGACTGTTTCCATGCGGGACATACATCTGCAATGATGTAGAGATAGGGCTTGCCGGATCGCTGTTATTGAATTTCGGGATACATGTTGTTGCCGGGACAGGAGCCATTGTGATGGGGAGGGACCTAAAGGGCAGGACCGCCAGGGCAAATGGCTGGCATGAAGATTTTTCCGATGAGGGTTCCGGGTACTGGCTGGGGCTTAGGACCTTGTCACTGTTTGCCAGACAGGCAGATTTAAGGGAAGAGAGAAGTTTCTTATATGAACAGATGAAGGAGCGGTACAGCTTACGTAGCGACATGGATATCGTTTCGTTTTATCAGGAGAGACTTCGCGGAAAGCGCAAGGACATTGCCGCGCTGCAGGAGGTACTGCTTAAGGCAGCCAGGGCAGGGGATGAAAGTGCGGCGCGGCTCTACGACGCGGCGGCATGGGAACTTGCGCAGTCGGTGATAGGCGTTGCAAGGCAGTTAGACCTTGTCAGGGAGAAGACGAAAGTGTCTTACTATGGCGGCATCTTCCGCTGCGGAAAATGGATTCTTGATCCGTTTTCAAATTATTTGGCGCGGATGGGATTTGTTTTAAAACCGCCCAGCCTGCCGCCTTTAGGAGGCGGGATTTTGCTGGCAGCGGAGAAAAGCGGACAGGAGACGACACAAATCATTGAGAATTTGCGCAGGGAGTATGCAGATGGGAGCAGGCTATGAAAAAATTCGTACAGATTTATACAGGAGGAGTGTCAGGAAGAAATATTTCCATCCCGCAGATTGAGAAAAAGCTGGATTCTATGGAAGGGCACAAACCGGACGGAATCATCGTTGGATGGAGTTTAGAGAAGCAGATTTACTCGTATCTTAGAGACTACACGAATAAGAGGGGAATCGAGCTTTATCTGTGGTTTCAAGTTTTATCGGAATTTAAAAGCCTGGGTGATTTCAGGGAAATAGAGACCATTGGCGGAAGGAGGCTGCGGTCAGCTGTCTTTGACGGGGATGAAGAATTTTCTTTTTATTGTCCCAGCCATCCGGATACACTGCATCATTTGACGGATATTTTTGAAACCTATTTTTCAGATATTGCCTTTGACGGAGTTCTGTTAGACAGGATCCGATTTCCCTCTCTGGCAGCCGATAGAAATGCACTGTTTGCCTGCAGCTGTCCCTTTTGTATGAAGAAGCTGGAAAAGAGGGGCATTGGAAGAAAAGAGATTGAGAAGATACACATGCAGGTAAAGGAGAGGAACAGCCTTCTTTGTATTAAGGAGTACAAGAACGGAAATTATATATTTGACTCCCCGGAACTGGAAGCGTATCTGAATGCAAGAACGGAATTGATTACGGATATGGTAAAGGCGTTGGCAGGGTATTTCAGGACAAAAGGGATGAAGGTCGGACTGGATTTATTTGCCCCCTTTCTTTCCCTGTTCGTGGGACAGGATTACGCGGCGCTAAGCAAATCTGCCGATTTTATCAAGCCAATGCTTTACCGGCATACCTATACGCCGGCAGGAATGGAATATGAACTTGAGGGCATGGCGGGCGAAATGGCTGGAAGGATGAAACAGATTATCGGAATGGAGGAAGGCAGGCTGACCGATTTTATGGAGAAGGAATTGGAGACGGCGGGGGAACTTTCCAGCTGCGAAATCTATGCGGGTATGGAGATACATACCGTAAGGGAGCTTCCTTCTGTCAGCGCCTGGTCTATACGGGAAGGGGTGGAACGGATGGAAAAAAGAGGATGCAGGGGACGGATAGCGTCCTGGAATATTCTGGAGGCTTCCAAGGAAAATCTTCTGGCTTTTATGGAAGGAGAGGGACGATGAAACATGAATTGGAATTTAGACAGATCAGTAAAAATTTTGCCGGTGTTCCGGCACTGACAGATATCAGTTTTTCTGTTTCTGAGGGAGAAGTCCTTGCCCTTGTGGGAGAAAACGGAGCGGGGAAGTCCACTCTGCTCAAAATATTGAACGGTGATTATCAGCCTTCGGAGGGAAGTTATTTATTGGACGGAGAAGAAAGGCACTTTTTAAGTCCCAACGAGGCGATCGGCGCAGGAATCGGACTGATTTATCAGGAGCGGCAGATGTTTGATGAACTGAGCGTGGCAGAGAATATTTACGTGGGCAGGCTGCCGGAAAAGCATAAAGTGGTGGATTACAAGGAACTCAACCGGAAGGCAGCCGAGATCATTGCAGAGTTCGGACTCCCCATCGAGCCTCACAGGAAAGTCAAGGAGCTTTCTGTGGCAATGCAGCAGATGGTGGAAATCATGAAGGTATATTCCAGAAATCCGCGGGTGCTTGCCTTTGACGAACCTACGGCGTGCCTTTCCGACAAGGAAGCAGAAGTGCTGTTTGAACTGATTGGACGCCTGAAGGAGAAGGGACTTATCATCATTTACGTCTCCCACAGAATGAATGAAATCTTCCGTCTTGCCGACAAGATCGTGGTGCTGAAGGATGGCGCTTTTGTGGCGATGCATGATAAGAAGGATACCGATGAAAACAGTCTCGTCAATCAGATGGTGGGAAGACCCCTAGGGAGCATGTTTGCCGACCAGATAGAGAGGAAAGAGGGGATGGAAACAGCGCTCAAGGTGGAAGGATTATCTGGCAGAGACTTTTGGGATATCGACTTTGAGGTGAAAAAGGGAGAGGTCCTTGGATTTTTCGGGCTTGTGGGCGCAGGAAGAACAGAACTGATGCGGGCGGTGTTCGGGGCGGACCCGGTTCTTGCGGGGACAATAGAAGTAAACGGCACAAGGCAGAACATAGACTCCGTGGAAAAAGCCATTCGTCTGGGCATTGCATATTGTTCCGAGGATCGGAAGAATGAAGGAATCATTCCCCTCTGCTCTGTAAAGGAAAATATGAGCCTGGTAATTTTAAAGAGACTTTGCAGCGGCATGTTCATCAGAGGAAAAAAAGAGCAGGACTTTGCAAAGGAAAATGTTGAAAAGTTCCGGGTAAGGACAAGTACGATTGACAAGAGAATTTATCAGTTGAGCGGAGGGAATCAGCAAAAGGTACTTCTGGCAAGATGGCTGGCGATGAATCCCGAGATCTTGATTTTAGATGAACCTACCAAGGGAATCGATGTGGGGGCAAAATCAGAAATTTACCGGATGATTCAGGAGATTGCCGCCCAGGGAGTTGCCGTGATCATCGTCTCGTCAGAGCTCCCCGAAGTGATTGGATTAAGCGACCGCATATACATCATGCGGCATGGAAAGATTGCGGGAGAAGTGGGAAGAAAAGAGGCGGAAGAGGAACTGATTTTAAGATATGCAATGCTTGAGGAAGTGGAGGGATGACATTGAAAATACTGAAGAAAGCAGGACAACAGATTTTAACATCAAATCTTTTAGGATTGTTTATCGTAATGATCGTGATGACAGTCGTATTCACCGCATTAAATCCGGGGTATCTGACTGGAAAGAATCTACTCAATATTTTGACGGCGGCATCCTTAAGCGGATTGATCGCCATTGGGGAATCTTATCTGATTATTTCCGGACAGATCGATTTATCGCCGGGAGCGGTGGCGGCGTTTGCCGGGGTACTCTCCGGGCTGCTGGCACAAAAGGGCGTTCCGTTTATTTTGATCGTTCCGATTACCCTCTGTGTGGGGGCGCTGTTTGGAAGCGTCAATGCATTTCAGGTCAATGTACTGAAAATACAGCCGTTCATCGCCTCTTTAGCAATTATGTCCATTGCCCGCGGACTGGCATACATTATGTGCGGCGGCAAGCCGGTATTCATTAGTCAGGAGGCATACATCAAAGTGGGTATTACAAGGATTCTGGGCATTCCCCTTCCGGTCATCATATTGATCGTATCCTTCCTTGTATTTGGCGTCATCCTCGGAAAGACCCGTTTTGGAAGAAATGTATATGCAACCGGGGGAAACGCGGCGGCTGCCCGGCTTGCAGGAATCCGCATCCATCAAATAAAGTTCAAGCTGTTCGTAATATCTGCCTGTATGGCTTCCCTTGGCGGAATCATTTTGGCATCCAGAATGAACACGGGGCAGCCGTCAGCAGGGCAGAATGTGGACTTTGACGCCATAACGGCATCCGTACTGGGCGGAATCGCCATGACAGGGGGGACAGGCTCCTTAAGCGGCACCTTTTTGGGCGTCTTGATTTTGCAGGGATTTAACAACGGACTTCTGTTACTAAATATATCTACGTTCTGGCAGGACGTGGCGAGAGGCTTACTTATGATGTTTGCGCTTACTTTTGATTATTTCAGAAAGAAAAAGCGTGAAATATAACAAACATTTTTACAAAAAAGGAGGAAGAACTATGAAGAGAAGGTTTTTGGCAGTGGCAATGGTATTAGCAATGACGGCGGCAGCGGTTATGGGATGCAGCTCCGGCGGCGGAAATACGGCTGACACCCAGCAAAGCGAGGAGGCAGCAGAACCGGCGCAGGCGGAAGAAAATGCTGCAGAAAGCAGCGACGCACAGCAGGCGGAAGACACCCAGCAGGCAGATTCCGGCGAAAAGGTAAAAATTGCGGCAATCTACCGTGATATGACCCAGTCCTGGTTCATTCAGGAGGCGGCAGCAGCAGAGAATCAGGCGGCAGCCCTTGGCATGGAGCCCCTGATTGTAGGAGATTCCAAGGAAGACCCGTCCGTATATGTAGACGTGCTGGACAACGTGTTGTCTCAGGACATTCAGGGACTGATTGTAAATATTTGTGATCAGCAGCTCAGCCAGATGACGGTGACCAAATGTCAGGAGGCAGGCATACCGGTCGTAGCGGTAGACGTTCCCCTGATCGATGAAAACGGCAATTACTTAGCGCCGGCAATCGAGCTGGACTCTTATCTCTCAGGACGTACCATGGGAGAATGGGCAGTTAATTATGTCAATGAAAACAATATGCTTGAAAATCCGGAGAGCACAGGCATCATGATTCTTGCAATGGAGAAGGTGACCAGCTGTGTTCCCAGATCAGACGGACAGATCGATGTATTCAGGGAAAGCTTCCCCGACTTCCCGGAAGGAAATATTATCAGAATCGATTACGGCGGCGGCTCTTCTGATGAAGGATACAATGCAGCAGCAGCTACCATCACAGCACATCCCGAAATTACAAGCTGGATCGTCACAGCAGCCAATGATGAAGGTGCACAGGGCGCAACGAGAGCATTAGAACAGGCAGGTCTCGACAAGGATTCCGTTACGGTAGGTCTTGGCGGGTATCACGCAAAGGATGAGTTCCGGAAAGAATATTCCTGCTTTAAGGCGGCAGCTTATATCAAGGCTTCTACCGTAGGAGAAGAATCTGTGAAGGCTTTGTATGAGAATATCGTCAACGGAACGCCTATTTTTGAAGAGTATAAGACCGACAAGGCTTATGGCGTATATCCATTCGGAGCAGTCATGGTGACAGCGGAGAACTTTGAAGAGGTCATGGGCGAGGACGCAAAATAGGGAAAGGAATGGTGACGGAACATAAGAAGGAGGATCGGTATGATACTGGGATTTGAGATGGAAGATTTGAAAAAGCTGAACGGACATCATACGGCACAGGAAATTGTTCAGCAGCCGGCTCTCTGGAGGCAGATTTATGGGCTGATAGAAAAAGACAGACAACGTATCGCAGATTTTCTAAAGGCAAATGTGGACAGCGAAACTAGGATTCTTTTTACCGGGGCAGGAAGCTCTGATTATATTGGAGATGTAATCAAAAGCCATGTAAAAAGCTGTACGAATGTCAGGGTGGAAGCGGTGGCAACGACGGACATCGTGGCGAACCCTGCGGAAGTGATTGAGAGGGATGTAAAAACGGTACTTGTGTCCTTTGCCCGTTCCGGCAACAGTCCGGAAAGTATAGGCGCATACCGGATTATGCAGGAGAATACGGCAAGAATTGCCCATGTGATCATTACCTGCAATAAGGATGGCGATCTGGTCAGCGAGGCAAAGGAGAATGGAAACTGTTTCATGCTCATACTGCCGGAGGAAACCAACGATAAGGGATTTGCCATGACCAGCTCTTTCAGCTGTATGCTGCTCGCCGCACTTTTGTTTTTCCACATCGATATGCTGGAGGAAGACAAGAAATACGTAGATACGATTTCAGGATTAGGAGAAAGGATTGTTCTGGAAGACTGGAGAAGGATGAGGGATATAAGCGGATGCAATCCCGGCAGAGTGGTCTATTTAGGGGCAGGCTGCCTTAGCGGGATGGCGAGGGAAATGGCGCTTAAAAATATGGAACTGACCAACGGGAAGATTGCCACGATGCAGGAGACGATTTTGGGGTTCCGGCATGGACCTAAGACTTTCATGGACAAGGATACAGACGTTTTCGTGCTGATGTCCCGGAGCGAATACACCAATCAATATATCAGAGATTTATTAAAGGAAATTTATCATGACACAAGAAAACACAAACTTATCGTAATTTCCTGGGAAAAAGACGAAGAAATAGAAAAAATCTCTGACGCGTGTATCTTTGTGGAGGGGGAACAGGTCCCCGACGTATATTCGGCATTGGTATATGTACTTTACGGGCAGATGTTTGCATTCTTCAATTCTGTAAGACTTGGAATCGAGCCGGATAACCCGAGTCCTGACGGCTCTGTGAACAGAGTGGTAAAGGGCGTGGTCCTGCACAGTTACTATGATGTGCCGGGCAGAGAATGCGAGGTGATGGTCTGATGCACAGGCATCCCATTAGGAAAATGATTGAAAAAAGGAAAAAGGGCATATTTTGTGCCCTTCCTTCCTACTGTAGTGCCAATGAACTGGTCATAGAGGCGATTATGGAGGAAGCAGGAAGGAATGACGACCTTGTGCTGATTGAGGCTACGGCAAATCAAGTCAATCAGTACGGGGGATATACCGGAATGCAGGCGCCTGATTTCGTGGCGTATATAAACGAGATTGCAGACAGGGTGGGTTTTGACAAGGAAAGACTCATGCTTGGCGGAGATCATTTAGGTCCTTTGACATGGAGCGGAGAGCCGGAGGAGACGGCGATGGAAAAGGCGGTCTGTCTGGTCCGGTCCTTTGTGAAAGCAGGATTTACCAAGATTCATTTAGACACAAGCATGAGACTTGGAAGCGATGATGCAGGCAGCTGGCCCGACACGGACAAGATTGCAGAGCGGGGCGTAAGACTGTATCAGGCATGCGAGGAGACCTACCGGGAGGAACTTAAAACGAATTCTCAGGCAGTAGAACCCATCTATGTGATTGGGAGCGAAGTGCCCATACCGGGCGGCGGGCAGGATGAGGAAGGGGAAATAAAAGTAACCTCTCCGGCTGACTTTGAAGAGACCATACAGGCGTACACAAAGGCTTTTGAGAGACACGGCATAAGAGATGCATGGGACCACATTGCAGCGGTGGTGGTGCAGCCGGGAGTAGAGTTTTCCGATTCTGGGGTCTGTAAGTATGACAGGGTAAAGGCACATGAACTGTGCCGGGCAGTCAAAAGATATCCCGACCTTGTGATGGAAGGGCATTCCACCGATTATCAGGGCGCAAAACTGCTTCGGGAGATGGCGGAAGACGGCGTGGGCATCTTAAAGGTGGGGCCAGCCCTTACCTTTTCCTTAAGGGAAGCCTTGTTCTCTTTACATAAGATTGAAAAGGAAGTGCTTCCTGGTGGAAAAAAGGATTCCGATTTCATCAATGTGCTGGAGAAGACCATGCTGGAAAAATCGGATAACTGGAAAAAGCATTATCATGGCAGCGAGCAGGAATTGTTTCTGGCAAGAAAGTACAGCTTTTCTGACAGATGCAGATACTATCTGGGGGAGGCGCCTGTGAAGGAGGCAATCAGTCTTTTGTTCCGTAATCTGGATGAAACAGGGATTCCGCTGAATATGCTGTGCCAGTACCTGCCCATTCAGTATAAGCGGGTAAGAGATGGGATCGTCAGAAATGAGGCAAGGGCGCTGGCGAAGGATGCGGTGGTGAACATCATGTATGACTACGAATATGCCACTAAGGAGAATTGGCAGATAGAGTATCGGTAGGTGAGGAACAATTCTGCTCTTGAATAAGTTGTGAGCGAGTTAACAGATGGCAGGGACTGCTTGAGTCTCTGCCATTTCTGTTACGATAAGCCGGCTCGCAAAGCGTGGCGGCGTTCGTTAGATATACGGCGGCGCAAATCCATTGCTTTTTACCGTCAATAAACTATTTAATTGGATAAGGTGGTAGTTTTGGAGGCAATGGTAAAGCCGTTTTGATTGTCGGCGGGGTAAAGGTGGAAGGTTACGGTGCCTGCGTTGACTTGGTCTTCAAAGTCTACGGTGAACGTGGCAAGGGCGTAGGTGTCAAAGCGTTCTTCATAGGCGGTGAAGTCGGAAAAATGGTACTGAAAGGCAGGAAAATCAGAGACACCGATGTAGTAATAGCCGTCCCGGAAGAAACAGGAAGTCTGTCCGGCAGGCATGTCTTCAAAGGCGGGTTTGAAATCCGGAAAATCGACGCCCAGCGTAAGTTTGGTATAGACCTGTACGTCTTCAAGGCTCACTTTTACTGCGGTTTCGTCAAAGCCTAAATCTTCCCGGGGAATCTGGACCATTTCAAAGTCTTCGCGGGAAGCGCCGGTGTAGGAGTAGAACAGGAAATTCCACCAGAATTCATCATCCATGGAAGCTGCCCCTTCAAAATCCACAAGGACCCGGCACATGTCTGTCAGAAAAGCTTTTCCGGTGTCGGTGAGGGTAAAATGGGAAAGGTCTTCTTCAGTCTGGCGGGAGGCTTTAAAGAATGCGCCATCAAAGGGAATGTATAAAGTATTTTCATCTGCAACATAGAAGGTACTGCCAAATTCGGCAGAATTGCTGATGGAAACGCTGACGATTGAGTCGGCAGCGATATTCAAATATTCAAAGGTGACTTGATTCTGATAGCTGGCGGCGAAATCTTCTTTGGTAATGACAGATTCGGTGTATGTGGGGTCTTCTAGTGTGATGTCTTCTGATTGAAATAAATCATCTGAATAAGTGAGGGGCAGGTAGATATAGCCTTCCATGTCGCCTGTGCTGAGGGCTGTGATGCCGGGAGCAAGAAAATCGACAATCTTCCAACTACCATAATAGGATTTGGATGTGGAATTGGTTGGAGACTGAGTCTCTGTTTCTTCTGAAGCAGAGGAAGCGGACTGTGCGCCATTCGTATCTGTGTCGGCGGCGGATATGGGGGTAACATTGAGTTCAGGGACAGATAGGTCGGGGGAATCGGTTTTGCAGCCGGTCAGACTTAAACTTGCTATGAGAGATAGTAATAAATAGCTTTTTTTCATCTACTTTATGCTCCTTGTTTTTTTAAATTTACAAGTGTATTATATCAGATGAAGGGAGAAGTTGCTTATCGGTTTATAAATTTTTGGAATTCATCTCCACATTCGATGTTTATCTATAGTGAAAAGGAAGAAAAGATTAATGAAAAAATTGTTTACAGCAATCCGCCAGGGTAAATTTGATGAAGTAAAAAGTATACTTGAGAAAAAGCCCGAACTTGTCAACTGTGTTTCCGGCGCATTGCCGAAAAAGGATCATGGGCAGTCTCCGCTTCAAGTTGCATTGAAAACAGGAAAATATGAAATTGCCGATTACTTGATTGAACATGATGCAGATATAAATTTTATGGAAGCTGAAGATGATGATCCGGGATTACGTGCGCCGGTTTTGTTTGATGCCATCAATTCCACAATTGTTTCCCTCTGCTATAAAAGATTTGACGAATCGGAGACTGCGTTCGGTTATGTTGAGAAAATTGTTGAGCGAGGTGCTGATGTAAATAAGCTGGCATCAAATGGATTCGATGCAGTCAATTGGTCGGTAAGCAGCGCGCAATTACTGTTTGAACGTGCAAGTGTGTATCCTGAATCGCAAGAGGCCGTACGAAAGCAGCTCACAAGAATCCTTGATTTGCTGATTGAAAACGGTGCAGACTATGTGGCTTGGGCGAATCGGGGGCATTATGCTGAGCCGTATCCGGGACCAAGCAATAAGAGCATGTATATTGATGATTTTGTTCCGGGAGATGAGACAGACATTGATAGGAACAAGGAACTGCGAAAATTTATGCAGGAGTATTTCAGAAGCAGAAATTTGCGTGTTTAATTTTGTAAGAGAAAGTTTTAGATTGGTTAAAAGGAGCAGCAGTCGAGAATAGGCAGGTATTAGCAATGAGCAGAACAGAGAAGGCAGATTTGTTTTTGGAGAAATTGAAAGCAGATTCAGCAGAATACAAAGAACTGGAAACTAAGGGATATAGCTTAGAGGAAAAGAAAAATACAATCCGGTCTCTTATGAATATCCGTATGCCGGGAGGATTATCTGACGAGTTAGTAAAGCTGCAGGACGACTATCTGCAAGAGGAAGGAAAAGCAAAGGGGATTGTAAGATTAGAGGATATTCCAACACTAAAAGAATCGTTTAAAAGCAAGTCTCCACATGCAGAAAAGATATCACTCTGGCAGGGGGATATTACCAGGCTTGCAGTTGGCGCCATTGCAAATGCCGCTAATTCGCAGATGTTAGGCTGCTTTGTGCCTTGCCACAGGTGCATTGATAATGCCATCCACAGTGCGGCGGGGATGCAGCTTCGGGAAGAATGCAGCCATATCATGAGCCGAAGGCGATTGAAATATGGCAGAAACTACGAAGAGCCAACGGGCACAGCCACTTTAACGCCGGGCTATAATCTTCCCTGCGATTATGTGATTCATACAGTAGGACCGATTGCATATGGTCAATTAAATGATGCGCTTTGTCAGGATTTGCGCAGCTGCTATGAAAATGTCCTGAAATGCTGTTTGGAACATAATATCAAATCCGTTGCGTTTTGTTGTATTTCAACGGGAGAATTTCATTTTCCCAATGATAAGGCGGCAGAAATCGCATGGAAAACGGTCACAGCCTTCTTGGAAAAGCATGGCGGCCGTATGGAAAGGGTTATTTTCAATGTTTTTAAGGACAGTGATTTAGAATTATATGAGAAAATTATAGATTCACTGCAATAAACTGAGCACTTTGATGAAATATTGACCGGCTGGTGTAAAGTGATACACTGAATGTTAGAAATGGGGTGGATTACATGAAGAAGCTTGAAGATCAGGTAAATAGTATTGCTAATATGGAGGATTTTTTGAATTTCGTATGCCAATTAGCGATGGATGCGAAGGATAACCCTGACGAGTGGGCAAATACGACTATTACAGATTTCTTAGGACAGATGGCTGGCTGGATTGATGATTGTTCACCATTTAACCATGATATAGATTGGGATAAGCTGGACTACAAAGCGTTTGCACAAATGTTATACATGGGGAAAATATACGAATGAAAAAGTTGGAGGCATATATGAATACTTATATTTTTCTTTATCCGGAAACATCCTTCTTTGAGGTAAATCTTGCCGCCTATTTTATGAAGACGAAAGGTAATGTATTTATTGCAACAGAAAGGGAAAACAAAATTATATATACAAATGAGGGAGTAAGGATTCTCTCTGATGCTTTTATAGATGAAGTCAAAGTTGAAGATATAGATGTTTTTATCATTTGTGGCGGAGAAATAGAGAATATATCAAATAAGCTTTTATTGTATAAAATGATAAAAGAATGTAAAGAGAATCATAAAATCGTAGGCGGAATATGCGCTGGAAGAGAGCTTATAAAAAACGCAATTGGTCTCGTGGATTATTCTGAGAAGACATGTGTAATTGATAAAACTATTTTAAGTCCCGGTTACGAATACGTAGATTTTGCATTGGAAGTAGGAAAAGTGGCAGATATTTTTGAGGATGAAGATGATTATGAAGAGACAATAAATTTCTTTAAGCTTTTCCAAAATCCAGAGTAAATTCGTTTCTAGGAATGTATTTGAAAAATTAACAAATAAAACGATTGGAGGCGATGTAATGACTACGGAAAAAATGAAAGAACTTTTATCTGCTAAGGATGAAAAGATAACCATAGAATATAAATCCTGCACCAATGAAATTAGTGAATCTGTATATGAAACAGTATCGTCATTTTCAAATAGATATGGAGGATGGATTATTATAGGAGTGCAGGACGGAGGTATTCCTATTGGAGTAAATAGGAATGCGGCAAAGGATATGAAGAGGAATTTTGTATCGCAGCTTAATAATTCAAATAAGATGTCACCTACGCTTTATGTACAGATAGAAGAATTTGAATATGAAGGGAAGTTATTGCTTTGGACATATGTTCCGTCAGCCTCAACTGTTATTAGATGTTCGGGAAGAGTATACGATAGAAATGATGAGGGCGATTTTGATATTACAGATTCGCCTATTCAGATGGAGAATATGTATGCACGAAAGACAGGAGCATTTTCAGAAAACAAATTATTTCCCTATGCTACCGAAGATGACCTGCGGATGGATCTTATGCCTAAGGTTAGAAGATTGGTTGAGAACAAGAATGCCCAGCATGAGTGGCTGAAAATGACGAATCATGAAATTATGATAAGTGCAGGTCTTTATGAGAAAAATTTTGTAACAGGTGAAAAAGGGTACAATTTAGCAGCGATTATGTTGTTTGGCAAAGATGAGGTTATTCGCTCCTGTGTATCCGGATATGTGACGGATGCAATTTACCGGGTTGAAAATGTGGATAGGTATGATGACCGGTTATCGGTTAACACAAATCTCATCGAAAGCTATGACAAATTAATGGAATTTATTGCAAAACATACCTCGGATAAGTTTTGCCTCATAGACAATGTGAGTACAAGTATTAGAGATGTTATTGCCAGAGAAGTTGTTTCGAATATTTTGATCCACAGAGATTTTTCCAGTGCTTATCCGGCAAAGCTGATTATAGAAAAGGATTGGCTAAGAACAGAAAACTGGTGCAGACCTAGAAGACAGGGAAATATTTTAAGTGATGAATTTACTCCATACCCTAAGAACCCGTTAATTGCTAATTTTTTTACTGCAATGGGACGTTCGGATACGATTGGCTCCGGTGTGAAAAATCTGTATAAATATGCACCAATATATTCAGGAGGCGGCAATCCTGAATTGTATGAAGCAGATGTTTTTAGAATAGCAATTCCGTTGACAAAAGAGGCTGTTAAACAAGTCGAGATGGAAACTGAATGGACAGAAAGAGAGCAACTGGTTTATGATATGATTTGTAAAAATCAGAAAATGAGTGTTGATGATATTGCAGCAAAACTAGATGTTACAAGAAGAACGATATTACGTGATGTGCAGGAAATAAAGAAAAAAACGTTTTTGATGTATGATAAAAAAGAATCAATGTGGAAGTTGAAATAGGAAGTGACAACGAGATGACAAGGAAGTGACATTGATGATGCCACTTCCTGCAAAAACAGAAAAGATGGTAATTACAGAGTTTTTATGAATAATGAGATGACAAGGAAGTGACATTCTATATGACATAAGAAAGAGAGGTTTTCTCACGAAAATACCCATAGAAAAGGAAGGGCGGGAGTATGTTTCATTTGGGATTTTCATATGTAGGATTTATATATCTTTTAATGTTCTTGATACCCGACATAACCTGGGCAAAACATCAAACGGAAGAAGACAGGCAAGATGCCCAAAGGGGAAATAAATTCCTGCAGATTGCAGAGAAAATCGGTGCGGTATTGGTATGCTGCTGTATACTGATATTCTCTGATTTCAATATAAGGCTTGATTCTATATGGTGCATATGGCTGCTGATTTCTTTTATTCTTATGATTCTATATGAAGTATATTGGTTACGTCATTTTGTCAATAAGAAAGTAAAGCCTGATTTCGATAAAGGCATTTGCGAAATTTCAGCGGCAGGCGCAGCGCTTCCAATCTGCGCATTCTTTCTGTTGGGGATATATGGATGCAATTTCCTTGTGCTTGCAGCAGACATCGTACTTGGCATTGGTCGCATTGGCATCTATCTGCAGCATAGAAAAGAAATACAAGGGAAGCAAAACGATAAGCTGCCGATCCGCATATTGAAATGGACTGGCGGAATTGCCGGCATGATTTTTATAATAATCAGCATTTTTATAGCTGGCTGCAGAAATACCAACTATATCAATCATTACCGGATGATCGAAGATGGTGTGGACGAGGGAATCTATGTGACTTTGGGCGGTCAGGAGCAGTATGTGCTGATACGCGGGATGGACAAGGACAATCCTGTTATTATCTATCTCCATGGCGGTCCGTCCGCTCCCGATACATGTGTCACATATGGTTTTTCCGATTATCTTATTGATGAATATACCATAGTTGCGTGGGATCAAAGGGGATGCGGAAGAACGTATTTTCATAATATAGAAAACGATCCCTCAAATGCGGCGGTCAGTTTTGAACAGGCACAAACCGATTTAGACGAGCTGGTAGATTATGTATTGGAGCGATTTGGAAAAGAGCAGGTTATCATTCTTGGACACTCCTATGGAACAATCCTTGGGAGCGAATATGCTTTGGCGCATCCTGATAAAGTGTCTGCATACATAGGAAGCGCACAGGTAGTTTCTCTTGAAAAAATGGATATATATGCCTATAAAGATGCGCTCCAAAAGGCGGAGGATGCAGGAGACGATACATCAGAATTGACGGATGGATTTGGGGCATTCCAGACCAGCGGCGACATTATGGATATGATGAAGCTTCGTTCCCTGACAGCTAAATACCACCCTGTAAGTGTTTCAGATCAAACCATATGGATGGCGCTTGCCTCGCCTTATCTTAATTTGGATGATATTAGATGGTTTTTGAAGCAATTAGGCGATATAGGCGAGTATTATGCGTTAAATCAGCAGTTATTTGAATATACTTTTGCGTTTGATGCATATGCAAAGGGATTAGAGTTTGAGATGCCGGTCTATTTCATTTCCGGCTCGTGTGATTGGATATGCCCTGTCGATTCCATAAAGGAATATGCCGGGGATATCTCTGCACCGGAGGTACGAATGGAACTCACGGAAGGCTGCGGGCACAATCAGCAGTTTTCATCACCGGAAGAATTTGCTGAGATTGTGAAAAATCTGTTGAAACTTTAATAAAAGGATTTTGAGCTAAAAGCGTTGACAAAATAATCTACATGGTGTACTGTAGTGTCAGATATGAAAATTCAATATTGTGTAGAATCTCTTATTCAGAGTGGTGGAGGTACATAGGACCTGTGAAGCCACGGCAACCCCAAGTGTGGAAGGTGCCTACCTGAGCGAGCAAGCAGCCATATGGCGAATCGAACAATAAGAGGATTTGATTATCGACAGTCGAGTCCGCTTATCATTCATGAGCGGATTTTTTTATATAATAGGAAATTCCTCCTGCCGGAGGAATCTTGAATTAAAATAGCCCGCCGGAGACGGGCACGCTGATAAGACGAATGATTTAGAAGATATAAAAACCTTCTTCAAATTCGTCAT
>CATLAK010000033.1 GCA_949878435.1 uncultured Lachnospiraceae bacterium
TTGCAAGGAGGATTACACAATGAATTATTCTACAGAGGTAAAGCAAAAACTATTATCCATTATTACAGAGATGGATTCTTACCGTTGGTTGTTTACAAAGAATCCAGAAACGGATTTTTCACGTAAAAAGAAATGGTCATTTGAAGAGATAATGAAGTTTATGCTTACAATGGAGGGCAAAGCATTAAGAGATGAATTGTTGGAATATTTTGATTTTGACAGTTCCACGCCATCGGATTCAGCATTTAACCAGCGCAGGGCACAGATATTGCCAGAAGCATTTGAGTTCTTATTTCAAGAATTCACTAAATCTTTTAATGATAATGCTACATATAAAGGACTTAGATTAATTGCCTGTGATGGTTCGGATTTATGCATTGCCTGCAATCCTAAAGATGAAACAACCTATTTTCAACCGCTTCCTGACAGCAAAGGCTTCAACCAGCTGCATTTAAACGCTTTTTATGATTTATGCAGCAGAAGATACACAGATGCAATTATCCAACCTGCCCGATTGAAAAATGAAAATAGTGCTATGTGTGAATTGATTGACAGATACCGTGGCCAGCCTGCTGTTTTTATCGCAGACAGGGGTTATGAGAACTACAATATATTTGCTCATGCGGAACATAAAGGAATGTATTACTTAATACGCGTCAAAGATGTAACAAGTAATGGAATAGCTTCGAAACTAACAATGCTGCCAGAGAGTGATGAATTTGACGAATGGGTTAATCTTACACTCACAAAAAAGCAGACAAATGAAGTAAAAGCAAATCCCCAAAATACAGAATTATTATGAAAAAAACACCTTTTGATTATCTTGACCTGCATTTTAATAAGTTTTACGAAATAAAAATGAGAGTAGTGCGTTTTCCAATCTCGCAAGACTCTTATGAATGTATTATTACAAATCTGCCACAAGAAAAATTTAGTTCTGGTGAAATCAAACAGTTATATGCGAAACGCTGGGGAATAGAAACCTCTTTTCGCGAGTTAAAATATGCATTAGGATTAACACGGTTTCATGCAAAGAAACCAGAATATATTGTGCAGGAAATATGGTCAAGAATGACTCTGTATAATTTCTGTGAGATTATAGCGACTAATGTGGTTGTCAAGCAGAAAGTTGGCTGCAAATATATATATCAGCTGAATTATACCCGTGCGATGCGAATTTGCTGTCATTTTCTATCAATAAAAGAAGAAACAGCTCCACCCGATGTAGAGTATCTAATCGGACATGAGCTTCTTCCTGTACGTTCTGGGAGAACAGACCCTCGCAAAGTCAAACCCCAGTCCGCGATAAGCTTTCTATATAGAGCAGCCTAATCAAATATTAGTATATACCATTTTTAAGACAGATGAAAGCATCTGTCTGTTTGTCGTACAAATTTATTACGTTGAATGCTTTTAAATATAGAAAAACAGCGAATAAACAAAATGTTTACTCGCTGTAAAAAGAATCCTAACTGCAATGTTGTCCTTATCTAAATGACATTGGCCCGCCGACTTCCTCTTTTTTCTTTGTTCTTCTTATCTCTTTGTTTCTGCATGATTTTTATTTTTTCCTGACAGCTGCCCCTTCAAATCCATAATATCTTGACAGTCCTTGATTCTCCCAGTCATCCGGGGTTTCCTTGATATCTGAAAAATACAAAAGCGCAGGCTGCACCGGCAAGGGATCCACCTTTATAATTCCCTCTCCTGCATTACGATAAATCTCCATGCGTGCCCTAAGCGCATCGCCGTAGGCTTTGGCATTTCCATTTGATAACTCTGTGAGCGCAGACGAAAATGTATAGTAATGCGGCTCCGGTATAATCGTGAGCACAGAGCCAGCCGTCAGGAACAGAACACACCCGACAAGACACCAGCAGCTTTCTGCCGAAAACTGTTTAGAATTGCCTAAAGCCTCTTTGCTCTGCCCATCCGTCCATCTTTTCCTCACCCATCCGGTCATATAACCCACACTCAACGAGAGCATTAGTATATACATCAGGTACGCCAGCGCCTGCAGTCTGCCCGCTTCCATGTTTCCCACAGCAAATAAAGGTGGCGTCAGCATTGCGGATGACAGGCAAAAGCCAAAAATCAGCACTACAAGCGGACACGGAAAGCAAAAGGAGGTCCTATCTGCCATATGCCAGAATAAGGGAATCAATGTAATCATAATAACCACCACAGGCCAGATTGTCCATTGGCTCATGGCTCTGTCAAGACAGTCATAAAAAGACACCAGCACTGCTTTGACAGGGTTCATCCCATTTGCGTCTTCCGCCCGCACCCAATTGCCGGGAGCTGCCACATTAAGTATGAAGCCCACATAAAAGATTCCGATTGGCACCGCCAAAGCCCTACATCTGTTCCAGCTCTTACAGACACTGATAAGCACCACCGCTGTCAACAGGACAATCGCCCCATTGAGCGCGCTCATCTGGTTTCCGCCGCCTGTAAAAAATCCCAAAAAAGAAGCGCCACATAAATCCCAGATTCTCTTCTTTCCTTTATCATAAACCGCCGAAATCAAAAGCCCAAAGAAAAACAAGGACATACTATGGACGAAAATATAATTTGCCGCCCCGCTATACCAATAAAAAGCCTCACACCGCCCTGCCGGGCACATACATTGAACGGATGCGAAAAGTACCAGCATGGAAACGCTGTGGCTGAGCAGTTTATCCGCTTTAAACGCTTTCACGAAAATTGCATGGAATAAATATATTACAGAAAAACTGAGCATTCCCAGCATAATCCATGTGGTCAGCACATATCCTCTCTCTCCAAAGCTGCTTGGTGGCATTGCCATTAGAAAGTTAGAAGTAAAATACCCCATCCAGTGCACCCAGTCGTCTACCGCTCTTAATATTCCCTGCCAGATTACCGCAAACACATTATGCGTCGCCATCCATACCTGATGACAGTTACTTCCGATTGAATAGTCATCTGCACTGGGATAGTTATACCATGCAATCCAGAGCATGGGAATCAGACTGCATACATAGACTACCGTCGTAAATATGGCAAAGTTTCCAGGCGTGACCAGTTTACTAATCCTTTTATCCCATCTTTCTTTCACTTGATTGACTCTTGTTCCCAAATCTTCGTTCATTTTGACTTCCATGCCTTTCTGGTAAATCCCTATAATGCTCTTATTGTATACTCACTGCTCTATTTCGTCAAATCCATTTTCAAGCCTTGTCAACCCTCCCTTTCTCATATATACTTAAGCTATAGTTGCTATCTGCTATACCATCGTTATAATAAGGAGTTTTTATATAAATGCCATTCGAAGAAACACTATCCATCATCATTCCTTCCTACAATGAACAGGATAATATTGCAAGGACCTTTCATACAATCTGCGAAATATTGAACACAAATCAAATTCCGTTTGAAATCATCTTTGTGGATGATGGTTCGAAAGATTTAACCTATCCACGCATTCAGGATTTATCTTCTGCTCACGAGGAGGTAAAGGGCATCTCCTTTTCCCGGAACTTCGGAAAAGAAGCGGCTATTTTCGCCGGTCTGGAAATTGCTCAGGGCGCCTGTTGCCTGATTATGGATTGCGACCTACAGCATCCGGCTTCTTTGATTCCTGAAATGTACCGTCTTTGGAAAAAAGGGTTTGAAGTCGTCGAGGGCGTCAAATCTTCCCGCGGAAAGGAAAGTATGCTGCATGCTTTCTGCGCGAGGACCTTTTACCGGATCATCAGCAAAGTAACCGCCATTGACATGTCGCATGCTTCTGATTTTAAGCTTTTAGACCGTAAGGCAGTAGATGCGCTCCTTATCATGCCGGAACGTGCTCCCTTTTTCCGCGCGCTGTCTTCATGGGTAGGCTTTCAGACTGCCACCCTTCCCTTTGAGGTACAGGATCGGGAAATCGGCGCTTCTAAATGGTCCTTGTGGAGCCTTACGAAATATGCCGTCCGGAATATCACTTCCTTTTCCAGTGCTCCCCTTCAATTGATTTCGCTGCTGGGGTGGATTATGTTTTTCGTCTCTATTGTTCTGGGCATCCAGTCGCTGTACCACTATTTTACAGGAACTGCTCTGGAAGGCTTTACGACGGTAATCCTTCTGCAATTGGCTATTGGAAGCGTACTCATGATCAGCCTCGGATTTATTGGGCATTATATTTCTAGGATTTATGATGAGATCAAAGCAAGACCGAGATACATTATCAGTAAGAGATGTGGCTGTTAATTGCCAAAAAAGTTCCTGCAAAATGCAAAAGCATGCTGCCCCGACAGTGATTATACTGTCGGGGCGTTGTGGATTCAAAGCTGGGTCATGCGGTTACCTTCCTATGCTATAGTATTCCACACCGGCTGTTTTCATTTTAGCTGGATCGTATAAATTCCTCCCATCATAGACCAAGGGCGTATGCATTTTATCCTTAAAATCCTGAGGGTCTATCTCTTTGATCTCCGGCCATTCTGTAAAAATAAAACATATGTGGGCTCCGCTTAAAGCTTGCTCGGAAGATGAAACATAGCTTATAGTTCCCTTGTCCATTTTCCCTTCGGGGAAAAGTTGTTTGGCGCGCTCCGTTCCTTTAGGGTCGTAGGCATAAATTCGTGCACCTGCTGCCAGAAGGAGTTTTAAGTTATCAATAGAAGGAGCTTCCCTTAAATCGTCCGTGCCGGATTTGAAGGTGAGCCCTAGCACTGCTGCCTTTAAGCCATTAAAGGAGATCATTCTTTCTTTTGCTTTTTCAAAAAGCCGGGTCTTCTGTGCGCTATTTACGTCCACGCAGGCTTCCACCGTTTTCAGCTGGTAACCATGTTCTCTTGCAAGAAATTTAAGGGCTTTGGTATCTTTAGGAAAACAACTTCCGCCAAATCCGATTCCGGCATTTAAGAAACGGGCTCCGATTCTCTCGTCATAACTCATACCTTTTGCCACGTCCGTAATGTCAGCGCCTACCAGTTCACATAAGTTTGCAATATCATTCATATAAGAAATCTTAAGCGCCAGAAAATCATTGCAGGCGTACTTAATCATTTCAGCAGAACGGCGTTTTACAGAAACGACAGGAAGACCAAAAGGTTCATAAATCTTCTGAAGAAGTGCTTCTGCCTCTTTGCTTTCTGTTCCGATGATGATCCTTGCGGCATGAAGGGTATCATAGACTGCTGTCCCCTGGGCTAAAAATTCAGGATTCGACGCCACCTCTACTTTAACGTCATGTACAAGAAAATCTTTAATAAATTGCTCCACCTTGTCGTTGGTTCCTACCGGAACGGTAGACTTTACGACCACGAGACAGTCCTTTTCTACGGTCTCTGCAATCTGCCTGGACACCTCTGCTATGTAGCTTAGGTTTGCACTTCCATCCGGCATTTCCGGTGTACCGACGCCAATGAAGATTGCACCTGCATCCCTGTATGCTTCCACATAATCCGTAGTAAAATGCAGCATCCCCTTCGCATTATTTTTCTGCATCAGCTCTTCCAGTCCTTCTTCATAAATAGGTGAGATACCCTGACGCATCATTTCAACTTTTTTCTCGTCGACATCCACACAAGTCACCTGATATCCCTTTTCTGCAAAGCACACGCCTGCCACCAATCCTACATATCCGGTTCCAGCAACTGCTATTTTCATGTTCTTCCTCCTTTTTTTATCCAATCTATTTTCTTTAAAATCTCATTTAATCCAAATGCCGCCAGCGGGAGCATCAGGACGAAATATCCCAAAACATACCTTGCCTGCGCTTCCCAAATCATATGGAATAAAAATCCGCCAAAAATATTCAGTACAAAATAAGCTTTCTCTAAAGACCATTCCTTACGCAGGAAAAAACAATATACTAAAGTACACAAAAACAGGAAAAAGTGATAAATATTCATCATCTCATACAGGACCTTCCTGCCTGTCCCATATAGGAAGAACTGCGCTACTGAGGATAGATTTTCCACATGACGGCTGTTCCATTCATTTGTAATCATCGCCTGAAAAGTAGGAGCATTCCACTGGGATGTAAACTTTTTATAGAAAAAGTCAAGCGCATAACGCTGTTCATGCACAAATCTATTCATAGAGTCCTTAATGCTCTCCATACAGGCTTTGTTCGTCAACTCCCTATCAAAATCGTTATCGCCATAGACAGACCAGTTATATCCATTATACCAGCCACACGTATATCCCCCTTCATCCGCCTCCTGCATGCTCATTGCAATCCATGCAATCTTGGGAATTCCCTTTGGGAACTCTGAAAGACCCGCCCGGGCAGTATAGACACCGTTTACAATCCATGTGCCGGTCTGCGAAATCAGTACGATTCCTATCACCCAGATCAGCATTTTAAACCTTTTCTTATAAAAAGAGTGCAGGATAACGGCAATAACCGCCGCCACCACCAGTATGTTGATATTGGATTTCACAATCGTTCCTAACGTCAAAAGCAATGCAGCCTTTAAAAGGTTCTGCCATCTGTCCATTTTCAGATACCGGATCAGATAATAAATACTGCATACACCAAAGCTCCAGCCTAAG
Organism: uncultured Lachnospiraceae bacterium; assembly: GCA_949878435.1. Classification (GTDB taxonomy): domain Bacteria; phylum Bacillota; class Clostridia; order Lachnospirales; family Lachnospiraceae; genus Suilimivivens. The sequence continues at coordinate 6,508 of CATLAK010000033.1, forward strand.
ATATCTCCGTAAACAAAAGTAGAAAAGAGAAACAGGGGCAACATCCCCATAGACAGAACCGCTTCTACCATGCCCACGCACTCATCCGCAAACAATTCTCTTGTAATTTTCCCCAGCATTTTTAAAATGACCACAATACATACAATATTAATCAATTGGAATACAATGAAATTTTCCACCCCAAAAATACGGTAGATCCACTCCAACAATGCTGTAAAACCAATTTGAAAAGAATATCGGTAAAGATATTCCCCTTGTTCAAATGCATGATAATTCCCCTGCATAAACTCGATTGCAATATCGCTGATTGATCCGCTATCACAAGTAACGATGCTCCTAAAGAGTAAAACAATCAATAAACAGACGACTGCGCTGTAAACCAGAGCCAACCGCTCAATCCTGATATTTTTTGTCCACTCAGCCCTCATAAGAAGATAAAAACACACAATAATCCCTACTGACGCTGCCAGCACCACAAGTGGACTGTCCCATTTATATTTTGCTGTCTCCATCACCTGATAGAGCTCAAAGTAAGTAGTCCGTAAAAGACTGTTTATCGTATTAAATGCAACCATGACCACAAACGGTATTAAATAAAAGAATGTCAATATCCTTATTACTTTTTGTTTTTTCACCTTGATACCTCTACTCATCGCAGAACTCCCTGTCCTGCAGCACAAAAATCTTCATGTGCACATAAAACCATTTTTAATTTATACCTAAATTTGAGTAATTATAATCCGAAACATAAATCGTATATTTCCCTATTTTTCCTGCCTCTTTCAATTTCCTGCTCTTTTCATTCAAAAATATAGAAAAGTACTCCTTCTCACGATCTGTAATAATATATGCCGTACTTGATTCAAAAGGTATATTCGGGCAATATCCGTCTGTACTTGTAAGCCATTTACAGATATCCATTTTTTCCACCGTTGCTACCGGATATACATGAATGATTCCGTCTGAAAGCACTGTCATTGTGTTTGCATTTTCGAAAGTTGCATAAGCAGTAGACAGCCCTCTTTCCTTCAAGAATATCGTCACTTGATATTCCTCTGTAGCCGGAGGCTCGGCAGATTTGAGAATTGGAAGATAAACCCTGATCAAATTGGATACAGTCAAAAAAATTGCAATTCCTCCTATCACATTTTTTACTACTCTCTTTCCATTTTTCCATATAATAACCGCCGAAAACACCAAGAGGAACAGTAAGATAAAGTAATACCTATCTGTGCTTTCCACAGTTGTAAAGGCTACTATAAGTGCTGTCAGAACCGGCGATGCACACATCACCATCCACACCCAATAAATAGGATCTATTTTCTCGCGTTTCCACATCAAACGCAAAATATAAAATAATAAGTACACCGTCAGTAAAAGTAATACTCCCAAACATATTTTCCCTGGCAAATCTGCACTCTCAAATCCAATTGCGCGTCCCATATCCGGTATAACTACCGTAAAGAGCTTTTGTAATCCCTTCCGTATATTTCTTGAAAACCCCTGCTTCACCGAAAAAGGAAAGCGTGTCCCTATGTAGTTAGCAATAAGTAAAGATAACGTCCATAAACTTATATAAAAGTCAAAATGCTTTCTTTTACATTTACGGCAGACAAAATAGATATTCCTAATCAGTTCAACGCCAAACAACGGTCCATAAATAACAAGAATCCCCCTAGCACCTTGCAGCCCCAGCAAGAAAGCCGCCAAAATGCCTATTATGGCACAATATCCCACACGCCTTTCGTTTAGAAATGAGGCATACATTGCTAATGTAATAAAAAGAATTACTGCATGAACTGCATAATAGCCTGCAAATAAATAAAGTACCTCTAGTATAATTAATTCAGTGGGAATAATCAAACACAATGCACCCATCATGAGCCCGATGTTTTTCCCCATTCCTACCGACTTAGCGAAGTACAAAATAGCAAGAAAAATCAATAGTGTCATTACACAACATGCCAGACCAGCTGATAATGTCATGCTGCCTGTTAATCCATAAAAAAGTGCCGCCACATTAGGAACACTTATGACTCTTACCTCCGTCGATGGGTACCATGTATCTGGTATAAGCTGCTTACTTTTCCATATTACTTCACCAAGAATAGCCTCTGAAGCGATATCTGCATTCATTTGATAGTTATAGTGAAAAAGATTCACTATAAAAATCAGTAAAAGAAGCAATCCACATCCAGCTGCAAGTACTGCTGTTATTTTTTGCTCTTTCGTTTTACGCATTCCTTCTCCTTCATTCCATTGTGCCCTGCCGTTTATTCATGAGCTGTCTCATTAATATAAATGAATAACAGCCATATGCAATCAGATTGATCACCGCAAGAACGCTCAAATTAATTGTACTTCCATGCAAGTAAAAGCCATATGTCATCAGTGAAATCCCATGTATCAGAACCAACAGCGGGAATGTCTTTCTATTTTCAAAGAAAATGAGAATGGCAAATATTTCATAAACATAACCATATCTTTCATGCATGGACGGAAGAAACAAAACACATGTATATACCAAAATAAACGCCATATACAACATACTTCTTTTACTTAAGCTTATTTGATTTATTACCCAGCTGAACATCCACCCTGCCAACACACATATTGTCATCAATATTGCAGCCTGTTTGTAAAATGCATACCCCTCTTCTATAGATGCATCATTTAATATAACCCAAAAGCTTGGGTAATTCATGCTCATGCTTCCATATTCGCTCGTCTGATTTATATAAACAGTAAATATCTCTGAAATTCGGCGTCCCATAATAAGACATGGAATATTAAATATCCACATGGATATAGGAATAAAAGCAAAATAGAAAACAGAAAAAATTTTTTTCATAAAATAAACAATCAAAAACAAAGGCAATAAAAATATCGCCTGTAATTTAAGAGCAAGAGCAATCCCATACAACACAAATGATTTTACATATTGTTCCCTGCCAAACGCAATAAATGCTATAAAAACAAAAAATGTGTATATAGCGTCACACTGTCCCCAAAGAGCAGAATTGATAAATACTATCGGTGACAAAATAATCATACTGTATGCAGCAAATGCCAACTTCTTTTCTCTTTTTTCTGACATATCATATACCAACCATGCTCCAGCCACTGCAAGCAGATAATCAAAAATACAACTTAGGATCTTATAGGCATAAAGAGGTTTTATAGGCAAATACGTCATGATTGCAATTAAGCATTGATACAGCATATTATAAGTTCCAACCTGACTGCCAAGTCCCTGAAATCCTCCCATCTCCTTAATCTGATTATACCAAGGTAATAAGTCACACACCATATCTCCACTTGTAAACTGGCGAAGAGAATAGCGAATGAAAAAACCAGCTAGCGTAACTCCAAGAAATGCAATTACATATATATGCTTCTCCATAAAAACCAATATATTTTTTTCAATTTTAGACATGATTCACTATTCTCCTATCGTACTGTTGAACATAGCCCAACCGAAAATCTCAATTCCCTCACCATAGCTTCCAGCATTTCCTGCGTCATTCCCGGATAAACCCCAATCCAAAAAGTATCTCGCATGATTCGGTCTGCATTTTTCAAACTTCCGACCACTCTATATCCCTTTTTCTCTCTGCGCATTTCATCAAAGCAGGGCTGCTTTGTGAGATTGCCTGCAAACAGCATGCGGGTCTGGATTCCTCTGCTTTCCAGATAGGGAACCACCTTTGCCCTATCCACCCCTTCCCGGCAGGTCAGCATAAACCCAAACCAGCTTGGCAATGAGCCTTCACAGGCCTGTGGCAGAATGAAACATTCTTCTGCCTTGCTTAAGCTTTCCTTCAAAAATGCAAAATGCTCCCTTCGTAGCCTTATAAATTCCGGCAGTTTTTTTAACTGGGCACAGCCGATTGCCGCCTGCATATCTGTCGCTTTTAAATTATACCCAAAATGGGAATAAACATATTTATGATCGTATCCTTCTGGAAGCTCTTCATATTTTCTGTCAAAGCGATGCCCGCACACATTGTCCTGACCGGACACGCAGACACAGTCCCTTCCCCAGTCCCTAAAAGAACGAACACACTTGTGTAAAAGGGGATTGTTGGTATATACAGCCCCTCCTTCCCCCATCGTCATATGATGGGGAGGATAAAAACTGGACGTTCCAATATCTCCCACCGTACCTGTTAAATACTCCTTGCCATTCATTTTATATACGGAACCGAGTGCATCACAGTTATCCTCTATCAGCCATAACTGATGCCTGTCGCAAAATTCTTTTACTGCCTTTAGATCAAAGGGATTCCCCAATGTATGCGCCGCCATGACCGCCTTTGTCCTTGGCGAGAGCGCTTCCTCCAACACAGCAATATCCATATTATACTGAGGAATTGTCACATCGATGAAGACAGGCACTGCTCCGAACTGCACAATAGGTGCAACCGTAGTCGGAAATCCCGCTGCCACCGTAATGACTTCATCTCCCCGCCTTACTGCACGCTCCCCCAAAAGTGGAGAAGTGAGCGCCATAAACGCCAGCAGATTTGCAGAAGACCCAGAGTTTACCAATGAACAATGCTTCACGCCAAGATAGGCGGCAAACTCCTTTTCAAATAAATCTGTATATCTTCCTGAGGTAAGCCAAAATTCCAGTGCACTGTCCACCAGATTGGTCATTTCCTCACTGTCATAAACACGGCTTGCATAGGGAATACGAGTTCCCTCCTTATACGGTTCCCTTCGGTTGTGGTAAGTATCACAATATTCTTTTACCATTTCCAAAATTTGTTCTCTCGCCTGCTTCTCATTCATTCCATTAAACATTTTCATCCCTCACCTTCCATGGCGCTTTTCCCTGTTTCCACAATCCCTCCAGATATGCCTTGTCATGCATGGTATCCATGGGCGACCAAAAGCCTTCATGCTTGTAAGCATCCATCTGATTTGCAGCAGCTATACGCTCAAACGGTCCATCTTCCAGCATCTCGCTTCCATCTCCCAAATAGTCAAAGATACCTGGCTCCATTACCATAAAACCTGCATTCACCCATGACTGATCTTTTCTTGCCTTCTCCTTAAACTTATGGACCATTCCGCCTTCCCCTATGGAGATTGCTCCAAAACGTCCTTCCGGCTGGGTCGTGGTAATCGTCACTAATTTCCGGTTCAACTCATGATATTCTAACAACTTATGAATATCCACATCAGAGACCCCGTCTCCATAAGTCAGCATAAATGGCTCATTTCCCACATATTCTCTAATCTGAAGTATCCTTCCTGCCGTCATCGTCCTTGCCCCTGTATTTGCCAGCGTAACACGCCAAGGCTCTTTCTTATTTGCAGCATACTGTGCTGTATGATCCCGCAAATTAAAGCATCCATCTCCCTGATAAGAATAATAATTCATAAAATACTCTTTAATCATATGTCCCTTATATCCGCAACAGATGACAAAATCCAAAAACCCAAAAGAAGCATACCACTTCATGATATGCCATAGGATTGGTTTATCGCCAATTTCAATCATCGGTTTAGGCTTTAGGCTGGATTCCTCACTGATTCTTGTACCCATCCCGCCTGCCAGAATTACTACTTTCATACTCACCATACCTTCCATGGCGCCACACCTGCGTTCCATCTGTTCTCCAAATCCACCTTGTCACGGCGCGTCTCTACCGGGCACCAGAATCCATGATGTTTATAAACTGCAATCTCCCCCTTCTGCGAAAGAACAGGTAACAACTGCTCATCCAGTTCATAATTTCCATTCAAATAACGGAATACATCTTTTTTAAACACAAAAGTGCAGGCGTTGGTCCACGATTCGTTTATCACCCCAGATAAATTGCACACATTCCCCAAAATATCATCCTCTTCAATAGGGAGCACTACATTTCTTCCAGTGGGCAATGCCACCGCCATCGTGATCATTTTATCTTTCTTAATTGCAAAGTCAACCAATTCCTTCATATTTATATTCGACAGGCAATCTCCATAAGTTACAAGGAACCAATCATCCTCTATATACTTTTCTGCCTCGCTCACCCTCTGCCCTGTGGTTGCAAATAACCCTGTGTCCGCCACCGTTACCTTCCAGTTCTCTGTTACCTTCTTGTGAATATCCACTTGGTTGGTAGCAAGATCAACTGTGATATCAGATTGATAGATATAATAGTCGCGGAAGTAATTTTTGATCACGTTTACTTTAAAACCGCCGCATACAAGAAAATCCTCATATCCAAAATGGCTATACTGCTTCATAATATGCCATAAAAGCGGCTTCTCTCCAATCTCAACCATAGGTTTGGGTATCTCTTCCCTGCCCTCACTGATCGTGCTTTTAGAGCCCCCCGCCAGAATCAAGACTTTCATCCCTCGAACACCATGCCTTTCTCTATGAACCATAGCTTCTGTTTTATGTTCTGCTTCCTGCATTTAGAAATTCACGTATCTGACTTTCCATACATTCTCTTATATTACCACATGTCAGGTAAACATGATACCACTCTACTAATTTTTCCATCGTTTTTTCTATATTCCACACCGGCTTCCACCCCAGCGCAGCTTTCAATTTTGCGCAATCCAGTTTGAGAAAGGAAGCTTCATGCGGTCCGCCATCGTGTTGACTGCTCCAGATTGGTCTTTCTTTGGTCTGTTCTTCCCATTTTCTGCAAAACAGTTCTGTCAATGCTCCTGTAGAAAGACAGTCTGCTTCCTCCGGTCCCACATTATAATTCCCTGCCAATGCAGGATTTTCATACTGCTCCTTGGCAAGCCACAGATATACCGCAACAGGCTCCAGCACATGCTGATAGGGTCTTATTGAATAGGGATTTCTAAGAATAATCGTTTCCTCCTTTGAGACGGAACGCACGCAATCCGGGATAATACGGTCCTTTGCAAAGTCTCCCCCTCCAATCACATTGCCTGCCCGGAGCGTAGAGACTGCGATTCCCTTCGATTTTAAAAAGGAATCTTTATAACTTGATGTGACCAATTCGGAACAGGACTTGGAATTAGAATAAGGATCATAGCCATTTAATTCCTCATCCTCCCTATAGCCCCAGCACCACTCTTTGTTCTTATATACCTTGTCAGTGGTTACATTGATCACAGAACGCACCGATTCGCTTTGGCGCACACATTCAAGCACATTTACCGTTCCCATGACATTTACCTCATAAGTATAGACCGGCTCCTGATAGGACTCTCGCACCAGCGGCTGAGCTGCCATATGAATGACGATTTCCGGCTGGATTTCTGTAAACACCTTTCTTAAATGCCCCAAATCCCTCACATCACCTTCTATGGAATGCATTCTGTCCTTCAATTCACACAGCCCAAAAAGAGAGGGATCCGTTGGCGCTTCCAATGCATATCCATGCACATCTGCGCCTGCTTCCAGAAGCAGACTGCTCATCCACGAGCCTTTAAATCCGGTATGTCCTGTTATCAGTACCTTTTTCCCTTTATAAAAATCAAACCATTTATTCAACTTTTTTCTCCTGCGAACCTTGCCCAGGCAATGGTCCTTCTTATACCCTCTTCAAACGTATACCGGGGAATAAAACCGGTATCTTTCGTCAGTTCTGAAAGATCTGCACATAGATGCATCACTTGCTCCGGGGCATATGGCTTCGCTCCCAGCTTAAGGTGAAGCCCCGGATGTATCTCATCCCTCATAGCTTCTATATATTCCCTTAAGGTTCTTGCCTGTCCGCTCCCCAGACAGTAGACCGCGCCATCTTTGCCCGTTTCTGCCGCCAGAAACAGTGCTTCCGCCGCATCCTTACTATATAAATAATCCCAAATCTGCCCTGCCGGCGTATATTCCGGCGATCTTCCCTGCAGCATTTCCCTGATGCTTGACATAATCATGGTCTGCGCACCGTCATATTCACCATAAACACTCAATATACGGAACCAGATATGCCTTATTCCAAGCTGACGGCTCCGGATTCTGCTAAGCGCTCCGGCGCAAAGTTTGGCAGCCCCATAGCCATTTTCCGGAAACGTTGGAACCCTTGAATTTAGTTTCCCTTCAAAACGTCCATACTCCGCCTGCGAACCTGCGCCTATGAAGCACCGGCATCCCAACTTTTCCGCTGCATCTACAGCGTCTAAGGTAAATTGAATATTGTCCGCCTGGACATGGACATCATTCCTGCCCTCACCTGCCGTACACGCCCATGCCAGGTGAAAAAAAGCATCATATACGCCGGTCAGAATTTCCGGCAGCATATGCATTTCATCCAGATTGCATTCTATCATTTTCACTTGATCACAAATCGGAATCTGTACAATCCTTGGGGATTTCCGGCGGCATACCACCGTCGCCTCCATTTTTTCTGCAATACATTTCTGTATCAGCGCCATCCCCACAGCGCCTGTCGGTCCTGTAATAATTACCCTTTTCATCATGCGTCTTCACCCTGCTTCATCAAATCATACCTGACTGCCTCATATTCTTCCCTATCTAAAAAAGGCGCCATATCATCAAGCGGCGGTGATGTGATTGTTCCGTCAGGCATTACTTTTGATGAAGATTTGGGTGCAAAATTCTGCTTCTCGTCTATCATAACCTCACAAACGCAGGGACCCTCAAAGCAAAGCATCTTCTCTAAAACAGCATCACATTCCATTTCATCATGGACAATAAAATATTTTAAACCAAAAGCATCTGCCAGTTTTCCAAAATCCGGAAATCCCACGCCGCTCTCCTTATCAATGCCGATAAACGGCGGCTTGAAAAGGCTCGACTGGGTCTGTCTAATGGAATGATATCCGTTATTATTCAATATAATGAGTTTAATATTAAGCTGATTGTGTGCAATCGTCGCCAATTCCTGAACGTTCATCATCACACTTCCATCACCGTCAATACACACTACCCTGCAGGCGGGCTCCGAAACAGCAACACCTAATGCTGCCGGAAGTCCATATCCCATTGCTGCGCAGCCCGAATTGGTGAACATCCTCTGTCCCTGCTTGATTCGACATGCCTGAAACGTCACCACACAGGCGCTTCCGTTGCCGCAGACAATGCGCTCCTTATTTCCCATATGCGAAAATAACTTATCAATAAACACATATGGATTGATTGGTTCCCTTTCCTTTTTATGATACTGCGCCGCCACTGCCGGATAAGCGCTCACCAGCCCCCGGCACCATGCAGTCCACGGTTCATGCTGTTTCTGCGGGGCGTAATCTTCTTCAAGAAGCGCGCATATTAAATTCTTCACATCTGCATTCACAGGCATATCCGCACAGATTGTTGGCTTCGATAATTCTGAAGGATCAATATCAACGATAATCTTATAAGCATTTTTTGCAAAATCATAATGATTATACCCGATCATTCTTATGTTTAGGCGACATCCAAGGCTAACCAACAAATCACAGTTCTGTACGGCAAAGTTTCCTGCTCTTGTGCCCACTGTGCCAGGCATACCTGCAAAATATGGATTGTCATATGCTACCGTATCATTTGCGTTCCAGGCTGTTACCACCGGAATACGCAGCTTTTCAATCAGCCAAAGTAATTCCTCCTGTGCATTTCCCAGTCTGATTCCGGTCCCTGTAAGCAAAAGCGGTGCTTTCGCTTCCTTGATTTTTTTGAGGATTTCCCTTGCCGTTTCTTTTGACACCTCCGGCACTGTCTGACGGCTTTCTGTATCAGGATTAAAATGGACGAGTCCCTCTGTTTCTATCACCGCGCCTTGTACATCAAGGGGAATATCAAGCCATACTGGTCCCCCTCTGCCTTCCCTGGCAAGATATAGTGCCTTTTCCAAATGGTATGCTGTCTTCTCCGGTTCTGTCAGCATCACGGCATACTTTGTCATATTGGAAACCGATGCTATAATATTAAATTCCTGATCCCCCAGCTGCCGTAAGCCCAAATCCGGGCAAGACCAGATGGTAGTTTCCCTCTTCACCTGCCCTGAAAGGATGAACATGGGAATGGAGTCCACCCATCCGCCCATCACCCCCGTGATTGCATTCGTTCCTCCGGGACCACTGGTTACGCAGACTGCCGCCAGTTCTCCCGTCATCCTCGTATACCCTTCCGCAGCAATCGCACATGCCTGCTCATGATGGTTAAACACACAATGCATCCCCGCCTGATGTCCTAAAGCATCATCCAGATGCATGGCTCCCCCTCCCGTGACCATAAAGCAGTCACGGATTCCATGATCCACCAAAAAACCAGCTATATATTCTGCAACCTTAATTTTCATCTTTCCCTCCCTGCACGCATCCACTCAGACTCACAACTTCGTCACCGCCTTGCCCTGCACCCTCATATCGGGAATCTGTCAAAAAAATCACGCGCAGCCTATTCCGAATCTCTTTTAAAAAAGTGGTTGTATATTGATTCAAATATTCTGCCATATTCTTTGCAAAATCGTATTCCATACTGCTGTTATAATAATTGGACGCCTCACCGGAATAGCCGTCAAACCCAGCCAATGTTACCTCTTGGCACGCCAAGTCAATCAATGCCTTAAGCAGCATGATCAGCGGGTTGTCCACGATCTCCGCCTCACTGTCCATCAGGGAACTAAAGTTCAATACATAATCGAACGCTGCCTCTTTCGTTCCTGTAAGATTTGACGTGGCAATTAAAGTAAACTTTTCCTGGCTGAGCCTGGTTGCAAGCTGTACATACCGTTTTGAATTGCTCAAAAAGATATAGTCAGGCGTAAATTCTTCTGGAACGTAATTAATAGAAATAATCACAGGTCCATTATCCTTTATAAATCCACTGATTCTTTCTCTCTGTGTTTTTATTGTAACCCCTGGTCCAATCAGCAGAATTTTTCTGCCGGACAACTTTTCCTTCAGCCTTTCCCTATCCTGCGCATCATTAACATCCTTTTTTTGATATTCCACATAGAGCGTTTCTATCACATTTTTATCAAAGAGCAGCTTCTTCTCACCCTGCAGTTTCCCCAAAATCTCATTGATTGATTTAATGGAAAGCGTGCGTTTGTTCATCAGGTAGGATACATATTCCGGGTGGCAGTCATTGAATGCCGCCACATAATAAAACATGTTATATCCCCACGTTGCCGGATGATAAAACTGTGAGATATTGGCATCTATCGCTTCTAAAATCTGGCTGATATGATACCGCTTTCCAAGCGCATTGTTCATATACATGGCAACCAGCTCAATCGGTACATTTCCTGCACTTTTTCCCATGCCATATATGCTGCCGTCCACAATAAGCATTCTGTCGATTTGGTTGGAAAGCATGGCAATGCAGTTTGCATATCCCATCTGAAAATTGTTATGGGCATGATACCCCAAACCAATTTCTGCATTCAGATGCGTATCCAGCAAATGAAAATAATGCAGCAGATTGTTCTGGTGCATCAGCCCATAAGTATCTACCATAGAAACGGCATAGGGCTTCACCTCATTTGCCAGTCTGACTACATCCATCATTTCTTCATCATCGTAACTGGTAACCGCTACAAGCTGGGCAAAGACCTTGTATCCTTTCTCCTTAAGCCCCTTGCAAAACGCAAACGCGACTTCCCGTAAATGCTTCTTAAATATAACCCTGATGCCATCCAAAAAACTTTCACTGCAAGGTCTGATTTGTTCCATAGAGCATGTCCCATAATCGATCATACCCACCACCATCGTCTGTTTTCTGTCCAGTTTTCCGTAAATACGGGCAACGCTGTCCGTATCCGGCATAATACTGCGGTTGATATCAAAGGGTCTGCGCTCATCAAGAAAGCCTATTTCAATCATATCTACATTGGCATCTACCAGCCGTTCAAAAATGCTGACCAGATTATCATGTCCGAAATTCCAATCATTTACATACCCGCCATCCCGCAAGGTACAATCCAGCAATCGAATATCGTTCACATTCCTGCCTCCTTCAACAGCTTACCTTCAAAAATTGCGCTTTCCCGTGAATCTTAATTGTAACAGAATCTGACGGAATAAATATACAGTCTCCCTTAAAAAAGTGAATCGCCTCATGAGCGCCGTAGAATATCGTTCCGCATCCATTCGTGCACAGCAGAACTTGGAAAGAAAGCGCTGTGGTGCAAAAACTTACCATTTCCCTAAGCCGCTCTGTATTGACCAACATCCTCTCTACCTGAAAGTACTTGCATCGGCACAAAAACTCCGTTGCACAGCCGGGCTTAAACTTTAAGACCCGCAGAATCTGCCCCGGAGGCATGTTTCCTCTTAAATCCGCCACTTCAAGCGCCTTATCTATGTGCAGTTCACGTTTTTTGCCCTGTGTATCCACACGGTCATAATCATACATGCGGTAAGTCAGATTTGAACTTTCCTGCACTTCGGCAATCAGGGCGCCCCCTCCAATTGCATGAATCGTCCCTGCCTTAATGTAAAATACATCATCTTTTTTGATTGGTACCTTCTGGAGATACTTTTCAACGTTTCCCTGTTCAATGCTCCTTTTTAAGGTTTCTGCTTCCACCTTTCTGGAAAGACCATATACCAGCTTCGCATCCTCTGCCGCATCCAGCACATACCAAAATTCTGTCTTTCCCAAAGAACCATTCTCATGTTCCATTGCATAGGCATCATCCGGATGCACCTGCACCGAAAGATCCTCCTTCGCATCAATAAATTTGATCAGGATTGGCAGTTCCCCTTTTTTCTGATGGCGGGTCCCGAGATATTCAGGATGGCACCGCAAAACCTCTGCCAACGTATCCCCATCGTGAACCCCTCCCGAAATCGTACTCAAACCATCCGGATGGGTAGAACACTCCCACGTCTCTGCCAAGGGAAACATATCTATTCCCTTGGCAAAATCATCATTCAGCCGGCGGCCGCCCCATAAATAGTTTTTTCCATATGGCTTTAGCAAAAAAGGACTATTCAAGTGGATACTTTTGTTTGTCATGGACGCTGATCTCCTTGCCAAGCTGAACCTCAATCAACTTCAACTCTGTTTCCGCAATGATTGTATGGCGGCACCCTGCCTCCATGGTAATCACATCACCTGTGCTGACCTGCTGCTCCATACCGTCTACAATTGTACGACCATTACCGGCAATGACGGTCCATACCTCATCCCGGTTTTTGTGACTGTGATAATTCATCTGATGTCCGGGATTCAATGTTACCTTGATCGTCATGCTTTCTGTCTCCACATCCAGAACCCGAAAACTTCCCCATGACTTTTCGGCAAACATAATCTGTTGGTCAATACTGTCCACAAACGGTTTAATATAGCTTGACTGTTCCTTATCGGATACAAGTATTCCCTCCGGGCTTGCAGATATCACCACATCATGCAGTCCCATTGCCAGCACCGGCACATTCAGTTCATTGATAATATGAACATTGTCACATTTTTCATTCATCATCGCCTCGCCTATGCTGGGTTCTCCCATGGCTTCCGTAAGTGTATTCCAAGTTCCAAGGTCCTTCCACTGTCCGCCAAAACGCATGACTTCTATATTGTCTTCTTTTTCAACGACTGCATAGTCAAAACTGATCTTTGTCAATGTATCATATTTGGAAAATAAATCCTGATAATCTGTAAACTCAATCAGTTCATGTGCCTTTTCTAAAACATACTTCAACTTGTATGCAAACACACCGCCATTCCATAAAGCCCCCTGTGCAATATAACGCTCAGCCGTTTTCACATCTGGCTTTTCTTTAAAGGAGGAGACCCCGCTGACATCTGTATGATTCTCTGGAATAATATAGCCATATTTCTCGCTGGGATAAGTAGGTTCAATTCCCATTAGTACCAGATTTGCATCACTTGAAGCTGCACGTTCACTAAGTTCCGTCAATTTTTGAAAATAGTCATCTTCCACATACGGATCGACCGGACAGACTACCACTGATTCTTCCCCGGAAATCCCCTGCACATCATGCAGATAAGCGCTTACCAATGCTATAGCAGGAAAAGTATCTCTGCGGCAGGGTTCCACCGAAATCCCTACGCTGTCTCCTAACTGATTGTGGATTGCCGAAACTTGTGTTTTGGATGTGGCAATGGTTACATTTGCCTTCTTATCTGCCTTGCAGATCTGACGATAGACACGCTGCACCATTGACTCATAAGATCCATCTTCTTTTTTAAAAATCTTAATAAACTGCTTGGACCGAATATCATTTGACAACGGCCACAAGCGTTTGCCGGATCCTCCGGATAATAAAACAATGTTCATATCGATACCATACCTTTCCCATAATTCTGCTATTACTTAGAATAACACGAATGTAAATAGAAGAAAAGTACATAATCTCCAGTTTTACTTAAGATTATCTGATAAGGTAAATCTGATCATTCGGAATTCTCGCCGTCTCCCTATATGGGCGGGCGGCAGATTCAAATAGGATATACATTCCTCTGGCAGTCACCTGTATCTGCTCCGATCCTTCGGGAAGCAGGTGCGCTTCCACCGGCTCTGCATATGCCGCTATCTGATCATCATATATATACTTAAGCAGATAAGAATCCTCCGTCTGATAGCTCTGACTTAAAAACATGTAGCGTTCCCCTGTTCCCATATTTCTCTTAAACGTTATTCCCTGAATTCTTTCAGGAATTGTGACTGCAGTTATCAGCCTTGGATTTTGAACATCTGACACATCATATCTATTCAAGACTCCCGCTGCGCCATTCACATAAGACCCTACAAACAGCTCTCCTTCTGACAGCGTCAAAAAAGATGCCACCTTCGTCCCATTATGATTGACAAGTCCTGCGTCAAAACTCACCTGTATCTCTCCCTGATATGCTCCGCTTAAAATGGCAGACCATGAAAGCGCATACACCTTTCCTTCTGGTCCCGTCACCCACAAAAAATCATGCGCTTCATCATAGGCAATGCCTCCCGTATGTGCTTTGAATCCTAAATCTACTATTTTCTGCAGTTCACCGCTTAAACTGATCAAGTACAAAATGCTGTTTCGCTCCCCTGAGCGGCTGTAAGCCGAGACCACCAGCCTGTTTCCTGCCTTCGTCAGTCCCTGAACTACCATATCCCCACACTCTGCCGGAACATCTGCACCATACAGACCAGGCAAAGGAATCGCACTTTCAAAATTTTCTGCCAAGTAACTATATTCCGGCTGCCGCAGCACTTTGACCATTCCCGGATAATTCGTCACAATACCGTCCGCTCCCATATCCTGTACATTCCGCATCGCCGCAGGTGTATTTACCGTCCATACAAATGCCTTCTTCCCAGCCTCATGAATTGCCCGGATTGTGTCAGGCATCACCGATTCTGCGGACAGACCATAGTAATCCGCCGGAAATTCTTCCGGCAGCGTCGCTTTGCCGGAAGTTGTATTATACAGTATCTGTAGACCAGCATCCAGCCCTTTGATATAGGCAAGATAATCGTATTGGAAAGAAGCAAATATGCATCTGTCTGTCATACCGCACGAGGCTGCGGCTTCAATCACTGCATCCTCAAACCCATCGACCTTACCGATGTCCTTAAGTTCCAGATAGACCTTGCAGTCCGATACGCTGATCAATTCCAGAACTTCCTTCAGTGTTGGTATTCTTTCCCCTGCAAAAGAGGGCGAAAACCAGCTTCCTGCATCCAATGCAGCAAGTTCCTGAAGGGTATAATCCCCGACCGCGCCCTCTGTTCCGGTAATCCTTTTAAGATCATCATCATGAAACACCACCACCTGTCCGTCTTTGGTCAGCTGCACATCCAATTCAATATAATCGACTCCTATATCTATTGCTCCGGCAAAGGACGCCAACGTATTTTCGGGAAAGAGTGAAGAATACCCTCTATGTGCAATGACTGCCGGCAGCTCCTGAATCTGTTCGATTTGGACCTGGCTTTCCTGCTGTTCTAATTCCTGTTGCTCTGCTTCCTGCACTTCCCCCTCTGCCGCCTTCTGCTCATGCGTCTTCCATGCCGAAAATCCCAAAATGCCTGCAAGCAATACTGCCAGTAAGCACATGCCCGCCTTGTAACGCGCTCTTTTTGAGAAGAAGAATGGATATAACAAGCTTATAAAAACAGCAAGGGCAAATGAGGTGAAATAACCCGCGTATTTACCTCCCACTGCCATTCGCATCACGGCAAGAAGAACGGTCTGTATAAAGACAATCCCCGCTCCGCCTATGGCAAATCTGACACATCTCTGTGTCCTTGACCCTTCCGTCTCGAACTGCACAAAGCGCCTCTCCAAAACCCATCCTATAAAAAAGCCCATTCCCGCCCCTGCATTTGAAAGGCAGCCCGCCCAAAGCATAGGACAAAAGCACAAAAGGCAGCCCGCTCCTGCCACCAGCAAATCCCTGTTCTTCCCCTTCTCCGTCCAGCGCAAAACCCTTTCCAAAAGGAAAATCAATATAAGCCCCATAACGAAAGCAGATATCACATCCTGCGGCGTATGCACCCCCAGGTAATTGCGTGAGAAAGCAACCACAGCCAAAACGCACCAGCATATGGCGGAAAGCGCACGTTTCTTATCTTTCCACAAAGAAGCGCCTAATGCTCCCCATACTGCTGCCGCCCTGCTGGTATGTCCGCTGGGAAAAGAATAGCCGCCAGCCCCTGCTATAGCTTCCTGCACGGGTATAATTCTCTCATCCCTGACCCATGGACGGTCTATTCTGCACTTCCATTTTATAAATTGATTCCATGTACAGGCAATCGAAACATTAAATGACATCAGCACACCTGCCCGCTTGTCCACACACCAGTAAATGAATGCCATGAGCAGAAACGTGATGGTCTGCTCTCCCAGTTCGGTCGCCTTTAGCATAAATGCATCAAACATTCCCCCAAACGCTTCCCTTAAGGTTTGGAGGAATAAGAGATATTGTATATCCATTTTATTGTTATCCTTTCTTTGCTGCTTTTCTTACTTTCAGTTCTTTTCCACACGCTCTATGACACAGCTGTGCGGCTTATCTGCGCAATATCTGCACGGAGCCCGTCAAAGTCCATATTAATATAAACCTTCAACGCGTCATAGACTTCCGTAAAAGTCCATGTCAAACTGCTCACACAGTTCTTTAACTTCATTCTCTGTAAATCCCGTATATTCTTCAAATACACCCTGGTCCGTCATGGAATATTCTGTGAACATATTCAATGCTGAATGTTCTCCGTATTCTTCCCAAAGTTCGTCAATCACTTCCTGTTCCAGATACTTGGTCAGCTCCTGATTCTCCGCCTCTATTAGAAACTGCTGCATATTCAGGCAAATAACATCGTACCAATTTAGATGCTCTCCAAACGTTTTCTCTTCTTCAATCCGGCGCCCTTTAAATAGCTCTGCCGAATCAGGCTGTAATAAGCGGCAAGCATTCTCAATGCCATAGATTTCCCAAAACGCCGGGGTCTGCTGATGCAGATGAATTTCTGCTCTGTACTGATTAACTCATTTGTATATGAAATCAGTTTCGTTTTATCTACATATATTTTGGAATTGACTGCCTCCCAGAAGCCATTGTTTCCTGGATTTAAATAGATGCCATAGGTATACCTCTCCATTTCTTATTCTACATTATACATGGAGGGAATGCTTTGTACAATCTTAATTGGATAAATTCGGGTTAATGAAGGATAATTCTCGATTAT
>CATLAK010000034.1 GCA_949878435.1 uncultured Lachnospiraceae bacterium
TCTGTTGTTTAAATTCCGGAGTGTAAGATTTTTGGTTTTTCGCCATGTTGAACGTCTCCTTTGCTCTTTCACTTGATAGTATAGGTTGTTCAACTTTTTCTGTCCACACTTATATACTAACACCAGCTGCATGCAGGGCTGACAGTGGCAGTCATTGCCCTCACAACACTTTTGCTGAGAGGTCTTCCCTTCCTTCTGTTCGGTGGAAAAAGAAAGACCCCTGCTTTTATTACCTATCTGTCTAAGGTGCTTCCCTATGCAATCATGGGAATGCTGGTGGTGTACTGCCTTAGAAATACCGATTTTGTGGCGGCGCCTCATGGGCTGCCGGAGGTGATTGCATGTACGGCGGTGGCGATGCTCCATTTGTGGAAAAGAAACACGCTGCTCAGCATCGCCTTAGGAACGGTGCTTTATATGTTTCTGGTACAGGCAGTATTTTAGCTTTATTCAGAGAGCGCAAAGTAGGCAACGGCAATCCCGCCGGGACCTACATGGGTGCCGATGGTGCCCCCTACGGTAGCCACCGGAAGGCTGTCTGTATGATCTTTCCAAAAGGCTTCGCTGTCGGAGATATACTTTTGCATCAAGGCGTCATTTAAGCCGGTATACCCCAGAAAATAGGGCTTTGTAAAATCAATGCCGCCGGAAGACTGAATATGTTCTGCCAAAAGATTGTTGCCCTGCTTCGATCCCCTTGCCTTGCCCAGCATCACGACTTCCCCGTCTACCACGCCTACAACAGGCTTGATGGACAGAACGCCGCCTGCAAAAGCTACGGCTTTGGAGATACGCCCGCCCTTTTTTAGATATTCAAGCGTGTCAAGAAGGGCAATCAGCCGAATCTTCTTTTTATCTTTTTCCAGTGTTTCAACGATAGAGGCAGCGTCCATGCCGGAATCCTTCAGCCGCAGGGCATATTCCACCAATGCCCGCTCCCCTACGGTAGCATTCTCACTGTCCACGACGAACGCCTTTCCCTCAAACTCCTTCGCCGCGATACAGGCACTCTGATAGGTGCCGGATAATTTACCGGACAAAGTAATGATAATGGCGGTATCCCCCGCATCTGTCACCTTTTGAATCGCCTGCTCGAACTCGTAAGGCGAAATCTGGCTGGTGACAGGCAGCGCATCACACTCCACCAGCTTTTCGTAAAATTCTTTGTGGGTCAAGTTAACCCCGTCAAGATATTCCTCGCCGTCAAAGTTAATCTTCATGGGCAGCACTGTGATATCGGTGCGCTGTGGATTGACGAGATCTGACGACGAATCCGTTATAATTTGAATACTCATAGTAAACCCCTCCTTCATATAAAATTATCATATCATATAAAGGGCTTTTTGTGTTGGATATTTTGAGGATGGGAGGAGCCAGACGGCAGTTTGGTCTTGCCGCAAGAGCAAGATAAGGGCTCCTGCGGCAGGGGCAAAATGCTGCTAGCCGCTGTGATTCAGCCTTTAAATAGGGAATCGTAGACATGTGAAAAGCGGTGGTAGATTTCCTGGTAAGCCGGGTTAGTAGTTGGCGTGTAGACAGATTTGATATGGACGCAGGAATGTGTTGCGGTCTCAAAATCTGTGTAGGCGCCTTTGGCTGCGCTTGCAATTATGGCGCTGCCGAGGCAGCATGCCTGGGTGTCGTCGGGGACGACTAAGGGTTTTCCAGTGATGTCTGCTTTCAGCTGGCACCAGAGGGGAGAGTGGGTTCCGCCGCCGGTGGAAATGATCTCGTTCACCGGAATATGGTTCGCCTCAAAATGAAGGATGTTCTTTTTCAGCAGGCAGGCAACTCCTGCCATGACGGCGGCTGCCATATGGAAGCGGTTGTGGCTGGTGTGCAGACCGTAAAAGACGCCGCTGGTTCCGGGGTGATAGTCAGGCGGATTGATACCTGTGATATAGGGAAGGAAGATAGGAAGGTCGGTGAAATCACAGGTTTTAATTCCGCTTTCAAGTTCTTGGTAGGAACAGCCGTTTAGCACCTCGTCTTTGAACCAGTCCAGACTGATGCCTCCTGATTCACAGACAGGCAGATAGATATAGCTGTCCTTGAAGGGACCGCAATAAAAGGGAATGCCGCTGCCTGCAGAAGGCATCTGTTCGGAAAAAGCAGCAATGGAGGATACGGTACCGGCGGACTCATTGATTTTGCCCGGACGGATATTTCCTGTGCCGATCATGCCTGCAAAATGATCCAGTGTCCCTGCGTTGATGGTGGTTTCAGGCGGAAGCGACAGTGTGCGGCTGACGGATGGAAGCAGGGTTCCGACGATAGAACAAGGCTCCACCAGCCTTGGCAGCTGGCTTTCGCAGATACCGATATAAGAAAGGATATCACTCCAATAGGTTTTGTGAACAAGATCAAAATAGTGGCTGAAAGGATAGATAGAATATTCCCCTGCCGCTTCACCTGTGAGGCGGTAGATGATGTAATCCTTCAGCAAGAAGATACGGTGAATCTGGCAAAACAGGTCAGGCTGATTTTGGCGTATCCAGAGGAGCTTGGTGACAGGCCAGGTGGGAATGATCTTTGGCTGCCCTGTTATGGGATAACTAATTTCGGGAGGAAATTGCTCTTCCAGTTCGTTACATTGTGCCAGAGAGCGTGCGTCCAGCCAGGAAATGCCGGGCATTAGAGGATGATCATCTGCCCCCAGCAAAACCAGGGATTCTGCCTGCCCTGTGAGGATGATCTGCATACAGCTGCAGTCGGCATCGGAGCCGGCAGCGCATTTTTGAATCAGCCGGCAGATGCTGCCAAAATATTCTTCCGGGTCAAAGGTGACCTTGGTTTGCTCCGAATGGTAGATTACCTTTTCGGAAAATAGTTGTATCGGTTTTGCATCATCTGTGTAAGATGCAGCTTTTATATTTGTGGTTCCTAAGTCGATTGCGATGATTCCCATATTTCCTCTCATTCCGCCGCACAAGCGGCATTTTGGCTGGCGGGAACTTTGGGACGCGCGGCGTCACAGTTGCTCCCATCCTCATAATAACTCAGACAAAAAGGCAGAAGTTTTCGTAAGTTCTGTGTAAGGGTCTCCGAGTACGGCGCATTCAAGGCTCACAAATCCATGATAGCCGATTTCCTTTAAGGCAGAAAAGCAGGCACGAAAATCTGTGTGTCCATAGCCGGGAAGGAGACGATTGCTGTCGCCTAAATGTACGTGGCGGACCCATTTTCCGGCAGAAAGGGTGCTTTCGGAAAGGTTTTCCTCCTCAATGGACATATGAAAGTAATCCAGTAAAAGCCCGGTACTGGAGTGATCAACTGCCGCAAGGAGCGCAACGCAGTCGTGGACTGTGTTGAGATAGGGAGATTCATACCGGTTGAGCGGCTCGATCAGAACCAGACCGGAAGAATTTTCGGTGATGGCGGCAATCTCCCGATACAGAAGTACAAACTCTTCCCATTCCTGGTCCGGCATCTTCCCGTAGGGAGAATAAAGAGGCAGCGGATTTTGAGGACTGCATGAATATTCAAGTTCCGTGATGGCGCCGGTTTCTGCGCATAGGGCAGCAGCTTCCCGGTACATCTGCCGGCAGCGCTTTTTAAGGTCCAGGTCTCCTGCCATTAAGTGTCCGTAAATTGGATCGGAAAACACAAATTCGCAGGGCACAATGCCAGTACGTTCATATAGGGACAGCACTTCCCTGCGCATATCGGGAGACCAGCGCGCATAATCAGCAAATATACTCATGCCATCGTAGCCGCATTTTTTAAGAAATTCTGCTTTTTCAGTAAGGGTTTCGCCCGGCACAACTGTGCTGGAGCAGGCAAGTTTCATTTTTTCTTCCATATTTCCTCCATTCGAAGCGTTTTACGTGTATTATTTCTAAATAATTGTGATTTCATATTTTTCTGCAATTTCAGCCAGCTCCTTTGGAGGCTCGCTTTCCATAATTAAGCAGTCCACTTCTTCCGGTGTGGTAAAGGTAAAGGGATAATCTTTGCCTATTTTAGAAGAGTCCATTACCATATAGACTTTTTTGGCGCGGCGGATGGCAGCCTGCTTGACAGCCATCTGAGTCTCCACTGCGCATGTAAATCCGCACTGCGGTGAAAAGCCGGAAGTTGCAAGGACTGCCACATCGATGTTAATTTGGTCGATCATGGCAAGGGTAAAATAACCGGTCAGCATGAGATTGTTCCGGTCAAGGTTTCCTGCGCAGAGGTTGATGGACGGTTTTTGTGTCCGAAGCAGTTCCATTGCTATGGTAGGAGCTGTGGTGAACAGGTTGATGTCAATATCAGGCATATGTCTGGCAACGGCAAGGGTGGTGGTCCCTGCATCTAAGTAGACTGCGGTGCCTGGCGTTAAAAGGGCGGCAGTTTTTTCGCCGATCAGATCTTTTTGCGCCGCGTTTTCCGATGTACGGTCTGTGAAAAAATGTTCCATCGTCCCTTGTACAAGGCGTGCGCCTCCCCGAATCTTGACAATATTCTCATTTCCATCGATTTCACTTAAATCTCTGTGAATGGTCATGGCAGAGACATTGCAGAGAGTGGATAGTTCTTCGACAGTTGCTTCCTTATGAGTGGTTACATAGCGGATGATCTGTTGGATACGTTGTTCTTTTTGATTACTGGATTTCATAATGCTCCTTTACCCTGACTTATATTTTAATGTTGCGAAATAACACTTTATGTTATAAATCATACAATATATAACATAAAACGTCAACTGATTTTCATAAAAAACAAAAAATATGTTGACAATTAACAATTATACGTTATAATAATGTTACAAACAAACGGATAAGTGTTTCAAAAAAACATAAAAGGTTTGATCAATTGGGAAAGGAGGATACGGAAGGATGTCCGTCTGCAAAAAGAAGAAAGAGCTGTACGCACCGATTTTTGAGGTAGGACCGAAGTTATATGTATATGGAAAACGGGCGCTGGAAATCGCCCAGGCAGCAGACAGGGCAGGCGAGCGGTATCAGGTGAGTGTCATTTTCACGGCACAATATACAGATATCAGAATGATTGCAGATAAGACCAATCATCTTATGGTCTTTGCCCAGCACATGGATTACCTTTACCCAGGGCGCGGCGTGGGCGCAGTGCTTCCGGAGGCGTTAAAGGAGGCGGGGGCGGAAGGAGTGCTTCTTAATCATTCAGAATGTCCTATGGATATGGATTCCATCCGCAAATGTATGCTTAGGGCAAAAGAGGTAGGTTTATATACCATGGTATGTGCGGAAAATATGGATATGGCAGCCTGCATTGCCCGGATGGAGCCGGATATCATTTTATATGAAGCGCCGGATATGATAGAGGCGGAGGAAGAGGGACAGCACCCTATAGGAGAAATCGCCTCAGTGAATGAGAGGATTGCCGGAATCGACCCGCGGATCATCGTCCTGCACGGGGCTGGTATCCATGATGAAAGAGATATCTACAAAATCGTCAAAGCAGGAGCGGATGCGACAGGGTCTACCAGCGGAATCATGAAGTCGGAAAAGCCCTGCGAGGTGACAGAGAAAATGATTCGGGCAGTTTCCGATGCGTGGAAGGAACGCAATGCGGGAAAACACTCTGCAGTAGGATAAAGAAAATTTAAAGTGATAGAAAATAAGATGCAACAGATTATAAGGAGGTTAGAAGGAACTATGAGTGTATATCATGAAATGCTTCAGGTAGAGACACAAAAAGGGATTACATTTCAGGATGTTACAGAGAAAGTGTTAGAGGCAGCAGCAAAATCAGGCATTAAGAACGGTCTTGTAAATGTGTATTCTCAACATACCAGCTGCAGTGTGCTGATACAGGAAGATTCGGAAGATGTGACCTATAATCATATACCGCTGATCCTGCAGGATATGGTAAATGTATTGGAAAAGATCATTCCAGACTGCAACTATGAAGGGCAGTACCTCCATCCGGGACCGATTCACAGCCAAAATGCGCAGGAACTTAGGCAGGAAGAAACGGAATGGCTGCTCAATACAGACGGACATTTAAGGTCTGTGCTGTTAGGAAGATCAGAGACGGTTCCCATGGTAGACGGCAAAATAATGTTGGGAGAATTTGGGAGAATCTATTTTGCCGACATGGACCAGACAAGGGAAAGGACCAGATGCGTCCGTGTACAGATCGTCGGCGAGTAAACGCACATTGGAGGGATTTATATGGATAATGAATATCTGCTGACGCTGGAACATATCAGCAAGACATTTAGCAGTGTAAAGGCTTTGGACGATGTAGGCTTTTCCGTAAAAAAAGGAGTTATTCATGCACTGATGGGCGAGAACGGGGCTGGAAAATCCACCCTGATTAAGATTCTCACAGGTGTATATACGCCGGATTCCGGAGCTAAAATTACAATAGACGGTAAAACTATTTCCAGCATGAACCCTATGCTTTCCGTCCGTTCAGGAATTGCCGTCACTTATCAGGATTTTTCCCTGTTTCCTAATCTTACGGTGGTTGAGAATATTGCAATCAGCAGGGAACTGGAGCGGGGAGCGAAGGTGATCGACTGGAAGGTGATGCGAAAAGAAGCAAAGGCGGCGATGGAACGGATGGGAATCTCCATCGATATGGATGCGCAGCTGGGCACGCTCTCGGCAGCAAAGCAGCAGCTTGTGGCAATCACAAGGGCGCTGGTGTATCGGGCGAAGCTTTTGATTCTGGATGAACCTACATCCACCTTGTCCACAAAGGAAGTAGAAAATCTGATTAAAATCATCCGTAAACTGCGGGATGATGGGATATCCATTTTATTCATCAGCCATAAATTAGATGAGGTGTTTGCAGTGGCACAGCAGATTACGGTGCTCAGGGACGGAACCTTTATCGGAACCTATGACACGGATCAAATCACCCAGAACGATATCATCGAGCATATGGTAGGACGCAAAGTTCAATATATAAGGAATGCACCGAAGAATCCTTCAGATGAAGTGGTGCTGGAAGTAAAGAATCTGTCTAAAAAGGGCAATTTTGCTGATATCTCTTTTCAGCTTCATAAGGGGGAGATACTGGCGCTGACTGGTCTGGTAGGGGCAGGAAGGACAGAACTGTGCGAGACAGTTTACGGTATTAAAAGACCGGACAGCGGGGAAATCTTGTATGAAGGAAAGCCTGCCGTCATT
Organism: uncultured Lachnospiraceae bacterium; assembly: GCA_949878435.1. Classification (GTDB taxonomy): domain Bacteria; phylum Bacillota; class Clostridia; order Lachnospirales; family Lachnospiraceae; genus Suilimivivens. Next base: position 7,104 of record CATLAK010000034.1, read on the forward strand.
GCAAACAGCAAGGAGGCTTCCCGGATGGGAATTGCGCTGGTGCCGGAAGACCGCCGGACGCAGGGTCTGGTGATACAAAAAAGCGTAAAAGATAATATCACCATATCTGTATTAGATAAATTAAAAAACCGATTTGGCTTAATACGCCGAAAGAAGGAAAAGGAATTGGCGGATAGTTATATTGAGCAGCTGAAGATCAAGCCGGCGATTGCCGTTAATGCATCCGGAAATCTGTCAGGAGGAAATCAGCAAAGGGTCGTAATTGCCAGGTGCCTTGCCCTGCAGCCGAAGGTGTTGATCATTGATGAACCCACCAACGGAATCGACATCGGGGCGAAACAGGAAATTCACGATCTGCTCACCCAGCTGGCACAGCAGGGAATGGCAATCATTATGATTTCTTCGGAACTGCCGGAGGTGCTTGCAGTGGCAAACAGAGTCCTGGTGATGCGCAGGGGAAGGATCGTATGGGAGTTTCAAGGGGAAGAAGCGACACAGTCAGCTATTATGCACAAGGCTATTTTGTAGGAGGGCACACATGAAAATACAATGGAAAAAGATTTTTAATCAGAAATACACCAATGCCCTGATCGTGGTGATGCTGTTTTTGCTTTTCAGCATTGCAACGGATGCATTTTTCACATTTGAAAACATGTCGGATGTGCTTAAGTCTTATGCCGTTTTAGGGATTCTTTCCTGCGGAATGCTTCCAATCATCATTTCCGGAGGGATCGATGTATCGATCGGTGCAATCATCTCGGCATGCGCCTGCGTCATGGCGCTGTTTATGAAAAACGTGTCGTCCAATCTTCTGCTGGCGTTTGTTGTGTCGGCTCTGTTTGGGGCACTTTTAGGAGCAATCAATGGACTTTTGATTTCGCTGCTGAAAATACAGCCGCTGGTGGTCACGCTGGGAACATACAGCATTATAAACGGGTGCATGATTTATCTTACCAATGGCTCCTGGATCACGGAAATTCCGGATAATCTTATTTCCTTTGGAAGGATGAGACCGCTGGGCATACCCATTCAGACCATATTTTTCCTTCTTGTAGGGCTTTTGACCATGTTCCTCCTGCGCCATACTTTGTGGGGAAGAGGTGTCTATGCCATAGGTGGAGATGAGGTATCGGCAGAAAGAATCGGTTATAAGCCAGGATGGATCAAGTTTCTTTTGTATGTCTATTTCGGCTTCCTGGCAGGGATTGCCGCAGTGGTGCACACGTCCATTATGAGTCAGGTGGATCCCAATGCATTCAAGGGGTACGAAATGACTATCATTTCAGCGGTGGTGCTGGGCGGCGTAAATATAGCAGGAGGTTTTGGAAGCATTTTCAATGTGGTCGTAGGCGTGCTGTTCCTTGCCATCACTTATAACGGATTGATATTGATGAAAGTTTCGTCCTACTGGCAGAATATCATTGTGGGAGCTATCATGCTGATTGCAATTGCAGCGGATACGATTAAGAAAAAACGGGAAGAAGCAGAAAAGACTGTGGTTGACGTAGAGTATAAGGAGGGATAGAACAATGAAGGGAAAATATACAAAAGAACTGAGATTGTTTGCCGTCTTTGTGGTCCTGTTTCTGTTCTTTTCCATTATGAGTCCGGACCGTTTCTTAACCCAGAATAATATTATGACGATGTTAAAGCAGATGCCGGAACTAGGACTTCTAACCATTGCCATTATGCTGGTGATCCTTACAAAAGGCAATAACCTTTCCAATGTGGCGACTGCAATTCTATCCGGTATTCTTGCGGCGCTTGTGATGGCAGGATTGTATAAAGGCGGGCATTCGGTGGCACTCAGTATTATCGTGGGGCTCTTGGCGGGATTTGCAGCGGCAATGCTGTGCGGAATCTTAAATGGATTGTTTGTGGCTTATATCGGGGTAGCATCCATGCTTACCACGCTTGCTTCCTCTACCTTTTTTAAGGGTATCAGCATGAATATCACCCAGGGCAGGGCAATATCCGGTTTCCCGGAACAGGTTTATGGCATGAGCCGTACGTACTTTGCAGGAATCCCCATACTTTGCTGGATCTACATCATTTGCATTGTGACCGTTCATATCATGCTAGAGCATACCAGATGGGGGCGGACGGTCTACATGCTGGGCTGCAACATGACTGCTACGGAGTATGCAGGGGTGAAGGTTAGGAAAGAGCTTTTGAAGGTGTATCTTTTGAGTGCAGCGCTCAGTTTTGTAGGCGGGTTTTTGATGATATCCAGATATAATTCTGCGAAAGTGGATTATGGTTCTTCTTATCTGCTGCAGAGTCTTACCGCATCTGTGTTAGGAGGAGTGGATATTCAGGGCGGTCATGGCTCTGTGATTGGAGCGGTGATTGCGGTGATGATCCTGCAGGTGCTTTCCAGCGGAATGAACATTCTGAATGTGAACCGTTTCTTTACAGATATCATTACCGGTGCAATTTTAATCTTTGTTTTGGCACTAAATTTTATATTCCATAAAATAAGCGAAAAACGCTTAACAACACAATAAGGAGGTTACTATGAAAACAAAAACAATTCTTTCTATCCTCACAGCAGCAGTTCTCGCTCTTTCTGTCACTGCATGCAGCACAGAGCAGGGCACGGGTCAGGCGAGCGGGGAGACATCAAAAGAGACAGAGAGCGCTGGAGAAACAGCCCCGGCAGATGACAGCGGGAGCGCTCAGGCGGCAGCTAAGGTTTTGATCATGCCCAAGCTGGTAGGGATTCCCTGGTTCAATGCATCCGATGTGGGCGCCATGAGAGCCGGAGAGGAGATTGGGATCGAGGTGGTCTATGCCGGTCCCACACAGCCGGATGCGGCGGAGCAGGTGAAAATGATTGAAGATTATTTGAATCAGGGAATTGACGCCATCTGTATCGCGGCAAACGACCCCACGGCACTGAAACCCGTGCTCAACACGGCAAGGGATATGGGCATCTTAGTCATGGACTGGGACACGCCCGCAGATATTGAGGATGTGGATTATTCGGTACAGAGTGTAGACCCTACAGAGTACGGAGAGGCACTCTGGGATTATATGGTAAAGGCAATGGGAGCAGAAGAAGGGCAGTATGCGATTCTCACTGGCGGACTGGAAGCGGCAGCGCTGAATATGTGGATCGATGCCGGACGGGAATATGCAAAGGAAAAATATCCCAACCTGGAACTGGTTACAGAGCCCATTGCAACTAATGAACAGCAGCAGGAGGCGTATTCCAGGACATTAGACCTGATCAAGACCTATCCCGATTTAAAGGCAATCGTTGCTGTCAGCACCCCTGCCCCCATCGGCGCAGCACAGGCAGTGCAGGAGAAAGGGCTCCAGGATCAGATCGCAGTGGTGGGAGGCGTCCTTCCCAACGATGCCAATCAATATTTGAAAGACGGTTCCCTTGACTACGGCGTTGTGGAAGCCAATCCCGAACTGCTTGGATACGCAACTGCCAAGATTGCCGCAATGGCATTAAACGGTGAAAAAATCGAGGACGGCGCTTTGATTGAAGGCGTTGGAAATATCACAGTTTATGAGAATGGAAAAACGATTGTCCTTGGACCGCCTCTGATTATTGATGCCAATAATGTAGATGAATATGATTTCTAAGGAAAAATAAATGCAGTAATGATTGCTGCCAAATGGAAGTATTAGTTGAGAATTGCAAGGTCTGACCGCTCATAACGGTTATGACCTTGTAATTGCTTCTTATATTTCCAACACTTAATTGCATCCTCCAGAGATTTCCCCTGATTATCGGCAAAGAAATCCCTGATATAGGTGTTGTACTCAAATTGCTTATCAATTTTCGTTTTTCCTGTCTTCTTTTCTTCGAGAATCTGGTAATAAGCGGCAATCGCCTCTTTGTAGGTTCTTCCGGCATTGCTTTTCAGCCACTTTTGAAATGCAACATTAAAAGAAAAACTGTCTCCAATATGTTCTTTAAAAAATGCCCGATGCTTCTCCGAACAGACAAAATCGGTCTCGATTGCTGTATCCAAGCTGATATCAGATACGGATGCGGATCGTTTCTTAACAGGTGAGGAGGATAAGACCTCGCCGGTATCGAGAAAATGGGCAATCCGCTCTGTGATTTCCAGCTTCCCACCGGAAACAGGAAGGTTATTTTGCCTGCAAAAGTTTACTAATTCCTCTTTCAAATAGTAAAAATCGCGAAAGGTCTTACTGTCTAAATTTTTGTCTAATAGGGGTCTTGGGGTCATGGCTTTTCTCCTTTATGCTTTTATGTTACCACAAACAGTGAGAAATGGCAATATAAATTTCGAATATATGTTCGATTTTTTTTAAAAAGGCGCTGTCAAAGCATTAAATATAGGGGCGGTTTCGGATATATATCAAGAAACTCGTGATTGCCAAAAGGCAGCCGCTTTGTTAAAGTATTATTGTAAATAAGTTTGCGGGTAAGATATGTAGGAATCTAATATAAAGAAATGGAGACAGGAATATGACAGTTCAAGGAGTAGATAAGGGATACAATTTTAAGGAGCAGACGGTGCAAAAGCCGCAGGCGAAGGGAAACGGGAGCTTTTATGAAAGCCTTGCAGCGGTGTCAGATATGACCACGGAGCAGCTGATGCAGGAGATTGGGAACAGGAAGAATGAACTTTATGAGAAGGTGAAAAAGGGAGAGCTGGAGGAAAGCTTTCAGATTGGCGGGCAGTCGTTTACGTTGAAGGAATGGAATAAATTGCTGGAGTCCTTTGACTTAGCACAGGATAAGCTGAAAGCGCTTTTGGAAGAGAAGCTGGAACAGCAGAAGAAGGCGGATATTGAAGCGGCGAATAGGGAGGAAGAGTGAATTTGAAATTAGTGTTTGTAATTTTTTAAAAATTTTTTGTCTTTAAAATACGGAATCTGTTGTAGATAAGTATAGTAATAGTGCTAGCGATGTGATATGCCGTGGAAAATGATTTTCAACACTGTAAAAATGCCGAATAAAGAGATTGGGGGAATTTATGAAAAATGTTGAAGGCGATATAAGGGGACAACAAATATCTTTTCTAAAAAGCAATATTCATGCTTCTTACAGAATATGTATTTGTGAAGAATTGCATAAATTATGTAGTTTGGCTAAAAGATATACATATCCATTTAATTACGAGGAAATACCTAAAAATGGAATTTACATTTTATTTGAAAAAAGCGAGTATGGGCATGAAAATAATCGTATAGTGAGAATTGGAACACATAAAAAAAGTAATCGATTACAATCTCGTATAAAGAATCATTTCGAAGAGGAAGACAAGAATAAAAGCATATTTAGAAAGAATCTTGGTAGAGCAATGCTAAATTCAGAAAACAGTGGGTATTTGAATATCTGGAATTTAAAGAATGATTCTCAAACTAGAGATAAAGAATTTGAGAAAAAATTGAAAGGGACATTACAAATTATATTCAAAATAATTTTTCATTTGTATTAATATCTGAAGATTCCAAAGATAAGAGGTTATATTTAGAATCTAAATTGATTTCAATTGTTTCAGGGTGCCCAATATGTAAACCATCAAAAGATTGGCTTGGAAATAGGAGTCCTATAGATAAAATTAGGAAAAGTGGATTATGGCAGAAACAGGGATTATATAAAACTCCTTTAAGCTCTGAAGATTTAGATTATATAGCCGAACATATGGTTATTGATTGTTGATATGTTGAAAAATCCTAAAATATATATGTATAGCAAAATGCTTTACAAATGCTATGATATAGGGTATACTAGTAATATCAAAATAAGAAGAGGTGATATGATGGTTCAAATTAGTCTGCGCATAGAGGATGATGTAAAGAAAAAGGCAGAACAGGCTTGTGCTGATATTGGAATGTCCTTATCTACAGCTATAAACATTTATCTTAAAAAATTGGGACGGGAAAAGCGTATACCATTTGAAGTATCTGTGGATCCGTTTTATTCACAGGAAAATATGGCAAGACTTAGAAACTCCGTGGCTCAGATGGAGTCTACAGGCGGTACGGTACATGAGGTAGAGTTGAATGATTAAGTCGTGGTCGGATGCTGCGTGGGAAGACTTTGAATATTGGATGAAGCAAGATAAGAAGACGTTACGGCGTATTCTTCAATTGTTGAAAGATATTGATCGGAATGGGTACGAGGGAATAGGAAAGCCAGAAAGGCTCAGCGGTGATTTGGCATCCTATTGGAGCCGACGAATAGACGATGCAAATCGAATTGTTTATCGGATAGAAGATAGCATGATAAAGATTGTTCAATGTGGTTCTCACTATAGAGATAAGTAAAAATCGTATTTGAGAGATATTAATAGAAAAGGCGTAAATAATAATGCTAAGTCATTACACATGTATTGATTTAGCGTTATTTAATTCCTAGAAATAACGAAGTAAAAAAGCCACTTCATATGAGGTGGTTTTTTGGTTTTACCTGCGATGTGGGCAAAGGTTTCTTGACATAAAAAGTTTAAATGCATATAATATAAACAATGTTATATAAAAGAGTTTATATTAACATGGAGGTGTTTTATGCCACGCAGCGTTCAAATTACAAAAGAAAAAATTCTTACAGCAGCATTAAATATTCTTATCCGTGATGGATATTCCGCAGTGAATATTAAAAGCATTGCGAAAGAATTGAAATGCTCAACACAACCGATTGCCTGGCAATTTGGTAATATGGATCATTTGAGGGAAGCTCTGACACAAGAAGCTGTTTTTTATACGAATCAAAAAATGATGCCTGCTTCAGAGAATTGCATAGAAGCATTTTGGCAAATTGGCTATGCGTATATTAATTTAGCGTTTGATAAACCGCATCTATTCCGTTTTGTCTATATGGGTGAAAGCAAGAATTACTGCAGAGGCGGATTTGGCTCTATTTTAACAGACAGTGGAAATGCTGCTTTGTTGGATCGATTATGTGAGTATCTTAATATCAGCAGAGAGCAAACGGAGATTTTATTTCAAAGGATGATTGTATATACGCATGGAATCGTATCTTTGGCAGTAGCCGGTGTATTGAATTGTACCAAGGAGCAGGTATATTCAATGGTAAAAGACTTTGGCTTGGATTTGCTTTATCTTACCGGTGCCAATATTGATATTCAAGCCATTTTGCCGAATATTGCAGAGGCATAAATCTTTATGAAAAGGAGTTCGCTTAGAACGGTGAAGAAAAAAATGTTGATCCTATTTATTATATTATGTACCATAATTTTACTGGTTGCTTTGCTAGTCGTATTTTTCCGCATTCATAATTCATTGAAGGTGAAAATACATACGGATACCGGAATACAGGAAAACATTTACATCAAAATAGGTGATATGGAACAATATCTGCAAATTCGTGGTGAAGATAGGAGCAATCCCATTATCCTATGGCTTCACGGAGGACCCGGCTTTCCGCTTACGTATTTAACGTACTATTACCAAACAGAGTTGGAAAAAGATTACACTATTGTCTGCCCGGAACAAAGAGGCTGCGGACGAACATTTTATAGGAACAAAAATAATAGCAATCTGACGATGGAGCAATTGCTTGCGGATACAGATGAATTGATTGATTATTTGCGGCAACGTTTTGGTCAGGAAAAGATCATCATCATAGGACAGTCATGGGGAACGGTGCTCGGAATGGAGTATATAAATATCCATCCAGAAAAAGTATCGGCATATATCGGCGTTGGCCAAGTAACTAATTTCTCTCAAGGGAAAATCTATGCTGCAGAGCGCGCAGCTTACATGGCTATGGAAAAAGGCAGCAATCAAGATGCTGAATTATTGGAGCGTTGCATTTTACAATTATCTGAAACAGAGGGTATTGAAAATTTAGATATCAAATCTCTTGAACAAATGATTATTACATCTACAAAATATCTGAAATGCAATGGAGAAATGTCCGGCACAGAACAAATATTTACTGCAATTACATCTCCGGAAATGTCATGGAATGATGCAAAATGGTTTTTGTTTGCAAGTAATACGCAGAATATTATCACGTCTCAAAATAACCTTATGGATCATATGTACTTTCAATTTGATGCTATAGATCTGAGCGAAAAATATGATATTCCCATTTGTTTTATTCAAGGCAGCAGCGATTGGATTACGCCGACAGATCTGGTAGATAATTATTATTCGCGTATTACAGCTAAGAAAAAGGAGATGATAATTATTAACAATGCGGGACACACTCCTTTTTTGGATAATCCAGAACAATTTTGTGAAGCAATCAAAACTTTTATATCCGAATGTGAAAAGGAATCCCACATAGGCGAATTGCTGAAGTGAGTAATTGACATTTCTTGAAAAGAAAGTTACAATTATTTTATGAATAAATATTCATTCATAAAACAAGGAGGAAGCATCATGCCGAAATCGCAGGAACGATGTCAGGAAATAAGGGAGGAAACCCGTTCTAAAATATTGCATGATTCCATGCTCTACTTTGCCAAAAACGGATTTGCCGGCACAAAGATAAGTGATCTGGCTAAACAGATCGGCATCGGGCAGGGAACCCTTTATATCTATTTCAAATCCAAGGAGGAGCTATTTGGCGAGATTTTTGCTCTGGCGAACAGCAGTAAGGATATAAAGGATCTGAAAATGCTGGTACATCTGCCTATCCCTGCCAAAAAGAAGATACAGAATCTTTCAGCAAGTATCATGGCGAAACTTAGGCAGGATGAGGATTATGCGGCAAAGGTTGCCTTGAATACGCAGATGATGTTTGAAAAGAAGGACTTTGCTTCCGCGGAGACAACCTACCAGTCAGAGTTGTATCAGCTGACGGAGCGGATCATCAAACAGGGTCAGAAAGAAGGAAGTGTGGTGGAGGGTCTGCCCATGAAGTTAGCGGATTATTATTGGGGCGTTGTCTACCTTTACGCACTCAAAAAGCTATTTACCACCCAGTATGAAATGATTTCCGATGAAGATTTATCCAGGGTTCTGCTGAAAGATAAATAGGAAAGAGAAAGGAGCTTGCATGAAAAAATTGCAATTGTAACAGGTGCCTCCGGCGGGATCGGTCAGGTATTTGTGAGGGAACTGGCAAAGGAAGCGCTGGATGAAATATGGGTAGTGGGAAGAAGTAAGGACCGGCTCTTAGCGCTGAGGGACGAATTTGGAGACAGAATCATACCGGTAAACAAGGATCTGACGAAAAGTGCAGATCTGCTGGCTGTTTCTGACTTGTTGAAAAAGCAGGATTTGTCTGTCCGGTGGCTGGTCAATAATGCCGGAATCGCCAAAATGGCGCCCTCGAAGGACTTTCTGCTTCCAGCTTTTCGCCTTTACCCTATATCAATTTATATGCTGCCACGAAAGCCTTTGAGCGCAGCTACTCCCGGGCGCTTAATGCGGAACTAAAGCCTTACGGAATCACAGTGACGGCAGTTTGTCCGGGATGGGTAGATACACAGATGCTGTCAAAGGAGATGAACGGCAAAAAGGTGCATTTCCCGGGAATCGTTGCACCTGAAAGAGTTGTAAAAAAGGCGCTGAAAGATGCAAAGAAGAATCGGGATATGTCAATCTGTTCTTTATACGCAAAAGGTCTCCATTTGAATGTAAAATTTCTGCCGCACAAACTGACCATGAAAATGTGGCTGAATGGTATCAAAGATTATTTGTGAGAAAATATAGAAAGTAAACCGAATGAATATAATCTGTTTACACTTATCTTCAATTCCGCTATACTGGATATATCAGAAGAGGAGAGGATAGATTATGACCATAAAAGATCAGGTATTGCTATTGTTGGAGAGCCATCGCGGCGAGTTTTTTTCAGGGCAGGAAATTGCAGACCGCCTGTCCGTGACCAGGGCAAGCATCTGGAAGGCAGTCAAAAGTCTTGTAAAAGAGGGCTACGCCATAGAGGCGGTGAACAATAAAGGCTATATTCTGCAGAAAGCGCCGGATGTGCTTTCTGCCGCGTTTATTGAGCAGCAGTTAAAAGAACGGGGCATTCACCTTGCCGTGCAGGTGGAAAAAATGGTGGATTCCACCAACAACGTATTAAAGCAGTACGTTGCAGGCGGGGAAAAGCGGGATATGGTACTGCTGGCGGAGGAACAGAGTGCAGGCAGGGGAAGGAGAGGGCGGTCCTTCTACTCCCCAGAGGGAACGGGGCTTTATTTAAGCCTTCTTTTGCACCCGGACGTAGGACCGGAAGAGGGAACCATGCTCACCACGCTCACGGCAGTTGCCGCTGCAAAGGCGGTGGAGGGAATCATAGGCGAGCCGGTGCAGATCAAATGGGTAAATGATGTCTGGCTGAGGGGCAAAAAGATTTCAGGCATCTTGACGGAAGGATCCGCTTCCCTTGAGGAAGGAAAGTTAGAGTATGTGGTGGTCGGCATCGGCATTAATATTTATGAACCGGCAGGGGGATTCCCGGAGGAAATAAAAGAAGTGGCAGGAGCGGTATTTACCCATGATATTGCACAGGAAAATCTGCGCAACAGGCTTTCGGTGGATTTCTTGACCAATTTTATGGGCTATTATCAAACCTTTCCCTCGAGAGATTATCTGGAAGAGTACCGTAGACGCTGTTTTGTGGTGGGGAAAAGAGTCCGCATCGTTACGCCCGGAGGAACACCCGGCAAAGCGCTGCAAAATACGGAGGGCAAAGAGATTCCAGACAGAGAGTATGCTTTTGCTTTAGGAGTTGATGATGCCTGTCATTTGAAAGTACAGTATGATGACGGAACCATAGACTTTCTTTCCAGCGGAGAAATCAGTATTAAATTGGAGTAAAGCAGGAAGATGAAATTTTATTTTGCTCCCTTTGAGGGAATCACAGGCTATCTTTACCGTAATGCCTATCATGAACTGTTCGACTGCGGCATAGACAAGTACTTCACGCCATTTATTGCAGTGAGCCAGAACGGTCTTACGAAATCCCGGGAATTAGAGGATTTAAGCCCGGAGCATAACAAAGGAATGACGGTTATTCCCCAGCTTTTGGGAAATAATGGGGAGCAGGTTAATCATTATTTCCACAGGCTTAAGGAGATGGGGTATGAGGAAGTAAACTTAAATATAGGGTGCCCTTACCAGACGGTGGTATCGAAGAGAAAGGGCGCAGGGCTCTTAGCTGACACGGATCTGCTGAAAGAATTTTTGGAGGCGGCGTTTGGTAATCCGCCGGTCAGGGTTTCCGTCAAGACCAGAATCGGTATGGAGAAGGGGGAAGAGTTTGAAGAGATTCTGGATATCTATAACCAATACCCAATCTCTGAACTAATCGTGCACCCTAGGGTGAGGGAGGATTTCTACCAAAACCATCCCGATTTAGATGTTTTTGCATTCGCAGTGGAAAACAGCAGGGCGCCGGTGTGCTATAACGGAGACATCTTTACCCGGCAGGATTTTCAGATGATTACGGAGCGTTTTCCTAAGCTTGACCGGATTATGCTGGGCAGAGGGCTTTTGGCGAATCCGGGGCTGCTTACGGAAATCATAAAGGGAAAATCCATGAAAAAAGAGGAGTTAAAGATTTTCCATGACCGAATTTTCCATGATTATGCACAGATTATGTCGGGAGAAAAAAATACCCTGTTTAAAATGAAAGAATTGTGGAATTATTTTCAATTTCTGTTTGAGGACAGCGAAAAACATTTAAAGAAAATCCGTAAAGCCAAAAACTTTGGGGAATATAAAAGCGCGGTTGATGCAATTATGCAGGCGGAAAGGACTGAAATATGCAATATGCAAGAAAATTAAGAAAAGGTGACAAAGTGGCAATCGTAAGCCTGTCGGGCGGCATGTTAGGCGAAGATTTTTGCAGCCACAATATTGAGATTGGCGTAAAAAGATTGAAAGAATATGGATTGGAGCCTATATTTATGCCAAATGCATTAAAGGGCATTGCATATTTGAAGGAGCATCCGCAGGCAAGGGCAAAGGACCTAAAAGACGCTTTTTTAGATGCTTCCATTGCAGGGATTATTTGTGCCATAGGCGGCGACGATACCTATAGGGTCCTGCCTTACCTGATGGAGGATGAGGAGTTTATCCGTGGAGTGAAGGAGAATCCTAAATTGTTTACCGGGTTTTCCGACACAACGATTAATCATTTGATGCTGTATAAACTTGGTCTGTCTACTTATTATGGTCCCAATTTTATCTGTGACTTGGGTGAAATCGCAGACGACATGCTGCCGTACAGTAAGAAGGCATTCGAGAGTTACTTAGAGGGCGGGGAATGCAGTGAAATTGTATCCAGCGAAAAATGGTACGAGGAAAGAAAAGACTTTTCCAGGGCGGCAATGGGAACAGACAGAATCGCGCATAAGGAAGAAAGAGGATTTGAACTTTTGCAGGGCAGTGAAGTTTTTGGGGGCAGGTTATTAGGCGGCTGTCTGGACAGCTTTTACGATATACTGACGACAACCAGATATGAGGATGAAAAAGAAATCTGCGAAAAATATGGGCTGTTTCCAAGCAAGGAAGAATGGATGGGCAAGATTTTATTCATAGAAACATGCGAAGAAAAGCCTGCACCGGAACTTTTTGAAAAGGAGATCACGGCGCTTAAGGAAAGGGGCGTATTTGATGCGGTAAACGGCGTTTTAGTCGGTAAACCGCAGGATGAAGCTTATTATCAGGAATATAAGGATATTCTAATAAAGGTGATTGATAACAAGGAGCTTTCCATTGTCTATAATGTGAATTTCGGACATGCTGCGCCTAGGTGCGCACTGCAATATGGCGCTATGGCAAAAGTAGACATGCGGCTGAAGAAAATCTATCTGGATCAAAAGCAGGCTTTATCATAAAATGTGGATTACATAGCTTCATCTTTATGTGAGATTGGGCGGCTAAGACGGTTATCTTTCCTGCACAGGAAGAATACACTGCATATCCCAAGCACGATCTGGACGGCAGGGATGGTATACCACACGCCGTTTAACCCGAAAAACAGTGGCAGCAGAAAGATGAATACAATAGTCAGCAGGATTTCTCCATACACCAAAATGCTGGAGAGCACTACTTTGTGGGTGGCATAAAAGTAAGAAACCGCAGGTTTGGTAAGCCCATAAAAAGCCATGACCAATGCAAAGAAAGGCGCGGTATAGACAATGTATGCGCCGGCATCGGGGGAAGTACCATAGAAAGCAGGGATGAGATTACGCGCCAGCATAAAAAGCACAGCCCCGACAACGCCAAAGCCGATGCCAAGCAGAAAGGTCCAGCGAGCATAAGCTTTTAAAGCGGTCTTATCGCCTTTTCCCTCGCTTAAGGAAAGCAGGGGCTGGCTCCCGTCGCCGATGCCCTGCACCAGAAGTTCCATAAAAGATATAATATAGGCGAGCACAGCGTAAGCGCTTACAGCCTCTTCACCGCCATATTTAAGCGCCTGAAGGTTCATCAGGATGATGGTGACAGAGGGCAGGTAGGTAAGCCCGAAAGGGGAAGCCGCCACACGCAGAATAGAAAGAATCGTTGCTTTTTCAGGATGAAGGTTGGAAAAAGAGATACGGTTCTTTTTTCTTACATAAAAAGCAATGCAAAAAACCAAGGTCAGAACTTGTCCAAGCACGGTAGCGAGAGCCGCGCCCTTAAGTCCAAGATTTAAGACGATGACAAAAACATAATCCAGAAGAATGTTGGAAATACATCCGGATGCCATGGCACACATAGCATAAAAAGAAGCGCCGTGGTTGCGCATAAGGGGAACCATGCCGGAAGCAAATACCTGAACGATTCCGCCCAGCAGGATATATTTCAAGTAGATTTCCGCAAGGTGGAGCAAAGTGTCTTCAGCACCCAGCAGTCTTAAAAGCGGGGTGCCGCACAGAAAAAGAAAAAGGGTCAATAAGAGAGCGCCTGCAAGAAGCAGGAAGAGGGCATTCCCCTCTGCCCTCTGCGCTTTTTTGACATTGCCGGCGCCTGCATTTATGGAAATGGTCACGGCTGCGCCCATGCCGATACCTGTGCCGAGAGAAATAATCAGGGCAACCAAAGGCCACGCAATATTAATGGCGGCAAGCCCGGGATCGCCCATGGCCCTGCCGACGAAAATACCATCTACAATAGAGTAAATTCCTGTGAGCAGGAAAGAAAGCATGGAGGGGAAGATATATCCCGCATATTTCTTTTTCATTACATCCTCCTATAAAACATATTATCCTGTATTATAATGATAGAAAGGAAAATATGCAAGTCACGATCTGCGGTGTCAGATTTTGGAGTGAAGATGTTTCTGCAAAAGGAACAGGGCGGCTACGTTTGGAATAATCATAAAGGCATTGATCAGGTCGGTGCATTCCCAGACCAGGTTTAGAGGCAGGACGGCGCCTATGTAGATCATAACAATATAAGCCACTTTGTAAAAAGATATAAATTTGTTATGTGTCAGATAGCAATACGCTTGTTCACCAAGGTAAGACCATCCGATTAAGGTGGTGATGGCAAATGCTACAAGACATATGGACAGGAAGGCATTGCCAAAAAGCGGCAAATAGGAAAAGGCGGCGTCGGTAAGCCCGGCTTCGTTGACGGCAGCGGCGGATTCCGGGTGCAGAATCATGTTGGTGACAATGACCAGACCGCTTAAGAGACACATGACTACGGTGTCCCAGAAGACGGCTGTCATGGATACATATGCCTGGTGGGCGGGATTGTCGGTCTCCGAGGCGGCGGCGGCGATGGCGGCAGTCCCGATGCCTGCCTCATTGGTAAAGAGTCCTCTGGCAATGCCGTAGCGTGCGGTGATGATCAGGGAAGAACCCACAGCGCCTCCAAGGGCTGCCCGGGGCGCCAAGGCGTGGGTTACAATCAGGCGGATGGCAGGCAGGAAGGCTTCCCGGTTTATGACAAGGAGGAGGACGCAGCTTGCCGTGTAAAGGATGCCCAAAAAGGGAACAATCTTAACGCACACGTTGCCGATGGAGCGGATGCCTCCCACGATGACCAGACCGGCGGTAAAGGCGGCAAGAAATCCTGCAATATGGGGATTCAGACCAAAACTTAGGGAGGTAGTCTGGGTGATGGAATTGGACTGGGTGGTGCATCCTACGCCGAAGGCGGCAATCAGCGTGAGGAGACCGTAGAATTTCCCTACAGATTTGTTATGTAAACCATTTTCCCAGACATACATAGGTCCTCCCTGATAGGTGCCGTCCTTTGAACGGTTCCGGAAGCGCACGCTCAAGAAACACTCGCAGTAGGCGGTCGCCATGCCTAAAATGCCTGTGATCCAGCACCAGAAGATGGCGCCCGGACCGCCTAAGGCGACTGCGGTGGAGACGCCTATGATATTGCCGGTGCCCAAGGTGGCGGCAAGGGTGGTGGAGAGGGTGGCAAAGACAGAGAGATTCTTCCCCTCCTTATTGCTGGCAGGGGTTACGGAAAGTTTGATGGCTTTCAAAATATTTTTCTGCGGGAAATGCAGTTTCATGGTAAAATATAGATGCGTACCCATCAGCAGGAATAAAAGCGGACCGCTCCACAAAAACTGATTGATGGACTGAATAAAGGTAAGAATGGATTGCATAAGTTCCTGACCAGGCGTACAGCCTTGGGATGTCTTACTATTAATATAGTATTTCACAGGAAAGGATATGAATGCTTTCTGACAAAAGAGGTATGGAGATTGAAAAAGTGGAAACGCTGGGCACCGGCTATGATGATCCTGTTTTCTGTGCTCTTAAATATCATAAGCAGAATATGGAAGGGATTCAGTAATTTTTATGTAAACCAGATTTTCCCTGTCTGGGTGGAGACCTATGGGCGGCTCACGGGGCTTTTTCCCTTTTCCGTGGGAGAGTGGATGCTTTACCTGGCTGTGCTGTTGGTGTTTGCCCTGGCAGCAGGCGGGATTCTTTTGCTTATCATGAGGCGGAAACTTTCGGAAGGGTATAAGCGGGGATATAAAAGATATGCTTTTTTTATTTATTGGGTGTTCGGCATTGTCTGTGTCATAATGACACTCAATTGCTTCCTTTTATATCAAGCATCTCCTATTAGCGAACGGTATGAAATCGGCGGCAGCCGGGATAAGGAATACGGCGCTGCAGAAATCGCCGCGCTTCGGGATTATGTGGTAGTTAAGGCAAATGAACTTGCGCCTTTTTTTGAGCGGGATGCGAGAGGGTATCTGATTGCACCGGGCAATATGGAAGAAGAAGCGGTAAGGCAGATGCAAAGGCTGGGAGAGCGGTTTGAAAATCTGCAGGGATATTATCCTTATCCCAAGAAGCTGTTCTTATCGGGGTTTTACAGTCAACAGTATATCATGGGCTACTATTTTCCTTTTTCCATGGAAGCAAATTACAATCGGCAGATGTATGTCACCAATACGCCGGTGACTATGTGCCACGAGCTGTCCCATCTGAAAGGATTTATCTTAGAGGATGAAGCGAATTTTATCGGTTATCTTGCCTGTGTGGACGCGGAGGATCCGCTGTTTCGCTACAGCGCATATTTAAGCGTGATTGGTTATCTTGACAGGGATTTCATAAAGGCGATTGGGGAGGATGCGGAAATCTATCTGGAACACCCCCAGATTTCCCAGCAGGTGGCGGATGATAAAATGTTCCTTACAAATGAATCATGGGAGCAGGTGGAGAGGCGGGCAGTCTTAAGTACAGAGACGGTGAGGCAGGCGGCGGATACTTTTTTGGATACGACCCTGACCTTAAACGGTGTGACAGACGGCACGGTAAGTTACAGCAGAGTAGTGAGACTGCTGTTGCAATATTATGACGGAATATTATGATGTTGGGGTCAAAAGCCCCGCTATAGTACCTTGAAAAGTTCATATATTTTGTAGTAAATACAAGCTTAAATAGTTTATTTGCTGTATAATAGAGGTATCAAAGCTACAGTGTAGCTTGGGA
>CATLAK010000035.1 GCA_949878435.1 uncultured Lachnospiraceae bacterium
TCTCCTGTGCCCTGCCCATATAAAACCTCCTCTGCGAAAAACTTTTTCTTTCATTTTACTATATTTTTTGCAAAGGAAGGCTATTTTCAGCTATATTAGTGCGAATTATTTTTTCCTTTCAAAGCTGTGTAAAAAATTTGTATGTTTAGGATTCTTATTCTTTTTATCTATATACTTTATTATATTACAAATAAACAAATAGGATTCTTTTATATAAGGATTTTTTTCAAAATAAGATTTGTTCTTTTTTATCCGTCCATCTTCATCACAAAATAGATAAGAAATTTCTTCCATTTTTCTATTTCGAATATTTTTTGTTGCTGATACTTTCATTATATCATTATATACAAAAAGTAATGCTACAAAGTCATGGATAACCGGATTTTTCATCATAGCATCTCTGTTATCTAATTTCCGGAATTCTGGAATCTTTCCGAGTATATTTGCCAGTTTCTTTGTCTTACTAAACTTTTTTAGACTATTAGGTTTCTTTAGCGTGCTTAGAATACAATTATTATGTGCTGCTGCATTTCTTATAAATTTTATAGACTTTAAATATTCGGAATAGTTGAATGATGGATACGTTTGATAATACAACTCATATAATTCCATAAAGTTTCCAAAAGAAAACAATTCAACAACATTCCATACAGCTAATTTTTGAGGTTCTCTATATTCATCTAAGTGTTTTTCCGCTAAATCCGAACAGAATGAGTATTTGTCTGCCTTACTTTGAACATCTGTTGCAGCATTTGGATGATATTGAAGAAAGAGCCTTACTATATTATACCCGTCTTCTTCCGGATTATTACTCAAATCATTCATTAGTCGTGCTTTTAAATAATGTTCTACGTCTAAGGACAATTCCAAAATGATTTTTCTTATATGCATATCAAGCTTGGAAAGCTCTACAAGGTATGCAAAATCTAAGTTGTAATACTTTTTCGTTTGTGGATTTATATTATAATTCCTTGCGTAAGATTTTAATTTAAAATAATAATTATTGTATTTTAAAAATTTCATTGCTTCTTCTTTTGAACATACTTTGAACTGTATATTCTTGTTAACCATGTCCTGAATCTGTTCTTCTACAGTCAGTTTTACTTTTTCTATTTGTTCCTCCATCTATTATCCCCACTTCGTATAAATTCAACGTTATTTACTAAATTATTATACGTCAATTATCGACACAGTACAACAAGTGATTATTTGATTGTATTAAGCAGGAAATAATCTCCACAAAATTTGATAATTGAAACCAACTGTGATATACTTACATGCGTAAAAATGGAACAAACCGGAAAAGATGGAAGAAAGCAGAAGTAACGAAAGGATTTTATGAAAAAGATCATATATAAAAGCAAAGCAATTCAGGCAGTCATATTGATTGTGGCGGCATGTCTTCTAGTTTCACTCTGGCCGCTCAGAATCTGGCGGGAGACGGTAACGACTTCCGTTTCCCCTGTCCAGGGAACCGTGACGGAGGCAATCAACAATGAAAAGACTCTTTTGCAGGGCATAGTGGCGCAGTATGACCATATGGATACCATAGAGGTCTATCTGGGTGAAAACTGTACGGGAGATACCTTTTTCCTGCGGATTTTAGACGAGCAGTGGCAGCAGGTGTGCGAGGAAAAGGCGGTAATCGACAAGGAAGCATTGCCCGGTTATTTGCGGGTCATGATTGACATTGACATGGAAGTAGGGAAAATGTATTATGTGATCCTGCAGGGGGATGATTCGGAAATCTATGCCGGATATGAGGTGGTTTCCATGACCGAAATGCCCTATTTAGGGATCATGTATTATGCGGATGATACCCAGGAAGGGGTAAGTCTTGCCGCCAATTACAATTACAGCATGCCCCTTAGGAAAAGCAGGGTGCTGGTGGCAGGCGGTATGATTGCAGCTTTGGCGGCGGCGTTATGCTTAGCGGTCCGCTGGTGGTATCAGAAGCGGGAAGATAAGCTGATTACGGTGGAGAAGGCGTTTAAGGCAGTTATGAATCCGCTGGTGGCAGTTTTTGGTGCCGTTTGTCTTGGGGCAGTATTCTTGGGCGTGTGCGGAAGTTATGTCTTGGATAATACCGTTTATTGTGTCAGTGTGGTGCTGCTTTCCGCAATCCTGTTTTATGGAATCAACCACAACAGGGACGGACAGCAGGCGGTGCTGACATGGGAATATGTGAAGAATCATATAGGGGATCTGATTCAGTCGGCTGCCATTGCAGGCGCTATGGCGGGCTGCTGTGAATATATGAGCGGTTTGTATGATATTCATCATACCGTGGCGGAACGCAAGGAAATGCTTTGGTTTTCCCTTGCGGTGATTGCCATGTTTAAATGGAAGGAAATCGTCAATCTGTACAATGCAGTTTATCTTGCAGGGGCAGGGATTTACGGTTACTATTATTTTAATGCCCATGTGACAGAAGAGATGGACGCGCTGGCGGTTCAGGCGCTGAAGCACACGGTATGGATTGCGATTCTGCTGGGGCTGATTCTCATCCGCACGGTGATTGCTTTGTGTAAGAAAAAACCGGAGGGAAGCGGTCGCAGGCTGGCAAAGCCGGCTTATCTGTACGCCGGTCTTCTTGCGCTGTTCTTTGCCATGATCATTCTATTCAGGAATGGAAGATGGTGGGGTGTGGCGATGGTGGTCGCTTTTACCCTGTTTTACTTAAATTATGGCATGTGGGAGCACAGGGACAGGCTTCTTGTCAATGTGGCAAGAGGAGTGATCCTGCAGTTTGCCTGGTCTACAGGCTATGCCCTGTTGCACAGACCTTATGTTACTTTCAGAAATGCAAGGTATACCCATATTTTCCATACCGTGACGATCACGGCAACCTATCTTACCATTGTGGAATGTGCGGCTGTGGTGATTCTGTGCGATAAGCTGCGAAAGAGCCGCAGGCTGAAAGACTGCTGGAAGGAACTTATCCTTTTTGGAGTGGTGTCTTCCTATATGCTGTTCACCATGTCAAGAACCGCATTCTTTGCAGTGGGTGTTGCGGTCTTGTTTGCATTGATTGTGACCGCTTGGGGAAAAGGAAAAAAGAGGCTTCTTTCTTTTGCAGGAAATCTTGGTATGGCAATAGCGGCGGTGGCGGTATGCCTGCCGGTGACGTTCAGTGTGCAGAGAAATGTGCCTATATTGGCAAGCGATCCTTTTCTATATGAGATTGAATATTCTATGTACTGTCCGGAGGATGTGATGCGGGGCAGGAATCTTGACTCGAAGAACTTTATGCGGGTGGGAAGGTTTATTGACGTTTTTGCGGAGAAGATTTTTGGCATCCCGGAGGGTACCTTTGATATATATGGAGAGATTGAAGAATACCAAAGGACGCATCCCAAGCAGAACACGGCGAAGGCGGAGGAAGAAAGCGGATCGGACGTTTATCTGGTGGCATCGGCGGACGGAATCCCGCAGGAACTTTCCCAGGAAGCGGAGGAGATTCCGGAGGATAATGATTATACCAACGGAAGGCTGGATATTTTCAGGTCTTATATAGAACAGCTGAATATGACGGGGCATGAAGAGATGGGCGCGGTTTTAAAGAACGGCGAAATTGCCACCCACGCCCATAACATTTATCTGCAGGTTGCGTATGACCATGGTATTTTTGTGGGCATCCTCTTTGTCATAGTAGGAATAGCCACATTTATCAAAAGTTGTTTGTATTATCACAAAAAGAAGGATAAAATAACATATGCGGCATTGCCGGCAGTGGTGAGTATGGCGGTGGCAGTGGCGGGCATGGTGGAGTGGATCTTCAGCCTGAGCAATCCATGTACGCTGGTGCTCATGCTTGTCATCACACCGCTTATATTCCATGAAGGTTAAGGTTATGAACAAAGAGAACAAGAAAACGAGACATCCCTTTAATGTAAAACTGTTTTATAGAAGAACCTGCCTGATCGTCTATGATATCATCAGCGTCTGCATGGCAAGTTACCTGGCGCTTTTGATGCGTTACAGCTTTGACGTTTCGGCAATACCGGATTACTTTTTAGAGCCGATTACCCGGTTTTTGCCTTTAAATATCCTGGTTACGCTGGCAGTCTTATATATTTTCAGGATGTACAGCAGCCTTTGGGCGTTCGCGGGGGAGACGGAGCTTCAAAATCTGGTCATTTCCAGTGTGATTTCTTCGCTGATTCAGGCGGCAGGCATCCAGTTCTTTAAGGAACCGGGGATGCAGGCTGTGCCCAGCAGTTATTATTTTCTGTATGCGTTCCTGCTGATAAGCTTTATATTTGTCAGCCGTTTTTCTTATCGGTTCTTCCGCAGCCTGAAGCACAAGCAGCAGAATAAGAAGAACAGTATCTCCGTTATGGTAATCGGCGCAGGGGAAGCTGCCAATCTGATTATTAAGGAAATCGTGAACAGCAATTTTTCCACCATGGTCATCCGGTGCATCATCGATGACGATAAGGGAAAATGGGGAAGATTTATCCAAGGCATTAAGGTGGTAGGCGGAAGGGACAAAATCATTGAGTGCGCGGACATTTTTGACATTGATGAGATCATTGTGGCAATGCCCTCCATTTCAAGGGCGGAGATGTCTGCAATCTTAGATATCTGCAAGGAGACAAGCTGTAAGCTGCGCTCCCTTCCTGGCATGTATCAGCTGGTAAACGGAGAAGTCAGTGTCAGCAAGCTGCGGGATGTGGAGGTGGAGGATCTGCTTGGGAGGGATCCCATTGAAGTGGATCTGGATTCCATTTTGGGATATGTGAAGGGACAGAAGGTACTGGTGACGGGAGGAGGCGGTTCTATTGGAAGCGAGCTCTGCCGCCAGATTGCATCCCACAAACCGGCGCAGCTTATCATAGTGGATATTTACGAGAACAGTGCTTATGACATTCAGCAGGAGCTGCTGATCAAATATCCGGAGCTTTCGCTGGTGGTGCTGATCGCATCAGTGCGAAACACCAACCGCATGAACTGGATCTTTGAACATTATAAGCCGGATATCGTCTACCATGCGGCTGCCCACAAGCATGTGCCGCTGATGGAGGAAAGTCCCAATGAAGCGGTGAAGAACAATGTGTTCGGTACCTGGAAGACGGCGCAGGCGGCAGCCTTCAACGATGTCAAACGGTTTGTGATGATTTCCACGGATAAGGCAGTCAACCCCACCAATATTATGGGGGCGAGCAAACGAATCTGCGAAATGATCATTCAGACCTTCAATAAGCATTATGATACGGAATTTGTGGCGGTGCGTTTTGGAAATGTGCTGGGAAGCAATGGAAGCGTAATTCCCCTCTTTAAAAAACAGATATTGGCAGGAGGACCGGTCACCGTCACCCATCCGGATATCATCCGCTACTTTATGACCATACCGGAAGCGGTATCGCTGGTGCTGCAGGCGGGGGCTTATGCAAAGGGCGGTGAGATTTTCGTGCTGGATATGGGAAAGCCTGTGAAGATTTTGGATCTTGCCAAAAATCTCATACGCCTTTCAGGCTTCCGGGTGGATGAGGATATCAAAATAGAATTTACAGGACTGCGTCCCGGGGAAAAGCTGTACGAAGAACTTTTGATGGCGGAAGAGGGAATGACGGATACCGCAAATAAACTGATTCATATTGGGAAACCTATAGAAATAGATGAGATGAAGTTTTTTGTACAGCTTAAGAACTTAAAAGAGGCGTCCCAAAGCGAAACTACGGATATCAGACCTATGATCAGGGAAATTGTGCCTACTTATCATTATAAGGAATAGAAGGAGCGGAGAAAATGGCTGAGAAAAGGATTTATTTATCTTCCCCCACGATGCACGGAGAAGAACAGGAATTTATTAAGGAAGCGTTTGACACCAACTGGGTGGCGCCTCTTGGACCGAACGTGAACGCCTTTGAAAAAGAGCTGGCGGACTATGCGGGAATCGCCCATGCGTCTGCGCTCAGTTCCGGTACGGCAGCCATTCATCTGGCGCTTAAGATTCTGGGGATCGGAGAAGGGGATGTGGTCTTTGTCCCCAGCCTGACTTTCAGTGCCACCTGCAATCCGGTGGTGTATGAAAAGGCGGTTCCGGTGTTCATCGATTCGGAAAAGGATACCTGGAATATGGATCCGGATGCGCTGGCGCGCGCCTTTGAAAAATATCCCGATCCCAAAGCGGTGATTGTAGTGCATTTGTACGGCACGCCGGCACGGCTTGATGAAATCATGGAAATCTGTGCTTCCCATCAGGTTCCGCTGATTGAAGATGCGGCGGAGTCGTTAAGCAGTACCTATAAGGGAAGGCAGACGGGGACGTTTGGAAAGATTGGAATTTACTCTTTTAATGGAAATAAGATCATCACCACCTCGGGAGGCGGAATGCTGGTAGCGCAGGAGGAGGAATTTACCCAAAAGGCAACCTTCCTTGCCACTCAGGCGAGGGATCCGGCAAGGCACTATCAGCACTCCCAGATTGGTTATAACTATAGGATGAGCAACATTGTGGCGGGAATCGGAAGAGGGCAGCTTCTTCATTTGGAGGAGCACAAGGCATTAAAGAAGGCGATTTACAGCAAGTATAAGGAGGCATTTTGGGATATACCGGAAATTGCTCTGAATCCTTTAAATAAGGATGGAGATGCCAACTGCTGGCTGACCTGCATGCAGATAGACTCGGCATGCGGTGTTACGCCGGATCAGGTCATGGATGCCCTTGACAGAGAGAATATAGAGTGCCGTCCCATCTGGAAGCCCATGCATCTGCAGCCGGTGTTTGAAGGGTATGATTTTATCACGGCGGAGGGCAGCGTAAGGGATCATGGCAGGAAGGAAAGCGTATCTGGGGAGATTTTTGCACAGGGACTTTGCCTGCCAAGCGATATCAAGAATACGGATGAGGATATGGAGCGGATCATTGGCATTGTGCGCAGATGCTTCGGAAGGTAAAGGAAGAAGGAAAGATGTATAAGAAATATATCAAACGTCTTTTAGATTTTTTTATATCCCTTATGGGGATTATCGTTCTTTCCCCTATCCTTGCGGTTTTGTGGGTTCTGGTGCGGGTAAAGCTGGGCAGTCCTGCGCTGTTTACCCAGCAAAGACCGGGGAAGGATGAGAAGATATTTAAATTGTATAAATTCCGTTCCATGACGGATGCAAGGGATGAAGAGGGAAATCTGCTTCCGGATGAAGTGCGGCTGACACCTTTTGGGAGAAAACTGCGCAGCACCAGTTTAGATGAGCTGCCGGAACTTTTTAACATCTTAAAGGGAGATATGAGCATCATAGGTCCGAGACCGCTTTTGATCAAATATCTGCCCCTTTACAATGAGACCCAGAAGCACCGACATGATGTGAGACCGGGGCTGACCGGGCTGGCGCAGATAAACGGGCGCAACGCCATCACCTGGGAAAAGAAGTTTGAATATGATGTGGAATATGTGAACCACCTTTCTTTTGCGCTGGATGCGAAAATCTTTTTCGGGACCATCCGGTCGGTGCTTGCAAGAGAGGGAATCAGCAGTGAGAATGATGCCACTATGGAGGCATTTAAGGGAACGCCTGCAGAAAAGAAGGAAGGCGCCGAAGGAGTACTGGAATGAACATTTTATTTTGCAGTGTGGGGAGAAGATGCGAACTGCTTAAGGATTTTAGGAAGACGCTGGGGGAAGATGTAAAGATCGTGGTGACGGACAACAGCGAAGTGGCGCCGGCGATGGCTTTTGCCGATAGGGCGTATCGGGTTCCTCTGATCAATGACCCCGCCTATATTCCTATGATTCTTGAAATCTGTAAAAAAGAGAAGATTCAGGCGGTGACTACGCTGATCGACCCGGAGATCATGCTTCTTGCCGGGCATAGAAAAGAATTTGAGGCGCTTGGCGTGACGGTGCTTGCTCCCTACGAGGAGACGGCGAAGCTTTGCTTCAATAAATATGAAATGTATCGGTTCCTCACGGAGCATCAGATCAATACGGTGAAGACTTACGGCACCTATGAGGAGTTTTGTAAGGCACAGGAAGCGGGAGAAGTTTCCTTGCCGGTATTCGTGAAGCCCAGAACGGGAAGCGGAAGTGTGGGTGCGCGGAAGATAGAGACCTTGGAGCTTTTAAAACAGGTGACGGATGCGGACGAGAGCCTGATCATTCAGGAGCTGATGACGGGGAAGGACCTGGATGCGGATGTATATGTGGACACCATCAGCCACAAGCCGGTAGCCATGTTTTCCAAGCGCAAGCTGTCCACCACCATAGGAGGCGCTAACAAGACCGTCTCCTTTAAAGACGAGGCGCTTTTTGATTTCATCAGAAAGGTTTTGGCGCTGATGGAGTTTTGCGGTCCTCTGGATATGGATTTCTTTTATCAGGACGGCGCTTATTATCTCTCTGAGATCAATCCCCGATTCGGCGGGGCATATCTGCATGCCTACGGGGCAGGGGTGGACTTTATAAAGCTGATTGCCGAGAACGCGGCAGGCAGGGAAAATGAGGAACACATCGGCGACTATGAAGAGGACGTCGTAATGATGATGTATGACAGCGTCGTGATACGGAAGATGAGTGATATCGAAGCTTCTATTGCAGAACTTTAGGGCGCCTGTGTACATGCCTATGGAATGAAGAATGAAGAGAAAGATGAAGATACTGATTCTATGTAATTACGCAAATGGTCTATATTTGTTTCGGAAGGAAGTGCTTGCCGCTTTTCTGGAGAGGGGATATGAGACGGCAGTCAGCGTCCCCCCCGATGAAAACTGCGGAAAGATCGAGAGCTTGGGGGTGAGATTGATTCCCACGGCGTTTGAGAGAAGGGGCAACAATCCCATTCATGACGGAAAACTCTTCCTGCGATACCTTAAGCTGCTGAAGGAAGAAAAGCCGGGTGTGGTGCTTACCTACACCATCAAGCCGAATTTATACGGCGGTCTGGCGTGCAGGTTAAGAAAGGTGCCGTATCTTGTCAATGTCACAGGGCTTGGGACGGCGATGGAGCAGCCCGGAATGCTGGGGCGCATTTTGTTCCGGTTCTATCGAATTGCCACAAAAAGGGCAGCCTGCGTCTTTTTTCAAAATGAGACGAACAGAAAAAGCATGTTGGATAAAAAGGCAGTACAGGGCAGGAACCGATTGCTGCCAGGCTCCGGGGTGAATCTGAAGGAGCATCCCTTTGTACCGTACCCTAAAGAAGATGGGGGCATCGTCTTTCTGGCGGTGATACGCATTATGAAGGACAAGGGAATTGAGGAGTATCTGGAGGCGGCAGAGAAGATTACGTCCGAAAATGCAGATGCACGGTTTTACCTTGTAGGGGAATATGAGGAGGAAACGAGAGCACTCTATGAACCAAGGATTGAAGCGCTTGCGGCAAAGGGTGTAATCCGCTACTTTGGTCATATTGACAATGTGCCGGAGGTGATGGCACAGAGCCATATCATCGTGCATCCGTCTTACCATGAAGGGCTTTCCAATGTCCTGTTGGAGGCGGCAGCATGCGGCAGAATGGTGCTTGCAAGCGACGTGCCGGGATGCCGGGAAACCTTGTGCCAAGGGAAAACGGGATTCTTGTTCCAGCCGGGGGATGCAGAAAGTCTTCTGGCAGCAATCAGAACAAGCCTTTCTCTCACCCGGCAGCAAAGGGAGGAAATGGGCGTCTTGGGAAGGCAGCATGTGGAAGGCGCATTTGACAGGCAAAAGGTAATCGAAGCCTATCTGGAGGAAATCCAAAAAGCGGTTAACAAGTGACTTTCAGGTGTGCTATAATAGAAAAAGCATGGACATAGGAGGAAAAGACATGGGTTTATATGAAAATATTCTGGAAGGCAGGGACAAGATTTCTTTGGTAGGCTTAGGGTATGTGGGCATGCCCATTGCAGTTGCCTTTGCAAGAAAAGTCAAAGTAATCGGTTATGATCTGAATGCAGAAAAGATTAAAATGTACCAGTCCGGCATTGACCCCACCAATGAAGTGGGAAATGACGTGATTAAAAATACAAGCGTAGAATTTACCTCGGATGCGGCAAGGCTGCGGGAAGCAAAATTCCACATCGTCGCCGTGCCCACGCCCGTCAACGACGACCATACGCCGGACTTAACGCCGGTGGAGGGGGCAAGCAGGATTTTAGGACAGAATCTGACCAAGGGCTCTGTGGTAGTATTCGAGTCAACGGTATATCCGGGGGTGACGGAAGACATCTGTGTGCCGATTCTGGAAAAAGAGTCGGGACTTAAGTGCGGCGAGGATTTTAAGATTGGCTATTCACCGGAACGGATCAATCCCGGCGATAAGGTGCACCGACTGGAAACCATCGTGAAGATCGTATCCGGCATGGACGAAGAGACCTTGGACACCGTGGCAAAGGTGTATGAACTGGTGGTAGAGGCAGGGGTACACCGTGCTCAGTCCATCAAAGTGGCGGAGGCAGCGAAGGTCATTGAAAACAGTCAGAGGGATATCAACATTGCCTTTATGAATGAACTTTCTATTATTTTTAATAAGATGGGAATCGACACCAAATCTGTCCTGGAAGCGGCAGGAACCAAGTGGAATTTCCTGAAATTCTATCCTGGTCTGGTGGGCGGTCACTGTATCGGCGTAGACCCTTATTATCTCACCTATAAGGCGGAAGAGCTGGGCTATCATTCCCAGATTATCCTGTCGGGGCGCCGGATCAATGACGATATGGGAAGATATGTGGCGGAGAGCATGGTCAAGAACCTGATCAAGGCGGATATCCCTGTAAAGGGAGCAAAGGTGGCGATTCTGGGATTTACCTTTAAGGAAAACTGTCCGGACACCAGAAACACCAAAGTCATCGATATCTGCAAAGAGCTGGGCGAGTATGGAATAACACCTGTTGTTGTAGATCCGGCGGCAGATGCAAAGGAAGCAGAGCATTTGTATGGCATCCACTTTGCACCTATGGATGCGGTGAAGGATATGGACGCCGTCATCGTGGCAGTGGCACATACTCAGTTCTTAGACTTTGACAAAAAGACCGTAAGCGGTTTTTACAATCCTGCACATCAGAAGAAAGTTTTTATGGATCTGAAGGGATTGTATAACAGAGAAGATTACCTGACGGAAGACTATATTTATTGGAGATTGTAAGATGGGATATAAAGAATTAAAGTTTGATGAAAATGCAGTTTTTCTTGTCACAGGCGGCGCCGGATTCATCGGCTCCAACCTGTGTGAGGCAATCTTGGAGATGGGCTATAGGGTAAGATGTTTAGACAACCTTTCCACGGGAAAGTATGAAAATATTGAGCCTTTGACAGCAAACCCCGGATTTACCTTTATAAAAGGAGATATCCGTGAACTGGAGACCTGCATGGAAGCCACAAAAGGCGTGGACTTCGTGCTGAACCAGGCAGCATGGGGCAGTGTTCCCAGAAGCATCGAAATGCCCCTTCTCTATGAAGAAATCAATATACGGGGCACGCTTAACATGATGGAGGCAGCCAGACAAAACGGCGTGAAGAAGTTTGTCTATGCGTCCAGCTCATCCGTCTACGGCGACCATCCGGTACTGCCCAAGCAGGAAGGAAAGGAAGGACGTGTCCTCTCGCCTTATGCGCTTACCAAAAAGGTGGATGAGGAGTATGGAAGACTCTACAAAGTCCTCTACGGGCTGGACACTTACGGAATGCGTTACTTTAACGTGTTCGGAAGACGTCAGGATCCTGCAGGCATGTATGCGGCAGTGATTCCCAAGTTCATCAAACAGCTGATGGACGGCGAAGTCCCCACGATCAACGGCGACGGAAGACAATCCAGAGACTTTACCTACATCGATAATGTAATAGAAGCGAACTTAAAAGCATGTTTAGCGCCCTCCGAGGCAGCAGGCGAAGCTTTCAACATCGGAGCAGGGGGAAGGGAGTTCTTGATCGACGTATACCATGACCTGTGCAAAGCCCTTGGAAAAGAGGTGGAGCCCAACTTTGGTCCCGAAAGAGCTGGCGATATCAGAGATTCCAATGCAGATATCTCCAAGGCAAGGAAGCTTTTAGGCTATGATCCCGAATACGACTTTGCCAAAGGAATCAACCTTGCCATCGACTGGTACAAAGAAAACCTTTAAAGCTAAGGAAATACACGGATTAAGTGAGGACTGTATGAAAATAGCAGTGAGACTTGATGATATAACACCTGATATGGATTGGGAGAGGTTTCTAAAGTTTAAGACTCTCCTGGACCGTTATCAGGTGAAACCGCTTATAGGGGTTGTTCCCGACAACAGAGATGAAAACCTTATAAAGCAAAGCAAAGATAAACCGGAAGACTTCTGGCAATATGTGAAAGACTTGGAAAAAGACGGATGGACCCTTGCGATGCACGGCGTCCATCATCTCTATACAACCGGAAAAGGGGGCATCTTCCCCCTCAACGATTTCTCCGAATTTGCCGGGCTTCCCTTTGCGCAGCAAAAGGAAATGCTCTTGCAGGGAAGGAGAATATTGGAAGAAAGGGGCATTAAGACAGACATTTTTATGGCGCCTGCCCACTCTTATGATCGAAATACCCTGAAGGCATTGAAAGAAACCGGGTTTACAGCCATAACGGATGGATTCGGAAACCGCCCTTACCTTTGGCGGGGGCTTAGGTTTTATCCTATTTCTTTTAACTTAAGAAGTACTTTTAAGAAAAAAACAGGATATTCCACAATGGTGGTTCATACGGATACGATTAACGAAGAAGATTTGCAGCGGTATGAATCTTATTTTAAAAGTAAGGATGCACAGTGGATTTCCTTTGGGGAGTATATCAGCCAGCCAGCCAGGAGGATAACTATTGTTGCAAAGGCAAAGGAGTTTTTGATGGCGAAGGGAAAGTATCTGATTGTTAAGGGGAGAAGCAGGGGTAAATAGGAAGGGATGAGGAGCAGGCATGAACAATTATGCAATTCTTAGAAGCAGTGGGGAATACACAATATTTGAATTTAATAATCATGTAATCCGTTTTGCCACATCTACGAAATTGGAAAGATATACGAAGGTTCTAGAATGGGACCATGGATATTTAGTAGTGATGGCAAAGTATAAGAATTTAGACGAAGTAGAAGAATATATTGATTTAATCCCTATACTACAGAACCTTTATTACGATATTGATGTTTTTTTGGATCCTATCAAGGAGGTGAGAATTGAATATGCAGCTTAATATTAAAGATATTGCTGATATCAAAGAGCATTATAAAGAGATGTATTTGAAGTGGGTGGAAGTAGCAGACACAGGATTCTATGGGAATATCTAAATGTTGTATACTATCATTTGCAGGAGGAAGGTAATGTGTCAGAGGTGATTCGTATTTTACACGTGCTGGGAAATACCCAGCTTGGCGGTGCCGAAAGCCGCATTATGGATTTATATCGTCATATGGATAGAAAACGTATCCAGTTCGATTTTTTGGTTCATACGAATGAAAAAGGGCATTTTGATGATGAGATAGAAAAATTAGGAGGAAGAATTTACCGGGTTCCTCGTTTCCGTTTATACAATTATTTTTCTTACAAACGAGCGCTTAAAAATTTTTTTGATTTGCATCATGATTTTGAAGCAGTACAGGGGCATATTACCAGTACCGCGGCGGTTTATCTTCCCATTGCAAAAAAGGCAGGAGTGCCGATCACGATTGCCCATGCCAGAAGCGCCGGTGTGGATAAGGGCGCCAAGGGGAAGCTCACGCGATGGATGAGGAGAAGTCTTTCCAAAAAGGCGGATTATCTGTTTACCTGCTCAAGGCTGGCAGGTATTTCTGTGTTTGGAGAGCAGGCGGTGAAAGAGGGAAGGACGATTTTTATTCCCAACGCAATTGACTGCCAGGCTTTTGCCTATGATGAGAAGAAACGTGAGGATATGCGGGAAAAGCTTGGGATAAGGGATAACTATGTGATTGGACATGTAGGAAGATTTCATTATGCAAAGAATCATGAATATCTTCTTCATGTATTTGCCAGTCTATGTAATGATATGAAATTAAATGGAAATTTAACAAATGATAAAGGGGCGTATGATATAAAGCCTGAAGGAGAAAAGAAACGGAATTATGTTTTGCTGCTCTTGGGTGAAGGAAGCGGTATGGAGGATGCAAAACGTCTGGCAAAGCAGCTGGGGATTGCAGAGAGAGTGCACTTTTTGGGAAATCAGAATCCTGTTTATGACTATTATCAGGCAATGGATTATTTCGTCTATCCTTCCCGCTATGAGGGGCTCCCAGGAACCATTGTGGAAGCGCAGGCGTCGGGGCTTCGGTGTCTGATGTCGGACAGCATTTGTGAAGAGGTGGCGGCGACAGAGTTGGTACATAGGATGAGCATTGAGAAAGACGCAGGCGAGTGGGCGGCTTATATTGAAAATACGGCTGATTATGTGCGCGGAAGTTACGCGAGAGAAATGCAGGAAGCAGGATTTGACGTAAGTGCACAGACGGAAAAGATGACGGCTTTTTATGAAACGGGAGAGTGGAAATGAAGAAGAAACTGATGCTGATGTCTCCTATGCTTCATCAGGGGGGATTCGAGCGGGTCTGTATTACAACGGCAAGACTCATGGAACCGCATTTTGATGTAACAATTGTTATTTTTAATTCGGCAAATATTGCATATGATGTCGAGGGCTTAAATATTATTGATATTCAGATGGGGGCGAAAAAGGGAACCCTGCAGAAACTTTGGAATATTGTTAAGCGCTCAAAAAAAGTGCGGCAGTTGAAAAAACAGATGAAACCGGATATTGTATACAGCTTTGGTCCCACGGCAAACATGGTGAATGCATTCTCTAAAACAGGCAGGGAAAAGGTATGGCTGGGGCTTCGCAATTACACGGACGTGGAGGAGCACTTAAAGATCAAGTTGTTTACCAAAAAGGCAGATTTGATGATCTGCTGTTCTAAAACAATTGAGAAAGAACTTAAAGAACGATTTAACTTTCACAAGACAGCAACCTTATATAATCTCTATGATGTGAAGGCAATCCGCGAAAAAGCTATGCAGAGCGAGCCTGAGCTGCCTTGGGGAACCTACGACGATCAAGGACGGAAGATCCGCTGCATGGTTTCTATGGGCAGGGACGATGATATGAAAGGGTTCTGGCATATGTTGAAAGCATTTGCGCTGGTGCATGAGAAAATGCCGGAGGTGCGCCTGATTCTGATGGGAGCCGGAAGCTTTGAATATTATAAGAAGCTGGCAGAGGATTTAAACATAACAGACGCAATTTATTTTGCAGGCATGCAGAGAGAGCCTTATCAGTATTTGCGAAAAGGGGAAATTTATCTGCTTACGTCATCTAATGAAGGTTTTCCTAACGCGCTGGTGGAGGGGATGAGCCTTGGACTGGCGGCGGTAAGCGTAAATTGTATGACTGGTCCGGCAGAAATCCTTTTGGAGGACGGGGACGCTTCCTGCTTGGAGAAGAGGGAAAGCGGGGAGAAGATACCGGTCATTTACGGGGAGTATGGTATTCTGCTTCCGGTTATGACGAAGGAGAGAGACCTTGACGCGGCGCATATCCTTCCCGAGGAGAAGAATATGGCGGATGTTGTGCTGGGGCTTTTGGAAGATGATGAAATGCTTCAAAAATATCAGAAGGCGGCGGTGGAACGGGCACAGTGTTTTACTTATGAAATGTATGTAGAGAAGTTTATGGAGCTGGCGGCATGTAAGCAGCAATAGATACAAGAGTTTTAATTATAATTACACATTTATGCAAGATAGGTAAATACAATGGGATAAAATAAATCCTGTTGTATTTTTTTTGATAATTCTGATTTAATTCGTGCTTATACACTGAACGTAAGATATATATAGTTGATTTAAAGAAAATGGTTTATAGTACGTGCAAAATGTAAATTAAAAGTATTTTTTGTCGATTTGGTAGAAAATCATAAAAAGAACTTGCTTTTAACTATAATGTATCCAACTTAAATGTGCGTGAAACATGTAATTTAAGGAGGGGAAATGAGTATATATTCAAATGAAAAAATGCAAGACAAAATGCAGGAAGATGGTACGGATCAATTTATCAGCGTAGATGAGATAAAAGTAAGATGCAATATCCCTATGGGACGGCTGGAAAGTCTTTTTATCAGGGAAAGGATGGGTAAACATACAATTGCGGAGGTAAGGGCTGGCATTGAGCCGATGGGTGTGGAGAATGCAGGTATAAGGCTTACGGGGCAGCCTCTGGCAGTAGAAGTGGATGCAGACGGGGAAAAAATACTGCTTTTTTTAGGAATCATCAGCGAGATTCATACGGACAGGGAGGCTTCGTATGAAACGATTTCTATCAAAGCCTATTCCCTGTCCGGGCTTATGGATTTAGAAAGAAAAAGCAGGTCATGGCAGGGGGAACGCTCTATTTTCAATCTGATGCAGGAAATCTGCAGGGAACATTCCTTTTCTATTTCGTCCTTTGTACCGGATGAGGCGGTAAAAGCGCCGTTTATCCAATACCGGGAGACGGACTGGGCGTTTTTGCTAAGGCTGTCTTCCCATCTCCATGTGCCTGTTTATACTGCAGGCAATTATGCTGGGAAGGGATTGTGTCTTGGGGTGCAGAATCAGGGTCATCCCGTAAGCTTAGATCCGCTTAGAGGAAAATGGTGCATGAAAGCAGAGCATGCCAGAAAAATGGATTTCAATCCGGAAAAAGCGGCTTACTATGAAGTGGCGAGCGGTCAGATTCTCCATTTGGGGCAAAGTGTCCTGTATCACCGCACGCTGCTTCGTGTCTTTGAAGCAGATAGGGAGTTAAAGAATGGAATGCTTTGCAGTACATACCGGCTTGCCGGACCAATGCATTTTCATATGCCGGTTCGTTATAACCCATATATAAGGGGAGTTTCGCTGGAGGGAACAGTGCTGGAGAGGATGGACGAAAATGTGAGGGTGCATCTGGATATGGACGAGGTGCAGGAGCAGGAAAGTGCATATTGGTATCCATGGATGCCCGAACATGGAAACATGGTCTATTGTATGCCGGAAGAAGGGAGCCGAATCAGGCTGCTGATTCCCGGAGAGGACGAGAGGGAAGCCGTAGGCATCCATTGCGTGCGGCACAACGGAGCCGTATGCAGCAAGACGCAGAACCCGGATCATCGGTGGTTTGTCACAGATCATCACAAAAGCCTGACGCTTCAGCCGTCGCTTATGGAGCTGTCTGCGCTGGAAGGTGGGTCGAAGATAGCGTTAGAAGACGACACTGGGAGCAGCCTGAGAAGCAAGGAGGAGATTCTGATTCAGGCAAAGGGACAGATTTTTATGCAGGGAACAAAAGTGGTACTGGATGCGCCTAATGAAATCACTGCGGTTAAGCGGGAACTGGGGCAGCCGGCAGTGGTGAATGTCTGTCATAATCTGGATGCAATGGGAAAGAAGACTGTCTTTCGGAATTTGGAAGCCTTAAGCATACAGAGTCTTCCTGCAAGAAGCGAGCATTATGACAAAGAGCAGACAGTGTTGGAACAGATCATGAATGGCGAAAGCGAGGAAAAGAAAAAGAAAGAATTTAGGCTGGAAAAGCTGTTGGAACAGGAGAGCGAACGCAATCATTTTGAACTGGGAGAGTCAGTAATCAAGATTATCTCCGCTATTCCTCAATGCACCGGGGAGGATAGGATTGCACAGATAACGGCGGGATTTCGTCCCATTGCAGGAAGCATGAGGGATAGCTGAAATTTTACTGGAAAGGCACTTTTATCAGCGTTTCTTTAGAGAAATTGTGCAGTAGAGAAGCTGCAAGGCGGAACTGCCGCGCGGAAAGGAGCATCATGTCATATTCGGTTATAAACGGGGCAATAGGAAAGAGTCCCGTTATTGATAAAATCAATCAATTGACGGTGGAGGAGACCGGAGAGAGAGTAGCGGCAGAAATGGAGCGGCAGGTATGCGGCGGAAAAGGGGAAAAATATCCTTCCCTTCCAATTTCTTTCCCGGAATGCAAAAGAGAGATAAAGAACTGGCTGGAAACATACAGAAAGGGGCGGTCAGATGGAAATCGTAATGTTTGAGGAACAGCTTCTTGTACAGTTGCCGGATACATTCAAGGAGATGGAAAGAGAGAGAATGGAGAACAGGTACCCATATGAGGAGAGACCCCAGATTATTTTGGAGGACGAGGCATCCCGCAGGTTCTGTACCTTTTCCCTGATGAAGACTCAGAAGCTGTCGGAGAATCAGTTGGAATATGCAGTGAAAGAGGTCTGCTGGGTGGTGGCGGGTCTTTATCCGGGAAGTCTTTTGGATGCGCCCAGGCTGGCGTACTGTGAGGGAGCGGTCTGCGGATGGTTCTCTTTCAGGGTGACCGGAATAGAAGAGGAACTGTTTCATGTGATGTATATTTTGCCGGTAAACGGCTGTATGATGCTTGGCACCGCAGGCTGTGCGTTGGGAGATGCGGAAGGAAAAGAGCAGGCAATGAACATTATAAAGTCCCTACAGCTGTGCAAAAAGAAATTCAGCTTTGAGGTCAGGAGAAAGGAACTGTATTACAAGCGATAAAGAATGTCAAGAATTTGTGCCGAGGCGTCACAAATTCTGTGATGGCAGAGCGAAATTAGATATTTCGCCTGTCTCCTTCGTGTAAAACGCTTCGAAATGGAGGTATAGATGAAAGAAGGTAAATATACGGACGAAAAAATCCTCCTGCTCAAGAGAAGTCTCCAGAGGGCGGAGGCAGACTATAATCTGCTTACGGATGTGATCCCTGTATGCGGAAAAATGCTGCGTTTTAGATGGGTTTCTTTGTTTGACGGAAGGTTCTGTATGCCTTTGCCGGATCATTTTGAGCAGATGCCGGAGAAAATCGCTAAGGTCAAGTATATCAGCATTCACCGCCCGCCGGTTCTTTTGTCAAATCCGGGATATGATGAAAACTTCGGTTTTCATCTGTTGGAGGATGTGGGAACCGGAGTGGATGAACTGATCGGGAGGATGCAGGAAGCCGTCTCCTCTCTTGCGCCGGAGACGGTGTTCTATGAAAAGGGCGAAGTGAATCCGGAAGGAATGGAGGGAAGGTGGTTTGAATACAAGAATTTTACGCTGGACGAGGAAACCTACAATATGCAGTTTGTAATTCGTGCAGACCGGTATCTTCTGGCAGGAACCTTCAACTGCAGGATGAGGGTTTATGATGCATG
Source organism: uncultured Lachnospiraceae bacterium (assembly GCA_949878435.1). GTDB lineage: Bacteria > Bacillota > Clostridia > Lachnospirales > Lachnospiraceae > Suilimivivens. The sequence continues at coordinate 19,097 of CATLAK010000035.1, forward strand.
GAAGCCGCTGGTCTTAAAGTCGCTGGCACAGATTAAACAAGGAGAAGAGGCATGAAAGCAGAACAGATTCACATTTCACATTTTAATTTTCTTACGATTGAGACCTTGGAGATTGACCGGGCAGTGGGGGAACATGCTTCGGCGCGGCTGCGGGGCGCCGTCAGGGATGAAGATGCAGAAGAATACCGGTATCTTTTGTCCTCTCCTATATGGGTAAAAATCGAAGCGGAAGATGAGGATGGCACAAGGCGGATTTTGCTGGTGGGGATGATTGCCGGCTTTTCCCTGGAGGAGATGGAGCACGAGTATGTCTTAGAGCTGGAGCTAAAAAGCGGAACTTATTTTATGGATGGCAGGGAACATTTTCGCTCTTTTCAGGACCAGTCGCTTACTTATCTGGATGTGATGAAAACAATTAATGCGCCTTACGGGGAATCCGGGGTTATTGCCGAGGGGTGTGTGGAGGCGCCTGTAGACTTCCTGCTGCAGTACAAAGAGACAGATTGGGAATTTATAAAAAGGATTGCAAGCCGTTTTGGACTGGCAGTCACGCCTGAAATCAAAAGGGAAGGTACTTTTTATTATGTAGGCAGTCAGTATTATGAGGAGCATACGCTGCCAGCCTCGGCTAGGTGTCGTATAAGCAGATACGTGGGCGCATTTATGCGTCATGACGCAAACGGGGAGGGAGCGCCCAGAGAGCAGGATTATGTGGAGTATCAGGTGTCTACAAGGCAGATCTACAATCTTTGGGATTTGGTACGTATGGAAAATCTGGCGGGTCATATCTACCGGATTCACAGTGCATACTGCAAGGGGGAATTGGTTCACACTTACTTTTTGCGGCAGAAGGAGGCTTTCAAGGCGCTGCCTGTGTTCAATGAATGCCAGCAGGGGTGTTCCTTTCAGGCAGAGGTAAAAGAAGTGAAGCAGGATAAGGTTCAGGTTTCTCTGAGGGGGGATGAAAATGCAGACCAGACGATCACCAGATGGTTTCCCTATTCTACAGGTTATTCTTCCCCGGACGGCGCCGGATGGTACTGCATGCCGGAGAGCGGGGATCGGGTACGCCTGCAGATACCGGACCGGGCGGAGGAACATGGGTATGTCATCAGCGCAGTGCATTTAGAGACCGGTCATGAACGCAGGATGCCGGACCATAAGTCATTTAAGACAAAGTATGGGAAGGAGCTGTTGTTTACGCCGGACAGCCTGGAACTGACCAACCATCAGGGAATGTCGGTCAGGATTATTGACGGAAAGGGAATCCAGTTGGTGAGCGATAAGGATATTTCCATCATAGCAGGCGGAAATATGATGATTTCCAGCGAGGACGCTTCCCTCACCATTGCCGGAACCAGCAGCGTTGACATCCGGCAGGGCAGCGCCGGACTCCACATGGACAACGATATCACATTTTCGGGAGGAAAATTCAGGATACAATGAGTGAACGTGAAGAAAAAATCGTGGAAACGGCAAAAGAATTTTTTTTACCGCAGTTTGAAAAAAGCAGTGCGGAAACGATCCTTGCCTGCGAGCAGAAGAGCCGTCAGATGGCGGATGGCTTTCTAGCAGCGATTGGAAAGGTGCTTGCGGAAGGAGCAGGGAAAGTGGAAAATGCAGAAGGAACCAGCGGGGCAGGGGAGGATCAGTATCTTATTTTTTCCTGTCTGCACAGCAGTATCTTCCTGAAAAACTATCTGATTCAGATTGAGCTGATGGGAAAGGAAATGTATGGGGAAGAGCCCCTTGCGTCCGGGTGCTGGGATGCGAGGGAAGTTTACCGTCTTTTTGAAAGGGATGTGGAGGAAGTGAAGGGGCAGGTGCGGAAAAGGGTTCCGAGGATAAAGGAATACGAAACGGACTATATACGCTATGCGTATGCGCCTTTTTATCACCGGATGGCAAAGGCATTTATCAGGGAGATGCTGGGAGCGGCGCTGGAAGGGACGGAGAATAGGGCGGGCACAGAGCATGCGGAGGACAATCCGACACTTCACGGAGGCATCCGGGGGAGCGGGCAGGTAAAGATTTTGTTCGGAGAATATATGGGGAAGGCGGATCTGCTTTTCCGAGTGGAAAGGGAGGGGGTTTATGAGATATTTCAGGATATATGCGGATAAAAAGAACCTGCAGCCGCGATTTCCAGGCTGGTATTCGCTGATGCGTCCCGGCATATGGCGGCACGGACAGGTATATGAAGCGCTGGAAGCGAGGACTTACCTGAAGGCGGAACTTGAGGAGGAAATGGAACTTATGGATGTCATAAGCAGTCCCTGCTTCATGGTATCGAAGGAATTTGCGAATCTGATCAGGTTATATCGTCCGGAGATTCAGTTCAAGCAGATCGCGCTTATAGATGAAAGGGACAGAAAGACGGTTCCCTATCTGGTTCCTGACCTGCCGGAAATCGAGTGCCTGGATGAGGGCAGTGTGCTCAGCAGGGATAAGAGCATGATAGAAAAAGGCATCCTGCGCGGAAGCAGGTTAAGGGGAGAGCCGCTGTTTTTACTGAAAGGGACGGAAGGGAATCATGTTATGGCGAGCCTTGCGCTGGTGGAGAGCGCATACAGACGGGAAGTCAGGGGTATGGGGATTGAGGAATTTGTGGTAAGATAAGGGGGAAGCAGGATGGGAATTTTTTCATGGCTATTTGAAGGGGAGGAGCCGAAAAAGCAGGCAGAAAAGAAACCGGAGACTTTGGTCTTTGGGGCGGAATTAAGGTGTCCGTGTGGGTTTAGGCACAGCTTCCTTATTGTGCCGACAGATAACTTAAATACGGACAACCTGCCCAGCGCCCATGTGTGGGACAGCAAAGCGTTCGTGAATATCGATCCCTTTGGAACCTGCACGCTGGGGCTTGAGTGCGAGCAGATGATCGAGCTGGAGGACCGATGGGAAAACATAGAGCCCCAGAATGTGCTGATGGGGAATGATGAAGTTATCACGATGAAGTCTACCCTGACATGTAGAAAGAGCGGGCAGTGGATTGTGCCGGTGAACTCGGGGCAGGATGGACAGGCGGCGGCACGAATCCTGAGGGAGGCGGCACTGACCAGTGAAATGAAGCAGAAATATCCGGGGCTGCTGGAGATTTTGAAGGATCCCTATGGAAGCTTGTACCTGCATGACGGCATGTGTGAAAATGCGATTCAATTTCTGGAGGATAGTTTAAAGCGGAACGGGGATATGGAGATGGCATCCCTGTATGGGGAATATGACATGGAAGGGCAGTTGATTAGGTCAGCACTGGGGCATCTGCTGGTGACATGCGATGTGAGCAGGCTGGAACTGTTCGTGGAGGGACTATCGACCAGAGGCGTCATAAACGGGATGGAGGAAGTGCCGGGATGGGACGCACGGATCTTGAATGAAGAAATGCTGGAGATGGTGCGGAGGGAATATCCGGAGACAGCGGAGCGGATAGAAACGAAGTCGTATTACAGATGGCAGGAAGAACATAAGAAAGCTTTGAGTGTTCTAGGGCAGATGTCAATGGAACTAGCGAATGGGCTTATGTTTTATGAATGCATGATAGCGGAAAAGCCTTATTTGGAAAGGATTGAGAGGGAGAGGGCTTATAGGGCGACGAAGGAAGCGGGGGGTGAGACGGCGAAAGGGAGTGGAGGAGATGGGAATGGGGAGACTGGAGAAGTAGTGACCGGGGAAAGTGAGGGTGGTACACCAACATCTCTTAGAGATTTAATGACTCCAGAAGAGACAGCACGTTATGATGCATATTGGAAAAATGTTGCGGATGATATGCTTAAAAGTAATATTAACAGTTATAGACAAGCTATTTTAAATGGAGATATTATCAAGCCAACTGGAGGAAAAATTAATTCTAAGGTTGTAACAGCTGCAATAGATACGAACACAGGTGACACATATTATGGTATTAGTGGTATGAATAATAATCCTACGAGAAATGCAATTAATCCTCAAATGCAGGCAATATTAGATAGTGTTGATGGAACTATGACAAATTACCCGTTAGAGAATTGTGGCGAGTTTAATGCTATAAATAATGCACTAAATAGTGTCTGCTGATTAATTCTACAACGCTTGATTTTACTGATTTGTGCCCCGATATCTGATATAATATCTACAAAGGTTTCCATGAAACAGGCTCATTTTTTTTGCAGCTTTTTATAGATAACGGGG
>CATLAK010000036.1 GCA_949878435.1 uncultured Lachnospiraceae bacterium
GATCCTATATAAAATCAAATATCAAAGACCACTAGATGTTGTGGTGGCTCTCAAGCATTAGAATACCAAAATCAAATGGCTCTCAAGCGATAAAACGGTGGCTCCGAAGCGTTAGAATATTCACTCAAATCGCGAAAGGTCTTGATATGAAAGCCATCAAAACAGAAGATGCAATCCGCAAGCTAATCAAAATCAATTCAACCGTACTTGCTAAAGTTCTTAAACAATACAATTATGAATTGCTTAACGAAATTTAGCCTTTTGGGGATTCTTCGGAATCCCCCTGTTCTTTGATTGACACTTTCTGCATCATCGACTCCAGTTCGCACAATTCATCATCGAGTTTTCGCTTGGCTTTATTTACCTTCTCTATTTGTGCCAAAATTCCTTTTTCGTCTAACTCAATTTTTGCCATTAAAAGCACCTTCTCACCTCCCGCTGCGTCTTATAGACACATATTAGCATCTTAAAGACGCTTTGTTAATTGTATTTTGCGTCTTGATTCAACTTTTTTATTGACTTTTATATTTTCTGCTGTTATGCTTAGTCAAAAGGAGGGAGGTGAATTTGTATGTTACAAGGTGAACGGGTGAAAGAAATTCGGAAATCACTTGGTCTTACCACGGAGAAATTCGGGGAAAAATTAGGGATTCAAAGGTCTGCCGTTTCCAAAATAGAGAATGGGCGATGCTCTCTCACTGACGCAAATATAAAGGCGATTTGTAGAGAGTTTGGAGTGGATTACATATGGCTGACTACTGGTGATGGAGAAATGTTCGTTGAATCCGATGACGAGTTCATCCAAAAAATTGATCGCATCATGGCAGGTGAAAGTGATATTCGGAAAAATGCTATCAAAGCCCTAGTTAATGCCCGTATAGATGACCTCGAGGCTTTCGACCGCCTCATTGATTTATACTTGCAATCCAAAAAAGAAAAAGACTGACAGTCTTTTTAACTGCCAGCCTCACTCATTAGCGTAAAGATATGAAACAAGTTCATAAATCCTCTTTAGGATTTCTTCACTTTGTATCTTTTCGACTAACTCAATAATAGCCTTTTTATAATTCAAGCGAATATCACCTTCCTTCCGGAAACGCATTATAGCATAAATTCCAATGGCTGCGTAAATCAAGGGACACATTTCCATAATTATGGAAATATCCCCACCTTTTGACGATATTCCGGCATGATGTGCTAAAATTACTTGTACTCTGATTCAAATAGATATGTAATTTTTATATCCAGTGCGATTGCAATCGTCTCAAGCTGGAACAATGTTGGTGATACTTTACCATTCTCGATGTTGTTGAGCGCCGATTTTCCTATCCCGGATTTCTTCGCCAACTCCATCAAAGTGAACTGCTTAGCGGTTCTCTTCTCCCATAACAGAACTTTCACCATGCCACCTCCCTTCATTAGGAGTTTACACGGTGACAAGATTCCTATGTAGGAAGGAGCATTCAATATGAATTATATTTATCCTGCTGTTTTTTATCCAGAAGATGACGGTCGTTTCTCGGTCATCTTTCCCGACCTTAATAATTTAGCCACATACGGCGATACCCTCTCCGATGCATTCTCAATGGCACAGGATGCTTGTGGACAGTATTTATTCACTGCTCTTCGTGACGGTGACGAACTTCCTTTACCAACTCCCCTTGAGCATGTGGAAAAAGATGACGACGCTGCACTTGTGAATCTAATCTGCGTCAATCTGGATGAATATGCAAAGTCTTATGATGACAAGGCTGTGAAAAAACTTTAAGTATTCCCGCATGGCTGAATACTGCCTGTGAGAACTCTGGAATCAATTATTCCAAAGTCCTCAAAGATGCGCTTATCGCTAAATTGCAAACACGCGCATAAACATTTTTACTGTTAAAAACTTATACTTAGAAACGGAGGATTTACAAAATGAAAAAGAAAATAATCTGTGCTTTAATGGTCTGCGCTTTGTCCCTTGGCTGTCTTATCGCTTGCAGTGGCAATGATACTACAAATGCTTCCGCAGAAACGGCTGCCCCTGCTGCCGATGATAGTGCACCCGAAAAAGACTTTATCGGAGATTCTTATTCTGATACCGGGGACGGAACATTCCTGCTTGTAAACGCAAGCGGAACAACGGAAAATGGAAACATCATAGTTGTATATGCGGACGCTGACACCACGCTCATGCAGATAGGTTATGAAACATCGGGAATAAACGGAGGTTCTTTGTCCCACATATATATTGATGGTATGCTCTCCACAAAAGAACAACTCGGAGATTCCCAAGGCTCTCTTGACCTGTCCGGAGATTTCCTTTCCACCGGAACGCATAAAGTTGAGGTCGTTCAGTATGAGGGCGATAATACTGGCGGTACTGTGACCATGTATAAAGCAGCCTCTTACGACGTAAAAGAAAAATAGATACTTTTCCCTAAAGCATATAATTATTAAGATTCAATATAATAAAATCTAAAAGGAGGTATGTCTATGTCAACTTTGGAAAAAGCAATAGGATTATTGCAGGAAATGCCGGAAAACAAACTAGAGGCGGTATATATGTATATGCTCTTTGTTGATTCTCAATCAGACAGTAATGAGGCTATTCCCGCCCTAAACAAAAGTATAGATTCCCTTATGGGGATAGCGCATGAATATGCAAGCCCCTCATTAGCGGAAAAAGAGACGGATGCTTTTAAAAATGCAGTCATTGAAAAATTTGCTCACGAAAGCACCCTTGAGGAAAGACAACGTGGTTTTCAAGGTCTTATGTCTTTTGCGGGAACATTGCCGGAGGATTTTGATTACAAAAAAGAATTAGAGGAGGCAAGAGAGGAAAAATATGCTCGTTTTATTTGACACCAACATTATACTGGACGTACTGGAAAAACGCCTCCCGTTTTATGATTCATCCAAATCCGCTTTGGAAAGCTGCGTTTCCGGCAATGTCACGGGATATATTGCCCTGCATTCCATATCAAACATTTTTTATATTTTGAGGAAACGCTATTCCGCAGCCGACCGGAGGAAACTCCTGCTTGATATACTGGATTTGCTGCAAGTAGCAGGTGCAGACCATAAAAGCGTCCGAAATGCCTTGCAAAGAGAGGATTTTTCTGACTTTGAGGACTGCTTGCAGGACGAATGTGCAAAACAGATTCATGCCGACTACATCGTGACCCGAAACACAAACGACTTTTCCACGTCGGATATACCTGCCATTATTCCGGATGACTTACTCAAAATTCTCGGCAACGGCAAATGAGTGTTCATAATGGATTTTATGAAACACCGCCCCCACGGGCAAAAATACATTGAGACCTCATAGCAATATGGAGTCTTTTCTGTACATAAAAAGGGCGACCGCTGCGCCAACAACGACCGCCCAGTGATTCACTTACCACCGCAAAAGCACGGGATAAAATGACCCACTACAAGTCTCATTTTACCACGAACCCGTGCTTTTGCATAGGTTCTATTTTTTTACCTTTTTATGATTGGAGTTGATAAAATGAGACGAAAGACCGTCGTTTCCGTTGACAAAATCCTGCTCCGTGTCGCTATCTACATCCGCGTATCTACCGACAAGCAGGTCAAGGAAGGTGATTCCATGCGCGACCAGCTATCGACCGGGCAGAAATATATTGATGCGCATGATAACATGATTCTTGTCGATACATACATCGATGATGGGATTTCCGGACAGAAACTCAAAAGGGACGATTTCCAACGCCTCCTTGATGATATACGGGCAGGACAGATTGACCTTGTCATCTTCACCCGCCTTGACCGCTGGTTCCGGAACCTACGTCATTATCTTAACACACAAGATATCCTTGACAGGCACGGCGTTTCATGGACGGCGATTGAGCAGCCTTATTTTGACACCTCCACGCCCCACGGACGGGCGTTCGTGAACAATTCAATGATATGGGCTGAACTCGAAGCCCAAAACGATTCTGACCGAATCCTAGGCGTGTTCGATGACAAGGTTGAAAATGGTGAGGTTCTTTCCGGCTCGACTCCCCTTGGATATTCCATCAAAGACAAGCACCTCACGCCGGATGACGATGCCCCGACCGCCGTTGCAATCTTCCAATTCTACCGCAAAAACGGGAACTTGAGTGAGACGCTCCGGTATATGGAATCAGAGTTCGGGCTTATGCGGTCTGCTGCCAGTCTCAAGAAAATGCTCACAAATACAAAATACATCGGGGTATTCCGCGATAATGAAGAATACTGCCCGGCACTCATTGACCGTGAACTCTTTGAGGATATTCAGAGGCTACTTAAAATCAATATCAAGGATGGGAAAAAGCATGAATATATTTTCAGCGGGCTTGTAGTCTGCGATGATTGCGATCATATCATGAGCGGATGTCAGCAGCGCATGAGCGGACACATACGGGCAGATGGTACACGGATAGTCTATCAATACAATAGTTATCGCTGCAGGCAAGGTGTCAACCTCCACCGGTGTCCAAACCGCAAAATTACTCGTGAATCTCCTCTTGAATCAATTATGCTTGACCGCATCCGTCCGGAATTGGAAAAGTATATCGCAGAATATGAAGTCGCGAACCTGCCCGCCATCCGGACAGACGCAAAGCGTCGGAGTATCGAAGGCAAATTACAGAAGTTAAAAGACTTGTACCTCAATGACTTAATCACAATGGATGAATTTAAACTCGATAGGGAAAAACTGCTTTTGCAGCTTGAGAAAATCAAAGCAGAAGATTCCCGACCTGTCAAGGACTTGTCCTATCTACGGGAATTTTTAAAGATGGATTTTGAGAGTGTCTATAGCACCTTTGCTATTCCAGAAAAGCGCGAATTATGGCGGTCAATCATTAGGGAAATCCGCATTGACCATGAAAAAAACATCCGCATTATTTTTTTATGATATTTATGCTACTAACTGCATGCCTCCTGTAGGCTCGTCCGCAAGTATCATATCTGGATTTACCGCAATAGCACGGGCGCAGGCGCAGCGCTGCCGCTGTCCTCCCGATACCTCATGTGGAAACTTATCTAATATTGCTGATATATCCAGCTTTTCAGATAAACTTTGAATCATTGGGTGAATACTTTCTTTGGAAACCTCTTTAATCGTCAAAACAAGTGCAATATTTTCATAGATTGTCAAAGTTTCAAGTAAATTGTATTCCTGGAAAACAAAGCCTAAATGTCTGCGGCGAAATTCTGCGGCAGCTTCGTCCGATATATCCACTATATTCTGTCCGTTTATTCGTATTGCCCCATTTGTTGGCTTGTCTATTGTGGCTATTAAATTAAGCAAAGTTGTTTTTCCAGAACCGGAAGCCCCCATAATTCCAACAAAGCTGCCGCGGGATATCTGAAAACTTACATCATTGACAGCTAACACAGAATTTTTTTCTGTTTCGCATCCTGCCGAAACGTTTTCATAGCGTTTGGAGACATTTTCAACTTCCAAAACAGTTTGGAGAGTTGTATCACCTTCTTTTGATTCCCACTTATCGTGTCCTAACCAATTTGTAATTACATCCATAAGTACCTCATCTGTTTTATCTTTCAATTTTTCTTCTGCAATGCGCTCACCCGCAAACAATTCATTCAAAGTAACGTCTAAAAGGGCACATAAAGGCATAAACAAAGACAAATCCGGCATAGACCGTCCTGTTTCCCATTTTGAAACAGCCTTATCGGTAATTTCCAGTTTTTCTGCTAACTGACCCTGCGTCCAGCCCTTTGCTTTCCGGCGTTCGGAAATAAAAGTTCCAATCTTAATTTGATTCATCATTCAGCCCTCCTGCTTGCAGTAAATTATATAAATCCAGCATAAAAATGAACACCTACCAACGGTAGAGTTTGATAAAACAAGGCTTTTTAACTCTGCCGATAGTATAGTTCTAAACGGAATTTGACGGAATATAAGGAAATATATACCTTCAAATTATACCATACCCCCTCCCCAGCGGACACAGCACCCGGTTCATTAAGGGAGGCTCCCGGACGGCAGGGATGTAAGGGCAGGGCGCAGCTGCGTACAGCGGGCGGAATATCATATCGTTTCAAGTCCCTGCGAAAAATCGGCAATTTCACTTGCAGAATGTAGAAAAGACTAGGGTAAAATCGCCACGGATGGTGATTTTAGGAGTCATTAGGCAGGATGCCGTTTGACTCCGCCCCGTCCTCCCTAAAACACCTCTATACATTCTGTTAGTGAAATCCGATTTTGAGAGGAGACTTGAAACGATATGATATTCCGCCCGCTGTACGCAGCTACGCCCTGCCCTTACATCCCTGCCGTCCGGGAGCATCCCTTAATGAACTGGGTGCTGTATCCGCAGGGGCAATTACTGCACTGCTTTAAACGCTTCCTCCAGATCCTCTATAATATCCTCAATATTTTCTGTTCCGACAGACAGACGAATCGTATTGGGATAGATGCCCTGCTGTGCCAGCTCTGTTTCGCTCAGCTGGGAGTGGGTAGTGGATGCCGGATGAATGACAAGGGATTTCACATCCGCCACGTTTGCAAGCAGGGAAAACAGTTCCAGGTTGTCAATGAATGCCTTTGCCTTCTTGGCATCCCCTTTAATCTCAAAGGTGAAGATGGAACCGCCGCCATTTGGGAAGTATTTTTTATATAACTGCTGTTGCTCGGCGTCATCTGCCACTGAAGGATGGTGTACCTTCTCAACCTGTGGGTGATTTTTCAGGTAGTCTACCACTTTAAGCGCATTTTCCACATGGCGCTCCACTCTGAGGGACAATGTCTCAAGTCCCTGGAGGAAGAAAAATGCATGGAAGGGAGAAAGAGTGGCGCCTGTGTCGCGAAGCAGGATGGCACGGATCTTGGTCACAAAAGCGGCTGTTCCCACTGCTTTGGTAAAACTGATGCCGTGGTAGCTGGGATTGGGCTGTGTCAGGGACGGGAATTTTCCGCTTGCCTCCCAATCAAACCTGCCGCTGTCAACAATCACGCCGCCGATGGTCGTGCCGTGTCCTCCGATAAATTTGGTGGCGGAATGTACCACGATATCTGCTCCGTATTCGATGGGGCGTACCAGATAGGGGGTGGCGAAGGTGTTATCGATGACCAGCGGAATCTTGTGCTGATGGGCGATTTTTGCAATTTTCTCTATATCCACCACATCTGAATTGGGATTTCCCAGGGTTTCGATAAATACCGCTTTCGTGTTTTCCTGCACCGCTGCATCCACTTCCTCGTACCGGAAAGGGTCTACAAAAGTCGTTTCAATTCCATATTCCCGCAGGGTATGCGCCAGCAGGTTATAGGTTCCGCCGTAGATGTTCTTCGCTGCCACAATATGGTCTCCTGCATGTGCAAGGTTCTGGATGGTGTAGGAGATGGCTGCTGCGCCGGATGCAACTGCCAGCGCTGCCACACCACCCTCCAAGGCTGCAATCCTCTGTTCAAATACATCCTGGGTGGGATTGGTCAGTCTGCCATAAATATTTCCGGCATCGCTTAAGCCAAACCTTGCCGCCGCATGCTCGCAGTTTTTGAACACGTAGGAAGACGTCTGGTAAATCGGCACTGCCCTTGCATCCGTCACCGGATCCGGCTGCTCCTGCCCTACGTGAAGCTGTAATGTCTCAAACTTTAAATTTCTCTCTGCATATGTCTTTTTACTCATTTTTTCCTCCATTCCGAAGCGTTTTACGCTTTTAGCAGATTGCTCTGTGTCTTTATTATTTATTTCCTATCGGTTTACTATGGTATCATCTTAATACACTTTGCCCCTTATGTCCAATATAGAAAAGCATGCACTGGTTATAGGATGAACCTATATCTAGAACATGCTTTTTATCTGCTATTCTGACTGCACTTTTCACTTATCACTGCAAGCTCCTTCCCTGCTATCTATTTCCAGCTATGTACAGCTTATAGTAGGTTTCTGCCTGTTTTATGATTTCTTTCACACCTTCCATATTTTTGTCAAGGGTGTCTCCCACCATTGTAAGGGTCGGAATAACTGCCCGGCGCAGGGGCGTGGAAGTAATGCTATTATAGCCCAGCTCATGCACCCCTGTAGAATTTGACCCGGGATCCCCTTGGCATAAATGACCGAACATACGGCAGTAAGTTTCAAAAAATCCCGGGATTGCTTCATCATAATAATGCATTACGCCGTCTGTATGCCCATTCTGCACCAGCGGAAACACATTGGCAATTCCGTCGTACCAGGCTTCCCCTATCACTAAGCAGTCCCCGCACCTTTCCCTGATCCGTCTCACCAGCGTGCGCGTGCCTTCTGCTACGTCGTATCTGGCATCATTGAGCCACATGCCGGATATATCAAGGTAAATGCCGCTAAATCCGAATTTATGATAAAGGCAGGCAGCCTCGTCGATCAATCGATTCTGCCAAGCCGGCGCTGCTGGATTCAGGTATGCCATCCATCCGTGGTCATAGGATCTGGAATTATCCCAGTCCACCATATTCGTGGGGAAAACGCCTCCTGGGGTCACAAATCTGGAAGCATCCCCAAAACACGCAAAGTTTTCCGTCTTTGTATTTACAATGTTAGCGCCCAGCATGGGAAAGATGTGGAATCCCAGCTCCTTGGCTCTCGCAACAAGCCTTTTTAGCTGCCCGGCTCCCCCCAGCCGCTGACTGGCATCATATTTTCCGTATTCCCAATAGTATCTGCCCTCAAATCCTGGAAGATAAACCAATACTTTTGCCGGATCGATCTGCTCCGCCATCCATTCTAATTTTTCTAACATGTCCGAGTAGGTATTAAAAATGTAACCCGTAAAGTGCATGCCATGAAGCGCCACCACCAGAGAAATCTTCCGCAGCCAGTCCGGCACATCCTTACGTATCTCCCAGGATTCCAGCCCATACGCTTTTGCCACATGCCGGGTATGCTCCTGATAGACCGCAGCCAGTTCTTTTGCAAATCCGATTTCCCATTCCGGCGTTATGCAAAAGCAGCCAACATCGGTTCCAAGGGTATCATAGCTTAACTCCACCGTTAACTTATCTTCCCCGTAAAGCGTAAATCGTTTTGCATTTACCGCCTTATCCAGAGAACGATACCAGAAATATCCTCCCTCATTTTGAACAGCCAGAAAAGGAGTCGCAAGACAGCGCCATGCTTCCGGATAAGGAAGGGTCACGCCTGTTTTGGGAACAGGTAAGGCAGAAGCATCGATTCTGCTTATAATCTGACCGTTGGGCTGCTCATAAACGATTAACCTGGTTCCGCGGATGGGCAAATCCATTTTTATCTGAAAGGAAATGCCTACTGCTCCATTTTCCTTCACCCGCATCCTGATTTTATAGATCCCATTACAGGACAGCTGACTGCCTGCAAACCGAAGCCGTGTCCCGGCAATTTCCCTCTCCTTATGGGAAATATCCTTCTCTGTCCAGTCCGCCGGGTCAACGGTGTATGTATTTTCAAATGTATGAACCGATACACTAAATTCAATACCATGAAATTTGATCTTCGGATAACCAAATTCAAAGCTAAATTGTTGTACCATTTCTGCTCCTTTATCGATAAGGTTCTTTTTCCGCAATGTAATTCAATATTGAAAAATACGCATACCCTTTTAATAAGTCCTCTGTATTTCTAACCTTCGACAATGAAATGTGGGGAATCCTGTCCAGCCCAAAAACATTGAGCTGTGTTACCCGTTTACAGATTTCATGCAGGAAGTCTTCTCCGGCACGGGCATACTCCCCCTGAATAATCACCATTTCCGGGTCAAACGTCATCATCATATTATGAATGGATATGGCAAAGTACTCTGCACTCTCCGACAAAATCTTTCCCGCCAGCACATCTTTTTCCATGGCTGCTGCAAAAATATGCTCCATATCTGCTTCCAAATCGGATGTATTGAATATAGAATCGGGATATTGTACCCGCTTTTCGTTTAAAATCTGAATCAGATTTTTTTCACTCACAAGCGCTTCTAAACAGCCATAGTTTCCGCATTCACATCTTACTTTCGACTTTGGGTCTATAATGTTATGCCCAAACTCACCCATAAAGCCATTTGCGCTTTTTAGTAAATGTCCCTTCTGGATGATGCTTCCCCCCAAAAACTCCTTTGTCGTATAAATCGTGGCAATACACTGATACTGTCTGGTGTCTGTGCATAACAAATCTGCAAAGCCGATATACCGGCACCCGTTGTCAACGTAAACTTCGCAATTCAAATCCAGTTTTTTTAGCTTTTCTGCCACATCTTTCCGTATCTTAAGATTTTTTGCCCATGTCTTTTTATGGGCGGAACAGCTAATGATGCCCTTATCCATGTCAACGATTCCATCACATCCCAATGTAATTCCACAGATGGATTCTGTGGCAGCCCCCGAGGTCCGCAAAAGCATCTCGACGATTTCATAAATCATCTGGACAGTCTCCTCATAGGTGGCTTCCGTGGCATTTTTATAAATAGGTTCACCAATCAATTCGCAGGAAAAATTTGTAATTGCCCCTACCAGGTATTCTGCACCGATATCGATTACAATCGCATAACGGTATTCACTGTTCAGCCGAAATAGTTCCGGTTTTTTGCCCCCCTCGCTGGTGGAGGTGCCTTTCCCTAAGGAGACAATCTGCTCCCTTTGCTCCATGCCCGAAATAATCTTGGCAACAGATGTTTTGCTCAACTTTATTTCTTCTGAAATCTGCGGAATCGACCAGTAATCATTTGCCAAAAACAACGACAAAACAAGTTTTTGATTGTGGAATTTAATATCTTTTGGTTTGTTGCTTGAACTTTGGTATGCTATATTCATATCAAAACTACTCTTTCAATTTTTTACCATTATTATAATTGTACTTATACAACTATTCAACATTCAGTTTTTATAAAGACCCGGTATTTCGGCAAATTTACCTATGCCTGCCCTTCCTGCTGCCAAAATACCGGGTCCTCCCATATTTAGTCGTTATAGATGATATCATTTTGCTTGTATGAAATTGTAAGTTTCTTATTCGTAATATTGCCAGTAATCTGCCACATTTTCGGCAGTTACCGTCTCATATGGCACATACACGTCTTCCAGCTGTGCCGGATCTTGGCCGTTTCGGATTTCAACGCACAAATCAACTACTGCTTTTCCTTGTGCTACTGCATTCTGGAACACAGACATTGCCATCTCGCCGGCTTCAATGGACTCTAACGCCGCTTTGCTTGCATCCAGACCGATGAACATAATCTGGTCTGCAACACCTGCCGCCTTTGCTGCCTCCAATGCTCCAAGCACCGGATCGTCTGCAACGCCTGCAACGCAAGTAATCTCAGATACGTCATACATATTCAGCCAGTCTTCCATAGCGCTGACACCGCCGTCACGCGTACCGTTGGTATAAATAATGTCTAATATGGTCACGTCCTCCCTGCCATTTTCCTTCAAAGCCGCTTCCATGCCCTGATATCTCATTTCGCCGCCTGCATCACCTGTTTTGGACTTGCAGTAAAGAATATTGGCATTCTCAGGCAGTTTTTCTGCCATCCATTCCCCCATCAGATGACCGCCGTCATAGTTTTCAGAACCGGCAAAAATATAAGAATCGTAGACCTCATCTGCGCCCACGATGAACTGGCAGCAGGATATGATCGGGACATTGTTTTCCTGTGCCAGATAGACCGAGGTCATCGCGCCGTCCTTATCCTGATAGATACCGGAAATCACATTCGCATCCTGAATAATATAATTTTCCATATTATCATTCTGGACGTTCACATCACCGCCGCAATCGGTCAAAATCACGTTAATTCCCTTTTCTTTTCCATAACTTTCCACCGTCTCTCCCACTAGGACACAGTACGGATAAATGGAATTTCCCAAATCAAAACCCAAGATAAACTCTTCTTCCGATTCTGCCGCCGTTTCCTCTTGTGCTTCTGTTGTTTCTTCCACTTCTGCCGCTGCCTGTTCCCCGCTTCCGGCATCTTTTGCCGCATTTTCCCCGGCAGAGCCGCAGGCTGTTAACACCATTGCTAAAGCCGTCAAACTAACTAAACTTTTAAATAACTTCATTTTTTCCTCCTTATCATTTATGATATCATCTAAGTATAATCTTTTATTTTCTGAGCTTTTTGGTCTTGATATCCAATATTACCGCCAAGGCGATCAATACCCCTTTGACGATCAGCTGCCAATAGCTACTGACATTCATCAGATTTAGGATGTTATTCAAGAGACCTATAATAATGGAACCTGCCAGCACACACATGGTTCCGCCGACTCCGCCGGTAAAGGAAGTGCCTCCCACGATTGTTGCCGTGATTGCATCAAATTCGTAACCGGCGCCTACATTGGGCTGCCCGGACATCATGCGTGCCGTCAGGATCACGCCCGCAAGTCCGCACAATGCGCCTGAGAGCATAAAGATCAAGCGCTTATTTCGATTGACATTGATTCCCGCCGCCCGGGTCGCATTTTCATTTCCCCCGATGGAATAGATTGCCAGACCGAAATTCGTATACCGCAGAATGATATGTATCAGAATAATTGCGCCCACCATGAACAGGACCATCACGGGAATGACACCGAAAATCCTTCCCTGCCCGAGCCAGCGGATTTTCTCCACCCCTGTGATCGCAGACGCCCCGGTATACAAATACGTTACCCCTTCTGCAATGTTGGATATAGCCAGGGTTGCAATAAACGGCGGCAGCTCAAAGGTGGTCACTAAAATGCCGCTGGCATAACTGAAGACGACGCCGCATGCTATCGCTGCCACAAAGGCAAGCGTCACACTTCCGGTCGCCACTAAGACGGCTGCGGCACAGCATCCGGCAGTTCCTGCCAGCTGCCCTGCGGACAAATCGATCATGCCGGCGCAGATCAGCATCGTCTCACCGCACGCGATAATCGCCACCACCGTGATCTGCTTTAAAACATTCATCAGATTTGATGTCTTTGTAAAATTATCATTAATCAGTGCACAGACAATGAATAACAAAATAATAATGAAAAAAATTCCGTACTTATTATAAAAGCTATAAAATGAAAACTTCTGCTTTTTCATACAGCCTCCCCTTTCTTTATGATTACCTCCATAATCTTATTGGCAGTCACTTCCTTTTTGGAGAACTCTCCCACGATCCTGCCGCCTTCCATTGCATAAATCCTGTGACTCATGGCTATGACTTCCGGCATTTCCGAACTTATCAGGATGATTCCTAAACCGTTTTCCTCCGCCAATTTTTTAATCAATGAATAAATTTCCTGCTTTGCCCCCACATCAATGCCTCTGGTAGGCTCATCTAAGATCAGCACCTTCATATTTCTGACCAGCCATTTTGCCAGCACTACCTTCTGCTGATTGCCGCCGGAAAGATTCCGCACCTGGGTACCGGTGCCGGAACTTTTGACATTGATCTCACGGCAAATATGTTCCGCCTCCTCTTCCGCCTTCTTGTCTTTGATGAACAAAAGCGGCGCATACTTGTCAAAATTGGGCAGTATGATATTATCCTTGATGGATCGGCCTCCCACAAATCCATAAACCATCCTGTCTTCCGTCACCATTCCTATACCGCTTACGATTGCTTCACGAGGAGAGCGGATCACCATCTTTTGTCCTTCCAGAATCACTTCCCCCGCATCATAACGGTCTAATCCGAAGATGGCGCGCATCACCTCGCTCCTGCCAGCCCCCATCATTCCCGCAAACCCCAATATCTCGCCTTTTTTAAGGGAAAATGTGATATCCTCAAAAACGCCCTGCCGCCTTAAGCCCTTAACCTGCAGGATTTCCTGACTATCTTCCTTTGGCAGGTCGATGGGCGGATAAATCTCATCTACCGTCCTTCCCACCATCATGGATATCAGGGTCGGCATATCAAATTTGTCAATGGAATCCGTCCCGATCAGTTTTCCGTCACACAACACGGTCACTTCATCACACAGTTTATAGATTTCTTCCAGTTTATGGCTGATATAGACTATTGCGATTCCGCTATCCCGCAGCTGTTTGATCCGGTCAAACAAGACCATCGTCTCCGCATCTGTAAGTGCAGAGGTAGGTTCATCCATAATAATCACCTGGGAGTTTCTGGTGGTCGCCTTAACGATTTCAACCATCTGCCATTTTGCAACCGTGAGATTTTTCATTTTGTCATCTTCTTTGAAAGATAATTCAAATTCTGCCAGCTGCTCCTTTACCAGCTCTCTTCGTTTCTTAAAATCGATGAAGCATCCAAGTTTCCTGGGCTCATTTCCCAGATAAATGTTTTCGGCGACCGTCAGTTCCATAATCGGATGCAGTTCCTGGGCAACAATGGAAATTCCCGCGTCCAGTGCATCTCTTTCCGCTTTAAAGTGTACCGGCTCGCCATTCATTCTCACCTCACCGGCATAATCCGGATAGGTTCCTGACAAAATCTTCATCAGTGTGGATTTTCCGGCGCCGTTTTCCCCCAGAAGTCCATGTATGGTTCCCTTTTTTAAAGTAAAGTCCACATGGTCTAAGGCAATGATCCCTGGAAATTCCTTCCGTATATTCCTCATCTCTACTATTACATTTCTATCCATTCGCAGCCCCTCCTCTTTCTACTTATCGCCGTAAGGTCTAAGGTAAACGCTTTCATATCCCTTTGATGAAAAACAGATTTCTATATCCGGGCGGAGCATCTCAAAGACAGCCAGTGCCTTCCCCTGATAGAGCTTGTGGATATTTGAACCATAACTTGCGGTACTTTGGGGATCTGTGGTTCCCATGGCAATCAGCCTTCCTCCTGTAACCAAAGCCTCTATTTCCGCTTCTCCATAGGGTACCAGCTGATCCTTCTCATCCGCTAAACCGCATTGCACAAAACATAATGCCCGTTTCCCGAATACTGCCGGAAGGTAACTGATCTGTGCCCAAATCTTCACTGCCTCTCCCACCGTGCAAAGGCTTTCGCTCTTTTCTTCTTTCCCGTTTTTTACCGATACCGCACGCAGGATTCCTGGCTCATAAGGGATTTGGTCAAAAACAAACTTATGGCACAGAACCTTTTCCGCCTTCGCACTGCCGCAAGATTTCCCATTTAGGAATAATTCCACCTCATCTGCATCCGCATATACCTCCACTCTTGTTGGCTGCCCTTCATAACCCGGATAACTCCAGCTGTGGGTGACCTCTGTCCAGCCCCATGGGGAGCAGCTTTCCATTTTACCGTACAAATGAGGTCCCCGCACTGCGATGTAGGGTCCGTGCAATTCTTTTCTTGCAATCCGGCGGTAATAGGCAATCGGCTTTTTATCTCCGCAAAGATCCAGATCGCCGCAGACTGCCGTGTGCCATGGATAATCCGCCATCATCTTTTCCACGGGGCCATGGGTAACCCGCCCCAGCCCGGCTTCTCCCAGATAATCCATTGCTGTCCATGAAAAATCTCCTATCACGTGGGAATTTTCCAGAACCAATTTCCACAAGCTGTCTATCTTTTGCGGAAAGGTCTCTGAGCCATATACCACTCTTTTGGGAAATCGTTCAAGACTTTTGACATACAAGTCTTCGCTGTAATTGTGTCCTACGATATCAAGAGGCTCGCAAAATTCTTCCGTCAGATCAAACCAGTCCTCATGCAGTTTTTCTGCCTCCTCAATCAGCGCCGCAACATCCCCATCAGCCCAATTAGGAATCCGGTAATCATAATAATTATAAAATGCCTTGTTGAAATCATCTGCAAGAGCCCCTTGATCGGGAAATACATCACAGATTCCATTGGTTATAGCTCTTGTGTCGTCGATTGTGCGGATTCCGTCTGCCAGTTCTTTGGCAATCCTTGCCCCATCGCCGCTTCCGTCTCTCTCCGGTATTTCATTCCCGGTTGACCACATGATAATACTGGGATGATTCCGGTCCCGGTACACAAAATTTTCCACATCACGCAGATGGCAGGTGTCAAACCAAGGACTTGCGTCATTGCGCAGTTTAGGAATCCGCCAGTAGTCATACAATTCATCCATCACTAGCATCCCCATCTGATCACAGGCATTTAGAAATTCCTTTGAAGGGGGATTGTGTGCCGTCCGCACTGCATTGTACCCTAAATCTTTTAACAGCTTGATTTTTCTGTGTTCCGCATCGGGATAGGCACATGCGCCAAGTATTCCGTTGTCATGGTGGACACAGCCGCCTTTGAGCTTGACCGTTTCATTGTTGAGGCAAAATCCATTTTCCACATCAAAGGAAATGGTGCGGATGCCAAACGCCGTATCGGCAGCATCCAAAATCTCCCCGTCCTCATCTAGGATCAGCACTTCGCATCGATACAGATTGGGCGCTTCTGTGGACCACAGCTTAGGATTTTCCGCCAAAAAAGTTTTACGGATTTTATTTCCCCCTTCCAGCAAATGGCAGGAAACATATTTCTTTTCCCTGCACAGCCCGTCTTCATCAAATATGCAGAATACCATATCTGCCTTTCTTCGTTTCTGACTGTTTTGCACCTCCGCCTCTACTTCTATGACCGCGCTTTTTTCGTTTACATCGGGTGTCCTTACACACAGTCCCCAAGGTCTGATATAAACTTCCCCTGCGCAGAGCATTCTCACATGGCGATACAAACCGCTGCCCGAATAGTATCTGGTATTTGGATGCTTATCATTCTCCACTACGATTTTTATTTTGTTTTCACCGATCTTGACATATTCCGAACCGTCCGCGAGAAAAGACGTAAAACCATTGTGGTTACTTGCAATCAGATTGTTGTTGAGGTAAACATAGGAATGCAGATATGCGCCCTCAATCTCAAAAATGAATCTGGAAAAATCCGGATAGTCTTCCTTTAAAAAGGTTTTTTCATATATGCCGACTCCTCCCGGGAAAAACCCGCCTGCCGGACCGCATGGCGCATCTTCTGAAACGGTATTTTCAATTGACCAGTCATGGGGAAGGTCCACCTGACGCGCCTGGTCCCTGTCATGGCTAAATCCCTTATCCAGATAAAAGGACCACCGATCATCAAAACAATATTCTCTCATTTAAGATCTCCTTTCCATTAGGACCGTGTTTTCACTGCGCTGTATCCCTGCCCCGCCTGTAAGGAACCGGCAGGTCCAGTTATCGCTGCCTCCTTCTACCGTAACCATAATCTGCTCATTTTTACTTTGGGCGGTTACGAGACGAATCTTATTTCCTTTTGCATCCGGTACAAAAATCTTGCTGGCTGCACCGTCCTCAAATTCTGATAAATAGAAGGTAACCCCTTCCTCAAAGTCATAATCCGGTCTGTCAAAGCAATTTCCCACTGCCAAAATCGTATTTGGCCTTACCAGCAATGGACACGTATCATAACCGTGCTTCTCCTTTTTCCATCTGCCTCCTTCTATTACCTCTCCCGTTAACAGCTGAACCCATTTTCCCTTCGGCAAATAGTATTCCACCTCGCCGCTTTCCTTCATAACCGGAGCCACCAGCAGCGAATCCCCCAGCATATACTGCCTTTCCAGGGCTGCACATGCCGGTTCCTCAGGAAATTCCAGAACCATAGGTCTTAGCAAGGGACGTCCTTCTTCGTGGGCTCGTACAGCCTGGGCATATAGATAAGGCATCAGCGCACATTTCAGCTTTACAAATTTTCGCAGTACTTCGCAGGCTTCCTCATCATAAAGCCATGGCACCCTGTAAGAAGAGGCGCCGTGCAGCCGGCTATGAGAACTAAGCATTCCAAAGGCACACCACCGTTTATAAACATCTGCGGACGCTGTCTGCTCAAATCCTCCTATATCATGGCTCCAAAAACCAAATCCGCCGCACGAGAGCGAAAGACCGCCCCGCAAAGTTTCCGCCATAGACGGGTATGTGGCAGAACTGTCTCCTCCCCAATGGGCAGGGAATTTCTGGCTGCCTGCCGTAGCAGAACGTGCAAACACCACTGCTTCCCCTCTTCCAAACTCCCTCTCTAGCAGTTCAAACACCGCTTCGTTGTATAAATAGGTATAATAATTATGCATCTTGACCGGATCTACATTTTGACCGTATGCGATTTCCCTTACCGGAATCCTCTCGCCGAAATCTGTCTTAAAGCAGTCTACCCCCATATCGATCAGCGCCTTCAGCTTACCTTGATACCATGCCTTTGCATCAGGATTGGTAAAATCGACTGCCGCCATACCTGCCTGCCACATATTGGTCTGCCAAATGCTTCCATCCTGTCTGCAAATCAGATAACCCTGCTGCGCCGCCTCCGCGAACAAGTCAGACTTCTGCGCTATGTACGGATTGATCCAAACACAGATTTTTAAGCCCTTCTCATGGTACCGCGCCAGCATCTTTTCAGGTTCCGGGAAAATCTTCCGGTTCCATTTAAAATTGCACCATTCGTATGCCTCCATCCAAAAGCAGTCGAAATGAAATACGCTTAGAGGAATATCATGCTCTTCCATTCCCCGGACAAAGCTGCCCGCTGTCTCCTCATCATAGTCTGTTGTAAAAGAAGTGGTCAGCCACAATCCAAAAGACCATGCCGGCGGGAGCGCAGGTTTCCCCGTCAACTCCGTATATTTTTCCACCGCTCCCATTGGCGTATGACCATTAATCACATAGTAATCCAGCCTTTCCCCTTCTACAGAAAATTGAACACGTTCCACCTTTTCGCTTCCGATTTCATACGACACGTCGCCTTCATTGTCTACGAGAATGCCATAGCCCTTATTTGATATGTAAAAAGGTACATTTTTGTAAGAAATCTCACTGGAAGTGCCGCCATCTTCATTCCACATATCCAAAGCCTGTCCGTTCTTCACGAAAGGCGTGAACCGCTCCCCAAGCCCATAGATATATTCATCAACATCTATTGCCAATTGTTCAACCATATAAGATTTTGAAGCGGCGTCATTGCGCATATGCGCCATATTGCGATACCCGGTGCTGGTAAGGCTGCGGTCTCCGTCCTCAAAAGCGATTTCCCAGGCAGAAGGCTTCTTGCAAACTACCGCTTTCAGACAGCCCGATTGGTAGATGATTTTATCCTCTTCCTCCCAAATCCGTACATCCGGACACTTCTCCTCTACCTTGACAAAAGGTCCTTTGTAATTTGCACCGTCAAAATGAACCACGGATACTTTGATCACATCTTCCATTGGACTGGATAACTGTATCCTCAGTATGCCGATATTCAGACAATCCCCCCGGTCCGTTCGATGTTTGCAGGGTGCATACACATACAGATCATTCCCTGCCGCCTTGTGGTCGGCATACTCCACGGCATAAGACGGAATAATCCCTTTTTTATTTAGCCAATAACCATTCGTGAACTTCATAAACCCTCCTTTTGCTATACCTAGATTATTAATTCCTTAATTTTGACCGTCTTCTTTGTTTCTCTATCTTTAAGATATAACAAGAAACTAAGTTTGTCAATATAGTTTACTAACTAAATTTACTTTTATTACACAACAAAGCCAATGACGAAAAACATATTCAGGCATTCAGATATCCAAAAAAGGAAGAATCCCGCGGAGATTCAGGATTTCTATTTCCTGAATCTCCGCGGGATTCTCTCTTCAATCTCATTTGACAGCATTCATTTCTTTTTCAAAGGCAGCGTTTCATTTACAACTCTAAAAATTTTTCTACTCTTGTAATAAATTCTTTCGCATTAGAAATCTGATTTTCAGCATCTTCTTTTGACACCACAAAAAAATCCGAATAATCACATTTCTCTCTAATACGGTATGCACTGTCTATCAGCTTATAGGTATTTCGATCAAATTTCCCCTCATGCACATAAAACTGATTAAAATGTGCAATTACAGAACTATGTTTCGAGGCATCAAATCCATCTAATATATACAGCACGTATCGCATGAAAAATCGCATAATATGACCTATTTATCGCAACTTTATAAAATCCTGCTTCATAATTGCTGACTGCTGCCTCAAAATCCTCTTTTGCTCTGTTCATGCGATATTGGGAAAGTGTTTTTACATCAGGCTGCATATAGAATCACTCCTTCCTCCGAAACATTTCTATAAAAAGGAGATATTTTCTGCCAATCCATATATTCCTGGTAACTGACATCTACAATTGACAGGACCTTTAAATATTTCATAGAAACATCTGTTGATACATCCCCTAGTCTGTCCTCATACTCACGCAGTTCCAAATCAGTACCATCAATAAGAACCATTATATCCACATCTGATTCCGTGGTCGCTGTTCCACGTGCAACAGAACCATATAAAATGATAGACTTTAATTTACTGCCATATACTGCCTGCAGCATATCGGATAATTCCACCAGCATAGCTTTCAGCTCTATATCCTGCAATATATCCATGAATCATTTCACCGCCTTTCAAATAATATACTGATCTGATTTTTCCTGATGCCACTCAACCAAATCCGCCAGCGTTATGCCATCCACAACCTGATTCACGGCATCGTTCAGCTTTTCCCAGACCCTTACCGTCACGCAGCCTTCCCTGCGCTCACACTCCATTCCTTCTTTCCCAACACAGTTCACTGGCGCTAAGTCCCCTTCTGTCAGCCGCAGAATCATTCCCACCGTATATTCCGAAGGCGCTTTTGCAAGCATGTAGCCTCCCTGGGCGCCCCTGATGCTCCTTACGAATCCCGCCTTATTGAGCAGAGAGATGATCTGTTCAAGATACTTTTCTGAAATCTGCTGCCTTCTGGCAACATCCTTTAAGCTAATAGGCTCTCCCGTATTATAAACTGCCAGATCCAGCAACAGCCTTAAGGCATATCTTCCTTTTGTTGAAATCTTCATCTTATCAAATCCCCTATAGTTTTTTCTCCATAATTTCATAAACCAGTCTGACATCATTTTCTAATTCAAATACGCCATGCCCTACCGTCCTATATCCCCTATGTTCGTATAAGCATACCGCCGGAAGCGAAGCATCTAAGATAGATACCGTATACGTTTCTCTGATTTTATCTTCCAAAAAATTCATGATCTGTGAACCGCAGCCCTGTTTTTGGCAACGGGGCAGCACATATACGCCCGTGATATGATTGCCGTAAAAGCAGCCTGTTCCAATTATGACACCGTTATCGACCAGCACGCCCATGTTCCCAGAGGCTATGCCCTCCAAAACATGCTCCCTGCTGTGATGCCTGCAAAAAAATTCTGTTACTTCCTTCGGATAATATTTCGGGTATACCGTTTTAATGGTTGTATGCAGGACATCGCGGATTGCATCTGCCATGTCCAAGGCCGCTGTTATATATTCCATGCCCTTCCTCCAAGTACAGAAATTCGATTACTTCACTTTTACATATAAGTATACCAAAAATTATGCACTTTCGTAACTCCCCTTTTTCTTTTCATATAGTGCCGCAATTTTTTGTATTCTGCGCTGCATTTCTGTGCGGATATGTAATGGCTCTAAGCATTCACATTTATCCCCAAAACTAAAAAGAATATCGTAATAGTATTCATTCTCTATAAAGGGGAAAGTGACAATATAATATTCTGCACCGTCTGGCAAAAAGTCTTCATAAGTGCAAAAATCAAGTACTCTGTCCATGATAGATTTATGAATACGGATTTTGATTTTTGTCTGCATAGCTTCCAAAATTTCTGCAAAGTCTAACGCAGGTTTTTGATATTCCCGCGGTGTAAAGGTTGTCTCTTGTATTTGCAGATTTGACATACGGGATAGCCTGAACATGCGAAAATCATTCCTTTCACGGCAATATCCATACAGATACCAATGACTGCCTTTCAATACAAGCTGATATGGCTCAGTCCTTCGTGCCGTTTTATTTCCGTGGTGGGCTATATATTCAAAGGCCAGCAGCCTGTTTTCCTGCAAAGCCGCTTGAACAATTTCTAAGTATTGTTGTATATTTCTATTTCCCATCCACGGATATAAACCTAAAAGTCGTATAATGTATACTCAAATAATCAGCTAAGAATTACGCCCAGTTTTTCAAGATACAGAGCATCCCTTGCAGTTATTTCAGATGTCCATCTGCGCCGTTTTAACTTAACAGATACG
>CATLAK010000037.1 GCA_949878435.1 uncultured Lachnospiraceae bacterium
TTGCTGTATGATTGTTATTCACAATTCAATTATACCATCAAGTGCAGGTTTGTGCCTTTTTTATGGGCTACAGTATTGATTTTTCAAGGTTCAGCACACCAACTGGTGTGGGAAGTTTGAGTTATTTTATTATATATCGCTTTCTTTCAATCCGTTACTGCGCATCCTACTTTTCAAGCTCCACGCTTTTCAACAGTTCTTTAATGTCTTCCACGCCAAGCCACTCTTTGTTGTTGCCTGAACTGTAGGAAAAACCATCATCAACCTTGCTGCCGCTTAAATTAATCTTTTGCTTGTCATTCCATACCACCTGGGGATATACGATAAAATGCTTGTCATATTCATAAGTAGTAGCAGAATCCTCCACCGTCACCATGATTTCATGCAGCTTTTCGCCGGGACGGATACCGATTTCCGGCATCTTGCATCCGGGCAGCATCGCCTGCGCCAGATCCGTCACCTTAAAGGAAGGAATCTTGCTGATAAAGGTCTCTCCTCCGGTTGCCTCCTCCAATGCCTTGATGACCAGCTCTACCCCCTGGGTCAGGCTGATCCAGAAACGGGTCATGCGGTAATCCGTGATAGGAAGTTCTGTGCCGCCATTCTTGATGATGTTGTGGAACACCGGAATAATGGAGCCCCTGCTTCCTGCCACATTGCCGTAACGGACAATGGAGAAGTTAATATCTTTGGCGCCTGCATAGGCGTTGGCTGCAATGAATAATTTATCCGATACCAGTTTCGTGCCGCCATACAGATTGACCGGATTCACCGCCTTATCCGTGGAAAGCGCCACCACCTTCTTAACACCGGTATCAAGCGCGGCGTCGATTACATTCTGGGCGCCGTGGATGTTGGTCTTAATCGCCTCATTGGGATTGTATTCACAAGCTGGCACCTGCTTTAGCGCCGCAGCATGAATCACATAATCCACACCTTCAAAAGCTCTTCTCAATCGCTCTTTATCCCTCACGTCGCCAATGAAAAATCTGAGCTTGTCCTTATACTCTTTAAACTCATTTTCCATGATGAACTGTTTGAACTCATCCCTGGAATAAATGATGATCTTCTTCGGATCGTAGTTGGTGAGTACATACTTGGTGAAACACTTGCCAAAAGAACCTGTTCCGCCGGTTATAAGAATTGTTTTATTGTCTAATAACATGAAAACTCCTCCACTGATTTTGTGATTTGGTTCGCTCTTTCCGAACATCATACCATAAATCGGAGATTACAGCAAATTTTTCCTTAATGAATTAATCAAAGGCGTATTTTCCTCTACGCTGCCTCATTATCATACTTCATCCCGCGAAAGCACAATACATACTATACCGCATAAGATACCGGCTGCCACATAGACAATCCAGGTAATCTCCCACGAATTAGTGCTAAAACTCCACCACAAGAAGACAATCGTTGCTATCAGCATGATACATCCGCAGATTTTAGAAGCAAGCAGGTCTCTTTTCCTTTTCTCAAGAGACGGATTGGCTTCTTTATTGTATTCCACAATGTCATACTTCGTTTTCTGCAAACCGCCATAGACAAGAAGGGATGCGGCAGCTGTAATCACCAACATAAATATTCCATATAAGAAGCCTTCCATTCTCTCTTCCTGCACCGCATCAAGCATCTGCCCTTCCAAGTATTCGTCCATGACCATCACAAAAAGCACCCCAATTAAAATCATGCCTACGCCCACTGCGATTCTTATAATAAATGCCCTATATGCATGCTCCTTTTCCTCTTCTGTATAAAAATCCTCGATCTGGGGATGTTTCTTAGAAAACCGGTCATTCTGCATCCCCATGACGATAAAGATGAGCACTGCCACAATCAGAAAAATAAAGAACACTGCTGTGCAGAGCATTTCATCCAATCCCACGCCGGTTAAAAGCAGCATTACGCTGACGCCAAACAAAACAAGCCCTACACCAGCCGTCATCCATTTGGAGAACTGATTTTTGAAGGCATCGTATCCATGTATGTCCTGCGCAAATTCTTTGCTGATGTCTCCTTGCATCATTGTGTCCAGATTGCATTGAAACATACTGCATATTTGAAGCAGCTTTTCCATTTCGGGATAACTTTGACCCGATTCCCATTTAGATACAGACTGCCTCGAAACCTCTAACTGTTCTGCAAGCTGTTCCTGAGTGATATTTTTCTCTTTTCTCAAATACTGTAAATTTTCCGCAAAGCTCATATACATTTTCCTCCTCTGATCAAACATGTTGTTTTCTGTTTATGTGCTTTAGTTTACAGTTGCATGGGGGCAACCTCAATCAAGTTGGTGTTGCGTTTAAGTTTTTTCTTGTATATTTTCAGTTGCGGGATAAATTTATGCGGTAGCAGGGTGCATACAAAAAGTGAAGGGGAGCTTGGTGGGGAAAAGGGATTGGCGGGGGGATGCGGCAGGCGCAAGACGGTAGTTCTCTATGGCGGTCCTATGTTCGGGGGTAAGAAGGCTAAACAGCTTTTATTTAAGTATTGGTAACGGACGCAAACGGCGTATTGCCCCATCCATGGGGCAGTTACGCCTTCGTTACAATAAGCTGGTGCGCAAAGCGTAGCAGCGTTTGTTGACCTCCTGTCCGGCGATTGCTGGGTGTTTAAAAAGCTGTTAAGCCCTTCTAACCACCTGCCATAAGGCTCCGCCATAGAGAACTACCGTCTTGTGCCTACCGCATCCCCGCCAATCCCGTTTTCCCCACCACGCTCCCCTTCGCTTTTTGTATGCCTTCCTTACGCAGTAACTATATCCTCAGAAGTTGAGTTAAGAACGTATCCATATAATTATTCAAATAAGTATAGGGTCCATAGTCCCTTCTGCGCAATTGTCTGATAAGAAGTTAAATTTTTATTTGATACAAGCAGGTTTTCTAAGGCCTCTTCTTGGTTTTCGTGGTCTGCGGCGTAAACCAGCAGGGTAGCCGCTGTAGTGACCTCGGAGTCGGTAAGCGGAGTCAGGTCTGCCTGGCTTGTCAGATAGGTTCTTTCGTATTGCATCAGTTCATCGGACAGGCGCCAGATGTTATCGGGGGAGGCTTCGTTGTATAGGATGACTACAGTGTCGTCCTGGTGGGACTTTACAAATTCCATGATATCTTTTTCTTCTTCATAGAGAAAAAAAACTTTGCCGTTTCGGACTGCGGTTAGGTTGGTCAGTGTGAAAAACAATGCAAGAACCCCCATGAGGGCAAAACAAATTTTTTTCTCCCCTATGACACAGGCAGCAGGCATTGTCACTGCAGACAGGAGGGTCCATGTGCTGTACAGAATCAGGAACACCAACAGTCCATAAATGGGAAGCTGGTATCGGTTGGAAGTCTCACCAAGAAGGAGTGCTGTCTTGGAGATGGTGAAAAAGTAACCCACGCAGGTAAAAAGAATCAGTCCTACAGAAGGGGTCCAGAAGGTCATCTGGCATTTTCCCTTTTTCCGCAGATACCCTGTTGTCACTGCCAACAAGCAGATGACAAGGAGCCACCAGCTCAGTGTGCCATTCATCACATAGTCATCGAATAGTCCGTAAAAGAAGCGCAGTCTTCCCCATGTGTTAGAGGCATCCCCAAATTCACTGACTGCTTCTGTTCCCCGATAGCCCCTGAATATGTGGGACAGGCTTGCCGGATAGTACAAGATGGCGCCCAAAAGCCCCACCGCGCAGGCGGCGGCATAAGCGAACATTTCCCTGATTTTCTTATTTTTCAAAAGGAACATGCAAAAGCCAAATCCTAAGAAAAAATGGAAAATGATATAGTAATATTGCGTCATAAATCCTAAAAACACAGTGATTGCAAGGGGCAGCAGGAAGGTCTTTATCCTGTAATCCTGTCTTTTCACTGCACGTAAGTGCAAAGTAATACAAAGAAGAACAAATGCCGTCAGCCACTGATACATTCTGATGAACATCACCCCTGAAATGACGGCGCTGCTAAAGCCCCAGGCAAAACAGGTCAGAAAGGCAAGTATCTCTCCCCTTTGCTTTTTTCCGCCGCTTGGCGCCCCGACAGTGTACGCAGCATACGCAAGCAAAAGGTAACAGATGACATAGGCAATCAAATTCACGCCAATCCCTGCCCATTTACTGAAACGTTCAGGAAACAGGGAACAGGCGGTGTGGAAAATATAATAGTAAAGTGGGGGATGCACGTCCCAGGACTGCATCTGTTTTACCACACCATAGCGGAAACCTTCTCCTTCCAGCACTACAAAATCATCCCGAAGCTGATCCCGCTCCATCCATTGTCTGTCATTTACAAAAAGTCCTGCCGTTTTGTTGCTGGAATAGTAAGTGTACATCTCATCTTCGTGGAATCCGGCTTTTCTGTTCCCAAAGTAAAACAACGTCAAAATCTGCAGCAGCAAAAGCACTGCCATGATTCCCATAAAACTTAAATTGATTTTGTTCTTGAATGCTGTTTTCATGAAACCCGTTTTCCTTTAATCATTTTATGGACTCTGCGCACCGTCTTAGGCGCCGTCCCCAAAAGCAGCAGATACACCTTATTTTTTCTGGTGAGGCAGGCAGAATGCCGCACATCCTTTCTGTGCTTTTTCAGGTATTTTTTCACCTGACAGTAAAATTCATTCTCTTTATTCATAAGAGAAATGGGAATATGGAGCATGTAGTCCAGACGTTGAAACAGCCCGAACCGCATCGCCTCCGGCAAAAGCGCCGGATATTCCTTTTCCACAATCTCATAAACTCTGTCTGCATTTCTCACAATATCCGTAAAAACCTGAGGAAATTCATCCTCATTGCGGGTTCTGGTATTGCTGCCGTAGCGATAATAGACATGATAATCCTGCTCAGGCAGAATCGCCACCGCCGGTATCCTGGGAAGAAGCCTGATCAGAAGATAAAAATCCTCATTCAATTCTCCCTCCGGAAACCGCTCTTCTTTCAGCAAAGAGGCATGTAGCAGCTTGGTACAAAAAGAACAGTCTCCCCTGTGGAGCAACAGCTCACGCATAAATGTCTCACACTCCCAAAGCTCCGGCTGTTCAGGAGGTACACACACGTCCGGCATCCGATTTCCCTGCTCGTCAATCTCATCTCTGGAAATCTGCACCATCATGAGATTTTCTTCTAATGCCACCGAAAGAAGCCTCTCGTACATCTCCGGCTCTATGTAATCGTCACTGTCCACAAATCCGATAAACTCTCCCCGTGCCTTCTCGATTCCTAAATTTCTTGCGGATGAGGAGCCTCCGTTTTCCTTGTGGAAAACCCGAATCCTTTTATCCTCCATCGCCATTTTCTCCGCAAGGGCGCCGCTGTTATCCGTGGATCCATCGTCCACCAACAGAATTTCAATCCTTCGATAAGTCTGCCTGCGTATAGAGTCTACGCATCTGGAGAGCAGATTTTTGGTATTATAAATCGGTACAATTACACTGACAAGAGGCAGTTGCTGTGTCTGCTCCATCTTTTCATTCTCCTTTCGTCATCCATCTGTACATTTTAGAGGGCGATATAACCGGCGCTACGCTTAAGGGTCCTTCCTTTGCCGGCTCCACCCTGCCCTCCTGCAAACCTTCTATCACACGAAGCAGCTCCTTTGCCGCATGCCGGGCATTCCACTTATCTGTGATGGTTCGATATGCCTCTTTGCCCATTTCCATCCGCTCCTTGGGGTGCGTCAGCAAGTAGCACACTGCTTCTTCCATTTTTTCATAATTGCCGCCGGGGTAAACCATTCCGTTCTTTCCATGCTGTATCAGATAGGGAATCGCCCCCGCCTGCACGTTGGCGACCACCGCACATCCGCTGTTCATCGCCTCATTCACCACTGCCCCCCAGCCCTCTAAATGATTGCTGGTAAAAATATGGATATGACTCCTTTCCATAATCTCCCGCACCTGCTCCGGTGTCTGAAACCCATAAAAGGTGATCTCATCCTCCACCCCATATTCCTTCGCCAGTGCTTTCAACTCCTCTTCCATCTCGCCGCCGCCCGCCATATGGATATGAACCTGCCTCATCCCGTCATTTTGCACTTTTGCCTTCAGCGCCTTCGCCAGACGAATCATATACTCAGGATGCTTCAGCGGTATGAACCGCCCTGCCCAGACCAGGTTCACCGTCCCGGTATCTTCCCTTTTCATCTGCACATACTGTTCCTGCGTATAATATCTGGTCTCTGGAAAATACCCCCACTTAAACATCTTTCCCGGATAAGCGCGGATGATATGAAAGTCGGAAGGCACATACGCACCTGCACACAAAAGATATGCCGGTCCCTTCCGATATCTGGTATGCTCTTTATATTTATGAATGAGTCCCTTAGGCGAAACCGCCTTCCACTGACCTTCCCTATACAAACGTTCACTGACTCGTATCGTCAGCTTCCCCATATTCAAACGTTTCTGCACCAAATCTTCCCGATTACTCCATCCCGCCAGAAGCACATCGCTTTCCAAAATTAACTTAAGTGCCCGCTTTTCTTCCTCATACAGACAGCACACATAAGAAAGGCTTTCCCCTTCTGCATTCCACCCCATAGACAAACGTTCCTGCTCCATAGGCTGGGTCTGCACAAAATGATAATCGTCTCCTAAAAGAGCATAGCAGGCATTGGAAAAGGGAATCTGGTGATGATTTATATAATTGGACAAAAATGTAATTGTCATTTCAAAAACTCCTTCTTCTGTCAAAAGAGTATCGGCAGGCTGTCAGGGGTGTTGCACTCGGCTGGGGGGATGGCTTGGGGATTGAACGGCGGTGCTGGCGTGGATTCCTCCGACACAGGATTGCATATCTATGTCGGTCCAGTGTGCAGCGATAAGAAGGACTAAACAGTTCGTCTATAGGTATTGGCACCGAACGCAAACGGCGTATTGACCCATCCATGGGTCAAGCTACGCCTTCGCCGGACGTCCTGTCCGGCGATTGCTGGATGATTGACGAACTGTTAAGTCCTTCTAATCACTTCCCCAAGGCGCCGACATAGATATGCAATCCTGTGTCGGAGGAATCCACGCCAGCACCGCCGTTCAATCCCCAAGCCATCCCCCCAGCCGAGTGCAACACCCCTGACGGTTCTTCTTATTATACAGGCTATGGTTGGTTTAATACTATCTTATCATATATTTCTAATAATCTTAAATAATTTGCTTCTCCATCATGGGTAATGCGTGCTTTTCTTCTTGCACCCTCGGAAATGTGCTCTGCAAAGCACAAACCATTTTCCCCCTTGGTTCGATTCCATAAGGTCTCTATCTGTTCTGCCATTTCTTTGACATCCCCCACTGGGAAGAGCAGTCCGTCTTTTCCGTCTTCGATCATATCGGGAATGCCGCCTGTCATGGATGCGGCGACCGGGACGCCCAGGAGCTGCGCTTCGCCTACCGTGTTGGGGGAATTTTCCAGCACGGAAGGGCATAGAAAGACGCTGCTTTTTAGGAATTGCTGTTTCATTTCTTCTGCATTCAGCTTGCCCAAGAGGATAACGTTGTCTTCCAAATGATATTTCTTGATTAAAGAGAGCAGATACTTCCCGTAGGCGGGAAGTTTTAGTTTTTCTTTCAGGGTTCCGTGACCCAGGATGCTGTTGCCTGCCACGTAGAGTTTTGCTCCGGAATGTTTAGGGATAAGAAGGACCAGGGCTTCAAGGGCGAAGTGCATTCCCTTTAGGGGGTAGTCGCCCTGCCCTAGGAAGATGCTGTGTTCTTCGCAGGCTGTAAGGCTCCACTTTCCTGTGTAAAATTCCGGGCGCATGGTCTCGTTCATGGGGTAGTAGCGGGCGCCAGGGTTTATGCTGGCGCATCCTTCCTTGTCGAATCGGGTTCTTCCGGTGATATTTCCGCATTTTAGGAGCGCCCGTTTCTCATTTTCGCCGCGGCGGATGAACTTTTGCTGCTGCTGGCGGATAGAATCACGGCGGGCAAGATCGCGGAAGGTGACGGACTTCTGCACACGCTCGGGGAGTCCTGCCATGTAGACTTTGGCGATTTCACTGCACAGTCCTTGGATACCGACGAGAATTTGATTCGGGTGGGGAAAGACGCGCACGGCAGCCAGCGTGTGGGGAAATTCTGTGCCGAAAATGTGAAGGAGGTCTGGCTGAAAATCATCCATAATTGCTTTAAAGTCCGCCTCCATTCGGGCATCGTAAATTTCCGGCGTATTTAAGTTTTCTGCAAAGGCGTAACAGTTTATGCCTTGAATCAGCAGGCGCTTTGTGCCACATCCCTCACCGGGGAGCGCGCTTCCCCCGATTTGGGCAAGCTGCGCTTCTCCTAATGGGAAACAGATTCCCAGCTCAAAGGGGGCTTCTTTTTTTTGGACTCTTTCAAAAATACCGGAAAGCCATCCTTCCCGGTTGCTGTAAGGCAGATGCAGTTCCTGCCCGATTGCGGGCAGCATAATGTTACAGATCCATAAAACTCTTTTCATTCTTTCCTTCCATCCTCATCCCTTTCGGGTATAAATCAACTGTTTGAATCGGTTATAGAGCTTTGCCGTCCTTTCGTTTTCCGCAATAACCGTCCGAAGGGGCGCCAGCGAAAGCCACATAATCATTTTGAATCGGAAAAGCTGTCCCTTGGATAAGTATTTCCTTGTGATTTCCTTGTGCTCATTTGCAGAGACTTTGCGGTTTTGCTTCGTCTCCGAAAAGCCGCCGCCTTCATAATCTACAATCACTTCGCCGTGATAAGCAAAGTTGAACCTGCCTTTGTTTTCACCTGCCAGATAGCACCATAAGAATTGTTCATAGTCTGCCCGCACACGGTATTTTATATCAAAACCATGCTTGTCCAAAATTTCTTTGGAATAAAAGCACGCCTGATGGCAGGGCACGTTGCGATAACAGGCAAAGGCATCTATATGGGGATTGGATGAAACCCGCTGACCGGTCTTCCTCTCATAAATATCTCCATAATAGATTCCCGGCTGCGTCTTCTCTTTTTCTATAAAGCTGCACATATCCGCCAGCACTTCCGAAGTATAAAACAGATCCCCGCAGTTTAAGAAATAAACAAATCTCCCGGCAGCTTCCCTGGAAGCCTGGTTCATGGCATCGTAAATCCCCATGTCTTTTTTTCTGACGATCCGGAGACTTCTTTCTTCCCCCTTCCATGCATTTGCCATTTCTTCCCCATAGGCAAGAGAACCATCGGAAGAGCCTCCGTCTTTTATGATAACCTCAAAATCGTGAAAGGTCTGGCGCTCGATGCTGTCAAGGGTGTCCTTCAGCTTACCGCCGGGATTTAAGCAGACCACAATAATTGAAAAAAAGGGTTCCTTCATAGCAAGCCTCCTCCCTGTCTCAATTCACATCCGAGAGAATGGGAACCATATCATGGAACATAAACGTCTCGTAAGGCAGAATCCGCAGCCCGTCATTTCCCGCCTTCATCAAAATGAAAACTGCAAAATACAGGATCGCCGCGCCAATCACCCCTGCAGTAAAAAATCTTTTCACCTTTTTATTTTCTATGCCGGAAAGCAGCGCCGGCAGGAAAAAGATGTGGGTGATGGTCAGATAGTACCCGATTCTGGAGATAATCGGTAAAAAGGAGCAGCACACATACATTACCAGCGCGCCTAAATTGCAATAGAAATAAAAGCGATTCCGCTTGTCCTCTTTCACCGTCTTTTTATAACAAATCAGGGAAAGAATCAGAACCGCCCCGCAGCGGGCAATATTGACGAGACTAGTTCCACCTTCCAGATATTCCGTGTCTTCATAAGTGGGATAAAGAAAAATCACCGCTTTCAAGTAAAAGTCCTGCATGAAAAAGAAGGTGGTGCAGAACACTGCCGCAAGGGCAAGCTGCCACTTCTTCCACGCCCAGGATGCAAGGATGTACAAGGGCAGTACCACCAGCACCGACTTATGCAATGTGGCGCCTAAAAGCACCAGCAGGACAAACTTGACCCATTCCCTGCGAAGCACATAGGGAATCGCAATCACCGCGATGGCAAGGGCAAGGTAATATCTCACCGTATTAAAGGACTGGAAATAATAGCCAAACGCCATAAACAGGAAAAAGCTAAACCCAAAGGAATCCGCCTGCCGATAAATGGCAACCAAAAATAAAAGAATCGTAAAGAAAGCAAAAAAGGCAAAAACCAGCAGATAATTTTCAAATCCGCTGATACCGTACAGAATCTTCACCACCCAGTTGAACCCAAATTCCGTGGGCACAAAGGCATCGCAATTGACCAGATGCATGAACTCCACGTATTTGGCATAGTCATTCCCCACGTTCAGCCGGCATGCCGCCAACCCAAACAAAACCAGAAAAACAGATACCAGACAAAGTCCATTCAGTATCTGCTGCCTGCTGACCATATTCTGCTGTCTCTTACAGCGGTTATCCACCATCAGCCCTAAAGAGACTGTAAGTGCCGCCACCATGATATACAAGACCATATTCAAACCTCTTATGCATCAGTTTCTGTTCTTTCCCTCCCGGATTCCCTGCTTCATCAGCCGGTATGCCTCCCCAAAAGATTTTTCCTTCAGCATCTCGCCCCTGTGGGCATACAAAAAGCGCAGGGAAAAAATCTTTGCCAGAGCGCCATATAGATAGTGATACAGCACCCCTCTGTCGGTAAAGAACTTTTCATCATACCCCTTAAACCATGTGGACTCCCGGTAAACTTCCTCGCCGATTTCCTCCGTACGGGCGTACAGATGCAGTCCCTTTTTCAGGCAATCATGCAAAAATAAGCTGTCCTCGCCGTTGCTGTACCTTGCTCCCCCTCCAAATAAAAGGGAAAAGCTCACATTTGCCCGGCGCAGGGATTCCGTCCGCGCCGCCACCGCAAAGGTGGGGTAGCGCCCGTAGTTGTACCAGCGGATCCGCTTTTCCGTTTGGTTTACATAAGTTGCGCGCGATGGATCCACTTTGAAATTGAAAGTGATTACATCCGCATCCTTAATCTCGTCGAAAGCACGGCACACAATTTTCTCATATCCTGTATAAAAGACGATATCCTCATCCGAAAACAGGCATAACTCCTTATCTGCACGCATAAGTGCAGTATTGCGGTTTAATCCCACGCCCCGCTCCGCCATGGAAAAGCAGCGGATCATCCTCTCCTTATGCCCATACGCTTCATAGGCAAAGTGATCGCATTGATTCACAATGATGGCATCCGTCTCCAGCCCCATCTTTTCCGCCAGCGTATTCACTTCCTGATTTACCGCCGCGATCAATACCTGCAGCCTCTTCTTTTCGTCCATTCCCTGTATGTCCATGCTCCTCTATGCAAAATATCTGTTTAAAAATTCCTCGTCAGCCTGTGCAATGACCATTCCAAGCAACTGACAATCCTGATTTTTGAGAAAGCTTAAGATTCGTGCGGTCTTTCTTCCCGTATCTGTTCCAAAGGGAAGCAGCACGACCACGCCTCCCGCCTCTCTGATTTGGCGGCATTCCGCCTCAGATAATCCATTTTGATTGAAAGCAAGTATATCCCACTCGCTGGTCTTTACGAATGATTCCTCTTCCTTGGGTATATTCCATCCAAAATCATCCTCTTCCTGTTCACTGCCGTACGCCTCCAGCCCTTCCCGGTCCAAAAGCCGCTCTAACTCCAATCTGCGTGTATCAGCGTGATCTGCCATATCCAGAATGGCAAAGCGTTTCTGCTCCCCTAACGCATAGCGGATATTTGCCCGCAGCTCCCTTGCATAAGGCTGTAATCCCTTCTGATTACGTGTCAAGATACCAAGGGCTCTGCAATTGTATTTCTTTTCAATATCTTCCTGCACATAAATAGATTCATCCAGCGCATAAATAAATCCAATGACGAGAAGCGACAAAACGCCCAAAAGCACCGCTCCCGTCACGCACGCCGACATCGTGCGGTCATCCCAGTATACACGCTCAGGAACACCCGAGCGGATTGCCTTAATCTGATCCAGTTCTTCGCTTTCCCTTGCATATTCCCTTAGCCCGCTTTCCAGCGCGCTCATGACTTCCCGGACGAACTTTTCATCTTCTCCCCTTACCCTGACGGTAAGCAGCCTTATATCTGAAAGGATTTCCGCGGTAGTCGCTTCCCTGACCGCATCCCTATCATAGCCCGGCAAGTCCCGCATCACAAAATCCAAAATGGGATCCGTATCCAGCAAGTCATTCCATGTATATCCATTATAATACTGATAGACCTCGCCGCTTTCGTCATGCCCGAAACTAATATACAGCTTTGACACAGCCTCATATTCCACCGGCATTTTCACGGAACGCAGTACCTGATAAATCACCCCGCCGCAGGTAGCACCGAAAATTGCCAGCACCACCACAAGCCATATCCGCTTTTGCAGATACAGCATTAACCGCTTTAAGTCCATTCCTCTGTTTAGATATGATTCATTCTTTTCCATTTTCATTGCTTATAGGTTCTCCTGCTTTGATTGCCTTCATTGCCGTTACCTGCGACTTGTCCACTCCCTCTGTGCTCTCCGGCTTAATCAAAATTTTAAGCGTCAAGAGCATGAGCTTTAAATCCAGCCATACAGAATAATTTTCAATATAGGATAAGTCTAGCTTTAACTTGTCATATGGCGTCGTATTATACTTTCCATAAACCTGGGCATAACCTGCAAGCCCCGCCTTGACCTTCATCCGGAAAACAAACTCCGGCATTTCTTCCACGTACTGGGCAATAATCTCCGGTCTTTCCGGTCTCGGACCGATAAAGGACATTTCCCCTTTTAAGATATTGAAAAGCTGCGGCAGCTCGTCGATCCGCACCGCCCGGATGAACTTGCCAATCGGCGTAATCCTGCTGTCATTTTTGGCGGCAAGCCTTGCCACGCCGTCCTTTTCCGCATCCACCCGCATGCTCCTGAATTTCATGATGGCAAATTCCCTGCCTCCCATGGTACACCGAATCTGCTTATATAACACCGGTCCCCCGTCATAACATTTGATCAAAATTGCCGTCACCAGCATGAAAGGCGATGCGAGCACCAACAGCAGCAGTGAGCATACGATATCAATTACCCGCTTTGCCAGCCTCTGCTCCACCGTGAGCGCATATTCTCTGGTGAGGAAAATCGGCGTATCAAAAAGATGCATCTGATCAGAGCCCTTAATCAGCACATCCGGTATCTTGGGCATCAGGTAGACCCGGATGGACCTGCTGTAACAATACTTCATCAGCCGGTTGCGCTCCTCTGTGGGGATATCCCAGAGCACCACCGCTCCGTACCCCTTATCGATCTCCATTTCCAGCTTCATCAGCCCTTCTTTAATATCTATGCACTTGACAATGTTATATTTGTCCTTCCTGGATGCAAATTTTAGGAGAATATCCTTGATATCCCGCTCGCCGTGCACCAAAAGCATATCCCTGGGCGGAAATACCCGCCGATAAATGATATTACATACCCATGACCACGCCGCCGCAATCACCATCTGCAGCACCGTCGCCGCCGCGAACCAGTCAGCCGGAACCAGCCAGTTGTGCATCAAAGACAGCTGGAAGTATGTAATGATATTGACAAACAAAAGCGCAAAAGCCTGGGACAAAAAGATATCCATGGATTTCAAATAGCCGATTTTCAGCCCGCCGTAGGTATTGGTAAAGAAAAACAGGAGTATGAAATAAATCGCAATGATCAGGATATGACCATTCCGGTAATATTTCAAACGCCGGTTGAAATCATTGAGAATCGGATAATAATATTCCAGCCAGATATAAGCATAGATTCCTGTCTGTAAAAGCAGAATCACATAGCTTAACCATAAGACGCTTATTTTTTTCAGAGATTCTAAACGTTTCACTTATACACCTCATGTATCAAACGAACGCCGCCACACTCCGTGCGTCGGCTTATCGCAACTACAGCCTGCGCAGTGTGGCGCGCAGTGCCCAGAAAAACAGGTTGTACAAACTATATAGGAACGGAAGTCCCTCTTGTCGCCGGTACAGATTCCAGATTCTCCTTACCGCCTCCACCTTATTGGAAGATAAAGACTTCGGCGGTCTGCGGTAAATGGTCAGCACTTCGTCCAGCCCATACCCGGTAAACTTACGCAGGATCCGCCACCAAGCCGCGGTGTCCTCGCTTTTGACATCCGGCATCCGAATCAGTTCTTTGCCGGTCTGCCCTGTATCGATCAAAACCGTGCTGGAAAAGATAACGGTTCTGGAAAGCGCCTGTTTATAACTGATAGTCTCCGGGACGTGCACCACCTTGCCGGTGGGCTTCGCCTTTTCGTCCCCAAATTCGTAGGCAGTAAATACAAATGCCGCCTGCTTGTTTTCCATAAATGAGAGTTCCCTTGCAAGCTTGTCCGCCATCCACACATCGTCCGCATCAAGAAAAGCAATGTATCTTCCTTTCGCTTCGGCAATCCCTGTATTTCTTGCCCGTGCAGCCCCTTCATTGACATCTTTGGCAATCAGACGTACCTTTCCGTCCCCGTCTTCCATACAGCGCTCAATCTTTGCCCTGCTGTCATCCGAAGAGCAGTCGTCCACTAAGAGCAGTTCCCAGTTCTGGTAACTCTGGGCGCGCACCATGGCTATGGTTTCTTCTATATAAGCGCCGGCATTGTAGACCGGAACGATGATACTGACCAGCTTGTCCTCATTTTTCATCTATATTTCCTCTTTTACAAGATAGATTGGTCTTCTTTTTACTTCCATATACGTCTTTGCAAGATATTGTCCCACAATTCCCAGGCAAAAAAGCTGCACGCCGCTGATCAGGGAAATAATGCACACCAGAGACGGCCAGCCGGAAGTAGGATCGCCGAACAAGAGTTTCCTGACGATGATAAAGACAATAAACACAAACGCCGCCACGCAGAACACCACCCCCATAAAGGCGGCAAAGGCAAGGGGCGCCGTGGAAAAGGCGGTGATTCCCTCCAAGGAATAGATGAACAGCTTCCAGAAGGACCACTTGGTCTCCCCCTTCTTCCGCTCAATATTTTCAAATTCCAGCCACTTGGTCTCAAACCCAACCCAGCCGAAGATTCCTTTGCTGAATCGGTTGTACTCTGGCATGGAAAGAATGGCGTCCACTACCTGTCTGGTCATCAGACGGTAATCCCTGGCGCCATCCATGATTTCCGTTTTGGAAAATTTTTTCATGAGACGATAGAACATTCTGGCAAAAAAGGAACGGATGGGAGGCTCTCCCTTG
This sequence comes from uncultured Lachnospiraceae bacterium, assembly GCA_949878435.1. Lineage (GTDB taxonomy): Bacteria > Bacillota > Clostridia > Lachnospirales > Lachnospiraceae > Suilimivivens. The sequence continues at coordinate 15,126 of CATLAK010000037.1, forward strand.
CGGGTAACACGCCTTGTCGCCACCGAGTCATAGCCCTGCTCTAAATAACCGTACATCTCCGGCAAAAGAGACGGCGGATCCTGCAAGTCGGCATCTAAGAATACCACGAAATCCCCCTTCGCCTTCTCCATGCCGGCATAGAGCGCAGCTTCCTTTCCAAAGTTTCTGGAAAAGGAAAGAAGGTGCACACGCCCATCCCTCTCGATGAGCTTCTTCACCTCCCGGGCAGTATGATCCTTTGAGCCGTCGTTGATATACCATAACTCCAGTTCCACTTCCTTTTCCCGGAAAAAAGATTCATTCCTTATAAATTCCTGATAAAAATCAGCTACATTTTCTTCTTCATTATAACAGGGCACGATGGCACTGAGCAGTTTCATAATGTTCCATTACCTCTTGTTTTGCGCGCATTTCCATAATATGTCTATGTTATCCTATATTCTATCACACAACGGAAAATAGCACAATAAACAAAAAAGGTGAGGGGATGTCTTGTCTTGGGGAAGGGTACAGCGCCATAGGGCAGGGCAGCGACAGGCAGACTTAAGGCAATTAATGTATATATTTTCCTATCACATCATCACTCCAAATATGAGCCTCAATATATCTTTCGGGTCCATGCTTTCCGGTATTATTCCAGTCTTGTGGATATCCGTATTTTGCTATTATTTCTAATATTTCATCATAAGTATAAAGCTTTTTTCGATATTCCTTTCCATCATTAACTTTTGAGCTGAAAGTCGGATGCGAGTCTCCATATGTAAAGGAAATAGTGCTTTTATCAAATTCTTCTATGCTGATTTTAATAAAAGCACTGTTTTCATACCAAGAAGCCAGCCACGGACTTTGTTCAACTACCATATAATGCGGTACTTCTCTTTGGATGTTTCCACCCTTTTTAATAAATTCATGTCTTAAGATATTTTCATAATAATGCCTTAAATTCATATATTCGTCTGCTCTTTTAGCACATTGAGTATTTGGCTTTTTTGTTGCAATGTCCATTAAAATCTTTTTTGCTTCATCAATAGGAATATCTGATAAATTTTGAAATGGTTTCATAGATGCATCATAGTAATGATATAAAAACATTTTCCGCCTCCTGCTCCGTTAAATTTATAATCACGTTTCTTTACAAATAAAGCGGTTTTAAAATCTAGTTAAACTTTAATTCATCAAAAATAGTGATAAGCCATTGGGTCATGCGCTTATTTGTCTCAAAAAGTTCCATATATTTGTCCTGCTCTGAAAACCACGCTGTGCTAACCAGCTGATCTGCCATGACCACATAAGGAAGTGCAGCACATTCCTCTTTGGTAAGTTTTACTACACTGTCATAACCCCAAAGAATATTTCGGTAAATTTCCAGCCACTTTGATAACTTAGTTTGATCTTTTTCATCAAAGCTCTCACTCAAAATTGCCACAGCCGCATAGCAGGGATCATAAATACGCAAGTTTTTCTCCGACAGTTCAAAGTCAATAAAACCCCATTCGTCCTGCGACACGATAATGTTTGACGGATTCGGATCACGATGGATGATTTGTTTGGGCAGCTTGTCATACAGTTTTCCAAATCCATCCAAATAACCTCGGCAAAACGATTCCGAAAGTGACAGAATATCTTTTGATTTCGGCAGTGCCCAATTCTTTACGGATTCATATAAATTTACGTCATTCACCGATGTTTTAGCCTGACACAGAATGAGATGCAGCTGCCCGATGATTTCACCGACAAATCTTGCCTTTGCGGCATAGTCTCCTTCATAAAAATCATGGGCAATCATTTGTGTGCCGGAGATTCGCCTGGTTACATAGAAAAACAGTTCGCCGTCCTGTACGCATGCCCGCCCATCCGTTGTTTCGACCGGGGAAGATATACATACACCAGCGCCTTTTACTGCATTACAAAGCGCGATTGCGTTTTTGACTTCATCATAATTTTTAGAGAACTTCAGGATAAAATTTTTGCCGACATAAAAGGCTCTGTCATTTTTTTCTCCATTGCTCTCGTGGTAGACGTCAGAGATTGATTCATTTTCTAATTTCCAGTGCTTCAGAACATCCAAAGCTTTCTTATGAGATACCATGTAGTCCTCCTTATACAAGTTCGGTTTGTAAGGGCGTTTAGCCCGCCCTTTTTTTATATAGATAGAGGGAGTGCAATCGAATTCGCGCCGAAAAGCTTTGTAGAATCCGGCATAAGTATCAAAACCGTATTCCAGTATCACATCAATCCTTTTGCAGCCGCAACGAATTTCATAAATCGCATGAATAAGCCTGCGCCGAAGAATATATTGCATTACTGACATCCCAACGGCTGATTGAAACAGCCTGTAATAATGGAACAGCGAATAACCTGCCTGCTGGCAAAGCTCCGTGGCAGTGATAAGAGTCTTCAAATTATCCTCTATATAATCGAGGCTTTCCTGTATGCTTTTTCGGTAATCTATTAATTTCACCCCCTTTTTTATTGTTTTGTAGCTACGTATATAGAATAGCACATAAATCGAGAAATACCTTTCCTGTTTTGCTAAATTTTAAATCTTTGTTTTGACCGATTCCGATATTTCAAATAAATTATCAATTAAGGGACGACAGCCTAAAGTGCTGCCGCCCCTTTGAATTATAAAACTAGGGTATTGTGCTTCAAGTATTGCTCATTACCATAATTCCAGAGAATCCTCCGTATTTATCCACATCTGCATATTACTCTCAAGATATAGCCTTGCATATTCAAGCGGCTCATCAATAGCAAGGGCATTTAAGGCACATTCTGAACTGGGAATAGTCTGCAACCCTTTTTCTGCTTCCCGACAATCAATCCTAAGAAGATACCCTGCGGCAGTTGCTATGTCTATGCTATTGTGGTGTATGTTGTATTCTGCATATATGATGTTCATTAAAATGCAGCAAAGATGCCCGTCCATAGCTTGCAGGTCGATGATTTCTTTTGTTACTTCCAGGTTTTCACCAGTATAGTATTCCAACATCAAGTGGGTATCATCTATAAATTCAGCGTCAGTAATTACATGATGCGGCACCGCCATGGAGGCATAGTCCCCTTCAATTTCCATATAATATTTTGCTTCATCAAAAATATCCTGCACAATGATCTTAATACCATATTCATCTTCCAATGTGGCATATACAACCTTGCTTTGATTATATGTACTTATATCATCATAATTTTTTGATACTATTCCTTTATCAGCATTTATGAAGGTATATACGTGCCAATCGCCTTTCCCCTTATCACCAGAAATGTATCGTCATTTATGATTTGAACAATTGGTTCGCCAATATACTCTTTATTAAAAATCAAATTTCCCTGCCGAAATCATTTCCTGCTAAAAATTCATCGGTCTTATCGTTTACATTATTCTGCAAACAGGTTACTGATTGCAAGTGTCCGCATCTGCCCTATCACATCGTCATAAGATACCGCATCTCCCGCAAAATAATTTGTAATAGCCTGATAATCCTCCCTGTAAAAAGAATTATTGCAAAATTCAAGAATAACTGCGGATATATCAACTGCAGCATCCGCTGACGGACATATCCGCATCCTTGAACGATGTTCCCTCACTTCCCGTACCAACACAGCAAATTCATCATTAAATTCTACCAGAGGAGTCAGCTTATAAATATCATACAGATGACGTGAATAGCGTTTTGACTTTCCCTGAAGATAATAGTCGCACAGAGCAAAGACTTTATCTATATAGGTCCGTTCCAAAGACTGCAGGTTCATGGAGAACCTGCCAAGAGAAAACTGTTCTGCCAAATCCACCCTCCCCCTGCCTTCCAGATAATCTCCAATGTAATTGCATATTTCAACAGTCTGTGTTGGAAACGAGTAAGAACCCAGGGCAGTCTCCAGCTTTACATACTGTGGCAGCCTGTCATCCTGAAAGCCAAACACGGATTCATAAGAAAACAGATAGGAATTGTAATCCCTGTCACTCTGGGTTTCTTCCCAGTTTGCAACTGACATACCCAGTTCCTCACTGATTCCCTTCAAAACAACATTTTTTAATTTTTTTCTCCTACTCTCCCCAATATGTTCCTTAAATGTAATGTCTATATCCTCAGAAAAACGGTCTATCACATGGAACCCTTTTGACAGGGACGTTCCTCCCTTGAACACACACTCAGCCAACTGTTCTGAAAGCAGTTTCAGTATCAGTGTCACATAATAATCTTTTTCCACTACGGTCGGTGTCCTCCCTATGCTGTCAGAAGCCTGCTCAACCATATCCTTAAATGTTTCCCTATCCCTGTGCAGATACATACTCTACCCCCGTTTCATAAATCGCCTTGTATATTTTCAGCGGATAACTTGCAAGAAACCTGTCTACTGCTGATTTTGTAAGGGCGTGTTCTTTGGCGTAGCCTGTAAGAATCCGCCCGCAGACCTCCGGTTCCTCCTCTGCGCACCTTTCCAAATCCTTCAGGCAGTCCAGAAACTGCAGGACAGCCACATTTTCATCCGTAACCTCCACAACAGGGCGTCTCAGAATGTACTTTCGGTTTTTTATAGTCAGTTCCCGTATCTGCGCTGGTGCAAAATTACTGGTGATTTCCTCCGTAAGCGGCACTTGGGCAGACAGCCCCATACGGTTTGCCAGGGTATATCCCGAATAGTACCCTACCCTTTTCCCCCTGCGCCTCACATATTTATGGAGTGCCACCGTATCCGCCGTCAAAGCCATCTTTTCCCCAAAAATATCTGTTTTGGGGAAATAATAGATTCCTGCCCCAAACCTGCACAGGATGCCGTCATCCGTAAGCCGTTTTAAGTGATACCGGAGGTTTTCTTCCGACAGTCCTAGAATGGAAATATCCCCGGAAAAAATTGGTTCCCCCAGTTCATAATTTCCTTTCAGATATTCATATAGCATAACGCTCACTCACTTTCAATTTGTAAATCAATTATTTACTTATTGTTAGTATATCCACAAATCAAAATTTGGTCAACAGAAAGAAATTAAAAAAATTATTCCAGTAATTACTTTTCCTGATTCCTTCATTCCATCTATACTTGCGCGATTATAGTACTGCCTTCCATTCAGCGTAATGTACTTCTCAGAATATTCCAGACTTGCCAGCGGGTATTCATAAGCGCATATATATTGGCATTCTTCTTTGAAATCATATGTAAAATCATTTGAATCAAAGCTGCAAGCCTCGGCAATTGCTTCAAATCCTTCTGTTCCCCTGAAGCTTATATAGCTTTGGCAGCCATTATACACATATGTTCTTTTTTCCCACTCTTTTGAAACAGTTTCGTCATTTTCATTCATAAAAAAGGAGCAATTTCCTGATATGCTGCCAATATAATTTAGATCGATTTTTTTATATGGCGTACAGAATAATTTAATGCTTCCAAGGAGAAGCAGTGCTAAAATCATCAAAAGCAAAATTTTTCTTTTCATATGTTTCCTTATTGAATAAGCTCACTGTCTATTACATAGCAGCAGTTCCATGCAACCAGCGCTGCGCCGCATTGCTTGCCATTCTGATAAATTACTCAAACTTCCCACATTAAAAATGGGATTTGCTCCTTGAAAAATCAATACTATAGATTATAAAATAGCAATCAGGCAGCCGCTGAACCATACTCCAATGCTTTTTGCATGTACTTTGGCAGT
>CATLAK010000038.1 GCA_949878435.1 uncultured Lachnospiraceae bacterium
TGGTATAACCGAAAAAGGATTCACAGTGCCATCGGCTATATGACACCCCAGCAAAAGGAGGATGAGGAATTAAAAAAATCAGCATGAACTTTCAACTTTTTGTGTCCAAAGTATTGACATAGGTCCAGGCTCCCTTCTTTTCCCATTCAGAAAGGCTCTGTGCCTGCATTGCCGGCCAGGCAAGATAGGGCATGTGATACTTCACGCAAACCTGCGCCGCATGCTCCATCATTTCACGGATTCTTGGATCCTCCTGTCTTCCCTTAAGCCCCATGCCTACCGATAAGTCGCCGGGTCCTAGCACAATCAAGTCCACGCCTTCTACCTGGACGATCTCCTCGATATTGCGAAAGCCTTCTTCTTGCTCCACAATCATCATTTTCCATGTTTCCCCATCTGCCACATCCACATACGCCGCCTGTCCCATCTGACCATAATGTCCGGCTCTCTGGGGATTCCATCCCCGTACCCCTTTAGGCGGATAGGTACAGATCGATACTGCCTTTCGGGCATCTGCTGCACTGTTGATAAAAGGAAACCCTATGATGTCAGGTCCCATGTCCAGAATAGGGCGCACCAGCGCTGCATCCAGATAAGGCACCCTGACCATGGCAGCCGCACCGCCCGCATGAGCACCGATCATCAGGTTCTGCATCTCTGCCCTGCCCATTGCCCCGTGCTCGCCCTCAATCCATACGAAATCATATCCTGCCATGCCAACCAATTCGCTGACTGCCGGATCGTTCAAAGATACACAGACGCCGCAGACAATCTTTCCTTCTTTCATCTTATCCGCCATCCGCTTCAGAAATATTCCCATATTGACATCCCTTCCTTTCTGTTCATCTCTGTATTTACATAATCCAATTATACTGATATTATTATATTAATTAAACAAATATAGTGCCTTATTTTATAAATATACTGCCACATTTTACATTTTTATTATAAAATTATATACAAAAATGGAAAAAGAGGAAAATTATGAGACTATCACAGATACAATTGAATGAAAATCTGGAAGAAAAAATCCTGCACATGACACCGGATTTTCCCTACATTTATTGCCATGTAGAAATGGATACCTATCCGGGCGGTTACATCCCCTGGCATTGGCATGATGAATTGGAATTTATTTATGTTTTAAAAGGAACCGTGGAATACCATGTAAAAACCACCGTCATCACCTTATCAGAAGGGGAAGGCTGCTTTATGAATTCCAATGTGCTTCATCTGCTGAAACCCCAGGATAACTGCAAAAATACCATTCTCCTCGCCCATACCTTCAAAAAAATCTTTCTCGGCGGTTTTTACAACAGTATTTTTGAACAGAAATATATCAATCCAATCGTCAACTGCAAGAACCTGGAATACTATCGGTTTTCTCCTGACCACCCCGTTCAGCAGAAGATTCTGGAAAAAATGCGCGCCGCCTATGAGATTGCCGACCGCCATGAATTTGGCTATGAGTTCTACGTCCGGGATCTCCTTTCCTCCGTATGGATCATGCTCCTGCAGGATGCCTATCCGATCGTAAATAAAAAGAAAATCAAATCCAGCGTAGAGACAGACCGCATCAAAGCAATGATTTCTTACATCCGTACCAACTATCCCTACAAAATATCCGTACAGGACATTGCCGCCAGCGCCAATATCAGCGAACGCGTCTGCTACCGCTGCTTTATGCGCAACATCGGTATGGCTCCGGTAGAATACCTCCTTCAATACCGCATCCGCTCTGCCGAGGATCTTCTGATCAATACAAATAAATCTATTACGGAAATCGCAACGTCGGTGGGATTTAATAATAGCAGCTATTTTGGGAAGGTGTTTCAGGCTTCTACAAACTGCTCGCCAAAAGAGTATCGGAAGAAGTTTGGGGGGTGAGGGTGGGATAGGGGATGGAAGGCGGAGGGGAGTGGTGGGGGATGGGGCGGGATGACGGGGCGCTGGGACTTTAACCATATGTTTTCAGCCTCGTCTGTAAATCGGATTTCACTAACAGAATGTGTGTAGGTGTTTCAATGCGGTCGGGTCGGAGCCATGGCGGCATCCATGCCGCTTGGCTCCTAAAATCGCCATCCATGGCGATTTTACCCTAGTCTTTTCTACATTCTGTAAGTGAAATTGCCGATTTTTCGCCAGAGGTCTGAAAACATATGGTTAAAGTCCCAGCGCCCCGTCATCCCGCCCCATCCCCCACCACTCCTTCATTCCTCCTCTATTCTATTCCCAGCCTGGGTTATTAGGATAGTACCTCCACGCAGCGTGTATCATGGCGTATAAAATATTTTTTGGCTCTTTTTTTGGTTTGTAGGGTTAGGAAATGTTAGGGGAAAGGATTGTGGGCGGCGATGGCTGCTTGGGTAGGGGCGGCAGGCGCTCTGGATGGGCAGGGCAGGGGGCTTGGGGCGCAGCATGCACAGCGGTGTCCGCGAGGGCAGGACAGACGGCGGTCAGGCGACGGCATATCATGTCGTTTCAAGTCTCTGTGAAAAATCGGCAATTTCACTTACAGAATGCTGAATCCGTAGGGCAAAATCGCCATGGATGGCGATTTTAGGAGCCAAACGGCACGGATGCCGTCTTGGCTCCGACCCGACCGCATTGAAACACCTAAATGCATTCTGTTAGTGAAATCCGATTTTGAAAAAAGACTTGAAACGACATGATATGCCGCCACCTGACCGCCGTCTGACCTGCCCCCGCGGACGCCGCTGTGCATGCTGCGCCCCAAGCCCCCTGCCCTGCCCATCCAGAGCGCCTGCCGCCCTTACCCAAGCAGCCATCGCCGCCCACAATCCTTTCCCCGTCCTTTCCCAACATCCCCCCAACAATAAAGGGACTTTTGTTTCATTGACAATATTTTCTAAAATTACTATAATAAATTAAAGTAACAAAATAGTTTTGAAATAAGTAAATATTGGGGGATGCATATGAGACGAATCAAGACTTCTGAACTCGTTCCCGGCATGATCACTGCCGAGGATGTCTATACTTACAACAACCAGCTTATCCTTCCGAAAGGTCTTATCTTAAACGACCGGACGATCACCAAGCTTGCCTACTACTCTATTTTTTATGTCAAGGTGGAGGACAGCCCTGAAGAGGCGCCTGACAACATTCATTTTGAATCCACTTACGCCGAACGCCTTAAGAAGAATCCTGAATTTATCAAATTCCGCAAGGACTTCGAGGCTGACGTTGACAGCTTCAAATCAGTTATCAATGATGTAGTCGAGAAGGGCGCTCCACTGGATGTAGATACACTTATGGATCATACACTAAATATCCTAGACCTAGGCACCACGACAAACCTGTTTGATATTCTCCATAACATGCGCGACTATGATGATGCTACTTACGCCCACAGCATGAATGTAGCTCTCATATGTAACGTCTTTGCCAGATGGATGCGCATGAGCGAAGAGGAAATTCGCTTGGCAACGATCAGCGGTCTTCTTCACGATATCGGCAAGACGCAGATTCCCGATACCATCATCAAAAAGCCCGGCAAGCTCACCGATGACGAATATGATTTGGTTAAAACCCATCCGCAGGAAGGGTACCGGATTTTGCAAAATACTTCTCTTGACCAGGAAGTCCTTAATGCTGTTCTGATGCACCACGAACGCTGCGACGGCACCGGCTATCCCTACGGACTGATTGGAGAACGAATTGGTTTCTATGCCAAAATGGTATGTATTGCAGATGTCTATGATGCCATGACCAGCGCACGTATTTACCGGGGACCTTTATGTCCCTTCAAGGCAATTGCATTATTTGAAAGCGAAGGACTGCAAAGATACGATCCCGCTCTGATCATGACATTCCTTGAAAACGTTGTCAATACCTATCTGCTCAACAGTGTCCGTCTAAGTAACGGGCTTACCGGAAAAATTGTTTTCGTTCACAGAGAAAAGCTTTCCGCACCTACCGTTCAGACGGAACACGGATTTCTTGATTTGAGCATTCATCCTGATATAGCAATAGAAGCTCTGGTTTAAACCAGAGCTTCTTCTATCATCTGAATAAAATTTATTTCTGTTCAGCCTGTCTTTAAGCGGAACTTTTGCAGTTCTCTTTCTGAATTGACCTTTTCGATCTGTGCGCCAAGATTATGCAGCTTAATATGAAAGTCTTCATAACCCCTTTCAATGAACTTAATGTCATCTATGACCGTCGTACCCTCTGCCGCAAGACCTGCAATCACCAGTGCGGCACCTGCCCTTAAATCCGGTGCGCTGATACTGGCCCCGGTATACTTCGGCACACCGTCAATAATGGCAGTATTTCCTTCCACCTTGATGCTCGCGCCCATTCTTGTAAGTTCATCTACATACTTAAAACGGTTTTCAAATATACTTTCTGTGACAATACTAGTTCCCCTTGATAATCCTAAAGCAACCGTAATCTGAGGCTGCATGTCTGTGGGAAAGCCTGGATAAGGCAAGGTCTTTACATGCGTATGGGATAAAGGCTTTGCCGCCACCACTCGTACTGCATCATCCGACTCGTCCACCTCACACCCAATCTCAGTCAGCTTAGCGCTGATGGACTCCAAATGTTTGGGAATCACATTTTTGACAGTCACATCACCTTTCGTCACTGCCGCTGCAAACATAAATGTTCCCGCCTCAATCTGATCGGGAATGATCGTATACTCTGTTCCGTGAAGCTTCGGCACCCCTTTAATCCTGATTACATCTGTGCCGGCGCCCTTGATTACCGCCCCCATGCTGTTTAGGAAGTTCGCCACATCCACCACATGAGGCTCTTTTGCTGCATTTTCAATGATGGTTTGCCCTTCTGCCATGACTGCTGCCATCATCACGTCAATGGTTGCTCCTACAGTCACCACATCCATATAAATATGGCTGCCACGGAGCTTTTCTGCTTCGGCTATAATCAAACCGTGCTCAATCCTCACATCCGCGCCTAACGCACGGAACCCTTTGATATGCTGGTCAATGGGACGCAGCCCAATATTGCATCCTCCAGGCAGTGTTACTTGCGCTTTCTTATATTTTCCTAATAAAGCGCCTAAAAGATAATAAGAAGCCCGTATCTTCTTAATAAAGTCATCCTCAATGACCTGATCCATAATGGATTTTCCGGATATCCTCACCGTATGTCTGTCAACGTGCTCAACCATACCGCCAATGCTCTCGATCGCCTGCATCATGACATTCGTATCTCTGACATCCGGTACGTTCTCTATCAATACGCTTTCATCCGTCATAATGGAAGCTGCCAGGATTGCCAGCGCCGCATTCTTAGCACCGCCTATTTCCACTTCTCCCACCAGCGGATTACCGCCTTTTATTGCATACTGCTCCATAGTATACCTCTATATATTCAAAATCGAATTTTCTCAAAACATATTTATCATTATTCCATCAAGTAATCTCTTCTCGCTAACGTACATTATATCATATTGTAATAATTTGTAAACATCAAACATCAGTTCAGATACTGAAGCGGGTTCACCTGAGATCCATTGATCAATATTTCAAAATGCAGATGAGGTCCCGTACTGACACCTGTATTTCCGCTGAGCGCGATCTTTTGCCCCTGTGAGACAGTCTGTCCTGCCGATACTAATACCTTGCTCAGATGCCCATATCTGGTCTGCCTTCCATCCGGGTGATTGATATAGACCACATAACCATATCCGCTTCCCCATCCGGCTCTTGCAACCGTGCCGCCGCAGGATGCATATACTGCCGTTCCCGTAGGTGTAGCCCAGTCAACCCCTTTATGATAGGTGCTGGCACCCCTTGTGGGTCTGCTTCGCCGTCCAAAGCTGGAAGATAACCGCCCGCCGGAAATCGGCTTAATATAAGTAGGAGGTATCTTGGTTCCCCGCTCGACAATCTTGGGGACCGCCTCATAAGTAACCTCTTCCTTAATAATATCCGTTGCTGTCTGCTTATCATTCTCAAACGTAACCACTGCAATGACTCTCCTGTGACCGGCTGATGGCTCCTGCAGGGTCTTCGTTTCAGTCGTATACCAGTCATCATTATCTATATAAATGACATCCTCCTCATAGTCTTCTTCATAATACATTTCCTCCTGGCGCACCACAGCCAGCTTGGGTTCTGGCACCGTAATGATCAGCTCGTCCCCGACTCTAATCATGGAATTTTCATCCTCAAGAGAAGCATTCATCTCAATCAGCTTATCCAGAGGGATGTTGGTTTTGATGGCAATCTCAGAAAGGGTATCTCCTGATACCACCTCATATACGTCACTCTTTTCTTCTTCCTGTGTCACTTCACGTATCGCCGCATTCAAATCCGTCAAGTCCTCTTCTTTAAGGTAGGCTTCAACCACTTCAACCGTATCCCCATACTCCATGGAAATCAGTCCAAGGTCATAATCTTCAAAATCTTTTTCGCCTGCTGGCTCCACTTCCTCAAAGACCTGCGTCAGTTCCGCATGAATCCCCGCCTCAAGCTGGATGACCTCCTTAGCTTCCTTCACTGCCTCTTCTTCCGTCCTGATTTCGGTGGTAAGAACAGACAATTCTCTTGCAGGATCAAGGAGCAGTCCCACCTGATATCTTCCCTCACTGTCATACTTGTCAAGTGCCGCCTGCAGCAGACCGCTCACCGCATCCTGGCTGGAAAGGTTCACCATATACTCATTGATTTTGACTACATAAGATCTGTGCAGAGTATCCTCCACATCATCAGAGAGCACCTGCCGCATCCGCTCCACCATCTGATCTGGATCATCTATTTTTCCGAAAAGCACTTCGTCTCCGACTGTTTCCAGGTTACTTTCCACCAGCACCAGTTCCCCGCTTCCCGATGCCAGCTGTCTTCTCGCCTCCACCGCATACTGTTCCGCTTCTAAAGGCGCAGAAACCTTTCCGATCTCCTGATTGTTCAAAATCACTGTAAAGATATTATTACCCGTTTTTTCAAAGGGTACAAATGAAGGCAGAAAAAATATACTGACAAAAACTGCCAGTACTGCAATTTTAATTCCTCTCACATTTACTTTCTTATAATGTCTCGTCACTCGTTTCATCTATCTATCCTCTGTATATCGCAGACCAGATCTGCAATACGATATCCAAAATCACAACTTGTAGAAACCATAATCAGATTTATTCTAGCAGTTATCAATTTAGTTGTAAAGGGTATGTTATTTCCAAATATTTTGATAAAATAAATGGCAGATACCTGTTACAAAAACAGGGTATCCAACTTTAAATCCGAAAGGAACATGCCAATGAGCCAAATACTCTTCCATATTGACGTCAATTCAGCCTATCTTAGCTGGAGCGCATTAAAATGCTTAGCAGACGGCAGCGCCACCGATCTGCGTGAAATTCCGTCCATCATAGGCGGCGATATGCAGCAGCGCCATGGCGTAGTCCTTGCCAAATCTATACCTGCCAAAAAATACGGCATCACCACAGGCGAACCCATCGTGAATGCCCTGCGCAAATGTCCTTCACTGGTCATAGAACGCCCTGACCACACGCTTTATCACGAAAAAAGCCGGGAACTGATGCGCTATCTGTCTGATGTATGCCCCGAAATCGAACAGCTCAGCGTGGATGAATGCTTTATGGACTTTACCCCCATAAGAACGCGTTTTGCTTCTCCCGAAGATGCTGCGGACTTGATACGCAGTCAAATCAGAGAGCGCTTCGGCTTCACTGTGAACATCGGCATCTCAGACAAAAAGGTATTGGCCAAAATGGCTTCCGATTTTCAAAAGCCCGATAAGACCCACACCCTTTACAGCTGGGAAATTGAAAAGAAAATGTGGCAGCTGCCCGTTTCTTCCTTATATATGTGCGGCAGCTCCAGCAGCCAAACCTTGAAAAAATTGGAAATACAGACCATTGGCGATCTGGCAAAGGCCGATAAAAACATCATCGTCTCTCATTTAAAGAGCCACGGTCTTCTTCTCTGGGAGTACGCCAACGGCATTGATGACTCTGTGGTCGCCTCTTCTCCCTCGGAGGCAAAGGGAATCGGCAATTCCATCACCCTGCCCAAAGATGTATCGCGCCAGGAAGATGCGCATCTGGCGCTTTTGTCCCTCTCAGACAGTGTGTCAGCCAGGCTTCGGAAAGCCGGGCAGCTTGCCGGCATGATCAGTGTGGAGATTAAATACAGCAATTTCCGCAGTGTTTCCCACCAGATGATATTGACTGCTCCCACCAACACCTCACAGCTGATCTATCAGACCGCATGTCATCTGTTCGATGAGCTATGGAACTGCTCTCCCATACGTCTTTTGGGCGTTCGCTCTTCCAAATTGATCGATGTATCTGAACCTGTCCAGCTTTCTTTGTTTGACCTGCCGTCAGATGAAGTCCTCCATTCTGATTCCGGCTTCGGCACATCCAAAAAGAGCACCCCCGCTTCCCCTTCCCGGGAGAAACTGGCTGCCCTTGATAAGACTCTAGATTCCATCCGCCAGAAATATGGTGACTCAGCCGTCATGCGCGGCAGCTTCCTGACAGATTCTAATGAAAAATAATTTATGATTTGTGCTTTTTCACACTGTAGCCAAAAGTTCCCAGCTTTTCTCCCAAGGTAAAATAGCTCCCATGAGAATACGCAATCGGATCTGCCTTCTCCAGTGTAAATCGTCCGCTTTCATCCATATATGACTCCTCGGCATGTACCGCCACCACTCTGGCAAGATACATGTCATGGGTGCCTAAACGTAAGGTCTGTTCTACCCGGCATTCAATGTTGACCGGGCTTTCTTTAAGAAGCGGCGCTTTTACCTCATCCGCCTTGCACATCGTCAGGTTCATATCCTTAATCTTATCGGTGTCCTTTCCGCTTTTGACACCGCAGTAATCTGTTGCAAACGCCAGCTTGCTGGTGGTCAGATTAATGACAAATTCTCCTGTTTCTTCTATCATCTGATGCGAATACCTTTCAGGACGCACCGAAATGGATACCATTGGCGGATCGCTGCACACCGTACCTGTCCAGGCAACTGTAAAAATGTTAGGTCTGCCTTGCCCATCTGCCACCGTCACCAGTACAGCCGGCACCGGATAAAGCATGTTTCCCGGCTTCCACTTTTGTTTTCCCATAAAAACAACTCCTAAAATACACCTAAGATTCTGGCTATTGTTACCGCCAGATTTGCAATTGACATAATCATGGATACAATCACGAACGGCAGGATGATCTTACTGCTCTTTGCCAGCTTATCCTGCTCTTCCTTGCGCTCCGCAGCCTGCTTTTCCATTTCCTCCATCATTGCCGCCTGCACGTTGCGGTAAACCTTGATATTATCTATATGGAGAAAATCTTCCATATTCCGGAAGCGTTCCTCGATTTTATTCTGCAGACCGGACATATCCTCGGTAATGCGTTCAAGATTATCGGCATTTTCTTTGATTTCCGCAATCTTTGCAAGACTTTCATTTAGAGTCTGGTTGATTCCTGCAATGGAAAGGTCGGAAGTCTCCTTGATTCTCGAAACAGAAGCTGCCTCCACTTCCCCCAGCGACTGCCCCAGCTTTTCATTTGCCTTGACCGCCAATTCCTGCACGCCCTGTGCACTTTCTATATTTTTTAGATTCAGCTTGCGCATTTCCTGCAGGCAGACATCATATTTTTCCATCTGATCCTTAAACAGTGCCAGCTGCTTTTCTAAATTTTCAAGTGCGGCGGCATCTGCAGCAGCGTTCGCCCTGATAATTTCTTGTGAATTCAGCTTCTCTGTCACCTTATCCATAAAATTGTCCATTATTTTTCCTCCGGGTGTATACTTCTCTTTCGTCGCAGCTACTTTTTTATCTTAACACTTTTATAGGAGTTTTACAATAAACTCCTGTCGTTTTCTCATATAAAAGAACTATAGCAGGACAGCCTTTAAATCACCAGGCTGCATTGTCCTTGCCTTCTCAGGTGTTTGCACACTGTTTTTGTGCATTTTGCATAGTTTTAAAAGGCATTCTTTTATATCATTGTAATAATTAACGGTAATTTCATACTGTGTTCATAGTTTATTCATATTTATGAGGTATATTATATTTAGATTAAACGAACAGTTAAATAGTTCTTTCAATACACAAATAGATAAATTTTTTCATAATAGCCCAGGCGCAGAAATGTGTCTGGGCACTCCTCATTTTTAGGGTCATCTTCAGATTGCAATGTTATTAAGTTTAGAGGGGAGCGTGGGCAGGACAACAGTGGCACAGAGCGGAGAGCGGACCAAGTACAGGGGGAGCGCATAACCTATCGTTTCAAGTCTCTGCGAAAAATCGGCAATTTCACTTACAGAATGTTAGATTCCCAGGGAGAAATCGCTATGGATGGCGATTTCAGGAGTCGCGCGGCACGGATGCCGCTGACTCCGACCCGTCCGCCCTGAAACACCTAAACACATTCTGTTAGTGAAATCCGATTTTGAGGGGAGACTTGAAACGATAGGTTATGCGCTCCCCCTGTACTTGGTCCGCTCTCCGCTCTGTGCCACTGTTGTCCTGCCCACGCTCCCCTCTAAACTTAATGACATTGCTCCAGATTGTTTAGCAAAAAAAGAGCATCCGCTGCAGATGCCCTCTTGGTTATTCATATGTCTTTTTACTTAAGTTTAATACTTCGTCATTCAGGGAAAGCATTTTGGCATCCAGCTCGGATACCATTCTTGCGCAGTCTATCAATTCGTTTCTGATGTGTTCCGGAGCATTGCCTTCAAATTTATAATGAATCTTGTGCTCCAAGCTTGCCCAGAAGTCCATAGCAACCGTGCGGATCTGGATTTCAACCTTGGTGTCCACGATTCTGTCAGATAAGTACACCGGCACCGTGACCAGCATGTGGTAACTCTTATATCCGCTGCTCTTGGGGTTGACGATATAGTCCTTCACGGAAATTACATTGATATCGCTTTGATTGGTGATCATCTCGGCTATCCGGTAAATATCGGATGTGAAAGAACAGATCACCCGTATTCCTGCAATGTCATTTACATGCTCGATCATATTCTGTATGGTAGATTCATAGCCATGTCTCTTGAGCTTCTTGACGATGCTCTCGGAGGTCTTCATTCTGGATTTAATGTGCTCGATTGGATTGTATCTGTGCACATGCTGAAACTCGTCATTTAATATCTCCAGTTTCGTCGAGATCTGCTTCAGCGCAGAATTGTAAATCAATGTTACTTCTTTCCAAGTGTCAATATCGCTATCCCGCCCTGCTCTTAGTTCCATTTTGTTACCGCCTTACATATTCCTTCTCTGATTGATCGCATACGTTATATTTGTCTCCCCTTGCAATCTGTTACTATTTTACCATACTTTTTTACACCAATGTACATTTTTCACAAATAATTTATTATTTTTTAATTTTTATTGTCAATAATAATGATGTTGAGAAGTTTAGTTTCCTTTGATATAATAAACTACAGTTTTCAAAGTAACAATTGTACAAAGGTGAGGATATCATGTTTCGTTTATGGGCAAAGATTTTCAAGGACAACCGCATGCTTAAGGATACCGTGATCTGCGACGAGAGCACAGACACCCGCACGCACAAGGTATTTCATGCGATCGATGAAATCTGCTACCAATTTGATTTAGGCAAGCCCATCTGGCTGGATGCCACCATCCACGAGTTCAAACGCCACGATAAGGTCAGATTTACACAGGATAATTTCATTGAAAATATAGATTTTGATTATCTTGAAATTCATGTGATTGAAGAAGATTGATTTATTCATATATATGCCCGGACTTTTCCTTTATGAAGAGTCCGGGTTTTTATTGCCTTAGAAAGCGATGCATGAATCATCACTTCCTTAGAATAATTTTATTTGACATCAGATATAATATGTAGTAGTATTACATTAACTCAAACATAGTTTTTAAAACTACATGACGCGTTCTAGATGTAAAAGGAGGTTTTACTATGCAGATTACAATACGTGAACCGGGAAGCGCCATTACGCACTTTATCGGTATGATGATGGCGGTTTTTGCCGCTGCTCCTCTTTTAATAAAATCCGCTCTTTTTTCCGAAGGCAAGTCCCTGCTCGCCCTCAGCATTTTTTGCATCAGCATGATTTTATTATACGGAGCCAGCACCACCTACCATTCCCTGAATATCGGAGAAAAAGCGCTCCGCGTTTTTAGGAAATTGGATCATATGATGATCTTTGTACTCATTGCAGGTTCCTATACGCCGGTCTGCCTGATCGTGCTGGGCGGAAAGGTAGGTTACACCCTGCTTGCCGTGGTCTGGGGAATTGCTCTGCTTGGCATGACACTGAAAGCCTGCTGGATTACCTGCCCTAAATGGTTTTCTTCCGTCATCTACATCGCCATGGGCTGGGTCTGCCTTGCCGTATTCGGTTCACTATGGAATGTCCTTCCCCACGCTGCCTTCGGATGGCTTTTAGCCGGCGGTATCATCTACACCATCGGCGGCGTCATTTACGCCTTAAAGCTCCCGATTTTTAATGGTAAGCATGAATTTTTCGGCTCTCACGAGATTTTTCATTTGTTTGTCATGGGCGGAAGCATCTGCCATTTCATATTCATGTACCTATATGTAGCATAAAATAGACACTGCAAGTCAAATTTAACCATTTTAAAATGGACTGTGCTTTGGCTTTTGCCTCTCGCACAGTCCATTTTATATTTATGGCTTATTCATCATACCCGTTAGGGTTGTTGCTCTGCCATCTCCAGGAATCCGCACACATGTCTTTTATGCCGTACTGCGCTTCCCAGCCAAGTTCTCTCTTTGCTTTAGATGCATCTGAATAGCATGACGCGATGTCCCCTGCACGTCTTTCCTTAATCACGTAAGGAATCTTGACGCCGGTAGCTTCCTCAAAGTTTTTGACAATATCCAAAACGCTGTAGCCTACGCCTGTTCCCAGATTGTAGATGCCAAGTCCTGCCTTTTCCTCGATCTTCTTAAGCGCCTTTACGTGTCCGATTGCCAGATCCACTACATGAATATAATCTCTTACGCCCGTTCCATCCGGCGTATCGTAGTCGTTTCCAAACACGCCAAGTTCTTTTAGCTTGCCTACTGCAACCTGTGTGATATAGGGCATCAGATTGTTGGGTATGCCGTTGGGATTTTCTCCGATAGTTCCGCTCTTGTGCGCGCCAATGGGATTAAAGTAACGCAGGAGAATGACATTCCATTCAGGATCTGCCTTCTGCATATCCATCAAGATCTGCTCCAGCATGGACTTGGTCCATCCATAAGGGTTGGTGCACTGCCCCTTAGGGCACTCCTCTGTGATCGGAATAATTGCCGGATCACCATAAACCGTTGCTGAAGAGGAGAAAATAATATTCTTCACCCCATGGGTCCGCATCACGTCTACCAATGTCAATGTGCCTGAAATGTTATTCTCATAATATTCCCAAGGCTTCTGCACCGACTCACCAACTGCCTTTAACCCTGCAAAATGAATGCATGAGTCAATCTTTTCCTTATCGAATATGGCATTCAGGGCTTCCCTGTCAAGGATATCTGCTTTGTAAAAAGGAACCGGTTTTCCGGTTAGTTTTTCAACCCTCTTCAGACTCTTTTCGCTGGAATTGCTTAAATTATCTACTACCACCACATCATACCCTGCATTTTGTAATTCTACTACGGTATGACTGCCGATATAACCGGCGCCGCCTGTCACCAATACTGCCATTTTGCTTCCTCCTTTAATTCCTTGCTATTTCAATGTTTCACCTTGTGCTTATTGTACATGCCAAAGGGTCCTTCGGGCAAGATATGAATGTTACTCAAACCAGTCAAAATGTTAAATAGGTGATATTTTTATAGCTCAATGCCATTTTCTATGCAAAGCTGTCTTGCACTTTCCACGGAATCTATTCCTGTGGCATTTTTGATCGGTGCAAATTCTTTGTTCCTTACCACCTCGTACGGGAGGCAGCTGTCCAGTTCATAAATCATATCCAGCACAAGCTGTTCAAATTTGTATCCATTAGGCTCCTGGGGTTTAACTTTCCTGCCTTCTGCATCCAGATAAGGAATTTTCTTTTCCACGATGTGAAGAGGCAGATTCTTTTCACGGATTTTTTCAAGATCCTCCACACGGAACAGATAGTTCAGTATGACGCCAAAATAATATGCCGGATCTCCGTTTGCATCCTTTGCATTCATCAGTTCTTCCGTCAGCTCATAGTACTCCACGATGGAAGGTCTTCCATCCTCCAAGCAGATTACGCCAATCTTCTCATCCGGCGCACACTTGCGCACCACCTTAGCACCTGCCGCACATTGATTGGCAATCACTGCTCCAACAAAGCTTGGATCGGCTATCCGCTGCAGCACATTATCCACTGCAAACACATTCAGCCACTCCACGCCGTCCTCCAGCGCTTTTTGGGCAACGCCCCATTTATGCATGGAAGAATACCATCCGCCATTTCCGTTAGGCGATGTGGATATTTTCCACTTTTCTTCCATATAAACCTTTCCATGATAGTCACACGCCGGCGCCATTTCCTGCATGAAAAAGGTCACATATTCTTTGCGGTAGCCAAAGAAATCATGTTCCGTGAGGAATTTTACGGTCGCTTCGTGATTCTTATCACTGGTCATCACATAAAGCGGAATCCAGGCATCTGCTTCCTCCACAACATCCATCAGGTTTTCAATCAGACGCTGAAAGATGTATACTTCTTTCGTCAATCCGATATTATACATTCCCTTAGGATCGTCTGAACCAAGTCTGGTTCCCATACCGCCTGCAAGGAGCACGGCGCCGACTTTTCCGTTCTTAATCGCCTCCAGCCCCTTGGCATGAAATTCGGCTTCCCTTTCCTTAATCTGCGCCAGCTGCATTGCCGCCAATGGTGTGATCCTGCCCCTGACGCTTTCTTCCTTTCTGTCCTTTAGGGAGGAAAGAACTGTGAAATCCGTGGTCTCAATCTGGGAAAGGAGCATCTCCTTTTGCTCCTTCGTCAACTCTTCAAAGTACTTCATTACATGCTCCTGCCCTGCCGCAGTGAGTTTTTCAAGTGCCTGTTTCTCGTCCATACGCTCTCCATTCCGCTGCCGGTATGCAGCATAATCTTTTATCGCAGCCCATCCGGGCGGCAATATCTTTTAACCTGCAATCTAACTTCATTATAAATTTTTTCCTCATGTTGCGCAACTGCAACCTATTTTTGAATAACGTAAATTTACTGTGGGGAACAAATGGCTGAACATGCCTGAGTATAAAAAAATCGGGAACGAGTAACACCCATTCCCTACAAAAAACAATTTTTTAATCGTGTAATTATTTTAACATGAGTGATTCATGTAGTCAACAACTTTTTGAGCGAAAAAATACGCTGTTTTTATAGATTCATTCTTAGTAAAAAATATCTTATTTTTTACTGCTCGTCCATCTACAAATTCTTGAAGTTGCTGAAATCGCCTCTCTTTCATAACATCTGAATAAATGAATTCTTCATAAACATAAAGCAATGTTACAAAATCGCATAAAAACTTGTTGCTCAGCTTATTTCTTCTCATAGATTCTCCTATTCCATCTATATTAGAAATAAATTTAACAATTTTTACTGATGGTTTGTTGTTTCCTTTTTGTAACTTATTTATTAAGCAATTACTATGAGCCGTTGCATTTCTTAAATCTCTGACTGAATATAGTAATTCACAATCTTTCAAACGTCCCGGATACCTTTCCGTGTAGTACTCATATAATTTAACCATATCTCCAAAAGATATTAATTCTACAAAGACCCACGCCGGAAAATACGGATAATATTTTTAAATAAGCAAAATCAAGATTTATATACTCATCATTACTTTTTCGCTTATCATAGTTCGCCCTATAAGATGCCAGCTTCATATAGTAATTATTAAAAAGACATATTTCTATCTTTTCCTGCATTTTGGGTAACAGTTTAGCCTGCAAGTACAGGAGATCAGGCTGAAATATTACCATTTTGTATCTAAAATCAAATAAACCTTTTCTGCATATAATAAAGAAAAATGTGTCAGGACTCTATATGGAAATATATGTGGTAAAAGAAGGGGATTCTGTTGATCGCATAGCGGATAGTTACGGGATTTCAGCAGCATCCATTATTTTTAATAACCAGCTGGTCTATCCTTATCCGCTTGCTGTTGGTCAGGCGCTGCTTTTGTCGGTGGGAAACGCCTCTTCCGGTTCCTATCCGGCTTTCGTCAACGGCTATGCCTATCCATATATTCAGCAGGAAGTACTTGACGACACCCTGCCTTATCTCACTTCGCTTTCTGTGTTCTCTTATGGTTTTACAACAGAAGGGGATATCCTTCCGCCCCAGATTGATGATACCTTTATGATTCGCTCCGCTCTCTCAGAGGGTGTCATGCCAATCCTTACCCTTACCCCCTTAGGACCGGACGGTAATTTTAACAATCTGCTGGTTTCCGCTGTGGTAAATAATGAGGAAGCAAAAAGCAATCTTCTCTCCAATCTTCTTACAACTCTTACAGAAAAAGACTTTCAAGGGGTAAACATCGATTTTGAATACATTCTGCCAGAAGACCGGATTCCCTTCGCCGATTTTGTGGCAGAGACAAGAGCCTATCTCTCCCCCTACGGTTATCAAGTATCCGTTGCCCTTGCACCCAAAACCTCCGACTCCCAGAGCGGACTGCTTTATGAGGGGAAAGATTACAGACTGCTGGGCGAAGCG
The DNA here is from genome assembly GCA_949878435.1 of uncultured Lachnospiraceae bacterium. GTDB lineage: Bacteria > Bacillota > Clostridia > Lachnospirales > Lachnospiraceae > Suilimivivens. The sequence goes on from CATLAK010000038.1 coordinate 16,679, forward strand.
GCAGACAGCGTACTGCTTATGACCTATGAATGGGGGTATACCTACGGTCCTCCCATGGCTGTCGCCCCCATCAACAAGGTACGGGAGGTAGTCGATTATGCCGTCACCCGCATCGATCCGTCCAAAATAGACCTGGGCATACCAAACTACGGCTATGACTGGACGCTGCCCTATGTAAGAGGTTCCTCCCGGGCAAGGACCATCAGCAATCTGGAAGCCGTCCAAATTGCCATAGATGCAGGCGTTGCCATTCAATTTGACGAGACCGCCATGTCCCCTCATTTTCAGTATGAAAAAGACGGGCTGATCCATGAAGTGTGGTTTGAAGACGTAAGAAGCTACCAGGAGAAATTTTCCCTCCTGCCAATTTATTCCCTGCGCGGTATGGGGTACTGGCAGATTATGCGCTTCTTCCGCCCTAACTGGCTGCTTTTGCAGGACACCTTCCAGATTATAAAGGACTGATTTTTTACTTTTCACACTCACGCAAATCACCAACGAACGCCGTCACGCTTTGCGAGCCGGCTTGTCGTAATCTAAAATAAGCCGGGATGCATTTGTTCTGCTCCCGGCTTTTTCAAACACCTTTAATTTATTCTGATTCCTTCATCCACCGTATCATCCTTGGGACACACGAACCCTCTATCCGCCTCCTTGGCACTTCTCGTCTTCGCATCTGCAGAGCGCATAAAGGTCATCTTCGTATTGCCTGTCTCTTCTGTAGGAAGTCAGATATGCCATGTTAATGCTGATTCTCTCAAGATGATTGACGATACCGTCCTCAATCTTCTTTTCAATCTGGCGGTTCGTCTGCTGGTACAGGTTCTGGTGGAGCACCCCTCTTACCGGGTCAAGATCCCGCTTCTCCCAGGCTGACTGGATGTCCATATATACCTGCTTTGCAAAGGAAAGGAAATCCGGCGCAGTAAAAAAGGCATCCTTTTCCTGAATAATCCTGCTGATCTCGTCCGTGCGGTCCGGCAGAATCCTTCTCCCGCCTCCTGCTGCTGGTGGTTGATTTCCTTTCGTTATCGATCTCATTCCCCGTGTCGCAATCCTTCCCAGAATCAGGACCCAGATGATTGTTACAACAATCACTACCGGCGCAATGCCCCTGTGGCGGAAGCTGACGGTATACCCGTCACTGTTATAGCTGCTGTCCCACTCTGTATCCCAGTCATCATAACTGCTGCCATAGTCACTGCTTCCATAATCGCTGTAGTCGCTATAGCCGCCGGAGTCGCTCCCATAATCATTGAAATCGCCGAATCCCGCCCTTGTATCCAATTTCATGGCTGACATAAGGAGGATGAGAATGGCTGCCGCAGTGCAAAATAGAAAGACCCTATATTTTCTTTTGTTCATTCTTTCGCCATCTACAAAGTGTCTATTTTAATTTAAAGAACTGACAATCTAACCAGCGTTCTTTTAGGTAAATTATAGCATGGCGCGCAGGGAATGTACAAGAAAGGATATCCTGTCGTTTTTACCCCTGCGGCAGAATATTTATAAAATAGCGGATAAAATTTCCTCCGATGATTCCCTTTACATCCTTCTTATCCATCCCCCTTTGCAGCAGTGCCGCTCCAACCAGCGGTACCTGCCCGTGATGCAAAAGGCAGTCGTCCCTGTCCGTATAGCGTTCCCCTTTAAGCACCGCTCTGGCACAGTCGTAGGAGTCACACAGATCAAAGCCATAGCCCACGTGCTCCGGTCCTATTCTTTCCACTTCATGCTCAATATGCCGGCAGAGCATTTCCAGATGATTGCCTGCCAGAGAGCCTGCAATATATTTGCATCCGTTCATCCCCATAATGCCCCCTTGGGCGGCAAGGTGCTCCATCTGCTCATCCGTCAGATTGCGGAAGCTGTCATAGACCTGCCTGCTGCCTGAATGCGTCGCGACAAAACTTCTCTGCGCCGTCCGGCACACATCAAAAAAGCCTTCATCATTTAAATGACTCACATCAAGGAACATGGACCTTTCTTCCAGCTTCCTTATCGCCTCCCTGCCTGCTATGCTAAGCCCTCCGGGAATCTGCCTGTGCTCTGATGCCTTGCAGCATCCCACCGCCAGCGCATTTGGTCTGCTCCACGTAAGGGAAGCGCCCCGCACCCCCAGCCGGTATAACTCCTCTATCTTTTCCAAATCTTCTCCTATGCAGTCAAGCCCTTCCATGTAAAGCAAGATGCCAATCTTCTTTTCTGCAAGGCTGCGTTCCAGCTCCCCTTTGTCCCTAATCAGTACAATCTCTTCTAACCCCTTTATATCCTCCTTCAGCGCATCAATCTGCTCCAGCGCATTCTCCCATCCCCGCTCCAGATTTCCATTTTCCACATAAACCGAGGAAACAATAAGACTTATCCCAGCCGTTTGAAAGTGCGGCAGATAATAACGTTTTACAACATCACGTTCCCCTGCCCGGTTCCTCAAAAGAACCTCCCCCGCCAAATCCAGATGGGCATCCACCACTGGATTTTCACGATGCAATTCCATTGCCTGCTTTACATATTCTTCTGCTATTTTGATATCCATACGAGGCACCATCCCTTCCCCCAAACCCTTTGGAAGCAGTCCTGCCAAACCAGGAGACGGCTGCAGGCAAGGCTGCTTCCGATTCAGAAAAGGTGCACTGGAAATCCAGTACACCTTCTATTTCAGTTATTTTACTCAAACTTCCCACATTAAAAATGGGATTTGCTCCTTGAAAAATCAATACTATAGATTATAAAATAGCAATCAGGCAGCCGCTGAACCATACTCCAATGCTTTTTGCATGTACTTTGGCAGTCTC
>CATLAK010000039.1 GCA_949878435.1 uncultured Lachnospiraceae bacterium
ACTGCCAAAGTACATGCAAAAAGCATTGGAGTATGGTTCAGCGGCTGCCTGATTGCTATTTTATAATCTATAGTATTGATTTTTCAAGGAGCAAATCCCATTTTTAATGTGGGAAGTTTGAGTAAAGTATTTAATAATTTACGCATATTCCCTCCTGCTGTAAATTTCACCCAAGCATTTCTATCGCTTTTAAGTATTATCTTTAATGCCCTGTTCAATATATGTTCTGACCTTAACTGCCTTCTGCAATTTAGGAACACACAACTTTTCTAATGAGCATGCTTTACATTTCTTGGATGGTTTTACTTTTGGCGTATATCCTTTTTGGAATAAATCATGCATTTCATTTGCTGCTTTTTTAACTTCATCGCGCAAAGTATCTGTAAATTCCACATGGCTGCGACGCCTGTTCTCACCATAATACAAGTACCCTTCTTTTATATCTATCTGAAACATTTCTTCAAGACAGACCGCCTGTGCACAAAGCTGCAGCTCATCCGCATTGTTTTCTTTGGGTGCACCACGTTTATATTCCACTGGCACAGGATTCCATTTTCCATCATATCCAAACAAGCTGACTCCATTTTGGTCCTGATGAAATTCAACGACATCGCACTGCCCGCTTAATCCAAGCTCACGGGAAGAAATACGCATTCCTCTAATTGTCAGTATATTTCCTCTCTTTTCAAAGGAGCCCTCGTCATGCGCTTTTTTATGCATAAGTTCTCCGGCAGTAGTCCTATAATTATCAGCCCATTGCTGCTCAATATGTATCATTGCCCATTGTCTTCTGCAAAACGCGAAATGCTGTATCCCAGAAAGCATCAGATAATCTTCTTCTGCATACATGGTTAAATTCCTTCTATTTCTTCAAGTGCCAAATCCGGCAAAGAATCTATCTCAATGTTATAATCTTCAAACTCTTTCGGATCGTCTGTTTTCGCCGTAATTTTTACAAGGCGGTGCACCTTTGCAGAAGAATATTGTCCCATAGGGCAATTATGTTTCCACCAATACACTTTGCATACTTCCATACTCCCGTCAGGTCTTGCTGATGAACTGTCATTTACGAACAACGTGCGTAAAGCCTCTTTGACCTTCTCCGCATCTTCATCACTAAACCCTGTTTTCTCTGCAAGCTGTTGGTTAATGCTGCCTTTTATAACGTATAAAGCGGAACTTATTTTATGTTTCATCCCCATTGTATCGGATGATTTCTTCTCCTTCGTCTCACTATTAACGCTTTTTGTAATCTGCATACTGTCAACCGATACCGGCAATACACTGAATGCTGAATGAACCGAAACCGGTCCTCTTACCCCCACAGACACACTGTCATCCTTAAAAGCAAACACTTGCCCAAAGCTCCGCACGTCAATCCAAGTCTCACATGCTGCTTTTGCATAAGCCTCTTTATCTTTCGCTTTTAATGCTGTCTGCATAGCTCCATTACTTTTTGCCCGGTCCGCAAGACTCTTACAACCATCATCAGCTCGTTCATCGCTCTGCACAAAAATAGCTTCTCCCATATCCTGCAGTCTGTTTCTGATTTTCCGTTTAATACACACATCCGATATTTCCCCATACCCGTCATATGTCTCCCGGGGTCTGTTTCCATTCAATGGATCTCCATTGGGATTTGCATTCTTTACCATTACCAGCACTTCAAAATCGATTTTGTTTGTAAAATTACCCATTATAACACCTTTTCCTTTCTTTTTATCTGTTAGTTTTCAGATTCTTGTTCTTCTTTTTTATAAAACGCTTTTTTCATATATTCCATTTGTTGATAATAACCGGGCAAGTACATTTCCGACAAGGCTGAATTATCAAATCCATTTCCTGCCAGGTGCGTCATAATCTCGCTTGTCCACTCCTCGAACTTTCTCTGCTCATATTCCTTCAACTTTCTTTCATAGGCAATCAGATTCTGCCTTATTGTTTTTGAAGTTCTGGCTGGTCTGCTGCTATAGGCATTCCAATAGCGCTTGGCATTGGTCGTACGTCTATCTTTTACTTTACCGTTATCGTCATACTCAAACATTGCCCTCTGCTCCATATAATCATATACCGCCAGCAGCCTTCCAAACAAAACACTCCTGTCATTCACATTATCGCTCAGAAATTTTTCCATTCTCTTTCCCCCTTGTTCGTAATTAAATCGTATCATTGCGCATACAACACAAAGCACATCATTGTACCAGACAAAATCATTCATTGTCTGCGGCATGGATGCCCGCCGCGCCGCCGCTCTGATTATATCCGTCGGAATCCGTATTCCCCTCTGCGTTATACATGGAAGAAGTCTATTTACCGTAGCTCTGAGAAGTTTTTCATCGGCATCCAGCCATTCCGAACGCTGTACCCCAAATGCTGCAAGCGCCATATCCCTGGGAGCGGGTGTACATTCACAAGTAATTCTTTTTCTATTCTCTTCCGCCCTTCCCACCTTTACGCTTCGGCGCCATTTACAATGCTGCTGCCATTGCAATATTGCATCTACATATTGTCTGCCCCCCATTTCATCATAATATACCACCGAGAGCCGACCGGTTGTTGCCGCGTCCAACGCTATGACTGCTATCTTGTCATCAATTTTGATTTTTCCGGTATAACCATTTATGGCATTATTAAACTGCTCTGCAAAGTATTTCCCTGTATCATGCTTTTGCGTACTCGAAATCTCTGTATCAATTTTATCAAAATCGAAATCAAAATCCTCTATATCACCATATGCATTAATGGAATCTTTCATCATATCAGGCACCTGCATGTCCCTGTTTACCATCCAGCAGACGATTGCCGAATTATCGCGCGTATACCCCTGTTTCTGTATCAGCCACCTTAATGCATTGTGCGCCTTTTGGGAAGTATAATATCCAACAGCCGCCGCCTGCTCCTTTGTTGTAAATCTTCCTCGGTAGGTAAAACCAGATTCGTCATTCCCTGAAATCAGCTTTGCTTTATCACCACTGTTTCGTATCTTGGCAGGGTGCTTATCTGAACATGGCTCTATCATTCCAGACGCATAGCATAATTTCTTTCCGCCTGTTTTTTGCATATAGTATTTATTATAATTTTTATACAGTTCCTGATTCTTCCACACCTCCTGCGGCATGCTGCTTCCTAAAACTCTAAATCGAACACTAACTCCCGTCTGACCTATGCCTTGTATTTTCTCATGATCTGTAAGCTTTCCATCGTGATCTAAATCCAATACTTTGCTTACTGTCAAATCCCGTATGAGTGATTTCTGATTAAGGTATTGATACACTGCCTGTATCGTGGGATGTGTGTATTCAGACTCCACCCAGTCCCTTAGCTGCTCCATATAAGCTTCATAATATTTTTCTTTACAGTCTCCGGTATACTTGGTATAATCACCGGCAATATAGCAAAGCTTGTCACACAGAGGATGCGGTGCAATGCCGCTGCTTCTAGCTGCTGAATCTTCGGTGACGGGAATAATCGTAACTACATCTTTGCCTTTATCAAGCTTTCTTGCATTTTGAAAAATACCATCCTGATCAATCGTCACTTCGATCTGCGCATTAAAAGTCGAGTGGGAGATTGGCAGCAATACTGCCTGATTATTTTTCTCAATCCCTGCCAGGTCTTCATAAACGTCATACGTTTCAGCCAAAGTCTTTAGCCATGCCAAACAAATCACCTCCCTCAAATTCCTGCAGCCCTTTGAAATTTTGTTCCGGAACAAATTTCTTTTGCTTTGCATCCCGCAGAACATGCCTGATCTCGCATTCTTCCGGACGCGGGAAGTGGATAATGCCATCCTTCATCTGTGCATTCCAGAGCCGCACTGTCATTTTCCCTTTTTCTTCTTCTCTGGAGGCTTCATCAGGATAAGTGATACCATGCGCCATGATACCAAAAGATAAACCCTCTCCGTCATATGCCCCTTTTCCTTTGCCAAATGTACAAGGCTCCACATACCCCTGGCACTCCCTTGCCCCTAAGAAAATATCTCTTCTTCCGCCCCTTTCAACCATCCTTCTTGCAATATCATAATGCTTATTTTCATTACGGTCCTTCTCCAAGTCTTTCCGGTTTTCATTCCATTCAAAATGTGCTTTTACCTGATACTCTACATTGCGAAGATATGTATAGTAGGATAAATCGTTGCCGCCGCTGTATTTAATCGGCCTTATCCCTTTCGATTCTGTCTGAATCAAATTCATAATACGGCACTCATCAATAATCCATGTTATTGTAGGTTTCCAGTATATGGATTCCGTTATTCCCTTCAGTGCCTGATAAGTAGGTATCTGATAGCTGCATTTCTCCCCGCCTGTTTTAGACAGCGGATCCGTAAACAGCGCATATCTCCCAAATACACTGTATTCAATAATATTAGGCTTGTCCATATTCCCCTTCCTTCCTCTTCTGTTTTAAAATATAAGCGTTTCCCACTCCGGTGTAATCCCATACTCCATATTGTAAGCTCCAGGCGCAGATACCACATACAAATCTGATATCTTGTCACTTACGGATTGTATCAATCCGTCAAATTTTTTCATCTGACTCCCCCGGACATTGACTGTATATCTCTGCGCCCGCCGGATATGCCTTTTTATTTCTCTTTCATCAGATGCTCCCTGAATTGCTTCTATAATTTCCACCCCCTTTTTATATGGCACAATTACACCAAAAGAGTCATCATCTATAACCCTATACGCCTGTCCAGCCGTCTTATACGCCTGATTCATGCGGTTTTTCTTTTTCTCTAAGCCAAATCCACCTGATAGAAGTCCCAAAATGCTGGTATCCAACTTTTTAACTGGAAAATTCATTTTATCGCTTGCATTGTAATACACATTTTTATAATACAGATCCATCCATTTAGGCATCAGCAGGCTTTCCCTGTTGTCATCCTTATTATATTGATAAAGCACGCTTTCCGTCGTCCTTATATTTTGCTGTAACTCATCCATATTTCCGGTATTTTCCCCCTCAAGCATAATGAGATAAATCATCCCGCAGTCCATCTCGCCATTTCTGTTACAGCGCCCCGCAGTCTGTGCCAGACTGTCCAGTCCAGCCATCGACCGATATACACATTCAAAAGAAATATCCACTCCCGCCTCAATCAGATTGGTACTGATCACAACGATTGTTTCCTGCCGATTTTTAAGCAATTCTTTTATGGATTTAACTTTGTCACTTCTGTGCTCTGCACATAGATTCGTAGTGAGATATTCCGCCTTTATGCCGCACATTTTTAATAAATTATAGAGACTTCGCACTGCTGATTTCGTATTCAATACCACAAGAATCGATTTGTATTGCCCTGTACGTTCTACAATTTCATCCCTAAGGCTTTCAAATGTATACTTTTGATTCTTATCGGGTGTATGAATCTTAACTCGCTCAAACTTCTGAAACCATTCTTCAGCATTTTCTATCATATATTTTGGATTACTGTAGCAAACCGGACATTCTGCTTCCTCCAGCGCCGGTTGTGTCGCGGTGCACAAAATAATATTTGTATTGCATACGGCGTTCAAAAAATTAATCATATAATTAAATGTATGTACACATTTTAAGGGCATCGACTGCACTTCATCGATGATCACAACAGCATTGACAAGCCTGTGCATGCGCCGTACAGACTCACTTTTATCTGAAAAAAGCGTATTCATGAACTGAACAAATGTTGTACAGATAAATGGCTCTTCCCAATTGATCTCATACTTTGAAGATATGCCTAATCGATAATCTTCGTTTTCTGTCTCCTCACTTCTGATTACAGAAGAATGATGTTCCAGTATCCAGTCATCATTTCCAATCGCTTCACGAAATACCTGCGCATTTTGTTCCGTGATAGATATATACGGTGAAACGTAAATAATACGTTCTGTATCTGGATGTAATCTACAATATTCCAATGCATAAGCCAAGCTGCTAAGAGTCTTTCCTCCGCCTGTAGGAATAGGAAGGCAATATATCCCCGCCGAATGTTTTGCAAATTGTCTGCACTCATTCTGCAGCAGATTTCTTGCTTCAAATATTGCCCTTTCGTGATTCATTAATCGTGAAATGTCTATGGATCGTTTCTTTTTTTCCATGTATTTTTCAAGGTTTTCTTCCGCTTGCTCAAAAATTTCACCTGTGTTAAACTCTGGTTGTTTTGTAAATGTGTCAACCTGCTCCGCAAAATCAGAGGTTGCCTCCCAGTCTGAGTCAATGAGCATAGACAAAATCAACCGTTGCAAACACGAAAACAAAAAAAGTTTGTATTCAGACAGTCTTTCTCTTGCCACCTCAGAATTTGAGCCTACAAGGGCGGACTTCCGTCTGATAAATAATTCTTTTATTTTATCCTGAATCAAATTAAATTCATTACATGATTCTGCAAAGATTTTATCAATCTCATATTCCTTTATGTAATCTTTTTCCGCATTATGGCATGCCTCATCATAATCTTCAACTTTATCTAATTTGGTGGAAAATATATCTGTATGTTCTACATTTACACTATCAAATAAACCGTGGTGCGCCGCCACTGCATACGAAATCATTTCAGCCACAAACATTATACTTCCAGGATCATCATGATGCATATCATATATATACTTCGCCCCTGTCGATGCATGTGCAATGCTTCCCTTAAGTTTTTGCCTGATCTTATCTTCTGCCCGCAGGTAATCGTCAAACTTTTGCTTATTCTTTCCCATATCATGCAAAATACCGCATAATGACATGAATTGAGGAAGTCCGCATCGTTCGCCCTTTTTGCTGCACAAGAATTTCGTTTTTTCCGTATGCTCTGCTACGGTTTCTTCTCTGTTAAGTCCATCATTTGAAACATGTGCAATCATGAAGAACACCTCATCTACTCTATGTCTTGTAAAGGCTTTTGCCAAAATATTCCTGTTTTCACTTATTTTTATCATACCAAATATATATCTGACCTACAAGTTTCAGTCTAATTTTACAAAAAAATCTGGTCAGCAAATTTTTTTTAAAAAACCTTGACAAGCCCATATAAAAAATAGTATACTAGCAAAGCAGGTCAGATAAAGGACCTAAGCAATGGGATCTTAGCTCAGCTGGGAGAGCATCTGCCTTACAAGCAGAGGGTCATAGGTTCGAGCCCTATAGGTCCCATTTCCGGAAAACCGGAACAAGTTCATATGGCGAGATAGCTCAGTTGGCTAGAGCATACGGTTCATACCCGTAGTGTCGAGGGTTCAAATCCCCCTCTCGCTACTTACATAAGCCTCAAATTTCTTATTACAGGAATTTTGAGGTTTATATTTTTATCTCACATCACAATGTGACTACTATGCAAAGAGCCCTGCAAAATACCGAAGAAGTCTTCCCCCGTCCACCGCATCTTCCCTCCTATGCTCCAGGCAAAGCCTCTCCGGATGCCATTGCACGCCCATCACCGGAAGGTAGGTATGCTCCAATCCCTCCACGACGCCGTCTTCTGCCGCCTGCACATAGCGGATTCCTCTCCCAGGTGCATCTACGCCTTGATGGTGGGCACTGTTTACGGCAAAAGCGCTTCCATACAATCCTTCCAAAAAAGAACCTTTCTCTGTAACGGTGCCATGCACCTGATCTTTTCCCACATACTCATGACGCTCGCTGCTCTCAAGGTGTTGAAACATATCGCCGCCAAAATAAATATTGATCAGCTGCATTCCCTTGCAAATCCCAAGAACCGGCTTCCTGTCAAGAATGAATGCCTTCAAAATCGACAATTGAAGCCTGTCAAGCTCCGGATCAAAAAAACGCGTGCCAGCGGGAATCTGCCCAAACAGCTTTGGATCAATATCTCCTCCCCCCGGCAATATCAGCCCACTGTATAAAAGTGGGTCGGGGACATGCAGTGAAGTTTCCGTCATAATGCCAAGACTTTGCATCGCCCTTTCGTAATTTATCGTTTTGTCCGTTTCACCTGCTATCAATACCTTTTTCACCATTTGGTCCCCCAACATCCAATTATATTAATGTATGTCAGGACACCAAATGATGATACCTTCTTCTAAGATGACCTTATGCAAAGTTAAATCTGATTTCGTCAACTTCCAGCCCATTCTGCCCAAAGATAAGCTGGAGGACGGCATATTTATTGTCGATTCCGATTTTCTTTTCCATGGTAACCCATTTTCCTTCCGTCCCATTAAATGTGAATACCACAGCCGGAACCCCATCCTTTATCAAAGTAACCGGAATCTGCGCCAGAGAGCCAAGGTCTGACTTTGCCCTTAACTGCACGTCATAACAGCCTATCTTCTCCACATCCAGCGCAAAAACATAGGTACTCCCTTTTTTGGTATCAATACCCTCCAGGCTAATCGTGATCTCGCTGCCGATGACTTTGTGGTACACGATTTCCTTCTCTTCTACGGCAAAGACTTCATCAGAGCCTAAGACTTCCACTTTCGTCTCATCTCCATGCATCCGCTCATAGGCATGGGTATGCATCAAAAAGCGGCATATGTTCATGGCATTTCTCTGCAATTCTCCAAGGGTAAGGGTTCCCTCTTCAATCGCATCAAGCGTATTGTCGCCTGCATCATTTCGTTCTGCCTGGGGACAGACCATGTACAGGTCGTTCTGTGCCTTTGCCATGGCGGCAAAATTCGTCCGTACTGCCGGTTGTCCTTCCTCATTGATCTCCGCCCACCAGTCGGTCATCACGATTCCCTTAAATCCCCACTCCCCGCGCAGAATGACGGTATTCAAATCATAATTTCCGGCTGTCCAAAGTCCGTTGACACTCCCGTAGGTGGTCATGATGCAGTCTCCGCTGCCTTCTTTCACGGCAATCTCAAATCCCTTTAAGTAAATTTCACGAAGCGCACGCTCGGAGACCACACTATTAAGTTCACGCCGCCTTGTCTCCTGATTGTTGGCACAAAAATGTTTGATGGTTCCCGTTACGCCGGCTTTGTGCAGACCGCGCAGCTGTGCTGCCGCCATCTTTCCGGTAAGCAGTGGATCTTCGGAAAAATATTCAAAATTCCTTCCGTTTAAGGGATGTCTGTGGATGTTCATCCCCGGACCTAAGAGCGCATCGATCTTGTTTTTTACCATCTCTGCACCGGTGTAGGCATAAAGTTCTTCCACCAATTCCGTATTAAAGGTGCAGGCAAGCAATGTGCCGCTTGGCAGGCAAAACGCCTTAGCGCCGCTGTCCAAGCGCATGCCGGAAGGTCCGTCCGTACAGCAGCCGCAGGGAATCCCAATCCTTGTAAGGTTCTCTGAAACGCCTCCGAAGGCGGCGGCGGTTCCCGCAGTCACTTTCGGGCTTCCCATTCCTTCCCCCCGTATGATGCAGGCAAGGTCTTCTTTTGACAATTGGGCTATAAACGCCTCCATGGATATCCTGCCTTCCTTCACATCGGGAAGGCGGTACCCTTTATCTCCCGTTATGGAAAGTTCCTCCGGCAGGCTGCGCGCCCGCCTCGCTCCCGGGCTCTCCCGCCTTAACGGCGTTTCCTCATATCCGAAGGAAAAGACTCCCTCTTCCCTCTTGTCCGGTTTCATTCTCTCAAAGGGCTTTACCGGCGCCATAGCGTTGGAACATTGGCTGATCAGCTTTGTATCTTCAACAATAAAGCTTCCTGCTTCTTCCAGAACTCTGATATTGCTTCCTGCCAAAAGGGTGTATGTTCCCCTTTCCAACACATAGCTGGATGCCGCTCCTGTCACACCGGTCTCATCGTAAGATGCAAATCGTTCAAAGGGAATGACGAAATCCATCTCTTCCTTTTCCCCCGGCGCAAGCGCTTTGGTCTTTGCAAAAGAAACCAGCACCTTATCCGGCTTCCCAAGCTGTCCGAAGGGCGCGCGGACATAAATCTGTACCACCTCTTTTCCCGGACAGTCGCCAATGTTTTCTACCTGAACCTGTATCTTTACCTTATCTTCCTTCAACTCAAATTGCTTTGGCGCAATCTGAAAACGCGTGTAGGAAAGCCCAAAGCCAAAAGGATACTGTACTTTATCCTCCGCCCCGGTTTCAAAGTAACGGTACCCTACGTAAATATCTTCCACATAAACATCTTCCTGCGGATTTCCAAAATAGGCATGGGAGGGGTAATCCTCTATCTGATGCGCTATGGTATCGGACAGCCTGCCGGAAGGATTGACTCTGCCGGTAAGCACGTCCACCGTTCCCAGTCCCCCTGCCATGCCGCCCTGCCATGCATAAAGCACCGCATCGGGATGATAACGCTCTACAAACCCCATATCGATAATGTTTCCCACATTGAGAACCACAATCATCTTAGAAAAACCTGCCCGCACTTTTTCAAGCATTTCCTCCTCCGCCTGTGTGAGAAGATAGGAGCCCGGCGCATTCACATTATCCTGATCCTCACCTGCCGTCCTCCCAAGAATGATGATTGCATAATCAGATTCCTCCGCCGCTTTCAAAACCAGCTTTTCATCAACAGGCATTTCCTCCTGAGACCAGGGTTCATTGCCCCAGCCGATTCCCTCATTGAACGGATTGGTCTTTTCCCATTCCCTGTAAATCTGAACCAATTCTCTGTTGACTATAACATTTTCCTCTTCCAAAAGAGCATCCAGAATCCCTGTCACCTTATCCACATTTACCATTCCGCCGGATCCTGTTCCGCTTTTATAATAATGCAGCTGGATTCTTCCGAACACAGAAACCTTTGCTCCCTTAGGCAGGGGCAGCGCCTTATTTTGGTTGCAAAGAAGGACCTGCCCCTCCGCCGCTGCTTTCCGTGCGCATTCCGTGTACTTTCCCCAATCAAGAATCATCTTTGCCATAACCCTTTTCCTCCCATTCTAACAGCTTACATTATTGGCTGCCAATCAATCCAGCGACAGCAGATCAAAAAAGTCTGTGCTTTCTAACTGCTGCGCTTTGTACCGCATCAGATATCCTTTCATTTCCGGATACCGCTCCCCCATACAGGATAAAATCTGATCATAATTTTCCTCCCTGAAGCACCCTGCCCCGGTAAACGCCTCATAATACTCCTGCTCATTTCCATGCTCCAAAAAGACTACCTCCCAGGCAGCTTGTGATGCACACCCCACCGTATGCGCTGCAAGATAACCGCTGAGCTCTTTTTTAAATTCATCCTTAAGTTCCACGTCGTTGATCAGACGCAGGAAACAGAGCCTTGCCTTTTCCCTGCGCCTTTCCGCCAGAAAAAGATCCATGTTCGCCACAATATCCTCTTCTCCGCAATAGACCATTTTGGTATATCCCTCTTCGTCGGGCCGCGCCAGAAACTCCTTAAGCTTATCGTCAAACCTGGAAAGCCACTGCACCTCCCCCGCCTGCTCCGGCGTAAAGAGATAATCCGCCTCCAACTTGATGGGAACCGCCCCGAGAAGATACCCTGTCTGCTGCTTTCTAAGACTATCTCCATCCAGATGGCAGATGCTCACGAGCCGTTCACATTCCTTAAAGATTCCTCTCCCCAAATCCATCTTTACCTTGGGCATCCAAACCCGTTCCAGTGCGCTGCAATAAGCAAACGTCCAATCTCCGATTTCTTTCAACCCTCTGGGGAGATATACTTCTTTCAAGTTCTTACAGCTTAGAAATGCCTTTTTTTCCAGCTTCGTCACCGGAATCCCCTCTATTTTTTCCGGAATCTTAATGCTGCTTCCGGATACCCTGCCCGATAAGACCGTAACCTCATTTCCGCAAGTTCGATAGGCAAGGCATCCTCCCTCTATCTCCAATTCCTTATCCATATTTCCTCCGTCATCCGCTTATTCCATCCAGATCAAGCAAGGCAATCTCCTCCTGTAAGCTGTTCTGCCGCTCAGAAAGCATAAGCTCCCTGTTATGCCGCTCATAGGCAGGCGCGCCGAACTGGCTGATGAAACGTGCGCTGTCGTTATTCACGGTAAGTTCCGTCACCAGAATCAACATTTCATTGCCCTCTGCAAAGGCATTTTCTACAAAACCAAAAAGATTTTCCAGCCTGCTCCCAGTTCTTTCCGTACGCTTTTTCAGTTCCAGCGTCCGCTGATCAAAGGCGGCTTTCAAACGCTGAAAGGCACCTTTCCCATCCAATGCCCCCTCCAGCAAGAGTTGTCTTTTTTCCTCCTGCAAAAAGCGTACGATGCGCCTTCCCTTGCGCTTCTCTCTCTCCGAAAGGCTTCCAGCCATTCTGGCAGATTCCATTTGCTTCATCCTGCCCTGCATCTGGTTTTCAAGCATCTGTGTCACGCTGATCTGATCTTTTCCATCGTCAGATACGCCCTTCTCCACTGCGGCTTTTACCGCCTTTAGATTTTTCAACAGTTCAACCAGATAATCACTGTTTTCCATATCCTCGCGCATTTCACTGATCACTTTATCTGTGAGCATGCCAAGGAGGGAAAGCCTCTCGTCAAAGGCTGCCACACGTGCGCGTTCAAGGGTCTGTGCCTGCGCCGTGCCCTCTAAGATTTCTTCCGTCTGATATTCCTTCTTATATTTGTTGAACAAATCATAATACGCAGTGAACTCCTTTACCACCCGCTCGTTGCGAATATACTGTTCCACCAGCGTCTCGTCTGCCTTCATGCCCTCTTCCTCATAGAGGGATAAGATCTCCGACAAGTCTTCCCATCCTCTTGCCGTCACATAACTCCTTCCATTCACTGTCGTTTCTATCTTATAAAAATACTCCTTCTTAAGCTCCAGAAAGTTTAGTATAGCGGCATGGAGCCCCTTTTGCTGGGCATATTCTTTCCACGCCTTATAGTCAGCCTCCACCTCCAGCACTTTGAGCCGGTCCATGGTCACCACATCAAATTCCCGCACCGACTTATTGTATTCCGGCGGATTGCCAGCGGTCACAATGACCCACCCTTCCGGCACGCTATGGCGTCCGAACACCTTGTACTGTAAAAATTGGAGCATGGACGGCGCCAGCGTTTCCGACACGCAGTTGATCTCATCCAGAAAAAGGATTCCCTCCCGCCTGCCGCTTCCTTCCATCACCTCATAAATAGATGCAATAATCTCGCTCATGGTATACTCTGAGACGTCAAATTGCACTCCCTGATATGCTCTGTGGGAGATAAAAGGCAGTCCCAAAGCCGACTGTCTGGTGTGATGGGTCATGGAATAAGAAACCAGCGCAAGGTCAAGTTCCTGGGCAATCTGCTCCATGATGGCTGTCTTGCCAATCCCCGGCGCACCAAGCAAAAATACGGGTCTCTGGCGCACCACCGGTATCCTGTACTCTCCAAACTCATCCTTCTTCAAATATAAACGGACCGTATTTTCAATATAGTCCTTTGCCTGTCTAATATTCATACGCACTCCTCCATGCACCGCGTCATTGTATGTTATCTACGTCATTTCCGATTCCAGTTCTTCATAATCCAGCAACACTTTCACCGCCCAGGGCGGCACCTTTGGTCCTTCGTCTCCGTTATCCAAAAAAATGAACATAACGTCATAGGGCGGCATGGCTTTGGGATAGACACCATAACCGTCTGTAAAGTACAAAAGCCCTTTTAAATTTTCAAACTCTCCCGCTTTTATCAGTTCATCCACATAAGTAAAAACAGGTCTGAAATCCGTAGAGCCAAACCCTGTCAGCTTTTCATGTGCAAGAAAATAGTCAAGATCGTCCTTACAGGTAATCTTGGTATCCCGCTGCACCTCATGATCACATTGGATCAGATGTACATTCATTTTGCGAAAAAAATTTTCCTCACCTGCAAGCAAAGCATATGTTTTTCTTAAAAACGCCTGCACCACCGGTCCCCTGCAGGAGGCGGAAGTGTCGATGGCAATCACAAATTCCTTTATCTTTTTCGTATCTTTATACTCAAGGGGCTCCACCAGCGGCATATTTCCGTATCGTGAAAGCCCATAGGTATAATAAATGTAATCAAACTCATCATCGTTTACCTGCATGTCTTCGTTCACCACCGTGAACTTCTTAAGCAGCTGCCCATAATCATACCGGTCCTTCACCGCCTCCAAAAGACTTTTTTCAAGGCTTTCCGATTTGGTCTTTCCCGCGGAAAAGGACTTAAGGTCCGCCTTTACTCTCTCACTTAACTTTTTCCATTGTTCCAGTGTAATTTCCAGTTCTTCCCTTGGTTCCCAGTAAGTATGAATGTCCATGAAAAAAAGATCTGAAAGTTCTTTCCGCTCCCTTTCGCCGATCTGAAAATTTTTCAGATACCTGTATATTTTTTCTGCCGAAAGGCTGCCGATGTCTTCCCTTATGGCGCGCAGCTTTCTTTCCCGCTCTTCATCCTTTTTAAGCGCCGTTCCCGGCATTTCAAGTTCTAAGATTGCCGCCTCCACCGCAAGGTCCGCCGAAAGACTCCAAGCCTTCCGGTCCACCTTGTCAAAGCGGAAACTGTGATAAAAAATCATGTGGAACAGAATGTGAAGATACATGCGCACCGCAAAAGCCGGTTCTTCCTTGTATTTTTTCAAAAGAAAAACCGGATTATAATAAATCTTAGCGCCGTCAGAGACAAAGCCTGAAATCCCCTCCTTCGGTTCTGGTACAAGCGCTGACAGAGCCATATCCAAAAACCGCATATTCACCAGAATATTATCTTTGGAATAGTTCATGACCTTTTCGGCAAGAGGTCTTGCTTTTTCAAATAAATCGCTCATCTTTCCCTTTAATATCCTCTGGTCCCGTTTAAAGATTCATCATTATCTACCCATTCCTGTACCTCGATCATACGGTATTCATCCTTGCTGTCCCTGATATAGACCTTTTCGATTCCGGCATTGATCATCACCCGTTTGCACATGGAGCAGCTGTTGGAATTGGGAATGTATTCTCCTGTCTGGGCATCCACCCCTGCAAGATACATAGTGCTCCCAATCATCTTATCCCTTGAGGCACTAATGATGGCATTCATCTCCGCATGTACGCTGCGGCACAGTTCATACCGCTCCCCTCTTGGGATATTCATCTCCTGCCTGATGCACATCCCTGTATCCGTACAGTTTTTCCGCCCTCTGGGCGCACCTACATATCCGGTGGAAATCACCTCGTCATTCTTTACGATCACCGCCCCATACTTTCTTCTGATACAGGTGCTGCGTTTCGACACCGTCTCCGCCAGATCCAGATAATAATTAATCTTATCCCGCCGTTCTATCATTTGTTCCTCCGTTCTGAAGCATCCAAGACGCAGCCTTCCGCTTCCTACAATAATAATAAGTATACGACTGCCGCCGATACCATGATCTGAATAATCGCAAATCTGAAATCAGTCTGCGTATTAGACCACCCAAGCTTCTTGCGCACATGGTCATGCAGCGGCGTCGTCACATTTTTCAAAATATGGATTTTAAATACGCGAATCAGCGACACTTTTAAAAGTCCCAGTCCCCCATCCAGAATAAGAACGATAGCCGCCGGGATATAAATCAAAGGACACCCGCTCTTAAGCGCCGCAATACTGATGAAAATCCCCATGGCACGGCTTCCCGCATCCCCCATCATCAGACGGCTGGGCGCCGCATTATACCAGAGGTATCCCAAAATACAGCTGATGAACATCAAAATCAAAAAAGTAAAATCACTCTTAGCGCCTACAATATGATCCACCACAAAAAAGGTAGTCAGCGTGATGATCGTCAGCGTTCCCGAAAGCCCGTCCACACCGTCAGAACAGTTGGTCACATTGATAGACCCCCACACCAGAATCACCGTCAGAATCCCGAAAAGAACAGGCGGAATGGTGAGGTCGATTCCCAAAGTGGCTATCTGGATCGTATTAGAATTGAAATTGAGATAAGTGATTGCAAGGACACAAGCAATCACCAGATCCAGAATCCCCTTTTTCAATTCTCCCCACGGATGCTCTGATGCATCATCCATATATCCGGTGAGCATTTCCGCCGCCACCAGTATCAAGTAGATAATGATTTCCAAATCAACCGGTGCAAATAAAAGCGCCGACGCAACGAAGACCAAAATAAAAATGATGCCTGCGCCCCGCGGTTTTCCCGCTGAGAGCTTCCCGTCATGGGCAAAATCCCTGCCCGCGTCCCGGGGCAAAAGGTCAAAAAATTTAAATGTAAAAAAACAGGTTCCCAAAAACGCCATGAACAGCCCCACTGCCGCAATGACAGGCTGCGTTTCCTTTAATAAAAAGTGTATCACAACAATCTCCTCCCAAAGTCCGTATATTTATCCTACACGCCTTTCCTTACTCCAATCCCAGCGCTTTTCTTGCCAGCTGATCTGCCATATCATTATACTTATTATTTGAATGACCCGTTACTTTTATGAATTTAATTTTCACCTGCCGGCTTATCTTGTCATAAAACGCCTTGTATGCCTTGGTGCCCTCCTTGTTTGCCTTCCACATGCCCAGACACCACTTGGCAATTCCCTCATAGTCATGGTAGATCTCTATCTCTTTCAGGTGATGATCCGCCGCATACTGCATTGCTGCTTCCGCGCCTTTGATCTCGCCAGCCACATTGTGCATCGACGCCAAATCCTCATCGTCAAATTTACGGCTGTACTTCTCCTCACCGCTTTCCCCAAGCACCACCATGCCGTAAGAAAATTCTTTTGACGCACTGTTGTAGCTGCCGTCTACATATATTTTAACACAGTCTCCCTCTTTCCAACCATTCTTTTGTTCAAAAATATCCTCCGGTTCATCTTCCACATATTCAATGCCCAGATAGGCACATGCATCAGCCTTCGTCCTGAAACTTTTGAACTCGGCGCCGGGGTAGCCGCTTACATTGAGCCTGCATTCCTCCCAGGTCCTGAAGATGCCCCGCTGCAAGCCTACCTTGACCGCATAATATTTTTCAGCCATGAAATACCTCCCTGTGGCAAATTTTCTTAAAAATCAACAAAATCATTCTACCACACAATTCCAATGTTTACTATCTTAATAAACGCATATCCCAACATTTATAATCTGTATGATTTTTCAATGTCTGCGTATAATAAAAGAGGGGTGCTCTTATGAATGAACTAAAAAAAGAAATGATAAAAGGAATCCTTTTTGTTTCGATTGTCGGCACGCTTTGGCATTTTGTCTATGAATGGTCCGGTCAAAATCCCATCGTCGGGCTTTTCTTTCCTGTCAATGAATCCACTTGGGAGCACATGAAACTGCTCTTCTTTCCCATGCTGCTCTATACCCTTTATGCATATAAAAAATTAAAGGATGCATTTCCCTGCATCCCTTCAGCGCTTCTATATGGAATTTTATCCGGTACTTTCCTGATACCTGTACTATTTTATACGTACAAAGGTATTCTCGGGAGCGATTACATCGCTCTTGATATTGCCGTGTTCATAGGGAGCGTCATGGTCGCATTTTGGAACGTATACAAGTATGTTTTATCCTGTCGGTTAAGTCCTGTACTCCCGCTTCTTATAATTGCAGTCATTGCCATTGCGGTATGCTTTTTCATCTTTACTTATTATCCGCCGGCTATTGGTCTTTTTGCAGTTCCCGGCAAATAACAGGCATCATTTTTCCTCGCTGTCTGCCGGATTTTTTAACCTCTCTATCATACACTTAAAATTCTCATTGGTCATTTGCATAAGATTAATGTCTATTTCGCGTCGTGAAAACGATTATAGAAATAGCCGCAAACCTTTGATTTTACTGCAAATCCTCCAAGTTTACGGCTATTTCTCATGTAAGCAGATGACGGGAATCGAACCCGCCTCCTCAGCTTGGGAAGCTGATATTCTACCGATGAACTACATCTGCAACAAAATCAGTATAGCACAACTTAATTCCCTAATCAAGGAAAAAATGGATTAATAGTCACTGCGGTCCTAGTCTGCGGACGCCGGCTTCCCCCTGCCATGCTGTCCTTGTGCACTGGACGGTTGCTCTTCTATTCCTTACGCGCCGCATACTCCGCCTTGATGTTTTCTATCAGAATATCAAAAAAGGAACGCGCCGTTTTCTGAAGCCCCTTCTTAGTAGCATCATCCAATTCCTTTGCCGCCGCCGCAATATTCTGAAGGCATTTTTTCCAGTCCGCGCCAAACTCGAATATATTAGACGCCTCCGATGCGGAAACCACCTCATACAGCGTATCCACAAAGGCATGGGTTTCCTCTTCAGTGAGGGAAAGAATCCACTCATTCATGGACGCATCCCGCATAATCTTGCTGCTGGTCATATTCTTTGCCCGCACGAAGGCATCCTTCCCCACCTTCCAGCTGTATGCATTGTGCTGAAGCAGCCCGATTCCCTTGCTCTCCACGACTTCGTAATCGCAATGGTCTTCCAAAATCATTCCAACCAGAGAAGAGCGGGGAATGAATTTCACCACCCTGTCGGCAATCGCCTGGAAATTTCCCTGTTTGCGGATTTCCGGTCTAAAACCCGGTCCGTCGTGGTTGAATACCTTAAGCAGCTTTTCCCTCGTCCTCTCCGCACAATTCATCGCTGCATAAACTGCTAGATTGCCGCCCTTGGAATGTCCTCCCGCATAAAAATCACCTGCCACATATCCTGCCACCCTGTCCATATACTCCACCGCCAGCTGCTGCGCGTGAAGGGGCTTAGAAAAGGCGAGATTCATATCTTCCTTCCACCCAACAATCGTCGCATCGGTTCCCCTGTAAGCAATATATATATTTTTATCCTCCAGGACATATGTCATGGCAGAAAACTGGGTCTCCTCCACTTCATTGATGATATTGACATAGTAATTCATTTTAACAGAACCAAATCTGACCGACTGGGCTGCCGCTGCAAAAAGTTCTTTGTTTTCTTCCTTATACCAATAGTCTTCTAAAATCCTGTCCCTGTCCGGATGTTCGTAAATGCTCTGGATGCTCACCGGCGTATTTCTTCTCTCGATGCCCGGCACAAAGGGTTCATAATTCAGATACACCAGCTGGCACAGCACCAGACTGTCCACCTCGTTTAAAGGTTTCTCCGAAAAGGCATACTGCCCGCATTTCTTCACATAATCGATGATATTCCCCATTCTCAATTCCACCTTTCTATAGCAGCTTGCTTTTTACTATCAGTATAATATGATGTTGGGGTCGAAACCATAAATAAATTTGCCCCTATTCCTATAGTACCTTGAAAAATTCATATTTTGTAGTATATCGCCGAACTTTTGAGCATATATGCCGGGTATTCCCTGCCTTGTTTTAT
>CATLAK010000040.1 GCA_949878435.1 uncultured Lachnospiraceae bacterium
ATTCGTGACGAATCTGTTTAAGATTTACAAGCGGATACTTTACGCTCTTTTATATCTGTTCCAATATAGGAACGGATACAAACGTTGGAGTATACAGATATTCACTTAATCAGCAGACACTACATAGTGATGACCAATATAGGAACAATAATTCCATATAAAGGGAATTTCAGCCAATTCCATGCAAGAGATCAAGTACGATATAATTATTAGGGATGATTTTACATATGCCATCGTTGGCTGCTATTTCATAGACAGAATGAAGATTTTCGGTATGTGAACGTGAAGCAGGATTAATTCCTTGCTTGTAAAGGAAATCTTTTTATCGGTGGGAACCGCGATGTAAATATGGATTTCATGCCTATTAAAGGTATAGGCAGTCCGCTGGTTTAAAGGGGAAGAACCGAGCTGGACTGCCTATGCTGACGTTTGCGATAAGCCATGTTAAGTGTTGTATTTACTGGGAGTATTGCTTACTATGAAACACGTGTTTGCGAGCGCATGACCAATGGTTCCACATAAAAGGAATTTTAGCCAATTCCACGCAATGGGTTAAGTGCGGTATAATAAACAGGGATATTTTTTCATACCTATAAAGGAATAGCATAAAGACATAAGTTAAAGCGGGGATGCGATATGTACAAGATAGCGATATGCGAGGATGACAAAAGGTATATTGCCTTTTTAAAGAAATTACTTTATAAGATAGAAGGCATAGATGAGAGCACAGTCACATTTTATGAATTCCTTTCCGGCGAGGAATTTATCTTTTATCCGACACTAGATTTTGACTTGGTCATACTGGATATTCAGATGGGAGATATAAGCGGCTATGAGATAGCAAGGAGGCTGAGGGAAGTTGACAGAAATATGCTCCTTGTATTCTGTACAGGAAAAGTGGAGCCTACGGTAGAACATTTCAAGGTGACGCCGTACCGTTATCTGTTAAAATGGAATACAGATGATGAGTTGCTAGAAGAGATGACGGAAGTCGTGGACAAGATGAAGGAAAAGAAAAGCTATCCTTATATTATGTGCAAGTACAGTCTGGGAAGAGACCGGATCAGGGTATATCCGGAATCCGTTTTGTACATTGCAATCAGGTATGGGAACAGCGAAGTGTTCGCCTGCGGAAAGTTAAAGGAGCATTTTCCCAATGAGATACTGCGCACCGGAATGAGTCTGAGCGCTGTCTATGAGGTGTTCAACGAGAGCTGTGGATTTGTAAGACTCCATAACAGCTATATCGTCAACATGGCTTACATTGTGAGAACCAGCGCACAGAGTGTAACGCTGATAGACGGAACGACACTGACGATCGCAAGATCACAGACGAAACACTTCCAGACGGCGTTTGCAAGGTTCATGTCGGCAAAATATAAATGATAAATGCACTGATAGTAAATACAACTTCCCTATAGTTACTGTATATATGCTCTCTGATAGGATAAACTGATTGTATATTATAGTAACTGATAGGGGTGATTTTTATGGATATGTCAAGTATAGGCAAAAACATTAGGAAGAAGCGTCTGGCAAAGTCTTGGAAGCAGGATGTTCTGGCAGGCAAAGCGGAGGTGACGACTTCCTACATAGGCATGATTGAGCGGGGAGAGAAGGTTCCCAAATTGGAAACCCTTGTTCGCATCATCAATGTGCTGGGCGCCACATCGGATGAGATTTTGGAGGGCGTTATAAATAGAGGGTATGAAGTCAGGATGTCAGAGTATATGGAAAGAATCGGAAAGCTTCCCAAGGAGGAACAAAATCGGATTTTTGATGTGCTCGATGTTATGCTGGGACATAAGAGCAACTAGAAATATTTACATTAAGAAGTGAACTATAGGTCATACTCTTCATAGGGTCAGCCATGATACAATATTGAAGGGTAATATTACATATACCATTTGCGGCTGCTTTCCCCCTGCCCGAAAGAGCCGCCGTGGAATGTGGGTACCCAGCCAAAGCAGGATATAGGGCAGCCAACGAGTGTAAAAGGGGAGGAACGGACACAGGCTGCTCTATACCTGTAGCAGGGAGGACTCACATTAGAAGAAGGAGAATGGTATGTGTGAAGAACTTTACGGAGTGATCGGAGTACTTAGGTACAGGCATGCACAAAAGCGGTTTGAAAAACGGAAAGTAAAGAAATATGTTCAGCTGGGTATGGACAAGATACCAGTGCATAGGGAACGCATCTTTGATGGATGCTGTTCTATTTTATTGCCTGAAATTTTTGTCGATATGGAATTAACGAGTGATATGGTGGGGTATAGAAGTCTGTGGACGCCGCAGAGCATCAAGACCACGGCTGCGGAGGATGCAGTACTTTCCTTTGGATTGATTCCGATGGCAGAATCGGGAACGGAAGAGATGCCAGTTTCGGATAAACTTGAAAAGCTGCGGCAGGACATGAAAAGGAAATGGACACAGGATGTATATTATGGAACAGGTCAAGTGCAGGCGGACGGAAGAAAAGCTGCATGGATGGATCTGAAATCCTTCTCCGCAAGGGGGAGTATGTACAGTTTTATTTTCCTTTTTGAGATAAAAGGAGAGACCGTATTTGGAAATTTCTACTGTAGTTTCGAACAGTATCTTATTTGGAAGCCTGTTATGCAAAAATTGATTGCCACGATAGAGTTTCAAGGATAAAGGTCCCAGGCAGTGCTGGCAAAGGAGGACTATCCATGAAATACCAGCATTGGAACAGTTGAAAAAGAACGTAAGTTCTGGTAAAATGTCTCCATAGAAGAAACAATTCTAAGTGGAGGCAGCAGGTATGGCACAGGAAAATCATGTGTATATTGCAATCGATCTGAAATCATTTTACGCTTCGGTGGAATGCGCAGAGCGTGGTCTTGATCCCCTGACCACAAATCTAGTGGTCGCTGATGCGTCGCGCACAGAAAAAACCATCTGTCTTGCAGTATCCCCCTCTTTAAAAGAATATGGAATCCCCGGAAGGGCAAGGCTGTTTGAGGTAGTGCAGAAGGTAAAGGAAGTCAATGCACTGCGCCGCCAGAAGGCGCCAAGGAATAGGTTTACAGGAACTTCCTATGATGACACGCAGCTTAAGGCTTCTTCTGCGCTTTCAGTGTCTTATTTGGCGGCGCCGCCCAGAATGGCGCTTTATATGGAATACAGTACGAAGATTTATCATATTTATTTGAAGTATATCGCGCCTGAGGATATTCATGTCTATTCGATAGACGAGGTGTTCATGGACGTGACAGATTATCTGGACACCTACCACATGAGTGCCAAGGAACTGGCAAAGGTCATGATGCAGGACGTCTTTCAGGAGACGGGAGTCACGGCAACGGCGGGAATCGGCGCTAATCTTTATCTTTGTAAGGTGGCGCTGGACATTGTGGCGAAACATGTCTCACCGGATGAAGACGGGGTGAGGATCGCGCAGCTTGATGAAATGGATTACCGAAGGCTCCTCTGGAACCATCAACCGATTACGGATTTTTGGCGAGTGGGCAGAGGGTATGCCCGTAAGTTAGAAGAAAACGGAATCTTTACCATGGGAGAGGTGGCAAGGTGTTCGTTAGGAAAGCCGGCAGACTATTATAATGAGGAACTGCTTTATCAGTTATTCGGCGTCAACGCGGAACTTCTCATCGACCATGCGTGGGGATGGGAACCCTGTACGATTGCAGATGTCAAGGCGTATAAGCCGGACAATAGCAGCATAGGTTCCGGTCAGGTGCTCCAGTGTCCTTACAGCTTTGAAAAAGGAAAGCTAATCGTGCGGGAAATGACGGATTTGCTGGTGCTTGATCTGGTGGACAAAGGTTTGGTGACGGATCAGATGGTTCTGACCGTTGGCTACGACATAGAAAATCTGTCGAATCCGCAGATACGGAAACATTATAAAGGTCCTGTCACCACGGATCATTATGGGCGGAAGGTGCCAAAGCATGCCCACGGAAGCGTGAATCTGGAACGACACACTTCTTCCACAAAGCGGATTCTGGAAGCGGTCACAGAGCTGTATGAACAGATTGTAGACAGGCATCTGCTGGTCAGAAGAGTTACGGTAGCGGCAAATCACGTGGTAGAGGAAAGTGCGGTCACGGAGAAAGGCACTTTTGAACAGCTGGATCTTTTTACGGATTACGAGGCAGTGCAGAAACAGAAAAAGGAGGAAGAGGCGGACCTTTTGCGGGAGCGGAAGCTGCAGATGGCGATGCTGGATATTAAGAAGAAG
This sequence comes from uncultured Lachnospiraceae bacterium, assembly GCA_949878435.1. Classification (GTDB taxonomy): domain Bacteria; phylum Bacillota; class Clostridia; order Lachnospirales; family Lachnospiraceae; genus Suilimivivens. The sequence goes on from CATLAK010000040.1 coordinate 4,220, forward strand.
TATGGGAAAAATGCCATACTCAGAGGAATGAATCTTGAGGAAGGAGCCAGGACGCAAGAGAGAAACAGGCAGATTGGCGGACACAAGGCATAAAGGAGAAAGGCAGAGAAGATGACGAGGAAATATGATTTTAACAGCGGCTGTTATGATGATATCATCACCCTTCCCCACCATAAATCCAAGACCCATCCGCAGATGGCAATAGGGAACCGGGCGGCACAGTTTTCCCCTTTTGCCGCGCTTGGCGGATATGAGGATGCACTGGAGGAAACAGGACGTCTTACCGATACACGGGCGGTGCTTGAAGAAGATGCGAAGGCAGCGCTGGATGAAAAACTGCGGATGATTCAGGAGAAAATCGAGGCGCATCCTCAGGTGACAGTCAAATATTTTGTGCCGGATGAAAGAAAAGAGGGCGGCGCATATAAGTCCGTCTCGGGGAGCGTCAAAAAGATAGACGGATATGGGAATGTTTTGGTGATGGAGGAAGGTGTTAAAATACCGTTGGGAGAAATTGCAGAAATAGAAGGGACAATATTTGGTACTTGACAAGAAGATTTTAAGTGATATCATAAAAACGGTTAAAAGGTAAGAGTAAAAAGGGAGGAAAATTATGAAAAAGAGAGTTTTGGCACTGACTTTGGCGATGATGATGACATTGTCCGTGACTGCATGCGGCGGAAAGGATACCAGCACATCTGCCGAAAGCAATGAGGTACAAACACAGGAAGAGGAGACATCTTCCGAAGAGGAAACGCCGGCAGAGGCAGAAGAGACAACAGAAGATGTGGCAGAGGAAGCAGAGTCAGAGATAGAAGCGCCGGAAGAGACGGATGCGTTTGCAGCCGCGCTTGAGAATATGAAATCTGTGACGAATCTGGAAGGACTGATGGTAATGGAGATGAACATGGAAGTTTCCGCAGATGGACAGACAGAGTCGGTAGAATCTGTTACCACCATGGATATGGCATTTTTCAGCGATCCCAGAAAACTTAAAGTGGAAATGAATTCTGATATGGGGGCAGCAGGAAGCGTACACCAGAGCATCTATGGAGAGGTTTTGGAGGATGGCACAGCAATGATGTATCAGTATGACGGCGCCAACTGGCACAGTCAGCAGGTAGGCGCGGCAGACATGATGCAATATGACGCAGGCAGCAGTATGCTTTCTTTTATCAATGATGGCGCTAATTATACATTAGAAGGAATGGAAGAGATTGACGGAGTTAATGCCTATAAATATGCTTGCGTGACATCAGGCGAAGATGCCAAGCAGCAGCTTCTCTCAGCAGGTGCACTGGATTCTCTCACTTCTCTTGGAATGGATATGAATCAGTTAGAATCTCTCATGGATGATGTTGGGGAACTCACAGAATATGTATGGATTGAGGAGTCTAGCCTGTATCCTGTAAAATATGAGTCAGATATGACACAGATCATGAATAAGCTGCTGTCTAGTATCGTTGAAAGTATGGGAGAACAGGCAGCGGGACTTACCATGAGCACCAGCAAAATGAAAATCAGTATGACCTGCTTCAACTTCAATAATGCTGCGGATTTTACAATCCCGGAAGAAGCGAAGGCTGAATAAAAGCACAGAAATTTCATAAGAAACGAAGACAAGATTGGCTATGGTTAAAAACAATAGCTGATCTTGTTTTACTTTATAGGAAAGATTTCAACAGATTGCGAAGTAGAGCGTTTGCCGTGGGGATGGCGGACGAGTCGGATGTTGACATCTATTGCAGAAATGCTATGATAAAAGAAGTGAAGAAATCTTGCTATATATGTAACAGGAGGGCTGAGAATGAAGTATGTGATTTTAGGCGGCGTTGCTGCCGGAACGAAAGCGGCGGCAAAGCTAAAGCGCCTTGACCGTCAGGCAGAGGTGAAGATTTTTACCAAAAGTACGGATATTTCCTATGCGGGCTGTGGGCTGCCGTATTATATCGGCGGTGATATCCCTTCCCGGGAGGGTTTGATCGTAAATTCGCCGGAAAAGTATGCGGGGCTTACGGGCGCACAGGTACAGACCGGATGTGAAGCAATCGGACTGGACAGTGCAGAAAAGAAGGTGTCTATACGGCGTGCAGATGGAACGGAATTTACGGAAGACTATGATAAGCTGATTATTGCCACCGGAGCGGCACCCTTTGTTCCGTCGGTGGAGGGTGTCAGCCTTCCCGGCGTTTTCTGTGTCCGCACACCGGATGATGCGGTGCAGATCCGCGCATATGTTGAAGAGAATAAGTGCCGCAGGGCTGTAGTGTGCGGCGCCGGTTTTATCGGACTGGAAGTGGCGGAGAACCTTGCCGCTCTACATATGGAAGTTACGGTAATCGATGCGGCGCCTCAGATTATGCCCAACGCTTTTGATAGAGAGATGGCAGATTATGCGAAACGCCGGCTAAAGGCAAGCGGGATGCGCGTCCTGACCGCTGTAAGTCTTAAGGGAATACAGGGAAGTGAGCGTGCGCAGAGCGTTACCACAGACAGCGGCGTGCTGCCGGCAGATGTAGTGATTCTGGCAATCGGTGTCCGTCCTGCAACAGGCTTTTTGACAGATTCAGGAATTGAAATGGTGAAGGGCACCATCGTGGTGGATGAAGAACTAAAAACGAATCTGCCGGATATCTATGCAGTGGGCGACTGTGCTCTTGTGAAAAATTCTATGACGGGGCAGCAGCAGTGGTCCGCCATGGGATCCACTGCAAATCTTGCAGCAAGGGCAATGGCAAGGAAATGCTATGATGCAGGAAATGGCTATGGCGGCTGTCTTGGAACAGGCGTGGTCCGGCTGCTTCCTTCGCTGAACGGCGGAAGAACGGGGCTTACACAGGCACAGGCTGCGGCGGCAGGGTATGATGCCGTATCCGTGGTATGTATTCTGGACGACAAGGCACATTATTACCCCGGCGCATCTTCTTTTATGGTGAAACTTACCGCTGATGCGAAGAGCCGGAGGCTTTTGGGCATTCAGGTGCTGGGAGCCGGCGCCGTGGATAAAATGGTCGACATTGCGGTGACAGGAATCTCGCAGGGAATGAAGCTGGACGACTTTGATACGCTGGACTTTGCCTATGCGCCCCCGTTTTCAACAGCCATCCACCCTTTCGTGACAGCATGTTACATATTGGAAAACAAAATAGATGGGATATTTGAAAGCATGAGTCCAGCAGAATACGCAGCCGGTGCCGCTAGGGACTATACGGTCTTGGATGTGCAGCCGGCGCCCGGCATTCCCAATGCCCGCTGGATCAATCTTTCTGCGGTCACGCAGCCCATAGAAGGTCTTGCGAAAGATGCAAAACTTCTGCTGGTCTGCACCAAGGGAAAGAGGGGATATTTCCTTCAGAACCGTCTGAAAGCTCTTGGATATACCAACACGCTGGTACTTGAAGGCGGAGTGATGTTCAATGAGGTGAAGGTTCCCCGCAACGGACAAAAGCTTTCCCCTGCAGATATCAAGCGGGTGAAGGCGCTTGGATGCCTGCAGGATAAGCGTTACGAGGATGTATTCAACGTGCGCGTGATTACACGCAATGGCAAGATCACTGCCGAAGAACAGAAAAAGGTTGCGGAAGCGGCGGAACGTTTTGGCTCAGGGGAGGTGACCATGACCACCCGTCTGACGCTGGAGATTCAAGGCGTTTCCTATGATGATTTGGAGGAACTGATGGCATTCCTTGCCGAAGCTGGTTTGGAAACAGGAGGAACAGGTTCTAAGGTCCGTCCTGTGGTGTCCTGTAAGGGAACTACCTGCCAGTATGGTTTAATCGATACCTTTGCGCTGTCACAGAAACTCCATGATTTATATTACAAAGGGTACCATGATGTGTCACTTCCCCACAAATTTAAGATTGCGGTTGGAGGCTGCCCGAACAATTGTGTGAAACCGGATTTGAATGATCTGGGGATCATCGGTCAGCGGGTGCCGGAGATCGACTTATCCAAGTGCCGCGGCTGCAAGAATTGTCAGGTTGAGAACAATTGCCCGATTCACGTGGCAAAGCTGGAGGATGGCAAAATCAGAATCGATGATGATGCATGCAACCATTGCGGACGCTGCATTGCGAAATGTCCTTTCGGTGCAGTAAATGAATCCGCAGTCGGCTATAAGGTATATATCGGCGGACGCTGGGGCAAGAAGGTAGCAGAGGGACGTCCTCTGGACAAGATTTTTACTTCCGAGGAAGAGGTCATCGAAGTGACCGAGCGGGCGATTCTTTTCTTCCGGGATGAAGGACTTTCGGGAGAAAGATTTGCAGACACTATTGCCCGGCTTGGCTTTGACTATGTGCAGGATAAACTGCTCAACAGCCAGATAGACCGTGAGGAAATCTTAAAGAAGACCGTAATTGGCGGGGCAACCTGCTGATCCATAAAGGACCGGATGTTTTACATTCCGGTCCTTTAAAGTAAGAATTAAGAAGGGATTACGAAGCGATGCGTATTATTTGACAGCGTTTTCTGCAAACTGTGTGGTAACCAGGTCTTTATAAGGAACACGCTTTGGCAGTTCCCCTGCCTCTTCCAGAATATTCTGAAGCAGGGTGAAGGATTCCTCCTCAAAAATCAGATCTTCCTTCCAGGTGTCCTGCTCATAGTAACGGGTGATGATGGTGGTGAGAGTCTCTAAGTCTGTTTCCTCGAACTGTGGCTGGATGACCTTGGCAATCTCCTCCGGGGTGTGGGATGCCACATAATTCATTCCCTTTTGAAGGGCGTTGGTGAAGGACTGGATGACCTCAGGATTGGCTTCAATGTAGCTTTGCTTTGCAGAAAAAGCAGTGTAAGGAACGTAGCCGGAGTCTTCCCCGAGGGAAGCAACTACGTAGCCGTCGCCTTTGGCTTCAAGAGAGGTGGCGTGGGGCTCGAATTCTACAGTAAAATCCCCCTGCCCTCCAGAAAACGCCGCAGCGGTAGAGCCGAAATCAATACTCTGGTCAATATTCAAATCCGCCTTAGGGTCAATTCCATTCTTTTTCAAAATAAATTCAAATACCATCTCAGGCATACCGCCTGCCCTGCCTCCCAGAACATCAGTCCCTTTCAGCATATCCCAGCTGAAATTATCAACCGGCGTGCGGGAAACAAGGAAATTCCCGGCGCGCTGTGTCAGCTGTGCAAAATTCACCACATAATCCTGTGTGCCGCCTGCATAAGTATAGATAGTGGACTCGCTTCCCATAAAGCCGATGTCAGCTTCATCTGTCAGGACGGCAGTCATGGTCTTATCAGCGCCGAATCCGGTGACGAGGGTAAGGTCGATTCCTTCTTCTTTAAAATACCCTTCTTCTATGGCGACATACATAGGGGCATAAAAGATGGAATGGGCGACCTCATTCAAGGTGACTTCTTTTGCAGAGGAACCTGAGCCAGGGGAAGAGACACCGTCATTCTGCTTTCCGCAGCCAGCTAGTGTGCCGCCGATGAGAAGCGCTGTAAGTACAAGCGCAGCCGCTTTTTGGATAAAGCGGGAGGAACGGTGCATGTGACTATTACATGGTATTTTTTTCATAATGACCTCCATTTTTGATTTGAGCTGCCAATTTTCAAGACAGCGGCAGTTGATGCTTTATCGTATGCGATAGCAAAGAGAAGTTGCCTGTCTGCCAACTTCTTTTTCTAGACAACAAATGACAAAACCTATATAATAGAAACAATAGGGAGTTACCCGGGAATATAGGAGGACAAGTAAATGGGTTTGATTAAAGCAATTACTGCTGCAGCCGGCGGCGTAATGGCAGATCAGTGGAGAGAGTATTTCTACTGCGATTCACTGGATGCAGATGTATTGGTTACGAAGGGCAGGAAAAGCACAAATGGAAGAGGTGCTGGAAACAATAAAGGAGAAGAAAATATTATCTCCAATGGCTCTGTGGTAGCGATTAATGAAGGACAATGTATGATCATCGTGGATCAGGGCAAGGTAGTGGAGTTTTGTGCGGAAGCAGGGGAATTTACCTATGACGCATCCACGGAACCCAGTTTGCTGTATGGAAGTCTTGGGGAAAATATCAAAAAGACTTTTGCCACGGTAGGCAAGCGTTTTACCTTCGGTGGCAGTACAGCGAAGGATCAGAGAGTTTACTTTTTTAATACGAAAGAAATTATGGGAAATAAATATGGGACAGCCAATCCGGTTCCTTTCCGTGTAGTGGATGAGAATATCGGTCTTGATATCGACATTTCCCTTAGATGCAATGGAGAGTATTCTTATAAGATTACAGATCCTCTTTTGTTCTATACAAATGTGTGCGGTAATGTGACCCAGGATTTTGAGAGAAGCGAGATTGACAGCCAGTTAAAGACAGAGCTTATGACAGCACTGCAGCCTGCTTTTGCGAAGATTTCAGCGATGGGAATCCGCTACAGTGCAGTTCCGGCGCACACGGCGGAACTGGCGGATGCGTTAAATGAAGTCCTTTCTGCAAAATGGGCAGAGCTCCGCGGAATAGAGATTGTATCTTTCGGCGTCAATGCCATGAAAGCATCTGCCGAAGACGAGGCGATGATTAAGGAACTGCAAAAGAGCGCCGTGCTGCGCAATCCCAATATGGCGGCAGCAACCCTAGTTGGTGCGCAGGCTGAAGCTATGAAGGCGGCAGCATCCAACACTTCAACCGGACCTATGATGGCATTTGCCGGAATGAATATGGCAAATCAGGCAGGAGGAATGAATGCACAGCAGTTATTCCAGATGGGACAGCAGGCAGCGCCTACCCCGGCACCTGCACCGACGGCTCCTGTACCGCCTCCAGCTCCTGCACCGGAAGCAGCGTCTGCAAAGCAGGGATGGACCTGTGCCTGCGGCAAGAGCGGCAACACAGGAAAATTCTGTTCAGAATGCGGCACACCGCAGCCGGCGCCAAAGGCGGAAGGATGGACCTGTTCCTGTGGAACGGTGAACAAAGGTAAGTTCTGTTCCGAGTGCGGCGCAAAGAAGCCTGCGGGAGAACTTTTGTATAAATGTGATAAATGCGGATGGGAGCCGGAAGACCTTGCGAAACCGCCCAAGTTCTGTCCGGAGTGTGGCGATCCCTTTGATGAAAGCGATATTCAGCAGTAAAGGGAGCACTGTTTTAGAGCGGAGGCAGAATGAACGGGTTTGATACCAACTTAGATGCCAGGATGGTATCTACGATGGCGGAAACAGATAAAAAATGTCCCTCCTGCTTCGGGGTCATGGAGTTTGACCCGGAAACGGGAGGGCTTAGCTGTCCGTACTGCGGGCATACGGAAGCAATTCCGGCAAACAGCAGGCAAAGAGAGGCAGCGGTAGAACTGCCATTAGGCAGTGCAGAGCAGACAGAGAACTTTGACTGGGGGATGGAGACAAAGATTGTAATCTGTAAGGCGTGCGGTGCAGAATCGGTGTATGACGCATTGGAGCTTGCATCGGTATGCCCTTTTTGCGGTTCTAATCAGGTCATGGAAGCATCTGACCAAAATGCCATGGTGCCGGGAGGCGTTGTGCCCTTTCAGATAACGGATGAAAAGGCGTCCGCCCTGTTCAGAACATGGATTAAAAAGAAATGGTTCTGTCCAAACCTTGCCAAAGAAAGCGCGAAAGCAAAGCATTTCAAGGGAATTTATCTTCCATACTGGACTTTTGATGCGGATACAAGTTCTTCCTATACGGGAGAATTTGGAAAGGATAAAGTCAGAAAAGGAGCGAACGGCCAGGACAAGGTACATACCACATGGTATCCGGTTGAGGGCAGCTATGAAGAGCGGTTTGATGACGAATTGATCTGCGCTTCGGCGAATCATAATCTGTTGATGCTGCAAAGGCTGGAGCCATACCATACGGCGGAAAATAAAGCTTACAAGCCGGAATATCTTGCAGGATTTGCAGCAGAGCGCTATGGACTGGGAATCAGCAATGCATGGGAACTGACACAGGACAGCATCCGGTTCCAAATAAAGAAGAATATTGAAGACGATATCAAGAATCGGTATCGCGCAGATCGGGTGAAGGACTTGAAAGTGAATACAATTTTTTGTAATATGACGTATAAATATCTGCTGCTTCCAGTATGGCTGTCCAACTATACCTATAAAGGCAGAGTCTATCGGTTCATGGTTAATGGGCAGACCGGAAAAGTGGCGGGAGGAACGCCCGTCTCAAAACCCAAGGTGATTTTTGCTATAACAGCTGTTCTTTTAATGGCGGCGCTGCTTCTGTGGATGCTCAGATAATTTGTATGCGTCTGCTTTTTGACATCATTTATTTAGGGAGACTTGGAGATAATGATCATACTTTAGGAAGGAAAAATTGTTTATGAGTACAGCCATGATAGGAATCATAGTAATACTGGTCCTTGCCCTGATTGTAATCGGATGCGTGGCATACGGCATTATGAGGGCGAAAAAAGCAGTTGAGGATTTTTCGATGAATGCCTTTGGTACACGGGATATCAGGGAGGGGTTTAAACAGGTGGAAGAGGAGTATGCCTCTACACCGAAATCCGTCTCAGCGATGACCAGCCTGTATCTTCCGAAGATTAAGCGTGACTTTCCGGAATTTCAGTATGACGAGATGAAAACCAGGGCAGAGAATGTTCTGACTTCTTATCTGATGGCTGTGGACGGGATGAATAAAGGAGATCTGACGGAAGGAAACAAGGAGCTTTCAGACAAGCTGGAAATGCAGATTGAAATGCTGAAAGCGGCAGGGCAAAGGGAACATTATAAGAGCATTGAGATACACAGGACGGAAATTGCCGATTATAAAAAGAGGAATGGGCGGTGCATCATCACATTCCAGACGGCGCTGCAATATTTCCATATGTTAGAGGATGAAACAGGAAAATTGCTTGAGGGAAGCGGGGAAGTGCTTACCCAGTCAAGATACAATACAGATGTTATTTATATACAGGACAGGGAGAAGGTGGAGGATGAGAGAGACTTATCTCTTGGAATCAACTGTCCTAACTGCGGCGCGCCCATAGGGGGGACGGGAAGCAAGGTCTGCGAATACTGCGGTACGCCGATTGTAGAGCTGAATATCTATGCATGGAGTTTCAGCAACGTTACGGAAGCAAAATAGAAGATGGCGGGAGTTTGATATATGAGTATTTATGATACCTTAAATGAACAGCAGAAAAGGGGTGTCTTTACCACGGAAGGTCCGGTCCTTCTGCTGGCAGGAGCCGGATCGGGAAAGACCCGTGTGCTTACCCACCGGATTGCTTATCTGATAGAGGAACTGGGGGTAAGTCCCTGGAACATCATGGCAATCACCTTCACCAATAAGGCGGCAGGGGAAATGAAGGAAAGAGTGGAGAACCTGATTGGAATGGGAGCGGAGAGTATCTGGGTCACTACTTTCCATTCCAGCTGTGTGCGGATTCTGCGCCGCTACGCAGACCGCTTAGGATATGATAACAGTTTCACCATCTATGATACCGATGATCAAAAAGCGGTGATGAAGGATGTATGCAAACGTCTTCAAATCGATACCAAGACGCTGAAAGAAAGAGCCATTCTCTCGGCAATTTCTTCCGCCAAAGACGAACTGATTTCCCCGCAGGAGTATGAGCTGAAGGCGATGGGGGACTTCCGGAAGCAGAAGATTGTACAGGCATACAAGGAATATCAGCTGGCATTAAAAAAGAACAATGCCATGGATTTTGACGATCTGATCGTAAAGACGGTAGAACTTTTTAAAGCGGACAGCGAAGTGCTGGGCAGTTACCAGAAGCGCTTTAAGTATATTATGGTGGATGAGTATCAAGACACCAACACTGCACAGTTTGAGCTGATCAGGCTCTTAGCGGATGCAAACCGCAATCTGTGTGTGGTGGGGGATGACGATCAGTCTATTTATAAGTTCAGAGGTGCCAATATCAGGAATATTCTTGATTTTGAACAGGTATACCCCGAAGCGGAGGTGATCCGTCTTGAGCAGAATTACCGCTCTACGCAAAATGTGCTGGATGCTGCCAACGCTGTGATCCGCAATAATAAAGGAAGAAAGAGCAAGACGCTTTGGACGGACAAGGGTGAGGGAAACAGACTCCATTTCAGACAGTTTGACAATGCTTACGAGGAAGCAGAGTTCATAGCAGACGATGTGGCGAGGAAAAAGAGAGAGGCAGCGGCGGACTACGGAGACTGTGCCGTGCTCTACAGGACCAATGCCCAGGCAAGAATTTTGGAGGAACGCTTTATTATAGAAGGAATACCCTATGATGTGGTGGGCGGAACCAATTTCTATGCCAGAAGGGAAATCAAGGATCTGCTTGCCTACTTGAAAACAATTGATAACGGGCGTGATGATTTAGCTGTAAAGCGCATCATCAATATTCCAAAGAGGGGAATCGGCGCTGCGACTATCGCTAAGGTGCAGGATTACGCTGATATGCGGGAAATCAGTTTTTATGATGCCCTTCGCCAGGCGGATGAGATCATGAGTATAGGAAAAAGCGCGGCGAAACTGAAGCCTTTTGTAACCATGATACAATCCTTCAGAAGCAAGCTGGAGTTTTACGGATTGGAAGATTTAATAAAAGATGTTATTGAAACCACCGGATATGTGGCGGAGCTGGAAGCATCCGATGAGGAAGATGCTGAGAACCGGATTGAAAACATTGACGAATTGATCAGCAAGATCGTCGCATTTGAGGAGGTGCACGATCAGCCGACTTTGGGTGAATTTCTGGAGGAGGTTGCGCTGGTGGCGGATATAGATCGTGTGGAAGATGACAGTAACAGAGTCCTTCTCATGACGCTGCACAGCGCCAAAGGGCTCGAATTTCCCCATGTCTATCTGGCAGGCATGGAGGATGGCATTTTTCCAAGTTACATGACCATCACTTCAGACGATCCCGATGAGATTGAAGAAGAACGCAGGCTTGCCTATGTAGGCATGACAAGGGCAAAGGAGGATCTGACCCTGTGCTATGCCAAAATGCGTATGGTACGCGGCGAAACGCAGATGAACGCAGTGAGCCGGTTCGTGAGAGAGATTCCGGAAGAACTGATGGATAACCGTCCCCCGGCGCCCCGGTTTCGCCCTATGGATGTGCCGTCCTCCCAGTTTACGCCGGCGGAAGGGCAGGTATATAAGTATAAACCCACAGCTACGCTGATGCCCAAACGGACGGCGGCGGAGAATAAGCCTTTTATTGCCGGGGGAATCGGTTCCTTAAATGCGCCGGGCATCAACAAGGGCGTGGGAGCCGTTACAGGCGGAAAGCCTGATTATGATGCAGGCGACAGAGTAAGGCACATAAAGTACGGGGAAGGCACGGTTACGGATTTAGAGCCCGGTCCAAGAGACTACAAAGTAACCGTGGATTTTGATGATGCCGGTCAAAAGATCATGTATGCAGCATTTGCCCGTCTTAACAAGATATGATCTTGCTGAGATTATATCTTGCCAAAATATGATTTTACCAAGATTTGATTTTGCCGAGATATGAAATGGAAAAAATTAAAAAAAATGTAAAGTTTTTCAAAATACTGTAGTAAAAATCGGCGGTAAATGTTATATTATTAAACAAGAGGGAAATAATAATCCAAAAAGCATTTTAAGAATGAAATGAATGAAAAGACATAAAAGAAAGGGAGGCTACACCATGAACACTTGGAATAAAATTGAGGAATTGATGGACTTCGTTAAGACCCACGATATCAAGGAGCTTAAAGATTATTGGAACCACAGGGAAGAGGAGAAGAGGAACAACACGCTTTTATGGGTGCTTGCAATTATAGGAGCTGTGGCAGCTGTAGCAGCGATTGCTTATGCAGTATACCGTTATATGACACCGGATTATCTGGAAGATTTTGAAGATGATTTTGATGATGACTTTGAGGATGATTTCTTTGAAGACGAGGAAGACGAGGAAGAAAAGGTTCAGGTATCGAACGCAGCAACAGAGGATGATTTTGCAGAATAATGGATAGAAGATCTGAAAATGCGGGATGTACAGAAGTGTACATCCCATTTTTAGGTTTAAATATCTGCCAGCGCATTCGGCAGATAGATGCAGGATAAGACAGGAACAGGAGCAAGTAGATGAAAAAGGGACAAGTACTTACAGGAATTGTTGATAGAGTGGATTTTCCAAACAAGGGCGTTGTAATTACCGAAGAGGGAAGCTGCGTCGTGAAAAATGCCCTGCCTGGGCAGAAGGTTACTTTTGCTGTGCAGAAAAAAAGAAATGGGAGAGTGGAGGGAAGACTCCTTGAGGTGATAGAAAAAGCGCCGGCAGAGATAGAAAGTCCGTGTCCCCATTTTGGCGCATGCGGCGGATGCACCTATTTGTCACTGCCCTATGACGAGCAGCTTAAGATTAAAGAGGCGCAGGTAAAAAAGCTTCTTGAAGGTGCACTGTCAGGTCAGAGTGAAAAATGGATCTTTGAGGGAATCAAGGGAAGTCCGGTGCAAACCGGGTATCGAAATAAGATGGAGTTTTCCTTTGGCGATGAATATAAAGATGGACCGCTGGCGCTGGGGATGCACAAGCGGGGCAGCTTTTATGATATCGTTACGGTAAAGGACTGTCAGATCGTGGATGAGGATTATAGAAAGATTTTGGCTTTTACCAGGAAATATTTTGACGGATGCAGCTTTTATCACAGATTGAGGCATACAGGGTATCTGCGTCATCTTTTGGTGCGAAAGGCGTATCGGACGGGAGAAATCCTGATTGCACTGGTAACAACTTCTCATATGAATGATGATGGAGAGGATGCAGGCGTAGAAAATAGCGGGAAGTTTAATCTAGAGCAGTGGAAGGAACAAATATTAAATTTAGATTTAAATGGAAACATAACGGGTGTTTTACATGTGACAAATGATTCTGTGGCAGATGTGGTACAGAGTGAACGAACAGATGTTTTGCATGGCAAGGACTTTTTTTATGAAGAATTGCTTGGGCTAAAGTTTAAGATTTCTACGTTTTCCTTTTTCCAGACCAATTCGCTTGGCGCAGAGGTGCTGTATGAGACGGCGAGAGAATATATCGGAGATTTGACTGCTCCGGGGGATGGGCAAAAGCCAGATAAGCTGGTTTTTGATCTGTACAGCGGAACGGGAACCATTGCACAGCTTATGGCGCCTGTAGCCAAAAAGGTAATCGGTGTTGAAATCGTGGAGGAAGCAGTTGAGGCGGCAAAAAGGAATGCGGAACTAAATGGTTTACATAACTGTGAATTTATTGCCGGGGATGTGTTGAAGGTGCTGGATGAAATTGAAGAAAAGCCTGATATGATTGTATTGGATCCGCCAAGGGATGGGGTTCATCCCTTGGCGCTTAAGAAGATTATCGGGTATGGCGTTGATAAATTGGTATATATTTCGTGTAAGCCTACCAGCCTCGCCAGAGATCTTGAGGTGTTTTTGGAAAATGGGTATGTGGTGGAGCGGGCAGTGGCGGTAGACCAATTCCCTTGGACGGCCAACGTGGAGGTAATAATAAAGATGCAGTATAAACCCCAACAAGTTGGGGCGGGAAAAGAGAAGAATTAGAGGGTCTAAACCACAAGATGTTGGTGGTTAAAGGCAAGCAAGCTTGCCTTGGGCAAAAATTGGAGCGGAAATCGGCCAGTTTTTGCCCTATTTTTTTGCCCGCTTTTATAGATGCATAGGAGTCAAAATCGGTTTTGGGGATGATTTGGAGATATTTTCAGAATGGGAAGGAGGCGGAAACCAGAATATCTCATAAAAAGCGGGTTGCAGACAGGAAATAGCATCTAACTACAAAAAAGTGATTGACAAGTTTTGCACGGCAGGTTAAGATTTAGAAAAAGTACCAGTGAGAATACATTCCAATATCTACGAAAGATGAGACATAGAAGTATGTGCAGAGCAGATGTAGATTTTGGAATTTTTTTATTTGCTAACATGGAAACAGCTAAAAGCAAGATTCGGTTGTTTTAAGCATAAAACTAAGATATAATATAAATGTGGTCAGATACCTTTTTGTAGATGACTATATTCTATGCAAAAAGGAGGAAGACCGTGGATACAGAATTGAAAAATGCGGTAAAAGCGACAGATACGAAAGCACAATATGATGCCAGTGCAAAACGCCTGTTAGGACAGAAAAGCATACTGGCACATATATTGGTAAAGACGGTAGATGAATTTAGGGGAATGAACCCCAAAGAAGTGGTTTCTTATATTGAGGGACAGCCTTATATCAGTACAGTACCGATAGAGCCGGGACTTACCAATACTAACAGTGAGAAAGACGGTCAGAGGATTGTTGGTTTCAATTCTGAAAATGAGGAACTGAATGAAGGGCTGGTAAGATTTGACATTGTTTTTTATGTTCGGATGAAAGACGGATTGTCGCAGATCATTGTCAATGTGGAGGCACAGAAAGATGATCCAAAGGGCTATCAGATATTGAACCGGGCAATCTTTTATGTGAGCCGATTAATTTCCTCGCAGAAAGAAAGGGATTTTGAGAATTCCAACTATGATGACATAAAGCGTGTTTATTCGATATGGGTATGTATGAATATGGAAGAAAATACTATGAGCCATATTCATCTTACGAATGACAATGTGCTTGGAGCCTATGAGTGGAAGGGAAAACTGGATCTGCTGAACATTGTAATGATCGGGTTAGCGGAGGAACTTCCGGGGCATGATGAAAGATATGAACTGCACCGTCTGCTTGGAGCATTGTTGTCGAAAGAACTTACTATAGATGAGAAACTAAACATAATCGGAGAAGAATACGATATTCCTATTGAGGAGAGTTTTAGAAAGGATGTGAGCGTTATGTGTAATC
>CATLAK010000041.1 GCA_949878435.1 uncultured Lachnospiraceae bacterium
GAATCCGAGCGATCTTTACAAAATCGATATGCCTGCACCTCTGCTTGAAAAACAAAAGGCAAAGGCTATCAAACAAGCCAAGAAGCTGTTACAACAAGAAGGATTACTTCCTCCTGATGAACCATTAACTTCTTAATCTAATTTCCTAATTCCATAGCACTTCAAAAAGATGCCTGCCTTAGACAGCTTATTCAAGTGCGCCAATTTATGGTTTTCCTCTACTTTCTTTCACACTATTCCTCCATTTTTCTACTGTTTACTACACTCCACTTCCAAAATTCAGATATGCAGGCATTAAAACCAAAAACATGACCACCACCAGCATCAACATCATCGGCAGCAACAACTTAATGCCCGCTTCCTCGCCTGACTTTCTTGCCATATTTTTTCTATCTTCTAAAGCGTCCTCCGCTTCCTCCGAGAGTAAGGCAAGCAATTGTCCGTTTCCTTGTTTCAGATGGACCGCCAGCAAAAAGCTTAGTCTTCGGTATCTCATTTCTCCGCACCTCTTACCAAACTCCCGGTAGACCTGTTCCTCCATAACACCGTTTCCAAGTTGGCTGCAGGATATTTTCATCTCTTTGTACAGATATCTCTTTCTTTGTTTCTGTACACTTTCATAGTCCTTCATGATTCTGTAAAATGCATTTTTGGCACTAAGTCCCGCAGACATATAGAGCCGAAGCTTACTTACAAATCCCGGATAATCCAAAAGCAGCTGTTTATTTCTTTTTTTGCAGTCCTTTTCTAAATCCTTTTCCATTCCCTTTGCCGCCGCCACACAGCCTAATACCGTCAGGATAAGAATGAGAAATGTATTATTCTTTTTATCTTCCTTCCAGGTAATTGCTTTACCCTCAAAAAAATCTGGGAGGAGAATCTGTTCAAGCTCCCTTCCTTCCTGATCTATGGTAAAAAGCAAATCCTCCAGCCGCCGGAAGAAGCGCTCTTCTTCACTGGGCATTTCCGGTAGTACGGATACTTCATAAATAAAACTGTTCTTTTCCTGTCCATAGACAATCGTTACAGTCAACTCTACCTTCTCTTCTGTATCGATTCCTTCTCTATTTACCTTCCCATTTCTATCTATCCTGTCTTTGTTGCTGCTCTCCCACGTAAGACGAAAAGGATATCCATCTATGAATGCGGGAAAATGTAAGTTGCTGGCTACATGATCAAGGTCCGCATTTTCCCCCTTGATCCATTCCGGCAGTTGCGTATAAAGTTTCTTTTGCAATATATCCGTTTCCTGTTCGGAGAGCTTTCTTGTTTCCACAAGAAAAGGAATTTTCCTGCTCCATTTTTCAGTTTCGGCAATCAATGTCACACTGTAATCCCCGGCGTCCCATTCATTTCTAAAAAGACACATCCCTTCTGCAAGCCTGCCCTCCATCCGGCTGCTCAGATAAAGGCAGACGGCAGACACAATCCCAATACCTATAATCATGAACACAACCGCCAGCTTCTTTACCTGAAAATGATCATGCATTTCCTCCATATTTTTCAGCGGATAAAGCTGCTGCAGCTCTTTACACACCTTCTGATTCTTTTTCTTGACGATAAACGGCTTCCATCTTCTGTAAAGCCTCTCTGATAGAGATAAAAACGCTCGTTTCATCAAATACCTCTTTTACATTTAAGTTCTGAAAATTACATTTCAATGGAAATTATATGAACTGACAATACATAAGCTCCTATGTAAACCAAAAGACAAAAACTCATAATAAGAATCCCTGCCACAGAATGATACAGATCTTGAAAATAGGAGGGAGATGTGATGTTTATGTAACCTATAATGGTAAACGGCATGATATTCATAATCCTTTGTTCCAACCTTCGGGCACTTAATAAGACCGTAATTTCTTTTTCTGTTTCAATTTTCTGGACAATGATATTTGCTGTTTTCTCCATGACTGCCGCCATATTTCCACTGCTTTTCTGAGAAATCTCATACACCTGCGCAAATTCGGTTATTTCTTCCAGATCAATCAGATTTCCAATCTGCCGCCACAATATGGAAAAGGAAGTATTATTTTCCCTGCCAGATTTAAGGAATCGCAATATACGGCATACACTGCTGTCTTCGCCAAATAGTCCCTTCATATCCTGATAGCTTGAAAGGAATGCATTTTCTGCAGAATATCCAGCCTTCTGCCCTGTCGCTGTAACCAGCAGCAGTTCCTTAAATTCCTCCCTTGCAGCTTCCTTTTTCTTTTGGAAGAGCATTCTTTTTTCCATTTGATAATATCCAATTCCTACTCCGCAAAGAGGAAGAAGCGCCCAAAGCGACCTGTAAAAGAAATAATCCAGGATCAAGGTCACGATAAGTGTTTTTCCCAAAAGATACCTTCTTTCCGAAACAGACAATGCAAAGAAACCTCCTCTGTCATGGCTCTTTTGTTTTAAATTTTTCCACATGACAAAATTCCCCCACCTTTTTTAAACCGCCGCATATGCCTCCATTTTCTGAAGTTCCTTTTTGTTCAAATCGATAGATTGTTTTCATTTTTACTTCTCCATCCGAGATATCTACCGGCTCCGCAACTTCCAGCACACGCCTGCTCCCATCCTTCAGCCGCCCTAAATGGATCATCAGGTCAAACCCCGAAACAATCTGTCTGCGTATAGCGGAAAGCGGCATATCCATTCCCATAAGGACCATCGTTTCCAGGCGGCTCACCACATCCCTGACGCTGTTTGCATGTACCGTCGTCATTGCACTGTGTCCTACGTTTATACTCTGCAGCATATCCACCGCTTCCTTTCCGCGCACTTCCCCTACGATAATCCGGTCAGGGCGCATCCTCAAAGACGCTTTTAGCAAATCCCGGATAGTTATTTCCTTACATCCTTCTACATTGGCATTTCTGGTTTCCAGACTGACCAGATTTGGAATATTTCTAATCTGTAATTCGGCGCTGTCCTCAATTGTAATCACCCGCTCTGTTTCCGGAATATACTTTGAAAGAACGTTTAAGAACGTCGTCTTTCCTGATCCGGTTCCTCCGCTTACCAGAATGTTACATCCTGCCTGCACCAGCGCTTTCATCTGATCTTTACATTCTTCTGACAGACATCCCATGGAAAGTAATTCCTCCATGGTAATGGGATTCGGCGGAAAGCGCCTTATGGTGAGGATTGGTCCATTGATGGCGACAGGATCCAACACCACATTTACTCTTGCGCCGTCTGAGAGTCTGGCATCCACGATAGGCGAGGCTTCATTTACCACGCGATTACACTTCGCGGTAATCTGCCAGATTACATGCTTTAGCTTTTCTGCTGATTCAAATCGTATTGCAAGTTTCTCTATTTTTCCCTTACGTTCTATAAAAATGCCCTGTGTACCGTTGACCATAATTTCCGTAATCTGCGGATCCTCAATCAATTCCTGTAAAATGCCAAGCTGCCTGATTGAATGAAAAATTTCTCTGCGGAACCGCTCTCTGACTGAAACCTCCAGGTATCGTTTCTTGCTTTCCAAATGAATCTGTTCATCTATTAGTTCCATCACTTCCTCTTCTGTCATTTCCCTGGACAGATTCAGTCTTTCTAAAATCAGTTCCTGTAAATTTCCGCTTTTATCCATCTGACTCCTTTCCAAAGAGCATTGGAAATACCTTGGATTTGATATAAGCTGCCAACTCCCCGTATGTCAGTTCCTCAAAATGCACGGGGAGCTGCTTAAAAATGGGAAGTCTCCACTTTGTTGTTCTTGCCGCTATATCTCCATAGTCCATGCTTTCCAACACCTTCTCATACTGTTCTATCTTGGCAAGCGCCGCTCCATCCTCCCTTGAAATAGTATATATGTAATCACATTCCCGAAGGACATCCCATAAATCCAATATTCCATCCGACAGATCTAATATCATGAACTCATATTCACTGCTTTTTTCAATTTCCTGAAACAGGTCGATCCACTGCGCACCCCTGATGCCGGCTAAATTTTGGTAAATCTCAGCAGGCGGTATAAAGTCCAGTCCATTCACCGTCTCTACCATGCTTTCCATTCGATACGCCAGCTTTTCACGAGCGCATGAAAAATAATACATAAGATCTGCAATATCACTGTCAAAATTTCTGCTCATCATCCGGGCAAAACCCGAATAGATTTCAAAATTTAAGTAAAGAGTCTTGTAACGCTTCGCCAGCATTTGTCCAAGTGTTAAAGAAAATGTAGTCTGCAGGCACCTCCCCACAGGCGTATAGACACCGATGATCTGCATTCTCTTTAATCCTGTCCGCAAAGATATAGAAGCCTTTTCTGACCGGTCCGTATAATATTCCATGATTTCGTGAAGAATGTTTTCACATGATTGGTATTTGTTGATATGACGCAGAGCTTTGTTGAGATTTTCTCCGCTTTCGCTGAGAATAATGATATGTGGTATATTTAAGGTTTCCACTTCCTGTTTGTAAGCGCTTTCTGAAATGAGGAGACACTCGATTTCTTTTATTCTGGCACAGGAGAAAAATCTGTTTCCATCCGTGAAAACATATACCTCAAAAGGCAGATTCCTCTTTCCGCTGATAAATTCCATCAATCGATATGCGTATCCCTCCTCGCTGTCAAAAATCGCAAGGACTCTTTTATCCAACAATAACCCCCTTTCTGATTGTTAAAAATCAAATACTTGTGCAAATTTCATAATTCTAAAATATAAATTCTGAATCCCGGAAGGAACCCTTCCAAATGAACCGGATATCCCTGCACCTTAGCGGGCAGTTCCATCGGTCAAGAAATACATTAGATCAAGAACGTTCTTGTTTGTAAAATGGATTATATAAGAAATAATCTGGCTTGTCCATAGGGAAATTACATATTTTCAATTTTTGTAAGTATTTCACAAAAAATCACGAATCCCACTCCTCTAAAGATCCGAATCCCCTTGAAAAATCAAGGTTTCTAAATGTCAAAACCTGCTACAGCAGATGTTTGTTCTTTCCATAATAATTATAAGAGCATATAAAAATTGATGCCGTAAAGCATAGCAATTCCCGGAAATCCCAATACTCCGGTAGTCAGAAACGTAATCGCATTATAACCGATCTCCAATCCAGGAAATGCATCGGCAAATAAAAAATTTACAAAATAAATAGACATCATGCCCAGAACACCCCGGAGCAAAAAATTAATCATCCATTCTGCCCGGCTTTTCATTGTACCGATCATAAGCACTATCACCAGTATCACAGCTATCAGAATAATACCTGTATAAGTATCCATTTTGCTTCCCCTCCTTTTGTTCAATATATGTCCAAAAATCAATGCATATACCCGAATAAAAGGAAAAAATATGCTTATACTCATAACATACAGGTAATTAATGGATAAAATCGGAATAATATGTAAAGAGAAAAGCGCTTCTGCGCAGACTGCTCATAGAAAAATGAAAAAGGGGTATGCCATGAAAATGTATTTTAGCCAGAGTTCACGCACAAACCGCACACTGTCTGAAAAAGAAATCGAACGAAACGCGCTGCTGTCCGATTTAGAAAAAACAAAAAAGGCATTAGAAATCGCATATTCCGGTTTTGACAATGTGACAGAACCGGATTTAATTGATTGTTATATTTATGAAGTAAATTCTGTCTTAAAACGATATAAATTCTTATTAGAACAGGCAGCGGCTTTAAGCCTGCTGCCTGAAGAAGATACACATTCTGCACCTTTAAGCGCGGAAACCCCGCTCACCCCCTTGGTAGGCTAAGCTTTCCGTCAACGTATTTTTACCGTAAGTAAGACCGGCATAAACTGCCTGCGTATTAGACATCACGGAATCAGATGTATCCTGCCTGCTGATCTCCTCATAAGCGTCATGAAGTTTATTCATAATTTTTGCTACGTGTTCTAACGCCTCAGCGGAGTTGCGTATGTCTGCCCTTGCCAGTTCTCTGTTCGCATAAAGATAAAGCTGCAATAAATTCATTGCCGGTTCATATTCAAAGTGGAGGGATGCCATCAATTCGTTGAGGCATCCTCTTGATTTTCTGATGCCCTCCCTGAAACCATTTCTATCGCCTTTTTCGTGCGCCTGTCTGGCTTCCTCAAGATAGGCAAGGAGCATTTCATAAAGAATGACCACCAGCTGTGACTTGTTTGCCTGTGTTATCTTAAGAGTGAATTGCTGCTTTAATTCCTTCGTCATTGCGTTTTACCTTTCTATTGCAATAATTGGAGTACCTGAGCAGGACGCTCATTTGCCTGTGCCAGCATGGAAGTACTTGCCTGCGTCAGAACCTGCACCGTCGTGTATTCTGTCATCTCCTCTGCCATATCCACGTCCATAATGCGGGAATATGCCGCCGTCATGCTCTCATTGGAAATATCCAGGCTGCTGATCGTATGCTCTAAACGATTCTGGTATGCACCCAGACCGCTGCGCACGGATGATATATATTTAATTGCATCTTCCATTCTGCCAAGGGCATCTTCCGCTCCTTCTGCAGTAGAAAGATCGATGGAGGAAATACCTATGTTCTCCAAATTTACCTTCGGAATCCGGATGCCCAGCTGCTGTCCTTCATTGGCACCAACCTGCATATCCATAGCGCCAAATCCTGCTAAATCTAAAACTGCATTAATAGCTGTCGCACCGCTCCCATCATCTTCAACATGAAGCTTTAATTCAAAATCCTGACTGCCTCTAATCGTCACTAAATTGCCGTCAACCTGGCTTACCTTAATATCCGCAGGAAAACCAGGACCGCCGGTAACGCCGCCCACCTCATCTATGGTGCCGTCCGCATCAAATACAATGCCCGTCAGTGAAATATTATATGTTCCGCTTTTAATTGCGTCACTATAATAGGTTACCTTCACATTTTCCTGATCTGTATAACCCTTCAAATCAAAGGAGCCATCCAACAATTTCTGCCCATTGAACTCTGTCTCAGAAGAGATTCTGGTAATTTCTTCCTTAAGCTGCTGCACTTCCGCATCAATCAGCCTTCTGTCATCATCTGTCAAAATTCCGTTGTTAGATTTTACAGAAAGCTCATTGATTCTTTGAAGCATGTCATGAATTTCTGAAAGGCTGCCGTCAGCAATCTCAATAATGGAAACTCCATCGGAAGCATTCTGTGTTGCCTGACTGATTCCTTTTATCTGGGCATTCATGCGCTTTGACATGGCAAGACCAGATGGATTATCCTTTGAATTGACGATTTTTAAACCGGAAGACAATCTTCCCAGTGACTGCTGAAGTCTGTTATCGTTTCTGTTTAACTGGTTTGTGGCAATGGCTGCCGATGCATTATAACTGATTCTCATACGCTGTATTTCCTTTCTTCATTCCAATTTCCTGTACATATCCAATAAATGCCTTAGCTGCCTTGTAAAGCATCTGTGAATCGTCTCCTGACTTGCGGTTATGAGATTCCTTCAGGGAGAACTCGGTCATATCCAGATTTTCTCCCACAGCAAAATAAATTTCTCCTGCCTGAATCTTTTCTTGTTTAAATTTGTATTCCAGAATATCCTTGTTGTCTTCAAGAAGCCTGCATCCATCTTTGGATCCGCAGATGCCAAATCCCGAAAGTCCCTGCTTCGTCATTTTAAATTCAGCAGCTGTCCTGCCGATAATCTCAGATTCAAAGGTTATGGCAACCTTGCTTTCCATTGTATCATTATGTATAATCTTCAAATTGATGGAGGTGAGTACGCCGCCTACATCTGCAGGTATCTCATAATTTTCTTCCCTTGCCATGCTGCCCATGAATGAAATCTGCTTATAAAGGACACTCATAGCTCTCACATCCAGCGCGGCATAAGAATCAGAAAATGCCATCTTCTTCATCATTCCCTGCATCTTCTGCAGAAATTCCTGATATGCCTTTTGTGCGCCTTCTTTTCCGTCAAGATGATCGATGATCTCTTCCCCGGCTTCCTCTAAGACGTCTCCGTCTCCCTCTTCCTCTTGATCCTTAAGTCTGTTAAATTCCTTCCAGATTTCTTTTGGATTCTTCAAAAGGGCTGTGGCTGCCATAAGGTGATCGGCACTGACCGGCTGATTATAATCACTAAGATGTTTCAGCACTGCTTCCTCGGATTTTACTGCCCCACGTATCTGTTCATACATCATGCGGTCAAATTCTTCCCCCGCATGGTCGCTTCCCGCATCATCAAGGAACTGCTCCAACTCCTGCTGGGTAGGCAATACGCCTGCCCCAAATCCCTTGGCAATCTGATCGGTAATACTTTCCCTTCCGGTTTCCCGGACATTCACCCCGCCGAAGCTATCATCCACGGAATAATCCATCCTTCCGCGCCTGCTGCTGCGCAGAGTGCTTAGGAGATTTCCAAGGGTAAATTCACCGCCTGCCTGCCATAAGGCGCCTATAGCTGCGTCATCGGCTTTTTCAATCTGATGAACCAGTCGGTAAATACCGATGTACGCGCTCCTCTCTTCTTCTGTTATACCTTTTTGGTTTTCCAGCTTATAGAGGAACCTGCTGTAAGACTCCATCTCATCCGCCGTATCTTCCTGCCCCTTAAAATAATCCTTAAGTTCCTCCAAAGACATGGTGAGGGGATTGACCCCCTCTCTGATCATATTTAAGACCCGCCCCGGTTTCATCTCTTTGATCACACTTCCCAGCAGATTATCTTTTTCTCTGATCTCTCTGATATGGTCTTCTGTAATCTCCAAGCTATTATAACCAAGAATACGGACTGCCCGCCTGTTTGCATCTGAAAGTTCCAAATCCATATCCTTCAGTATGTCGTCTACATTCCTGAAAGCTTTCTTGATGGAATCTCCCATATCCGCCCTGGGGGCTGTCATCAGCGCTTCATAGGTCTGCCCTGCTTTTTCATAATCCATCCTGCGATTGCTGCCATAAGCATAGACTTCCCGCAAATTGTCTGATGAGGAAACTTCTGCGAGAATCGCCGCAGGAGATGCGCTGATTCCCTGCAGGGTCTTGAGGGTTTCCTGGTATAAGGATTTCTTTTCTTCCGCCCCAGAGGCATCCACCTGCCCCGTCAGCGCTTTCGCAAAACTGCTTTCTGCTTCTTTCAGCTTGGAAATCAATTCCTCCAAGGAAGCTGTCTCTATCTGATATCCGCTTCTTAAAAGCCGTACATTTGCCTCTATGGTCATGGACAATCTGACTTCTTCTAAAAGCCTCCGTCCTTTGATATTTTCTACAAGGTCACGGGTATCTAAACCGCTTCCGTTCCTGCCGAATATGGCATCCTGCATTGCAAAAAGATTCCTCAGGGTAAGCGGAATGTCTTTGGCAAAAATAATATCTACTACTTCCACCTCAATAGACACGGTTCTCTCTACAAGGTATAGCGCTTCTTCTGCAAAAGTTTTCTCTTTCCCTAAGTCAGCCTTTGCAGGTGCTGTTCCGTCTGCAATCGCGCAGGCGGCAGCGGCGGCAAACGCCTCGTAAGTTACAGGGAACTGCTGTTTTTTAATATCACAGAACAGAGAAAAAGTTTCTGGATTTAAGGGAATCCCTTTTTCCACCAGCCATCTGGCATTTTGAAGGCTTTCTTCGTCTGCTGTGTATCCGGCTTCTTCAATGACTTTTTCCATTTGGGGACGGAGCTGGTCAAAATCCACTTGATCCGGCTTCTTTGCATAATAACCTGCAACCCCGCCTGCTGCGTAGTAGCCTCTTCCCTGACGGTCTGAATGGTCAAGCGCCGAATACTTTGCAGTATAATAATTCTCCGGCGTGGGAGGAAGGTTATTTTCAACCATATACTTCACGCTTCCGTCAGAAGGCGTCCCCGCCTCTGTGAGCATACGAAAAGCCTCCGTTACGGCAGTGACATTTTCCTGGGTCATGGGAATGTCCCGTTTGGCAAATTGTTTCTTTAATTCTTCGGTAAAGGCTTTGCTTCCCGTAATATCCTCAATCGCCTCATCACTTACGGCATCCGTATATCCCGTAATCTGCGCACCGCCTTTTAAAAGCGCTGTCTTGATATGATCCACGATTGTCACCACAGTTTCAATATCCGTACTGCCGGGATGATAGCCCTCCTTCTGGAGTTTTGCAAAATCCTCATCTGACATAGTATTAGACATCACTGCCATATAATTACGCTGGACAGTGATATCCTCCTGTCCTGCTGCCAGCATGATCTCTTCTGCGGTCCGTCCGTGACAAGCATATGCGCTGTTATCCATAACTGTACCAGAAATGTCTAATGCAAACCCGCCCGACTCTGCCTTCTCCGTCTCCTGCGGGGTACGATATGAAGTTGTTCTGGTGCCTGCATTTGCATGTGTCTGGGCAGTTTTGGCGTCTGCCCCTTCAAATATAATATTCATAAAGATCCTCTCAAATATTGCCGCCCTCAGCACATCAAATAAGGGCGAATGCTTTGCGCATTCACCCTTTATTTCGGCATATATTTTCTTTTTCTTAATATCTGTTAAAAAACAAATATAGCTGCACAATACGGAGGCAGATCTAATGTGATACTGTAGTCTTTATAATCACAATAATCCTTTATGGCTGTAACTTCTTTGGGAAGTTCTGCACCAGTGCCGCCAAACCGCTCCTCTGCACTGTTTAAGAGCAGCTTATATTTTTTCTTTACAGGCACGCCCAATTTATAATCTTTCCACTCTATAGGTGTCATATTGATGATATAAAGCAGATTGTTCCTGCCTGTAGCGCTCTTTCTGCAAAAACTGTAAGTACTTCTTTCCTTGTCGTCACAATTAAGCCACTCGAAACCGTCCCAGCAATTGTCGAACTGATACATGCAAGGGTACTTTCTGTAAATCTTTAAAAGCTCCTTCATATATTCATGAAGTCCTTTATTGAGATTCTCACCCAAAAGATACCAATCCAGTTCTCTTTCCTCGCTCCATTCTCTTTCCTGTCCGAAATCCTGTCCCATGAAAAGAAGTTTCTTGCCTGCATGACCGAACATATAGGTGTAACCGCACCGCAGGTTTGCATATTTATCCACCTTATAACCGGGCATCTTATTGACCATGGAACATTTTAAGTGCACTACCTCGTCGTGGGAAAGAGGCAGGATATAATTTTCACTGTCATTATAGGACATTGCAAAGGTCAGCGCATAATGATTGTCCTTCCTGAAATAAGGATCCAGCTTCATATACTCACAGAAGTCATGCATCCAGCCCATATTCCACTTAAAGGAAAATCCCAGACCATCGTCTTCTACCTTGCCTGTCACCTTAGGCCATGCCGTGGATTCCTCTGCAATGGTCAAAAATCCGGGGTACGTGCCCAGCACTACAGAATTTAAATGCTTAAAGAATTCAATCGCTTCCAGATTCTTATTTCCGCCGTACTTATTTGCAACCCACTGCCCTTCTTTTTTGCCATAATCCAGATACAGCATAGATGCCACCGCATCCACACGGATACCGTCAATATGATATTCTTTGATCCAGAACAGAACATTGGCAATCAGGAAATTCTTGACTTCCGTCTTGCCATAATTAAATATTTTGGTTCCCCAATCGGGATGTTCTCCCTTTCGCGGGTCGGGATCCTCAAAAATGCACTGTCCGTCAAACCGTCCAAGTCCATGGGCATCTGTGGCAAAGTGCGCTGGTACCCAGTCAAGGATAACGCCAATTTTATTTTTATGAAGTTTATTCACAAGATATATAAAATCTTCCGGATCGCCATATCTGGAAGTGGGCGCATAATAACCTGTTACCTGATATCCCCAGGAACCGTCAAAGGGATATTCTGCAATACCCATAAGCTCGATATGGGTATATTTCATCTCTTTTAAATACTCCACAATCCTGTCTGCAAATTCACGGTAATTGTAAAATCCCTGTGCATCCGGTTTGGGGTGGCGCATCCAGGAGCCGATATGACATTCATAAATCGCCAGCGCTTCGTGATTGTAATCCTTTCCCTCCCGCTCTTTCATCCATGCGTCATCCGACCATTTAAATCCGGTAATATCTGTTGTGCGGGAAGCCGTTCCCGGACGAAGCTCTGCACTGTTTGCAAAGGGATCAGATTTGTACAATTTTTCACCGTAAGGCGTGGTAATCAAAAATTTATACAGTTCATTTACACCGACTCCCGGAATGAAGACTGCGTGGATTCCGCCCGGACCCAGCTTCGTCATGGGATTCGCCGTTTCATTCCATCCGTTAAAAGTACCTATGACATGAACGCTCGCCGCATTCGGCGCCCACACGCCGAAGAACATCCCCTTCTGCCCATCTTTCACGGAAGGGTGTGCACCCAGCTTTTTGTAAATATCATAGTGCGTTCCCTGTGCAAACAGATATTGATCTGCTTCAGAAATAAAAACCTCTGTCTCTGCCTTTTTCCCTGTTACTTCCATACCTTAAAACCCCCAATTTTAATAATGCATAAAATCTTTTTCTCTGAGGACAATCATGTCCTCCTCATCATAACGCTTCCCCAAAAGTACATCGAAGAAATGCTTGGGCGTCTTTTTGTCCGCATAATAAATCGCCTCATCTATCAGCTCTTCAATCTCCGAAAGGGTTACTTCGTGATCACTGGTCTGCATATCTGCAATCCTTGTATGTAACGCTAATACACCCAGTTCATCGATGGCATATTCTTGGTCAAGAGCATACTTTTTGGCATATTTTACCAGTGTCTGATCGTCCAGCGCCTCTAAATCTACCCTCAGATTGAACGCTCCCACAAGTTCGGCATACTTCGCCAAAAAATCATTCATTCTTGCCTTGGTGTCTTCCATAAGGACGATCAGACCTTTTTCCTCCTGATTCAGTTCCTTCAGAAGCTGCCCCACGGTTGCCTTCCTCATACCGGCAGCGCTTTCGATAATCAGCGCGCCGTTTGCCAGCTTAGATAAGGTTGCGCCTACATCTTTTTTGTTCATGGTAACACCTGAAATCTTTGCAACTTTTCCGGAAAAATTACTGTCGGACAGCTGTATCTCCTTTACCAGGAGTTTTGCAAGTTCAATTGACCCTGTGCCTTCTTCTCCTGTAATGATCACATTTCCGGTGTAAGATGCCATGCTGATATTGTCGATTGCCTCCACAATCTGCCTTCTGGTGCGTTTATGATGAATAAAAGGTGCAAACTGCTCCTTTTCACTGCCTGACATTTCTCTGGCAGTGTATTTGTTTTCTCCCTCTTCTTCCTCCTTTGCTTTTTGTTTGTCTTTGTCTTCTTTTTCTCCGGTCTCTTCTTTATTTTCTGTTCTCTTCTTTTTTCCTTTTTTCCTGGGACCGGGATCGGTCTTTACCGCCTCTTCGCTTTCTTCCTGCGCCTGTGCTTCCTGTACCGGCTCTTCAGCTTCTTTTGCTTTAATATCTTCCTGTGGCGTTTCTTCCGCTTCCTCTGTCTTTTTATTTTCTTCTGCTTCTTCTATTTCTTCCACTTCAGCAAATTCTTCTGTTTCTTCATCCTGAATCTCTTCAATTTCCTCAGGTTCTATCTCTTCAATCTGCTCCTCTTCAACTTCCTCGATTTCCACTATCTCCTCAATATCTTCCGGCTCCGGCTTAGACGCCTGCTTTTCTTCCTGCTTGTCAATATCCGCTACCTTCACTACTTTAGGGCGTTCCTGTGCCGCCTTTAGCTTTTCCTCTTTGATGGCTGCCGTTACCATTGCTTTTTCGAGGTTCTCTAAAAGTCCGGATTTCGTGGACTCGTCAAAATCTGCAAAAAGTGTATCCGTCTGCTGCTGGACACGCTTACGGATTTCTTCCATCCGCTTGCGCTCATTTTCCTGTTTCATCCTCTCCCACTCAGCCATAATATCTTCTATGCTGAGCTGACCGGTAATCTGTTTTTCTACCTTTTCCTGCTCCGGCACCACCAATGAAATCTGCCCATCGTATTCCTGGGTGAGTATATCATCATATCCGGAAGGTTTATGGAAGGTCCTGATCACCCCGGTATTACTAATTGCAGGATTGGGACTTGCGGCTGCAAGAGAGGGCTTTGGCTCTGCCGCCTGTGTATCCACAACGGGCACCTCCGGCATCTCGACCTGCTCCTCCACAGGCGCAAACAAAGTACCGGAGCCGTTTTTCTGTGCCAGTTCCGAAACCAGATCCTGAATATTTACTTCTTCTGTATTTCCAAAAAATACTTCTTCCGATCCCTCATTTACAAGGGCTTCCTCTGAATTTTCCTGTACCTTATCCGGATGTTGATGGGACGTATCTTCCGATTCTTCACTTCCGGCAGGAGCAGGGCTGTCTAATCCGGCAACGGGCTCATATACCTTCGTCTTTAAAAGCTCATTCGTCTCCTGCACCGGCATTTCCTGGGTCTTATTCTGCTCCAAAAATTCTTTCATGCTCTCTGCAAGTTCTTTTTGCAGATTGATGGTGTTATACTGACTTACATCGACCGTCTTCACCTGTATGTCAATGTCTTCTTTTCCCGGAATTTCCTGGGTATCATCTGTAAGAATATTTTCTTCCAGACTAAACTCATTGTCCTCCTCTTCCTCCGTCGCCTCCCCGGCCTTTTCCTGTATTTCCTGCTGATCTACCACATAATCAGGGGTGATAAATCCGCCCGTCTGTTTCATTTGGTCATATTTAGCCTGCTGCTCTTCACTTAAAGGTTCATGGAGCATCTTAAGCTCCAATCCTTTCAGCACATACCTTCCCTCACCAAACCAGAGGAACATCTCATCACATTCCTCCACGCACTTGGAAGCAAGACCGACCCTGTGATAAAGATAGGCAAGCTCATACGCCCATTTTTCACGATAATCCCGTTTTTTAAGTTCTTCAAGCACTTCGATTCTTTCTTCAAGACTCACTTCCTGGGCTTCATATAATTTGTACTGAAGAATATATCTTCCGCTGTCCTTAGGGGCAAGCTGTACAAATTCTTTATAGTATTCGAGCGCCTGAACAAATTCACCCAATTTAATTGAAAGTTCACATAAAGAATAGACAATCAGACGTCCCCCCGCATGCCGCTCATAGGCAAGAAGAAGAATATCCCTACTGTCTTCATATCTTCTATTAATTTTATATAAATCGCTGATGGTACACAGCATCATTACACTTTTTACTCTTCGCCAGTCGATGGTATCTGCAATCTTGACAGCCTCATCGTATTCTCCCTGTGAAATCAGGGTCTTTATCTCATCTGCACGTACTTTGTATTCATACTTATCCAAGGTACTCACCTCATATATACTTTTGCCCAGGGCATAGTCATCCTAATTTTATTTTTTTTAGTTTACCATATGCTCTTTTGGATGTCAAAAGAGATTGCTGAACTTGGCAAATTCTTCTAACGTGAGCGCTTCGCCTCTGATTGTCTGGCTTAAGCCCATTTTGTCAAGAATTGCACACACTTCTTCCCTTGTTATCCGTTTGCTTTTTCCATCATTGTCTATAATCGCCGAGGAATTTGCAAGCGCATTTGCCAGTGTTTTTCTGCGTTGGTTAAACGCCGCCCGAATGATGGAAAAAAATATTTTTTCATCGTCAACGTTTACCGGCGGTTTTGCAAATCTTGTAAGTCTGATTACGCTGCTTCCCACACCCGGTCTGGGCATAAAACATGCCGGCGGCACGTTCATGATCACTTCCGGTTTTGCATAATACTGTACCGCAAGGCTCAGCGCACCGTAATCCTTGGTGCCGGGTCCTACCTGCATACGGTCTGCCACCTCTTTTTGGACCATAATGGTAATACTCGATAAAGGCACCTTGCTCTCAAATAATCCCATGATAATCGGCGTCGTGATGTAATAAGGAAGATTGGCAACGATTTTGACCGGCCGCCCTGCGTTTTTTTCATCTGCAAGTCCGGCAATATCCACCTTAAGGATATCCTCATTGACAATGGTCACGTTGTCGTACCCCGAAAGCGTATCCTTCAATATGGGAATCAGATTTTTATCTATCTCCACAGCCACCACTTCCCTTGCATGTTCCGCCAGATATTGGGTCATGGTTCCTATGCCGGGACCGATTTCTATCACGCAGTCCTCCTTCGTAATCTCCGCCGCCCGGATGATCTTTTCTAAGATATTGGCATCGATCAGAAAATTCTGCCCAAATTTTTTTTGAAAATGAAAATTGTATTTTCTTATGATTTCCGATGTTGCTGTGGGTGTCGCCAGATAAGCCATCCCTCTTCTCCTTTATCTCAAAAGTAAAAGTCCTTTGCATTCTGCATGGTCTGCGCAAATATCTCTTCCTTGCTGATCCCTTTGATTTGCGAAAGCCGCTCCGCCACCAGATCAATATAGGTAGATTGATTCCGTTTGCCCCGATACGGCTCTGGCGCAAGATAAGGGCAGTCTGTTTCCAGCAGAATCCGGTTCATGGGAATGTATTCAACCGCCTCGATCAGCTTTTTGGCATTTTTAAAAGTGAGCACCCCTCCAATGCCAAAGTAATAATCCATATTCAGATACTCTCTTGCAATTTCCTTGGTATAAGAAAAGCAATGAATGACCCCTTTTGTCAGATTCTTCCGCCATCCCTTTAATATTTCCAACGTGTCCTGTGCCGCATCTCTGGAATGCACAATAATAGGCAGCTTCACCTCCCCCGCTAACTGCAGCTGCTCTTCAAACCATTTCTTTTGAATCGCCTTATCGGGCTCGGACCAGTAATAATCAAGACCAATCTCTCCGATTGCAACTACCTTGGGTTCTGCTGCCTTTTCTTTTAGCCAGACGATATCCTTGCCCGTCAACCCTCCCGTCTCGGAAGGATGCACACCTACCGCTGCATACAAAAAAGGATATTTATGGGCAAGTTCCAGCGCTTTATGAGTAGAGTCTATGCTTGCCCCTACGTT
>CATLAK010000042.1 GCA_949878435.1 uncultured Lachnospiraceae bacterium
CATATGGAAAATTATACCGAAGAAACCAAAAAAACATCCTTTGAACCGGATAAAAGAATGGATGAAACACCTGGAACTTAAAAAAAAACTAAAATTTATGGTTGATAATTGAAGAAAAAGATTATATGATAGTCTATATGAGTTTATTAAACTGGCAAGTAATGTGTGCGGTTTGATGTGGGAATGATAAGGAGGAAAAACCCTTGCTGGAAATTAAGACGAACGATGCTGAATCTGCTGCCAAGATTATTGTGATTGGTGTAGGTGGCGCAGGTAATAACGCTGTCAATAGAATGGTAGATGAAAGTATTACAGGAGTTGAATTTATCGGTATCAACACAGATAAGCAGGCGCTGCAGCTGTGCAGGGCGCCCAAACTGCTTCAGATTGGTGAGAAGCTGACGAAAGGACTAGGCGCCGGCGCCAAGCCGGAGATCGGAGAGAAGGCGGCAGAGGAGAGCAGCGAAGAAATCGCGGCTGCTTTAAAGGGCGCAGATATGGTATTCGTTACCTGCGGCATGGGAGGCGGAACCGGAACCGGTGCCGCACCAGTGGTTGCCAAGCTGGCTAAGGATATGGGAATCCTTACGGTAGGCGTTGTGACGAAGCCTTTCCGCTTCGAGGCGAAAGCCCGAATGGTCAATGCCATCAACGGAATCGAGAAGATTAAGGACAATGTGGATACCCTGATCGTGATTCCTAACGATAAACTGCTTGAAATCGTGGACAGAAGGACAACCATGCCGGATGCCCTTAAGAAAGCAGATGAAGTGCTCCAGCAGGCGGTTCAGGGAATTACGGACCTGATCAACGTTCCGGCAGTCATCAACCTTGACTTTGCGGATGTACAGACCGTCATGAAGGACAAGGGAATCGCACACATCGGTATCGGTGAAGGAAAAGGCGATGACAAGGCAAGCGAAGCTGTCAAGATGGCAGTGGAAAGCCCGCTTCTTGAGACAACCATTTCCGGAGCGACCCACGTCATCATCAATGTATCCGGTGATATTACCCTTGCAGATGCTTCCGATGCGGCAAGTTATGTACAGGAACTTGCGGGAGACGATGTCAATATTATCTTCGGTGCAATGTATGACGAGACCAAGGGCGACAGCTGCAGGATTACGGTAATCGCCACAGGGCTTGAGGATGCTACACTGCCCACCAATAAACCGATATCGCCTTACAGCACATTCTCAGGCAAGTATATGAAGCCTGTTACCCCCAATGTTGCACTTCGCGGGACAGGCGCACAGGATAGCGTGAATGTGATCCCGGGACATGCTGTCCCCAATGGCGGACAAGCGCCGAGAAGACCCGTTTCCGGAATTACCAGCCCTGGGGATATCAGAAGCAATGTTGCGGACAAGCCGCTTAAGATACCGGATTTTCTGCAGAAGAGATAAATGATAGGAATATTTTTTAACGGAATTTCAAAGGCTGTATACCGGAAGGTGTGCAGCTTTTTGTGCGTATAGGAGGAATGAGGATATGAAAAAGGATTTAAATTATGCCCAAAAGTGTATCGGGTTCATTGACGAGAGCGTAAGCTGTTACCACGCAGTAGGAAATGTGGAGAAGAATCTTGTGGAAAATGGATTTACAGAGCTTAAGGAAAAAGATGCGTGGGAGATTGAAAGGGGTCAGAGTTATTATGTGAAGCGGGGTGCATCTTCCCTGATTGCATTCAGAATGCCGGAGGGAGAAGTCAAGGGATTTCATATGATAGCTTCCCACAGTGATTCCCCTTCTTTCAAGGTGAAGACCAATCCGGAAATGGCGGTGGAGAATCGGTATCTTAAGCTGAACACGGAAGGGTATGGCGGCATGATCTATTCCACTTGGTTCGACAGAAGCCTTTCGGTGGCGGGAAGGGTGGTAACGGGAAGCGGAGCCGGGCTTAAGGAAATCAATGTGAACATAGACGAGGATCTGCTTGTGATTCCCAGTCTTGCCATTCATATGAACCGTGATACCAATAAGGGAACAGAGTTTAATCCCCAAGTGGATCTGCTGCCGCTTATGGGAAGCTGTGAGGCAAAGGGATGGTTTGAAGAAAAGCTGGCATCCCTTGCACAGGCGCCGGGGGAGGAGATTCTGGGGACAGATTTATTTTTGTATGTCAGGGAAAAAGGCAGGCTTGCCGGAGCCTGCCAGGAATTGATCTTATCACCGCGGCTGGATGATTTGGAATGTGTGTATGCTTCCATGGAGGCGATTTTAGAGGAAAAGCCAGGGGAGTATTGCGCTATGTGCGTGATCTTTAATAATGAAGAGGTGGGAAGTCTTACCAGACAGGGGGCGGCGTCCACTTTTCTTAAGGATACTTTAGAAAGGATTGGGGAGAGCCTTGGGAAGAGCAGAAGCGATTATTTGAGGCTCTTAGCGGACAGCTTCATGATTTCTGCCGATAATGCCCACGCGCTTCACCCGAACCATGTGGAAAAGGCGGATCCGGTGAACCGTCCGGTATTGAACGGAGGGATTGTGATCAAGCACCATGGCGGGCAGAAGTATACCACGGACGGGTATTCGGAGGCAGTCATGAGAGACCTATGCAGGGAAGCGGGGGTGCCGGTTCAGGATTATCACAACCGCTCGGATATCGCAGGCGGGTCTACGCTGGGAAATATTTCGGCGGGACAGGTGTCGGTGCCCACAGTGGATATTGGATTGGCGCAGCTTGCCATGCACTCGGCGGTGGAGACGGGGGGAAGCACAGATGTGGGGTATATGGTAGAGGTTTTGAAGGGGTTTTGCAGGAGGTGAGGCGGGGCAGCTTTGGGTGGCTGTTTCCGGCTGGAGCATGAGGGAGGTTTGGGCGGTGGATGCAGGCGGCGCGGATTGGGTACGGCAGGCGCATGGGGATACAGGCGGCGGCATATCGTATCGTTTCAAGTCTCTTCTTAAAATCGGATTTCACTAACAGAATGTGGGTAGGTGTTTCAAGACGGTCGGGTCGGAGC
Organism: uncultured Lachnospiraceae bacterium; assembly: GCA_949878435.1. Classification (GTDB taxonomy): domain Bacteria; phylum Bacillota; class Clostridia; order Lachnospirales; family Lachnospiraceae; genus Suilimivivens. The sequence continues at coordinate 2,967 of CATLAK010000042.1, forward strand.
CAAGACGGCATCCGTGCCGTTTGGCTCCTAAAATCGCCATCCATGGCGATTTTACCCTAGGGTTTTTAACATTCTGTAAGTGAAATTGCCGATTTTTCGAAAAGACTTGAAACGAGACGATATGCCGCCGTCTGTATCCCCATGCGCCTGCCGTACCCAATCCCGCGCCGCCTGCATCCACCGCCCAAACCTCCCTCATGCTCCAGCCGGAAACAGCCACCCAAATCAGCCCCGCATGGACCTTGCGGTCCATGTTGAAACCACTACATGGTGGTTAGAGTTAGGTGTTTTGATTCATTTTTCATGTGGTTGTTATGGTGATATATTAGTGTGAGTGCATGAATCGTTTGCGTTTAAGTGAAAGGAATAGTGTAAGCGCATGGAGTTTTCATGTTTAGGAGAGAGGAGCAGCGTAGAGGCAGCATAATGGGCATATAATCGGCTTCGCGGGGCTTATGGTAAGAGATTAGAAGGACTTAGCATCCCTATACGAATGTCAGCAATGGACGGACAGGAGGTCCGGCCAAGGCGCAGCTTGGTCATGGATGACCAAATGCGCCGGTTGCGTTCGTCTGGAATACCCTTCCAAGGGATGCTTAGTCCTTCTTATCTCTGTACATAGCCCCGCGAAGCCGATTATATGCCCATTATGCCCACCACAACCCCTCATCTCCCTCAAACCATGTCGCAATACCGCGATGAATAACCCCCTTTAAAGGACAATGTTTTGACAAATTATGAAGGGATTAATGTTTATAATGAACGAGTACATACGAAATGGAGGTGAAGGATTGCAAAGTGCAATTACAAGGTACCATTTATATTGACAGCATATTTTTGCTCAATCTGGTCATGGATTTATACCTTCTTACGCTCACTGCCAGAATACTTGGAAAAACTGCCACGTATCCGAGGATTTTTGCAGGAAGCGCTGTAGGTGCGGCGGGGTACTGTGTGGTTCTGTGTCTGCCGGGGATCCCATATATGCTGAAGGTACTGCTGGGGATGGTTCCCGTAGGAATGCTGATGATAAAAATTGCGTACAGGATGAAAGGCATAAAGGAACTGCTCCGCGCTTTGGGATATCTTTATCTGTTATCTTTTTTTATGGGTGGGTTCATAATCTTTCTGAAGGGGAAAAGCAGTCTGCTTTCGGAGCACGGCGATTCGGCAGCGGCGGTTGCGGGAATCGGGTTTGTCGGCTTTGTAATCATTAAGAAGATTATTGAGGTATACCGGAAGAGGAGAGAGGAGCATTTCTGCAAGGTCAGTATTCCGGGCGATGCGGGCGCGGTGACGGTTGCGGCGCTTATTGATACCGGCAATGGGCTGGTGGAACCTGTCAGCCACAGACCGGTAGCCATATTGGATGCAGATCAGTGGGAAGGCTTGAGGCGGTGGATGAAACCGGAAAAGTATAAGATCATTCCTTATCACAGCATCGGAAAGGACAGCGGCGTGCTGGAAGGGTATGAGATCGATACGATGGAAATAAGCACGAGTATGGGTAAAAAGAAGTTTGACAAAGTGATTATTGCAGTTTTTAAAGGAAAGGTGTCCAGAAAAGGCAGCTATCAGATGATATTGCCGCCGGAATTATCGATATAGAGATTTGGGCTTAAGGAGGAAGTTGAGAATGGTTTTTAAGGTAGCGATCCCGGGTAAATTTCAGTTTAAACTTTACCGGAGGGAACCTAATTTTTTATTGACGAGGCAGGGGGATGTGCATTATATAGGCGGTTCGGAGGTCCTTCCGCCCCCGCTGGAGAGTGAAAAGGAAAATGCCGTCATCAGTGACTTGGGGACGGAGTATGAAGATGAGGCGAAGTCCATTTTAATTGAGCACAATCTGCGGCTGGTGGTCTACATAGCGAAGAAATTCGACAATACGGGGGTGGGAGTGGAAGATCTGATTTCCATAGGGACGATCGGACTGATCAAATCGATCAACACCTTTAACCCGGAAAAGAATATCAAGCTTGCCACCTACGCGTCGAGATGCATTGAAAATGAGATATTAATGTATCTGCGCAGGAATAACAAGACGAAGCTGGAGGTTTCCATTGACGAGCCTTTGAATGTAGACTGGGATGGAAACGAGCTGCTTCTTTCCGATATCTTAGGGACAGATGAAGACGTCATATACAAGGATATCGAGAGCGAAGTGGAGTGCAAGCAGCTCTTAAAGGCAATCGATAAGCTGACGGAAAGGGAAAAGACGATCATCAACTTAAGGTTCGGGCTCGGCACGCCGGACGGGCAGGAGATGACCCAGAAGGAGGTGGCGGAACTCCTTGGCATTTCTCAATCATATATTTCCAGGCTGGAAAAAAAGATTATGAAAAGGCTGAAAAAGGAGCTGCTTCGGGAAAGTTATTAGTTGAATCATGCAGGGGCTGGTTTTGAAATCAGCCCCGCTTTTTAACAGCGGATATCCACGATGATGATATCCGGACCGATCTGTTTAATATCTTTATAGGGGATACAGATATCCGGCTCCGTGCAAAGGATATTAAAGAATTTATTGCCGCTGTGGATAAATACCTTGCAGATTTGACCGCTGCACTGGTCAAATTCCAGATCAGAGATTCTCCCTAACTTTTTGCAATCCCGCATATTGATGACATCTTTACATTTTAATTCAGAAAAGAGCATATCTGTAGCCTTTCTTTTTCCATATATTTTAGTTTATGCAGAAAATGAAAAAAGGTTCGGTAGACTTTGCCCCTTTTTGTGTCTGGAAAAATCTGTCTGTCTCCTCTTCCATAAAGATGAAAATGGGTTCAAAAACAATGAATATTTTCCTTTCAATTTGTGAATGATTTTTATTACAAATATTTGTCTGGTATAGGACAGGATTTGGAAATGATGCAGGAGGAAAATAGAACATGGCTCAGGGAAAAGTTGAGATATGCGGGGTGAACACGGCGAAGCTTCCCCTTTTGAAAGCGGAGGAGAAGGAGAGGCTGTTCGCGCAGATAGAGTCGGGGGACAGGGAGGCAAGGGAAAAATACATTGAAGGGAATCTCCGTCTTGTCCTTAGCGTGATCAAACGTTTTTCGTCAAGCAATGAAAATGTGGACGATTTGTTTCAGATCGGCTGCATTGGATTGATTAAGGCGATAGATAATTTTGATTCAACGCTGAATGTGAAATTCAGTACTTACGCCGTACCAATGATCATTGGGGAAATCAGGCGCTTCCTTCGGGATAACAACACCATTCGGGTGAGCAGGTCTTTGAAGGACACGGCTTACAAGGCGATCTATGCCAAGGAAAATCTGATCAAGCAGAATATGAAAGAACCCACCATCAATGAGATTGCGGCAGAAATCGGCATATCCAAGGAAGATATCGTGTACGCGCTGGATGCGATTCAAAATCCCATGAGTCTGTATGAACCAATCTTCACCGACGGCGGGGATGCGCTGTACGTGATGGACCAGATCAGCGACAAGAAAAATAAAGAGGAAAACTGGGTGGAGCATCTCTCTTTAAGCGAAGCGATGAAACGGCTGGGAGAGCGGGAACGGGAAATCATCAGCCTGCGCTTTTTTGAGGGGAAGACACAGATGGAAGTGGCGGAAATGATCGGGATTTCCCAGGCACAGGTGTCAAGGCTTGAAAAGAATGCATTGCGGGCGATGAAAAATTATCTGACAGCGTAAAAGGATTTTTATTGACGAATGGATATACTTTGTATATACTAATAATATAGGTATATCCATCGTATATACTTGCAAGTCCAATACTTACCGCAATCTGCGGGGCATTGGAGCTTCGCGGCAGTCGCCAAATGCCTGCAAGTAGTCACTTGGCTTATTGCACGAGTGAATAAAGAAAATTCAAATTATAAAAAGATATCAAAAGAAAACAAGAAGAAATCAAAGGGAAAGAAAATGAAAACAAATGCGATTATGCAAGATCAACCGAAAGAAACATTGGGGACATTTATAACACAAACAATTATAAGGAGGTGGGGAAACAGTCAGGGAATTAGATTGTCAAAAGAAATACTGTCACAGATGAACTTAAAAGAAGATGATACTGTAGGCATAAGCATATGCGATGGAAAAATGACTATCGAAAAAGTCAATAAGCCTAAATATCTTAATTTAGCAGAAAGGCTGGAAGCATTCTACAAAAGACCGATTGATGAAATATATATCGAAAGTACACAAGAGGTTGATGTAGGTGATCCGGTAGGGAATGAACAGTGGTAACTTATAAACAAGGCGACATAATAGTTATGGATTTTAATCCGCAAAAGGGTCATGAACAGAGCGGAAGAAGACCGGCGGTGGTTTTAAGCAATGATGTTTTGAATCATCACAGTTCTTTGGCGCTTGTCTGTCCAATAACAAATACGAACAAAAAGCATCCATTCCATATCGAGTTGGATGAAAGGACGCAAACGACAGGTGTTATATTGTGCGACCAGGCAAAAATGTTAGATGTTGGTGCCAGAAATGCTCAGTTTAAAGAAGAATGTCCGGAGGATATCTGGAATGAAGCAAGGGAATTGATTATAAGTTTTATGTAATCAACAGATAGCTTTTACTTGAACTGCAGGAAGTTGAACATCGAACTATAGCGAATATGATGCAAAGAAACGGGTGCAAAGTCTTTTAGAGGGCAAGAGGCTTTGCACTTTTTGAGGGGAAGCCACAGATGGAAGTGGCGGAAACTAACAAACATAGGAAAGGTTGGTGAAGAAATTGAATTCCCGCGAACAAAACAGGCAAAAAGCCTTTTTTTATATATCCAGCATAATTACTTTCGCAGCGTCCCTGCCGGGACTCGATAAACTTCAATATGGCAACATGCTTCTTGACTTGATTTACCGGAATATGGAGTGGAGCGGTCTTCTGGAAACCAAGAGGGCAGTCAAGCTGAAAGAGCAATTGCTGTCAGCTCTGCGTAAAGCGATGGAAATGACCAAAGGAAAGCTTTCTTTTCCGCAGAAAGCCTTTTTGGAGGGAATATATCCCATGGCGGAAAAGGCATTTATTGAGATGGAAGTTTGGGACATGGGGGAATGGGAAAGGTCGTTGAAGCGGACTGTTCAAAAAACGTGGGAATTGGAGGGGGAATGGCATACGCCGAAGGAAGCCGGCGAAATAACGGCGGTGTTTATGCAAAATCTTCATGTGGCAGTCATGGAGCACAGCGAATTATCCAATGTCATCTTATGGGGACAGACAGATGCGCTTCTGGCGCGCATGGATATCATGGAAAAGAAAGTGGATGCGCTGGAAAGAAACATGCAGATCATTCCGGATATACCCCATTTGCTTACTGCTTCACCGGTAAAGCTTAGCGGGAATGCCTTTCTCCATCGCAGAGAAAGCATGGAAACGATAGAAAAGATGCTTTCTCAGGGAAGAAAAGCAATTATGATAAACGGAGTGGGGGGAATTGGGAAGACGACGCTGGCATCCGCCGTTTATCATAAATTGAAAGACAATTATAAATACGCTGCGTGGGTAACTTATGATGAAAGTCTGCAAAAGAGTTTTTGTAATGCTTTTCATCTCTATATGAATCATAAAGACTTTGAACAGAGATTTCGCCTGATTGAGAGTTTTCTGACAAACAATAAGGATGTATTGTTGGTGATAGATAATCTGGACAAAGGCATGGCGGAAGATGCTTCCCTGAAACTGCTGGCATCTTTGGAAGCCCAAATAATCGTGACTTCCCGCAAGATGGTGCTGGACGGGTTTGATACATATGAGCTGCCATTTTTAGAGGAAGACAGCTGCGTGGATGTTTTTTATGGATATTATGGTCTGGATAAAGAGCGGAGGCAGTCAGAAACAGTTCGGGAACTGGTGTGTCTGGCAGGGCGCCACACGCTGCTGACAGAGCTCTTTGCCAAAACGGCAGATACTATGGGGTATCAGGATTTGCCGACTTATCTTGAAGATTTAAAAGCAAAAGGAATCGGATTTTCTGATTTAAAGATCAGCATAGGAAATCACCTTGAGGAACGGACTGTTTTGGGACATTTGAACAAGCTGTACGAACTTTCCGCAGTGACTAAGGTGCAGCAGAGGATATTGGTCTTTTTTTCACTCATGCCGGATATGCCGGTGCCGCTTGAGGTGCGGGAATGGATGGAATTTGATATCAATGATCTGGAGAAGTTATGCCGGCTTGGCTGGCTGCAGAAATCGGAAAATGGGTATGGGATGCCGGATATCGTGAAGCAGACAATCTGTATTCAGGGCAAGATGATTTCGCAAGAAGATTTATACAAAATAACAGGTTGTACCATACTCCCATGCATATTAGAGAATGAAGCCTATGAAGAGCAGCTTATAAAAATGCGTATAGGGGATGCATGCATCAATGCTTTTTATTGTGGAATTACCTCAGAAGAGGCTGTAGCGGCGTATTTTAGTGCGGGTACGGCGCATCAGCAGGTAGGGAATTATCGCGCCGCTGTAATCGATATAGAAAAAGCGATTGAGGCAGCAAGACGAGTCTGGGGAAAAGACGATGATAACATAGAGGTTTTGTATAATGCTTTGGCTATATCGAAACATTCATTAGGGGAATGTGACGCTGCATTGAAATATTTTCTTAAGACGGCTGCTATCAGAAGGAAGAATTTAGGGAAATATGATGTCGAAACAGCAGCGGTTTATGGCAGCCTGGCGAACGTATATCGTGCAAAAGGGGATTATAAGGAAGCGGAACGGTACGACAGGATGGCGCTGGATATCCGGACAAAACTTTTTGGGAAAAACAGTGAAGAGGTTGCAAAATCCTATACTGGAATCGGGGATGAATATAAAATCTATGGGAAATATGAGCAGGCAATGCATTTTCACAGCGAAGCCTTAAGAATCCGCAAGAATCAGCTTGGGGAAGAGCATCCGGATACGCTGGCAAGTTATAGAAGCGTAGCGGGAGTGTATATTGATATGGGGAGGTATGAAGAGGCGCTCGATTATATGAAAAGGGCAATCACGATTCTGGAGCGCCAGAAGAGAGAGGACCATCCTACAGCGTCAGTTTTTTATAATGATATCGCCGTGATTTATGGATTGATGGGAGAGGATGACGAGGCTTTACGGTATCTGGAGCGTGCAAAGACAATCCGGGAGAAAGCGTTGGGAAGCAGTCACCCGGAAATGGCATATACTTATCATAACATGGGAATGCAGTTTTTGGAAAAAGAGGACTATCGTAAGGCGCTTGTTTATTTAGAGAAAGCATTCGATATCTTAAAAAATGCATCGGGAGTATCAGAGATAAATTTGGCGGCAAATTATCAGGGCAGGGGGCAGACGTACAATAGATTGTCGGATTATGCCAAAGCGCTGGAGTGCTTTATGCAATCTGCTGCTATATATGAGCGTATATCGCCTGAAGAGCATCCAATGCTGCCAGCGGCTTATAACAGTATAGGGGAAGTTTATATTCATTTACATGAGTATGAAGCGGCAGATGACTATTTTAAGAAGGCACTTAAAATTGCGTTGGAACAGTTAGGCGAAGAGGAGCTTGTTGTAGCGGTAATATATGGGAATATGGGATTAGTGTATTACTGTATGGACAATTATGAAGCAGCATCGGATTGCTATGTGAAAGCAGTCTTGATTGCAAAAAAGCTTCCCCAAAAACCAACCCAGTTTATTGCTTACCTATTAAATAATTGTTCGCTTATATACATAGAAGCTGAAAAATACGGGGAAGCAATGAAATATTTAAAACTTGCGGAAAAGAATAATAAGGAAAGACATTTGGGAGAAATTATAAAAGAAAATATGGATTATTGTAACAGACATATGAAAGGGGAATGAGTGTACACAAAATGCTTAAGGCATGCAATGGTTTCCATAAATTAGTTGACATAATCTCTAGGTCGGAATATAATGGTATTGTTATCAAAATTATGTACAGCTACGATTATCTGTAAACCAGTGGAGGAAATCATATGAAATGTCCGTTTTGCGGTCACGAAAATACCAGAGTGATTGATTCAAGACCGGCGGAGGATAATAATTCCATAAGACGCCGCAGAGTCTGTGATGAGTGCGACAAGCGATTTACTACTTACGAGAAGGTGGAAACCATCCCCTTAATCGTCATCAAGAAGGATGACAACAGGGAAACCTATGACAGGTCCAAGATTGAAGCCGGCGTGCTTCGTGCCTGCCACAAAAGACCCATCAGCGCCAACCAGATCAAAAAGCTGGTGGATGATGTGGAGACGGAGATCTTCAACAAGGAAGAGAAGGAAATCCCCAGCCGTGTGATCGGGGAGCTTGTAATGAACAAGCTGAAGGATTTGGAAGCAGTGGCATATGTGCGCTTCGCTTCCGTGTATAGGGAATTTAAGGATATTAATACCTTTATGGATGAACTGAAAAAGGTTCTGGAATAGAGGATGTAATAAAAGCTCCTTGCGTCAGGGATAGGGTACCTGATGCAAGGAGTTTTTGTTACAATGAACTGGTCCGCAGAGCATGACAGCGCTTGTTTGGATAAGAATCTTTCCTGCAAAATAAGACCCTCCGGGGATGTGTACCGCAGTACGCAAGAGGGAACAAAAAATAAAATATTAATTGACAAAATTAAAGATGATGTTATAATAAAGTTGTAAATAAATTTACTATTAATCGTTTTATTCCGACGGTTAACGTTTAAACAGTAAAAGCTTATATACTTCAACTTTAAGAACAGCGGCGATATTGAACAGCAGATCCATTGAAATTTTGCGTACAATATTTGGCGCTTCAATAGCACTAATATGGGAACGGCTGATACCAACCATTTCTGCTAACTGTTCCTGTGTCAGCTTTGCATGCTTTCTGTAATAGGCGATGTTGTAGCCTATTTCGATGTATTTGTCTGAGTGATCTAAGCTATTATTCATATTTTCCATAACATATACTCTCCTTAGTATCTATTTTAGTTGAAATATGAAAAAAAGAAATTATGTAATAAAAAGCTATTGCTATTTAATAGATAACAATGTATGATTTGTAAATAGTAATTGCTTTGTTTTAAATAGCAGGAAGTGATTTCCTGATGCCTGATTTTAAAAATATGATGTTGAAAAATAGTAAAAATTATCCCATAATAACATTACCAAGTAATGGAAGAGGGATGACAAATGATAAGGATTGCTATTTGTGATGATGATAAGAAGGATAGGAATAGATTAAGCGGGCTGATAGACAAGTATATGGAAAGTAAGAAAATTAAATATTGCTTATTTCAATTTGAGTCAGGAGAGAATTTTCTTGCAAGTAACTGCCTTCCGGATGTTCTGTTTATTGACATATTAATGGATGGGAAAGATGGAATACAGGTAGCATTGGAATATAAAAGGATAAACAGAAATATTTTGATTGTATATATTACAAATGTATCCCATAAGATGGGAATTGCAGTCAATCAGGTACATTCTTTTGGATATCTTGTTAAACCAGTAGTAGAAGATGATGTGTTCAAAATGATGGATGATATATTTCAGCAGATGAATGTCAACTTTATCGAACGCGAGGATGAAAATATTGTTTCATTTGTGCTGGAGGAAAAAGAAATATTAAGGCTGCATGCAATGGATATTTATTATTTTGAATATTTTGACCATAGAGTGAAGGTCGTGACCAAGGATAAAGTTTATATATGCAAAGATAAAATTACAGATATAGCAGAAAAAATGGAAAAGTTTGGTTTTGCTATGTCGCATCAAAGCTTTGTGGTCAACTTATTTTATGTTGAAAAAATGTCAAAAACAATGTTACAGATGAAAAATGGAGCGCAGGTATACCTGGCGCAAAAAAGAGTTGCCACATTGAAAAGGCAGATGATGATAACTGCCAGAAAATTAGGAGATGATGGAGGAGATGAGGGATAAACGCTGCAAAATGTTTAGAGTCATGGCAGCGGATGAACTTCTAGGATGAAATGAATATAGACTTTATTGACAATCAGATTTTTGAAATAGTTGGAAACCTCGTTTCCTGTGTAGTTTCTGCACTAATTATCTTTCAATATTTTGATAATAAATATTCCCGTATGTATCGTCCCAAAATACTTTATTTTGGATTAAGGACAATATGCTGTCTGGCGAACATGGGAATATATTTTTTGCATCATTCATTTTTGAATCTTGCTTTTTGGGTTTCTTTTGTGTTGCTGATAAGCAGATGCTTTTATTATGAAGAAAATGAATGTAAGAGCGGCATAAAGTATTATCTCATAAATATTGCCTTTGTTTTTGCCTGTTCAGTCAGTGAAGCAATTGGCGGCGTATTAGTGGGAGCAGGGGTTAAACTTGCGCATATAGATCAAAGCGAAGCGATTCTTTCTTTTGCAGGTAATATTGGAGGAACTGCATCCGCGATTTTTTTGTATTATCTGGTTTTAAGGCGGATGTTTATCAGTGAAAAGACAAGAAAGATACCTATAAGCCAATACACGATTTATGTGGTCATAACAGCGTATGTTTTGATTAATATTGGGGAGATTTTATTCTTTGCAAATTTTAATCTCAGTAGTGGGGATTATATATTTTTAATGTTCGATACATTTTTTATGATTCTTGTCAACCTATATTTGTTTTATACGTTGGATACCTTTACAGAAAATAAAGAACTGAAATATAAGCTTGTTTTATATGAAAGACAAGCGCAAAGCAATTACGATTATTATGCAAGGCAGATAGAAAACAACAAAATAGCAATGAAAGTGACACACGACCTGCGGAAACATGTCCAAATAATCGAGGGGCTGAAACAATATGGTACTTCACAAGAGTTGCGGGATTACATAGATAATTTTGAAGAAATGATATCCCCTCTTCTTACAAGGCAATATTGCAGTAATGCAATTTTAAATATAATTATTATTGAAAAAGTTGAATATTGCAAAAAAAACGGGATTCATTTCCAGGTAGATATTCAGAGTGTGGATATTGACTTTGTAAAGCCAATAGATATTACTACGATATTTGGCAATCTTCTGGATAATGCAATAGAAGCTTGTGAAAAGACCGAAGAAAAGAAAATGCGTTTGAAGATTTATCCGTTTAATGAATTTACATATATTCAACTGTCAAATAGTTTTAATAAAAAAATCAACTGGAATAAAATGGGAAGACCACAATCAGATAAAGGTGAATATCATGGCATTGGTCTTGAAAATGTAGACAATGTACTGAAAAAATATAATGGAAATATTCAATTTACAGTAAAAGAAAATAATTTTATTGTAGAGGTCATGATGAATCAGTCATAAAAGAAAAAATTATAGCTAAAAACAGAACCGGAACAATAGGTAATCAAATTTTGGTGCTATTGTTCCGGCTCTTTGTCGATTAGGTGCATTTTCGTGTCGAATAGGTAAAATCTATTGAAAATTTTGGGGATTTTGGTAGGATATTGAAAAATAAAAAAAGGAGGGAATTATCGATGAAAAGTATTAAAAGAGTCGTATTGACGAGCGTGGCAAAATCCGCTTTTCAAACGGCAAAATTAGAAGCGGACTCAGCTTGTTTTTGTTTTTTTTATCAACCGGCTATGCCCCAAAAAGTAAAAGATCTCAAAAAGAAAAAATAACAGTTCAAGAGGAGAAGCGCTGTGACGGACAGGATATTAAACCAGCTGATCAAATTAAATATTATTGACAGTGAAGATGAGGAAATCTACCGGTTTGGACTGGAAGGAATCTTTCTTAAGCTGATTCACTATCTCAGTTACTTCCTTATAGCAGCGCTTCTTCGCGAATGGGTGCGCTTCTTACTCTTTTTTTCCGCATTTCTACTGTTGCGGAAAAATGCCGGCGGCTACCATGCAAAAACAAAGGGAGGATGCTATGTGAGTTCCTGCCTGACGGTCCTGTGTGTGATTAGCTGCATCAAGGCTGCCGCTTATTGGCAGTATGCGGTGCCGGCAGCAGGAATTTTGATGCTGCTGGCAGATGCGGCGGTATTTGTGCTCGCACCCAGGGGAAACCGGAACAGGATGCTGGATCAGGAGGAAAGGGCAGCTTTCAGAAGGAGGAGTTATGTGTTTCTGATAGCGGAAAATATGCTGGTAATCCTGCTTTTGGCAATAGGGCTCAAAGAATACGCCTTTCCGGTCATGCTGGCAGTTATTTGTGAAGCGGTATTACTGTTATTAGAAAAAATGCGAGAGGGTAGCAATGAAGTTGAACAAAAGATTAATCATCAGAATACCTAAAAGAATCTGCCTGGTCATGTTGTCGCTCATGGTCTTTTGGTCAAGCTGTGGCGAGTCTTTGGCGAAAGAGAGCATGGCAGAGCAGCCAAGGGAGCTGGTCTTTTTACTCGACGGAAGCCAGTCTATGCAGAATGCGGATGCGCAGCTTGGGGCAGCGGAGTTTATCCGCGAACTGACGGCATCCCTGCCTACGAATTACAGGGTGGGCATGGTGGTCTATCAGGAAGAGGCGGTGATGCATCTTCCCGTTGGCAGCAGTTATGACGAAATGCATGCAGCCTTAAGCGAAGTGCGTTATGGACCTATGTCAATACTTTGGACACAAAAAGTTGAAAGTTCATGCTGATTTTTTTAATTCCTCATCCTCCTTTTGCTGGGGTGTCATATAGCCGATGGCACTGTGAATCCTTTTTCGGTTATACCA
>CATLAK010000043.1 GCA_949878435.1 uncultured Lachnospiraceae bacterium
TCCTTGCTGTATGATTGTTATTCACAATTCAATTATACCATCAAGTGCAGGTTTGTGCCTTTTTTATGGGCTACAGTATTGATTTTTCAAGGTTCAGCACACCAACTGGTGTGGGAAGTTTGAGTAAATTATTATACTTTGGAACAGCGGTTCGTCATTTGAATCTTCATAGTCCTCGAACTTGTAATCTATTTCTATATATAAATCCATATCTGTGTATCTTTTTAAAGTCTCTTCTGAATATGCGCCCATTGGATCATCTAGGTTGCCCAGCACCTCAGGCTTTTCCCATTTTTCCATTCCCAGCAATTCCATGATAATATTCATTTCATATTGTTTGGCACAGAGCAGTTCTCTTTCCCGCTCTTCTTCATTTTTACAAGGTACTTTTCTTGGCAGCAGGGAATACAAAATCTCCTTTTTGTCTGCAACAGATATTCCCGCTATGCTGCCTCCCCAGTAGTTAAAATAGATTATCACATATGTTCCGTCGCATAATTCATAATATGGATAAAAATAATTTTCACCGATTTCTCCATTCTCTTCTCCTACAGTTTCAACTACCTCTGAATAAATTGTTTCGTATCCGAATTGTTGAAAATCGTCAACGGTCAGCCGTCGTTTATAATCTGAGTATTCATACTTATATCCGGCGACCATCCTCGTATCATTATTTCTCACAGCAAACAAATATATAAGCAAAAAGCCGCCAACACTAAATAACAAAATTAGTTTAGCAATTATTCTTATAGATTTCATCATTTTTCTGCTTTCTAATCTAAAAATATAGGCCAGACTTGGCAATCGGTTAGTCCGGTATAAATAGCATCCCAGCCGTCAATCACCCATTCGCCATCAATATAATCTTTGCCGCTTTACACTGCCCGCTTTCAATCGCCATTTATTGTTATAGTGCCAATATCCTTCCTTATTTTTACAATCTTTTGCCCCAATGTATCCCCGTCCCCCTCTAAACAATTGGGCACATAAGTGATAATCCATTCATTGCTTTTCTCATCGAAATCCACGTTCACATCATAATCTTTATCTTCTCCGATATCCATTACTACGTCTGCTATTTGTTTTGCAATATCCGCATCAGGGACATCAAATGCAATCATTTCATCCGCATGTATACGATCGCATTTCGGCGTTCTTTTGATGATGTAAATTGCTAAAAAGATTATGATAACTAAGGAAAAAAATAGTAAAATACATTTTGTTCTGTCTTTCATATCTGCTCCCTATTGCCTGCTTACTAAAATTATCTGGCAATATTTGTAGCCCTTCCGTCATCGCGCCTTATCCAGATAGTTCTACCGCTATCTAACGCAGCTCGTCCGTCCGGTAAATCTACATAAAAATGGACAATCCACTCATAATTTTGCTCATCAAAATCCACATCTGCTTTATAATCAAGTTCTTCATTTAGTCTCAATATCCCCGCATCCTCGCGGTAAAGATGTATTTCCACAATCTTTTGTGCAATTTCTGCATTTGCAATAACATTTTTGGTTCTGTCAGCATTATCAAAATGCATGCGTTCACATTTAGGTCCGTACAAAAAGATTGTTAAAATTAATAGCAGAATTATGATTGATGAGATTCCCAGACACAGATTTAAAAATTTTCCCTTTTCATCCCCAAATAGATTTCCGCACATTCCCACGATTATTTTCTTCCTCCAACGGCGCAAGTTCCATTCCCTCTGCCCCTCGCAGCAGCAGGCTCTCCGCCAAGTCCACTCGTATCCTGACCTCCCACTCATTCCCCTTCTTCACACGATACAACGCTTCACCGCAGGCGCTGCCCTCCGCGAGTACCGGGCAGTAGTAGGAACAGCTCTCTCCGCTCTGGGCGTCGACCATCGCCACGTATAGAAACGGCATCTCCTCTTCATATATCCTGATGACTTCCATCGCCTCCCTGGACACCAGCAGGAACGGGGCAAACAGGATATCGGGATAAAAGACATCCATCCCAGTCTTCATATTCAGCAGAACATATTCCGGCAGTTCCCGGAAGGTCTCCCCTTCTCCCTGATAATGCCCGAAGAAGAAATAAAAGCCGTCCGTCCTTTCCAGCGCCGCTGATTCCATCTGCCCTGCAATCTCTCCTGCAAGGTCTGTACAGAGCCTGCCGATTGCCGCAAGATAGTATTCTGCGCACTGCTGCCGGACGGCATCCTCTTCCGCCCTGCACAGTCTAATGAACCTGCCCCGCAGTTTTTCCATAATAAATCCCATATCCTTTTCAAAGCAGTCGGCAAAACCGGCGGGCTCCCAGTCTGCTTCTGCGGGCTCGCCGTCCAGCCAGAATTCTTCGCCCATAAGGACGAGCCTGAGCCTGTAGTCTTTCTGTAAGATGCGGCTGTGCAGGTAACAGATGCCTAAGCATGCCGCCTTTTTGCCTCCCCCGGTGCTTTCCTTCCACTGGCGTGCCAGATTCGCAAATGGCTCCGCCGCCTGCCTCCTGCTTTCTTCCTGCGCATACATTTCTTCCAGAAAGCGTACGCTTTCCGGGAAGCGTTCCCGCATCAGTCCGTCTGCCGCACAGAGCAGTTCTTCTCTCCGTTCTTGAATGTGTGCCATGTTCCCCGTGCCTTTCCCGCCGGGATCCCTCTTCTCCGGATCCCGTCCTTAAATGATTCCTGCAAAAGGTCTTGCCCTTTGCTCACTGTACCTTCAATTCGCCGCCATTGAAACTGATGCCTTTATCCAGCCTGATTCCTGTGCCGCCCTGCGTCAGGTTTACGGATGATGCGCCTGCCACAATCAGGGAGCCGGTATCGCTGGAAACAGTTATATCCTCCGCTGCTTCCAGAAGAACCGAATGAGCGCTGACGATATGGACACCCTCCCGGTCTGTCAGTTCGATTTTAGTGCCCTGATTGTTGGTGATCACAATAGAATCCGGTGTAAAGCGCACCTCCTTCTGGTATTTGCTCTTAAAGGATTTCACGGCAGGATCCTTTCTGTCAACGCTGTCTGTATCCATATGCACGGAACTTATGACGAAAGCCTCTCCTTCCTCCCTTCCGGGGATGGTAAGGCGGACCAGATCGCCCGGCTCGGGCATGCAGTACCAGCCTGTCCCGTCTTTCGTAGAATATACCGTCGCATAAGGGTACCAGATGTCGGCTGCCTGTCCCCGGTTCTCATCTCCTATGATTTCCACCTGCACTTTGTCTTCCTTCACCTTCGTGACCATGGCATCTAAAGACGCCCCTGTCATCTCGTCCCGCCAAATCCGCGGGACTTCCATGCCTGCCCCGGTTCCCAGATAGCAGTCGTGGAGCATCTCGCCCCCTTCGAGGCGGCTGTCTATCCTTCTGATATAGAGCCTTCGTCCCTGCACATCCATGTAGTCCCCGATTCTGTAGTGCTCCCTGCACCGGACGATACAGATCAGGCTGTCCTCCTCCTTAAGATGGGAAAGTCCCTGCAGCTTTTTCTGTTTGTACGTTTCCAGTTCCTTGCGCATGGTGTATTTCCCTTCTTCAGGGAAATCCGCCCGGTGTCCCTGCGGGAGGGCATAGTCAACCCGTGCTCCCGTCCCTGCGGATTCCGCCGTCAGGAACTGGTTCTTCCTGCTGGCAAGGCGTTTTAGGAACTGCCAGTCCGTCTCATGATACTGGAGGATCAACCCTCCTTCCGTCTTTCCCATGGGACTGTGGAACACTGCTTTTCCATCCTGATATCCTCCCATGATTTGATCAAAAATCTGCTCATAGGAAAGGGCGCTGTCCTGCCACGCGCGCAAATGCTCTTCCCTGTCAAGCAGACAGCTTCCGGTGGTAATCTGCAGGGTCATCTGTTTCTGGTGGTATCCTGATTCGATGGAAAAGTCCGTCACGATTCCCTGAAACAGGACCTGCCTCTCTCCGTCCATTCCCGCTTTCTCCACCTTTTCCCATACCTCGCCGGTAAGGCGCGCCAGATATTCTTCCTCTTTTTCGTCTTCTATGTAACCCGTAACCGTCAGCGTACCGTGCTCCCCGATTTCCTCCCGCATCCTAATATCCTGGATGGAAAGGAAGGCAAGGGGCTCTGTCAATATATAGTATTCCTTCATTCCTCTTCCTCCTGTGTCTTTATGCTGTCCATCATCCCAAGCACCGCCGGTTTCCATTTATCATATGTCCCGAAAGCACAGAAAAAGGTGCCCAGTATCTTCCTTTGCCCTGCATGGAACAGGAAAGTCATGTTGTAGACCGCTTCCTTTCCGGCAAAGCTCTTATAATCAAACCAGACTGCCCTTCCTTCTTCCCCCGTATCGTAAAGGACCGTCCTTTCATCTATCTGTTCCGTGATCCGCTTGATCCGCTCCCTGCTGGAAGTCAGCACGCCTGCGTCCAGTTCCTCATGCAGGGGCTGGAAGGTAAGCCCGGCTGTCCGCTCCTGTGTAAGGAAAATAACCGGGGGACGTTTCCGCGACCAGAAAACTTCCGCCGCCTCTTCCCCAGCCCGGACAAGGTTGGGGGGCAGGCTGACGGAAAAGCCCATGCCGGGAATCTGCTCCCTGTTCTCATCCGTCCCGTTCTCTATTTCCGCCCTTCGGAATCTTTTTTCCATCCTGACCCTCAGCAGGTCAAAATCGCCATTTTCCATCCGCTCCATGGTCCTTCTCCTCCTTCATGCTTCCCAAAATCATCTCCCAGAGCGCCCGCCACTTAAAGCCCGCATCTTCGGGGTAAGTGAGCGTCAACAGCGCCATACGGTTCTTGACGGAAAGCACCGCTTTGATATGTTCCTTCTCTATATCCTTCATCTGGATGAGGAACCATGCTGTCCTGATTTCTCCTAGTCTCTCCAGATATACCGGAGAGCACCCATACCGTGCAGCCTCTTCCGCCGTTTCCCGAATCTGTTGTGCTGCCGCCGCCGTCTCTTCCTTCTTCATGGTCTGCCCGGTAATCTGAAAAGTTATCTGCACCTCTTCCCCTGCATACTCTAAGATCCTCTCCGGTCTGTCCTCCAGCGGGAAATATGCTTCCCTTCTGCTTTCCTCCATGGAGCTGAACCCTTCCGGCAGTTCCATGGAAAGCCCTCCGTCTGCCGGCTGCCACACGGTCATCCTGACCGTCTCCTGCCGGGTTCCTTCCGCCGTTTCATCAAATACTGTCGTCATTTTCCCCTTTCCTTCCTGCCCTGCGGTTTACTGCCTAAAGGCTTCTGTTTTCCTAAAGTTGATCTGGAACTCTTCCGCTATCTGTCGTCTCCGCCGGACTGCCCTGCGGGCGCTGTCCTGCTGCTTGGAAAATGCCTGTTTTTCCAGCGCCGCTGCCGCCTCCATGCGGCTGCCCAGTTCATTCAGGCGGCTGATCTTCTCTATGGCGGGGCTTTTGCCCACCCCTCCTGTCTTAATACTGTTTCCCATAATTCCTCCTACTGCTTGTCCGAAAGCCTCTCCATTCGTATTCTTCCTATGGCGTCAGGCTGTGTCCTTATCCTGCATTTATATAATCCGCCTGGGCGCCCCTGATCTGCTGCCAGCCCGCGCTTTCCAATCGCCTGCAGGGGGTGGAGGCGGACACTTCTTTTTCCATGCCCTCCAGACTGTATTCCCTGCCTTCCTCCTGCTGATACCCGCTAAATTCCGGGAACCCGGCGGCGCCGCCTTTCATGGTCACTTCGTTGGAGGCTCCTATGGAGTCAAATCCGTTGCACATGTTGATGACCGCCGGAGACAGGCTGTCCTTCCTGACCAGCGATATCTCTTTCGGCGCCTGGAAGAACAGGTTCTTCCCTTTGATTCCAACGGTATCCTTCGCGAGGATAGTGATATTCCTGCCGCTGACCAGTTCCGCACCGGAATCATCTTTAAGCGCTATTTCCAACGGGCTGTCCTGCTTCTGGTCAAGGAATCCCATCTTACCCGGAAGCAGGTACATGCGCTTGCCGCCCGCTGTGGTGAAATATCTGTCTGAGGCACGCATCTCGGGATTTCCCGCTCCGTTCCTGTGGATACCGCAAACCGCCCTGTCCCGCTGCCATAAATGATCTCCCGGACAGATATAGACCTGCTCTCCCTTTTCGGGCATGCAGTACAGAAGATTTCCGGCATCCGGCTCCCACGGATACCAGTAAGCTTCCTCTTGCCGGCAGCCGTCCCCGGGAAATCTGACCCGCACCTGCTCGTCTTTTGTCTCCATTACTTCCGCCGCCAGCAGCCTGCCTAAACCGCCGGGAAGGGCAGAGGGAAGCGCATGATCCCCATTCCTTTCAGCAGCTTTGTATCGGAAACAAAGGAACCCTTTTTCCAGCCGGCAGTGCTTTTCCACAATCTGCAAGGTGCGCCCGTCCCATCTGATGCTGTCCCCAACCGGCAGGTCCTCATAGGTAAGGATTTCCCGGCAGATGCCCTTTCCCGTCCGTTCGTGCCATACCCGGCTGCCAAGTACCCCTAATTCTTCCCTGTCATGGCTCCGCCCTTGTGGGAGCCCTATCCACAAATCCGGTCCTTCCGCCACTGCTGCCGGAAAGACCTGCCTGCCAAGGAATGATGCCAGGCGTTTGATAAATTCCCAGTCCGTCTCCCCCATCTGGTAGAAGGGCGTTCCAATCATCTGATCTTCTGTGCGGAAACGGAGCACCGCATCCGGCATATCTGCCAGCACCTTTTCCATAACCGTGCGGTAAGTGTCACCGCCGTTCTGGAAAACCCTGTCCTTCTTTTCACGATCCAGATACGCCGTGGCGGAGATGCCCTGTATGGACAGCTGGTACCTTCTTCCCTCACGGGTCACCTCCACGCCGCTCATAAGCCCTGCAAAAAGAATCTTGTCCCCTGCGAAGACCCGCAGCGGGGCGTCCCCTACTGCTCTATCCAGCGCTTCTTGCCCTTCCTCCTCGGGGAGGCAGCCCTTCAGGCTGATGACGGCATGGCTGCCGCCTGTGATGTCCAGACGGAGGTCTTCCAAGTCCGTCATGGGGACTGCCGTCTGGAGCCGTATGTCGGCTGTTGTGAATGCGCTCATTTGAATCCCTTCCTTTCTATAAAAAACTTGCAAGTTTCATTCTTTTAAAAATTATTTTCAGATACTGTTATGACCCCATTGTCTTTTCTGATTCTCACCACTTTGCCTTGATTGGCTTCGTTATCTGGCTGTAATCCGTTCGGTTCGTAGCTGATTACCCATTCATAATGCTGCCCGTCGAACTCGATTTCCACATCATATCTTGTATTTGCTTCATCCGTAAGATTATCCTCTGCACCCATAACAATATCCGCCAGCATTCGCGCCATCTCTTTATCTAGATAAGCAATATCTTCGTCCCGTTCTATATCGTCTAAATGTATACGCTCACATTCTGGCTGGACCTTGACTGTGTAAATGCCCAACAGAACGATTACAAATATAGATATCGCCTGTAAAACAACTAAAATTTTTATTTTCATTTATTCCGTCCTTTTCCCGTCTTTCTCCTTATCTGGATGAAGGGTTGACCATACCGTTATCACGTCTTATTCTGACTGCAGTCTCTCCATCCAGCACAAAAACGCTTCCCCCCGGTTGTATCACTTTGTATGCAACCATCCATTCATAATCCTGCTCATTAAAAATGACCTTGATATCATACTCATATTTGTCTTCAACACTATGGTAATCTGTTCTTACTGTCTGATTCAGATAATCTTCTCTTTCCCTTATATATAACTCAGAAATTTTCAGCGCCATCTCTTTATCAGGGACAAGATCCATTTCTCTGTCAATATCATCAAGATGCTTGCGATTACATACTGGCTTCCTTGCCATAATGTTGATGCTTAGCAGCAAAATCATGGTAAAAGAAATTGCCAGGCAAACGAATAGAACTTTTTCCTTCATTATTGCATTCCTCTATCCTGTTCTAATATGCTGTCGAACCCTTTTGTATAGCAATTAAATTTTGCAAATATTTCACCATTGCTTCTCCATAAAAAGATATAGCACGCATAGACTTCTATCTTCTGAATTTCATTTATCGGGCAGACAGCTTTTTTCCCATACCAGCTTATATATATAATCTCTTTTTCATTAACTACCAATGCTTTGATTCTGCCATTTATCATCAAAACAAGCCAAATAATAAACACCAAATTAAAAGCACTTTTCAAAATTAAACTGATTATCGCCCCATTATTTCCTATGGTCACGAAGACTGACTTAACATAATTAGCCAATATTAAAATAGAAAATATCAGCATCCCTTTAAACAATGGAGCAAAGAGACCTCCCCCCGCTGCTTTTATAACCTGTTTTTCCTTTATCTTCCTCAGGTTTAGCTTTTTAGAATACACAGCTGTCTCATATTTTTGATTTACTCTAATGCAATACAAGACCAAATATATTACATCTGCAAATGTATATAAGATCATAAACGTCCCACAGAAATATCCTGCCAAATCCGATGTATATACATCAGAAGCAATTAACAAACAGAATGCAAGTATTATTTCCCCCATGAACAAAACTTCAAATATAAGACCTATTAAAATATCAAGAATTCGGAAGCTTCCCATTGCCTGTGGATATAACCATAATAACTGCCTTACCTTTCCCATGTTATGACATCTTTGATCTTGAATCACCCTCGCAATTATCAAAAGCAATATACTCCCGTTTAACACAGTACCTGCCATCGCTATAATCCAGCCATCTATTATCAATTCCATTTCTACCCTTTCCCCAAAAATGTTGCAATATCTTAATCCTCAACCTCTTCCGCTTTCAATAGGGCATACAATTTTTTATTTCTGTCCACTATAGCAATCGCCCGCATCCTATCCCCCGGCAGGCAGTTGCAAATTGCATATGTCCCATCACACAATTCATAATACGTATACCCTACCACATTCTTATATACCATCCTGCTGTTTATTCCCCTTTTCATATAAATGGCAATCCCTCTTCCAAGCATGCCAAGGAACAAAACAGTTATCACTCCTATAAAAACAATTTTCTTCTTTCTGCTCTGCATAACTGCCTCCGTTCACTGGCTATTTCTATGGCAAGGCTTCTATGTAGACAATAATATTTCCATAATCATAACCATAATAAACATATCCTATCTTTAAATGTTGTCCATCTCCCAAAATGAAATCCCCCTGTGTATCTCCTTTATAGTATCCTGGCACCATCTTATATTTTGAATAGTAAAATTTAATTCCATTAATTTCAAAGCTCTCTGGTGAAGGACCACCTTGCCCCATTGGTTGGAAATTTTCCACATATCCTTCAACAATTTGATATTCGCCTTTTTGATATGCCAGAACTGTCTTTTTATACAAATCAATTCGAAATTCAATTCCTAATATTATACATATAAAGACAAATAAAGCTAATCCTCCCATAAAAATATTTGCAATCTTCCTTACCAATGCATTGCTGCCTTTTCTTTTCATATCATTATTGATAACTACTGCTGAAATTATCATCCCCACGAACACTAGCAGCGGTACCAAAAACATAAAGCGAAATTCAAACCCGCATTCGTATAGTACTCCTTCCACTCTGTCTTCTCCTTTTATCATTCAAATAAATACCTTTACAAAACCTATTAATATCAACTGGAATAGGAATAACACTACAAATATTAAGAGAATAAAAAAACATATATTTTGTTCCTTCCAGTTTTCTTCCTCCAAAAAGACTTTATTTGAATTTGGTATGATAACAATTTGAATATTTCTATCAGACTCGTATCTCTTTGCAAATTTCCCGCTTGTTATAAATGTTTTATGCCTTTTTATATTATCTATTTCATACTCAACCTTTATGGCATAAAAAGTCGGTCTTCCCGGAATCTTCTTCCACGATGTTATCTTTGCGCTAATTATTTCCCCACATTCTGTTTTCAATTTTAATCTATTTTGATTACTTATAATTTGTATTATCAAAAATATGCATATTATAAGAACTGCCAGCAAAGCAGCCGTATATACCGTCATTAACCGCCCTCCCCTTCCTTTAGAAGTACATCCCCATAATGACAACATGCATACAGGTATTTGCATTTTTCATTTTTTATGGCAAGGCTTCTATATAAACGATAACATTACCAAAACCACCGCCATAATAAATATATCCTATTCTAAAATGTTGTCCATCTTCTAATATAAAATCACCCTGTGGATTTATACTCCAATAGCAAACCACCATTCCACGTAATTATTACAAAACCACATAACTTGTTATTCTGATATACTTTTACACTTTGATACAGCGGCTCCCAGTTTGAATTCTCATAGTCATCAAACCAATATTTTATCTCTACAAACCAGGTTTCATCTGTATATTCCTTTAATTCCTTTTCTGAATAAATCCCCATCGGGTCATCTGATTCCCCAAATATCTGCGGTTTTTCCCACTTCTTTATCCCCAATAGTTCTAAAATAATATTCATCTCATACTGTTTAGCACAGGATAATTCTTCCTCCTTTTCTTCATCTTCCTTAGGAGGAAATTGTTACCGATATCTCCATTTTCTTTCCCTATAGCATCAACCACCTCTTGGTACATTGTGTCATATCCAAAATGTCGAAAATCATCAATAGATAGCTTTCTGGAATAATGCTCATATTCATACTCACGACCAGCAATTATCCTCGTATTGCTATTTCCCCTAACAAATAAACATACAAATATGAATCCGCTCATACAAAGTAATATAGTCAACTTAGTAATGATTTTCATATATTTCATCCCTATAATGTGTCTGCTTCTGCAAAAGATGCTGCTACCTGCAAATCTTTTGTGATTATCTCTATGTCTGTTCTGTTTTTCTTTTTTTCTGCTCAGCAAATCATCCCCAATAATCCCATTTTTCTGCTAATTTACCAGTTAATCTGTGCCACAAAAATACCAGTTATCTTGATATTGATTCTGTAAAGATATATCATTATTGTTATAAAAATCAACGTCAGATATTTCATCTGTCAGATAGACAAATCCTGCCGAAGAATCCATTACTCCAGAAAATGTACAAAAGTATACGCCAGTTTCTAGTTTGTATCGAACAATATACACCCTTCCTCCTCTTGCCATCCCTTCATCCTTTAGGTATTCAGGTAAATCAACTATACCTCTCTCATCCGGCATCAATTCCTCCTTAAGTATCAACTCAATGACTATTTCTCTTTTTTCCTGATATTTATTAAAATTATCTTCTCTAAGTTTAAGTTCGTTAAAAAAAATATTGTCTACAAGATGCGAAGAAAGAACTATCAATAAAGGTGACACAAAATACAATTTATGCGCACTTACTATTTTACTCGCAAAATAAAGCAGAGACACAAATCCAGAAATGAGAAGAAAAAAGCTAATTGCAACAACAAAAAAAGGATACAAAAATACTGTTAGCTGTTCCTCTAAATTCCATTTTTCTGCTTTGCAATACAGATAAACCCCAGCGCTTACACTTGCTTGCAGAATCATAATGAAAAAAATGATTCTTTCTCTCTTTCTATTCACAGCATTCTTTGCCCCCTGTCCATCATATGGATTCGATCAGGTTCCCATTCCTCCCCATAGGCTTGCTTGCATTGCTGCACCCATTCCTGATAACCCAATATGGTGTCCACATAATTCTTTATCATCTGCTCTGCATTTTTTTCCTGCCAATAAGATACAAGCAAACTTAATACAGGATAATTTACATACAATGGCTTACTATCAAAGCTTACTTGTTTGTGGATTTTATCATACTGCCATTGTCCGCCTATTTTATTTATTATCAGATTCCCATATACTGCTGACAATTCTATCAGCCTCTCCTGAACCTGCTCATATGGCTTATCATAGCATTCCTCTAAATCCTTTTTCAGCATAGGCAAAACATCTTTTTCCGACAGCTGGCTTATATTATATTTTCTTATATAGTTTTGTGTTAATACATCTTGGTTTTCGTATAACTTCTGATTCATTACATCCGTGGGAAAATATATTTTTACCGACTGGCTTCTTTTATTTAGTTCATCTATCCCATATTGGATTACAATATCTGCAATTTCATTGAGTACAGCTATACGCTCATCATCATTTTTAAATTCAAAATAATCACTTGTATATTTTTTATAAGTGACCAGATCTCGAACCCTCAGGCTTCGCCCGGAAGCAGATGCATACACTTCCAGAAACTTAAATTTTCTTAAGTTCAAACCACAGTCCATTTCTTCCCCTTATCATCCTGTCTCTTTCCAGTATGATATAAATTTCCTCCACATGATCCACTTCTCTCGCAGCTACATGTAAAATATCCGATTCATCAAACATCCCCATCACGTTTACGGGAACATCATACTTGTCCTTAAAGTCGCCTGCCAAAATTTTCTCTGTTTTCCAATCAGAAACCTCCACTGAATATGCGTCTGCTTCCAGCATTACCCAGTTCCCATACCACCAGAATAAATTGTCATATGTAAGCGCCTCCGATTTCGGGTCGACCTTCTCCTCTTCAAGCAAAAGCACGGGCTTCCATATGCCGGTCAAGACCTCTTCTTCTGCAAAAGATGGCTCGCGATATTCTTTTAAACGCCTTAACCGAAACCATTGATTCCCAATTTGGGCGATTATTTCATCCCCATTTATGGGAATAATCTCTATGCTGCATCCGTTGCTCATTTTTACATTAATGATGATTATTTTCTTATTGTCGATACCTAATCCTTCTTTGATTCCATTTGTCTGTTCATAATTTCTCCTGTCGACAGATTCTTTTGTGACAGATATCTCCCATTCTTCGTCCTGCAGCCTCAATCTATTTTTTGCAATTTGATAAATACTGCCATATTCCTCCGTAAAATCAATTCCGACATTTTCTCCCGTCCCTCTGGATACCAGTTCTTCTACCCTCCACTTTCCCCATAAATTACATGTTTTCTTCTGCACACTATTTCTTTCCAGAACATAACTTCCATATGGCAATTCCATAACCAGCATATCTTTGTTATCGCTCTGATATGGAAAAAGCCTTAATAACGACACGTAAGAATCATTGTCTTCTGTCTTATTCGTATCTGCATAAAACACAAATTCCGGAATCAGTGTATCTGTGATCCCAGCTTTACTTAGTATGATATTATTCCGCCAGTTGAACTCCGCCAATATTTCACTTTCGGTCACATCGTATTCGCTTTTTTCACATCGCAGAATGTGCATATCGTAATAAGGAACTTTTAACTTTTTCATCTCCGCATCACGCGGTTTGCTATCCGTAATTGTTTGTTCCGAAATACAGAATGAACGTCCTATCTCATTTCCTAATTCCAAAGACCCATAACCTGACTTAGCTGCATAAATAACTCTGGCGACCTTCCAATTGCCATAGACATCATCTACATCCCATAAATTATTTCCCTTGACACAAAAACATACTATGTAAATTAGAAATATGCACCCCAAACCAACTATATATAATGCAACTTTTACATTATACATCTTTTCAATTGTTTTTTGCCTTTTTACTTTCATTGTCCAATCCTAAATTAATCATTGTATTTGATTTCTTCCGGATGCTTTCTGTAATAAAAAATTAGAATCATCTTATATTTACAATATAAAATGTCGCTCTCAATATTCTTATGCTTTCTCATCCAATCCCACACCTCAATCAACAAATTAAGCGGTCTGATTCTCTCCTTAGTATCCAATATCTTTTCAATGAGACACCCTCCCCTCTTTTCATCCCATATCCACTCGCCTCTGCTTATCCAACTGATTGTATGCCCATATAGTGCTGCCATCCCCATCAAAGTATTCTCCACTTGACTAAACGGCTCATCCAGCACCTCCTTTAACTTTTCATATATAATGGCTATAACCTCCCCGACTTCTTTTCCCGCCACTTTCAATTTTTCCTGATATTCGATGTACAATTCCTGATGATGCTCCAACAAGTACCTATTAGCCTCTTCCGTTGGAATCGCATCCGTTGCCGGCTTACTGATTTCTTCAATGAAATCAAAACCATATGCCAAAATTAATCTTTTAAACTCACGCAACACTTCTCGCAGTTCTTCTTCATTTTCATATCCCCAATAATCCCATTTT
>CATLAK010000044.1 GCA_949878435.1 uncultured Lachnospiraceae bacterium
CTGTATGATTGTTATTCACAATTCAATTATACCATCAAGTGCAGGTTTGTGCCTTTTTTATGGGCTACAGTATTGATTTTTCAAGGTTCAGCACACCAACTGGTGTGGGAAGTTTGAGTTATTTAATTTACTCCATATTTTTTATGGGGTGAATTACCTATAGTTCATTATCGCATGGCTATTTTTGAATTGTAAATCTTCTTTGTTAAAAAGTTATACATTTTTTGTAAACAATCCCGCTTTTTTCAATGCCGGGCGCAGAGCAAGGTATACTAAGACCGAAACAATAGCAGAAGTGACTGCATTAATAGAGGTGGAAGCAATGTTCCATGCCAGCGTCACGTCTGCGGCGGGTTTCCCCAGAATGATGCGTTTATAACAGTAGCCAATCAGCGGGTCGAAAATCACGTTAAATAAAAGTCCGCCGGCAGCGGCAAAGCTGGTCCAGAAGACGACCTTGGAGTGGTTGGTCTCGGATGTGATTTTACCGATTTTGTGGGCAATCACGCCGGTGATGAGTCCGATGCAGAATTTAAGTAAAAAGGTCTTAGGCGCGTAGATAATATAGACCGGATCCAGCAAATCGCCGATGGTCATGCCCACAGCGCCGCCAAGACCGCCGTAGAATCCGCCTAAAATCAGGGCGCCTAGGACACAGACGGCATTTCCCAAGTGAATGGACGTGGCATCCCCGCCCGGAAGGGGTATTTTAATCTGTAAAAAGGTGAATACCACATAAGATAAGGCAGCAATAAGCCCCGTCATTGCTATTTTCTGTACATGTTGATTTTTCATAATGAAATCCTCCTTGTATCATAAACGGCAGGTTTTTTCAAAAGACTTGCCTGTCACTGTACTTTATTATATGCATATGTGGCACTATAAAAAGTGCCAAATTAAAACTTAATGACCATACCAGTATCGGCAGCTATACGAGTTGAAAGAGCGGTGTATATGGTGTACAATGGTTAGAAGTGCTAAGGAGGATTACATAAAAATGCAGGCAGGAGTGCGGAAGATAAACGGAATCAGCGGAAGTACATTGAAGATCATCGCGCTGGTTTCCATGCTCATCGATCATATAGGGGCGTCTCTTATTACGATACAGTTGGGAATCCATTATTCAGAACCGCTTTACCGGATATTTGTTGTCATGCGGTATTTTATTGGAAGGCTGGCATTTCCGATTTATTGCTTTCTCTTGGTGGAAGGCTTTCAGAAGACGGGGAACAGAAGCAAATATGCAGGGCGGCTTTTTCTCTTCGCGCTAATATCCGAGGTCCCCTTCGACCTTGCATTTAATAGATGTGCGGTATATCCGGAGCATCAGAATGTATTTTTTACGCTTTGGGCAGGGCTATTGGTAATATGGGGGATGGAGGAAATGGAAAGGCGGATATCGTCGCTCTGGCTTAGGTGGTCTGGCTATGTGGTGATTGTTGCAGCAGGGGCATTTTTAGCGGAAGTGTTTGCCTTTGATTACGGGGCAAAGGGCATCCTGCCCATTGTGGTGCTGTATCTGTTCCGTGAAAATAAAGTAGGACAGATGATAGCCGGTTTCGTGGCGTTTTTGTGGGAATATACTGCGTCTGCCGCGTTTGTCCTTGTCGCACTTTATAATGGAAAAAGAGGCATGAAGCTGAAATATGTATTTTATGCGTTTTATCCTGTCCATCTTTTGATTTTATATCTATTGTCCCTGGTGTTGTTCAGGTGAAATAGCATTTAGGTAAAAGCCAAAACTCTTAAATGTTTATAAAACCTTATTACCATTTTATTAAAAAGTAAATTCCCTGTTGACATGACATGGCAGGGAATTTTATAATACAAATTGTTAACTAGTTAAATATTAATTATTTAACTATATAAATGCTGTATATGGAGGGAAAAATGGAAAAGGATATAGAGCATGAAATCATCAATCTTTTCCGCCAGATGGACCAGTCCTTAAAACGGGCAATCAGCAGGAAGGTCAAGGATACAGGAATCTACAGAAGCCAGCACAGGCTGCTGATGCTTTTGGGAAAACATCCGGACTGCTCTCAGACGGAACTTGCTGAAAAGATGGACATTTCGCCTGCCGCTGTGGCAGTTTCGCTGAAGAAACTGGAAAAGGGCGGGTACATTAACAGGCAGAGTCATGCAGAGGATAACCGCATCAATCATGTGGAAGTTACAGGTAAGGGACAGGAGGCAATTTCCGTCAGCATCCAGTACTTCAAAGAGGTAGAATGCGCAATGCTCAAGGGTTTTTCCTTGGAGGAGATGGAGCGCTTAAGGAATTATTTAGAAAGAATCATTCAAAACGGTGAAACTTATTATCAGGGTCTTTTAAGAAAGGCAAAAGAGTGATAGACAGGAGGAGAGTATGAAAAGATATTGGAAGTATGTAAAGCCGTATCTGCCGGCATTCATCATCGGACCGCTGCTCATGATCGTGGAGGTAGTGGGAGAGGTGATTCTGCCCAAGTTTATGGCGAATATTATTAACGTGGGAGCGGCGCAGCACAACGTGCCCTACATTATCGGCATGGGAGCAGCGATGGTAGTGACGGCGTTTCTCATGATGGCGGGCGGAATCGGAGGCGCTTACTTCGCGGCAAAGGCGGCAATCAGCTTTGCGTCAGACCTGCGCAGCGATGTGTTCGACAAGGTGCAGAAGTTTTCCTTTTCCAATTTGGACCAGTTCAGTACGGGGTCTCTGGTAACAAGGCTGACCAATGATATCACCCAGGTGCAGAACGTGATCAACATGGCGCTGCGCATGATGCTCCGGGCGCCGGGGATGCTGATCGGTGCGCTTTTTATGGCATTTATGATGAATGCCCAGTTAGCGCTGGTGGTGCTGGTGGTGATTCCCATTCTGGTATTGCTTATTGCGCTTGTAATAAGGACGGCGTTTCCCAGATTTGACTATATGCAGAAGAAGCTGGATGCCTTAAACTCCACGATTCAGGAGATGCTGACCAATGTGCGGGTCATCAAATCCTTTGTGCGGGGAGAATATGAGGAGGGCAGGTTCGCCAAGGCAAATGAGGAATTAAAAAAATCCAGCCTGGATGCCTTTAAGGTGGTCATCCTCAACATGCCGATCATGATGCTTTTGATGAATGCCACCACACTGGGTATTGTATGGTTCGGCGGAAAACAAATTCTGGCTGGAACCATGCCGGTAGGGGATCTGACGGCATTTACCACATATATCGTACAGATTCTCATGTCCCTTATGATGCTGGCGATGGTCCTTTTGCAGAGTTCAAGGGCGCTGGCATCCATCCATCGTATCACGGAAGTGCTGGATACACAGGTGAATCTGACGGATGAGCACTGCGCATTCCCGGAAAAGACGGTGGACAGCGGTAATGTGGAATTTAAAGATGTCACCTTCCGTTATTATAAAGAAAATAAAGAGGCAGTACTTTCCCATGTAAGCTTCCGGGCGGAAAGCGGTCAGACCATCGGCATCATCGGCGGCACGGGCAGCGGGAAGACTACGCTGGTACAGATGATTCCAAGGCTTTATGATGTGGATCAGGGCGAGGTCTTGGTGGACGGTGTGAATGTGAAGGACTATTCCCTCAAACATCTGCGGGACGGTGTAGGCATGGTCCTGCAGAAAAACGTGCTTTTTTCAGGGACCATCATGGAAAATTTGATGTGGGGTGATGCAAACGCAAGCAAGGAAGCGCTTCTTGAGGCGTCAAAGGCAGCCCAGGCAGATCCTTTCGTCAGTACCTTTACGGACGGATATCTCACGGAGCTTGGTCAGGGAGGCGTGAATGTGTCCGGCGGGCAGAAGCAGAGACTTTGTATTGCAAGGGCATTGTTAAAGAAGCCCAGGATATTGATTCTGGACGATTCCACCAGCGCCGTAGATACGGCGACAGAGGCAAAAATCAGGGAGAGCTTTGGCAGTACACTGAAGGACACCACGAAGATCATCATTGCACAGCGGATCACGTCTGTGATGGAGGCAGACCAGATTTTGGTGCTGGATGAAGGCGAACTGGTGGGAATGGGCAGCCATGAAGCCCTTCTTAAGGAATGCGAGCCTTATCAGGAAATCTACTATTCTCAGATGGATAAGGAGGTGAGTGCGTCGTGAGGCAGGAAAAACTTGTTTATTTGCAAAAAAAATATGAAAGCAGACTAAACCCTGCAGAAGATACAGCGCTGCCGGGAGGAAAAGCGGCTATGCCGCGGGGACCCCGCCACGGAGGAAGAGGCGGCGGACGGAATATGGCAGGGGGCAAGCCTAAGAATGTAAAGAAGACGGTGGGCAGGCTGCTAAGCTATATTTCTCATGAAAAATGGAAGCTGGCAATTGTATGCATCTGTGTCATCGGAGGCACGGTTGCCAATCTGGCAGGATCTTATATGCTCCGTCCAATCATAAACGGTCTCACCTCGGAGAACGGAAGCGTAGCCTCGCTGCTTAGGGGAATCCTTACAATGGCATCCATTTATTTGGTTGCGGTGCTTGCACAGTACCTGCAGCAGAGGATTATGATAGGCATCTCCCAGAATGCAATCATGAAGCTGCGTAATGAGCTGTTCGGGAAAATGCAGAAGCTCCCCGTAAGATACTATGATACCAATCATCACGGCGATATCATGAGCCGCTTTACCAATGATGTGGACGCAGTGGGGGAAATGCTCAACAATACCGTGGTACAGTTGATTTCCGGTACGATCAACATCGTAGGTACCTTTGCACTTATGCTCTATACCAATGTATGGCTGACACTGATTACGATTGTTATGATTCCCGTTATGCTTAAGGCTGTGCAGGTGGTAGGCGGCAGGAGCCGGAAGTATTACCGCGCCCAGCAGGCGGCAATTGGTACCTTAAACGGCTATATCGAAGAGACGGTGACGGGGCAGAAGGTGGTAAAGGTGTTTAACCACGAAGAGGATGCCAAGGAGGAATTTGAATATCTGAACAAAGATCTTAGGGGCAAGCAGATCAAAGCCCAGTTTTTCGGCGGCATTATGGGACCGGTGATGGGAAACCTAAGTCAGGTCAGCTATTCTTTGACCGCCTGCATCGGAGGAATCCTGTGCGTGCTCCGCGGTTTTGACTTGGGCGGTCTTACCGTGTTCGTAAATTATTCCAGACAGTTCTCGCGTCCCATCAATGAGGTTGCCATGCAGGTCAATACCATCTTCTCTGCCCTTGCCGGCGCGGAAAGAGTCTTTGCCGTGATGGACGAAGAGCCGGAGAAGGAAGACGGCGGGCAGGCAATCCGTATTACGGAGGATAAGGAAACGGAAAAGAGCTTTTATGTTATTCCGAAAGACAGCCCGGTTGCGAAGCAGGAAGGGTTTATGGAAGATGTGCTGAAAGAGGATGGATCATATTATTATAAAGAAGTGAAAGGGGCAGTCACCCTGAGCGATGTTACCTTTGGCTATAATCCCGATAAGACGATTTTGAAGCACGTTTCCCTATATGCCAAACCGGGACAGAAGATTGCCTTTGTAGGTTCCACAGGCGCCGGAAAGACGACGATTACGAATCTGATCAACAGGTTTTACGATATCGATGAGGGCTGTATTACCATAGACCAGATTCCGGTCACGGAGTTAGAGAGGGATTCCCTTAGAAGAAACATTGCCATGGTTTTACAGGATACCCATCTGTTTACAGGGACGGTTCGGGAAAATATCCGCTATGGAAGGCTGGATGCAACGGACGAGGAAGTGGAGCAGGCGGCGAGGACGGCAAGTGCCCATTCCTTTATCAGAAGGCTGGAGCATGGCTATGACACCATGTTAGAAGGCGATGGGGCGAACTTAAGCCAGGGGCAGAGGCAGCTGATCAATATTGCCAGGGCGGCGATATCGAAGGCGCCGATTCTGATCCTGGATGAAGCTACCAGCTCGGTGGATACCAGGACGGAGAAACATATCGAAAAGGGAATGGACCGGCTGATGGCGACCAGGACTACGCTTGTGATTGCCCACAGGCTTTCTACCGTGCGCAATGCAAATGCAATTATGGTGCTTGAAAATGGAGAGATTATTGAGCGGGGGGATCATGATGACCTGCTTCTGCAAAAGGGACGGTATTACGAACTATATACAGGATTGAGCGAACTGGATTAAGGTTGTGGATGTTTGGTCTGTAAGGGCGGCAGGTTAAGGTCAATACATTGGGATTTGGTTATTTTCATATGTTTTGCTTTATGTTATACTAATCAGCGATACATTGCGTGTAAGAACAAATAGAGTAGAGGCGAAATCGCATGGACAGGAGGAGATAGGATGCAGAAGATTTTAGTGGTTATTGATATGCAGAATGATTTTATTGACGGGGCATTGGGGACTTTGGAAGCGCAGGCGATTGTGGGAGATGTGGTCAGGAAGATTCAAGGGTATAAAGGGCAGAAGGTGTTTGCCACCAGGGATACGCATGAGGAGAATTATCTGGAAACTTCGGAGGGGAGGCATCTTCCGGTTCCGCACTGTATCAGGGGAACGAAAGGATGGGAGATTCGTCAGGAAGTTGCGAGGGCGTTAGAAGAGGTCGGCGCGGAGGTGATTGATAAGCCTGCTTTCGGGTCGGAAGCGCTTGGGGAGCGGCTGCGGAAGCTGGCGCAGAAGGAGGAGATGGAAATCGAGCTGGTAGGGCTGTGTACGGACATCTGTGTGGTATCTAATGCGTTGCTTATTAAGGCAAAGATACCGGAGACACCGATTAAGGTGGATGCTTCCTGCTGTGCAGGGGTGACGCCGGAGAGTCATGATGCGGCACTGCTTACCATGAAGATGTGTCAGATAGAGTTATAGGGGTAACCTATAACTGGCAAAATTATTTCTATATTGTACAAATGGGAAAAGGGATGATATACTTTGTCATTGTAAAGAGGTAACAGACGAGGAGGAAATGTATTATGAGAAAGTTTTTAGCGGTTTTATTGACAGGCGCATTTGTGGCGGGAGCGCTTACCGGATGCGGCGGCAAGAAAGAAACGGATGACAAGGTGATTCGTGTGGCAGCATCGGCTACGCCTCACGCAGAGATTCTTGAGCAGGCAAAGCCTATTTTGGCGGAGCAGGGATATGACCTGCAGGTAACGGTTTTTGACGATTATGTGCAGCCCAATGAGGTAGTGGAAAGCGGCGATTTTGATGCCAACTATTTTCAGCATATTCCCTATCTTGATAGTTTCAACGCAGATAAGGGAACGCACCTTGTAAATGCCGGCGGCATTCACTATGAACCTTTTGGAATTTATCCCGGAACGAAGACCAGCCTTTCAGATGTGGCGGAGGGCGACAGTATTGCAGTTCCCAATGATACTACAAATGAGGCAAGAGCGCTTCTGCTTTTGCAGGATAACGGTCTTATCACTTTAAAAGAAGGTGCAGGTCTTGCGGCAACCGTCAATGACATTGCAGAAAACCCTTATCAGCTTGAGATTGTAGAGCTTGAGGCGGCACAGGTTCCCAGAGTTGTGGGAGAAGTTGCTTTTGTGGTGTTGAACGGTAATTATGCATTGGAGGCAGGCTATTCCGTTGCAAAGGATGCTCTGGCTTATGAGAGTTCTGATTCGGAAGCAGCCAAGACTTACGTAAATGTAATTGCAGTAAAGGAAGGCAATGAGAATGCGGACAAAGTGAAAGCCCTTGTGGATGTGCTTAAGTCTGAGGAAATCAAGAATTACATAACAGAAACTTATGACGGAGCGGTAATACCCTTTGAATCATAAGTAAAAATCGTTTATAATGATTTTGTGCAGCCCTGGAATTGCGGTTCCGGGGCTGTTTTCGCCTCACAGGAAAATGCAGCTTTTAAGGGGGGAATCTTGGGGAGGCGCACGAAAGACGGTAAGAAGAAAGGCATGGATAAAAATGACATTGACACAGTTACGATATGTGATAGCGATTGCAGACACACACTCCATGAATGAGGCGGCAAGGACGCTCTTTATTGCCCAGCCCAGTCTGTCCCAGGCGATGAAGGAGTTAGAGGAGGAGATTGGAATTTCTCTGTTTAACAGGAGCAACCGGGGGGTTAAGATGACGCCGGAAGGAGAGGAGTTTTTAGGCTACGCCAGACAGGTAGTGGAGCAGTGCCGGCTTTTGGAGGATAGATATATAGAGAAGAAAAACAGCAAGAAGCGGTTCGGCGTTTCCATGCAGCACTATACCTTTGCAGTGAAAGCTTTTGTGGAGATGGTCAAGCAGTTCGGCATGGATGAATATGAGTTTGCCGTGCATGAGACCAAAACATATGAGGTGATCGAGGACGTAAAGAACTTTCGAAGCGAGATCGGAATCCTGTATGTGAACGATTTTAACCGGGCTGTCCTTACCAAGCTTTTTCATGAGTCGGGATTGGAGTTCCATGAGATTTTGAAATGCGGTATCTATGTGTATATGTGGAAGGGGCATCCTTTGGCAGGAAAGGAAGCGATTGGTTTAGAG
Source organism: uncultured Lachnospiraceae bacterium (assembly GCA_949878435.1). Taxonomy (GTDB): domain Bacteria; phylum Bacillota; class Clostridia; order Lachnospirales; family Lachnospiraceae; genus Suilimivivens. The sequence goes on from CATLAK010000044.1 coordinate 8,434, forward strand.
GAATTGGATGAATATCCCTGTCTTTCATTTGAGCAGGGGGCGAATAATTCCTTTTACTTTGCGGAGGAGGTGCTCAGCACTTACGACTATAAGCAGCTGATCAAAGCCAATGACAGGGCGACGCTGCTTAATTTGATGGTGGGGCTGAACGGATATACCCTGTGCTCCGGCATCATCTGTGAGAGTCTGAATGGTTCTGATTACTGCGCGGTAAAACTAAAATCCGATGAGATCATGACCATTGGATATTTAAAACGAAAAGGAGCAGCAATTAGCCCTTTGGGGCAGAAATACTTAGAGGAGCTTAAGAAATTTCGGGAAAGTGTTCTGTAGGGAAGGTTTTCCATTATTTGGAAGATAACATTATATGATGTTGGGGTCGAAACCATAAATAAATTTGCCCCTATTCCTATAGTACCTTGAAAAATTCATATTTTGTAGTATATCGCCGAACTTTTGAGCATATATGCCGGGTATTCCCTGCCTTGTTTT
>CATLAK010000045.1 GCA_949878435.1 uncultured Lachnospiraceae bacterium
GGAATCTCTGCGCTCTCCGCCGTCATAAAGTCAACCGTCTTGACCGCCCGCAATGCCACGGCATAATCGTAAGTCCTTTCATCCCCCATGACACCCACGCTGCGCATATTGGTCAACGCCGCAAAATACTGGTTAATCTCACGCTCAAGCCCGGCTTTTGCAATCTCCTCCCGATAGATTGCATCTGCGTCCTGCACAATCCGCACCTTCTCCGCCGTCACCTCCCCGATAATCCGAATCCCCAAACCGGGGCCGGGGAAAGGCTGTCTGAATACAAGATATTCCGGAATGCCCAATTCCAGACCAACCTTGCGTACCTCGTCTTTAAACAAATTCCGAAGGGGCTCGATAATCTCCTTAAAATCCACATAATCGGGGAGGCCTCCCACATTGTGGTGCGACTTGATAACCGCACTCTCACCGCCCAGACCGCTCTCCACCACATCAGGATAAATCGTTCCCTGCACAAGAAAATCTACTGCGCCGATTTTTTTCGCTTCTTCCTCAAACACACGGATAAACTCTTCCCCGATAATTTTCCTTTTCTGTTCCGGTTCTTCCACTCCTGCAAGTTTTTCATAAAAACGTTCCTGCACGTTGACGCGGATAAAATTCAGGTCATAATTTCCATCAGGACCGAAAACGGCTTCCACCTCATCTCCCTCGTTCTTGCGCAAGAGTCCCTGGTCTACAAAAACGCAGGTCAACTGGTTGCCAATCGCTTTTGAGAGGAGCACTGCCGCCACAGAAGAATCCACACCGCCGGAAAGCGCACAAAGCACTTTACCATCTCCTACTTTCTTTCGAATTGTCTCAATAGACTGCTGTACAAAGGAATCCATTTTCCAGTCGCCTGTACAGCCACACACCTGATAGACAAAATTGGAAAGCATTTTGGTCCCCTCTACCGTATGAAGGACCTCCGGATGAAACTGAATCGCATACAGATTCTTGTCCGGATTCTGCGCCGCCGCCACAGGACAATCCACGGTGTGAGCACAGACTGTAAAGCCCGGTGCAATCTTTGAAATATAATCGTTATGGCTCATCCAACAGATGGTCTTGGGAGATACATCCTGAAATAATTTGCTATTGGTATCCACCATTACCTTAATTTTTCCGTACTCCCTGACAGGTGCCTGTTCCACCTTACCACCCAGCACCTGCATCATAATCTGCGCACCATAGCAAAGACCAAGCACAGGAATCCCCATCTCAAAAAGCTCCGAAGCGCAGGTCGCCGCTCCTGGCTCATAGCAACTGTTGGGACCGCCCGTCAAAATAATACCCTTTGGATTCATCTCCCGTATTTTTTCCAGATCCGTCTTATAAGAATAAATCTCACAGTAGACATTGCACTCTCTGACGCGACGCGCCACCAACTGATTATACTGTCCGCCGAAATCCAACACGATAACTGTTTCTCTTTGCATTCTCTCTGTCTCCTCAGTGAACTCCCATTTGTCTCGCAAAGAATGCGTGTTCTTTGCACTCTCTTAAGGATACTATAGCTATACTTGGTTATGTCTTGTATGACACTGATATAACTTCATCCTTTATTATACGTTAGCCTCAAAACCCTTGTCAAAGTATATTTCCCGTTTCTTTATACAGTACAGAAACAGAGTCTTTGACAAACCCTGACTTCCCGTAAAAGTTCTGATTATACCCAACCGAAATTAACTGCATTGTCCCGATTCCTTTGTCTTTCAAATAACTTTCCAATTCCAACAACAGCGCTTTCCCGATTCCCTTCCTCTTCCATTCCGGCACGACAAACAACTCCGACGCAAAAAAGAAATCTACGTCTGCATAAGGATCCACAAACCCGAGTACCCCGCCCACCACTACATTCGCCTTCACTGCCTTGATTCCAAAGGATTCAAAATTACTCATAATCCCCCGTATTCTCCTCACAGCCTTCTCGTCGGTCCAACTTTCGTTCCAGGGCTCGTCCAAATACGCTTTTTTCATCGCTGCTGCCAAGTCTTCCATATCCTCCGGCAAAACAATTCTATATTCCATCTCATCCTCCCCGTTTTCCCATCACTTTCTCCCACTTTCCGCCATGATATCTGATCTCATAACAAATCCCCCGAAACATCCAGTCAATAGTCATGGCAATCCAAATACCGATGAGTCCCAGGTGAAATACGTTACTGAAAAAGTACGCTGTTCCAATTCGGAAAACCCACATGGAAATAATCGCAATCGCCATCGTCCACATCACATCTCCTGCCGCGCGCAAAGTATTTGGCAGCGTAAACGAAGGAATCCAAGCCACCATACACATAACTGCATGGTAACGAATCACCTGTAAAGCCAGCGTAGTTGTTTCCGGCGTCAAATGATAAATCTTTAAAAAAAGAGGTGCACCCACTATCATAACAAGCGACACCACGCTTGTGCACAACCAAGTAAGGCGCATCAATTTTCTTGTATAATACCTTGTCTGCCCGAAATCACCCGCGCCGATACAGTAAGAAGCAACCGACAGAAGCGCCATATTAATTGCCATGCCCGGCAGGATATTAAAGTTTGTAATCGTGCCGCAGACGGCGTTCGCGGCAATCGCAGACGTGCCGAACGTGGACACAAGACTTAAAAGCAGAATTTTCCCGAGCTGAAACAGGCTGTTTTCCAGCCCGTTTGGAATCCCGATGTAAAGAATTTTTTTCACCTGTGGAATGTCCATTCGCAAGGTCAGCCGATTCTGGAAATGAATTTCCCGCTTTTCATCAAACATGAACCTGAAAATAAGTAGCGCCGCCACCGTCCTTGCAATAAGCGTTGCAATCGCCGCACCGGCAACACCCATCTGGAAAATAAAAATCAGAATGGCATTCCCCACCAGATTGATCAGATTCATCAAAAGCGAAATATACATGGTTGTCCGCGAATTACCCATGGCACGGAAAAGCGCGGCGCAGCCATTATAAAGCGCCAGCGGACAGATGGAAAGCCCTGTAATAATCAGATAGGTAACCGCGCTTGCCATTACTGCTTCTTCCACCTGCCCGAATATGACCCGTAAAATCACCCTGTGCGCGCCCAGAAGCAGAACCGTCATCGCCACAGAGGAATAGAGCAGGAAAAGCATCATCTGCCACGCAGATCTGCCTGCCTGCTCCTGATTTTTCTGCCCCAGCGCATGCCCTGCCACGACAGCGCCGCCCGTTGCCATCGCCGCAAAAATATTAATCACCAGAATATTGATGTTATCCACCAGAGAAACCCCGGATACTGCTGCTTCCCCTACGCCGGAGATCATAACGGTATCCAGCATACCCACCAAAATAGCCAGAAGCTGTTCCATAATAAGCGGCAGAATCAGTCTCCTGAGATCTGAGTTGCTGTATAGGATTTCCTGTTGGTTTTCCTTCGTGCGCATTGCCCCTCGTTATCCTTTAAATGATTATGAACCTATTCTATGCCCATTCTATGACAATGTAAAGGGATTCCGCGTTTCTTTTACACCTGCATTTTTTAACACATATGCTGGTGCAGATATTTTTCTCTAGTTGCCAGCCCGCCGCGAATGTGCCGCTCGGATTTATTCACATCCAACACCTTTCTCGCCTCGGCTGCAAGGGACGGATTGATCTGGGCGAGACGTTCGGTTACGTCCTTATGTATGGTTGTCACAAATACGAACGGTATTTTCATCCATAGAATTGCCGTTTGATTTGGCGTCTTCTCCACACACGTCATCCATACCGCTGTCAATCAATACGGTTTCATCCAGCCCCAGTTCTCCAAACAAACGCAGATAGATTTCCACATTTCCTTCCTTATCCACTTCCATTTTTTGTATGATCTTTTTCAACTGCGCATTAGTCATCTGCCGCACATCCGTAATATCCTCAATCTGCTTAAAGGTATTATTTAACACGCCTTCCAACTGCTCGCCCTTGGTCAGATGATAGGATACCATTTTCAACTCGTTTTCCAGACGCTCAATCTCTTTTCTAGAACCACCGATCTTCTCATTCAATTCCTCTCTGGAAATCAAATCGTCCTCATACATATTCATGTATTTCTCTCTGGCTCTTGTCAGCCTGTTTAACTGGCTCTTTAATTCCTTTTCATATTCAATGTTTTCGTCCTTCGCCTTATATACCCGCTGAAATTCACCGACCACATGGCGGATTACTTTTTTCTTCTGGCTGAGCATCTGATTGAAATACTCCTGCAGCACATTGATCAGCTCGTCCTCGTCAACAGAAACCGCATTCGGACAGCTATCCGCGCCTTTTCCGTTATGCCCGGAACATACCCAGCGGATGTATGTGTTCTTATAGGTGCGTACCGTTCTGCGGAACGACCAACCACATTCCTTACAGCGGATTAAGGTCGAAAAAAGGTGCTTATTACTCTGCCGTTCTTTCTTCATATTAAAAGCTGCGTGTCGGCCATGTAGAATCTCCTGTGCCTTTTCATAGTCTTCCTGCTCGATAATTTTCAGTTCAGGACGCTCTACGACCATCCATTCCGTCTCGTCCTTTTCCTTTCTCTGTCCTGTCAGAAAATCCGCCACTTCCTCTTTCCCATTTATAATCTTGCCTGTGTACAGTTCATTAGTCAGAATCCGGCAGACCGCATTCTGGCTCCAACTGCAGTTGCGCTTCGTTCTAATACCGCGCTCATTCAGCATATTGGCTATCTTAGCGGCACCGCAATTCTCCTGCAGATACCACCGATAAATCTGTTTTACGATATCCGCTTCCTGACGGTTGATTTCCAGATTAAAATAATCTCCAATCGTCTTATCATATCCATACACAATATTGGGCACACGACCTTTTTCGGCGTTTATTTTCTTGCCAAATTTCACACGCTTGGAAGTATTCGCACTTTCCTCCTGCGCCAAAGCACCAAATATGGTCAACACAAATTCGCTGTTTCCCATGCTAGTCATATTGGCGGTAAGAAACTGTGTTTCGATTCCCAACGCTTTCAGCTTACGGACATTCTGGAGCAAATCTACCGTATTTCTGGCAAAACGGGAGATATCCTTAACCACCACCATATCAAACAGTCCGTGTTCAGCATCAGACATCATTTTCAGGAACTCTTTACGGTTCTTGATCTTTGTGCCGGAGATACCTTCATCCGCATATAATCTGACCAAAGTGTCCCCTGTTTTCTTTGTATATTCGGCAAAAAATTGTTTCTGCGCTTCCAAGCTGTTAAGCTGATCTTCTTTTTCTGTAGATACACGGCAGTATGCGGCTATGTTCATGCAATTGCTCCCCTGTCCTTTCTATAGTTTCTGTTACATCTATCTTATTACATGGGATGTCAAAAGACAAGCCTTTTTCATGCATCCTTCCTGTGATGCTATACATCTTGTCCCTGCCATCTTCTAACTCTGCCTATTCACGCAAAAAAGAATGCCCGCGTTATGCGAGGCACTCTTCCCTTTCTCCATTATTCTGCTGATCTGCAACCATTTTGATAGCCTGCTCAACTTTTTTCTCATTCACTTCCATAAATACTTTTAATATGTAGTCGGCGGTCACGTCCGCCGGATTGGGGTTGTGAAACCGATAGTTCAATTTCTGCTTTCTCACAGCGGTGTGCTACCTCCTCTCTGACACCCTTTGTCAATCTTATGTGGGATGACTATAAAATAGACGTATATGGGATGTCTGTTTATCGTTTGCCATGTTACATTGTAATAATAAATTATTAAGAACGCGCAAAATACGAAATACTGGATATTCCCCAATCTCCGATTCATTGCCTCAGGCGTCCCGATATAAGCCAATAATTCATTCCAGAATCTTACAGACACAGGATGCCCAAGGCGGCAGGGAAGCTCCAAATAATGCCACATCTTAAGAGGCAATTCCGAGATTTCGTCATTTCTCTCCTGCTCCTCTATAAAATGATAAAAATTTATGGCAGCCCTTATTTATAATAAAGACTGCCCCTTTGATAACACGGTCTACCGCTCTTACATATTTGCAAAACACTTCCCTAAACTATGCATTATTTCATAATCTTAACTTCCCAAATAAATTACCAAACTCCATCTTTCCATACAATTCATAATAATTGCCTTATGCTCCATACTTTCCTCTCAAATCAGAAACCACCTTATCCGCTTCACGATATTTTCCTTCTTCACAATGTTCTCTGGAACGCTTTAGCTTTGCCAACAGATTCTCTTCTGTTAATGCCTCATACGGGTTATATTCTGCTCTGCTATTATTCTTGATTTCAGAAGGGAAACCACCATTTGCGACTGTCTGTGCCAAAAACATAATAGACTCCTTATATTCTCCACATAACAAATATGGCAGAAACAAAAGATACGTGTTATTCCATATCCATCTTTGATAAATGGTATAACTGATCTCGTTTATCATAAATTACAGCAATCACTTGAACCTTCAAACTCTCTTCATCTATCCAGAAATATACAAGAAAATTTTTTACTGGCAGACGGTGTATCCCCTTGTTCCGCCATGGTTCTTCATCAACCAACGCTACACGCTGCGGAAAATGGGTAAGTGATACAAAAGAGTCTTCCAGTGCATCCAGCAGATGAAGTGCCGCATCAGGAGCTTTGAGTTCATACGCAATATAATGTATGATCTCCTGCATCTGTTCTTCTGCCTGAGAAGTCGTCTTGACTTTATATATTTTTTCCATCATTGCAGCTCCCGTCTTAAATCTGCAATCACATCAACAGCAGGGCGTGACTGATCCGCTTTCGCCTGCGACAGTCCTTTCTCCATAACCTCATTAAATTCTTTTCTCGTCATAGAATCAAGTGAAGCTGGCTCTTTAGGCAATGCAACGGAAAAGGGAATACTCTTTGTCATGATGATCTGTTTATAAAGCATATTGATGACAACCGATGCCGGAATACCAAGTTTCGACAATATTTCCTCCGCCTGTTCCTTCACTTCCGGCTCAACGCGCGCGAGTATATTTGCACTCTTTGTAGCCATAATGGCACCTCCCTTTTTCTATTATTATATTCTATTGTATAACTATTAGCAATACACAATCAAAAAACAACTACTTCAGTGCAAGTATCGGGGAATGTACCATTCTATGATTCAATTTACATATTCTGCTATTCCGCTCAGTCTTTCTATATCATCATTACCCCAATATTGGTTATTCCAGTGATAATACTTGTCTTTTCGCTTCTTGAATATCCGAAAGGGTTCTTTCGTATTATCATATATATGCAGGACATCACAAACCTCAACTAATCTTGGTATCAAAGCGAGCGCCTTATCATATCTTGATCTGATTTTTTCTTCCGGGACACCATGCCCTCCCAACGCTTCCCTTGCCTGTACTCTTGCAACGTTTATATCTACATTGGCAGTCAAAACATAGATTCCCCTGACAAAATATCCCTGTTCTTTCGCTCTTTGCAATAGAATCAGATTCCTTTCGGTAGACAGCACTGTTTCAAAAGTAAAATCCTTTTTACTCTGTATCATGTATTCCCGCAATTCTTCCGCCTTCACTGCCGCTTCCAGCTCCGTACACAAGGTAGTTCTTTTTATATCGTCTGCGTTGATATACTCGCCTCTGACCTTTGCCATCTGCGTGATCGTTGATTTGCCGCTTCCGTTTGGCCCGGCGAATACAATGACTTCCGAAAGTCTTACCGCATTATTCTCCGACATACTCGCGCCTCCCGTCCGGATATTCAAGATATGCTCTTTTTGTCTCATCATCATATCCAGCAATGGGCAGTCCTTTTATCTTTCTCACTTCATTATCTATTCTGATTGACTCTTTGAATCTTATTGTCAATTCTTCATCAGAGATTCCACAAGTGGAATCCAATTCGTTTATGATCGTCATTAGCCTTCTCCTCTCCAATTTTATATAAATCAGTACATTAAACAATTGCCTTGCTTATGACATCCACAGTCAAACTTCTTACTTTTTTATATTGTACCCTATCTCAGATTTTTCTTCAATCATTCCTATTTTATAATATATGCTGTGTTTTAAATTTGTACTATATCTATATATTTAGCCATGGTATGGGGTGGTATTGGCGGTATCCTCACTGCGCATACCACCCCTTGCCATTGTCCGCGCCAATATCCTGCGCCGCAGATAATGAATCAACAATAGCGGCGCAACACATCATTACTGCGGAAGGCGCATAATCTCTTCCATCTCCATCCGCACCCTGATCCCGTCCCCCATTCCAAAGCGGTATGCTACTGCGCCATATACTGCGCCGAAATGGTTGTTTGCCGTTATTGCCTGATTGATTGTGCTCCTCTGCTCCTTTGTAAGTTCAATTCATCTAGCCTGTCAAACGCAACCTGTTGTCTCGCCAGCGCCTCTTGGTAGTCTTTATCTTGCGCCATAATCTCATCCAGCGCATCCCCGGTTCTATGCGCCGCGATTATCTCCAACAATCCGTTTTTCTCCATATCTATAATCTGCCTTTCCTCTGTATGTTTCGCCATGTGTACTCCATCTGCCGCCCAGATTATGTACATTCTCTTACTTTGAATAAAAATCGGCACAAAAAGAGCAGATTATCCTATTATCGACAGGACTTCCTGCTCTTCATGCCCCGTTTATATTACTTACCTCAAAACCACCATTCCTACAATCAGATTCCCCTGCACTAATCATGCAACGATCTGCAGCGTCTCCTCATCCCTGTTGTACATATATACAT
>CATLAK010000046.1 GCA_949878435.1 uncultured Lachnospiraceae bacterium
TCCCTGCATCCCAAAATAACAAAAAATCTGCCGATAAAATAGATAGCGGAACATAATAGAATCCGAGGTGATGAATTTTGAATATAGCAGTGGTCGATGATGAAGAAATCATCAGGCAGCAGATACATGGATTCATAAAGAAGCAGAAGCCGGAATCCGAGATCAGTGATTTTTCCACAGGGGAGGAGCTGCTTGCGGCAGGGAGGGAATTTGACATTATCTTTCTTGACATACAAATGGAAGGCATGGGCGGCATAGAGGCGGCACGGACTTTAAGGCAGCGGAACGCGGACGCGGTGCTGGTCTTTATTACGGGCATAAAGGAATATGTGTTTGAAGCCTTTGACGTGTCGGCGTTCCACTACCTGCTAAAGCCAATTGCGGAGCAGAAATTCATGGAGGTGCTTGGCAGGGCGGCGGGGGAAGCCGGGAAAAGGAAAGTGCAGAAGGAGCAGCAGATATTCATCCGGACAAAGAATCGGGGGTATACGCTCAACTTAAGCAGCATCCTGTATATTGAAAACAGGGGGAAGAAAGTGGAAATCCATACCACGGACATGGAGGAGATCATAGAGGCGTATGCCACGATGGAGGAACTGGAAGGACAGCTTGGGGGCGGCTTTTACCGTTGCCACAGGGGGTATCTGGTAAATATGGCGCACATAGTGAGGTATGACAATGACAGCATTTTCCTTTCCAATGGCGGCAAAGTCTACCTGACAAGGAAGAAGCACAATGAGTTTGTAAAGGCATATATGTGGTATTTGCAGAATGGAGGGGTGTCCTGTGTATGAAGCAGTAAGCGTATTACTGGAGATAGTCTCTGCCATGTTCCAGGGGTACTGCCTGCAGTATTTTTATGGGAGTTTTCTGGACGGCAGGATACGGAACCGGCGTATAAACGGGCTGGTAGCCGCAGTGCTGTATGGGATTCTGCGGTTAGGGACGGGAGCCTTCCTGCCGCAAAGGTATGGAAACCTTGGAACCTTTGCAAAGCTGGCAGCGATCATGTGCATTATATCCGTGATTGCATTGATATTTTATTGGGCAATAGGGAAGATAACTTTATTTCTTGTACTTACCTTTATGGCTGTAAGTGAAATAAGTTTTTTCCTGTCCTATATGGTTTTCAGGTTGGAGGACAATCTGATCAAGCTGTGGAACTGGTATGCCATAAACGGGTATATGACTTCTGCCAAAACATATAACATAGCCGTAATAACTGTGATTGGAATGAATGTTCTAAGGTGTGTGATTGCATCGGCATTATTATACTTCACTGTGAAAAAAATAGTGAAAGATTATCGGGAAAAGGATTATGCCATACATAGGACGGAACTGTTATTTATCCTTACACCAGGGCTTGCAGGACTGATGGTATGTACTTTACTGCGTGTCACTATAGATACGGCAGAAAGCGGCGCACCGGAACTGCTGTATGACAGATACCCGTCACTGATAATCATTGTGCCTGTTATCCTGCTGCTATTACTGTTTTCCATTGTGTCCGGGGTAAAGCTCTTTCAGGACATGATCTGCTGGAACAGGGAAAAGAGCAGCCGGATCATTTTAGAAAATCAGGTCAGCAGCTTACAGGAGCACATGGGGGAGATGGAGCGTGTCTATTCCGGGATACGGGGGATGAAGCACGATATGAAGAATACAATCTCCCTCATCATGCAGCTTGCGTCCGGAAAGGAGGAAGAGCTACAAGCCTATTTGGAAGAACTAAACCAGACTATGGATAGGCTGGAGTTTCAGTTCAAGACGGGGAACACGGTCGTGGATACCTTGCTGAACATGAAATATCATGAGATCATCAGTATAGTGCCAGACTTGCGGATGGATGTGGAGTGGCTGCAGTTCCCTGATAAACTGTTCATCCAAAGTTATGATATCGGCATTATTTTAGGGAATGCGCTGGATAACGCAATGGAGGCGTGCAGGAAGCTGAAATCGAAGGAGCCGGATGCAGAAGCCTTTATGCGCATCAGCTCATTCCAAAAGAGGGAACTGTTTTTCCTGAAAGTGGAGAACAGCTTTGACGGGCGACTGGTGCGGAGACGGCAGGAGGAATTCCCCATGACGGATAAAGCAGACAGGGAGAACCACGGGATAGGGCTTGCGAACATCAAAAGCACGGCGGAGAAATATAGTGGGACAATGGATTTCAAGGTAAATGGCAGGGTGTTCATCCTGTCGGTGATGATGAAAAATGAAAGGAGAGAAGAAGATGGATTTTGGAGTGACAGGTAAATCAGGAGGGTACTATCTGGCAGAGCAGTATCGGAAGAATGCGGCAGGCAAGAGCGGGGGTGTGAGCTTTGCGGAGCTTGCGGCGGCAAAGCCGGCGGGGCAGTCGGATGTGTCGGGGATAAGTTTCAAGGATATGTGGCAGGCGAGGTTTCCGGGGGCATACTACCATACGGCAGATGCCTATAAAATTCCACAGGGCGCATGGCAAAGGTATGACTTTCCACATGAAAAGTTTTTCAGTGATGAGCTTGATGAATCAATTATAGACTGGAAGCCAACAGGGGTGGAACCTAAACTGACGGATGCGAGTGTACAGTCAAGGATAGATTCTACTCTTGGAAAGAAAGCAATTGTTGTTCCACCTGCATTGGAAGAAAAAATGAAAAATGACACAGATCTGGCACAACAGATAATGGCAAAAGTGGAAAGTTTTATCATGAATGATCAGGCAACATTACCGCCAGGCAGAATATATTCCTGCGTGGTTGTACTGGATGAAAATGGAGAGATTGCCCATGCTGCAGGTTCAAGCGGCGGCGGTAATATATCCGGGCCGACAGAGGAAGAACTGCGTCAGTTCGAAGCGGAGCAGGCGGCAAAGAAGAAAAGGCGTGAGGAATATGCCCGCCTGAATGAGGAAAGCGCCCTGAAACGCAAGCTGATGGAGCAGGAAACAGATGCGAGATATTATCAGACCAGCATAACCAAAAAGGCAGTTTCGATTGTAGCTTATGAAGCGGCGGGCATTTTGAAGTAAAGCAGGATATGCCCGGACTTACCGTAAGGGGGCATGGGCGGCTCCGAATGACAGAGGAGCCGCCGTTGAAATATTTTTGAGGGATGATTCGTGTTATAAGCGGATGGCAGATTTTCAGCGAAGGGAGGTGTTTGTCATGAAGTCTGACAGAGGAAGTTAGGCGGTATGTTTATATGAAGCAATAAACTGCTCGGACTTATTATGAGAGAGCAGGCGTGGCTCTGAACGACAGAGGAGCTACTATTAAAATAACTGATGACAATGGAGGATTAAAGAAAATGAATGTAAATGGAATTAATTATAATACTGGAATCAACCCGAATTATATGACGGGTAAAAAGAGAGTTTTAGGTAAGAATTTTAATAATCAAATAGAAGATATAAACAGAGGAAGTAAAGTGAATAAACCGTTGATGTCTTTTTCAAATCCAAAGACAGGGGAGAGCGTTGAGATACATCGTTCAGACATTTATTCGGATGATACGCCAATTTACATAATAAAGGGCAAGACCGCAGAGGGAGAAGAATTTGAAAGGATGCACCATGCATGGATTATAGATCCAAGAAATTGTAGCTATGCTGAACTTATGATGCTTAATCAGGAAACGGGAAATACATCTTTAGGAGATAAGCAGAGAGCAGATATTCTGTTTGAAAAGACAGGAGCGAAAAGTTATTTAGATAAGGCAGACTACAGTGCGGCGATAAAGGAGGTTATGGAGGAATATAAAAGTTCCGGAAATTGGGACGCTTACCTTTCTATGGACAAGTGGCAGCAAAGTCTTAATGACTACACATCCGTGCCGGTGTATTTTGATCGCAGTATTATGGAACGAAATGGAGTGAAAGGTTCTTGCAGTTTTGCAACAGTTAAAACAGCAGAAGAAATACAAAAAGAAATTGATGATAGAGTCAAAGCGGCAGAGAAAAATGGGCCAACTTTACGAGAGGCATTAGCAAATGCTTTTCCAAATGCAGTAAATACTCTTTATAGTTTTGTGGGTTCTTCTGTGGTTATGACATTTGATGAATATGTGAAAGCGATGGAAGAAATGTTAAGAAAAAACAATGAAGAAGCTAATGTCTCTTTAATAAAATAAAAAATTTAACGCCCGATGGGAAGAACGGAGGATTGCCGGATAAGGCAGATAATCTGCTTAATAAGACAAAGGACAATGCTAAGATAGAACGGATGAAGGATGCATTGGTGGATATTATAGGGAAGATCAGGATGAGCGGTAATCTTGGGATTCCTGCTTCGGGCAGCACATTGGATATGAAGATATAAAGTTTACATCCTATTCCGCAGAGGCGCATAAACCTTTGCTTCTGCGGACTGCCGGGGGCAGGGGCGGCTCTGAACGACAGAGGGGCTGTGATGTAAAATTGATGGGGTTCTGTAGCATTATGAAAAAGAACTTTATTTTATGGTTGACGGCTTCGGCGGTAGTCATACTGGCATTGCCGTGGCTTGCGGTTACTTTAGTAAAAGGCGATGCAGGAATGGCCGTATGTTTTCTTTTGTTTTTTGCCATTAATCCAATTTACTTTGTGGTTACCGGAATTTTTGCGGGAAAAGATATGAAGCATCTGTGGAGCCTGCCAGTTATTTCTGCGGTGCTGTTCCTGATTGGCACATGGGTGTTTTTTGAAATGGGTGAAACGGCATTTATACTGTATGCGGTGGTCTATCTTGTATTAGGGATAGCGGCCATGCTGATTTCTATGTTCATCAGAAAGAAGTCGAAGTGGTAATGGAATATACAGCACCACAGACGCATATCCCCAATAAGCCATAGAGGACGGACAGGGCAGGCTTCCCCGGTTTTCCGGCAGATCGGGGAATCGGGGAGCAGTGAGAGGATGTGTTGCCGTGGAACATAGATAAAGCGTTTTTGTATGAAGTGATAAACTGCTCGGACTTATTATGAGAGAGCAAAGTTGGCCCTGAACGACAGAGGGGCTGCAATACTAAAAATATATGGAGGAGATTTAGAAATGAGCGTAAATGGAATAGGTGCCCAATACTATCCTGCCTGGCGGGAAACAAGAAGTGAACAAAAGACTGGTTCAGGAATAGGATTTGCAGGCAGGATGGCAAATGTGGTTGGTACAAATGCCTCCGAAAATGGAAGGAAGGCAAGTACCGCTTCCGGGCGCGACAATTATGTAGGTGGTGATGCAGCCAGCATTTATGGTATGGGCGTGTATTCCAGAAAAGATATCTCTGCGTCACAGGACTTTAGCCTGCCGATAGAAACAGAAAGATATAAAATTGAGGATGCCAGTTATATAGAAGGCGTACCAGCGTATGATGTCGTTGATAAGCTGACAGGTAAAGGCCTTTACATAAGAGAAGATCAATTAGCAATCCAAAGAGATGAAAAAACAGGGATGGAGTTCCTGATTAACATGGATCAGCCATTTTCGAGTAATGTAATAGTGACAGGTGAATTAAAAAATCTTTTGAATGATTTGTCTGAGAAAAGAAATATTGATTTAAAGGAAATCCCATTACAGGGTGGATTGGTAGTAAATCATGATCCAAAGACAGGGTTGGACTATTTGTCGATTAATGGAAATGAGGCAAAAGGTGTTTCGGTAATCATTACATCAGAAAAAGATATAGAAACGCTTAATAAATTAGCAGACGAATTTCAAAAATATTCGGTAAGTTCACAGCGATATACGGCAGAATTATATGCTTTACTTGAGATATCAGGAAACCTTAAACGGGAAAAAGATGGTTTTACATTCTTGACTCCGGATGGCATTACTTATATTCCTTATGACGGCAATCCTCAAAAAGCATGGGAAATCGTAATTCCAAGTTCAGATTATAGTGCAGCAAGGAGATATCTTGCAATGGGGATTGAAGCCTCAAACTACCAGACATGGCTTAGTAAGTTCAATAGTGCAAGACTGCTTGACGTAGATACGGAGCAATTTAACCATTACAGTATGAATGGCGATAGGAATGGCTATCGATTTATACAATAAGAAGAAAACCAATAATGCACAAACGATAAAAGGGAACCAAGCAGAGGTAGAACCATACGCCTGTCTGGTTCCTTTGTTACATATCAGTGCGGGGAGGCGGTGGTGGAAACCAGAAAATAAGGCCGGTTACTGACCGGGATGGAGCAAAGGAGGAGGAGGCAGATGGAAGTGATCAAATGCCCCAACCCCAAATGCAGGCGGCGCATTTTGGATGATGAGGGAACTGAAACAGAGTGGACAGTTCTGGAGATTAAATGCCAGCACTGCGGAAAATTGGTAAGGCTGTACTGCGGGCCGGACGGGATAGAAGCTGGTATATATGAGAAGAAAAAACGGCGGAGGTGATTCTGCTGTTTTTTTATGCATAAATGATTAAGGCGGTGCTTTCCGGTCCATACTTATAACAGGCAATGGAAATTTATGGAAATTTCCACCGATGGGATATTTTATGCAGGATGCATAGCATGGCATTGTCATCCAAAACAGGCTGTGGGAGGTATACGGTATGTGTATGGTCAAATGTCCCGCTTGCAAAGGACGGATCTGCGATTTAATTGCCACCGCAGGAGGGCGCGTAGTCTTGAAGGTGAGGTGCCCTGAGTGCGGGAGGATAGTCAAATTGGAATGGCTACTACAGGTCACGGAGACAGTTAAATAAGACTTACTACCGAGCGAGTGGGACCAGGGGACATCGAGTCACGAATGGCCGGAGTGAAGCTAGAGACAATGAGCCTTAGCTTACTCCGGCCATTTTTCCATTTTAAATCAATTTCATATCAAAAATAGAAGCGTTTCTGGCTTTACGAAGGCGTAAAGAAAGGAAATCATACCCAAAGACGGGCAAATTTACTGGTGTTGGCATTTTCACCGTGGTTGAGGAAAAGGACGGCTGGGGGCTGCTGAAAGCCTATCAGGAAGGGCGCAACGGGTGGATTTCTCTGGCGTTCACCACACGGATGTAAGGCGGCATTTATATAGGAAGAAAGCGCCCGTATTGCTTGACTTTACGGCCTTTCAGAGTGATTAATAGACTACCCCAAAAGAAAGGAGCGCAGGAGGATATGGCAGAAAATGAAGGAAAAAAACTGAGGGTTTCGATGTACTGCAGGGTGGGAAACCCAAAGGATGCGGGGCCTTATTTTAAAGAAAAATGCGGGAGCCCTGCGGGGCAGGGACGGAAAGGAGCGGATGCAGATGCGCATAAGGAAAGTTGCGATATATGCAAGGGTTTCAACAGAGCATGATCGTCACGAGGGAGGTATCGAGGTTCGCAAGGAACACGGTGGACACCCTCCAGCAGACGAGGCTCTTGAAGCGGATGGGCATTGAGGTGTACTTCACCGAGGACGGCATATGGACCATGAACGATGAGGACGGGGAGCTGCGGCTGACCATCATGGCGACCCTCGCGCAGAACGAATCGAAAAAGACCTCCATGCGGGTGAAGGCGGGGCAGATGGTATCCTTCCAGAACGGGGTGGTCTACGGCACCGGGAACGTGCTTGGATATGATAAAGTGGGGCCGGAATACGTCATCAATGAGGAACAGGCGGAAACGGTCAGGAGGATATATGACCTGTACCTTGCGGGCAACGGCTACCATAAAATAATGAAACAGCTTGAAAAGGAAGGCCGCCGCACGGCGATGGGGAAGACGATGTGGCATTACGCCACCGTCGGCCATATCCTG
Organism: uncultured Lachnospiraceae bacterium; assembly: GCA_949878435.1. Lineage (GTDB taxonomy): Bacteria > Bacillota > Clostridia > Lachnospirales > Lachnospiraceae > Suilimivivens. The sequence continues at coordinate 7,704 of CATLAK010000046.1, forward strand.
AAAAACCGCCTCTACTGCGGCGAACTGGAATACCGGAAGGAATATGTGCCGGACTACCTGGAACAGAAAAGGGCGAAGAACAAGGGGGAGCTGGAGCGCGTCATCGTGGAGGGGAAGCACCAGCCCATCGTCACCAAGGAGGAATTCGGGAGGGTGCAGAAGATGATGGCGGAAAAGGACGCGCAGATGGGGCAGCGCCGGAAGAACAGGGGCGTCCATTCGGACGACCTCTGGCGCAGGAAGATGAGGTGCCAGTGCGGCCACGCCTTCGCAAAGACCAAGTGGCATACCAAGACGGACTTCATCACCTACACCTATAAATGCTACGACCAGACCCGGACGGGGACCATAGCGGCAAGGCTGAAAAACGGCCTGAGCATTGAGAACGTCTGCCGCTCGCCGCTGGTGCAGGACTGGAAGATGTACACGATGGCGCAGAAAGTCCTCCACGCCGTGTTCGATGACCCGGAGGGGACGCTCCTGAACGCGGCGGCGGTGCTGGGGTGCGGCATCGCCGGGGTGGAGCAGTCGGAAGTGCTGCGTGACAAGGAAATCATAGAAGAACAGCTCAAAAAGGAGCGGGGCAGATATGAGACGCTCCTCGATATGAGGATGAACAACGAGATACCGAGGGAGGTATTCAGCCGCAAGCAGCAGGAGGTGGGGGAGAAAATCGCGGAACTGGAGCAGCGGATGGCGCAGTACGGGGATGTGGAGCCCGCCACGGAGGCGGACGTGAGCGGCAAGCTGGAAAACCTGCAAAGGCTCATGGGGCAGTCCGCCATGCCGGAGGATGGCGAGTTTTCGGAAGAGGAAATGGATAAATATGTGTCAGGGG
>CATLAK010000047.1 GCA_949878435.1 uncultured Lachnospiraceae bacterium
GCTATTCCTGCTTTGTTAAAATCGAAACTACAAGCAGCGTAAACCACAGAACATTGATAACCGAATTACTGCCAGGTATTGAATTTTCAAGGTGTATAACTAAAATTTATGTGCGAAGTTTGAGTTATTAAAATAAGTCTCTGGATCACTTCCATTGAATTTTTCTAATGTCCTAGCCCCTTTTCCTGTTTCATGCGCAACCTGTCCCATAAAAAAAGCAATTTCATCATCACCTGTTATTCCATATTTTTGCAGCATACTATTTAATTCCTCTAGCCCTGCCTCTCTTTCAGCATCGTCTGCACCTATATAGAATCCAAACCTATCCAAATCCTCTAACGTTACCAGTTCAGGCGATTCATTTTCTTCGGCTACAGCTTCTCCTTCAACCTCCCCCTCCGGCACCTCTTTGATTGTAATCAGACCTCCATACAGGCATACTGCATATGCTTCCGAATCGAGCACTTCCTCGAAATCCCCTCCTGTCCCGCTTTGATTCCAAATTAGGGGATTTTTTGTATCTGTTATCCATTTATCCTTCAAAATTGGATAGCAATTAAAATCGGTGGGACGCGGCAGTGACGCATCACAAGCAGTAAAGTCGATATCACATGTGCCAAAACTGCTGATATTAGAATCAACTTTGTTATCTTTTGTAGTTAAAACAGGTTCTCCGTTTGTTCCTGTTATCCCATGATCTTCTTCTATGTTCAAACGTTTAGTAAACGATCCATGGTCGCAGGATACCAACGACCCTCTTGTCACTTTCGCTATTTCTTCATACTGGGAAAAAAACGCATTGTGCTTTTCCATTAATTCAAGCGCTCTTTGCTCGTAATAGTCTTTGTTTGTTGTATAACTCCAAAGGAAATCGCCGATATGCCCTCCCTTGTCAAAGGTTAAATCCCCTGCTGTTATCGTTCCGCTCCAAAAATCATACTTTAACTCTATATCATCTTTAGGCATTTTATCCTCCTTCACTGATTCTTCTCATTCCTTCTCTGGACTTTAGAGCCTAATACGCGTCCCGCTCATGCTTAATCCGCCATCCAAATTCATCTCTATTTTCCCCTGCTTCAACTTCAAACTTCTTAGTGCACTTATTTCAACGGCAGACTGCTCACTGGCAATTCTCAAACTTTCTCCTGCCTTAATACTTACAGATCCGCTGCTGACAATATTGATTCCCCCTCCATCCGATATTTCGACAAAAGTACCATGATTATTGGTTAAAAGTATCTTTTCCGGCGAAAGCCTGATTTCCTTTCCTTCCTTATTTCTCCATGATTTGCATGCCGGTCGCTTTCTAAGCTCTGCATCTTCTTCATGATATGCACTGGCAATATAAGCATCCTGCTCTCTATCCGTTGGAAAATAAAGCCTTACTCTGTCGCCGATTTCCGGCATGCAATACCATCCCGTCCCATCCTGCGAAGAATATACAGTTGAGTAGGTAAACCAAGTTCTTCCTGCCTTTGCCTTATTTTCATCCTCTGCAATTTCTATTTGCACCTTTTCCTCTTTTACGTCCAGCACCTTTCCCATCAAAGATATCCCTGAAATATTTTCATGATACTTTGTGGGAATCTGAAATCCAGCTCGCGTCTTCAAAAAATATGTATGAAATAATGTATTTCCTTTCATTTTTGTATTGACTTTCCATACAAATAATTGTTGCCCATCGAAAATTCCCCATTCTCCTAAATCATGAATCTCCCTGCTTTCCCAAACATATGTCACTGCATCCGAAGCAGTAAGGTCAATTTCCTTTTCCCTTTTCCCCCAATAGTCTTCTGCATCAAACATCATACGGTATTCAATATTATCTCCTTGGATTGTCTTCTGCCTGTTAGGAAGACCAAAATAAAATTTTTCTCCCTTTACTGCACAATCTGCAATCACTATAGTATGATTCATGCTCGCCAATCTTTTGATAAATTCCCAATCTGTTTCTTTATACTGCATAAGGAAATTTCCAATTTGCTTCTCTTTTCCTTCTGTCACGATTCTTGATGCGTCTTCATAATCCTTCTGGCATATGTCAAGCAGATAATCATATGTATAGCCCTCCTCTTGAAAGCTTCTTGTCCTTTTCCGCCAATCCATTAAAGAAGTCCCTGACTGTAGAATCAATTCCATTTTGCAGGTTTCATTTTTAACTTCTAAACGCATTTCTGAAATCACGCCGCAAAATAGGATGCGTCTCATATCCCCGGAAGCAGCGATTACCTGTACCCATACCTGCCTTTTCCCCATTTCTATATACTCATCCTTTTTTGAAAAAGGGATATATCCTACTATTTTGGAATAGGCATGTTCATTAATTTGTTTTATCCCCTCATAGTACTCAATCCTTAATTCTTCAAATGGATGTACCTCTAATCGCTCTTCTCTCATATATATATTCCTCCTTCGCCTGATTCTGAATGAAAAGTTCAATCTCCTTTAATCCCAGCCCTGTTATTTCTCTGTTTAACAAACTTTCCGCCATATCCAATGAAATGATCGTGTGTCTCTTAAAAGAATCACGAACCCAGAAAATATGCTTTTCCGGAAATACCTTAGTCATATCCGACTGTGGTTTAGCAAACAAGTTCTTTCCATTTTTTGCGTTTTTTTCTACGACCTGAAGCATACTGGTTTCATCAAAAACAGGCAGATGGTATCGTACTGCTTTACCGGCTCCTTGATCCAACAAAACAGCATCCCGATAAAAACATCTTTCCTTATACATTTTAATTACCTCAAGCACCTTCGGAGAAATCAGCAAAAAAGGGAAAATCACTATGTCGCTATACATGGTTTTTTCAGATGACTCTACAAAGAATATCTGTCTCTTAGGCAACTTGGGAAATGTTTCCATTTTAATATTTCTTACATCAAATTTTTCAAACCATCTCATTATCCGCGGTCCATGCTTAAGTTCTGGAGAATCTTGCATTTCAAAATATTTCATTTTTCGGTTCCTTCCTTATTAAATTTTTCTATTCCTACTTCATCTTCATAAACGCCTCAAACATCTCCGTCACATCCAGCGGATTCTTCTTTCCTCCCCCGCCGCTCTTTTCCCTTTTCCCCGCGTTCTCCCCCGCAAAGGAAAATCCAAAATACCTCTCCATATCCTTCGTAAAATTCCCAAAATCTATATTTGCATCCGGCGCCTTGGCAGCTTGACCTCGTTCCTGCCTCCTGCCCTCGCCAGTTCTTTTCCTCTTTAAATCATATGCTTTTCTCTTTTCGACATCCCCTAATGTCTCGTATGCCTCCACGATTTCTTTGAATCTTGCTTCCGCCTCAGGATTATCGGGATTCAGATCCGGATGATATTTCTTCGCCAGCTTCCTGTACGACTGCTTGATCTGCTCTTCTTCCGCCTGTTCCGGCACCCCTAATACCTTGTAATAATCCATCATAATCCTCCATGCTGCCTGTAATCTTTTTTCTGAAAGAGCGCATCCATTGCCGTTACCAGCTTTGGTATACGCTCTCTCTGATTAACTTAGAACTGCGTTTTCTGCTTCTTATGCAGAATATCCGCCTTCTACTGATACGGTGCTGATCTTATCCTTTTTCTGTTTGATGACCAGGGTAAAGGTTCCTGTTCCTGCCTCGTCTCCGTAGTCTTCTTTATAGTCCACTACAAAAGCGTTGGGGAAGCAGTATTTCCTTTCCATGATGCCTGCTGCCACATACTCAACGGTCACTTTTCTGTAGCTGTCTGCTTTTTCAGCAGGAACCACTGACCAGAGCGCCATTTTTCTGGTGCTGTCGAAAGGATCTCCTCCAACAGCCGTTAGGATCTTTCCCTTGATGACCATGGTTGCACCTACATCCTTGGTCCTTGCATTGGAATCCTGCGGGATATCCGTCGTCATCTTTACACTCTTTACACACTCTTTTGCGATTTCAAACGCTTCTGCGCCTTCCACTTTTACAACAAATGCCATGATTCTTCTCCTTCCTATTCGCCTGCATAGCCGCCTTCGATTTTCACTTTGTCGTTTTCATCCTTTTTCTGCTTGATATGCAGGTAAAAGGTTCCAACCCCGGTCTCATCGTCCATCTCTTCCGAGTACTCCATCACAAATGCGTTGGGCACCTCATATTTGCGGACTACCTGACCTGCCGATATCACTTCTACCGTTGCATTGCGGTAGCAGTCAGCCTTTTCAGAAGGAACTACTGACCATTTGGAAAGTCCCAGTGTGCCGTCATTCCCCTCTCCGCCGAGCTTGTAAAGCATCTTGCCCCATACTTTCATGGAGACACCGAAATCTGTTGCCCTGGCATTGGAATCAGCTGCTGATTCGGAACCGAAAACAACATTCTTGATGCTTTTTTCATCCAGATCAATCTGCTCTGCTCCTCCAGTTACATTCAATCTAAATCCCATGTTGACCTCATTTCTGCACAGCTTTTTTGTGCTTGCCAGAGTTCACGGACGCTGTGCTGACGTAAACCCTTCCGCGGAAAATCTGACAGGCTTTTCCGCATTTTTTTGTTACTTTATAGAGCTCTATTTTTTGAATTAAAGCGGTTGATTTCAACCTCCAAATTCCGTACATTACCGTTAAACGTAATGTTTAACGTACAGTATCCGTTCGCCTCGTCGATTTCGTATTCCACATCGTCTCCGGCGCCTAATACTGCATTGACGCATCCTTTCTTCTCAAGCCACTTGCTCTTCTGGCTGGCAGGATTGTTCGAGAAGAACTGTACAATATTCTCCTGCTTATAATCGCTGGTGGCATGACGCAGGATTCTTTCAATGTAGGTGGTAACCTGTGTCTTGTAGATGGGTTCATATGTCTTGCCGTCGCTGAGCAGGTTCCTTGCCTTATAGACCATGATGTTATGTACATTTTCAGTTCCCAGCATTGCATTCTCGGAAGAAAATACAAAGCCAAAACTCCGTCTGTTGATTTCATTTTTGATGGAGTTGGTAAAACCGGTGATTTCTTTTGCCATCACGGTGTGAACGCGCAGCGGATGGTCGCCGGCCTCAATATCAAATCTGACGCCCGGAAGCTCTTCATCCACATTTCTCTTGAACTTTTCTTTCAGGTATTCGGGACACTGGTAAGCTGCCACCAGACCTGCCGCGATATATGCCGCTCCCACATAGACGCCGTCTATCCAGAGCTTCATGATATCTTCCTTTTCCTTAGAAAGCTCCGCCATATCGTTTTCATTCACCAGCATGCGCTTGTCCAGGATGACCCCAGATTTTTCCTTGGGAATAATCGTAAAGTTAGGAATACAGGGAATGGCAAACTCGCTGTAAGCCTTTCCCGTAAGGGAGCTGCATCTTTCCTCAAACTTTTCGATCCCCTCTGTCGCCATGTAGTTAAAGGTGGTCTTGTCCCCTGTCTCATAGCTGAAAAAGCACTGCACAGAGTAGTCTTTTAAGACATCCAGCATCCGCACCAGTGCCTCCACGCTGTTGACCCCGGTCTTTTCTGTGGTTTCATTCCCTTTGAAACGCTGTCTGGTCAGTTTGACATTGGAATTCTGATCCAGCGACACAGAAGGCACGATTCCATACCACACAGTATTGTCAAAATCATTCTTGGCATTGACCGTATTTAAGAATGCAATCAGTCTGGGCAGGTTGCTGCTCTTGACCAGCATATCGTTGGGCACATTGGTAATCAACATAGAAGGGCGCATTCCCTTTAAATTTGAGGGGTACTGCTCAAAGAATGCCCATACGCCCAGAATCTTTTCGATCAAAGGCTTCACGACTTTGATAAAATCATCCTTTGCCGTCTTATAAAATTCCAGATAAGAATTGTAATTGCTTACTTCCTGTTTCACATCGATACTGCTCACCATGGTGGATGCAAGCGGGCAATAGGTTCTGGTCACCAGCGCCTTTACATAGTCGCTGCTCTCTTCGTTCAGCGCCTCATAGTCATCCTCCAGCGCGGCGATCAGCCCGGCGTTGACATTGTCGTCCACCACCATAAGCTCCGCCGTCTCCTGCTTCGGCGCCTCTAACACTTTCAGCTCGCCCTTTTCATCCATGCTCAGCACCCCCAGAGCAAGGGGCGTGTTGTCTTTCTGTTCCTCCGCTTCGCCTAAAAGCAGCCTCGTCTTGATATCCTCTATGGCAAGCGGCAGCATGGCAAGAACGTTGTTATAATTGATGCTTGCCTCCTCGAACATCACATTCAGCTTATCCGCCAGATCGAGCTTGTGGGGATCCCCCTCCTCCAGTTCTGCGTACGTCTTGTAAGTGTACTGCAGCTCCTTGCGGTTCTGCTTGATATCCTCCATGACCTTTTTGGGTGAAATCATATCGGTCAGCTTGTCAAACTGAAAATCCACATTGATGATGCTCTGGGAACGCTTTGCCTCCACCAGCGACATCAGCATCTTAAGAAAATCATTCTGCTTATTCAGATGGATCGGCGTCAGCATTTCTTCCGGTATTGTTTCCGGTTTTTGCAGCACATACATGATTTTCTGATTATTGGCATTGAAAAAGGAATACACCACCGGGTCAAATTTCGATATGAACTCGTCGAAACTCCTTACCAGAAGCGCCTCGTTCATTTCCTTGATCTTTTCGTCACTGAGACTGTCTATTCCACGCACATCACCCACTAAAGTCAGCAGGTCCGGCTTTTCCGGATTGATTTCCTCGAACAACAAGGTCCGGTTGGTCTGTTTGATTATGCTCATTTCTTCCTCCTCTATCTTTCGTTTGGTTTCAAATCCTTGTAGTGAACTTCTATTTCCGCATCTTCCTGGTCAAAAATAAAAGTCACCTTTTCGTGATAATACAAATGGTAAGAACGTCCCCTTATGAGAAGCTCCCTGCCCTTCATCACCGTAGCTTTACTGCTGTTCTTGATTACGATGCTTTTATCATCGTCGGGTCTTATGAGGATTCTGTCTGCTCCCTTAAGATGTAAGGGAATGTTGCAGGTATCTAAAATCCATTCCAGGGTTATCACATCCCTGTTGCATCTTGCAAATAAATTGATGCTCTCCGGCGGGAAATCGATATCCTCTTTGTTATGAATGACATAGACCTGAAGCTTTCCATAAAAATCAGTTCCTCCAAAGCTTCTTTCAGCCAAAAACATTTTGCTGTCATCTATCATCTTTTTTCTTGGGGATATTCTTTTCCTCTTCTTAGCTGCAAAAATAATCAAAATAAGAAGTGCTGCCACAAAGCAGGCGATAACCGTCCAGAAAAACCAGTCTATAGGCTCCTTTTCCTCTACTACCGGAACAAGAATCTCTTCATCGATGACACTGTTCCCAAAGTAGATGCCGAAATTGTCCTGAAATACCAGTTCCAGTTCCAGCGTTTCGTCTTCTGTCACCTGCCTTGATAAAAGGATTTGGCCATCCTCCGCTTCATACCTGCTTTCCTCCCCATTGACCAGGACCAGCATTCCCTCCTTTGAGAGATGCCCGTCAAGCAGATTCCTGTTTTCAGCATTTTCAAGTCCGATACGGATCTTTGCCTGCTGTGTGTCAGAATCATAGGTATGGGAAGAGGCAAGCGTAACTTCATATTCCGCCGTCAAATAGGCATCTACCTCCATGGGCATTTCTGACTGCATTTGAATTACCACCTTCTGTGATCTTGGGTTTTCAAGCCTTATCACCGTATAATGGCTGCCCTTTAGGACTTCCAGCCTGTCCGCCTCACAGTTTACCGTCAGATTTTCATTCTGCTGAACGCCTGTGAGAATAATGCCTGCTCTCTCCATCAGGCAGTCTGGAAGCTCTATCTGCAGTTCTCCTATAGTGCCCGCCATCTTTCCAATAGGGCGCGCGGGAACTCCCAGCTCATGAAACAGATATTCTCCTGCAAAATCTTTCAGGCATTCTCCGTTTTCCAGTTCATAGAGTGTACCGCCGGTTGCAGCAGCCGCCGGATAAACCGTTTCTCCCTCCTCGATCTTCTCACCCAGTGCCAGCACATCGACCGTAACTCCTCCCGCCTTCGCTTCGGCAACCGATTTTGTAAACAGATTCGAGGATTCCTCCGTCTGTTCTTCCGTCTTCATCATGATTTCTCCATCAGAAATCATAATTACCTTTTTTTGCGCCTGCCCGTTTTGAAACAGCTTCAGCGCTTCTGCCATTCCTATTCCTGCATTGCCATAGCGCATATAATGGTGTTAGTATATAAGTGTGGACAGAAAAAGTTGAACAACCTATACTATCAAGTGAAAGAGCAAAGGAGACGTTCAACATGGCGAAAAACCAAAAATCTTACACTCCGGAATTTAAACAACAGATT
>CATLAK010000048.1 GCA_949878435.1 uncultured Lachnospiraceae bacterium
GAAGCAAGGGCGTGGCAACACTTGGCAACACCCCAAAATCCCTATTTTAAAGCCCTTAAATATAGCGGAAGCCCCTAAAAATGCGGCTTCCGCACTCCTAGGAGCTTCCTTAGGGGAGGATAAGTATTTAATTTATCTGTCGTATATGTGGCATCCCATCGCGGTTGCCCGCGGTGGTAACTCCACGTCATCAAAGGAGGGGGATCCATTGACTAGTAGTATTATTACCCCGCAAATCCGGCTTTATTCATTTCTATCAAAAAAAATTTACAATTCTTGTCATATAGGCTATAATAACAAAGGATGCAGGCGGAATAATCCGGCATCCTTATATTATGAACGATTATATTAAAAATATCTGCGGAAGCGGATAAGGAGGAACGACGTATGGCATTGTTAAAAACATGGCGTGACATGGCTTACTCAGAAACAGCAAATAAGGGAGATCTGCAAAGACTCTGGAGCGCTTATTTCCAGAAGGAAAAGGATATATACGCAGAACTTTTAAAAAATCCCGACGAGGAAGTCAAGGGAACGGTAAAAGAGCTTGCAGAAAAATATAATGTCGATATCATGACAATGACAGGTTTCCTGGATGGAATCAACGAAAGCCTAAAAGAAGAAAATCCAATTGAAGAGATGGAAGAGGACACACAGGTAAGCCTCCTTTTTGACAAGGAACTTTTGTATAAGAACATGGTGGCAGCTGGAGCAGACTGGCTGTATGAACTGCCGGAGTGGGAAGCAATTTTTGATGAGGACAAGCGGAAAGAGCTTTACAGAGAGCAGAAGTCTTCTACTACCATCGTGAAGCCGGAAAAAATTTACCCCAACGATCCATGCCCCTGCGGAAGCGGCAAAAAATACAAAAAGTGCTGCGGAAAGAAGGGCTGATGGAGAGCCGGGTAAAGCAAGCGGTTGCAACATTTGAGGAAGGATATACCTGTGCGCAGTCCGTCTTTTCCACCTATGCGGATCTTTTTGGAATGGACAGGCAGACGGCACTTAAGCTGTCCAGTCCCATGGGCGGCGGAATAGGAAGAATGCGCGAGGTTTGCGGAGCAGTGTCAGCGATGGCACTGCTTGCTGGTTTAAAAGAGGGAAATACAGATCCTGCAAACGAAGAGGGCAAGGAAAAAATCTACCTTCTTACCAGGCAGATGGCAGACAGATTTAAGAAGCAGTTTGATACGATCATATGCCGGGAACTGCTTGGAATCGAAGGAATGGAGGAGAGCGCTAAGCCTTCTGCCAGGACGCAGCAATATTATGAAGAAAGACCCTGCCTTAAACTGATTGCGGCGGCTGCAGAAATCATTGAAGAGATGCTGCTTGATGATGTATAGATTTTGTGAATTTGACAAGTGATTTCTATGGAAGATATCTTGATTTTCCCAAATGTTTAGTGTATTATAAGTTTACATAATGTATCAGTAAACAAAGGAAAGGCATGGTATACATATGAAAAGGGAGAGAATTGCAAGTGTGTGCATGGCAGTCTGCCTTGTGTTGGGGATGTTCATGATCCCGATAAATGAATTAACCGTACAGGCAGCGGAGGTGATCGCGACCGTACAGGGAACGGTTTCCTCGGGAACGACTTCTGAATTATTAAAGCTTTCTACCAAAGAAGGAAACATGGAAATCAAGTTGGACAGCGGGACCGATACCAGTGCCTGCAAAATATTGCTTCCTGGGCAGAATATTAGTGTTTCCGTAGCCCGGGGTTCAGATGAATATCTACATGCAGTCAAAATTACCAGTGGGACACAGACGGCAGGTGTCACCGTTGATTCATCAAACACAAGTACGATATCAGGAACCATAAGTGATAAGTCGAAGGACGATCTTCTCTATGTGAATACAGCGCAGGGGGAGATGCAGATTAAAATGGATGTGACGACCAATATGAGCGGATGTTCGGTGCTTGTAGTGGGAAAGAGCTACAGCATCTGCTGTGCAAGAGGTGCGGACGCTTATATGCATGCGGTCAGCATTTCAGATTCATCGCAGGTGGCAGCAGGAAAGACTGCATCCACGATTACGCCGGCACCGGCATCTTATGTAAATGATGCAACTACATCGGTCTCAGGAACAGTGACCGAGAACACCAAAGAAAATCTTTTGTATTTGTCCACCAAGGACGGCGAAATGCAGATTGTGATTGACAATAACACGGACAGCAGAAGCGGTATGGTGTTGACACCGGGCAACAAGCTGACGGTATCTGTCTATCGCGGAACGGATGCGTATATGCATGCGGCTTATATTTCAGCTTCTAAAAATGGTCCTTCCAGCGCGACCGTGGATATGAAATCCATGCCCACAGTGACCGGGACAGTTGGAAGCAAATCAAATGAAAATGTCCTGTATCTGAGCACGGCACAGGGGGAGATGGAATTAAAGCTGGATATGGTAAGGAGCGTCACCGGCTGTAAAGTATTCGTCAGCGGCAAGAAGCTGACGGTCGTATGTGCAAGAGGTTCCGATGCCTATATGCATGCAATTGATATAACAGGAGCATAATAGAAATTAACTCTTTACAGAATGGAAAAAGTGTCATAAAATAATGGCGTAGTAAGTCAGATATAGATAACACGATGACGAGACGAGTAAGTTGTGAAATGCAGCAGAGAGGGATATCAACAGATCAGATGAAATATTTTGATGTGCTGTGCTGAAAATATCCTTGCAGGAAGCATCTGAAAACTAACTTTGAGTGACCCCAATCCGGTCCGCATAACCTGCGTTACGGGTAAACGAGAGGCTTTATCTGCACGTGCCAGTGCGGTAAGCAAGCTGGGTGGAACCGCGTATTTTACGTCCCATGCATTATGAGAGTAATGCATGGGACTTCTTTTATTACGATAAGCCACACTTCTTATGAAATAAAACCTCCAAGTAAGATGCATTGCGCGCATAAAGAAATTATTCGTAAGATTAAAATTAGAAGGAGAAGGAGAGAAGAAAGATGAAGATCACATTAAAAGACGGCTCTGTAAAAGAATATGACAGTGCCAAAAGCGTTTATGAAATTGCAGCGGATTTAAGCGAAGGTCTTGCCAGAGTGGCATGTGCCGGAGAGGTTGACGGGGAAGTGGTGGACCTTAGGACCGTCCTTGACAAGGACTGCGCCCTGAATATTCTGACAGCCAATGATCCGGAAGGGCTGCGGGTGGTAAGGCATACCTGCTCCCATGTGATGGCAGAGGCGGTAAAACGTATTTTTCCTGAAGCAAAGCTGGCAATCGGACCAAGCATCGATACCGGTTATTATTACGATTTTGAACATGCGCCTTTTTCCAGAGAAGATCTGGATAAGATAGAGGCGGAAATGAAGAAGATCATCAAGGAAGGAAACAAGCTGGAGCGCTATACGCTGCCCAGAGCGGAAGCAATTCAATTTATGGAGGAAAAAGGCGAGCCTTATAAAGTAGAACTGATCAGGGACCTGCCGGAGGATGCTGAAATTTCCTTTTACAGCCAGGGCGCGTTTACGGATCTTTGCGCAGGACCGCACTTGATGAGTACCAAGGGAATCAAGGCGTTTAAACTCACTTCTTCTTCAGGCGCTTACTGGAGAGGCAATTCAGACAATGCCATGCTGCAGAGAATCTATGGCACAGCTTTCAATAAGAAGGAAGAATTGGCAGAATATCTGGAATATCTGGAAAACATCAAATTGCGGGATCACAATAAACTGGGACGCGAGATGGAATTGTTCACCACTGTGGATGTAATCGGTCAGGGACTTCCGCTTTTGATGCCGAAAGGAGCCAAGATGGTTCAGACCATGCAGCGCTGGATCGAGGATCTGGAAGACAATGAGTGGGGCTATATCAGAACCAAGACGCCGCTGATGGCTAAGAGCGATTTGTACAAACTTTCCGGTCACTGGGATCATTATAAAGAAGGAATGTTCGTTCTGGGAGATGAGGAGAAGGATAAAGAAGTATTTGCCCTGCGTCCTATGACCTGTCCATTCCAGTACTACGTATACAAAGCAACACAGCACTCTTACAGGGATTTGCCGCTTCGCTACGGTGAAACCTCCACTCTGTTCAGAAATGAAGATTCCGGGGAAATGCACGGATTGACCAGAGTCCGTCAGTTTACCATTTCGGAAGGACATTTGATCGTGCGTCCGGATCAGATGGTGGAAGAGTTCAAAAAGTGTATTGCGCTTGCACAGTACTGCTTAAAGACGCTGGGCGTAGAGGAAGATGTGACTTATCATCTTTCCAAATGGGACCCCGAAAACAGAGAAAAGTATATAGGCGAGCCTGAGGTTTGGGAACAGACCCAGGATCATATGCGCAGCATTATGCAGGAACTTCAGATTCCCTTCGTGGAAGATGTAGGAGAGGCGGCATTTTACGGACCGAAGATCGATATCAATACCAAGAATGTGTATGGTAAGGAAGACACCATGATTACCATACAGTGGGATGCTTTGCTTGCAGCCCAGTTTGATATGTATTACATCGATCAGAACGGCGACAAGGTGCGTCCGTATATCATCCACAGGACTTCTATGGGATGTTATGAGAGAACGCTGGCATGGCTCATTGAAAAGTATGAAGGAAAATTCCCTACATGGCTGTGCCCCGAACAGGTGAGGGTCCTTCCTATTTCAGATAAATATGAGGAATATGCGCAAAAAGTGGAGGCAGAACTTAAAAAGAACGGTGTGCTTGCGCAGACGGATAACCGTTCGGAAAAGATTGGCTTTAAGATTAGAGAGGCAAGGCTTGCCAAGCTGCCTTATATGCTGGTAGTGGGACAGCAGGAAGAGGCAGACGGCAGCGTATCGGTGAGAAGCCGTTTTGCAGGGGATGAAGGGGTGAAACCTTTGTCCGAGTTTATCGATCAGATCTGTAAGGAAATCAGGACGAAAGAAATACGTAAGGAACAGGCACAGGAAGAGAAGAAGTAAAAGGCAGACAAAGGAAAGAGGCTATAGATGGAGCATAAAAGGAACTGGGAGAAGATAGTTGGAATCATAGGCATGGCAGCCGCGGCAGCGCTGCTTGGCGTCTCCGTATATTTGTGCTTTGGCAGCGATATCTGGTATGATGAGGTGTTTACCATGGGGCTGGCGAATCAGTCCTGTGGTAAGCTGATTTCCATCACGGCAAGGGATGTCCATCCTCCCCTTTATTATCTGATCGTGAAGTTCTTCCTTGCCGTTTCTGGCGCCGTTACAGGAAGTATTCAGCCGGCAATGATTGGAAAGCTGGTCTCAGTGCTTCCTTTTTTTCTTTGTCTGATTTATGCCTTGACGAAGGTGAGGAAACATTTCGGCATGCTGTGCGCAGGGATTTTTAGCGTCTTGCTGCTTACCATGCCTCAGCTTGCGGATTACACGGTGGAGATTAGGATGTATAGTTATGCCCTATTCTTTATTCTGGCAGCCATGCTTCATGCTTATGAACTGGCGCATGGGGAAAAGGAGAAAAAATGGCTTGACTGGGCGGCGCTTACTTTGTATTCTCTTGCCGCATGTTACACCCATTATTTTGCCTGCGTGGCGGCGTGCATGGTCTATCTCTATCTGCTGGTCAGCTTGTGCAGAGCGCACAGGATGAAGCAGGAGGGAAAAGCGTTTTGGGCAAGCGGGCTTTGCTGCGGAGGGGCATATGTGCCTTGGCTTTTGCTGGCAGTGACCGGTCAGGTAGGGCAGGTGAAGGAAAGCTATTGGATTCAGCCCCTTGGATGGCGGAGCCTGGGCGGCTGTGTCAAATTTCTGTTTCAGCCGCTTTTTTCCAATCAAATGTTGAATACCGTGCTGGCGGCGCTGCTTTTTCTGTGCTATGCAGGACTGCTTGCAGGGATGGTTCTTAAATGGATCAGGCGGAAAGAAGACAAGGATACGGCACTTTTTACGGCAGGCTGTGTGGGGGTCCTTTTGGGAATTGTTTTTTTCGGCTTCCTTGCGTCTTTTCTGATACGTCCTATCTTTGTGTATCGGTATATGCTTCCAGCGCTGGGCGTGTTCTGGCTTGCCTTTGCGCTGCTGATTTCTGGCTTAAAAGAAAAGAAATTTCTATTCATTCCATTGCTTGTGCTGCTTGGGGTGATTGGGCTTCGGAATTACCGCGCTTTTTATGGGGAAGAGATGTGGAAACGGCTGCAGATGGAGCAGGCGGAGGAGGTCTTTGACAGAATCGGAGCGGAAGATGAGCTGATATTTAATTTTGATCAGATGCAGGCTGTCGCGTCCTATTATTTGCCGAATCAGACGTATTTGTGGTATGGAAATCCGGAAGAGCTGGTCTGTGAGCTTTATCCCAATAATCATGGGCTGGTAGAAGATGATTTTTCTGATGAAAAAGGCATTGCGGCGCTGAAGGAACTTTTGAGGGATGGAAGACCGGTGTGGTTTTTGGGAAGCGGAAACGCCAGAGATGAAATTATCGAAAAATGGGAAAGCGCTGGGATAAAAGCGGAAGAATGCGGAAGCGCCATGGTGGAGCGCTACTGGTTCAATTTATATAAGATTTTTTTAATTGAATGAAGTAAAAAAAATCGGTCATACTATTGAATGTCAGACTATGAAAAAGTATGAAGGAGGTAATGATATGGCTGATTTGAAATGTTCCGTTGATAACTGTGCGTATAATAAGAGTGAGTACTGCTGCAAAGGGGATATTATGGTGGGCGGTAAGCATGCCTGCTGTGATGATGATACATGCTGTGAAAGCTTTGCAGAGGCGGGAAAGGACCGGTTTACCAGTGCCCTAGAGCATCCCTGCAAAACCATCAGCATCGACTGCGAGGCGGTCAACTGCACGTATAACAGCAACTATAAATGTATTGCCGATCATGTAGATATCAGAGGATGCGGTGCGGACAACTGCCGCGAGACATCCTGTGCGACATTTTTGGAGAAATAAATCAGGCTGGCTGCGCTTACGAAAAAGACACCCCATAATGCGGGTGTCTTTTTTAATAATGCAAATCTATTTTACAATTTAGAAACATTTTTAAGGTATAATTTTTAAAATCTTAAAAAGGAGTGGATAAAAATTGGCTGAAATACTAATTGTTGAGGATGAACTTTCCATTAACGAATTGATACGCAGAAATTTGAACCTTACAGGGCATCATTGCACACAGGCTTTCGATGGAGTATCTGCGATTGAACTATTGGAGAATGGAAAATTTGATTTACTTGTGTTGGATGTAATGCTGCCAGAAAAGGATGGTTACCAAGTGTTTAAAAGAGCGCACGGCACTCCGACTATTTTTCTGACAGCGAAAAGTGAATTGACGGATAAGCTGAAAGGATTGGCTATGGGGGCGGACGATTATTTGACCAAACCTTTTCAGATGTTAGAGTTGGCAGCGCGGGTGGAAGCAGTGCTGCGGCGGACCCAAAAAGTGGAAATGGAATTTACCTTGGGAGAAATGAAATGTGATTTTGACAGGCATCAGGTTTATTTAAACGGAACAGTCATAGAATGTACGCCAAAAGAATATGAACTGCTGGAGGTATTGATCAGAAATCGGAACATTGCCCTTTCCAGAGAGAAACTCTTGGATATGAATGAGTTTTAATAGGAACACTGTAATATCAAGGCTTTTCGGAGCCTACACCCACAAAAAAATATTATTTGAGCTATCACATTACGCAGAAAGCCGTCCGGCATGAAAAAACGGGCGGCTTT
>CATLAK010000049.1 GCA_949878435.1 uncultured Lachnospiraceae bacterium
CTGCTCGATCAGGACGACAGGGTCACTGCATTCCTGCCTTGCAAGCTCCACCTGCTCCATCGCAAAGGCCACATACCCGTCCGTGCATTCCTCCATCTCGTCACAGTGGTAATCCGACACCGGGCGCCTGGAGCGTCTTTTTAATGCTTTTTTCAGCTTATGCTCCGCAAGGGCGTGGGCGGCGGTGCCTTCCTCGGCATAAACGCTGCCGCCCGGTTCATCCTTGAACTGCTCCTCCAATCGTGCGGAAGGCGTGCAGGAGAGCCACCGCTTTGACGAGGATGCGGAAAGCAATGCGTGTTTCCCCATCACAGCACCTGCGCTTCCTGCATCAGCGCCGGGTAGTCCTCCGGCTTCACCGCCGAGAGCTTCGCTGCGCCGTACTTCTGCAAAAGTTCCTTTATTTCTTTCGATTTGCCCTCCTGGGTCTTCTGCGCCATCAGCGCGCGGATGCCCTCCAGCGTAGCAGGCTGTTCCTGTACTGCATCCTGCTTCTGTACTTTTTCCGTGGCTGACGGCTGTGCTTTTACAGCTTTCTCCTTCGTGCCGCCCTCCGCTTTGGCAAGGCTCCGCAGACCTTCCGCCACAATGGAGAACCCTTCCGCAATCCTCATTAATTCACTTCCCATTTACATTCCCTCCGTTTCCTTGAAAATGATTGTCTTTCCCTGCGCCGTGGCGGATGCGATCTCTGCCGCCATCCCTTCGGTGGCTTCCCCGAACACCCACACCTCGTCACAGAGGGCGAGCAGTTCCATCCCCATAGCGATGCCGAGCCGCCTCTCTTCCTCTATCCCCTCATTCAAGAACTGCGGGAATAAGAGGTGCGGCGCGATGGGGAGATGCCCTTCCTCACACGCCATGCGGCTGTAGGCCGCCGCTTTCCTTGCATTCCCTTCCATGTCGCCGCGGAAGGGGCTGCAGATAAAAACCTTCTTACGCATCCGTCCCTACCTCCTTCACCGAAAGCTCCTCCACGCTGCCTCCGGGGACAATGATCGTCACCCGGCGCATCTCACCGAACAGCCGCCGGAGCAGGCGCTCACGCATGGGTACCGTCCTGCACCATACGATACCTTCGGAACCCGGCTCTTTGGTATAGCTGATCTTCAAGCTGTGTTTCATTTCCGTTCACCTCTTTCTGAGGGCGCTCCTTTTTACTTCCCTCACTATTAGGTCACGGGAAAGGCAAAATCGAACCCCTTAAATTAAAAATTTTTTTAATCGGGAATAAATTTTCTTTAGACGATTACGGATAGCGGCTTCGGACACACCTTCCTCACGGGCAATATCCGTAATCTTACGCTCTTCAAAATAGACTTTCTCCACCAGCTCCCTTTGGGATGGGGATAAAGCCTCCATAGCGGAATGCAGCCGCGCCATATCCTCCCGGTGTTCCACCGCCCTTTCCGTATCCTCCGCCGAGGCAAACAGCTCCCCTTCATAGTCCATGCCGTTAAGTGAGAAATGACGGCGGGTTTCCTTCCGGTCATTGTTCTCCTGCTGGCGGTCTAAATCCAGCAGCATCCCTCCGAGGCGCTCGTCCACCTCTGCCTCAGAGACTTCCCCTGTCACAAATTCATAGGTGATCTTCATTCTGGCCTCCCGCCGGAACCCGGCAGGACGCAGAATGTTTTGATTTTTCCAGACATACAGCGTTCCTTTCTTTACGCCTTCGTAAAGCCAGAAACACTGTATTTATTTGATATGAAACTACCTAAGAAACGTAAAAAAGACCGGAGTAAGCTAAGGTATTGGTCTCTAGCTTTACTCCGGCCCTTCGCAGCTCGTCACTTGGCCGCTCGCACAATCGAGTAAACAGTATCACATTTTCAATGAGGTCTGTACCAGCCATTCCAGCCTGACTGTCCTACCGCAGTGGGGGCATCTGATACGGACTACTGTCCTCCCCTCCGCGATGGCGATTAAATCGCAGATCCTCTTCCGGCACAGCGGACACCTTATTTTGCACATCTCTCAATCCCTCCCACAGCCACTTCTGGATTTCTAACCATGATCAGCGGAACGGTTCCGTGCAGGTGTCCTTACAGTGATAATTTTCCATAAATTACCATGTATACTGTAAGTATGCCCGCAGAGCGCATTCCTAATCATGGCCTATACAAAAAAATGGCAGGGCTACCCCTGCCGCCTGTTCTTCTTATGTACCTTCTTCGGGCCGAAGCCCACCTCGACCACCTCCCCGCAGCGCCTGCACTTGATCTCAAGCACCGTCCTGCCCGGCGGCATCTTCTCAATGTCAAGGATGTGCCGCCGCACTTCGGGTTCGGGCATCTGATCCTCTCCACTGACAACCGCCTCCCCGCACTGATATGGAACAAGGGAACCAGACATGAAGTGTTCCTGCTTGGTTCCCTTTTATCATTTGTGCTTTATTGGTTTTCTTCATTTGGCGCAGATATATGATTTTCTCAAAGCAATAGCATCATAATTTGTTGACAAAATTACTTATGCGTCTGCATATACTCTGCTTTCACCTTATCAATCGTTTTTCCGCCAATGCCAAAATTTTTGTCCGGCACCTCCTTAATTGTCGTAACAAAAAATTCCTGCGGCACTTTCATAATCTCAGAAGACACTTCTGTCAACCGCCATATCAGTTCTTCTTTCTGATTATCTGATAAAGCTCCGCTTTCAACTGTAATGTAAGGCATTTTACCTCTCCTTCCCATTGTTATAAAGTCGCCCCCCCACTCCCCGATCTGCCGGAACGCCAGGGATTCCTACACTTATCGGGATATAGGGGCAAAGAATAACTTATTTATTATCCAGAAAATCCCAGAACTGCTTATAATCCAGATATCCTTTCAGATTCCCCGCATCATACTGCGTCTGCATAGCATCCTTTAAAACACTGATCCAGTCATTCATCCCGAACAAATCATCATGTGTCCTATTGTCAGCGCCATGCTGATTTGCACCTGCCCTTATAAAAGCAGACTGTGCGCCCGGACATTTCCCGCTTGCCGATAAGTGGCTGGAATATGCAAACATATCTATATAGTCGCTGCCCGCTGTGTCAACTTTCGACACATCCACCATGCGTTCTGTCACATTTCCGCCTTTATCCCATACCTTCACTTTATATACCGGGTTTGCAGGGTCAAAGTCCTTCGGCTGATAGACCGTAAGGGAATAATCCGCCCCACACATTGAGCCGATTGCCTTTCCGTCCTTATCGTTTGAAATATGTAACTCAAATGTGCCGCCGGATGACTGTGTTGCCGGAACCATATTACACATCTGGTCAGCGTAATTCCTTCTTGCCCTTCTTGTCTCATACCCTGTCGCCGGGTATCCTGCTGCTCCTATTCCGTTTACATTCATTTTTCTTAATCCTCCATTGTTATCAATATTTATTGGCGTTTCTTCTGTCATTCAGAACCACCCATGCCCTCTTATAATAAGTCCAGGCATTTCACCATCCCAAAAACTCTAAGAACTTTTTATAGAACATCAATTCCTGCCCTGCAAAATCCGGGTTCGCCGCCGGGGTCAGCGGATTCTCCAGCCTATGTATAATCTTTTCAGCCATTGACTTTGCGGAGCCTGTGCTGTCACCCAAAAATGTGGAACTCAAACCCTGCTGCCCGCTTTCAACGTGCAGTACCAATGCTGTTGAAATGCGGTTCATCGGGAAAGGATTTACTCCCGTTTCCGCAAGTGCCTTATCCCATGCCTGCATCACCTCATCAGAACTCTCCGGTCTGAAAGCATTCGTTTCTTTCTTTGGTGCTGCTTTGTTTATTGCATCAGCAAAATTCCTGCCCGCCGCATTCCTCTCTGCCTTTCTCGTTTCATACCCTGCTACTGCATAACCTGCTCCTATTCCATTGACATTCATTTCTAAAACGCCTCCCCTAATTTCACTTCTCCAGAAATCCCAAGAACTTCTTCCACTCCATGTAGCCCTTCAAATCCCCATATTGGTACTCGGACTGCATGATGTCATTCACGATTTTTACCCAGTCTGTCTTTTCCGAAAAGCTCCATGAGCCCGCGCTTCTCTGCTCCGCATTCTTCACTGCTTTTGCGACTGCAGCTTTCAGGACGGTGTCCTCAAAGCTACCTTTCCCGCTTTCTTTTAAATGGGCTGTATAGGCATACATTTCCGCCGTATCGCAGTTCTCTGGGTCTACTTTTGACACGTCCACCATCTGCTCCGTCACGTTCCCCGATTTATCCCACGTTTTGACCTTATACACGGGATTTGCCGCATCAAAGTCCTGCGTCTTATAGACGGAAATGGACGAACCACTCACAACATCTGCCCATGAGCTGATTGCAATATCCCCGGAACCTTCCTCTGCACCGTGAAGGGTAGCTGTTGCCTGCGCCGCCTGTTCTGAAAATTTCCCTCCTGTTACATTCCTTTCCGCCCTTCTCGTTTCATACCCTGCCGCCGGGTATCCCGTTGCTCCTATTCCGTTTACATTCACTTTCTTAATCTCCTCCATTATTTTTGTCAGCCCCTCTGTCGTTCAGAGCCGCATCCGCTCCCTCGTAATAAGTCCGAGCGGTTCATTGTCTCCATGCAAATATACCGCCTAACTTCCCCTGTCAAACTTCATGACAAACACCTCCACTCCCTGCTCCCCGGTTCCCCGATCTGCCGGAAAACCGGGGATGCCTACCCTACCTTGTCAGTCTGTGTCTTATCGGGGATATGTAGCCGTGGGGCAGGCCATTTTCAATTATGATTTGCCTTTACAGAAAGTAAGGATATCATTGATCCACTTCCCATACCGCAGATATCCATCCCAATTTCCAAGCGTTTTCATATCATTCATAAGCTCGAATGCCATTGCCATATAATCCGCTTTTTCGTGGTAGGAAGTGCCGTCCATCTTATCCTTCAATATCGCCATGGTCATGAAATTGCTGTCCGATTTATTCCCGGTATGCGCATTTAACGCAAGCATCTCCGTATAAGAGCAGCTATTCGGATTTACCATGCTCACATCTACCGTCTGCTCGTATTCATTTCCGTTTATGTCAGTGCCTTTCACAAGATAGACCGGATTGTCCTCTGAAAAATCATCCGCCCGGTATACGTTTGCACTTTCCCCCGTTTTTACATGATGGATGGAAAATACTGCGTCAGGGTCGATATGTACTACATTTCCTGTTGATTTCACATTTGCCCCGAAACCGCCCTTCGTACTGCTTTCTGCCTTTCTTGCCCCCGGCCATGCCGGATATCCTGCTGCCCCTATTCCATTCACATTCATTTTTCAAATCCTCCATTATTTTTGATATCGTAATCCATCTTACAACCAGAAGTGTTCCTGTCTTCTGTGCCATAATGTACCCTATAGCTGTTCCAGCTTATCTAAAAACGCCCTGTAAAATTCCCCTTCTTTGATGCGGGCCTGCTGGACCTCTACGCTCCTGGGTGTATATATTACGGGATGCTCCAATTCGTACAGCGCCTTTTTCGTTGCCTGAATCGCAGATTCCACTGTACTTCCAAGGATGTCATAATTCTCCGTCTCGCCCCTAAGCTGTTTATTAAGCCGCTGCACCATCATCTGTGATATGTGGCTCATCATTCCGTTGCTTCGGATTCCCATGCCATTTGCATTTACTTCTTTCGCCGCATCCATCCACGCATCCTTCACTTCCCGCGGGGCATTGGGACCGATCATCTCAAAGGCTTTCTCATCCTGGTCGGCTGCTCTGCCCTGTGCCGCCTTTTCTTCCACCGTTTCCATGAATCCCGCAGTTCCGGGCTCCACACTTCTTCCCATCTTCCTTACCGTGTATCCTGTCAGCGGATATCCCGCTGTTCCTATTCCGTTAATACCCATTTTCTTCAATTCTCCGCTATTTTATTATTGCACCCCCTCTATCAGTCAGAGCCTCCTCCGCTGAATAATGGGTATGGATTATTTGCTTTCAGACCGCGCATTCCATCTAAACCTGCACATCCAATGAACAGCCGGAAACGGATGACCTTCTCACAAGTGTATCGCCGCTTTTCACAAGCGTGCTTTCTACAGATTTCCTCGTAACATTGTCCAAAATACTTGTATCAAACGAATCTCCATTTTTCCAGTTCGGATTAGCCGCGCTTACTGCCGCAGCAAGCGCCGCACTGTATTGTTTTTCATACTGCTGCAATGAGCATCATCATTATTTTTTCTTTTATAATTAAAATTCGCTCCCATCAAAGAAATAAGAATATCTGCCTGCAATCCAACTTTATTTCGTTCATCCAATACTGGAATATCTATCTCCTTTACTCCCGAGCCGTCATCCTCAATCTAATGCGCGGCATCCGGGGCGGGGCTTGCCTGTGTGGTGCATCCGCTGATTGCTGGAATCATCATACTGTAATAAGCAATGCCGATAATCTGCTAACACGCATTTTTCATGTCCACCACCATAAATTGAGTGTTATCCAGCACCCTAGGTGCTCCAATTCTTTCTTATATTCGTCAAATTAAATGAAGGTACTGATTCATATATTCTGATGTATTTTACAGCAGAGTGTTTGAACCAGTACCTTCTTGTGTTATCA
>CATLAK010000050.1 GCA_949878435.1 uncultured Lachnospiraceae bacterium
TGATAACACAAGAAGGTACTGATTCAAACACTCTGCTGTAAAATACATCAGAATATATGAGTCAGTACCTTCATTTAATTTGATGAATATAAGAAAGACTTGGAGCACCTAGGGTGCTGGATAACACTCTGATCTGCTCGACATGCATTACTTCCTCACTGAGGATGATGACCTTGATGATGACGAATTTGAAGAAGGTTTTTATATCTTCTAAATCATTCGTCTTATCAGCGTGCCCGTCTCCGGCGGGCTATTTTAATTCAAGATTCCTCCGGCAGGAGGAATTTCCTATTATATAAAAAATGCCCATACAGCGCTATAGCCTTTTGCTTCAAGCAATATCCCAAATCCCATGCCCAGCACAAGATACCCTGCCATTACTGGCAGGGAACGTTTGAATGCATATCGTATACTCATTAGATAGCTCCTTTAAACCTTAATTCAGCGGACGAGAAAGGATTTCCCCGTCCGCCGATATACCCGCTAGCTGCGAAAATCAATATGCTGACCGATCATCTGCTCTTCCTCGGTCCTGACATAATTGCTTCGCTCCGCAAATGTATAATCATTGATCTTCTGTATCAGTTCTTCTATAGAGTTGGCGGTGATGGTCACCGTATCCTCATCCTCTTCCCACCACGCAGCCTCATTCCGTCCTGCCGCCTGCTTCTCTTTCAGCCACTCTTCTTTTTCCTTCTTTGCCGCCTTTTTCTCCGCAGCCTTCTTTTCTGCCTTTTTGTTTTCTGCTCTTTTGGCTATCCGGTCACGCTGCTTGGCATTGGCTTTGTCCAGAACGGCAAAGAAACCGGCAAGTCCTCCGTCCTTCACCTGCATTCCGTAGCCTTTTACCTTAGCTCCCGTTTTTTCTATGCTGGACTTGAGTTTAGAAAGTCCTGATTTTGCATTGCTGATGATGCTTTCATACTGCTTCCGGAAATTTTCATCTGTTGCCATCTTCTCGATTTTTTCTTCATCAATCAGGACAACCGTCTTATAAGGGTTGGCAAAGCTGGCTGCCATCGCCTTCGCCTGCTGTTTCATGTCTTTGCTTACAAGAATGAATTCCATGTTTCCGAATTTCTTCTTTAACTGCTCGTAATACTTCTCTCCTTCTTCGCTTAAGACAGGGGATCCAATCTGTTTCCCATAATATCGGGGCTTCTTGCTGTCTGTCTTATCTGTCTTGTTCGTCTTGTTCATTTCTGTGTAGGCGGACTGCACTTGACTGCCTGTCTCCACACCTGCTGCACCTGTACTCATTTTCGTGACCTCCTTGTGACCATACTCTGCAAATCCATTTGCATCTACTATCAGTTATAGAGTATATCGGCAAAATACTTGAAAAACTTTAATCTTCCCAGCATCGCCCCGATAAATGTGCCAAGGGTATTTAAAATCAGATCATCCGCCTCCGAGATGCCTGTCCCCCAGAAATATTGCATGCTTTCAATCATAAGAGAGAATGCAAAACCAATCAGCACAATCAGCCACGTTCTTTTTACCTGCATGATACCTTTTAGGTAAAGTCCAAGGGGGATGAACCAGACAATATTGCCCACAAACAGATAGATAAATCTTCCCCACATTCCTTTCTGCAAAAGGAAGATGTATTCCTGCATCACCGTCAGATTGACTGTTCCATCCTGCAAAAAGCAGCGCACGTCAAATCCCTGCCTGAACACAGTGATTTTCAGAACCGCCGCTATATATAGCAAAAAAAGAAGTGTCGTTATTATTTTGAATGCTTTTCTCCTGCCGGTCTTTCCCTGTATCATGCAATTTACTCCTGTCAGTCTATGCCTTTTCGTCTATTATAAAGGAGGACCGCAGAAGTTTTCAACACTTTCAGCCTTCCTGCACCTTCTCTTCCAAGTGCATCTCCAGAATTCCTGCCTTCCACAACGCCCCCCGCACCGGCGCAGCTACCAGCATCGTGAGGACGATTTTTGCCAAATCCCCCGGAATAAAAGGCAGGACACCGGCTGCCAGCGCGGCAGCAAAACTCATGCCGCCCTGCTTTGCAAGCCACGCGGTGCCCAGCAGATAGCAGACTGCTGTTCCCAATATCATGCCAAGAAAAATGAATACCTGATTTGTCTTCCATTTATCTATAAAGAAACCAAATATCAATGCAATAAAAATATATCCCAGCAAATAACCGCCAGTAGGTCCTAACACCTTTCCAATCCCGCTGCCAAATGCAGTGAAAACAGGGAGTCCTACAAGTCCAAGCAGCAGATAAATGCATACGCTGATGGTTCCTTTTTTCATTCCCAGTATGTATACCGTCAAATATACTCCAAGCATCCCCAGCGATATGGGCACGGGACTGATTGGTATGGGAAGGGATATGGGTCCTAAAATACATAAAACTGCTGACATCAAACCAATAAGCGCTAAATTCTTTGTGTTCATAGTTGTGTTCCTTTCTTCATGCGTCTAATTGTAAACTAGTATATTTTGAAAGTATACATTTTTCTTATCAAATTGTCAACTAAAAATCTGTTTTGGTTGACATTATTTAAATTTATCCAGCACATTAAAATTAGAGAAAAACTTTCCCCTTAATCCACATTAAATTCCCCCGTCAAATAATACCCGCTTTCATAATCCGAAACACTCTTCACAACCCTGTATTTCCCAGCCGGCAGTTTCCCATAAGCATCCTCCCATAAAAGCGCTTCTGTCTGTGCATCTCCAGCTGGAATCCAAAGCAGTTCCATGGTAACTGCCACCGCGCTTTTGGGTTCCACCCGATACCATTTTCCGTCCTTTTCCTTCTGCAGACTGTAATCCCGCCCATAACTTAAGTCCTTCTCTGACTGATTGTCGATTGTATAGGTGATTCCCGAAGGTGATACCTGCCCTGCATCAACGATAAGAGATACGCCTTCCAGTGTATCAACCTCTTCTGTAAATTCTTCTCCCACCTTTGCCTGACACCCACACAACGCCATAAGGCATCCTGCAAGAAGGATTGCTACTGTTATTTTATATCTTTTCATTTTTGCCTCCATTATAAATTTATAAAGGGTATCCGCCCTATAGCAGGGAACAGACACCCTTTGTATATCATTTAAATCAATCCTACTCGTTTTCCTTTGGCAATTCAATTCTGATGTGAACGTCCTTAAGCTGCTTTTCGTCTACTTCCGATGGCGCTCCCATCATCACATCCTGTGCCGTCTTGTTCATAGGGAAAGGGATAATCTCCCGAATGCTCTCTTCTCCTGCAATCAGCATGACCATTCTGTCCACGCCGGGCGCAATGCCTGCATGGGGAGGTGCACCGTAGCAGAATGCATTGTACATAGCCGGGAATTTGGCTTTCACATCCGCCTCGTCAAGCCCAACAATTTGGAATGCCTTTACCATGATTTCAGGGTCGTGGTTTCTGACTGCCCCCGAAGAAAGTTCCACACCGTTACATACCAGGTCATATTGATAGGCATTGATTTCCAGCGGATCCTTATTAAGGAGCACATCCATCCCGCCCTGAGGCATGGAAAAAGGATTATGGCAAAACTCCAGTTCCCCAGATTCTTCCCCGATTTCATACATGGGGAAATCCACGATCCAGCAGAACTCATAACAGTCTTTTTTCATATGCGCTTCGCTGGCATTGCCAAGGAACTTGCGCAATACGCCTGCCGTCTTTTGCGCATCGGATTTCTTGCCTGCTGTAAGGCCTATGAAATCACCGTTCTTTAATCCAAGGGCTGCAATCACCTGCTCTTTCCTCTCCTGCAGGAACTTGGAGATACCACCCACCAGCTCGCCGTTTTCATCAAGCTTGAACCAGTAAGCTTTTTGACCGCTCTGAATCTCCACATCGGCACAGATTTTATCAATCACCTTTCTGGTTGCTGTAAACTGATCGACCACGATTGCCTTTACCGTCTGCCCTTCAAAAGGACCAAATCCGCAATCGATCATGCATTCCGTGGCATCCTGCACCAAAAGGTCAATTCTTAAATCCGGCTTATCTGAACCGTATTTTTCCATAGCATCCTTGTATGAAATCCTTGTAAAGGGCGCCTTCGACGCCGTCTTATAAGTCCCGTACGCTGCAAAAATAGGAGGCAGAACGTCTTCAATCACCTCAAACACATCATCCTGGCTGGCAAATGCCATTTCCATATCCAGCTGATAGAACTCACCGGGAGAACGGTCTGCCCTTGCATCTTCATCCCTGAAACAGGGCGCAATCTGAAAATATCTGTCGAACCCGGAAGTCATTAAAAGCTGCTTGAACTGCTGGGGTGCCTGGGGAAGTGCATAAAACTTGCCCGGATGATTCCTAGAAGGCACCAGATAATCCCTTGCCCCCTCCGGGGAGGAACAGGTCAGAATCGGCGTCGTAATTTCCAGAAAATCGTGCTCGATCATACTCTTTCTGATTTCCGCCACAATCTTGCTCCTCAGCACGATTTTTTCTTTTACGGCAGGATTCCTTAAATCCAAATATCTGTATTTTAACCTGACTGCCTCGTCAGCTTCTTTGGACCGGCTCACTTCAAAGGGAAGCTCATTGTAAATACATTTTCCAAGAACAGAAATATCCTCCGGCACCACTTCTATCTCACCGGTTGCAAGCTGAAGATTCTTGCTGGAGCGCTCCCTGACTACGCCGGTAACCGAAAGGGTGGACTCATTGTTGATCCCTGACAGCTTCGCCATCATTTCCTCCGTCTCGACCACCACCTGGGTCACACCGTAAAAATCCCTAAGAATCAAAAAGCCAAGGTTCTTGCTGACCTTTCTCATATTGTCATACCAGCCCACGATGGTGACCTTCTTCCCTGCGTCACCAATCCTAAGCTGATTACATGTATGCGTTCTCGACTGTACCATCGTTTATCACCTTACCTCGTTTCTGTCATTATTTGTTGTTTTCAATACAGGTCATGACCTGTTCCTGAATAGGAAGGCATTCTTCCAATACCTTTTTTGCCTCATCAGGTTTGTCTTCTCTTAAAAGGTTGGTGATCTCTGTGTACGCTTTGTAAAGGGGTGTTACGGATAAATTTCCCATAACGCCTTTCAACGTGTGCGCGTTTTCAATCGCTGTTTTAATGTCGCCTGCTTCAATAAACTCCATAACCGGCTTGTCATTCACCGTGGCAGGAAGCTTGCCCAGCATCCTCTCGTAAAGGGATGCATTATTCATAAATCTCTGCATCGCATCATTGACATCCGCACCTAATTCTTGAAGTTCGCTTACCATACTCATATCTCGTTCTCCTTTTTATAATATTTCTTTACCCATTCATTCGGTCAAACAACTTTCACGAAATGAATAGATCTCTGTTTTTTCCAAAATGAACCTGTTATATTATAGCACAACTCCCTTTCAAAGAACAAGAGTATGCAACTCCAAAATACAGGGTTATGCTTTTTACTTTCTGTTCCTGCATAACAGGGCAGGTCACATTTGCATTCCTACAATGCACTCATAATCGCATTGTACTTTGCCGTATCCTCAAACAAACTCTGATACGATTCCTGCGCCTCCGAACCAAACGCTTTAGGAAAAATACTTTCCACAAAACCCTGCGAATCAGAGGACTGCGCCCATCTTTTTCAATTTCTTATCAGACAGCAGCAAATCAATTTCAAAAAATTGCTACATATAGCGGCTTTTATCTGCATACTCTTTCTGTTCCGCAGATACCATTTGCAGATAGTCTTCCATATGGAGTTGTCTGTTGGGGAAATCAGGGTGATTTTGTGTGATTTTCAGGGTTTTTTCGGTGCATTTTTCTTTGATATGCACCTTGTATCTGACGTTTTTTAGATTTTTATTATCATGAAACTCTTTCTAATTCATTTGTGCAGACGGTCTGCACAATTTATTTTTTCATATCAATCCTACTTCTAATCTCCTCTGGATCAGGTAAAGCATTTTTCAAGTCCAGCGGAAGATCTGTGCACAAATGATATTCGCTCACACCAATAGGTTTTGACATATCTCTTAACGCATACTCTGCAATAGTTCTATTCTCATGATGTTGGGGTCAAAAGCCCCGCTATAGTACCTTGAAAAGTTCATATATTTTGTAGTAAATACAAGCTTAAATAGTTTATTTGCTGTATAATAGAGGTATCAAAGCTACAGTGTAGCTTGGGAAA
>CATLAK010000051.1 GCA_949878435.1 uncultured Lachnospiraceae bacterium
CAAGTTCCGGATAGATTTTTCTTTTGGTTTCGATCAGCGCACCCATTACACGGCGTCCTTTATCGCTGACCAGATACCTTCTTGAATGAGGAACTTTCCGAATCAGTCCATGCGCCCTTAATTTTGTAAATTCCCTGCTGGTTTTTCCTTTTACCTTGGCAGAATCGGGATTAGCCCTATTGGTTGAATGGCGGATTTCCCTGTTCGTAAACCCACGGATGAGATATTTCCCATCCGAAACGGACTCAAAGAGAAGAAACGTCTCGGCAGACCAGACATTATATCCGCTGTAGTTTCTCCCTCCCAGTTTTTTCCGACAACAGATACTGTTGATCTCCTTTTCAATGGTTTTTGCCGGGATTATGTTCTGCATGGAATCCAGAAAACGCTTATTTGCTGCTTTGGAAATTTCAGCATACCGGTATAAGTTAGCGATAGACTTACCCATGGGAACCCACCGTTTGGATGTAGTTCCGTCTTCATGGTGTACATCCTTATAGACCTTGAATTCCCTCGGGTCATTAATGGTCATTTCTACCCGCAGGCAGCTGAATTTATCATACATCTTGATACTGTTGGACTTCATTTTGAATTTAATCCTCCAGCCTTCCGGGCGCTTACGGTAATCGGAGACTGCCTCTCCCTGAAACTTATGGTGAAGTTTACGCCCAAGAAAAGAAAAAATATCCGTACAGTTGAAGTCATAGAATGCGTGGCCTACCAGGGATGGATAAATATCCTCCAAAGCCTCCCGGCTCTTAAACATAACATCGGCAGCGTACTCGCATTGATCCACACACCAGTGGTATCCCTGGTGGAAGGTTTTTTCAATCGTATCAAGATAAGGGTTCACTTTATGTGCAAAGAGGTCAAGCTGCCTGCACAGGCTTTTGGAATCAAACCTGTCGGCAAGCTCCTGTGCCTTTTTTATGTCGCTGATTTCGTAAAAGGAGTTGTCATACATCTGGTAAGAGATGCCGTTTTGCTCAAAGACATGCTTCATCAATTCCCGCCCATTGATATAGACCTGGATAAGAAAAGGGAACCATGTCTGGAGTTTGACATGCATGAAGCCGAAATGCTTATCAAGGAAATAGAAGTAATAGTATTTGCATTTGCGGTTTACTGTGTCAAGGGAAAGCAGCCCGTTGTCATGTTTTTTAGGCTGCAGAGTCTGGCAGTATTCCACTACTGAGAGGATACAGACGAGGCCCTCATCCACCGGATGTTCTTCAAGAGCCTGTAAAGCTGCCTGTTCCTTTGAAGTTTTAGAAGATGTAAGGTAAATCAAAGGCCGTTTATCAGAAGCAGCCATATTTTCTGCATAGGAGACAATATCCGCAGTTACCTGATTGGCATAAGACGAAAAATCTTTAAGCAGGACATTCTGTTCAGAGAGGAAAAATCCTTTTCCGGAAGTGGAAAAGAACTGGCGGATATGGCCTTTGATGATCATCCTGTCAAAAAAGGAGAATGTGCCATTGATTTTATCTTTATATTGTTCTAAAATAGTGTTCATAGGATCATCCTTTCGTATGAATGCTTGCAGGGGAATTTAGTTCCCGATGGATTGGTACGCAGATACCGTATAAGTGCATTATAGCACGTGCATCTACGAATAGGATGATTCTTTTGTTTTTA